>CBDFFH010000046.1:0-118226 GCA_965246715.1 Chamaesiphon sp. | reverse complement strand
TGCTAGATATCAAGTGACATGGTTGCTCTCTGCCGAATCATCATTTCGACAAATATCGATGTTTCAACCAGATTTACTCATTATCGATCTGACGATCGATCCGGAAATAGTCGATCGATTGATTCATAATATTCGTAATTCTAATACGATCGGTGATACCCGTATGCTCGCGATCGCCTCAAAAGAAGATATTTTCAGTCCTGCTGTCAAGCAATATATCGATGATTATCTGTGGAAACAAGTAAATCCCGAACAGTTGCTCAGAAAAATCACCAAGTTACTCAGCCATCCAGTAATGTCCTAACTTGTTATTCGTAATTATAAACTTTCTCAATACAATAATACAATCCGAGATTCAAACAGCTACGACTTCCCGATCGGCGATTGAGAAAGTGGCAAGCGCGAATTGCACAGTATTGCTGGGAGACGTTGTAACACTCGTCGGAAAATAGTTGGATCGTTCAATCCCCGTGCCAATACCAGTGCCCCCTGAATTTGTACCACTGCATCCTCAGCTCGCAGCCGAGCGGTTTGTGGAGCGATACCTGCCGCGATCGCTACTGTTGTCAAGCCATCGATCCAGAGGGTAAGAGTACGTTGGATCTGAGGTTGAAACAAATCGTGCGCTTCACCAACGCTTAGCAGTGCCAGCAGACATGCTTGCGAGCCATGACAGTAAAACTCATCGAGCCGATCGGTCATCGCCATCAGCCGATCGATTGGTGGCAGATCGCTGTGGAGCGGTGCCAGGATATTTTCTTGCAACCCGCGATCGAGATAATCCAACACAGCTGCGGCCATCTCTTCTTTACCCTTGGGAAAATAGTGATAGAGGCTAGCTTTCCCTAGCCCTGTTGCTGCTGATAGCTTTGCGAGGGTTGCACCTTCATAGCCGTACCGCTGAAATACCGTCAGCAGTTCCGCAATTGCTGTATCTTTAGACATTTGGTTACTCGATCGGGATGTTTGACTCGTTCCTTGACATTGTACCGTTCGTTCGGTTAAGATGCTACTGTACCGTTCGTTCGGTACAGTAGCAAATCCACTCGTAGGGGAAGAATACCATGTTAAAAAATCACCCACAGCAACCGATTCGATTGTACCGTCATGTTATTTCCGGTCACGCCCATCGCGTCGAGCTGTTGCTATCGCTTCTCGGTTTGCCATTCGAGGCGATCGATGTGGATCTAGCCGCAGGCGCACACAAGCAGCCAGAATTCCTGAACATCAATCCCTTCGGGCAGGTTCCTGCGATCGACGATAGTGGAGTAACGATCGCCGATTCCAATGCGATTTTGGTTTATCTGGCCATGAAATATGCTGACTCTAGTTGGTTTCCCAGCAACCCAGAGGGTGCCGCGAGAGTTCAACGCTGGCTGTCGGTCGCAGCGGGCCAGATTGCCAATGGGCCTGCCGCAGCTCGGCTCGTTAACATCCTTGGCGCAAAGCTAGATAAAGATCGCGCTCAGCAGATCGCCGATAATCTGTTTAAACTAATGGAAACCCACCTTGCCAGACAACAGTTTCTGGTTGGTAATGCGCCGACGATCGCTGATGTTGCTTGCTATTCCTATATTTCACACGCCCCTGAAGGCGATATCTCACTTCAGCCTTATCCCCAGATCCGAGCATGGCTGACGCAGATCGAGCGACTTCCTGGTTTCGTGCCGATGATCGATACAAAAGTTGGGTTAGCGGTGTAGATAATCTCACATCTTGCATCAAAACTAAGTTACTAGTGATTTAGTGGCTAGTGGCTATTGGCTAGTACTCAGGAGTAAGTTTTGTGATGATTTCACCAGTTTTTATGTACTGGTGCAAGACATGAGTAATGGAAACCTCCCCAACGCTGAGAAGAAGTAGAGGATGTCTCCTCGTGGCTTGACAGTTCCTAATAAGGAGGGCAAACAAGATGATTGATTCAGGATGGTCTCACCAAGAATCACCGTTTCATGCAGGAGAGATCGCGATTCAGGAGCGAGTAGGTGTCCGCGATCGCATCGAAGCACAGGGCAGGCGGATAATTCGCGATTATTTGACCGAGCAACATCGGCAATTTTTTGCGCAATTGCCGTTCCTGGTTGCCGGAACGCTCGATCGACAGGGGCGACTCTGGGCTTCGATATTGACAGGGGAAGCTGGCTTTCTCTCCACACCAGACGAGCGAACGCTACAAGTCACCACAAAACCACTATTTGGCGATCCGATCGCCACGACATTAACTCCAGGTGCAGATATTGGCTTGTTGGGCATCGAACTAGCCACCCGTCGCCGCAATCGGTTGAACGGCAACATTAGCGCGATCGAGGCAACTGGTTTCACAGTGCGGGTGGGGCAGAGTTTTGGCAACTGTCCGCAGTACATCCAAGCGCGCACGCTTGAATCGGTTGATGAGTTCCTGGCAGTGACCGTACCTCAGTCGATCGCATTACTCGATCCGATCGGCGAAGCAGAGAGTGCGATAATTACTGCCGCTGATACATTTTTCATCGCGACAACATTTCGAGGCAATCGCAGCCATCCGAGTGAGGGCATAGATGTCTCACATCGTGGCGGTAAACCGGGATTCGTGCGGGTCGATAACGCGCGGACGCTCACTTTTCCGGACTTTTCTGGTAATTTGCACTTCAGCACGATCGGCAATTTGTTGCTCGATTCGCGTGCGGGATTGTTATTTATCGATTTCGATCGGGGAGATTTGTTGTATTTAACGGGTACGGCAGCAACAATCTGGGACGGCGACGAACTTTCTAAGTTTGTAGGTGCGGAACGGTTGATTCGGTTTGAGGTTGGTGCGGGGTATCGAGTTTCCGGTAGTTTGCCGTTGCGCTGGTCTGCACCCGCTCGATCGCCATTTCTCGATCGCACTGGCGCTTGGTAATAATTAGGTTCCTAACGATAATGCTCGAACGAAGATTTCACTGTGGGGAGTCGCTCGCGGTATCAAGCGGAGGAATCTTGCTAGTGGTCTTGACGAAATTAGCGATCGCTAAATTAGGACGAGCGTAAATTCTGTTCCCGATATTGCTCGGAATCGGGATGTTTGCCCATTGGTAAATTTAAGTATTCGCTTAGTTCGGCTAGCAACCATTCAGCTTCAGTCTCACTGCTACACTTAATTCGATATTCGTTTACACCAGCGGCGATGATAACTTCCTTGATTGCCTCTACCTGATTCTTACCTTTTGCGTGGAACATATGATGATACTGGAGCCGATCGATGCGCGAACGGGGGCTACTTGAATTCTGCTTAAATTGTAGTTGACCTAATTTGTAATAACTCCCGATCGTCTCATTGTCGATTCGTACTTGGATTTTAACAAAAAGGTAATAAAAAAAGTTGTAAATAATCGGTAGAAGTGGTGCAAATGGCAAGATGAACAAGCTTAAGATCGCTACTGTTCCCCAAGAAATTGGATAACGTCGCTCTTGACTGGTAATCTCGATCGAATCGACATTTTTAGTTAAAATCAGCGTACTACCATAAGGTTTTGCGGTGGTAATAATCGCGGACTCATCCAATTGTCCTAGTGCGAGCTTTGCTGCTTTAATATCGGGAAAGCGGTTTTTGAGACTGGGCGCGATCGCTTTTTTTAGCCAACATTGCCAGCCGTTACTCAGATTTGCTGGTAATTGAATTTGGCCGTCTTCTTGGGGCAATTCCGCCGGATGGGTACCCGTTATCGTATAAATTAAGGTCGCGCCTAAACTGTAAAGATCGGAAGCTGGCACAGTTTTCCCGCCAAATTGTTCCAGTGGCATATAGCCGTAGGTGCCAACTACGGTCATCGTACCGCCATCCTGAATTGCTACATTTTGGACAGAGCCAAAATCTACCAGATACACGTCGCCGATGCTATTACCCGATCGATTAGTGAGGAGAATATTGCTGGGCTTGATATCGCGGTGGATCGTGGGTGGTTGGAGCGAGTGCAAATAATCGAGAATATCGAGGAGCGATGTGGCTAATTCTCGTAACTCTAGATCGGTAAAACGTCGTCCTCCACTTACTACTTCTTCCAGGGATGGTGCGTCGAGATAGGTTTGCACCAATGCAAAACCGCTTAACTTGGGTAAGTCAAATTCAAAATAGTCTAGATAGCGCGGAATGGATGGTAGATCGAGATGTTTGAGGGTTTCTGCTTCTCGCTCGAACAATTTGAGATCGTCCCAAATAAACTCGTTATTAAACATTAGCAATTTAATTACGACAGGTAACTCGGTATGCAGATCGATCGCTAAAAATGTCCGTCTGCCAGTCTTTTTGCCTAACTGCCGATCGATCCGATACCGCTGGTGTAAAACCTGCCCGATAAATTCTGTTGCTGAAGACACGATCGAACCTAAATTTTTTTAGCTTATTTCTATAGTTCCCACGTTGCCGAAAAATAATCGATCGACCGACAACCCGCGCAAAAATTCTTAACCGATCGCTAACCGATCGAGTTTTACGCTCTTCAGATGATATTTTTGCAACAAATCCTCGCATCCTCACAACTTCCTCAATTTATCTGCGGAAAATTGGGTGAAGACTTAAATTCGATGCTCGTCCCATATTGCCGCTACCATAAAGAAGGATCGTAGTGTGAACCTAAGCTAAAATTCTCAAATCCCTTCCTAAAGAGATATTTGTTAATGCGCCCCACTAATAAAAATTCCCAATCGATCGAATATTATTCCCTACCAGTATTCGTTCTACAGTTGGCAGCAGTTGGCATTGCCGATATCGCGCTGGTAGGTGGTAAAAATGCCTCATTAGGCGAGATGATTCAGCAGTTGACCGCAAAAGGTGTAAAAGTGCCGACGGGGTTTGCGACTACCGCTGATGCTTATCGTTACTTCATTGCCAGCGCTGGTTTGGAGCAAAAGTTACGCGATATCTTCGTAGATTTGGATGTTGAAGATGGTGAAAACTTGCGTCAACGTGGCAACCAAGCCCGCGAACTCATCTTACAAACTCCGTTCCCACCAGAACTAGTAGCTGCGATCGTTACAGCCTATCAACAATTGTGTCGAGAATATGGCGCGGATACCGATGTTGCCGTGCGATCGAGTGCCACTGCCGAAGATTTACCCGATGCAAGTTTTGCGGGACAGCAAGAGACATATCTCAACGTCCACGGCACGAACGGACTGATTGCCGCCTGTGCGAAATGCTTTGCATCGCTATTTACCGATCGCGCGATTTCTTACCGCCACAACAACGGTTTCGACCATTTTGAGGTAGCACTGTCGATCGGCGTTCAAAAGATGGTGCGCTCCGATTTAGCGGCATCTGGAGTGATGTTTTCGATCGATACCGAGTCAGGTTTCAAAGATGCTGCCCTGATTACCGCTGCTTATGGATTGGGTGAAACTGTCGTCCAAGGTGCCGTCAATCCTGATGAATATTTAGTCTTTAAGCCAACACTCCAACAGGGATATCGCCCGATCGTTAAAAAACAATTGGGTAGCAAAGAAATTAAGATGGTTTACGATCTTAGCGGTTCTAAACTAACTAGAAATATCTCAGTTTCGCGATCGGAGCGCGAGATGTTTGCCTTAAATGATGATGAAATTCTGCAACTAGCAAGCTGGACTTGCTCGATCGAATCACATTACTCACAAGTACATGGTGTTTATACACCAATGGATATCGAATGGGCCAAAGATGGCATCACTCAAGAATTATTTATCGTCCAAGCGCGTCCGGAAACCACTCGATCGCAAAGATCGGCAAATGTATTACGAACATATCAGTTGTTAGCATCGGGTACCGAGCTAATTACTGGTCGGGCAGTAGGTGAAACTATCGGTCAGGGAAAAGCACGTGTAATTTTAGATCTGCGGGAGATCGATTTATTTCAAGCTGGGGAAATATTAGTCACAAATCGTACCGATCCCGATTGGCAACCGATTATGAAAAAAGCCAGTGCGATCGTCACAAATACTGGTGGACGCGTCTGTCATGCCGCGATTATCGCACGCGAAATGGGAATTCCGGCGATCGTTGGTTGCGGTAATGCGACAGAGGTAATTCGATCGGGACAAGATATCACAGTTAGTTGTGCAACGGGGGAAACTGGTCGAGTTTATCAAGGTTTAATCCCTTATCGCGTAGATGAAATTTCGCTTGAAAATCTACCGCCTACCCGCACCAAAATCATGATGAATGTGGGCAATCCCGAAGGGGTATTTGCCTTAAGTGCGCTGCCAAATGATGGGGTCGGGTTAGCGCGGATGGAGTTTGTGATTGCCGATCGCATTAAAATACATCCATTAGCCTTAATTAACTTTAATGAGTTAAAGGATAAAGTTGCGGCTAATCAAATTGCTAAATTAACAGCGCAATATGTAGATAAGAGTCAATTTTTTATCGACAACCTCGCTGAAGGGATCGGCACGATCGCGGCGGCATTTTATCCCAAACCTGTCATCGTCCGCTTGAGCGATTTCAAGAGTAACGAATATGCTAATTTACTGGGTGGCAGACAATTTGAGCCGATCGAAGAAAATCCGATGCTCGGCTGGCGAGGGGCTTCGCGCTATTATGACGATCGCTATCGCGCTGGATTTGCCTTGGAGTGTCAGGCGATGAAGAAAGTCCGCGACATAATGGGTTTAACCAACGTAATTTTAATGGTGCCATTTTGCCGAACGCCTCAAGAAGGACGGCGGGTATTAGCAGAAATGGCGACAAATGGTCTGGTGCAAGGCGAGAACGATTTGCAAGTTTATGTGATGTGTGAGTTGCCAAGTAATGTTATCCTCGCGGATGAATTTTGCGAAATATTCGATGGTTTCTCGATCGGTTCTAACGATCTGACTCAGCTCACTTTAGGGATCGATCGCGATTCTGAATTGGTGGCACATTTATTTGACGAACGTAACAATGCCGTCAAACAAATGATTAGTAAGGCAATTCAAACCGTTCACAAACACGGGCGCAAAATTGGGATTTGTGGACAGGCACCGAGCGATTATCCTGAATTTGCGAAGTTTCTGGTCAATGAGGGCATTGATTCGATGAGCCTCAATCCTGATTCGGTGTTGAAAACGCGCTTAGAAGTTGCCGCAGCCGAAAGAGTCTAAAACTCAGGTATGCCTTGCTCTGTTTGAATGGCAAGGGGTTGCTGATTTCAGGGATGATTTAATGTTTTTGAGATCGACTGGACACTTTCCCCTCAGAGGGTGTCTGAAAAGCTGCTAGCGGTTAAAACCGCCACTATTGCTGCAAAGTCTGCCTGTCTTGGCACGCTAAACCTGGAGGTTTCCTCCAGAGCGCTCGCCGCTCCGCAGACTAAGGTTTTCTGCAACCTGCGGAGGCAGGTTTTGTAAATATAGCAGCGATTTGCGATGCACACACGCCTTTGTCTCCCGACGTAAAAAGCGATCGAGTTAAGTATCCTGACTATTCTCCGGCATGATAGGAACTTCGGACTAACGGCCCAGAGCGAACGTGCTCAAACCCCAATGCTCGGGCGATCGATCCCAAGCGATCGAATTCTGCTGGTGTCCAGTATTTGATGACGGGGAGATGTTCCAGCGATGGGCGCATGTATTGCCCTAATGTGACCCGATCGCAATCGATCGATCGGAGATCTTGTAAAGTTGCTAGCACTTCGGCTTCAGTCTCGCCATGCCCCAGCATCAAACCTGATTTAGTTGGAATATTCGGATCTAACGCTTTGACATAGCGCAATACATCTAGCGATCGAGTGTATTTTGCCCCCCGCCGCACGCGATCTTGTAGTCTGGCGACAGTTTCGATATTATGATTATAACAAGCAGGTTTTACGCCAACGATGGTGGCTACTCGCTGTTGTTGAGATAGCGCCGCATCCTTGCCACTCCAAAAATCTGGAGTCAGCACCTCGATTTGCGTTTCGGGCGCGATCGATCTAATTGCCGCGATCGTCGCTACAAACCACCCTGCCCCGCCATCCTCGAGATCGTCTCGCGCTACTGCGGTCAACACCACATAACGCAAGCCCAGCAATTTAACGGCTTCAGCAACCTTTGCTGGTTCTTGCGGATCTAGCGGCATCGGAGCGTGACCTTTATCCACCTGACAAAAACCACAACTGCGGGTGCAGGTTGGCCCCATTAGCAGGAAACTTGCTGTTTTTTGACTGTAGCACTCGCCCCGATTCGGACAACGGCCTTCTTCGCAGATCGTATGGATCTGACGCTGTTTGACAATCTGCTGAACTGTTGATAATTCGCTAGCCGTCCCGATCGATCGGCGCAACCACGGTGGAAGAGATTGAATTTCGGAGCGCCACTTAGCTAAATCTGCTGGAGATGAGGGCATATTAGAGATGGGTGTTAGATTACGATCGGTAATAAGATGTAGAGTCAGAAGTAGTACTTTAGATTTTAGCAATTCTCCATTGAGAGCGTAATTTCCCACCAGCTTGATAAATTCTTACTGAAACTAGGTTAAATAGTCTGAATTAAAAGATGGGAGTAACGACTAGTAACCAGACCTAAATTAACAAAACTGCAAGATATAAAGGAGTTAAGTGTGGCAAGTAGCAAAATCTTGGTGATCGATGACAGTCGAGTGATCCGCAAAACCGTCCGCGATATGCTGCCAGAAGGTGACTTTGAAGTCATCGAAGCCAAAGATGGCTTGGAGGGCATCCAATTTGTCGAGCAAGAACATCCCGCACTAATTATGCTAGATTTTATCTTACCAAAAATGAGCGGCTGGGATGTATTTCAACAAATTCAAGCTCATCCAGAATTCCAAAAAATTCCCCTGGTCTTAATGTCAGGGAAAAAAGAAGAGGTAACTAGTAAGATCTCCGAACCGTTTGAGTATTTTGAATTCATTGAAAAGCCATTCGATCGAATCGTACTGGCAGATGCGATTCGGGTAGCGATGACCAAAGCCCGCAAAGCTCGGCCGCGTCTGGCTGAATTACCTGCTGTGACTCCAGTTACGAGCGAACTCCAAGTTAGTAGCAATGAAATCGCTCGATTACAAGCTCAACTCGATCTCTCGCAATCACAAATCGCCGAACTGCAACAATCTACCAGTAGAGAGATCCAAGCATTACAAGCACAGCTGCTAGAGCTTAACCAATCCAGACAAGCTGAAATTCAAGGTTTGACTGCCAAGTTCGATACTTTTCAAAATGCTAAAGATATTCAACATCAAGCAGTTGTCAACAAGGTCATCCAACTGGAAAACGATCTCGATACTCTCAAAAAACAATTAGGTCAATTAGTGGTTCTAATCAAGAAAAAACTAACTTAGGATCCTCTATTTTTTAGCTGTCCTAACTCTCAAAAAACAATTAGGTCGACTAGTTGTTTCGATCGAGAAAAACTAACTTAGTATCCTCTATTGTTTAGATATCCGATCGACTGCTCGATCGAGATCTCCCACGCTCCATTATCTGTTACTGCTGGTTATTTAGGCTAAATTGCCAATTGATGGCGAGCTATTCGGCTTGATCGGTTATTCCCACTCAATTTATCTCTCGTCTACCTTCTAAAGCGCGGACGAGAGTTATTTCATCAGCATATTCGAGATCGCCACCCATGGGCAACCCAAAGGCGATTCTAGTTACTTTTGTCAGAGGTGAAATTAGTCGTGCTAAATATAATGTGGTTGTCTCTCCTTCGACTGTCGGACTCACCGCAATAATTACTTCTTTAACATCTTGACGATCGATCCGCTGGACTAACGAGGTAATATTTAATTGTTCGGGACCAATGCCATCCATCGGTGAAATCGTCCCGCCTAAGACGTGATATTTCCCGTTATATTCGCGGGTTTTTTCTAAGGCAATCAGATCGCGAGAATCAGCCACGACGCAAATCGTGCGATCGTCGCGTTGGGGATTGCGACAGATATCACAAGTCGGTTCGGCGGAGAGATGAAAACAGACTTGGCACAATCCAACTTGCTGTTTGGCATCGAGCAGCGCTTGCGCCAGTTGTTCGACTTCTGATTGAGAGCGTTTGAGAATATGTAAAGCTAATCTCTGAGCAGATTTAGGGCCTACTCCAGGCAACCGCTGTAATTGCTCGATTAGAGTGGCGAGGGGGCGCGTATAAGCCGTAATTTTAGCTCCTGAAGATCGACGAAAGATTATTATAGGCGATCGCCGAGCGGTTTGGAACGCAGTTTGGGCGCTCGCGATTTCCCTGTAAAATAAAATTAAACTCAATCGAGCGCATGGCTTGCCATGTTCTCTGCTGGAGGGAACGCGACAAGACAACATTCTTTCCCGATGTGGTAGTTTTTAATGCCGCTCGGATTCCCCGCGATGAAGATAGCAGTGGGAAAAGGGCATAGTAAGTAAGTGACTAGTATATTTAATGAATAAATAATTGTGTTTGCGCAGCCGCCGTTGATTATCGATCTATTCGCCAGTGTGTGGGTGGTAGTAGTTTTTATAACTTTGTTTGGATTGCTCCCACTGGTTGCATTCCCACAGGTGTCGTTACCATCCCTGTCTAGTCGGATGGTGGGGGCGTTCGTGCGCACCGTAACAACGCTGGCGATCGGGAGTATTTTGTGGGCGAAGTTGGGGCTATTTACGTGGTTGACTGCGGTATTGGTATATCTAACCGGACTGGGCATCGGTTGGATGTCTAGCCACCAGTGGCAGTCTCAAGTTAAATTTCAGCAGTTAGGCGAACGAATTGCGATCGCGACGATCGATATTTTCGATCGCGGGTTATCGTTGCGGCAACTGTTTCGGTGGCTATCATTACCCTGGCAATTTGCAGCTCGACTGGTGCAGGCGCGATTCGATCTACAGCAGTGGAGTCCGCCACTGATTTTGTTAGCATCGATCGGCACGATTGCCATTATCGGATTTACAATTGTCTTGCGATTCGAGCATCCGCTCACCGAATTTCGGTTCAGTCATCCCGATACTTATACCCAACTACTAATTACCCAACAGATTTTGGCTCGGGACTTACCGCATGTTAATTATCTGCCGATTTTTCCGAGTCTAGCGGCCTTTATCTCAGCGCTCAGTGGCGTTAACCCCCTCCAAGTTGTCAATTTACTCGGGGCAATTTTTGGGACGTTATTGGTATTGAGTCTCGGCTACACAGTCAGATGTTTGACCAAAAGTGGGGCGGCCGCATTAGCCGCTACCTATAGCCTGGGGGCTTATTTATTCGCCGTTAATCTACCAATCTCCAGTTGGTTCCCCGTGGCAATCCAGCAATGGTTGGGTGCGCTTCAGGATAATTTACATAACGGATTGATTCGATCGTGGGCTGTGAGCGATCTCGAAGTGGGTGCGGTGTTTGTGGTGCTAGGTTTAGGATGTAGCACACACATCGCGCGATCGCCACAGCGTACCGAAGCGATCGCTAATACTGTTTGCTGTGTGCTCTTGGTCGCAACAATTTCGCCAAGTTTGTTGCCGTTGAGCTTGTTGGCTGGCTTTGGGATGATTTTTGGCAGGCAGATGGCACTGTTTACACTTAGCACTGCATGGGTCGTATTAGGGCTGCTAACTGCGGTGCCAGAGAGTAATTTTCCGCTGTTACAGGGGATATTTACGACATTACCGATCGGGTTGAGTCTGCTAGTTGGCTTACTATTTATGGCGGTCGCCGCAGTGGGCAGATTGGTATTGGCAAGTTGGTCGGCACCTGTATGTCTAACAATTTTTATCGCAACAACGCTCAATTTTTGTCTGCCGCCACCACCGCAGATTAACTATCTAGAATATGATGCTGCCGCCCGCAAAGCAGTAGAAATCGGTTATCTCTTTCCCCATCATCGCTGGACAGTCGTAGCTCCGATCGAGCAACTATCTCAGGTATATGGTCGCGGCTGGTATGAAGATCTGGCTAAATTTACCGATAAATATAAAGATCGTGTTGCTGCTGCTGACTTTAGATTTCCCAGCGCCACCCAGTTGCTAGTCTTTGCCGAAAAACGTCCCTTCAATAGCGACAAGCGGGAGTCGCCAGTGGGTTACTCGGTGCTCACAGATCCCACCTACCGTCATTACCGATCTCCGAGCGGTCGCCGCCAATTGGCAACTGCGACCCTCCAACTCTGTGAGACTTATCGCCAGCATCATCCCGATAGCCGGATTTATTATGAGGACGATCGGTTGCGGATTTATCGATTTGCGGCGCAACCGCTCCTGTAGAAAATCATCTAGCAGGAGCGCTTTTTCACTCGATCGAATAGCTAATTCACGACTAGCAGGAAAATCGAGTTGGCAAGAATTTATTCAAAGGTCTAGCGATTGTCTGGTTTGAGTTTAACTTATATAGCAAAGATCGCAGACAAACTAATAAAAGATATTTAAACACACAGAGGGGAGACCACTAAAATCTCCCCTTTGTGCCAGTCATTAATTTTATTTCCTAAACTAAATTTCGATCGGTCAAAATCTCGTAACCCTCTTTAGTGACCAACACAGTATGTTCGAACTGAGCCGATAGCGACTTATCGATCGTTACCGCCGTCCATTTGTCTTTCATCATTTCTGTCATCTTCGAGCCAGCATTGATAATCGGCTCGATCGCGATCGTCATGCCAGCACGGAGCTTGACATTTGGCATTTCGCGCGTCCGGAAGTTAAAGACGGATGGTTCTTCATGGAGATTGCGACCTACTCCATGTCCGGTAAAATCTTCGACGACACTAAAGCCATTTGACTCCACATGGTCTTGGATCGCACCTGCAAGTTCCAGTAGGTATGCGCCTTCTTTGACCTGCTCGATGCCCTTATAGAGTGCTTCCTCGGCAACGCGGATCAGTTTGGCAGCAGCGGGAGTGACTTCGCCGATCCCGATCGTGATGCAAGAATCGCCATGAAATCCTTGGAAAAATGCACCGGTATCGACCTTGAGAACATCACCCGTTTTGAGAACTCGCTTCTTGCTGGGGATGCCATGCACTGCTTCATTATTGATGCTGGCACAGATCGAGGCGGGAAACCCGTATAACCCTTTAAAACTCGGGATCGCATCCATTGCCCGAATCCGTTTTTCGGCATAGGCATCGAGATCGGCGGTAGTCATCCCTGGCTCTACCATCCCAGTGATTTCCTTAAGTACCGTCGCGACAATTCGCGCCGATTGACGCATGATCGCAATTTCCCGTTCGGTTTTAATTTGAATGCCTTTTTGCTGTTTCTTTTGCTGAGTGGCTGGGGTTTTTTGGGAGAGTAAATCGGTGAGAATGTTCATATTTCGATCGAGCAGGCTGGGTAAAGGTAAAAATACAGCAACTTATCGTCAGAGCGGGATGTGCTGGGCGATTGCACACAGCAAAGCGATACATACGAGCAGATCGGGCAATCTTCGTTAGGCAACAATGCACAATTTTCGACAATTTAGACGCTGCTGTTCTTAATTTTAGTGCTTTCCAGCTCAATTCAACAGGATCTTCACTCGATCGAGCGATCCGAACCCACCCAGACACATGTGTCCTGCCCGAACGTCGAAGACAACGAGTGCCTCTAACTTAACGATCGGCTCGTTCCATTTCAACCTAAAATGTTGTAGTCAAATACATGGATATCCCGATTATGAGCGATCGCTTGAAATCTTTACGCGCTCTTGCCAATCAACGCTGGCGGATCTCGCTCTGGTTGACTGCGGCGATGATGTTTGTTTATTTTGGGTTTATTTTTCTGGTCGCTTTTAATAAAGAGTTGATGGGCAAAACCATCGTGCCTGGACTCTCGATCGGGATTTTGTTAGGTGCCCTGACAATCGTGACTGCCTGGGTACTGATTTACATTTATGTACGCTGGACGAATAATAATTACGATAGTCAGTTAGAGCGATTACGAAATCGGAACTAATCCAATGCTTATTTTATCCAATATATTGAATCGATGAATAACATACCATTAGGGCAATTCAACCCGATCGCGATTACTTTTTTCTTGGTATTTATCTCCTTTACCCTGGGGATTACTTACTGGGCGGCTAGACAAACTAAGAGTACGTCTGAATACTATACTGCGGGTGGCAATATTAGCGGTTTCCAAAATGGCTTGGCTTTAGCAGGCGACTTTATGAGTGCGGCAAGTTTCCTGGGAATTGCGGGAAAAGTTGCTTTAAATGGTTTCGATGGCTTGATTTACTCGATCGGATTTTTAGTTGGTTGGCCGATTGTGATGTTTTTAATTGCCGAACCGATGCGGAATTTGGGCAAATATACTTTCGCGGATGTTGTGGCGTTTAGGCTCCAACAAACACCCGTGAGAATTGCCTCTTCGATCGGAACTTTAGCCGTAGTTAGCTTCTATTTAATCGCCCAAATGGTCGGTGCTGGTAGCTTGATTCAACTCTTATTTGGATTGGATTATACCCTGGCGATCGTCATCGTTGGCTGTGTCATGCTCGCTTACGTAATCTTTGGTGGGATGATCGCCACTACTTGGGTACAGATTATTAAAGCCGTGCTTCTGTTAGGTGGCGCGACGGTGATGGCAATCCTCGTCCTGTCTAGATTTGGCTTCAATCCCCTCAATCTATTTGCCGCCGCCGCCGAAAAATACGGTAATGCAGTCCTAGCACCTGGCAAGGAGGTCGCAAATCCGCTCGATGCAATGTCATTGGGGCTATCGTTGATGCTAGGGACTGCTGGCTTACCCCACATCCTAATGCGGTTTTATACTGTACCCGATGCCAAGACAGCCCGGACTTCGGTAATGTATGCAACAATTTTTATCGGCTTTTTCTACCTGCTGACTTTTATCCTGGGATTTGGATCGATGGTACTAGTCGGGAAAGAAAGTATTTTACATCCCCTCGGTGCGGCTGGCGCGATCGATAAATCGGGTAATATGGCCGCGCCAATTTTGGCACAAGTATTAGGTGGCAGTCCGTTTTTAGGGTTCATTGCAGCGGTATCGTTTGCAACTATTTTAGCAGTAGTCGCTGGTTTGACTCTATCTGGCGCAGCGGCTTTATCCCACGATTTGTGGGTGAATGTGGTTAAAAAGGGTCAAGCTGATGAAACCGAACAATTAAAAGTTGCGCGGGTAGCGACGCTGCTATTGGGTGTACTGGCGATGATTTTGGGAATTATCTTTAAAGGACAAAACGTTGCTTATATGGTGGGGCTAGCATTTGCGATCGCAGCTAGTGCCAATTTCCCGACATTATTAATGTCAATGCTCTGGAAAGGCTTGACTACCAAGGGTGCTGTTGCCAGTATCCTCGTCGGTACGGTTTCGGCGTTAATTTTAATCTATTTATCGCCAGCAATTCAGATCGATGTGCTCAAGCATGAATCGGCAATTTTTCCGCTCAAAAATCCTGGTTTAGTAACGATTCCGCTATCATTTGCAGTCGGAATTATCGTATCGTTATTTACAACAGAAGCCGGATCGGATGAAAAGTTTGCTGAAACCGAGCATCGGATTGCTGGGGATTACTAGGTAACCCAAGTTGCTACCCACTCGAACGCCAACGATTGTGTCTTGAAAAGGTGCTCTACTTGGGGAAACCCCAAGACCGCACTTTTCGCTTCGCGGACTAGTTAGTTAGTCCTCGAAGGCGGACTTTGCATTCCGAGAGGCGGTTTCTAACCGCTTTGCTTATAGGTAGCAACTTGAGTTAGGTAATATGTTAGAGAGGGTACGATGGTAGCGGCGATCGCAATCGCTGCTACAGAACCAGTCCTCGATTATTTGTTCGCCATCCACATTTACCAAACCAGCAAGCGTCATGCGTAAATGCCTCAGTTATGGATTGATTGCGATGGTAACGCTCGGAGCTAATCCGAGCGAAATTAGTACTGCCTCTCAACTTCGGTTACCGCTACCATCAATGCAACTCGCACAGCGACCGCCCATTCGTCCTTTTCCACCCCCAAGAATTCGCAGAAGACCACCACCACGAATAATTCTCGTCCGACCCCGGCCACCCGCGCGTCCTTTCCCGCCACCACGCAGATTTTGAGGATAGATCGCGCTCGAAATCCGATCGGCAATGTTAAATATGCAGTAATTTAGAATGTGAGTGTAAATGTCTGAAAATCGGGTTCGAGTTGCTAAAGACAAAGCCGAATTAGTCAAATCTCTGGTTGCATCGCCAGAAAACAATAGTCCATTTCAAACTTATGCCGATGTCATTTTATTTGCAGCAGTATTGGGTGCTAAGCACGAGCAAAGATTACCGCTAGGTGAAATATCGAAGAAAGAACCAGGGCCGATTAGTAGTGAAATATTTATCGCGCGCGGCTACGATACAGTCATCAAACTAATCGCGATTGCGGCTACTGAAAATATTAATGTGATTTCACCAGATCGCGCTGATTTTGAGGAACAACGCATCCACATCTTTGAAGAATACGCTAACGGCGGATTAGAAATTTTACAACAAGAATTACGCGGTGCAGTAGACTACACAGAACGAATTTTATTAATGCTATCAGTCACTCAGAATTCGATCGGGAATATTGCGCCGACAGCCGATCGAGTGCCAGAGTTCGATCTGAGCAAATTTTTAGGTTAATATATTTAGTAACTCAAACTTAGAAATATCAGATTGAGGATAGAAATTTATTTGCCCCACGAACAGAGAAACCAACCGATCGCAATTCCCAATCCACCAAATCTAACTGCTTGCCAGAAGGGTTCCCAGAGATTTAATAAGCGAGATTCTAATAGTAGCTCCAACTCTTCCAACCGCGTCTTAATTTCCTGAAGTTCCTGACGAACCTCTGGACGATTTTGACTCTTTGATTTCAATTCATTCCGATGCCGTTGCAAGACAACTCGTTCCCGTTCGGCCAACTGGACATCGGCATGGCGATGCTTGAGATCGGCAATCTCTATTTCTAATCGATCGATTTCGAGACCTAATTCAGTTTCCTCATTCACTGGGTTAGCATTCTGAGTCATAGTCGGCAATACAATTTCAATAGCGTTATTATTAATATGCCTAAATTCAGGTCATAACTCTCATGTCTCCCAGCACCCAAAGCACTACAGACAATCTTACCACGCTGGAACTCGCTCAGGCTCTCGCCGAACGGCTTCGGATCGATGAAAGCAACTGGCATCAGCTCAAATCCAATCGTCGCGCCCGCGCCAAAGAACAAGCTGCTGCAGCGCTGGTATTTTTACTCAAAGACCAATCCGAAGAAGCGTTAGCTCGATTTGCTCAAGCTGTCGGATGGTTGGATAAGTCTATCTCTGCACCGCCCTGTCCTACTCACGGACATCGAGAGCGCCAGTAGTAAACTTAGCGCAAAAAACTACATCTCTAATGTAAATTTGGTGGACGATTGTGTCCATCCTGAGAGAAGTAGCAATTATTAAATCAGGAGCAGATCTGATGAGCACCAAGCAACAGCCCATTTCTAAAGTTGCGATCGGGATTGCGGCGTTCGTCGCAGGGTTGGCAATTGCGATATTATCCGCGAACGGCGTAACTGGGTTTGTTGTCGGACAAATATTTGGGGCAATCGTGATGGGGATGCTGTGTGGCTGTTTGCCCTATTACCAAGCTAAAAAAGTCGGAAATCTCGAACTAGCCCAGATTTCATTGGCTAGCTGTACCCTTGCAGGCTTAATTTTAGGAATCATTTTAGCTTTACCTACAGCGATCGCTTTCACGATAGTTATTGTCAGTAGCAACTCAAAAAATAAGTAACTCCAGGTTTAGGGATCTAGCTGGCAGCAGCGATTAGCTAGGCTTAACCGACTCATAGGATCTTCGATCGAACCAATCCAAAGGATCGTGGCACAATAGTATAAGTACCTATTGAATCAAGCAGGGAGTGGTGAAGAATTATGGTAGTACTAGCCGATAAGATCCAGAAGCGTTTGACCATTCAAACTCAAGACATTGCGATCGATACGACCGCCATTCGATCGCTAGACTGGGAACGCGACAGATTCGATATTGAATTTGGACTGCAAAACGGCACCACTTATAACTCCTTCATCATTCGTGGCGATAAACTCGCCCTCGTCGATACTTCCCACGAGAAATTCCGGCAGTTATATCTCGACACTCTCAAGGGACTCATCGATCCCAGTCAGCTCGATTATCTGATTATCAGCCACACCGAACCCGACCATAGTGGCTTAGTCCGAGATATTATCGACCTTGCGCCCAATGTTACCGTCGTCGGCAGTAAAGTGGCGATTCAATTCTTGGAAAACTTCGTCCACAAGCCATTTACCAAGCAAATTATTAAAAACGGCGATGTCATCGATTTAGGCAACGGACACGAAATCGAATTTGTCATCGCGCCAAACTTACATTGGCCGGATACCAGCTTTAGTTTCGATCGAGCCACCCAAATCCTCTATACTTGCGATGCCTTTGGGATGCATTATTGCTCGGATGTGTTATTCGATGAAGACTTGAGCAAGATCGAACCAGACTATCAGTTTTATTATGAGTGCTTGATGGCACCCAACTCTCGATCGGTCTTATCTGCGCTCAAACGGATGGGCGAACTCCCCACCGTCGGCACAATTGCCACCGGACATGGGCCACTATTGCGCTACAACGTCAGCGAACTCGTCCAACGGTATCAAGATTGGTCGCAACTCAAAGCCAAGGGAGAAACGACTGTAGCTGTCTTCTACGTCGCGGACTATGGTTATAGCGATAGACTTTCTCAAGCTTTGGCGCGGGGGATTACCAAAACAGGTGTCGCCGTCGAAATGATGGATCTCAAATCCGCCGATCCTCAAGAAGTCCAAGAACTCGTCGGTCGGAGTACCGGAATTGCGATCGGGATGCCACCCGGACATGGTAAAGTTTCCGCTCTGGCTCAAGCCGCGATCGGGACGATTCTCGTCGCTGCTACTGGCAAACAATCGATCGGTCTATTTGAATCCTACGGCGGCGATGATGAGCCGGTAGACCCACTATTGAGCAAATTTCGCGAAATCGGCGCGAGCGTGGCTTTCCCCCCAATCCGCGTCAAGGAAGCCCCCACCGAAGCGATCTATCAACAGTGCGAAGAAGCCGGAACTGACTTAGGACAACTACTGACGAAGGATAAAGCCATCAAACAGATGAAATCCCTCGATTCCGACTTGGATAAAGCCTTGGGACGGATTAGTGGTGGGTTGTATATTATCACCGCCAAGAAGGGCGACTTTAGTAGTGCGATGTTGGCTTCCTGGGTGACCCAGGCAAGCTTTGAACCCTTAGGATTGACGATCGCAGTATCGAACGATCGGGCGATTGATTCGCTGATGCAAGTGGGAGATAAATTCGTGCTAAATATGCTCGAAGAGGGCAATTACCAGACCTTAATGCGGCACTTTTTGAAACGATTTGCACCTGGAGCGGATCGGTTTGAAGGGGTGAAGACGCAAGCGGCGGCGAATGGTAGCCCGATTTTACAGGATGCGTTGGCGTATATCGAGTGTGAGGTGGTGAGTCGGATGGCTTGTCACGATCATCATGTGGTGTATGCGACGGTGGAAACTGGACGGGTGGGGAATGCTGAGGGGTTGACGGCGGTGCATCATCGGCGGGTGGGGAACCACTATTAGCTCCGTTCGGGTGTGTAGTTAACACAGAGGGGCACGGAGGCTACACAGAGGTACACGGAGGAGGGTATTGGTGAGTAACGATGATTTGACGGGGCGGATTATTGGGTGTGCGATGAAGGTGCATACGGTTTTGGGGGCGGGTTTATTGGAATCGGCTTATGAGGCTTGTTTGTGCTATGAGTTGAAGAAGGCTGATTTGAAGGTCGAACAACAAAAACCAATACCACTCATTTATGAAGAAGTCAAACTAGATTGCGGTTATCGCCTCGATTTACTCGTAGAAGACCGAATCATCGTCGAAATCAAAGCCGTCGAATCGCTCAATCCGCTTGCCTCCGCCCAACTCCTCACCTACCTCAAACTCTACAACCGCAAAATCGGTCTCCTCATCAACTTCAACGTCCAACACCTCAAAGACGGAATCAAACGCATCGCCAACTAACCCCTCTGTGTACCTCTGTGTACCCTCCGTGCCCCTCTGTGTTAACTACACACCCCACTAAGCCCATGCAACCCAGAGATCTCCAAGCCTACCCCATCGCCCCCGAAACCACCGCCCTCCGCGCCCGCACCTGGGATCGACTCAAATTCGAGATCGAATACGGACTCGCACGCGGTACCACCGCCAATTCCTTCGTCATCAAAGGCGACAAAAAAGCCTTGATCGATCCCCCAGGCTCCTCTTTCACCGATGTCTTCATCGCCGGATTAGACAGCCGTTTCAACGTCAAACTAATCGATTACGTCATCCTCGGGCACATCAACCCCAATCGGGGCGAAACCCTCAAAAAGCTGCTCGAAGTAGCCCCGCAAATTACCTTCGTCTGCTCGAATCCTGCCGCGATCGCTTTACCAGCTATTCTAGAACGCGACGATCTAAAAATTATTACGATCAAAGGTGATGACTCGATCGATCTCGGGCAAGGACACATCCTCAAATTCATCCTCGCCCCGACTCCCCGCTGGCCCGATCGGATGGTGACTTACGACACTAAGACCCAAGTTTTATACAGTGATAAGTTATTCGGCTGTCACGTCTGCGGCGATCAAGTTTTCGATGAAGGTTGGGAAGCATACTCTGAAGATCGGCGTTATTATTTCGATTGTTTGATGGCTCCAGCCGCTAAACAAATCGAGGCTTCTTTAGATAAGATTGCTGAATATCCGATCGCATTCTACGCCACCGGACATGGGCCATTAGTTAAATATGGTTTGACCGAGTTAACCAATCTCTATCGCCACTGGAGCAAAAAACAAAGCAGTCAAGAATTAACTGTCGCGCTAATTTATGCGTCCGCTTATGGAAATACTGCGACAGTTGCTCAAGCGATCGCTGCCGGAATTACTAAGGCTGGTGTGAGTGTAGAATCGATTAATTGTGAATTTGTCGAACCTGCCGAAATTAAAACAGCTTTAGAAAAATGTGCTGGTTTTATTATCGGTTCGCCTACCCTTGGCGGACATGCCCCCACCCCGATTCAGACGGCTTTGGGTGTCATTTTATCTACTGCGGCGAAAACTAAATTAGCGGGCGTATTTGGCTCATTTGGTTGGAGTGGGGAAGCGATCGATTTATTAGAAACTAAGCTCAAAGATGCCGGGTACAAACTCGGATTCGAGCCGATTCGGGTTAAATTTAAACCGACAGAAATCACCCTTAAAGAATGCGAAGAAACGGGAACAGATTTCGCACAAGCAGTGAAGAAAGCTAAAAAAGCGAGTATTCCGAAAGCGACGGTAATTGAAGCTAAAACCGATCGAGTCGAACAAGCTGTCGGACGTATCGTGGGTTCGATGACCATTGTAACTACTCAACAGGATGACTTATCTGGGGCGATGCTGGCTTCTTGGGTATCTCAAGCAACCTTTAATCCACCTGGATTGACCATCGCTGTAGCCAAAGAACGCGCGATCGAATCTTTGATGCACAAGGATGGTAAGTTCGTGCTAAATATTCTCGAACAGGGCAAACACATCCCCATCATGAAGCAATTTCTCAAGCCGTTTGCACCTGGCGAAAATCGGTTTGTGGAGATAAATACCGAGACGGCGACTAATGGGTGTCCCATCTTAACTGATAGTTTGGCATATCTAGAATGTAATGTCGAAAATCGGATGGAATGCGGCGACCATTGGTTGATTTATGCCACGATCGATAGTGGCAAGGTATTCAATCCTACTGGTGTTACTGCCGTCCATCATCGTAAGTCAGGTAGTCATTATTAACATTGGATTCGATCCTCTACTCCTTGAAAGAGAACTGATGTTAATATAAATCTCACATGTATTGTTAGGGATCGATCGCATGGTTAGTACTACACTTCGACCTATTACTATCGATGAATATCACAAAATGATTGCTGCTGGCATCATTCCTGAAGATGCGCGGATCGAATTAATTTTAGGGCAGATGTTCGACATGGCTGCAAAAGGTACTCGGCATACTTTTTCGACTACACGATTAGTAAGAGAGTTAACGAGGTTAATCGAACAGGGAGCGATCGTTCGCTGTCAGGAGCCGATTACATTACCTAATAATAGCGAACCCGAACCAGACATTACGATCGCTCGTCTACGTGATGATAATTATCTCGATAGTCATCCAAGTCCATCCGATCTGATGTTGGTAATTGAAGTAGCTGATTCTAGCTTGGATTTTGACAAAAATATTAAAGCGAATCTCTATGCAGCGGCTGGGATTCAAGAATATTGGATCGTTAACTTGCTCGACGATCGATTGGAGGTATATCGTCAACCCAATTCATCTATTTATACCGAGATCAAAATCATCTCGCCCCAAGACCCGATCGAGTTGCCCCAATTCCCAGAGATTTCGATCGATCTGGCTGCTATTTTTCCGCCTGCAAAGAACTAGATATAATATCGATATTTCGATCGATTAAAATCGCTACACCAAGACTGACTTCGATCGACTAACCCACAACAGTGTGGTTTCCCGTCTGATTTAGCGTAGCAACACGACTATGGGTAATAAAGCCGATCGAATATGCTGATGGAGTAGGTAAAGAGCGATCGCTTCAATACCTTGTCTTCTCCATCAACTCTACTATTAATATATGATGGCAACTATTCCTCAACAAGCTTACGGTGAATTTCTCGCACAAGTTAAAGCCGATCGAGTGAAAAAGGTGACGATCGATCTCAATCGCATCGAGTATATAGTTGCTACCGAAACAGGTACAGAAAGCTACTTTACCATCCCCGATTCTCAACACGAACAGCTACCCGAATTATTGCGATCGCATGGTGTCGAATACACAGTAAAAAATCCGCCCGCAGATAACTGGCTGGGTGCACTAATCGGCGTAGTATTACCATCCTTAATCGCAGTAGGTGCGGGTGCATTGCTGCTCAAATATACCGAAGATGGCAATGGTGTCATGGGCGTAGGCAAAAGCAAAGCGCGGGTATATGGCAAGGGGAAAACTGGGATTAAATTCACCGATGTTGCTGGAGTTGATGAAGCCAAACAAGAATTACAAGAAGTTGTCGATTTCCTCAAAAATAGCGATAAATATACCCGCCTTGGAGCCAAAATTCCCAAAGGTGTATTACTAGTCGGCCCCCCAGGAACGGGCAAAACCTTGCTGGCGAAAGCGATCGCGGGCGAAGCTGGCGTACCATTCTTTAGTATGTCCGGTTCGGAATTTGTCGAATTATATGTTGGTGTTGGTGCCTCGCGGGTACGGGATTTGTTCGCCAAAGCCAAGCAACAAGCGCCCTGTATCGTCTTTATCGACGAGCTAGACGCGATCGGCAAATCGCGCGGTAATGGCTCGAATCCAAACGGTGGAAACGATGAGCGGGAGCAAACGCTGAATCAGTTGCTCACGGAGATGGATGGTTTTGATGGTAATTCTGGCGTGATTCTGATTGCCGCTACCAATCGCCCTGAAGTGTTAGACCCAGCCTTACGTCGTCCCGGTCGATTCGATCGCCAAGTAGTGGTTGACAGACCCGATAAAAGCGGCAGAGAGGCAATCTTAACCGTTCATGCCAATAACGTGAAGTTGGGCGAGGATGTCGATTTATCAGTGGTGGCGACGCGGACTTCGGGATTGACAGGTGCGGATTTAGCCAATTTAGTGAATGAAGCGGCGCTGATGGCGGCGCGGAGCAATCGGCAGGCGGTTTTGATGGCTGACTTCGAGCTGGCATTCGAGCGAATCTTGGTTGGCTTGGAAAAACGATCGCGGGTATTAAATCCGATCGAGCGGCAAACTGTTGCCTATCATGAAGTCGGACACGCGCTAGTGGGTGCCTTAATGCCGGGACGAGGTAAGGTCGAGAAAATCTCGATCGTGCCGCGTGGAGTCGGTGCGCTGGGTTACACGCTACAAATGCCGGATGAAGATCGCTTCTTAATGATGGAAGATGAAATTCGCGGTCAGATTGCGACTTTACTCGGCGGACGTGCGGCGGAAGAAGTTATCTTCGGCAAGGTATCTACAGGTGCCAGCGATGATATCCAGAAGGCAACGAGTCTGGCGGAGAAAGCGATTACACTGTACGGGATGGGCGCTACTTTAGGGCCGATCGCATTTGCTGGCAATCAGTCCCAGTTTTTGGAGGGGGATAATGTGCGTCGTGCTGTGAGTGCCGAAGTATCGACAGAAATCGATCGACTGTTGAAAGAAACGATCGATCGATCGCATCAGATGGCCCGTCAGATTCTCGAACAAAATCGCGAGTTATTAGTGTCTACGGCAAAAGTTCTGCTCGATCGAGAGGTACTTGAAGGTGATGCGCTCCGTCAGATTTTGAATCAGGTAAAGGCTCCTGTCGGGTTAGCAGACTACTGAAGTAATGATGCCTTTGGGGCGGACATGTTGCCACTGTTGTCATCACCAACCACGAAGCACGGGGTGTCGTCGATCCTACTCTTTACAATCACTACTCTTTATTACGGACGATCGGAAGATGCGGTTGGGATTTCTGAATATTTGAATGAAGCAGTATCTCTCGGTAAAGGTGTCAAACCGATGAAGAAACTATTTGCACTGTAACTTCAATTTATTGCCCGTTTTAACTTTTTCCGACCGAGATATTGGCGCAAAGATTCTAGATAGATGTAGAAAACTGGAGTGAGATAAAGCGTCAAAATTTGGGAAAAGAATAGACCGCCGACGATCGCAATCCCCAATGGTCGCCGCGCTTCGGAGCCAGAACCAGCCCCAAGTGCGATCGGAATTGTGCCAATTAATGCTGCCATCGTCGTCATCATAATCGGTCGAAACCGCACCAGACAAGCTTCATAAATTGCTTGCTGGGGGAGGATATTCGCGATGTGGCGTTGACGTTCGATGGCAAAATCTACCAGCATAATCCCATTTTTCTTGACGATGCCAATTAACAAGATAATGCCGATAAAAGAGTAGAGATTTAGCTCTACTCCAAACACTAGTAATGTTAATAACGCACCGAAACCAGCCGAAGGTAAGCCCGAAAGAATCGTAATCGGGTGGATAAAATCTTCATAGAGAATCCCCAAAATTAGATAGATAACCACGATCGAAACTATCAATAGCCCGCCCAGACTAGTAAATGAATCATTGAAAGCTTGAGCGGCTCCCTGAAAGCTAGCCGTAACGGTACTAGGAAGCACCTCGGCGGCAGCTTTGTTAATTAATGCGGTCGCGTCGCTGAGTGATACTCCAGGCAGAGTATCGAAGGAAATCGTCGCCGAAGGCAGCCCTGACAAGTGATTGACGGTGAGGGGACCGATGCCCTGAGTAATAGTTGCTACCGAGCTGAGCGGCAGCACCACTCCAGCCTTCGCTGTTTGTGCGGTGGTTAAGGTCTGTGCTGTGTTGGCTGTTGGTGTTGTGTTCGTTGCTTGTGAGTTGGTTGCTTGCGTGTTGTTCGATGTCTGCCCAGCGTTCGCTGCTTGCGCTGTCGTTGATGCTGGTGCGGCACTTCGCACATAGAGCGATGACAAAGCACTGGGGTCGCGTTGATATTCTGGTTTGAGTTCCAGCACGACCGTATATTGATTGTTTGCCCCGTAGATCGTCGAAACCTGACCGGAACCATAAGCATCGCCCAGGGTGCGCTGGATCTGGGCGACGCTCACTCCCAACAGAGCGGCCTTTTCATGGTCAACCGCGACGTTGATTTGGGGGGTAGCGAGCTGGAGGTCGCTATCGACACCGCGCAAGCCAGGGATTGCTTGAACTCGCTCTAACAAAATCGGCATATATTTCCGTAATTCGGCGAGATCCAAACTCTGAACCGTAAGCTGGTACTGGGAATTGGTTTGTTGACCGCCTAATGGGATGGCTGGGGGAGATCGTAAGAATGCTTGAATCCCTGGAATCCCCCGCAGCTTCGATCCAAACCCTTTGATAATCTCTTCGGAATTGAGTTTCCGCTGGTCGCGGGGTTTGAGCCGAATCGTAATCCGCCCACTATTAGCCGAACCATTCGGCCCACCCGATCCCACGGTGGAGTTAATCGCCGCAATATTTGGATCTTTCCTGAGAATCCGCACGATCTGCTGCTGGTGTTTGAGCATATTATCAAACGAGATATCCTGAGCGGCTTTGGTGTTGCCCGTAATCTGTCCGGTATCTTCGTAAGGAATCAACCCTTTGGAGACAAGCGTAAATAGATAACCCGTACCGAGTAGAATCATCAGAGATACAACGATCGTCAGACTGCGATATTTTAATACTGGTCGGAGCGTCCAAGCATAGCCACGTTGGAGCAGATCGAAACTCTTTTCGAGGAACCGATAGAGTAAATTTGGTTTGGTTGGTGCGGCGGAGAGGAAACGACTACAGAGCATCGGGGTCAGACTCAAAGAGACAAATCCTGATATCAAAATCGCGACCGAGATCGTAATCGCGAATTCATGAAATAGCTTGCCAATCAAGCCACCCATAAACATAATCGGGATAAATACCGCCACGAGGGAAAGCGTCATGGATACGATCGTAAAACCAATCTCGCGAGAGCCTTTAAAAGCTGCCGTTTTTCTGCCTTCACCCATTTCTTGGTGACGGGTAATATTTTCCAAAACCACGATCGCATCATCGACGACAAACCCGACAGCTAGCGTCAAAGCCATCAAGGATAAGTTATTGAGCGAATAACCCAAGACATACATCGCCGCAAACGTACCGATAATCGCGACGGGAATTGCCAAACTAGGGATAATCGTGGCGGTGACATTGCGCAGAAATAGAAAGATAACTAAAACTACCAAACAAATCGATAAAACTAGCGTAAATTTGACATCATCTACGGACGATCGAATCGATAGAGAACGATCGTAAAAAATCCCCATCTGAATTGATTCCGGTACCTGTGCCCGTAGATTGGGCATCATCGCCTTAATCGCATCCACAATCTGGACGGTATTGGCTCCAGGCTGGGGTTGTACGGCTAGCACGATCGCTTTTTTATTAGTTACTTTGTCATCGCTATAACGGTTGGTAATCTTATTATTTTGGACATCATCCAACACTGTCCCCAAATCTTGTAACTTAACTGCTGCGCCATTCTTGTACATGACAGTTAGCGCGCGATACCCGTCGGCATTACTGAGTTGACCATTAGTACCAATCAGATAGCTCTTATGGTCGCCGGATAAACTCCCCGTCGGTAAACTCACATTACCTTGTTGAATCGCCGAGCGGACATCATCAATCCCAATCCCCTTACTCGCCAAAGCTTTCGGGTCGAGTTGCACCCGCACTGCATATTGTTTTTGACCGAAAACATTGACCTGCGCCACCCCTGAAATCGACGAAATCGGCTGGGAAATCGTCACCTCAGCATAATCATCAACAGTCGAAATTGGGACGGTATCAGAGTAGAGATATAGATACAAAATCGGCGCAACAGACGGGTTAACCTTGCGATAAGTCGGGGGTTTGGGCATCCCCGTCGGCAGTTGTCCAGCAGCCGCAGAGATGGCAGCCTGGACATCTTTTGCAGCTTCATCCACCCGACGGCTAAAGTCAAATTGCAGAGAAATACTCGTGCTACCAGTGGAACTGCTGGAGTTGAAAGAATTGAGTCCCGCGATTTCGGTAAATTGTCGCTCTAGGGGTGCTGCGACAGAAGCCGCCATGACTTCGGGAGTGGCACCTGGGAGGCTGGCGGAGACTTGGATGAAGGGATATTCGACGCTGGGGAGGGCACTAATCGGGAGCAGGGTGTAGCTCATTGCTCCAAACAGGAGGATGGCGAGCATCACGAGCACTGTCATGACTGGACGACGAATGAAGATTTCTGATAAGTTCATGACAGTGTTTCTCCCGATTAAATTACAATTCGATCGCTTGGAAGTTTGAGATTAAGCCAACAGGAGGATATGAACAATGACGTTAACATTTACATTTGGATTGTCATTTTAGTTCTATTTCGATATCGTATTTATCCAATAGTCCTGCTATACCCGATCGAGAGAACTTAGCTTTCTTGATGCGGTTGAGTTCTGGATCGATCGAATAGTTTATCGCAGTCCGAAAGTCGGCTTTTTCTAGAATCGTGTCTTTGAAGATCGCTCCTGTCAAATCGCAGTTTTCAAAGCTAGCAGAGCTGAGATCGCATTCGGTAAAATCTACTTCGTAAAGTTGAGAGTTTTTAAATACTGTTTGCTTGAGTTTGATTCGCTTCTTCAAGGAAGACGCTGCACCAAGGAAAGAGGATCGATCGAGGATGCAGGTATCAAAGTTAACTGTAAATCTAAATTCATTACACTCTCCAAAATTTAGTCCTAACATTTTGCAGCTTTTGAATTTAATATCTTTCAATGCTGTTTGAGTGAGCTTTGCTAAACTTAGGTTGCAACCTGAGAATTCACATTCCAAAAATTTAAACTCTGAAAGATCAGAATACGAAAGCTCGCAGTTTAGGAAAGTGCAGTATTCATATTCACCTTTACTCAAGGGGTTTTGAGTGAAGTCTATTTTGTCAAAAGTTTCTTCTTCGATAAATACCTGGTTCATGTTCTCTATCTTGCGATCGTATTTTTATCAAAGCGATCCACTCGACAATAAAGCTTCTTGTACTTTGCGATCGTATTGTGCAAGAATTTCCTTCACCCTTTGTTGTTGTTCTTCAGGAGAAATCCATTCAAAAATAGTGTCATCTTGCTGACCTTCTATTTTTTCTGTATGTCTGCGCTCTCCTGACAAAAACATCATCGGAATCCGATCGGGAAAAGCTGGGCAAGTACCATCAAAGTTATAATATTTGCAAATTGGGCATCCTATTTTTTGCTCAGTCATAATTTCTCCATGTTGTGTACAACGACTTGTTCTTTACTGAAAATAATCACCAAAGTTCCAACTTCGCGAATCTCGATTGCATCAAACCCTTGACTGAGAAGCAGTATACTAATTGCTTTTGCCTGTTCGTCATCATATGGAATCTTCTCCCTATCCTGAAACCTCAGAAGCTCAAACGTTTAGCAAGGATGCCAGCTTAAATTTCTGAAATGAAAAAACGTTTATTAAAGTAGCCAAAATACATTACAATGATACCTTCCTCCTTGTTTTCATTTGCGTAAATTGTTTGCGCCATGATTCCATGTAAATATAAAAAACTGGAGTTAAATACAGTGTTAATACTTGCGAAAACACCAATCCTCCGACTACTGCAATTCCCAGCGGACGGCGAGATTCCGAACCCGCACCAAAACCTAGCGCGATCGGGAGTGTACCCACCAAAGCTGCCATTGTGGTCATCATAATCGGTCGAAATCGTACCAGACAGGCTTTATAAATAGCTGCGGCTGGTTGAAGTTTTTCGCTTTGTTGAGCTTCAATCGCAAAATCCACCATCATAATCCCGTTTTTCTTGACGATACCGACGAGGAGAATAATGCCGATGAAGGAGTAAACATTTAGTTCGACATTAAATATCAGCAATGTTAATAGTGCCCCAAATCCCGCTGAAGGTAGTCCCGATAAAATCGTAATTGGGTGTAAGAAATCTTCGTAGAGAATGCCGAGAATTAGATAAATTACTAGGATGGCAATTAATAGTAATAGTCCCAAACTAGGGAGCGAACTTTGGAAGACTTGACTGGCTCCTTGTTGGCTGGTGGTGATGCTCAGAGGGATGTTTTGTTGGACGATACTATCGATCGATTCATTGGCTGTTCCTAAAGATACGCCTGGTGCTAAATTAAAGGAAATTGTCGCGGCATTCGATCGACCGACATGGTTGATTGTCAGTGGTGCTGTGCCTTGAGAGAGTTTGGCAATGGTGCTCAGGGGTACGGCTTGTCCGGTGGTGGATTTGACATATAGGGAGAGCAGGGAGTTGAGATCCTGTTGATATTGAGGCATCAATTCCAGAATTACTTGATACTGATTGCTGGCTCCATATACGGTGGAAACTTGGTATGAGCCGTAGGCATTTCTGAGGGTATTTTCGATTTGCTGGGCGGTGATATTGTAGGCTGATGCTCGATCGCGATCGATATCGATTTTTACTTGGGATGTAACTTGCAGATCGCTGTTGACATCTTGAATTTGGGTGAGTGCGCGGAGTTTATCGACGAGTTGGGGGACGTATCGATCGAGGACGGCGGCATCGGAACTTTGGAGGGATAATTGATAGAGTCCGGTAGTTTGTTGTGCGCCGACGGGAATGGCGGGGGGATTTTGGAGGAAGACTTGAATCCCTGGAATGGCGGCTAGTTGGGGGCGGAGGGTTTGAATGATTCCATCAGCACCGACAGAGCGTTCGTTATGGGGCTTGAGGCGGATAAATAAGCTACCGGAATTGCTAGGCGCGATCGATCCGTTACTCCCACCGATGTTGGAATTCACTGCTTCGACATTCGGATCTTGGCGAATCACATCGACGACTTGTTGCTGATGGCGGCTGAGTTCGGCGAAGGAAGCATCTTGAGCCGCTTGGGTAACGCCGATGATTTGGCTGGTATCTTCGCTGGGGATGAAACCCTTGGGGACGAGGGTAAATAGTCCGACGGTAGCGATTAATAAAACTGTGGAGAAAATCATCGTGGTGAAATGATACTTCATCACTTTTTTCAAACTCCAATCGTATCCAGCTAAGACTCGATCGAACATCGCTTCAGAAGCTTTGTAAAGGCGGCTTTGGTTACTATGGTCTACTGGACGTAAAAACCGACTGCACAGCATTGGCGTGAGGCTCAGAGATACAAATCCTGAGACTAAAATAGCCACAGCGATCGTCACGGCAAATTCATGGAATAGTCGCCCTAATAATCCCCCCATAAACAGCATCGGGATAAATACAGCGACAAGGGAAAGTGTCATCGACAGAATCGTAAAACTGATTTCCCGCGAACCATTCAAGGCGGCCTGTAAGGGACTTTCACCCATTTCCAAATGGCGAACGATATTTTCCAACATCACGATCGCATCATCCACGACAAATCCCACGGATAGAGTCAATGCCATCAGCGATAAATTATCGAGGGAAAAGTTGAGTTGCTGCATCACCGCGAAGGTACCGATCAGCGAGACGGGTAATGCCAGACTGGGAATAATCGTGGCGGATAAGTTGCGGAGAAACAGGAAGATAACGAGAATGACTAAACCGATCGTCAGTACCAGCGTAAACTTGACATCATCGACCGAATCCCGCACTGATTGAGCGGCATCGTACATCACGCCCAATTCGATCGATCCAGGAATCTGAGTGCGAATACTCGGTAGCAACTTTTTAATCGTATCGACGACTTGCACGGTATTGGTGCCTGGTTGTCGCTGAATTGCGAGGATAATTGCCCGATTGTCGTTGTACCAACTAGCAACTCGATCGTTTTCCACACCGTCAACCACGCGCCCTAGCTGTTCCAAATATGTCGGCGCACCGTTATTATAAGAGACGATTAATTTTCGATAAGCGGCGGCATCAGCCAGTTGACCGTTAGTTTGCACTGCAAAATTTTTGAATTTACCCGACAGGCTCCCCGTGGGTAAATTGACATTACCCTGTTGAATCGCCGTCTGTACTTGGTCTAATCCCAGTTGGCGACTCGCCAATTGCTGGGGGTCGATCTGGATGCGGGTGGCGTACTTTTGGGAACCGTAGAGTTGAACTTGAGCCACACCGCTAATTGTCGAAAGTTTCTGGGCGATGTAGGATTGGGCATATCGATCGACTTCGGAAAGCTGGAGGGTGGGCGATTTGAGATAGAGATATAAGATCGGTTGGTCGGCGGGATTGACCTTGCTATAGGTGGGGGGATTGGGTAAGTCGTTGGGAATTTGCCCTGCTGATGCTTGGATTGCCGCTTCGACATCTTGGGCAGCATCGTCGATGTTGCGACTGAGATTGAATTGAAGGGTGAGTTGAGTTTTGCCCAGAGAGCTGGTGGAACTGAGCGTATCCAATCCCGCAATGCTAGAAAATTGCTTTTCCAGCGGGCGGGAGACGGACGCGGACATGTTTTCAGGGCTGGCTCCAGGGCGGGAGGCGGTGACCTGAATGGTGGGATAGTCTACGTTGGGAAGGTAGCTAATCGGGAGGGTTTGATAGCTCATCCAGCCGAAAATCAGGATACCAACCATCACTAAGGTGGTCATAATTGGGCGGCGGATGTAGAGTTCGGAAAGGTTCATGAGGTTTCGCTGTGGATTTTGCGCTGGATTCTGATAGACTTCGGCGGATATCTACCCACCCCACCCTACGGGCACCCCTCCGAGGAGGGGATTTTTTATGTCCAATCTTACAGATTGGGTTGGACTTTATTTTGATATCTCAAATCTTCTAAACCACTCTAAATCCCTTCCCTCTTAAAGTCCCCTCCGGGAGGGGTGGCCGTGGGGCGGGGTGGGTCGCCATCTCAAGCTAAACCCCGCGTCCCTACTGTTGGCTGGGGGATGTTGAGGGGGCATTGGTGGAGGTCGATCGAGATTTATGACCACCCTGACGGCGCGATCCGCTAGCATCATCAGATTTACCATTAACAGGCTCTTTGACTCTTACCTGAGCACCATCAACTAAATTAGCCTGACCGTCGGTGACGACTTTATCGCCTGCTTTTAGCCCCTTTTGAATTGCATTCAAGCCATCCGCTGCAATAGTCGCAACCACTGGTGTATTTGTGACAGTCATGTCTGGTTTGACGACAAATACAAACTGACCATTCGGGCCATTCTGAACGGCTTGAGATGGGACGACGATCGCGTTGGGTGTTTCGCTCAGGGTGAGCGTAGCATTTACATATTGACCGGGATACAGTTTGCCATCGCTATTGTTAAAGTCACCAATCAACTGAATCGTGCCAGTGGTATTATCGACAGTGTTATTGACAAACGAGAGTTGTCCGGAGATAGGCTTACTATTGGTATCGGCGAGTTTGACATCGACAGGTAGTTTATTACCGTTCATCCGTTTTTGGACTTGGGCCAGGTTTGATGCTGGTACGGCAAACGAGACTTGAATCGGGTTCACCTGAAGGATCGTCATCAGCGGGGTATTACCGCCAGCTTGGGCGACATTTCCGGCTTGAACGAGGATATTCCCCGCCCGACCAGCGATCGAGGCGTAAATTTTGGTATAACCTAGTTGAACTTGGGCATTTTTCAACGTCCCTCGATCGGACTCCATGCCAGCTTGAGCATTTCTAATTGCCGCCTGGTCGCCACGGACAACGGCTTTGGCATTTTCGATTGCCACTCGATCGCCCTGAACCACGGCCTCAGCATTTTTAATCGCCGCCCGATCGCCCCGCACGGTTGCTTGAGCGTTGATAATCGCCACGCGATCGCCCTGTACTACCGCCTCAGCATTTTTAATCGCTTCTGTATCAGCTCGAATATTTGCCGCAGCCACGTCATTATTGGCGGTGTATTGTTGTGATTGGTCTAAGCTAACAGCACCCTGCTTGTACAAATTCCCGTACCGTTGGCTTTGTCCTTTGGCAAATTTAGACTGAGCGATGTCTTTGGCGAGGACAGCTTTGGCTTGTTGAACTTGGGCGAGATCTTTGTTTAATAGAGCTTGAGCTTGCGCGATCGCGCCAGTATCTTTATCCAGCGTGGCTTTGGCTTGTTCGATCGCCTGTAAATCTTTGGCGAGAGTAGCTTGGGCGGTAGCGATTAGCCCAGTATCTTTATCTAGCGTGGCTTGCGCCTGTTGGACTAGTGCTGCATCCTTGAGAACTACCCCCTGAGCTTGTTGGATCGTCGCAGTTTGGGGTTGTTGGTCGAGTGTAAATAACAGTTGTCCTTTCTTAATTTCCTGACCTTTTTTAAAAAACACGCCATTAATCCGCCCGCTGACTTGGGGAGTTACCGATACAGTCAGTCCCGACTGGACGGTACCGATCGCGTTAATCTGCACGGGGACGGTCTTCTGGATGGCTATGGCAACTAATACGGGGGTAACTTTGAGCTTTCGATCGGCAGATTTATCTTTGGCAGCAGTTTGGCTACTTAGAGTCCGAATCCCCACAAAGCCCAATGCCCCGATCCCCAGAATTGCCAATAACAATAGGGCTGTTTTCACCCACGAGCGTCGATCGGGTTTGGGTGCTGGTAGCTGCTCGGTATTGCCTGGAGGTAGTGGTGGATCGACAACTGTTAGTGCCGAGTTAAAATCTAATGGCACTGGCTCTTGTGCTAACTTATTATTCAGGTTGGCAGTGGTAACGGGATCTAATTTGTGATTCCGCTCTAGATCTGAGATATCGGCACTGCGATCGGTCATTACTGCCCCCGTTTAGATCTGATTTGAATACTAGAAACTAAGCTTATTCCTTAATTCTAGAAGTCGAATCTCCATTGAGATAGACACGATCTTCCTAACATTACTAGTCATAAAGTACTTATCTATCCGTGACTTTTTTCACAGTCGATCGACCGAAATCGGGAATAATGCATCTGTTCTGACAGCAGCTCTACAGGATATAGACAATGAACGACTATCTATTTCGGGTTTAAAACAAATCCTTTATGTTGTTGGGGTCGCAAGACAACCCCAACAATTCAATGACATATAGCGATCCTATTTGATTTTCTGTTAAATTAGTACATCTGCTTACACTTCAAACCATTGATGAATAAAGATTAAAGCATAGTGAACTTGTACTAAAACTTTAGATTCTCATTTAGGATTGCTATAGATCTAGTTAACGTCAGTTCGGGATAAGAATTGCCTAGCGACTAGAAGTCTCGGCTCATGATGCAAAGTCCGCGAAGGCGGACTAAGATATCAGTCCGCCTTCGCGGACTTTGTAATGTTAGCCCCGATTTCAATCGGCGGCGGTGCTGGAACGAAGCAAAGATTTTTATCCCGAACTCACGTTAGTTATTAGGTCTAGCGACCAAAAATACTAATAACTCCATCGACTTTAATTCTCCGATCGCCCCTTCAATTAGCGAAATGTGGGCTAAAAGATAGGTTAAAGATTTTTATTGCTAACTTTAAATAGCATTTTCTTGAATCGATGACGATCGAAATAGAGTAGACATTGCTTACTCTATTCCAAATTTTCTACAATCCAGGCGATCGCTTATACCAGTCATTCGACTGCTCGTAAACATGCGCAACTTGTAATAATAGATCCTCACGCAACACATTACTGAGTAATTGCAATCCGATCGGCATTCCTTTATCATCGAAACCGCAGGGAATACTAATCCCTGGTAAGCCAGCGAGATTCACCGGAATAGTCATCAAATCCGAGAGATACATGCTCAACGGATCGGCAGTTTTTTCGCCAGCTTTAAATGCTGTTGTCGGTGCGGTTGGCGTGATGAGAATATCCACCTGACTGAATGCTGCTTCAAAGTCTTCTTTAATTAGCGTTCGCACCTTTTGTGCCTTGAGATAATAGGCATCGTAATAACCCGCTGACAGCGCGTAGGTTCCCAGCATGATCCGGCGTTTGACTTCCGCCCCAAATCCGGCGGCTCTGGTTTGGATATACATCGCCATTAGATTGTCCGCCTCGGCTCTAAAGCCGTATTTCACGCCATCGTAACGGGCGAGATTCGCGGATGCTTCAGAAGGGGCGATCACGTAATAAGTGGGCAAGCCGTAGCGGAAGCGGGGACAGGAAATTTCTTGGACTTCCGCACCGAGCGATCGAAAATGCTCGATCGCGTTGCGGACTGACTCAGCTACTTGCGGATCTAATCCTTCGCCAAAGGTTTCGGTGATGATGCCGATTTTCAAGCCTTTGGGTAAATCGGGCGTGAGTAATTGGGAGTATTTGGGAATCTCGACTTTGAGACTAGTTGAGTCTTTTGGATCGTACCCTGCGATTGCTTCTAACAAGATCGCCGCATCTTCCACCGTCCGCGCAAATGGCCCGATTTGATCCAATGAAGATGCATATGCCACCAGCCCAAACCGCGATACCAATCCATATGTTGGTTTTAGCCCCACCACGCCACAAAAGGCTGCTGGTTGACGAATCGAGCCACCAGTATCGGAACCGAGCGAGACCACGCATTCTCCCCCCGCTACCGCCGCAGCAGAACCACCAGACGAACCGCCAGGAACGCGTTCTAAATCCCAGGGATTGGCAGTGATTTGATAGGCAGAATTTTCGGTAGAACTGCCCATCGCAAATTCATCGAGGTTGGTTTTACCGAGGGATACTGCGCCTAAGTCTTGCAGTTTTTGGGTCACAGTGGACTCATAGGGCGGCACGAAACCTTCTAAAATCTTGGAACCGCAGGTCGTTTGGATGCCCTTGGTACACATATTATCTTTGAGCGCGATCGGAATTCCGGCTAATAATCCGATTTCTTCGCCTGCGGCAATTTTGGCATCTACTAATTGTGCCTGTGCGAGGGCTTGCGTAGGCGTGGTGCAAAGGAAACTGCGAAGTTGTGGTTCGAGTTTATTGACGCGATCGATCGCTTCTGTGGCGATTTCTACTGCCGATCGTTGTTTGCTAACAAGCTGTTGATGCAACTCGCGAATAGATGCCATGTACTTGAATCCTTGAGGAGTGATATCTTGCTTAGATCGTATGATACCCGACCGCTGACTCCACCGTCACCAACATACATCCTAAACCCCAATCTCTAACTACCAGCCACCAGACTAAACACTGAAATTTCTGGACGACAGTTAAACCGAGCGTGAACGCCTGGAAAGCCGACTCCACGACTTGTATATTGAATCATCTCGCCGACTTGATAGCGACCGATCGGATATTTGTGCCCGTAGGGTGGATATTTTTTCTTAAAGAATGGAATCCGTACTTGTCCACCATGCGAATGTCCCGACAATTGCAGTCCAAATCTTCCGGTTGCTGCAGTTTCATCGGCAAAATCTGGCTCGTGAGCGAGCATGATGGCGGCACCTGTTTGCGGGAGTTGGGCTAGCACTTTATCGATTTTAGCCGCTCCATACCAAACATCTCCGACTCCAGCAATGTGAAGTATCGCGCGATCGCGTTTTGCCGTGTAGATGGTATTTTCTAAGAGCGTAATTCCAGACTTAACGATCGCGCGCCTTACTGATGGGCCATTATCATCAAAAACATCATGATTGCCAAGAACGGCAAGAGTGCGATCGCGTGCGTGAAATCCGGCTAGCGTGCTAGTTAATAATTTGGATTGAAGTTCTGGGTTTCTAGTTATATAATCGCCTGTAAGTACGATGAGATCTGGTTTTTGAGCGTTAACAGCCTTGACGATTTTAGTCAATTGGGCACGATCGATCCCATCGCCAATGTGAAAATCGGTAAGTTGGACGATCCGATAACCTGTAAATTCCCGAGCCAAATTAGGCAAGGTAATCTCAATCTGCTTGACTTCCAGCCAATTTGGTTCGATCTTGTGAGCGTAAATACTAGTGAGAAAGAGTAAGACGCAGGTTGCGAGGATGAGTTGGATCGTTAGCGGAACCGCTCTGAAATAGAATCGAGGTAGTTTGAGTTTTAGGATCCGCATGACACTCCGTACATAAATCGGTTTAGTTAGTGAAATTAGATGCTAATTCTCGATCGATATTTATCGCTCTAATTACTACACTCCGCTTGCTCTCGATTGCGCAAAAGATAATCGACCTTTAAATAATTTAGTGCTAGTCGTTGGCATTGGCTGAGCCTTTGCCTTTACAACAGCCTCTCTGTTAGGGAATCTTGACCTGTGACACTCGGATCGATCTATTTGAATCTTCAAATTGCGGTGGCTGCCAAAAATCGATCGTCGATCGTAATTGTGATTTCACGCGATCGTCTGTTGCTGTAAGTAAAAATATTCTGCCGCCGCGATCCTATTTCACAGAGATATTTTCAACGAGTGGGATGGTAGGTAACCGTAACGAGCCTAAATTTACAAACAGTCTTATTTTAACAGCGATTTTTAAGTTGACACTGTTAAAACAACTACGATTCGATCGACAGCGACCGATCCTTATGAAGTCTAGAGATCGATCCTGTCACGAATCTGCATCGTCCAGTCATGAATAACTTGGGGAAAATGGGGATGCTGTAAACCGCCCCGCCACATAATTACCCCATCCTCATTCGTATCTTGATAATATTTCTTGCGCCGTCCGACAAATTGGAATCCATATTTTTCATAGATATGAATCGCGCCCTGATTGGACTCGCGGACTTCGAGCGTCGCTCGGGCCATTTCGACTTCGCGCGCTCGATCGAGCAAAGCACACAACAATAATTGCCCCAACCCACGTCCTTGATAGCGTGGATGAATGCCTAATAATGTAATGTGTGCTTCATCTAAAATCGCCCAAAAACACCCAAAACCGATGATGCCTTCAGTTTCAGGCTCTAGATGCCGATCGACGGTTACTGCCAAGAAATGACTGTTTTCATTTTCTAATTCACGACGGTAACTATCGATCGACCATAATCCACCAAAGCACAAGCGATCGAGGATTAAAATCGAATCGATCGCCTCCACAGATATCGGACTAATATTTACCTCTAAACCCACTCTTTGTTACTAGCTATTAGTTATTAATATCCTTATACTTCTGGCTAAAATTCCCCTCCAAGGAGCGAAAAGTGCAGTCTTGGGGTGTTTCCCCTGCTTGGGTATGGGTCACGGATGGGGAACCCATCCGACCCAACTCCGCAAGTGGAGCACCTTTTCAAGAGAGGGGTGCCCGCAGGGTGGGGTGGGTCGGGACTACGCAATCATCAGATTACCCCAACCCAAATGCCCGATGCACGGCTTTGAGAGCATCGACACCTTGTTCCTGCGCGACAACGCAACTAATTTTAATCTCGGAAGTCGCAATCATTTGGATGTTAATTCTCGCAGCAGCTAGAGAATTAAACATCTGGGCAGCGACACCAGGTTTGCCGATCATTCCTGCACCGACAATGCTAACTTTAGCGATCGCTTCATCGACAACGACTTCCCCACAACCCAATTGCAGTGCGGAAGATTCGAGTAATCGCTTGGCATCAGCGGCATCTGCTTGCGCCACCGTGCAGGCGATATCCCGCATGGCAACACCATCGACGATCGATGTGCGTTGAGACTGGATGATCGTATCCACACTAATATTATGCGCTGCCAAAATCCCAAACAGCTTCGCAGCTTGCCCTGGCAGATCGGGGACATGGCGCACGGCTAATCTGGCTTGATTGAGATCGAGGGCAACGCCACGCACTGGGATGGTCGTTGCTGGTTTGGTTGGGGCTAGTTCGGTGGTGGAAGTAGAAATTTCAAACTCTCGACACAATGCGGCGATCGCGCGATCGCAATCTTGGTTGGGAATGACGCAGCTTACTTTGATTTCTGAAGTCGAAATCATCTGAATATTTACCCCAGCAGCTGCCAGCGTTTTAAACATTTGGGCGGCTACACCTGGTCTCCCGATCATCCCTGCGCCAGAGATACTGACCTTGGCAATATCGGTCGCTACGAACACCTCAGCATTGCTGGGTGTAGATCGATCGTGTAAGACGGGCGCGACGGCTTCAGCGACCGCCTGGGCGCGTTCGATCGCCTGTTTGTTGACAGTAAAGGCAATATCATTGGTATTTCCGGCATTAATCGACTGCACGATCAAATCGACATCGACGCGTTCGGTCGCCACCGCACCAAATAATTGTCCAGCAATCCCCGCTCGATCGGGTACCCGTAAGATCGCAATTTTGGCTTGATTTGAGGCAAATTCTACAGCATCTACAGCGCGAGCGATTTCTAAACCAGTCAAAGATCGCGGTTGGGGAATGGGAGATACCACCCAAGTACCCGGTTCGTCAGTCCAACTCGATCGCACCACCAGCGGTACCCCATAATTTCTGGCAATTTCAACAGCGCGCGGATGCAATACTTTCGCGCCTAAACTGGCTAACTCTAGCATCTCATCAGCAGTAATTTCGCTGAGTAATTGGGCTTCAGGAACGATGCGGGGGTCGGTTGTCAATATCCCTGGTACGTCAGTATAAATCTCACAGGCACTAGCTTTAAGTGCCGCCGCGATCGCGACAGCCGAAGTATCCGAACCACCTCTGCCCAGCGTCGTGATCTCACGATCGGGGGTGCTGCTCACGCCCTGAAATCCAGCAACGACAACCACTTTACCTTCTTTGAGATGACGTTCGATCCGATCGGGTTTAATTTCTAAGATTCGCGCCCGCGTGTGTTCTGCTTCAGTAATGATGCCGACTTGAGCGCCTGTCAAGGAAATTGCTGGCTGTCCCAATTCTTGAATGGCAATGCTCAATAATGCGATCGTGACTTGTTCGCCAGTCGCCATTAACATGTCCAATTCCCGACGGGCAGGATTATCAGACAACTCTTTTGCCAACTTAACTAAACCATCAGTGGTCTTGCCCATGGCCGAGACGACGACTACCAGATCGTTTCCAGCTTTGACTGTATCTACTACTCTTTGCGCGACTGCTTGAATCCGCTCGGCGGAACCAACCGATGTGCCCCCATATTTCTGTACGATTAATGCCATCGTTCTACTAATTCCTCGACCATTTCACACTTGCATCCATCTAAACTTATCAGATCGCAATATCGCTCGGCATCTGAGTAGCTAAATGCAACGAATGCTACCTTAATGCAGAACTAAATTATCTGGAGTTTTGAATTAAAATAATCTAGGTCTCAATAGATCTAAATTGTCTAATGCCAGGACGGGGACTTGAACCCCGGACACGAGGATTTTCAGTCCTCTGCTCTACCAACTGAGCTATCCCGGCTTGTGGAAAATTTGGCAACTTGACTAATATAGCAAATCATAGCTAACTACGCAAGCATTTTGAAAAGAATTTTAAAATTTGAGTTCGATCGACTGAGATGATGATTTATGAAGCTAGGTATTACCGATCGTTCCCGTTGCAATCCTACGATCCGATCGCGCGTATTCGATCGACAGCAGCAGATGGATTCAGACCAATTTAAAAAACGCTCTTGACAGATGGGTCGATCGACTCCAGAGACAGCCTGACTTCCCCAATCCAAAATCCAAAATAGTATCACTTCAGTAGAATCAATCGCGATATAATACCTGCCTGACTGCAAATTATCAGCCCCCGCTCCAGACAATTGTTAAATTTTTTTCAGCACCTGCTCGCCCAAGCAAAAATCGATCCCGAACATAAATATGATGGCTGGTCTCTAACCGATCGCGATCCACAGGTTATCTATGAAGTTTTGATGCCAACTTGGAAGTGGTTGTACGAGCACTATTTTCAGGTAACTACCGATGGCTGGGAACACGTTCCCGCTCGGGGACGCACGTTGGTCGTTGGTTCCCACAATGGGGGGTTGGCGGCTCCAGATATGTTTATGTTGATGTACGACTGGTTCAATCGCTATGGCACCGAACGTCTTGCTTATGGATTGGCACACCCTGGGGTGTGGCAGTATTTTGGCCCGGTATCAAAACTAGCAGTGCAGGCTGGAGCCGTAGTAGCTCACCCCAAGATGGCAATGGCAGCACTCCAACGCGAAGCGGCTGTCTTGGTCTACCCAGGCGGCGCTGAGGATGTATTTAGACCCTTCAGCCGCCGGCACAAAATCGAGTTAGCCGGACGCAAGGGGTTTATCAAAGTGGCCTTACGCGAACGCGCACCGATCGTCCCAGTAGTATCGCTCGGCGCTCATGAAGGTTTAATCGTGCTTGCAGATCTTTACCCTTTATTAGAACAACTCCACGATCGCGGCGTACCTTGGCTATTTGGGATCGATCCGGTAGTCTTTCCCATTTATCTAGGTTTGCCTTGGGGCATTAGTTTTGGGCCATTGCCCAACTTTCCGCTACCCACCCAAATTCACAATCGCGTCTGCCAACCGATCGAATTCGATCGCTACGGTCGCGCGGCTGCCAACGATCGAGATTATGTCGATCGTTGTTACGCTGTAGTTGAAACCCAAATGCAACTAGAACTCGATCGATTGGTTAGAGAGAGAGGGTAAGGAATTATAAAGTACAGCTCGCCATTCCCGATCCCCTAACCCCTGTTTACGCTACTCCAGCAGCCTTACCATCTGGCATCAACCGATCGATTCCTTGCTTGACGACAGTTTGGATATAAGCAACGCGTTGGTTAGCTTGGAAGACCTTTTGGAGGGTATTACCCAAGAGATCGAGATTCCATGCTCTGGCTGGTTCGGCAGCAACGAGATCTTGCGCTTCGAGATATTCAATTAGGGTTAAGCCAGCAATGCGGGTGAGATAAGCAGCACTCAATCCTTGCACCAAGCCGCCAGCAACATAAGTTACGGCATTAGTTTTGAGTACGCCTGCCACTGTTTGAGTGCAGAGTTCGACTAGTCCGAGTTTCAAGATCACATTTCCCAACGCACCAGCAGCAGCTTGAGCTTGGTCGATCGAGAATTTTTGTTGGTAAATTGCGCCCAAATCGACGACCATTTGGGCATTAACCGCAGCGGTAGCGAGTAAATCTAGCGCGGGTACTGGATTGGCAAAGGCAGCAGCGGCAACGATCCACTGATTTTGGTCGATCGTCGGTAAGGCCCGATCGCGTCTGACTTTGTTGAGTGCGGCTTTTGCTTCAGTTTGCACGCTGGCGATCTGACGATAGGTAGTCGCCCAGACCAATTTTTCGCCTTCGGTAGCCAGTACTTGTGTAAGCTGTCGATCGAGACTGGCAATCTCGACTGGTGGAGTTTCTAAAGTTTCGATCGCACTACCATCTGCTTGGATTTTGCGAACTTTTACAGGTGCGGGTGCGGTACTAATAGTGAGGATATCCTGTAGGGGCAGCATATCGGTAACTGTCGATTGGAGTTTTTGGAGAATTAGATTGCGCTCGTCGGGTAAATAGCGATCGATTTGATTTAGTAATAAAATGACCCGCTGACGCGCTTGGTGGAGTGTTGCTAGATACTTATATTCGGTAGCCGTCAGATCGCCATTGGTGAGGAATAAGACTAGATCTGCATCGAGAGCGATTTGCTTGGCTTTAGTTTCGATCGCGCTAGCGTCTGCACCGCTAGTAAATAGCGCTGGAGTCTCCGTATATCTGAGGGGCTTTGCCGAGGCTACTGGTACCGTGGTAAGTAGTTGCATCAAGCTACTCTTACCTACTCGTTGCCCACCAGTAATGGCAATCTGTAGCGCTGGTCGAGTTAGAGTGGCCTTAGCCTGAGTTAATTGCTGTTTGAGTCGATCGATCTGTAGCGATTGGGGACTTTCCACAGCGAGTTGACCGATCGTTAATTCTACTTGAGCGATCGCCCGATCGAGAATGCTGCGATCGATCTCTTTGGGACTCGGTGCTACATTGACTTTACGACCCTGACGAGAGTACCACCAATAACCACCCCCAGCGGCGAGCGTGCCCAACGTCAACCAATCGCCCACACCAGAGAGACTATGGTAGGCGCTATCCAAGCCCCATAAACCCAATGTCAGCCCAACTCCTCCTACCAAAAGCGGACGTTGCAATCTTACAGTCATAGATCCCCTCGTCAGTACTAATACTAAAGAATTATATGCTCGATTTCTAGCCTACCCGATCGCCGATCTAGTCGATCGGGCGGGATACCGAAATATACAATCGGATCTGCACCCTCGATCGAGTCTGGCGATTATCTAGGTTTTACGTCGGGTTAATTCGATCGTAATCCTACCGCCGAATTCCGGAATTGGCGCGCCAGGTTTGTGCAGCTTCAACTCTACTTGCTGCACGCGATCGTCTTTTAGGGCTGTGGTCACGATCGTATCGGCAAGTTTTTCCACGAGCGAAAATTTTGCCGTCGAGACAATCTCCTTCACATCGGCAATAATGCCCCGATAGTCGAGCGTATCTTCAATCCGATCGCTTTTACCGGCAGTCGCCAAATCCAGCCACAGCCGCAGATCCACTTCGAACCACTGCCCCAAAATTCTTTCCTCTTGTAAGTAGCCAGTATAACCGTAACAGTGAATCCCCGTAAGTTGAATAACGTCCATAAAAAATCACTAAATTATCGATCGACACGAAACAAGAAAAATCAATAGTCCCCTTTACATTACATTTAGACCCAATCTCATCGCAATTTGTGACCCGATCGATCTTTAAAAGTTTTCCTGTTCGAGCCAGCTATTATCCACATCCTCATATCTCTCTAAATCAATCCCAGCCTCAGTGCCAGCTATCTCTAACCCAGGTTGCTACCTACCACTCCAGCGGTTTCAATCGTTGGCATTTTCATAGCCATCATATATCTGATTTTGGAATTAGATCGAATCTTTAGGTATACCCTAGACGTTGCAGTAAAGATAAATAGCGAATGTCGATCGATAGTTTTGGTGTATTTCCAAGGCTGCGGGAAAGATTAAATTCCCAACGCCCAATCGATGACTGCGGGATAAGTTAGTTGAGAACCGATCGATTCAGTTTTAGAGATCGCATATTTTTGGTCTAGATATACTTTTAATGTCGTGCGGACCGATCGATTATCCAAAGCATTTAGCACTTCACTAGCTGACTGATACCGATCGGTCAAAGAAACTTGGATCGTTTTCCTGATTATCTCACTCAAACTCGGGCTAATTTCCACAGTATCTGCCCATACGAGTTCGCAGGTATACGGATCGATCGGGAACTGATTCGGTTCTTTGCCAGTTAAGAGATATAAACAAGTCATTCCTAGTGCGTAGATATCGCTTGCATAGACAGTCCGATTGGCTAATTGTTCTGGGGGGGCAAATCCAGGCGTACCGATCGAGCGACTGAGATCGGATCGATGTGACAATTGAGTCGTGCTAGCATTGAGATCTTTGACCGCACCAAAATCTACCAGTACGAACCGCCGATCGGTTTGACAGAGAATAATATTTTGCGGCTTGATATCGCGATGGATCGTTCGATGACTGTGAATGTATTCTAATAATCGCAACATCTGGAACAGAAAATCTTCGATTTGTGGCTCTGTAAATCTGGTTTGACTCTGTTCCGATCTCGTGGCGATGCGATCGATCGATTGCGATAGCACGATGCCAGGAATATATTCTTCGACCAAGTAGAGATCGGTATCGATGTGGAAATAATCGAGTAGGGTTGGAATCTGAGCGTGACTGCCCAATCTACTCAAGGTAGCTGCTTCGAGATAAAATTGGTGCTGGAGCGTAGCAATTTCCTGCTCATCAGTCGATGAGAGTGCGAGTTGCTTGATGACACACGGCGGCTGTCCGGGCAAATTGATATTTCGAGCCAAAAAAGTAATGCCAAAACCACCTCGACCCAAGAGTGACTGGATCGAATAACGCTCGGCTAAGATCGTACCGACAATTGGAGCCACTATACTAGAAATCTGTTTTGAACCGCCGCGATCTGTGCCGTTTGCGATCGCTGGCACAGCGGCTTGCTCCGGTCGGATTTCCCCGCCATCGCCGTTTGGCACGGTCGGGGGTGATGAATGAGGATCGTTTGGGCTGGTGACTCGATCGCGCCATCGCTCTAGTTGCGTAGTGGCGGTCTCGACAGGCGTTTTAAACTGCTGTGGTAATGCACCGGTCATGGAACGATGGTTTGGTAATATCCCAGCACACAGGCAACGACATTGTTCCCTCTCATCCACTTTAACAATTTTCATCGGTTACAAATACAGCTATTTGGCGGTTTTTTTGCTCCCTAAATTAGTAGTGATTTTCGGAAAATAGCTAACAGGTACTCGGATCTTTACGCATTCCAACTATGTTCGGAAATAGCGAACAGATAGCGATCGTCATGCATAGTTTTTAGATTGAATTATGTATCGCTCATTAGCTCGGTATTCGACCTGCCGATTGCTCCCGCTCCGATCGGCAAAAAGCAATCGCCGCTTAAATCAAGCCGAGTTCGCGCTTGAGTAAATTAATCGACTTTGGCCCGATATAGCTCTCACTTTCGACGACTTGCGGAATCCGGATTAGATCGTCACCAGCGGCTTCGATCGCTTGATGGACGAGATTGAGGCTGGCACGATCGCTGATAATCGTATGTGCGCGGCGGATCGTGGCATTGAGTTTATAATTATCTTTGGTCTGACAAGCCATCACCAACAGGTCGTCACCGCGCATACTATGTACCATCATCTCCGCAACGGCAAGAATGCCTGCACTGAGGCTGACAATGCCGACATAGCTATTTTTAGGGAGAGTTTTGACTAGCGATAACTCTTTTTCATAGTCTTGCAAATCGACTGGAATCACGCGGATCGATCGAGGGGTGAGTAGCTCGCTTTTAGCTAATTTTGCTTCGACATTCCCGATGAAATAACGACTGGTAACGACAGTAGCTGCATGAGTTTCGGCTAGATGTGTTTCTAATTTTTCAAGCGTGACTAGTTGCACGGGAATGCCAAGCGACTGTTGCAATTCTTGGAGCATCAACTCTCCCGCACCAATTTCAACTCTAGGCACGGTAACGAAGACTCTAGCGCTACACCGCCACCGCCAATCGATTTCGGTTAAGAATAATTCTCGCGATTGAGTGAGTGAGTAACCTTGAGCGAGGAGATTATTCAGGCTTTGAGACACTAATTCCAGCGCCGATAGACTGGGATCGATCTGGGAATTAGCGATGAGATGATTGCTCTCATGTCCCAGCGATTTGACATAGATCCCCGAACCCGCCACCGATTCCACCAGTCCGGTTCTTTCGAGTTGACTGTAGACTTTACCGATCGTATTTCGATGCAATCCCGTCTGCATCGCCAATTGACGCGTACTCGGAAGTCGATGTCCGGGTGAAAATTGTCTGGAGGCGATCGCAAATAGCATCTGGTCGTACAATTGCTTAGATGCCGGAATTTCGCTGTCAGGTTGAATATGGAATTGCATCTACAGTAACTATTGCCGCTCTGCGGTATGACGATCGATTGAACCGGATAGTATATCAGTTATGATTCCCAGCTAGCGAGGGTTTAATACAGGGGCACCACTGCTAATTAATGACAATATTGCCGTTCCACTACTAATAAGATCCAATTTGTTAGTTAACAATCCGGAAATGTCTACCGATTGTCTACTTTCGATCGATACTCAACCATTGCTATTTCTTTATTAACATACTTATGGCAGTCAGGTATTCCAGAGCGGTTGCTCGAATTAAATAACCCAAGTTGCTACCCATAACCTAAGCGGTTAGAAACCGCTCCTCGGAATGCAAAGTCCGCCTTCGCGGACTAATAAACTAGTCCGCGAAGGCGGACTTTGCAACATTAGCCACGATTTCAATCGTAGGCATTCTATTAGGTAGCAACTTGGGTTAAATAAGGTGACAATTTTAGAATTAGTCGAAGGTCGATCGAAATTTGGTTGTTGATTACTTGACTTAAAACACCATTTATAATACAAAAGTTTCAAGACGCTCGTTACTGAGAAGATCGGGAAGTGCTTGCCTTATCTCAAAATTTTGCTATAATAGTAAGCTGCGGCAGCATAGCCAAGTGGTAAGGCAGAGGTCTGCAAAACCTCCATCCCCCAGTTCAAATCTGGGTGCTGCCTCTAACTAAAAACCCCCATTCCCTAGAGGTTTGGGGGTTTTTGTGTTCATATCCTTCATTAAAATTTAGTCTTGTTGGGGTAGAACTCCAAAATAATCGTGTTTATTGGGGTAAGTTCGGGTTAAATGCTGGTGTAAAATCTAGAACATATAGTATTTTTGCACTATGAATAAGACACCAGCAGGGGAACCCAAGGTAAAAGTTTCCAACGGGAGACTTCAGAAGCTGTTTGAAAAGTATTGAGAACGCCTCTGAGCCTCTGTGACAAGGCAATTGTAAAGTAAAAGGGTCTAAAAACAGACCCTTATAATGACACGACTAGCATACGACACAGACCTCACAGATGACCAGTGGCAAATTTTAGAACCGTATATTCCGGCGGCCAAACAAGGAGGTCGTCCTCGGAGCTTAGAGATGAGAGAAGTGCTCAATGCAATCTTCTATCTGCTGGCTAACGGGATTAAATGGCGAGCAATGCCCCATGACCTACCAAAATGGCCGAGTGTTTACACCTATTTCCGCGCATGGGAGGCAGATGGGACATGGCAGAAACTCAATCATGAATTACGAGTAAAGGTGCGACTAGCAGCCGGAAGAAATGCCCAACCGAGTGCAGGGAGCGTGGATAGTCAATCGGTGAAAACAGCCAGTGGGGGTGAGGAGATCGGATTTGATGGTGGCAAGAAGGTTAAAGGACGTAAACGAACCATCTTGGTCGATACAATGGGTCTGCTGCTGGGTGTCTGTGTGCATAGTGCTGGACGCTCCGACCATGCGGGGATGATTTTACTAGCCACGTTCTGGGCTTGGTTATGGCAGTGCCTGCAAGTGATTTGGATCGACAGCACCTTTGCTGGTAAGGAATTTGTGGCAAAGATCGAACGACAGTTTGGCTGGAAGTTGGAACATCTCAAGCGTACTGATGAGAAACCTGGTTTTCAGGTTATTCCTAAACGTTGGGTGGTGGAGCGGACTTACTCCTGGTTTGGACATTATCGGCGTTTAAGTAAAGACTATGAATTTTTGCCCACTACCAGCGAAATGATGCTGTTTGCTGCTATGGTTCATTTGATGGTTCGTCGATTAGAGCCTAAAACTCATGCTGGGTAAGCTATCCTCAAACTTTTCAAACAGGTTCTCAGATCGTCTTTACCCACCAAAAGAAGCGCAATTATCTATCGTTGGGAGTGTCTGACTCCAAAGCTAATCGATATTATGCGGAGACGGTTAGACAGTGGATTGAAAAAGATATTCGTGGTTCCCGCTTCGACCCAAACCTTTTCGATCCCACTCTGGAAAAATACAAACGACTTGCTACTATCGAACCGGAGCAACCACCAGCGGAGAACTTGACACTGGTTGAATTGTGGGAGCGGTACACGGATTACAAACGCCCCCAACTATCTCAGACGACGATCGCAAAGGACTTCGATCGAGTGCGACTGAATATCAGGAAATTTCCATCGGCGAAGTTAGCTGACGCAGTGGTTATTAGAGATCACCTTGTCAAGAATACTTCGCCCAATACTGCCAAACGAGTTTTATCTAAACTCACAGCCGCTTGTAATTGGGGTATTCTGTCGAATCTGGTCGATAGTAACCCGTTCATTGGGATGTCTGCTGATATCAAATCAGTAAGGAAGAGTGAGGAGGAAGACATTAATGCCTTCACGTCAGAAGAGCGAAATTCGATCGTTCAAAGGTTAAAAGATAATGGGAGCCACTATGCGCCACTGGTGGAATTTTTATTCCGAACGGGAGCCAGACCATCAGAGGCGATCGCGCTCCAAATTAAGCATCTTGGGAAGGAGTATCGATCGATAACTTTCTGCCAGTCTATAACTTGGAGCGAGAGCGGTTTAAAGCTAAAGCAGGGGCTAAAGACACAATCTCAGCGAGTCTTCCCGTGTGGTGAAGGATTGCAGATGTTCTTGGGATCGTTGGTGGGAGATTCACCAGATCCAGAGCGGTTTTTGTTTTTATCGGTCGAGAGTAAATTTATCAACATCGATCGATTTGCTGATCGAGAATGGCGGAAAGTTCTAACTAGTTTAGGGATAGTGGAGCGGGGGATCTATCACTGTAGGCATACCTATATAACGTTCTGCTTAGACTCTGGCATGGATGCTAAGGATGTCGCGAGGCTTGTTGGCAATAGCCCAGAAATGATTTATCGGCACTACGCAGGGAAAAAGAAAGATTTGATAGCTCCTGATTATTGATCGCTATTTACTCGATTTTGTGCTGCGATCGCTAAACAATATTGATGGAATTGTAAAAATGGAAGTAATATTTAACGCTGATGTTCTAAAGGGATACGGATTGTCAGCAGAGGAAATAAAGAATCTAGAAATATTCTTATGTGTTAATATCTTTGGCACATGTGTGCCATCTACGAAATCAATGGAAATGATTTCAAACAAATGGAGTGGAGAAAATATTCGTAAAATCATGATGCTCAACAATCGATTCTTGATAGATCACGCTGCTACCTTCGATCCAGAAAAATTCATACATACATGTAACGATCCTAATGCCAAGAAAATTCTCCAGATATATTTAGACAAATATCATAATTATAAAAAACAGTGTGATAAAGCAGGTCTTAGTTTTGTCTTGGTGTGGCGAAGTATTGTCATCATGAGATGGTTTAATTTTATGCTGGGAAATAGCAGAGGCTCTGGGGCAAAAGAAGTAGGAGATGAATTATCTAGAATTATTGAGGCAAGAACTAATCAAAAGCCTTACAGTAGTCCCAGTAATCTTTGGTTGAAAGATCGTCCACTTCTAGACAAATATCCTGAATACACAGAGGCGAAGCTACACTATATTGCTTTTATGACTATTACAAATATTATTTCAGATACCGATCCTGAAATGGAGGAATTGAAAATAGCCAGTTTTCGTATAGCTAAACGGCTTACTAATTTTGCGAATCATACCAAAACAGATTACCACTCATTTATTTGTCCTATCTGTCAAGAAGATGTCAACATTCTCTATTCAGGGGAAGATTTCAAGCCTTGCGGTTCCCCTGATTGTGATTTCTGTAATGAATTGATGATCCGCCCACGAGGAAAAGAACTCTCAAAATGTAAGAAGTGCGAGAAAAAATATTCTGCTGGCACTACAAGAAACAGTAGATCGCGACCACATGCTCTCAACAAGAAAAAGACTCGATTCTCCAGAAAAAATTTTGAAAAAGCATTCGATGATAAACGCCACAATTGTCCTGAATGTAATGGGGAAAAGAAAGTACTGTATGTGTTCGGTACGAAAAACTTGTGCTGGAACTGCATAGAGAACAGTCGTGCTAGATAACGTATTTGTGGATTCGGTGGAAAAAGTCACATTTAAACGTCCTCTGGTTCTCTTGGGCTGGAGTAAATTATCCACAGTGATAAACCACTTATCTCCACGTAAAGACATGAATTTCAACTTTGATACCCCTGAAAAGGATGCCGCGAAAGTGATAGGTATGGCTACAGACACCTTGAAGAAACGGCGACTCAGGGGCGATATTCCTCCACACGTCTACACCAAAATTGGATACAAGATGATTCGCTACTGCCTTCCACTTCTAAAGGATTGGCAACTAGACCCCGACGATATCGCTGCACAAGCCAGGGCGATCGAATTAGTGCAAGACTCCAGACCGAGTAATGCACCTCGGAAAAGAGGGCGTAAAGCTGCTGCCTAAATATAAAAAATCGCCTCATCGCTGATGGCGAAAAAACGTAAAAACAGATCTCAACTCTATGTCAAATTCTGGTTTGGGGATACCCCCCTAAATTGCAAAACCCCCAGATCTTAACTCTGAAGGTTTTTGCTCGGATTGGAGTTACCAGGGGCGGAACTCCAATCGATCGAATACTTGTGGCACGACTCAGCCATAAGTATAACTCGCCCCTTGGATACTATTCAATCCGCCAAATAGGGGAAACACTTATGGCTACAACAGAATCAGGAGATCGACCGCCGCTAGGCGGCGCGCTTGCGCGTTCGAGATCGTTAGTTCGATCGCTACAGACAATCCCCCTTGATTGGGCACTAACCCCAGTCAATGGTAATAAAATCCCCTACACCACAGGGTGGCAGAAAACCCCAGTTCCTCGCGACTCGATCGCTATCGATATCGATAGCGGACAGGCTCAGGGCTTTGGCATCCTGGCTGGTAAATTGTCGGGTGGGATTATGGCGATCGATTGTGATGGGCATATTCCACATCAGCGATTTAAGGACATTCTGGAGAGCGATATTCCCCGCACTGTCTCTTTCACCAGTGGTAGAGATGGACGCGCTCAGTATCTCTTTACCATTCCCGAAGAACATTGGGATGGTATTAAGACCAAGAAAATTGGCAAAGCCCAGGAAGAGGGACAGCTAGAATTTCGGTGGGATGGTCATCAGTCGGTGCTACCTCCATCAGTACATCCCGATACCGGACAATATTTATGGTTTAACTCCCCAGACACCACGGAGATCGCACCACTACCTGACAAGGTGTTGGATTACTTATTAAAAAAACCAAAGCAGAAGACTTCACCACCACCCAATCGAACCAAACCTAAGCCAACGAAGAGTAGTAACGAAGTATTGCCACCAATCCCGATCGAGCGATGTTTATCAAAAATACATCGAGAGGCTTTAGAAAACGGGGTGTATGAGGGGAGTAGAGATGATATGGGATGCTCTTTAGCCCGCGATCTGATTGGAGTTGCTGCCCATGTTCCTTCAATTAGTTTTGAGTATCGCAAGAAAACTTACCAGTTAAATGTGAATGGCGATTCTTATCAGTTGTTGTCTGAATACTGTCAAAAATGTACGCCACCATTGAGCGGTCGAGATTGTGATCGCATCTATAAATCAGCTCAGGATTTTAGACCATCTCCGAGTATTCAGAATGAAGAGTTTTTAATCAACTGTCTGAAATCATGGGTAAAGGAAAAAATTGATAAACCTGCTCGTTTTAGTAGCTCGATCGAGACTGGTCTAGCCAAGGTGAGTTCTGATGGAGATGAAGAATCGATCGGGAACCATCTAGCCGCGATCGCTTGCGTCGATAACCCCGAACGAGACGGCGCAGCATTGCTACTAGAATTCAAAACGTTCAAGGGCGATATCCGTCGCTGGACGATGCTCAGAGCCTATTTAGCTGGCGATGGTAGCGCGATCGCTGAGGGACTTCTCAGCCGTGGTTACAACTTCAAGCGGAAACAGAAAGGAGCCTTACTCGATTACATCCAAAGTTTGGGGTCTGATGTCGAAACAACTTACACCATCACCGATTCGAGTGGCTGGGTGGGTAATTCATTCGTTCTACCACATAAGACCTATGGAGATGAAAACCTGAAATTTCGGGATGTAGATCCGAGTCCAGAAGCCATCACAGAGACAAAAGGTACATTACAGGGCTGGAAAGATAACGTAGCAGCTCCATGTGCGGGTAACTCTCGATTACTTTTGGCGATCGGCTCCAGTTTTGCAGCTCCACTATTACCCATTGCTGATGTTGAGTCGGGAGGTTTTCATTATGTCGGTGCAACATCTCAGGGGAAAACCACCACTCTATCTGTAGCCGCGTCCGTTACTGGACTGAAAACTGTTTCGAGTTGGAGAACTACAGATAACGCTCTAGAGGGTGGTTTAGCAGCATCTAACCACCTATGTCTACCACTCGACGAACTAAATCAGGCTGACCCGCGAAAGGTCGGGGCGATTGTCTATATGTTGGGCAATGGCATCGGTAAGGGGCGATCGACGAAGGACGGGACGAACCGAAAACCCAAGGTGTGGCTAACCCTAGTGCTGTCATCTGGTGAAACGACAATCGGTAAATTCATGGAACTGGCTGGTGAGTCCATTAAAGGTGGTCAGGAAGTCAGACTTCCTAATATCCCAGCGGTGCCAGATGGTTCGTTGTATGGATGTTTTGAAACGATTCACGGGGCGGATACAGCCGTTCAGTTCGTCTCGGCTTTGGAGGCTGCGGTAAAAGAGCATCACGGTACCGCTCTCGATGCTTTCCTCTCTCGGTTGGTGGTAGATGCAGCCGATCCAACATTTGCGGGTAACATCTCAAAACAGGTAACACTCATTGCCGCTAAATTAAGCGAGGGGACTAAAGATAGCGCGATCGGACGGGTAGCCAAACGGTTCGCACTGGTGCAAGTATCGCTCGGATTAGCCCATAAATACGACCTACTCCCCTTCGATGTCGAAGATATAGAGTGGGCTATCTCTACATGCTTCAACTCATGGCTCAAAGAACGAGGTGGCGACGGTTCGATCGAGGTCAAACAAGCGATCGCTCGCATCGAACATCTATTAGTCACTAATGAGTTTAGCGATCGAGTTTTCACACTGCCGGATAATGGCGGTCAAAAGGTGCGGGGTTTATTGGCATATCGAAAGATAGACTCTGAGGGGCAAACCGAGGAATTCCGAGTTCCCACGTCAGTATTCGATCGAGAGTTTTGCGATGGTGTCAATAAAACTGAATTGGTAAAGGAGTTACAGCGTCTTGGCTGGCTGATTCCCCCTCGCAAAGATGGTAAATCTATCCACCAGCGTTCGATAAAAGGTAACACTGATTATTATTATATTTTCGGTAAACATAAAAATAGTGGTGAAGGCGGTGAAGGTAGTGAAGGTGATGATTCAAGTACTGATGCTGACAAGGTTTCAGACCCTTCACCCGACCTTCACCACGCCAAAAACATTAGTGAAGGTAGTGAAGGTTCGGGGAGCGAAAATGATTCGAGCCTTCACCGTCTTCACCAGCCTTCATTATCTGGTGAAGGCAATAGGAAAGCTGAAAATGATTACCCTGTAAGCACTCTAGAATCACCTTCACTACCTTCACCACCTTCACCATCAAAAACACAGTTAGGGAATCTTTCTAAATTAAAAGTTGGCGATCGAGTCAAACCATCTAATTCTTTCCACGAGCGCGGGTTAGATCTGGGGACTATCGAATCGATCGATCTCGATCTGTATTCAGTGGTTTGGGATTCCGATCGAGTCGTCCGTCGCTACACCTGCGATGAATTGGAGGTAGCCTGATGAATCCCATCCTCCGACCCTACCAATCAGATCTGATCGGTCGCATCTTCTACCAATGGCAGACTCACCGCCGCATCCTCGCCCAACTCCCCACGGGTGGCGGTAAGTCCGTCATCTTTGGAGCGATCGCTTCTCACTTTGTACGGGCAGGTTTGAGAGTCCTGCTGATGGCGCATCGAGAGGAATTAATAGTTCAAGCCTACTCCCACCTCTCCCACTGGTGCGAGTGTGGGATCGGGATTATTAAAGCGGGTTATCCTGAAACGCCACTCTTCCCCGTTCAGGTGGCTTCGGTGCAGTCATTGGTCAATCGTTTAGATCGATCGGGACATTTCGATCTCATCATTATCGATGAAGCTCATCACACCACCGCAGCCAGTTACAGGGCAATTTTAGACAACTTCCCCAACTCGAAGATTCTCGGCTTGACAGCTACCCCAGTCAGACTCGACGGAACTGGGTTCGATGACCTGTTCGACGTGTTGGAGTGCGGTATGAGTACCGCTGAGTTAATCAAGGCTGGCTACCTGTCCCCATTCAAAATGTATGCAGATCCCAACCCGATGATTGTCAAAGGGGTGCGATCGATCGGTGGGGACTATTCCCTATCTCAACTCGCCCAAGTTAACGATAGTTTGGAGGTAGCGGGGCATCTGGTAAATAGTTATCGCCGATATGCCAATGGCTTACAGACGGTAATATTTGCCATCAATATCGAACACTCAGAATCGATCGCGTGTACCTTCAATATCGAAGGTATCGCCACCGCTCACCTCGATGGAGAAAGCGATTGGGCACATCGGAAACGCACTCTCGAACGGTTTAAAGCGGGGAAGATTCAAGTTTTAACCAATGTCGGATTATTTGATGAGGGGTTAGATATCCCAGCGTTGGAGTGTGTGATGCTGGCTAGACCGACTAAATCTCTATCCAGATACCTGCAAATGTGTGGGCGAGTGTTGCGGATAGCTGAGGGCAAAACCCACGGATTAATCATCGATATGACCAAGAGTTGGGCGACTCATGGCTTACCGGATTTCCCCCGCCAGTGGCAGATTGAAGGTACGCCACCGAGCAAACAAGAATTAGAAGTTGATGACGATCGACAGGTGAAGGTGAAAGTTAAACCAGAACGACTGATTCCCCTAGCCGACGCACTACCCCTTGATCGAGAACTCATCGAAGTAACTGGCGAAGGGGCTTGGGATATTATCTATGCGAATCTGGTTGCCCACGCTGGAGAGAAAGGCTACAAACCAGCTTGGATTAGATTTCGATTGGAGGAACTAAAACCGCCCCTCACGATCTGGACGAAGTACGCGCAGATGATGAAGTACAAACCAGGGTGGGCTTTCTATCGCTGGCAGGAGCAACAGCGGGGGATGGCAGCGTGAAGTTAGCCAAGAGTCAGCAGTCGGGTTCGCTTCATCAGTATGTCAAAAAGGTCGCGGGGGAAAATGGCGAGATTGTGGAATACCCCAAAGTTATCGGGGCGCGTGACAGGGACAATATCAACCACTGGAACTACCAGCTTACTTGGAAGGTAAAAATCGATGGGAAGTGGCGCACTCAGTGTCGCTCGGTTCCTCGGAATAAGGTTGAATCGATCGATCGGATATTGAGGGAGGGGGGAGGATTAGCAGATGCGATCGAGAAGCTGAAGCCATCTGGGTAATTTGGCTATGGTTAGTTTTTCCATGTAATTTACATGGAAAACTGTTCTATTTAATTATTCTTGCACCTACGGGAATAATTAGTGTAACTATCGCACTACCAAATTACTGGACAAAACCATGAGAGGTACCGTTCTACACTTTTCGATCCAAGAGAATAAAGGCTTTATCTCTGGAGATGATGGCAACCGCTACGAATTTACTGGGGAGGCTTGGGGATTGTCAGAATCCCCAGCTCAGGGCATTAAGGTGGACTTTGGAATCGAAAACGACCGAGCGATTAAAATTTTCGCAGATCCTAATGCAATCCCAAGTTCTGCCAAGTCTAAAAATACAGCTTCGCTACTAGCTTTCTTTCTAGGTGTATTTGGAATCCAGTTTTTCTATCTAGATCTGTGGGGTTGGGGGATATTTTCAATTCTGTTTTGCTGGACTTATATTCCTTTTTTAGTTGGCATCATCTTAGGAATTCAGTGGCATTTGATGTCAGAAAAAGAATTTCAGCACAAGATTAAAAATACAACTGGCTCACTTAAGGATATCCAACGGCTTTTTGGCACCAAATTAGATCGTAACTCAACGATTGGAGTTTTAGCGATTGTGGCGATCTGTTTAGCTGGCATCCAAATTAACAAGATTTCTTTGAAAAATGAAATGTCTAGCCGTTGCAAAACCGATAGTGAATTAGTTGCATCTGGGACATTCTCAGCCGCAGCCGCACAATCGTGTACGGAAGCAACCGAAAAATATTATCGTGCGCTGGGAATAAGACTGTGATTCAGTTTACCTATCACCGAAAGTGAATCTCTATTGGTGTGTTATCAACTCCGCCCTTCTGATTCTGTACAGAAATTACCGTTTGCGGATATACAGAAACACAGAGACCATAGCATAAGTTATAGTTTCGGTGTTTCTGGTCGAGAAAAAGGCTTATCCCTCCGAATCAGGAACGATCGCGGGTATTTCTTGTTGAGCGGCTACCCGATGGGCTATAGATGCTAGCGATTCGGTTAGATATCTGACCAAAGCTAAATCCGGCTGGTTTGCCTCCTCCATATCTCGGTACTCGATCGACCGCATTAAAGTTTCAGATAAATTGTGGAGTCTTTCTAATTCTTGATAGAGCATATCGATGTCAATCATGCTGTTAATTCCTAGTTTTAATTAATGGTAATTGGGGTGGGTAAGTCCCACCCCAAGCAGGTTAGAGATTAAAGTGTTTGGTAGTTTGGATGAATAGAGTAGTGGCGATATCCTTCACCTGCGGCGCGTTGAGATCGACTGATGTAGGCATATTTGCAGCGGTGCTGAGACAGTGCGAGTAAAGCTTGCCTAACCGTTGGATGTAGTCAGCTATCTCAGCCGAACGGGTGGTTTCGGGTGTCTCTACAGGCGCGGTGAATCCCATCTGCGCCTGTTGGGGCTTAGTGCTGGCGTGTTCGACCAATGAGGCTTTCCCCTTGCTATCGATCGCGATGCTGACCCGTTCTCCATTCATCCGACCCATCACCTCAGAGTCCCCAGCGGGTCGCCAGATGGTGAACTCTCCTTCACGGGTCGAGACATCCAGAACCGCTTTCTCTCCGTACTTGGTGGAGACTTGGCGGGGATTGCCATTTACACGAGCTTCTAACAGTTTCATAATTGAAGAACCTATTTACTTATTGGTTTTGGGTGTGACAGGCGATCGTTATTTCTTCGCGGGAACTCGATCGCTTTGTCATGTATATCGGTTGGTGCGATTTTGAGCCGTTGCGGGTGGTCGGGTCGCTGCCCTCATTCCCTTACCTACATAATACCTCTATATATCCTGCATGTCAATAGACTATATATAGGAATGGCATATAAATAGTTTATTCTATCGAGAAGCTATGTAGGATTTGCTTGTCTAATGATATCCTCTATATATTATGTGTTAAAACAGAGGATATATATAGGAGTTGTGTGATGGGGAAAAATACTAAGCCGATCCTGTCCGTGCTGGTGGATGAGGATAAAAAGGAAAAGTTCGCAGAACTAGCCAGACGATATAAACAGTCGATGGGCTGGATTTTGAACGACTGTATCGATCGAATGTTGGCGGCTGACTCGATGGATATCTATAGAGGCTATATATATATAGAGGAAACGCCTAGACCATCTATACCTGGTGAGGTGTCTAGAGGATTATCGGTAGAATCTATAGATGAGATGGTGCGAGTCTCGATCGAGAAACAGATTGCGGAGTTCGTGCGGACGGGTTTCCCGTCTATGCAACGAACCCAAGCGGCTGATGTGTCCGGGTATTTACCGATCGAGACGGTGGAATGTATGGCGATAGGAGCTATAGATAAGCATCTAGAAAAATTGGGCACCACCTTGATCGGCATTCATGAGGTACAGAAATTAGTTAACGAATCTATAGAGATAGCCTTAGAACCTATAGAGACTGAGGTGGCTCAATTAAAAAAGCCATTAGCGATCGGGTAGTAACTACTGCTACTGACTCAATCGCTTCCAAACTTAAAAAGTCTGACCCACAATCGACCCGCAATCGACCTACAAAAGAGGGCGAAATACGAGAAACGATGTCTTGGGTTGATTTTCATGAACTGGTCGAGCTAACGCCGCCGAATAGCAAGGAGAAAACTAGAGCTAACGCTGACATCGCGCTCGATCGAGCGTCAGAAAGGGGTATTACTGGCTGGGAGTTTACTGGAAATAAGAATTTTGCCAGGAAGTGAGTGGATATGAATAATTTAGAACCTACACCCCACCTCCACCACCCAAGAAGAAAAAACCCGTACCGCCGCCGATTGTCAGGAACAAGCGCGGGCAAAATCCTGTGCCTTTCCTGTGTCAATCCTGTGTCTAATATTTTAAAACCCGCTAATTACCCGCTGATTCACACCGTGAACCCGAAAAAAACTGCCGGATCTTTTTAACCCGTCCAGAAAGCATCCAGAAAGCATCCAGTTTTTTCTACCTACCGTACAGTTGATGTACATTTGATGCACATGAAAAGTTACGATCGATCCGACGGGGAAACCTCCAAAGCTTACGCCGCATTTACCATCTATCGGGATATGGGTGTCGGGCGAACTCTAAAGGCTACTACTGAAAAATATTATTCCGCCGAATGTCCGTCGAATGTCCGTCGCGCGAAAGGGATGCGGCATATTGAAGAGTGGTCATCGAAGTATGATTGGGTCGTTCGCTGTAAGGACTTTGACCACGATCGAGAACAGGAGATGAGACAGTTTAGATCGGAGCATGAGAAAACAGCATACATTCAGGATCTGGAGGTTTATCATCTACAACAGAAGGCGATCGGGATGGCGGGTCTAGCATTTGCCATCGAGTCGATCGAATCTATTTCTCAAGCGATCGAACCCATCCGACAGAAGATGATTAGCAACCAGTCTATAAACCCTAAGGAGTGGGAGATGTTCTGTCAGGCTCAAGTAGCTGCTAAAAATCTGATGGCGATGGCGGTTTCGGGTGCCGACATTGCCGCACGGGGATTAGTGGTCGGGGAAATGTTGGGGACTATTGAGGGTGAAATCGAAGCTCGGAGCGGAAGAATATGACACAGAAAAGTTACGATCGATCTGATGGGGAAACCTCTAAAGCCTATGCTGCATTTACCATATATCGAGATATGGGCGCAGCTCGATCGCTCGAAAAAACAGCTAATAAGTTTTATCCCCGACAATCCCCCGACAATTACCCGACCCATCCAAACATCGCACGGATCGAGCGGTGGTCTAAGACTTGGCGGTGGGTCGATCGCTGTAAGGACTTCGATCGGGATGAAGAATCAATCTTACGAGATCGAGTAAGACGATCGAACCTTGAGGAACACGATCGCCAACTCGAACAGTTTCGCCAGAACAATGAAACGATCGGGTTCGGTCTATTCAAGATGGGTTTGAGATTACTGTCGATCGGGGAGAAAATTACCAAGACTTTGGAGGACAAGGAAGTCTTAGATTCAAAGGACATCGATCTATTCTTGGCAATCCCCAACTCGATTAAGGCGATCGGGGCATTAGGGGCATCCGGTTCGGATTTAGCAGCGGATGGTCTGTTAATTCGTCAATTGATAGAGAAGCTGAGGGATGCTGAGAGCTAGTCAAAGGGAACTATCTGGAGGTCTAATTATCTGCCCTTTGCCCCTTAAAAGCCCTATCAACCCTGATAAAACCCCTTTTACCCATATAATCGAAATAGCCCCCACCAGTGAAGGCGAGGGCTAGATCGATCGAAAGACTGCTTGCAACAGCGCGATCGAAACCAATTCATAACTACTTCGAGGATAACATCTTGGTCATCAGACAAGAACAATTTTTTAGCACCAATATTTGTAATACTTTCCAGGATTGGGGTAAGTTTGGGGTAGCATTGATTTCAAATATCTGTAATGCCCTCACAGAACCATTTCTTATAGGTCTGCAAAACCTCTATCCCCCAGTTCGAATCTGGGTGCTGCCTTCAGTCGAGAACCCCGCCTATAGCGGGGTTTTGGTGTTTCTACTGAGGGAGTGGATTTTGGGTTTATTTACATCCCGATCGTTTCATAACCAGCATCTACATAGATAATTTGCCCAGTAATGCCACTCGAAAGATCGCTACACAAAAAAGCCGCCGTATTGCCGACTTCAGTTTGGGTCACTGTGCGTCGCAGTGGAGCCACCGCTTCGACGTGGTGAATCATATCCAAAATCCCACCGACAGCTGAAGAGGCCAATGTCCGAATCGGGCCAGCAGAAATGCCATTAACGCGGATATTTTGTGGGCCGAGTTCTGCGGCTAAGTAGCGGACGCTCATCTCTAGTCCGGCTTTGGCAATACCCATCACGTTATAGTTAGGTATTACTTTTACACCACCGAGATAGGTCAATGTGATAATACTTCCGCCTGCTGTCATCAGCGGTTTTGCCGCACCAGCCAGCCGCGTCAGCGAGTAGGTACTGATATCCATCGCTTGAACGAAACCAGCACGGGAAGTTTTACTAAAATTCCCAGAGAGATCTTCTCTATTCGCAAACGCCATACAGTGGATCAGAATATCGATCTGCTCCCATTTGGTCGCAATTTCGGCAAATGCGGCATCGATTTGCGCGTCATCGGCAACATTGAGGGGTAAATAAATACTGGGGTTCAATGGTTCGACTAGCTCGCTGACTTTGCGCTCCATTTTCCCTTTCTCGTCAGGGAGATAGGTAATCCCGATATTCGCACCAGCAGCGTGAAGTTGTTGCGCGATGCCCCAGGCGATCGATTTATTGTTAGCAATTCCAGTTACTAAGGCGTTTTTTCCGCTTAAATTCAACACGATAATCTTATTCCAGCTTGACTCATAAGCCTCATGATATCAGCGATCGGAAGTCGGCGAATAGAGGCGAAGACAACCATAATTCATAATTCACAACTCATAACTCATAATTTACTTGGTATGCTGTGATACAAAAAACTAAGGGCAAGTCAGATTAAGTATTGTGTAATACCGATACATTTTAGTGCCGCAGTGCTAACTCGTGCCACCGCACTAACGAGCTTGGGCGAGATCGGGTTGAGATTCTAGATATTCCAAGTGAGAGCGTATAGATATGGTCGTGATGCAAGATAAACCAATCGCTAGTATCTTTCAGCAAATGGCTGGAGGCGTATTTCCACCAGTAATAGAGACATTCGAGCGCAATAAGACTATTTTCTTTCCTGGCGATCCTGCCGAACGGGTCTACTTTCTCACAAAAGGTGCGGTGAAATTGTCTCGCGTGTATGAGGCAGGAGAAGAGATTACGGTAGCACTATTGCGAGAAAACAGTGTTTTTGGGGTGCTGTCGCTGATTACGGGGAATAAATCTGACAGATTTTATCATGCGGTGGCATTTACTACTGTTGAGTTATTATCTGTATCGATCGAGCAATTTGAGAAGGCTCTGAGAGAAAATCCCGAGCTATCCTGGATTATGCTCAGGGGTCTATCTTCTCGGATTCTGCAAACTGAAATGATGATCGAAACCCTCGCGCATCGCGATATGGGTTCGCGGTTGGCGAGTTTCCTGCTGATCCTCTGTCGCGATTTTGGCGTACCTAACGGCAATGGCATCACGATCGATCTTAAATTATCGCATCAAGCGATCGCTGAAGCGATCGGTTCTACCCGCGTCACCGTCACCCGTCTGCTTGGCGATTTGCGCGATGGCGACAATCAAGTCATCTCCATCCAAAAGAAAAAAATCACCGTTCACAATCCAGTGGCATTGAGTCAGCAGTTTAATTAGTGAACAGTGAATAGTGAAAGGCACGCAATTAGTCGGTACAGGCGACTTAATTGCATGCCTTTCATACTATGGCTCGTCTGTCTCAATTGATACTCTCACCCAATCGCGAACCATAATTATAAATTCACTGTTCACTATTCACTATTCACTATTCACTACTCCACCTCCATCAACCTAAACCCCATCTGACACTGATAAGCATCGGGTTGAGGTTCGCTACAACAGTCGATCGAGCGGACTAACATCCCACAACAGAGTTTACCCTGTCGCCAGCGTGGTTGACCATCGCGATCGGCGAGGAGACAAGCTTGACAGACTTGATGTGGCGGAAAAATTCGATCGTTAATGATGACTACTAACATACACCACCCCCAGCATTGGGTCAGGGACTCACGAGCGTTTATCCGCAGCGTTGTCCGAGAAAATTCATAAACTTAGATATCGATCTTAACCAACAGCTCTACACTAGATTCGATCGACATTGCGTAGATTGTTACTATATTTAGTATAAGTGTGCCCGCAAGATCGGAATAGTGTAGCATCGAACCGAATGAAGATCGGGCCGATATTTTTTGCGAGTCCCCGATCCGGAGATCCACCAGTTATGATAGATAACGCAAGTTGCATGGCGACAGTCAGTGGAAATCGGGAGATCGGGGAGGGTGAGAAGAGTCGGAACAGCGCTGAGTGAAAAAAAGATTTTAATTGTCCGAGATCGTCCTCCCCTTCTGAAAACAACAGTTAAACTTTCCACCAATACCACAATTTCCCGACCTCCACACCCTTGCCACACCACCCTCCCCACACCCCAACCTAACTTCTAAATAGACTAGACAATGGCAAAAACTAACTTAGAATTTTTAGCAGAGACAGATCCAGCGGTCGCAAATTTAATCGGTTCGGAGCTAAGTCGTCAGCGGGGTCATCTCGAGCTGATTGCTAGTGAGAACTTCACCTCTGCTGCGGTGATGGCAGCACAGGGTTCGGTGTTGACCAATAAATATGCCGAAGGTTTGCCCACCAAGCGTTACTATGGTGGTTGTGAATTTGTCGATGAGATCGAGCAAATCGCGATCGATCGAGTCAAGCAGTTATTCGGTGCTGCGGCGGCTAACGTCCAACCTCACTCCGGCGCACAAGCAAATTTTGCTGTCTTCCTCACCCTCCTCAATCCAGGTGACAAAATCATGGGGATGGATTTATCCCATGGCGGACATCTCACCCACGGTTCTCCAGTTAATGTATCGGGAAAATGGTTTGAAGTTTCCAACTATGGCGTAAGTAAAGCAACCGAGCAGCTAGACTACGACCAGATTCGGGATTTAGCCAAACAACACCGCCCTAAATTATTGATTTGTGGTTACTCTGCCTATCCCCGCATCATCGACTTTGCTAAATTCCGTGAGATTGCGGATGAAGTCGGTGCGTTACTGATGGCAGATATCGCCCACATTGCTGGATTGGTTGCCACCGGACACCATCCCAATCCGATCCCTTATTGCGACGTGGTAACTACTACCACCCACAAGACACTCAGAGGGCCTCGCGGCGGACTGATTATGACTCGCGATGCTGAGTGGGGTAAGAAGTTTGATAAGGCGGTATTCCCCGGTACCCAAGGCGGGCCGCTCGAACATGTGATAGCGGGTAAGGCCGTTGCCTTTGGCGAAGCGCTCCAGCCCAGCTTTAAGACCTATTGCGGCCACGTTATCGCTAACGCACAAGCCCTTGCAGGTCAACTGCAACAACGCGGCTTTAAAATCGTTTCTGATGGGACTGACAATCATCTGATGTTAGTCGATCTGCGATCGATCGGCATGACCGGTAAGCAAGCAGATTTACTCGTTAGCGACGTACATATCACGGCGAATAAAAATACCGTGCCATTCGACCCCGAATCCCCGTTCGTCACTAGTGGTTTGCGTTTGGGTTCGCCAGCAATGACCACACGCGGCATGGGCGAAACTGAATTTGTCGAGATTGCAAATATTATCGCCGATCGATTGTTGAGTCCTGAAGATGATGCTGTCGGTGCTAATTGTCTGCGTCGCGTTGCCGCTCTATGCGATAAATTCCCGCTCTATCCACATTTATCTATGCCAGTTGCGGCAACTGTATAAAATTCAGATTCGAGTATGAAAATATCCCCGACTTCTTCAAGAAGTCGAGGATATTTTTTCGGAGTTTAACTTTTTCTATTAACTCCACAATCGGGGGATAAATTCTAACTAACCAAGTAATCTGGGCTAGTCACGCTTACTTTCTGGCTATTAGATGGTCATTCTGTCGCACCTAGCAATTGTAGTACATCAACTACTTTTTGTAAATTCTGAGTTTGTCCTTGTCCTCGATATAACTTTGCTGCTTGACGAAAATCTTGGATCGCTCCTGCTTTGTCTTTGAGCTTAGTATATTTCAGAATGCCACGATTGTTGTAGGCTTTAGCATATTGAGGATTGAGGACGATCGCTCGATCGTAATCGGCTAACGCACCTTGGCTGTCATTCAACTTGTCATATTTCAGATTGCCCCGGTTGTAGTAAGCTTCGGTATATTGAGGATTGAGGACGATCGCTCGATCGTAATCGGCTAGCGCACCTTGGCTGTCATTGAGCTTTTTATATTTCAGAGCGCCACGATTGTAGTAGACTTGGGCAAGTTTAGGATTGAGGGTAATGGCTCGATCGAAATCAGCTAATGCACCCTGACTGTCATTGAGCTTGTCCTGTTTCAGCGCGCCGCGATTGTAGTAAGCTGTGGCCAGTTTAGGAGCGATCGCAATCGCTCGATCGAAATCGGCTAATGCACCTTGGCTGTCATTGAGCTTTTTATATTTAAGAGCGCCACGATTGCTGTAGGCTTGGGCATCTTTAGGATTGAGGGTAATGGCTCGATCGAAATCAGCTAATGCACCTTGGCTGTCATTTAACTTCTCATATTTCAGATTGCCGCGATTGTTGTAGGCTAAAGCAAGTTTAGGCGCGATTGCAATCGCTCGATCGAAATCGGCTAATGCACCTTGGCTGTCATTGAGTTTGGCAGATTTCAGAATGCCACGATTGCTGTAAGCTTGGGCACCTTTAGGATTGAGGGCGATGGCTCGATCGAAATCAGCTAATGCACCTTGGCTGTCATTTAACTTCTCATATTTCAGATTGCCGCGATTGTTGTAGGCTAGAGCAAGTTTAGGCGCGGTCGCAATCGCTCGATCGAAATCGGCTAATGCACCTTGGCTGTCATTTAACTTCTCATATTTCAGAAGGCCACGATTGTTGTAGGCTTGAGCATCTTTAGGATTGAGGGTAATGGCGCGATCGTAATCGGCTAATGCACCCTGTATATTATTGAGTTGGGTAGATTTCAGATTGCCCCGATTGTTGTAAACTAGGGCAACTTTAGGATCGAGCGCAATCGCTCGATCGTAATCACTTAAAGACTTCTGAACCTCTTGAAGCTGTGCGTAGACATAGGCACGAATGAAGTAAGCAAACGTGTATCGTGAATTAATTTGAATAGCTTTACTCAATTCCTGAATGGCTGCGCGTTTTCCGGCGATCGGATCGGATCCAGGCTCTACAAATTTATTAAAGCCAGCAATAAAGTACTCATCAGCATTTACTGGTACTTGAGATTTAGTGGGTATGAAGGTGGAGGGTGGGCGATTTTCCCCGATGTTAATCCCCACACTGGCAAGACCTTGTACTAGCCACCGGATCGGAATGCCTCGGTTGTAGCCGATTTTGCTGCCGACTTTGGATGTCTCATCATCAAGATCGGTATTCTCTCCATACCGATCTCCTCGTCCGTGAATAGCGACCAATCGACCATCACCATCGAATACGCCACCCCCACTCATTCCTGGCAGTGTCAAGGCATCATAAATCATGCTATAGCCACCACTGTCACCTGTAATACGGCGATCGACTACCGCGAAGGCGTTTCCCTGATTGAAGCTAAACCCGGGTTGTTCGAGCGGAAACCCAGCAGTATATACCACATCATCTACTTTCAATGCACTAGCAGTACCTACCTGTGCTACTTGATGCTTGCGGCTACTCCGAAATTGGACGATCGCCAGATCGAGATCGGTACCGATGAGTTTGACGCTATTGGCTGTGACTCGGTATTTTTGTCCGTCAATCAATCCCAGCTCGTAACTCTCTCCCGCTGGTACTCGATCGCGTCGCTGACTACCACAAACTACATGCCGATTGGTGGCGATCGTATACAGATCGCCTTGACGAGCGATAATTATCCCCGAACCGACGCTACTATCTTGCTGCAATCGAATCTCGACTGTCACGCCCTTCGCGATCTTTTCTACTTCCGCCGCCGACTTTGCCGCCATTACCGCAGGCTGCACCAATATTATACTCGTCCCCACCAACGCCGCAGTCAAAACCCAAGGAGAACGGGACATCGCTTATATCATCTTGCTAAAAATTATCCTCATCATACAATAGACCTGGATTGCATCGAGCGGGTACTAGATGATCCAGATCGAGCGGTTCAAATCTTAGCCACCAATCTACTGTCTAAAAAAACACAGATCTGAGGGTACCCCTACACGATCGATAGTATCTTTAACCTGGTGCAAGATGTGAGTAAGGCAATTGAGGTAATGTATTCTCATTTTACTTGGGTACCTTAGGTATGGTAGTTATTCATCGCACCTATGGGCATTCTTATCTTTATCGTCGCAGTTGTGGCGATCGGCGCGTATATTCTCATCGATGCTTACAATCGGCTCGTTAGCTAACGCAACCGTTATCAAAATGCCTACGCTCAAATCGACGTGGAATTACAACGGCGAAATGTGCCTATGGCATGGTAGAACTATTACCCCCTGATGACTGGCATACCGCGATCGCATAGGCGATCGTCCATCATCGTCTCGCCGCCACTGCGAGTACTCAACCAGAGATATATCACGCGATCGAGGATGTCTGGGCAGAAGTCATTAATATTTTAGGTACGCTCGCGCGGTTGAGTTGCGCGCTCCCGCAGGATATCGAATATGCTTTTGTCTCTAGTTTGTTTCGACTGCCAAATGCCCCTACTAGTGGTGTCAAATTGCCCCCAGAACTTAATTGGCGAGAATTTTATGATCGTGAATCGCTCCAATTTAATGCCATTCTCTGACTTTTTCAGCAAGCCCTATTTAGTTAATGTCAGTTCGGGATAAGGAAAATTGATTTGCTTCGCTCAAGTACCGCCCTGAACTATAATTTCGGGCTATTACCCCCAAATTCATTTGAGGGCGGTGCGGAAACGAAGCTAGAAGCCATCGATCGATTCTTATCCCGAACTCAGGCTAGTTAGCTACCGAGAGATTTTCGGGCATACAGACATTTGTACCGCCCAAGCCGCAGTAACCACCAGGATTTTTCGCTAGATATTGTTGGTGGTATTCCTCAGCATAATAAAATTCTGGAGCGTCCAAAATTTCGGTAGTGATCTCTTTGTACCCAGATGCATTCAACGCTGCTTGGTAAGCTGCTTTAGAAGCCTCCGCCAATTGTTTTTGGCTGTCGGAATAGCAATAGATCCCCGATCGATATTGCGTGCCAGCATCGTTACCCTGGCGCATTCCTTGAGTTGGATTGTGGCTTTCCCAGAATACTTTCAATAACTGTTGGTAAGTGATGACCTTGGGGTCGAAGACTACCAATACGACCTCATTATGCCCGGTACGACCCGTGCAAACTTCTTGGTAATTAGGATTTGGGGTAATCCCAGCGGCATAGCCGACAGCTGTGATGTAGATGCCTTCAGGGAGTTGCCAAAACTTGCGCTCGGCACCCCAGAAACAACCCAATCCAAACATCGCTTGCTCCATCTGGGCGGGATATGGCGGCGCAAAGGGATTGCCATTGACAAAATGCTTGACGGGAAGTGGCATTTTGGTCGTTCTACCAGGTAAAGCAGTTTCTGGAGACGGGAGAGTTGATTTCTTAGCGCCGAAGATGTCGAAGATCATAATTTATTACTTTAGGGGGTGAAGATCGACTGTTATACAGCCAAAAGACTCTATCTGTATCGGTTTAAGAGTATCTATACCTTATTTAACTGTAACAGATCTATCTCAAGACCGGAATGGTGAGAGATTCGTGTTTTGCGACTTGACAACCAGGTAATAACCGTTGCATTGGCGATACAATACGGATTGCCGTGCGGCTCGACGAGGTATCTACTAGCTACCAACTGAATTTATACCGAAGGCGATCGGTAATAATATAATCTAAAGACCATTAAACCTAATCGAGATTAACTATGGGCAAAAAGTCTGAAGTCAATGAATCGAGCCTATTGTATCAACGCTTAAAAGTTGCTTTACATGACGGGATTAAGGTCTGGTTTGAAACTCGCGACAAAAGCTACTTTGGCATCCCGATCGGACTCGATCGCGATTTTGTGGAAGTATTGATCTTAGTACCTGGCAGTGAGGAGGAATCGACAGAGTATAGCTTTCAACGTGTGACTTGGGTCGTGAGATTATCATCGATTTCGGCAATCGCTTATCCTTCAGAATACTGGTCTACCGATCGATTGGATAGTCTGCTAAATAAGTCGGTGTTGAATACCGATACTTAGCAGCTTAACAACTCGAACTCGAGCCGCTCTCGATCTTATTTTTAGTCTTACAATTATAAAACATCAAAACTCTAGCAATCCGAGTAGATTGCTAGAGTTTTGATGTTTTATGCTGATGAGATGATTCCAATTGCCCAGAAATCTTCCGGCTCGATCGCGCGATGATTAGAAGCGTAAACCACTACCGATCGTTACTGTAGTGCTATAACCGCTGTTAAATGGAATCTGGACGGAGCCTAACAATGAAATATTTTCACTCACATCTAAATCCGTACCGATTTGAGCGAATCCAGTAGTTTGAGTGTTGTTATTTCCAGAATTAAAGTTAATCCCCAGACCGATAAACGGCGTAATCGGTAACGATGATTTCCGGAGATCCCAATCGTAGGTCAGACTGGTACCAAAGGTCGTACCACCAGATGGAAATGTGACAAAGGGGCGCAAAGATACATTATCAGCGACACCGAACTTACTATCGATACCGATTACAGTCGAGCCATTACCAAAACTAACTGAAGGGCCGATGTAGTTGTTGCCGATACCACCAGCTACAGCCGCTTGTGGTGCGCGATCGAGTGCAGCAAAAATACAAGCTGTCAGAATTGCCGATCTAAGTAAAATGCTTTTCATCGTGAAATAATATTTGTTTTGATTACTATTCCAGACGCTACTAGCTCCAAATTGTTTCGCTTTAATTTTTGACGATCGCTAAAACTATGTCAGTTCGGGTTAAGGATATTTGCTCCGTTCCAGTACCGCCCTCGATTGTGTCTTGAAAAGGTGCTCTACTTGGGGAAACCCCAAGATCGCACTTTCCGCAAATTGGGGCTAACGTTACAAAGTCCGCCTGCGCGGACTAAGATATTCAGTCCGCGCAGGCGGACTTCGCATCATGAGCCGAGACTTCAGTCTCCGGGATCCTCTTAACCCGAACTGACGCTAAAACGATAAACTTAACAGCACAAAAATATCGATCGATCCTCAAGTTGGATCGATCGACTAACTGGGAAAACTACTTGCTCTAATCAAACAACTCGATTAGTCGCTCTCCCGTAATTTATCCAAAACACTGCGATCCTCTAACGTGGAAGTATCGCCCGATATTTCCTTCCCTGCGGCCAAATCGCGCAATAAGCGGCGCATGATTTTACCCGATCGAGTTTTGGGTAGCGCATCGGTAAACCGGATTTCGCTAGGACGTGCGATCGCGCCAATCTCTTGCGCTACCTGTTTTTTCAACTCTTTGGCTAAGTCTTCACTGGCTTGGTAGTTAGTATTTAGCGTCACAAAGGCGACGATTTCTTCGCCCTTCAGATCGTCTGGTTTGCCGACGACCGCAGCTTCAGCGACAGCCGGGTGCGAGACTAAGGCAGACTCGACTTCCATCGTGCCTAAACGGTGTCCAGAGACATTTAACACATCATCGATGCGTCCCATCACCCAAAAGTAACCATCCGCGTCCTGTCGCGCGCCATCGCCCGCAAAATACACGTACTTGCCATCTCGGGGTGGGATGTGTTCCCAATAGGTCTTCCGGAATCTTTCATCGTCCCCGTATACCGTCCGCATCATCCCCGGCCAGGGGTATTTTACAGCTAAATAGCCGCCACTATTGTCGGGGACAGGATCGCCGTCGAGATCGACGATTTCGGCGATAATGCCAGGGAACGGTCGCGTTGCCGAACCAGGTTTCGTGGGAATCGCACCAGGTAAGGCAGTAATCATAATTCCCCCCGTCTCTGTTTGCCACCAGGTATCGACGATCGGACATTTTTCGCCACCGATGACGCGATGGTACCACATCCAAGCTTCAGGGGCGATCGGTTCGCCGACGGTACCCAGCAGTCGGAGGGAGGTGAGATTTCGTGCGTTGGGCAATTCGTCACCCATTTTCATAAACAGGCGAATTGCCGTCGGTGCGGTATAAAAGATCGTTACGCCATATTTTTCAATGATGTCCCAGGTACAGCCTGGTTGCGAGGGACGAGTTACGCCCTCATACATCACCGTCGTCGCACCATTAGATAAGGGGCCATAGACGATATAGCTATGTCCGGTAATCCAACCGACATCGGCAGTACACCAGTAGACATCGGTATCCTGGAGATCGAAAATCCACTTAGTAGTGATGTGGCTGTAAAGATTGTAGCCACCAGTTGTATGCACTACACCTTTCGGTTTGCCCGTACTGCCCGAGGTATAAAGAACGAATAACATATCCTCCGAATCCATCTGTTCGGCGGGGCAATCAGCCGAGACCGTCGGCTGGAGTTCGTGCCACCAGAGATCTCTCCCTGCAACCATCGGGATCTCTTGCTTCGTCCGTTGGACGACTAGTACCTTTTGCACCGTCGGACAAGCGTCATGTTCTAAAGCTTTATCGACCTGAATTTTCAAAGGCACGATCGCATCTTTGCGCCAACCACCATCGGCAGTAATTACGGCTTTAGCCCGACCATTTGCCAACCTGTCTCGCAATGCATCGGCACTAAATCCACCAAACACGACCGTATGTACTGCCCCAATTCTCGCACAAGCCAACATCGCGATCGCCGCTTCGGGAATCATCGGCATGTAAATCCCGACCAAATCCCCTTTGACTACGCCCATCTGTTTGAGCACATTGGCCATCTGACAAACTTCGCGGTGCAATTGAGCGTAGGTTAATGTCCGCGAGTCACCTGGTTCGCCTTCCCATATCAGTGCGGCTTTATTCTTGCGCCAAGTGGTCAAATGTCGATCGAGACAATTATGTGAGATATTAATTTTGCCGCCCGTAAACCATTTAGCGAACGGGGGTTGCCAATCCAATACTTTGTCCCACTGCCCAAACCAGTGCAATTCGCTCTGGGCTAATTCTGCCCAAAACTGTTCGGGATTGGCTTTGGCGCGATCGTAAAGACGCTCATACTCAGCCAAACTTTTGATGTGTGCGGCTTGGGAAAATTCTGTTGAAGGGCTAAATAGCCGCGCTTCTTGAAGGGTCGATTCAATATTTGTCTCTGACATGGCAGTCACCAGCGATCGGTTATCGATTATTAGTAGTTCATTATCGCCCAGTTAGTGAGACAACATTCTCCGCAGATCGAACATATTTAGGTGTTACTAAATTATGGTGTGAAAAATCAGGGTAGGAGCAATTCATGAATTGCCTCTACCCTGATTTTGGTGGGTTTACCCCCAAAATTAATCATCCCTGAACTCAGCAATGCCGAGATTTATTCACTGGTTACCAAGCGCCAATCGATCCGCATTGGGAGATCGCGCTCGCCGATTTGCCAAGTCATCGTGGCAATCTTGGTCATCTGGTCGAGACTATCTCGCAAATCGTCGCGGCCTTTAAATCCTTCGAGCCGATGTACCATCCGCCCATTTGTAAACAGAATTAATGTTGGCAAAGATTTTAGTTTATAAGTACTAGCCAATTTAAGATTCCGATCGGCATTAACATTTACCAACTTAATTTGACCGTCCCAGCGATCGTGAAACTGAATCAGCGTCGGCTGGATGAGTTGGCACAATCCACACCAGGGTGCCCCAAAGTTGACTAGTACAGGAATCGATGAATCGATCGCTTCTTCCCTAAAATTCAAATCTGTTACAGAATGGATCATAAATTAAGGTGGTCGGTATTAAAATCAAATCTTTTGTTATATAAGCATTATATTAACGCTAATTAGGCCGCAAAGGGGATAGGGATCGGCGAATAAGTATCAGGGATCGAGTCGATCGGCTGAGAGAAAACAGTACCCAGTACCATCGCATCAGTGGCAAGCCTAATTTTGTAAGCTATTTTACTATTTAAATAGCAATCCTTTACCAGGATACCCATGCAGTAGTCTGAATCAACCACGGATGCGCCCACCAAAATAAAAAGATAAACGCGATAACGCCTGCGTAAGCCGGACGCAAAAATTCGCCGAACTGAAGTTGCTGTCTGCCATCTAAAACTGCCTGAAATGGAACGATCGAGGTTCTGGCTTTGACAACTTCAAAATCCTTGCCGTACCGCTGTGTCAGGCGATAATCGCCATGCCAAACGGCAAATAAATGATGCAGCATCAACCCGATCGAAGTTACTAACGTAAATGTCGTTCCTAACCAGAGCGTGTGCGCCACACACCAAATCAATTGACCGACCATTTGGGGATGTCGGGTAATCCGCATAATCCCCGTCTCATAGATCCGCACTTGGGGTTTGAATACCGCTGCAATTTCCAGTAGATTGAACGTTGCTGGATATAGGAACAGGAACGAAATAAAAGATAAGATCCAGACCGTCTCTTTTACGCCGACGACACCCTGAACTTGCCATAATTGGATGCCATCGTAACGGTGATTGAAAAAATAAATAATTAAAATCGTCGCGAATGGGATACTGACTAGGGCGAAAATAACGCGGTATAAGCGTGCGCCAATTTTACCCTCAGCCCAAGAGCGCAATGCGGCTAAACCACTATGCGCGATCGCAAAACCGAGTAATAAACCGAGCATAATCCCATGGCTGGCTGTCAACATTATTTAGGGGAAAAGGGAGAGAGAATAGGGGAAAAATTACAATCTGATTAATAATTTAGATTGTGTGAAATGTAACAATTAGTTAGGTTAACACATAGATAGGGGAACTCTACAGATAGGGTCAGAGTGGATTGCTTCTGTCACAGCCAAACTCCTGACGAGACTATCCCATTCAACTCATGTTCCGAAATCTATGTTAGAGCAAGCTGCTAATGCCCTAAATCGTCAGGATTACCAAACTGCGGCTAAACTAATCGCTGTGTTACTCGAGCAGCAACCAGACGACTACCAAGTCCAACTTTATGCCGCACGACTCCAAGAAGCAACCGATCGATCCGAGAAGGCGCTGGAAATTTATCGATCGTTACTCCAACATGCGCTCAATCCAAAAATTACTACCGAAGCCCGTCAAGGAATCCAACGAATCGAGCAAATTCAGGCTGAGATCGAAGCAGATGAGAGAGTCAATGCCAGAGCTGGGATTGAAGATAATCTAGCACCAGGATTTTTGATTCTCGAACCACTTTCGTCAGAGCGAAAGCAATCGGTTGCTGCTAAATTTGCCAAGATTATGGAGATCGATCCGTATAGTGCCAGACTTAAGTTACCGACTCGTGGCTGGCGATTGTATAAGTTAGGCACGATGGGAGAGTTGGAGTTTTATCAGCACCAGCTCGCACAAGCAGAGATCCCGAGTTTTTGTGTTTCACAGCAGGATACACAACGGTTTTTTATCTTTCGAGCCAATTATTTCCAATCTGTTCACCCTCAAGCCTCGATCGTCTGTCTGGACGATCGATCTCAATCGCATACATTCAATTTTAACTGGTCGGAAGTTACCCAAATTGCAATGGGCATGTTACCGATTTTTGAAGAAGTATTTGAAATAGATAGTCGCAATCGTACCTACCGTAGACCAAAAATTCTCGATTACATTCATGTCTGCGATCTACAGTTAAGCGGGCGCAGAAGTATTTTTCGCTTATGTTCGCAAACTTATGATTTTTGTGATTTCAAGCAACTTGTTACGCAAAATCGCCATCAATTAACTGGCAATCTCAACAGTCGATCGAGTGACAATCTATCTGCTGTATTAAATGGTCAACCGATCCCGAAAACTAGCCGTGATAATTGGAAGAATTTGATAGCTCAAATCAGCGATCTACTTCCCGATATTTTAACCCAGAATGAGTTTACGCCATTTGCGGAGACGGCGATCGGCTTCCCAGAGTTACTAATGCGGATCGACCCGCATCTAGAATTATTGCGTCGTGCCGATAGCGCTTGGGATCGAGCTTTTCAGCTTTATAGTACGCTGGCGATGTGCAAGAAATAAATACGAATTATGAGTTATGAACTATAAATCACGAACGATAATCGAGTCGATCGCTTGCATAATTAACCTAAGTTACTACCTACTGATTACCTGCGACTAAAGTCGCTGCTAATATTGCAAAGTCCGCCTTCGCGGACTAAGAAATTCAGTCCGCGAAGGCGGACTTTGCACTCCGTTCGCGGAGCGTCTGCCTTCGCAGAGCGGCGGTTTCTAACCGCTGGGGTTATAGGTAACAACTTGGGTTAATTACATAAAAATATGTTAAATATTTAAAAATAATCGAACGTCTTACCCGCTAACAATTCATCATTCATAACTCATGATTTATTTGCTATTTTTTGAAAGGTTCTTGCTTTTTAGCTTGGCGTGCCATATCTAAAAATGCATTCATGTTTGCACCAGGACGGCGACGACTGCTATCGCTAGAAGGCTTGATTAGATAATCACTAGCAAAGCTAGTAATTGCTGGAGCAGCAACAGGAGCTGATACAGGTAATTTCATCTCTTCTACTTTCTGGTCAGTTTCTGTCTTATTAGTAGACTTTTTGATAGACTTTTTGGCCGCTTTCTCAGCAGGCGCAGCTGGGGTAGTAGCCGCAGGAGCCACAGGCACGGCTGCAGGCGCGGTAACTACTGGATCTGGAGCAACACTAGCAGGTGGTGCCGATTTAGCTTTAGCGGCTGGTTTTGGGGTATCCTTCTCATCTTCTAGTTGAAGATAAAAGCCATCATTTTTTTTGCCAAAGAGCTTTTTAAACACGGTAAATTATTTATCTGATTACATAGATCGAATTATCAAATTTGAGCAATGGCAAGCGCAAGGGCGGATTACAAAGTTTAACAAAACTTTACTCCTTAGCATTGGACAGTTTTGTGACAGTTTAGCTACTGTCACTCAAAAATCCAGGTGTCGTTAGTCGTCGAGCTAAAATCGAGACTAGCCTATCAATTACGGAAGCTAATGCCCGATTGCCAAAATTCTCATTTACGGCATAGCGGTAAAGCTCGGGCGCAATTATGCCAGCCGCACACTCAATTCTCGCGCAATCCAGTACTGCTGATTCATGGCATCACCGATACCAGCTACAAGATGCGAAAAATTGCCAGTTATCTCCACGGATTGGGTTTGCAGGTACACACGATCGATCTCCAGCCAAATAATGGGGATGCTCGATTAGAAATGTTAGCGGCTCAAGTAGCAGATTTAGTCAGTCAAACCTTTGCACCACAGCAACCGATCGACATTATCGGGTTTAGTATGGGTGGACTGGTAGCACGGTATTATCTTCAGCGGCTGGGTGGGATCGAGCGGGTACAGCGATTTATTTCGATTTCTAGTCCGCATCGAGGGACGCTCGCTGCCTATTTTTCCTCGCGTCCTGGTTGCGTCCAGATGCGCCCTGACAGTAAGTTCGTGCGAGATCTCAATCGAGATCTCACGGTCTTAGCGCGGCTAGATTTTACGTCGATCTGGACACCGTTCGACCTGATAATTTTACCGCCGAGTAGCTCTCAACTGGGGATTGGCACCGAGCGAATGTTGCCAGTCGCAGCTCATCCTTTGATGGTATTCGATCGCGGTTGTCTAGAAACGATCGCCGCTGCACTCGCTCAACCCGTCGAGTCACCGATTTGAGTAAATTCTCGCGCGCCAAAAATCGCTGCAGGATGAGTATAATATTTAAATTCTAATAAATTTGCAAACGGATCGGCGAGGAAAAATGTCCGATGCTCGGTAATCTCACCAGGGAAACGATGTTTTGCTGTCTGGTAAAATTTTAATTGTTTATCAGTAGCTCGATCGAATAATGCTTGCCAGTCAGCTAAAGTAGTGAAGACAATCCCAAAATGACGCGGATAAATGCCTGTTTGTAACCCTAATGGTTCTTTAGTGATATGCGAGACCAGTTGATGTCCGTACAGATTGAGAATTAGCGAGTTTGGCGTTTCTCGACCTGCGTTGCAACCTAAACCATCGATGTAAAATTTCTTGGTATCGGGAATATTCGAGATCGGAAAGGCCAGGTGAAAAATAGTTTCAGTCATAAATAGCGATCCGTGGCTAGATCTAGTTTACTAATAACAAATAACTAAGCACAAACCTGAGAGAATACAGCTAAAAATATGTTAAACACTGTGTTCGAGAATCCGTGGTTGGCAGCGATCGGGTTGAATTCAATCTTACTACTTGTAGCAACAATTATTCCTAAAAAGTTACTGACACCAGCCGGCCTACTACATGCATGGGCATTAGGGGTGGTAGTCTGGGGTACTTTGGGCTGGCGGGGCTATGGCGTAGTGATGTTTTACTTTCTTGTCGGTTCGGCAGTAACACGGATCGGGATGGCGCAAAAAGAAGCTGAAGGCATTGCCGAAAAACGAGGCGGCGCTAGAGGCCCAGAAAATGTTTGGGGTTCGGCTTTTACTGCTACAATCTGTGCGCTCGGTGTGGCAGCGGTGCAATTAGGATGGCTCGATCCACAGTGGCGATCGTTATTATTATTGGGTTATGTAGCAAGTTTTGCAACTAAATTAGCCGATACTACTGCTAGTGAAGTTGGTAAAGCTTATGGAAAAAGTACTTTTTTAATTACCACGCTTCAACCCGTACCTAGAGGTACCGAAGGTGCGATCAGTCTAGAAGGTACGCTCGCGGGGATACTGGGCGGGTTAATTATTTCGGTGGTTGCTTATGGTTTCGATCTAATTACGTTACCAGGTGTGGTTATTTGCGCAATTGCTGCTTTTGTCGCTACTAACTTCGAAAGTGTGATCGGTGCGACGATCCAAAATAAATTCGATTGGCTAACAAACGAACTAGTCAATGTCATCAATACAATCATCGGTGCGGTCGTCGCCATCGCTATCGCGATTTGGTGGCATTGATCTGCCTATTTAGGCCTAATGCTGATGGCTATAAGCACCAGCTTGTGGTCGAAATGGAGCAACTTCATGGGCGACTTGTAAACCTAACTGTACTAACATCCCCTCCAAAACAGGATCGGGACTCAGGCGGAGGTATTCGGGGGTGATTTCGAGACTGACATGGCGATTACCTAAATGATAAGCAGCACGGAGTAGATCGATCGAGTCGCTGCTAGTAACTGTCAAAACTGGCTCTGGCTTGGCAGCAACTTTGACGAAGATATCACCTGTGTCCGATGTGAGAATGTCCCCATCCTGGAGGATTGTACCGCGTGGTAATTGCAGATAAACGGGAGTTGCGTCGTCAGTGACAAAGTGATGGCGACTGCGGGTGCGTTCTTCGGCTGTCAGCCCAAGGAGATGGGGGATCGGTGAAGCGTAATGGTGATGATGCAACCTTTGACTGAGTACGATAGACAAGAGCGGATTTGACCTCGATAGACGATCGTGATGATTATATTTTGACCGATTAATTCATAAAAGCGCGCACTCGATTTTGAAGTTGAGGATTAGAGCGAACCGATTGGGTAATCTGATTGAATTTGTCGATATTCAATCCCTTACTCGCAGCAATATTTTCAGATTGATTGCAATATCTAACGAACAGCGCTTTGGCCTCACTATTTAATGAATCCATCGTACTCGGCTGATTGCAGACAAGATTGGGTAAGGTGCCACCACCATTAGCACGGATTACTTGGGCTAATGTCGATTGACGAATCGGTTCGATTTGCATTAATGCCGACGCATAATTACGCAAATCGGCATCGCTAAACTCTTCTCCAGCTTGAGCTATATTTGCTTTGCGGGCTGGTTTGAGTTGGCTCGATGTACTAGTATGGTTACGGCGAGGGGGATTGATAGTTTCATCCGCTCGCGCTGCACTGCCAAAGATTTGGCTGGGTTTTTGGGCGCTCAGATCGGGAACGATACCACCTAAAATACTGAGGAAACTAGCCATCATTCCCAGTAGTAACGGACGAGAAAAACGGTGCAGGGTGCTTTGAGTGTGTGGAGTTGTCATATGACGAGGTGTGAGACCAATCGAGCGAATTGTGGTTCGGGGGTACAATTTGTTTGAAGTGTTTAACAGTCAATAAGTTCCTGATAATTTTGTCGCTGGGAATGCTGTAAGTAAGCAGAGTCAACTCAGACAATTATGTCCGGTATTACTGTCCGAAACTGGCATTTTCCGATCGGCGATCGCGATCGCCTTTACGATTAAGATTGGTAAAGACTAGCGACCCGACCGTGCTAACAAAGTGTTGGAATGGTCGATTTGCTAAAAGTACCGCTACGCTAACGAAATTAGCTTGGTAAAGCAGCTTGTTTTGTAATTAACAAAGTAAGTCTATCTATTATAGACATCCTGCATATTTATAATCTATGGCAATGCAATTGGATAATGTGGTTCCATTTGGAAGAACCTTAGCAGAGTATCGATTGATGTTTAATTTGACCGATAGCGATCTCCAGCGGCAGATCTTAGATATCGGCGCAGGGCCTGCTAGCTTTACTGCCGAGATGTTTGCGCTGGGATATCGAGCCACCGCGATCGATCCGATTTACCATTTTAGCGGTGCCGAAATTCAACAAAGATTTAACAATTGTGTCGATGTAATTATCGGTCAAATCGAAAGTAATCCCCAAGACTGGGTGTGGAAATTTCATAAATCTCCAGCGGACTTACGCCACTATCGCGAGCTAGCACTCAAGTTATTTTTGGCGGATTACGATGTGGGGAAAATTGCGGGTAGATATGTTGCTGGTGAAGTACCAAATGCACTCAATAATGAATTTTACGATCTAATTTTATGTTCTCATTTTCTACTACTGTACTCGGAGCAACTCGGTTGGGAGTTTCACGCGCAAGCTGTGACTAAGTTACTCGAACATACCAATGAGTTACGGATCTTTCCATTGTTAACATTGATGTGGGATCGATCTCCATATCTCGATCGATTGTGCCAGCTGGTTCAAAATGCAGGCTTTCAATCTCGGATCGTTCCAGTCGAATATGAGCTTCAACCTGGTGGTAATGAAATGTTGGTAATAACTCGTTAGTGCGAGCTAGTGGAGAAAATGGCATTGCTGAATTCAGGAATAATTTACTGTCGCTGCAATCTTGGAAATTTACGGTAGGGGCAATTCATACCGCAATTCACCAACGCCGAAAAAATATCCCCGACTTCTTGGAGAAGTCGGGGATATGGGGCAGATACATGTTGTGTCTCTACAATCATCACAAAGCCTACACCAACTTAATTAAAGTCCGGTGTAGGCTGGAGCTGAATAATGTCAACCGATAACTGTTAGCTAACTATGCGATCGCAGCCATTTTCACATCGTTGGTAGCGAGTAGATCCTGAAGTTCTTCCGAATCGACAGTCTCTTTATCGACTAACATGTTTGCGAGTTTGTCGAGGACATGCTTGTTGCCCAGTAAGACATCCTTAGCACGACGATAAGCTTCAGCAACTAACTGGCTGACTTCATCATCGATGACAGCAGCTGTTTCTTCGGAGAAGTCGCGTTCGGAGGCGATATCACGACCGAGGAACATGTTACCTTGCTGACGACCGAGCGCAACGGGGCCGAGTTTCTCGCTCATTCCAAAGCGCATTACCATTTGACGGGCGACGCGAGCGACTTGTTGGAGGTCATTGGAAGCACCCGTGGTAACTTCTTCTTCACCAAAAATCAGTTCTTCGGCAATCCGACCGCCGAGGGCGACTGCCATTTGATTTTGAAGGTAGGAACGGCTGTATAAACCAGATTCCATCCGATCTTCACTCGGCGTAAACCAAGTCAGACCGCCAGCACGACCGCGTGGGATGATGCTGATTTTTTGAACGGGGTCGTAGTCGGGCATCAGCGCGCCAACTAAGGCATGACCAGCTTCATGATAAGCAACGAGTGTTTTACGTTTCTCGCTCATCACGCGGTCTTTCTTCTCTGGGCCAGCGAGTACGCGATCGATCGCATCGTTAACTTCATCCATGGAGATTTCGGTCAAGCTGCGACGTGCTGCTAAGATTGCGGCTTCATTCAAGAGGTTGGCTAAGTCTGCACCTGTGAAACCAGGAGTCCGACGGGAAATGCGTTCGAGATCGACATCTTTAGCCAATGTTTTACCACGAGCGTGAACGTTAAGGATTTCTAGACGACCAGCGTAATCGGGACGATCTACCACAACTTGGCGATCGAAACGACCTGGGCGTAATAGTGCCGAATCCAATACGTCAGGACGGTTGGTAGCGGCGATAATAATAATCCCCGTATTGCCCTCAAATCCATCCATCTCGGTGAGTAATTGGTTCAGGGTTTGTTCCCGTTCGTCATTACCACCACCCATGCCTGCGCCCCGTTGACGACCGACAGCATCGATTTCATCGATGAAGACGATACAAGGTGCTTGGGCTTTGGCTTGCTCGAACAAGTCGCGGACGCGGGATGCACCCACACCAACAAACATTTCGACGAATTCCGAACCGGAGATGCTGAAGAATGGTACGCCAGCTTCACCAGCTACCGCACGAGCTAGAAGGGTTTTACCAGTACCTGGAGGGCCGACTAACAGGACACCTTTAGGAATTTTGGCACCGAGCGCGGTAAACCGATCGGCATTTTTAAGGAAGTCTACAACTTCATTGAGTTCCAATTTAGCTTGGTCGATGCCAGCGACATCGCCAAAGGTAACTTGGGTTTGGGGTTCCATTTGCACGCGAGCTTTGGATTTACCAAAGTTCATCGCTTGGTTGCCTGGGCCGCTCTGAGCGCGACGGAGGAGGAGGAATAAACCGACTAATAACAAGACTGGGAAGAATAAGCTGCTCAGTACCCGGAACCAGACACTATCATCATTCTGGGGTAGAACGTAAATGTTTCCCTTGACATTGGTAGTCAGGATATCGATCAGTTGATTGTCGTTGGGTGGGAGATTGACAGATAGTTTCGTACCGTCTTTTTCCTGAACTAAGGCTTTGCTCCGATCGGCACTCAAACCAACGTTCTCGATATTCCCCTGTTTCACCTCTTGGATGAACTGACTATACTTTAAAGTTTTTTGGGCTGGGTTGGGTTTTTCTAAAAATGTGGTTGCCAGGGCGATCGCTACAACCGCCAACAGGACGTACAGTCCGGCATTTCTCCACCGCTTATTATTCACGTATATGTGCTCCTATATTAGTGTCTGGTGACTGGTAGCGGTTGACTTTGTTGGGTTTGAGTGACTCATTCAGTGCCGTGCTATCCAGTGATACGCCGTCAATAAATTGGCGTTTTTTATCCTTGTATTAACTTATGTTAACTCTTCTCTCATTCGATCGATAGGGTAAATCCAAAGTTTTTCGGATAAATGGTGCTAATTCACTGCTGACGATGTTAATAATCGCTAATTTACCCGTTATCCCCTAATGGATACTGGTGCGTATATTCTAGTTTACCCACGGACGCGATCGCATTATTGAGTCGGCAGCGGGTGGATTACCGAATTTCTGAGGTCGATCGATCTGGCAGCCCCATCTTTAATATTGACGTTCAGCTCCCCAATTTATTGCCGTTGAGCGCGATAGATTAGGAAGAACAAGCCTACTAACAGTGAGATTGGTAAAAATAAGCTGCTAAAGGCTCGGAACCAGATATTTTCATTCTTGCTTTTGGAAGTAATTACAGTTTTTAATCTTTGAGTTTTGGCTCTGCACTACTTAGTATGCTCGCTCGATAGTAAATATGGCAAATAAGAATTGATAAATGTGTGTAATTACCATAAAAATCTAAGTGGTGATTGACATAGGAGTCAGGACTAACAGAAACAATGGAAATGAAACCGACTCAGCAATGTTTGGAAAATTAGCGACACAGTTCATGCAACAATGGGATATCGATGCTTTAGTTGTCGCTCCAAAAAGCTAGCCTCAGCTACCTCAGCCCTCAAACATTTTAATGTCCTTGATGAGCAAGTTCTCAGTGATGAGGATGTCCTGACCGAATATAAGGCGCAGCAGTCTACTGAGCGTGGTTCTCGCTTTCTCAAAGATCCGCTGTTTTTTACTTCCAGTATTTTTCTCAATACTCCCCAACGAGTCGCGGCGATGGCAATGGGGATGGGTTTATGTCTACTCGTTTACAGTCTTGGTCAACGTTCACTCCGCCAAGCTTTGGACAACGCTCAACAAACTGTTGAGAATCAAGTTGGTAAGTCTACTGCTAAACCTACTCTTCGATGGATGTTTCAATGTTTGATGTCCATTCATTTACTCACTTTTGATGGTCACAAACACATCACCAATCTCACCACCGAGCGGTTATGGATTCTCCAGTTCTTTGGTGCTCCTTGCCGCAAATATTACCTTCTTTCGTGATTTACCTGCGGAATGCTGGCTCCAAGGGTTTCCCGACGTAAAAAGCGGATGCGCCGCGCTGACGTTAATTAGGCCGATATTGGCTGCAAATTAGCAGTTAACGCCAAGATCGCTCGCATCTTTGAGGGCATATACTACCCGTTGCTGCTCCTCAAAAGTCAGTTCGGGGAACATCGGTAGCGAGAGTACTTGATGGCTGACTAGTTCGGTAACGGGGAAACTGCCAGCGGGGTGGCCGAGATCTTGGTAAACCGCTTGTAAATGGAGGGGGAGCGGGTAATAAATCATCGAAATTACGCCAGCTGCCTGAAGACTAGCACGCACTCGATCGCGATATGCGGCAGGATCGACACCAGTAGGGGCGATTAATCTAATCGTGTATTGATTCCAAACCGATTCGCCGCCAGGAATTGGTTGCGGGGTAATAATTCCCGGTACGTTGGCAAGCAACTCTTGATATTGGGTGGCGACTCGCTCGCGTTGCTGGTTCCACCGATCGAGATATGGGAGTTTTACCTGCAAAACTGCGGCTTGAATGGCATCGAGACGGCTGTTGACACCGATCGCTTCATGATAATATCGCTGACGGCTGCCATGTTCGCGAAACATCCGTAAATCGGCAGCTAGCTCTGGATCGTTGAGTGTAATCGCGCCACCGTCACCACAACCGCCGAGATTTTTGGTCGGGAAGAAGCTAAAACAGCCAAAATGTCCGATACTGCCAACTCGCTTACCATTCCAGGTCGCACCCGTTGCCTGGGCGCAATCTTCGATGACGATTAGGTTATGCTGGTTAGCGATCGACATTACCGCAGTCATATCTAGTGGTTTACCAAATAGATGCACTGGCATAATTGCCCTAGTGCGGGGGGTAATCGCTGCTGCCAAGCGATCGAGATCGAGATTGAAAGTAGCAGGATCGATATCGACAAATACTGGCTTTGCACCAACCGCACTAATGGTTTCGGCAGTGGCGATAAAGGTAAAGGGTGAGGTGATTACTTCATCCCCCATCCCGATCTGCATGGCTCTCAAGGCAAGATACAGCGCATCTGTGCCCGAATTGCAGCCGATGCATTCAGTGGTGCCGACATAACTCGCAAATTGTTGCTCGAAACTCTGTACCATCGGGCCGCCAATATAGGCACCCGATGCCAAAACTTCGAGTACCGCCGCATTAAGATCGGCACTGATTGCTTGATACTGTCGTTTAAGGTCGAGAGGGGGGATGTTACTCACAACGTCTAACCGTGAATTTCCAACTAATTGTAGCGGAATAGTCTACCATCGCGATCGAGATCGCTCTAATTCCCATAAATCGGGATGCTCCGCTCCTGATGTTGTGACGGCTTGCACGAGATCGGAAGTTCCACTCGATCGACACAAATTTTCCATTCGTCTACATTTGACATTAATTACAATCTACCTATAATTGTCTGAAATTAGTTACTCCGAACCCCTCGCTCAGGCAAACTCCGCTAATTCCATCCAGCGTGCGGTAGTCGTATCGATCGTATGATTCAATTTTTCCAATTCCGCAGTTAATTTTTGGAGTTGACTATAGTCAGCAGTTGGTGAATGAGCTAACTGCTGTTCGAGTTTAGCCTTATCTGCTTCTAGGCTAGCGATCTTACCTTCTAGTTTGTTAAATTCCCGCTCTTCCCAAGTCGATAGCCGCCGTTTTTTAACTTCGGTTTTACTGGGTTCCGGTGCTGTGGCTACTGCAACCGATCGAGTGGCTGCATTATTATTTTTAGCTGCTAATTTTTCGGCGGTGGCTTCAGCTTGTTTGTAGTCTAAATAAACTGAATAATTGCCAGGATATTCGCGAATTTTGCCTTCAGCTTCGATTGCAAATATTTTCTCAACAGTTCGATCGAGGAAATAGCGATCGTGTGAAACCACGATTACGCAGCCATTAAACTCAGATAAATATTCTTCCAAGACTGATAATGTCTGCACATCGAGATCGTTGGTCGGCTCATCTAAAATCAACACATTCGGCATACTCATCAATACGCGTAATAAAAACAATCGGCGTTTTTCACCACCAGAAAGCTTATTAATCGGCGTATATTGTTGATTCGGGGTAAATAGAAACCGTTCCAACATTTGTGAGGCGCTAATTTGCGAACCATCGGCAACTTTGACGTATTCACCAACTTCTTTGATATAATCGATCGCTCGGAGTTGTTCGCTCCCGGCTTCTTGTAGGTCTTCAGAATGTTGGTCGAAGTAACCGATATGAATCGTTGTCCCGATGTCTACAGTACCTTTGTCCGGTGCCAATCGACCCGTACAAATATCCATTAACGTAGATTTACCAGTGCCATTTTCGCCGATAATCCCGATCCGATCGTCCGGTGAAAATTCATAAGTAAAGTCAGAAATTAACTGGCGATCTCCATAACTTTTCGAGACACCCATTACTTCAATAACTTTCTTACCAATCCGTCGCGTCGGTGTCGAAATATCGACCTTCCCAGTAGATTGTTTGAATTCTTTTTCCTGTAGATCTTCCGCCCGTCCGATCCGGGCTTTTTGTTTGGTACTACGGGCTTTTGCGCCGCGTCGTAACCAAGCTAATTCACGACGGAGGAGTCCAGCATGTTTCTTCTGCGAACTAGCGGCAGAATCCTCTTCTAAAGCCTTCTTCTCTAAATAATAAGTATAGTTACCACTATAAGTATAAATATCGCCGCGATCGATCTCGATAATCCGATTGGTGACTTTATCCAAGAAATAGCGATCGTGTGTAATCAACAAAATTGCACCGCGATAGCGAGTTAAATATTCCTGCAACCATTCCACAGACAGTGCATCTAAATGGTTCGTCGGCTCGTCCATCAGTAAGGCATCTGGCTCCGATAATAACGCCGCCGCCAGCGCGATCCGTTTGCGATAACCTCCTGATAAATCACCGACTTTCGCATCAAAATCAACGATTCCTAATTTAGTTAGAATAATCTTCGCTTTAGTTTCCAATTCCCACGCATTCACCGCGTCCATCCGCTGCATAATCGTAGATAATCGACCTAATAATTCCGTCGATTCATGATTCCCTGGATGTGCTAATTTCTCAGAGACGATCTCGTAGTCCCGTACCAACTGCATCGCTTCGCCACTATCAGCAAATACCTGTTCCAACACTGTCCGATTGCCATCCATCTCCGGTTGTTGCGGCAGATAGATCGTACTCACTCCCGGATTGATTAAAATCTGCCCACCATCGATCGGCTCTAAGCCTGCAATCATCTTCAATAAAGTTGATTTTCCCGATCCATTCATACCGATCAAACCAACTTTATCCGCTGCATCTAAGCTAAACGAACCATCTTTGAGAATCTCTTTGATTCCAAAATCTTTCTTAACTGATTGCAGTGTAAAAATAGTCATATTTGGATTTTGGATTGGGGATTACGGATTGCGGATTGTTCATGCCTCGATCTATTTTCTTCACTAAAGAAGCGATCGCTGAGATTCAAATATTGCTAAAGTGTCTAGCCTGTACAAAACAAATCTAACTAAATTTTTGGGATGATAGATTAACTCACATTTCACACCAGTACTCGATCGATGACTCATCGCCTTGTTTCTGCACCACCTTCAAGAGAGCATACTATTCTCACACACCTACAGATCGATGACTGGACGCAATAATGCGAAGCGCGCTCCGCTGCCAACAAACCAGCCCTTGTGCAGGGGAGTTTGAGGGGCGGCACTCCGCCCTTCAACGGGGGGTCTGGGGGAGGCCGCCCTCAGATCCGGGTTCTCCCCACCAGTAACCCAAAAACGCAGCCAAGAAAAGCCTAAATCTGAGACATCACAACCCTTGCCGCAGCTAAAGTTCGATCGATATCAGCCTCAGTATGCGCCAGCGAAGTAAACCCAGCCTCAAACTGCGACGGTGCCAAATAAATCCCCTGCTCTAACATCCCCCGATGGAACCGCCCGAACTTAGCCACATCCGAATGCTTAGCATCCTCAAAATTGTGAACGGGGCCAGCACAGAAAAACAACCCAAACATCCCACTAATTTGACCGCCACAAGCTTCGTGCCCAGTTTCGCGAGCGATCTCTAGCAAGCCATCAGCCAACTTCTTGGTGATTTTATCCAGATACTCATAAGCACCAGGCTTTTGCAGTAGTTCCAACGTTTTGATCCCAGCTGTCATCGCCAGCGGATTGCCCGAAAGCGTCCCAGCTTGATACATCGGCCCCGCAGGTGCGACCATCGACATGATATCTTTGCGTCCCCCATATGCGCCAACTGGTAAACCACCACCGATCACTTTACCCATTGTAGTCAGGTCGGGAGTAATGCCAAATCTCTGCTGTGCGCCGCCGTAGGAAATGCGGAAACCAGTCATGACCTCATCGAATACTAGCAATGCGCCGTATTCTTGAGTAATCAGACGCAAGCCTTCCAGGAAGCCAGCATCAGGCGTGATGAAACCAGCGTTACCCACGACTGGTTCTAGGATAACTCCCGAAATGCTGTCAGGATTGGCCGCAAATAACGCCTTGACGGCCTCTAAATCGTTATAGGGTGCAGTTAGGGTGTCGGCAGTAGTAGACTTTGGTACGCCAGGAGAGTCCGGTAATCCGAGTGTCGCGACACCAGAACCTGCTTTGACGAGGAACATATCCGCATGTCCGTGATAACAGCCTTCAAACTTGATAATCTTATCCCGTCCGGTAAAGGCGCGCATCAGCCGCAGCACAGCCATACAAGCCTCGGTACCAGAGTTGACAAATCTGACCATCTCAACGCTCGGAACGGCATCGATGACCATTTGTGCGAGGACATTTTCGAGATAGCAGGGCGCGCCGAAACTAGTCCCTTTCGCGAGCGCATCATGTAAGGCGGCAATGACTTCGGGGTTGGCATGTCCGCAGATCGCCGGACCCCAACTACCGACATAATCAATATACTGGTTCCCGTCTACGTCCCAGACATAAGCATCTTTGACTCGATCGAATACAACTGGTTGTCCGCCAACAGATTTAAATGCTCGCACTGGAGAATTCACCCCACCTGGCATAATCTTCTGAGCGGCTGCAAAAATTTCTTCTGATTTTGTAGTTTTCAAATTAGATGTAGAAATCAATTTTTTCTCCCAACGGTTAAAAGCTTGAGTTGAAATAATTTAGTAATTATCTGCAAATCGGGGCTAGAGTAATTTTAATAGAATCGAACGCAGTTACCCAACATCGACTCGAACGGAAATCGCATAATCTGGAGTATCTTTTGGGGGTAATCTCCGAACACGGCTAGGGTTGTCAATCGCTAACTGTGTTGTGCGATCGATAACTCCTAATTAAATACCCAATGTAGTAATGTTGAAACGATCGAGAGCACGATCGAACCGACGATTGCCGGGGCGATGCCTGCGAGGAAAAATCCAGGAATCAGCCAAGCAACAAACATCAGACACAGAACGTTGATGGCGAAGGAAGACAGTCCCAGTGTCAGGATTGTCAACGGGAAGGTGAGCAACTTCAGGATTGGGCGCACTGTGGCATTAATCAATCCTAACGTTAAAGCTGCAATTGCTGCCGCAGCAAAACTCCGGAGCTGAAACTGATGTCCTGGCAAAATCTGGTCGATGATTCGCTGTGTAATCAAAAACGCGATCGCATTGAGTACCCAATTAAGCAGTAATTTGAACATGGTGTCGGTAAGACTAGTAATTATTTATCGAAAGAGGCCGACTTACGCTAACGATCGATTATCCATGCTACTCCATAGATTTGAGCCAAACCGCCCTCACTGAATCGACGCTTGTGGACTGTCACTACCACCGAGCCGATGTTTTGCGATAAACTGTGCAGGTTGAGAATTGATGCGACTGACCGATCTGAGTTCGATCGAGCAGGATGAGACAACGCGCAATCTTGGCTACTAACTGTTAACTGGAAAATATGCCTACTATTATCGCGCTAATCCTTGCTTTTATTTTATCCTTCCCTGGTAACGCGATGGCGGCTGGCGGAACTTCTTCGTACAATCCCACGCTCTCCTATTCCGGCGCTCAATTAGCTGGCGAAGATTTTTCCGGCAAGAATTTACAGACAGCCGAGTTTACTAGTGCTAATTTAGATAATACAAATTTTTCTGGTGCGGACCTTACCGGATCGGTGCTGAGTTCGTTAGTTTTGAAGGGCACAAATTTCCATGGGGCGAACATGACCCAAGGACTAGTCGATCAAGTACGATTTATCGGTACGGATTTGAGCGATGCAGTATTCTTTGAAGCGATGATGTTACGATCGACTTTTAAAGATGTGAATATTCAGGGTGCTGATTTCACTGATGCAATTTTAGGTAAGTTGCAGCAGAAAGAACTGTGTGAAATTGCTGATGGGGTCAATTCTAAAACTGGGGTAGCTACTCGCGATTCTCTTGCCTGTAAATAGGTCTTAGGCTTATTCACGCAAAATAATAATGGGGATATATGAATGAGATCGATTATGCGATCGCCAAGCACGAAGAACTTTACTATTTACTTTCACCGAGTAAGTTTGTAATTTCTGAATATAAGCAAATCGATCGCGGCTTGCAATTTTTCATTCAAAAAGATGGTTGGTCTGGGAGTATCAAAATTTATCAGTATGAAGAAGGCAATGTAATCGTTGACTTCTCTCAATTAGATAAAAGTAAGTATTCGCTACTGGTCAAGAGTTTGGCTGAAGCTAAAAAAAATACTCTTCAGAAAAAGTCAAAATCTCTTGCTGCTAGCAAACAAACATTATTACCAGCGATTGGCTGCAATCTGGCTGGGAAAGCTGATTATTTTGGTTGTTTGGTTGTCGCTGGCGTATATGTAGATCGCAAAACTGCAACTCAGCTCGCGATCGCAGGTGTAAAAGATAGTAAGATTCTAGGCGATACAAAAATTGAGGTAGTTGCTAGAGAAATTCGCAGAATTTGCCAGGGTAAGTTCGTTGTTGTCGAAATATTGCCGACGGAATATAACCAGTTATATAACAATCTCGAAACCGAAAATAGACCGCTCAACGATCTCATAACTGGGGCGTATGTTGGCTCGATCGATGAGCTGTTATCAAAAGTCAGATGTGAAACAGCGATCGTTGATAAGTTTGTTGATGAAACGCTCTTACTCGAACAACTCCAAAGTAAAAATAGAGAATTGAAGATCGTGCAAGATCGTCGAGCTGAGAATCATATCGCGATCGAGGCAGCTTCAATTTTAGCGAAGGATCGGTTTATTAGTAGTCTCCGGAAGCTTGGCAAACAGTATCGAATAGATCTGCCAAAAGGTTCCTCTCGGGCAGCGATCTCGATCGCTAAACAGTTAGTTGCAGCACATGGAATTGAGAGTTTGGGAGAAGTTGCTAAGCTCCACTTTAAGACTACGAAGGAAGTGCTAATTTAGTAGATCTAGGGTACCCACAAGGGGCACCCCTACCTAATTTTCCCGTAGGGGTGCCCCTTGTGGGTACCCTCAGATCTACGCTAATTAACGGGAGCGTGTCACTTTTGCGATGAGTATAAATACTCATCGACTCAAATACCATAATCGATAGAGCTTTTGCAGTGTCTACATTCCTGATTTCACATTTGTGCATTTGTCCAGATCTGCAAAAGTGACACGCTCCCTAATTAACAGCCCTCTACCCTCAACCAGCGACTATAATATTCGATCGAATACTTATCAACAGCGAATCCCAACTCTCATGTATTTTTTATGAACCGAATTGGCGTAATTGGCGGCGGACAACTAGCCTGGATGATGGCTAGTGCTGCAATAGATTTGGAGCTAGAATTGGTAATCCAGACTCCGCATGAAACAGATGTAGCTGTAAAATTGGCTGCTGCAAATGTTTTCGCCGCTGTGGATAACGTCGCCGCTACAGCCATGCTCGCAGCTAAATGCGACGTAATTACCTTTGAAAATGAGTTTGTCGATTTAGCCGGGTTGGAAAAATTAGCATCCACAGGCGTTCGTTTTTATCCTTCGCTCGCAGCTTTAGCACCTTTACTCGATAAATATACTCAACGCTGTTATCTCCAAGATCTCGGTTTGCCCGTTCCCAAGTTTTCGGCACTAGTACAAGCCCAACTCCCCCCAGGTTTCACCTTCCCCGTCGTCATCAAAGCTAGACGCAATGGTTACGACGGACAGGGGACATTTATTATCAAGGATGAATCTGCGCTCCAAAGCCTCTATCATCGCTATCCCGACACGCCATTTCTGATTGAAGAATTTATCCCATTCGATCGCGAGCTAGCCATCATCGTTGCTAGAGGTGTCACTGGTGAAATAGTTAGTTATCCGATGCTGGAGACTCAGCAAGAAGACAGTGTCTGTCGGCGAGTATTCACCTTAAACGATTTATCTGCAAATACTCGCGATGTGTGCGAGTCCATTGCCCATCAGCTATTAGTTAATCTAGACACGGTTGGATTATTTGCGATCGAGTTATTCGCGACTCCCGATGGCAAGGTATTCGTAAATGAAATTGCCCCACGTACCCATAATTCCGGACATCTCACCATCGAAGCCTGCTCCACATCCCAATTCGAACAGATTCTCCGTGCGGTAGCAGGGTTACCCCTGGGAAGTACCGAACTTACCTGTGGTAGTGCGGTAATGATAAATTTGTTGGGTTATGAAGATACCGAGAACGATTACCTCGCGCAGCGTCAGCAGATTGCGACTATCCCCAACACCTACATCCATTGGTATGGCAAAACCCAATCCCGCATCGGCCGCAAACTCGGACATATAACTATTTTGCTCGATCGAGACGATCGATCGCAAGCTGAAGCTCTAGCAAAACAGGTAGAGGCAATCTGGTATAAACGATAATTAACCTGAGTTCGGGATAAGAGGAGCCTACCCTTCGCGAAGCGTTCCCGAAGGGTAGGCTCGGCTCATGATATTCAGTCCGCCTTCGCGGACTTCGCACTACTAGCAACGATTTCAATCGAGTGCGGTGCTAGTGCACAGCCAATATCCTTAACCCGAACAAACGATAATTAACGTGAGTTCGGTTTAAGGATTTTCGCTTAATGGCTCCTAGCTTTGTTTATGCACCGCCCTCAAATGAATTTGGGGCTAATAGTGAAAGTCCATTGAAATGGACTGATTAAAAACATGCAGTTCTCTGAAGAGAACTTTTGTTATTAGCCCGAACTTCTAGTTCAGGGCGGTGTTGGAACGCAGCAAATCGAGTTTCCTTATCCCGAACTCACGTTAATTACTTACAGATATCTAGATAAATCCCGAACCCCGAACCCCTGTTGACCGATCGAGTATTTTTCCCTTAGAATATAGAAACGGTCTGGCTGCGACGTTGGTGACTGCCAATAACGTTTTTTGATCTATGCTTGACTTTTATACGGGAATCAATGTAGTTCTAGCGGCGGTAAACTGGACAAGTATCCAGAAACCTATATGCACGAGCTTCCGATACCCACCTGGTTTTAACCAGGTCATAAACTGAGGTAAGACGGCGTTGTGGTTGACCGATTAATTTGATGGAATTTTCAAAAGCCCAGCATGAACACATGCTGGGCTTTTGAATTGGCTAGAGTCCCCTCCCGGATGGGGTATTTGACAGGGTGGTGTGGGTTGGGGTGCCGACCCCTACTAGCCTGAGTCACTGCTTCACTGATAGAGTGGTAGCCGAAGATACCTAAAAGATTTAAAAAATGACGACACCACAAGATTTGATGAAACAAGAAGTTGGTAAAGCCGCTGCCGCGCGGGTACAATCCAACTCCATCGTCGGTTTAGGAACGGGTTCGACGACAGCCTTTGCGATCGAGTATATCGGCAAACGCCTCGCAGCTGGCGAGATTACCAATGTCAAAGGAATTCCTACTTCCTTCCAAGCCAGAGTTTTAGCCAAACAATACGGTATCCCCTTAACTACTCTAGATGAAGTCGATCGGATCGATATCGCGATCGATGGTGCGGATGAAGTCGATCCTCACAAAAACCTGATTAAAGGCGGTGGTGCGGCGCATACTCAAGAGAAAGTCGTTGATGCACTCGCCGAACAATTTATCGTGGTGGTCGATAATACTAAATTAGTAGATAAACTGGGTTCGACATTCCTCGTACCCGTCGAAGTCATCCCGATGGCGGTAACTCCAGTAATGCGCGCGATCGAAAAATTAGGCGGTAAACCCCAACTCCGGATGGGTGTAAAAAAAGCTGGGCCTGTAGTCACCGATCAAGGTAACTTAGTAGTCGATGTGAAATTTGACTCGATTCCCAATCCAGCCGAACTCGAAAAAACACTCAACAATATTCCTGGCGTTTTAGAAAACGGTCTTTTCGTTGGTGTCACCGATTTAGTCTTGGTTGGCGAAGTTCAAGGCGACAAAGTAATCATCAAAGAACTGTAGATTTAGCCCCTACCAAAGGAGGAATTGCAAGTTATTTAGTTTTCATTCCTTCGTGAATAGTAGTTCGTGGTTTATCCATCCAGTAAGGGTGTCCTTTGTCTCGAAGCTTGGGCACCGCTAGGCAGCGGTCGCTTTTCCCTCGAGGAACAACAGCGTGTGCGAATCACTTGTGGGTAACCACTAACTGTATATTGAAAAAAACAAATGAGGTAGTAACCTAGAGTTACTACCTCATTTATCACATTAGGCCAAACAAACTAGCTTAGTCGTAGGTTCTTTTACCGCTGAATTTAAGTTTCGCTGGCTCGGGGTTGCTACCGATGTTGCGATCGACTTTACCAACATGGCCGCGTCCTTCGTTGACTTTCTCCGGAAATACACCATCATTGGGATGGAGTAAAGCGGTATCGCCGTTGGGCGTGACGCGGTAGATTTGGTAGTTGGTAATCTTGAATTTAGTCCGCAATTGACCGCCAAGAGCCATACACTGTTCTTTCCGTGCCAAGTATAAGAGGTTGTCCCCAGATACCATTGTTGCTGCGCCACCAGTAGGCATTTCAAATACTTGCTCCTTGGTACTAGCCCAAGTAATTCCGTATTTTTCTTCCACATCGGCTTTGCTGAGTAAACCGCCAGTGCTACCGCCAAAAAGTGGGGTTTTGCCAGTTAGTTTTGTTGCCATAAAACTGCTGCCTATAGTAGGGTTTTAGGGCATAGTACCACTCCACTCGAACGCGATCGCCATCTCGTCAAGAACTGTAACAGTCTTCTGAATTATGAATTATAAATGATGAGTTATGAATTATAGCTAAAATGGATCTTAGAGCTATCTATCCATTTATCTACCCCATTTCCATGACAAGTACTCATCCTGCTGTGATTTCCTTGATGATTGCGCCTGCACGAGTCGTGCGGGGACGACAGGCGATTAATGATTCGATCGAGCAGATTGTCGCATTGGGCAAGCGTCCGCTGTTAATAAGTGGGGAACGAAGTTTGGCTCTGAAGCAATTACAAGTATTATGCGATCGTCCCGAACTGGAGATCGAGCGATCTCGATATACTCCAGACTGTTGTGAAAGTAGTCTCGATCGCCTCAAGACAGCAGTATCCGAGCATCAAGCCGATCTAATTATCGGTGTCGGCGGTGGTAAATGTTTGGATGCGGCAAAATTATTAGCCACTCGTTGTCAGTTGCCAGTAGTGACGATTCCGACTTCTGGAGCTACATGTGCGGCATGGACAGCATTATCGAATATTTATTCAGAAGATGGTGCTTTCTTACACGATGTCAGTTTGCCAAAATGCCCCGATTTATTGATCCTCGATTACGATCTCGTCGCAACAGCACCACAGCGAATGCTCGTAGCCGGAATCGGCGATGCGATCGCTAAGTGGTATGAAGCTTCGGTAAGTAGCGGACATTCCTCCCAAACTCTACTCATTGCCGCCGTCCAACAGGCGCGAGTCCTCAGAGATATCTTATTTCAAAAATCGATCGGCGCGCTGGCAGATCCAAGTGGCGAAGACTGGCAACAAGTCGTCGATGCCACCGTGCTCCTGGCGGGAGTCATCGGTGGGCTAGGTGGTGCCCAGTGTCGCACTGTAGCCGCCCATGCCGTGCATAATGGTCTCACACATCTTCCTGGCTCTCATCACGCCTTACACGGCGAAAAAGTGGCCTATGGGATCTTGGTGCAATTGCGGCTAGAGGAAATGCTCCAAGGCAATAAGTTAGCAGCAGTAGCCAGACAACAGCTCCTTGACTTCTATACCTCGATCGGATTACCGAAAACTTTAGCAGATTTGGGTTTGAGTGAAATTACCCTTTCGCAATTACACCATGCTGCAAATCTTGCCTGTAAATCCGATTCCGATCTACATCGGTTGCCTTTTGTCGTCGTGCCAGAACAATTAGTCGCAGCAATGGTTTCGACGACAATTATCGAGCAGTCATCCGAAGTCGATAGTCATCAAAGAATGAGTTAGTTTTTTTCGATCGAGGCAGAGCTTGCTAGCCAAAAGTTAGAGTATTTTAACCATAGGCTAATGAATATCGATCGCCAAATCGCTCACAGATCCCAGTTGGTATAATATAATCTAGAGCGTATTACAAGAACGCATCCCGCAATCCGATCGCCATGATAACAGCAAGTAGTCTACTCCTTAAACTAAATTCGCAGCCAAAGCCAGATAATCTGCCGCAAGAAGATATTTTGAAATTAGAACTGGCTATAGACAATAAGGTTTTGGCAATGGCAAGAGCGATTTTTAAAGGGGATGAAAATCTTGTTGAAGATTGGTTGAATACACCGAATGAGACATTGGATAAAACCGCGCCAATTTATTTTTTAGATAGAATGGCGGGAATCAATCGTGTCGCGCGGGTACTAATCGATTTAGCTTATGGAGTCTCTAATTGATTAGAGTATTGAGAATCTGTGCTGAAGTATTTAAATCATCGACACTCGAATAAGTCTTCCAGAAACAAAGCCGTTGAGATTCGATTTGAGAAGATTGTTAAAATCGTAATTATTTTAGTCTCAATCATTAATTTTTTAGCACGATCGATGAATTTAATTTTATATAGTAAAATAGGCTGTCACTTGTGTGAAGGCTTGCAAGAGAGGTTGGAGCAAATTACCGACTTAGCGCTCCAGCTCGAAATTAGAGAAATTACTACCAATCCGGAGTGGCTCGAGCGCTATCAATACGAGATTCCTGTATTATGTTTGGCAGTTGATGGAGTCGAGAAACTCATCCCGCGATTTTCTCCACGCGCGAGTGTTGCCCAAGTGCAGCAAACTTTACAGCAATATGCGATCGAAAATGGGTAACAATATTTAAGCCCGATTTGTTACCTGGTACGCGGCTTGCCGTGTTGCCTCGGTATCGTCTTTACCATCTATCCTTATGAAACTACGCGAACTCTTAGCCCACAGCCAGATTCAGTCTGCTAGCGACCATCCAAATTTAGATTTAGAAGTAACTGGCTTAAAAACTAATTCCCATACCTGCACTACTGGGGATTTATTTATCGGCATGCCAGGTACGCGAGTCGATGGCGGTGAATTTTGGCAAGGTTCGATAGCAGCGGGAGCGATTGGAGCGATAATTTCGCCTGCCGCCGCAACGATCCACCCACCTACGGACGCTAATTGTGTGGTGACAGCCGCAGATATGGTTGCCGCCTGCGCCGCACTTGCTGGCGCGTTTTATAATTATCCTGCTCATACCCTGAAAATGGTGGGCGTGACTGGAACCAATGGTAAAACCACCACCACACACATCATCGAATATCTCCTCGAACGCGCCAATATCTCTACAGCCTTGCTCGGTACCCTCTACACCCGCTGGCAAGGCTATCAAAAAACAGCGACTCATACTACACCTTTTGCCGTCGATTTACAACAGCAACTCGCCCAAGCTTTGAGTGCGGGCAGTCAAGTTGCGTTGATGGAAGTCAGCTCCCACGCGCTGGAACAGGGACGGGTGAAGGGGTGTCCGTTTGAGGTCGGGGTGTTTACCAACCTCACTCAGGATCACTTGGACTACCATGAGAACATGGAAAATTATTTCCAGGCGAAGGCCTTACTATTCAGTCCTGAGTATCTTACCGGACGTGCGATCGTCAATCTGGATGATGAGTATGGACAGAGATTGATTAGTCAAATCCCCACAGGCAAAGTTTGGAGCTACAGTACTACCGATCCAAGGGCAGATCTGTGGACGAGCGACTTGGAATACAAGCAAACCGGAGTCACCGGGAAATTGCATACACCTCAAGGCGAAATTGCCTTTGATTCGCCACTAGTGGGCGACTACAACCTCGAAAATCTTTTGGCTGCGGTCGGGACTGCATTACACCTTGGCATGGGCTTAGAAGCGATCGTGGCCGCAGTATCAAGTTTCCCTGGTGTGCCGGGACGGATGGAACGGGTACAAGTTTCTCCTCAGCAAGATATTACCGCGATCGTCGATTATGCCCATACCCCCGATAGCCTAGAAAGCTTACTCACCGCCGCTCGTCCGTTTATTACGGGTCGAGTGATTTGTGTATTTGGTTGTGGTGGCGATCGAGATCGCACCAAACGCCCACAAATGGGTAAAATTGCTGCCGAGCTTGCCGATCTAGTAGTGGTAACATCGGATAATCCGCGTACGGAAGATCCCGCGCTAATCCTCAAAGATGTGGCAACTGGAATCGAACGGACAACAGGAGTTGAAGTAATTGCCGATCGCGCCACCGCCATCGCTCATGCCATCTCGATCGCTCGATCGGGTGATGGTGTACTAATCGCTGGGAAAGGACACGAAGATTATCAAATTTTGGGCACTGAAAAAATCCATTTCGACGATCGCGAACAAGCCCGAATTGCATTAACTACAAAATTTGGCAAGTAGATTTGGAGCGAGAGTATCAGGGATATGAATCGGAATCTAGTAGCTCCAGGGTACCCTCAGATCTACGCTGCAACTATCCCCCTCTCCCCGACTCTTATCCTCTATTACCTATCCTTGATGGAAAATCAGCCCCCGCGACAACTCAGCCTCGACGACTTCAAAGATGAATCGATCGCCCATCTCATGCAAGAGTTGTGTACGCCATTATCTAATATTAAAACCGCGCTAAAGTTATTAGAATCTCCCTTATTAAAACAACCACAACGGCAAAAATATTTAGAGCTAATTCGCCGCGAATGCGATCGCCAAAATTCGCTAATTAACGGTGCGTCTAGACTGATAGCTTTAGAACGCGATCGCGATTGCGCGGGGATCGCAGCGATTCAGTTATCTCAAGTCATCCCTGGTGTCGTAAGTACATATCAACCCTTGGCAGAAGAAAAAGGGATTAGATTGGGTTATACTGTGCCAGACAACTTACCAGTTATTTATTGTGTCGAAATGTGGTTGCGTCAAATCGCGATCGATCTCTTGCATAATGGCATCAAATATACACCTGAAGGCGGACAAGTTTTGGTGCGGGCTAGCCTTCAAGGTGATTACGTTCAATTAGAATTTAAAGATACGGGGATTGGGATCGCCCCAACTGAAATCTCCAAGATTTTCGATCGTTTTTACCGCGTCCGGAATGCCACAGACGAACAAAATAATGGTGCGGGATTGGGATTGACGATCGTCCAAACTATCTTAGCGCGTTGCGGTGGTTCGATCTCCGTTGTCAGTCAAGTTGGTGTCGGTTCTAAATTTCGGGTATTACTACCCACTCATTAACATCACTACTCGATCCCGAGCTTTCGATTATTTGGCTGTCCTACTTTTTATCTTTTAAAGCGTGCGTCTACCTAAATTTAGATTAGCTAAATTCCTGCAAATATTCACGATCGGTTGTGTATTAATATTTGCGGGTAGCATCTACATTCATAAAATCGAACCCAATTGGTTTGAAGTCAGCCAGATCGAGATTGAGTTACCCCATCTAGATCGGGCATTTGCTGGATATCGGATCGTGCAAATCAGCGATCTCCATGTGGGCGATAAGATCGATCGATCGCAGCTAGAAAAAGTCGTGGCGGCTGTCAACGAGCAAAAGCCAGATTTGGTCGTCATTACCGGCGATCATGTCAGTCGCAAACCCAGGCAACATGTAGAACTATTAGATATTTTGGCGAAGTTGCAACCGCGAGATCGGACATTAGCAGTTTTAGGCAATCATGATGTCTACAATGATGCCGAACCCATCCGCAAAGCATTACAATCAGCAAAAGTTACACTGCTAGAAAATACGATCTTTACCCTCAAACGCGGTGATGCGACGTTAAATATCGCTGGAGTTGGCGATGTCTTTGCCAAGGAAGATAAACTCGATCTCGTCCTCGCCCAACTACCCACAACAGGTGCCGCAATCGTGCTCGCTCACGAGCCAGATTTTGCCGATGTAACTGCCGCTACCGGACGATTTGGGCTACAACTATCAGGACACTCCCACGGCGGACAAATTCGGATTCCGTTTTATGATGGATACATGCCCGAATTGGCACAAAAATATCCGATCGGGCGTTATCAAGTGGGCGAGATGATTCAATATACCAATCGCGGTATCGGTACGATTAAACTTTATGCTCGGTTTAATTGTCGGCCCGAAATTTCGGTATTTACACTCACTCAGACAAGAGTCAGCTAAGTTTACTGCCGATTCCCAGTCGAAGTAAAAGTGAATTCGTCACCACGCTCACCGAACTCAGTGCCATCATCGCCCCAGCAGCTGATGGACTCAGCATCGTTCCCCACCCAAACCAGTACAGCACTCCAGCCGCAGCCGGAATCCCGATCGAGTTGTAAATCACCGCCCAAAAGAGATTTTGGCGAATCTTCGTCAGTGTTGCCTTGGATAACTCGATCGCGTAAATAACATCCGCCAATCGATCGCGCATCAAGATAATATCCGCTACTTCGATCGCGACATCCGTACCAGCATTCATAGCGATGCCAATATCTGCTTGTGCTAAAGCAGGCGCGTCATTAATTCCATCCCCAATCATCGCGACCTTGCGAACCACATTAATCCCATCTCGATCTGTTTGCAAAGATCGCACGATGTTAGCTTTATCCTGTGGTAATACTTCCGCATAGACATCGACGATGCCGAGTTGTTGAGCGATGAGATCGGCAACTGGTTTGCGATCGCCAGTGAGTAAAACTACCTGTAAATTCATTTGTTGTAATCGTTTGACTGTCTCGATCGCATCATCGCGCAATCGATCGGTAACTCCGATTAGCCCCATCATCACACTATTGATGGCGACATAGACCACCGTTTTTCCGGTTGCTGTTAATTTGTCAGCACTAATTTGCCACTCCCGATCGATCTCGATTTCCTGTGTATTCAACCACCGTCGATTCCCAACCACAACTAGTTGTGTATTATTCGTTATCTGTTGGTTATCATTTTTATCTACGCTATTACTCCCCTCCAAGGAGGGGTGCCCGACAGGGCGGGGTGGGTTGGATCTACGCGTAAATCCCATCACCTCCGCAGACACTCCCAACCCAGCCTCAGTATGCGAATCGAGCACGACAGCCAAAGCTAACCCCAATCTCGCCGCCTCCTGTTGGATTGCAACAGCCAACGGATGATTGGTAACACTTTCCGCCGCCGCAGCTAATTGTAATAACTCCTCAGCTGACATCGATCCGTGCGGAAAAATATCTGTAACTTGCGGCTTACCCTCAGTCAACGTTCCAGTTTTATCAAATACTACCGTATCCAACTGATACACCGCTTCCAAGATATCGCCACCCTTAATTAATAACCCACGATCGGCACCGATGCCCGTCCCCACGAGGATCGCCGTTGGCGTAGCCAATCCTAGCGCACAAGGACAAGCGACGACCATAACTGCGATCGCGGCTTTCAGCGGTGTCAGCGTTGAAGCGACAGGATCTAAATTGGGATTGTGGATCCCGAGAAAATACCAGAACAGACAAGTGACAATCGCGATCGCCAATACGCCATAGGTAAAGTATCCCGCCACCGTATCGGCTAACTTTTGAACTGGAGCCTTGCGGGTTTGGGCGGCTTCGACGAGGGCGATAATTTGGGCGAGGGTAGTATCGTCGCCCGTGCGGGTGACTTCGATCGAGATCGCCCCGGATTGATTGACAGTGCCCGCAATGACTAGATCGCCCGACTGTTTGACGATTGGGAGAGATTCTCCAGTAACTAATGACTCATCGATCGTCGTCTGACCCCAGCGAATCGCGCCGTCAGCCGGGATCTTTTCGCCAGGGAGTACTCGCAAATATTCGCCAACTTTCACCTGTTCTACAGGGATTTCGATGGCTTGAGGGCGATCGGGATCTGGACTTACCAATCTCGCGATCGCAGGTTGCAGCGAGAGCAATCGATCGAAGGCGTTTGCGGCGCGATGTTTGGCTTGTTGTTCGAGCGTACGCCCCAAGATGATAAATCCGATAATCATCACTGGTTCTTCAAAAAAGCATTCCCAGCCTAGCTCGGGAAGTAATAAGGCGACGACACTGGCGGTATAGGCAGAAAGCGTTCCCAAACCCACGAGGGTATTCATGTTGGGATTGCCATGCCACAGACTGCGCCAACCATCGAGCAAGATCGATCGACCTGGAAACACGATCGCGAGTGTCGCCAAACCCCAATGCCACCAAAAGTTAGTGAGGGGAGTGTAACCGTGATGGAGATGAGTAGTAGGCTGGGTAAAATGTCCGATCGCCGATAAAACGAGTAAAACTCCCGCCGTAACTAGTTGTCCCAACAGTTGCTTGGATTCTTGGGCGTATTTTGCCTGTCGATCTAGATTTGACTTCCCCGTTCCCGTGCGGGGTTGGCTGGGAAAACCGCTGGCGGTAAGTTTATCGGCAAGATCTCCAGCACTAATCGTCTCGGTTTCGGCTTCGATCGCGGCTACGCCTGTCAGAAGATTGACACAAGCAGATTTTACGCCAGCTTGAGCGATAAGTTGCTTTTCGACCGCACTGACACAACCCGCGCATTTCATTCCGGCTACGTCAAGGACGATGGTAGTTGTAGCTGATTCTTTAAGCAGAGCTGGATTTGTGATTGTTTCAGTCATACAGGGGTAGATTCAAGATCCAATACGGCTAGTGCGTTCGCGCCTTCTTTATTTACTATCCCCTATTCACCCCAAATTTTCAAAAGCCACGCACTATGACAATGAACTATTCTCGTCAATAATTAAAAATTTTTGGGAAAACTAATTTATAGAGTACCGCTCCCATTTAAAAAATTAAGATGAATAAAACCAAGCTCATAACATGGATCGTGACGATTTCTGTGCTTTTTGCATGGAACTCGATCGGCATCTTCATTTCTCGTTGGGTGTACGCTGTTACCGTTAAAGTTGGATTGCCGCTACCGATCGTTGAATTAATTTTATTCTTATTGCCGTTAATCTTACTATTGGAAGTCGTTACTAAAATACCAGAAGTGTTGAATGATAGTAACAACTGGTAAAAAATGACCCCCATTCAGATAAAATGGAGGTGATTAAAAACAAAAAACTAGTTAGCATGTTATCAAATTTTCCGAACATAATCAATAAATTCTTGGGCGACCTTCCCAAAGATGATTATCCAGTGCTGGACACCTTCAAGTTTGTATCATGCTGGTTGAGCTTTGTAATGGATCAAGTACCCATTTTTAGGATGTGTGTGTTCTAATATTCAACACTTCTGGGTTTATCCATCTGACCGACTATACTATTTCCTCTAGTCAGGGTATGGCAAGACTATTCTCGCACCCTCAAAAATTCTGTTTTGCAGAAGTTGGTAAAGTTAGCAGCTTGCCAATGTTTTGTAGTGTTTCTTGCCAATTGGAGCAGCAGTGGTCACTAGCAGTATCGAATCTGGCGTATACCAGCAAGCCATCTGCCATTTCATACGCATTTCTCAGAGCACCACGCAATTTATCCCAGCGAATCGAACATGTTAATGCCGAACTGCTATTTCGATCTCTACTAGAATGGCGGGAACGAGCTTGCTATGACTTAAATTTAGCATCGCTCGAAGATGTAAGTGTAGAGAGTTATTTTGATATCCAATGTAGGAAAAGATTGGCGCAAAGACGTAATATGTTGCGTAAAAGTATAACTTGGGGATTAATAGAAATGTTATTATTTACTATCAATCCTAAATCTGACTGGCAGGGAGATTATTCCAAGTTTAAAGTCAGAAAGTAACAGCGATGTCTCGGGTTCTATAGATTAACCTGAAAAAATTGTTGCACATCGATCGCTAAATCTGGGAACGCTAAGGGTGAAATTCGACCATCGGTGAGCTTTGTTATACTGCGATAACCTAATGGTGCAGGATCGCGAAAAATAATAATTTCCAAATCTTGGAGATCGACAACCCAATATTCTGGGATGCCCGATTCTGCATGGGCAATCTGTTTATCGCCTAAATCGTAGCTAAGGGTGCTGTAGGAATATTCGATCGCGAGAAATATGTTTTCGGGATAGGGATGATGTTCGAGATAGACGGTATCCAACGGTTGGACGATTGCGAGATCTGGCTGTGGTTCTGAGCCATTAGGTAAAGTTATCGGGCGACCTTTACGGATCTGAGACCTTCCTGCTAGCATATCGGTCTCGCTGGGTAACATACATATAGAGATTTTGGCGTTGCTGGATTGGGGTATGATTAAAAGCGATCGATAGTAGAAACCATCAGCAAATAGAGGAGGAAGAATGATGGAATGTCCTGAATGTAAGTCAACCCATATACATAAGAATGGGCATAAAAAAGGTAAACAGAATTATCTTTGTGTTGACTGCCGAAGACAATTTATCGACTGCTATGAATCAGAACGAGGGTACGATCGCTCGTTCAAACAAGAATGCCTCACAATGGATGTAAATGGTATGGGTTTTCGAGCAATTGAGCGAGTAAAAGGAGTACACAACACCACGGTAATGGATTGGGTTAAAAAAGTTGGCTCACGCTTACCAGATTACTATAATCCAGAGCAAATACCTGAAGTTGGAGAGTTAGATGAGTTAGAAACATTTGTGGGGTCAAAAAAAACAAGATCTGGCTCTGGACGGTAGTAGACCACTTCAAGGTAGGAATTTTAGGATGGGTATTAGGCGACCACAGTTCTGAAACATTTAAACCATTATGGGATGAAGTAGCAAGCAAATGGAACTGCTATTTTTATGTAACAGATGGGTGGCCAGTTTACCCGATGTTTATTCCAGACGGCGACCAAATTGTCAGTAAAACTTACATGACTAGAGTTGAAGGTGAAAACACCAGGCTCAGACATTATCTGACTCGCTTAAAGAGAAAGACACTGTGCTATTCTAAGTCCAAGGAAATGCTGAAACATTCAATTAGATTACTCCTTCATTATCTGAAATTTAATGAACTGCCCATTCCATATCCAATCGTTGGCGGAGCCTACCGGAGGTAATCGCGATCGTCAATCGATGAAAATATCACTCGATCGGTAAATCATACCCCGCTCCAGCAACGCCGAGATTTTATTTTTATCGATCTCCTCTCAATTCCTCCCCCGCAATCCCCCAAGAAAAGGATATAAAAATGAACTCAAAAAGTATAGCAATTGGATTTGCTGCGGTTGGGCTGTCGATCTCACAGATACCAGCATCAGTCAAGAGTGCATCTAAACTGCGTCGGCAGTTATCACGGTTATTAACTTCTATGGCGATCGCAGCAGCTACCACAACCACAATTTTGGCTACTCTGGAACAAAACTATGCTCTGTCCGCTACCATCAGCGGCAGCCAAATCACGCCTAGTACCAGTGTTGCAGCCGATCCAAGTTTTCCACTCAATCAGATTGCTGACGGAATTACTTCAGATGCTTCTCCTTTTAATGGATTTGCAGCAGCCATAGGCACTGGTTCAACTGGTACTATTACCCTTAGTTTTGCAAACGACTTCGATTTAAGAAGTTTTATTCTGTGGAACGATATCAATGTTTCGCGAGAAGGGATTAAAGATTTTCGGCTAGATTTTTTCAACAGCTCGAATTCACAAATCTTACCAGGCTTCTCGACTAGCTTCACAGGTTCAATAGAACAAGTTGCTCCATCCGAATATGTGTTTAATCAGGTTATCCCTGGCGTTAGAAGAGTAGACCTTGTAGTGCTAAATACTAATCCCGGTGTTGTTAGCCGCATGGAAATTCGTGAGGTAGCATTTACTACTGGATCGGCAACAACAGTACCAGAACCTTTCACAATTATCGGTACTCTCGTCGGTTGCATGGCAGCATTGCGACTAAGAAAGAAACTCAAATCTCAAACCAGCGACGAGCCTGATCTTCAATAATCGATCGCAACTTTAATCCTCTCAGCACTCTCGATCGATCGAACAAATACCATTGTAGGGTGTGTCACTGCGAAGCATGACGCACCTCTCTAATATTGGAGATGGTGGTGCGTTACCCTGCGGGATAACACCCCCTACGTTGCCGCACCTTTACCATTTGAAGATTGGATGAGCTAAAATTAGATTGGGTGACGATGTTAAAATAGATGCAAACCAATACCTAACCTAGATAAATACAATTTGTTACAGATTCATCAAATTTACTAACTTATACACGATCCGCGCGCCAACGTTGCCATCCCACTCAGCATTACCCACTTCACACAAATCGAATCCAATAATTTTGCGTCCGCTATTAACAATCTCGCGACACAAACAAAAAGCTTGCTCTAGCTCCAAACCACCTGGAACGGGAGTTCCGGTACTCGGACATAGTTTTGGGTCTAAGCCATCGGCATCGAAGCTGATATAGACTTTCTGAGGTAAATGAGCAATCGCTTCTTGATAAATACTCTCCCAAGTTCTACCCTGATACATTTGTTGTTTGATATGGGCATCATAGTAGACGATCGCCCGATTGTCTGAGCGATCGACTGTCTCGATTTCGACAAATGAAACATCTCGAATTCCTACCTGCACTAGTTTAGAAATCTGCGGGATTTTTAGAGCGTTAAACATAATCGACGCATGAGAAAATTCAAACCCTTCATACGCATCGCGTAAGTCTGAATGTGCGTCGAGATGTAAAATTCCAAAGTCGTCATGATGCTGGGCTAAAGACTGGAGATACCCCAATGGCACGCTGTGATCGCCCCCAATAACACCGACATTTTTACCATCCGAGATCGCTTGTTGACAATTATCGAATAACCATTTATTGACATCCTGACAAGCTTGATTCACTTTTGCAAGTACTAGATTTAAATCTGGTGTTAGATCGAGCGATTCACCGCTTTCTAATCGATCGATAATTAAGGCTGCTTGTTGGCGATAGTAATTATTTTTTGCTAATAAATCTAGATCGATCGGGGGCATATAGATACCCTGTTGCCAGCCTTGAGGATTATCGAAATCATATAGATCTAATTGTGGCGAAGCATTGAGAATCTGTTGGGGTGCGAATGCAGTACCTGGATTATAGGAAACTGTTACCTCCCAAGGTACGCCAAATATTATCGTCCCTGCGGATTTATAATCAAATGGTAGACCGAATAAATTACCGTTGACACGACCGACATCGCTAGGATCGTAATTATTAAGCTCGTTCATTGTTATGCCTGAATTATAGTAATATTAGTAATAACTATAGTGGAAGTAAATATAGAATACAGGACAAATCTAGTACATTGTTAATCGATCGAATAGTATTACTCGAAACTGATGCCGTGGGCATTGCCCACCCTACAAATTTTTATTGACAGTAACATGAATATATCATTTACAGCAGTTAACGCTGACTTTGAGTATGATGAATATGCTCTCATCGTTAGTCTGGAAGGAATGGAAAGCAGTTTGTCATTTCAACGAGATTCAGAGCAAAACTTTGAGGACGCTGGTTTATATATTCAATTTGGCGAACAGCAGAATGGTGATTATGAATGTGTTCGCTACTGTCACCTTAGTCGTACAAATATTGAAGTAGTCTTGTCTCGTCAACTTGGTAATCTGGGAAATGTTAATGGTTTTCATATCAATCTTGATATTGCGGATGAATCATATGAGAAATTACTCGAAGGATTACTTAGAGTATTTAGAGATATGTCAGGCTATTTGAAAATTACTTAGTTCTAATTTGTAGTGGGACGACCAGACTAAAATTGAGGGCATTCAAAACTCTGAAAAATACGATCGGTAATATTTTGAGCGATCGCTTTACCCACATTTTTAGTCTGGTCAAGCCAGTAGGGTGGGCATTGCCCACAGCATCAATTTGGATCGCAACAAGACAGCATAGTTCTAATTTGTAGGGTGGGCAATGCCCACAGCATCAATATCGAGCGAAACAAATATGTTATCAATCGATATTTTAGTTCGATCGATCGCGACTCATAGCTTATCTCTGAAAAAGCCTATCTAGCAATAACTAGATAGGCTTTTCGCTCTTTAGAAGTTGAGAATTAATTTAGAATAAACCCAAAGTCAAAGACGTATCGATCGGTAAAGTCGCACCGATACCTAAGTAGATGGTGAAGACTGTTCCAAATAAGAATACTGCCATTGCCACAGGGCGACGGAAGGGGTTTTGGAATTTGTTGACGCTTTCCAAGAAAGGTACAACTAGTAAACCTAATGGTACGCCAGCCATGCAAGCGATGCCTAACAGTTTGTTAGGTAACACGCGCAAGAGTTGGAATACAGGCCACAGGTACCATTCAGGTAAGATTTCTAGTGGGGTTGCAAAGGGATTGGCAGGTTCGCCAACCAGTGCGGGATCGAGGATAGCTAACGCCGTACAACAACCGATCGTGCCAAAGATTACTACAGGGAAGATGTAGAGGAGATCGTTGGGCCAAGCGGGTTCGCCGTAATAGTTGTGACCCATACCTTGAGCTAGTTTAGCTCTAAGCGAAGGATCGGAGAGATCTGGTTTTTTGAGAGTTGACATAGTAAATAATAACGTAGGTTTTAGCTAGCTAATGATGTCGTAGCTGAGGATAGAAATCAAAGGATGTCTCCCAGCAATTTCTATCCATCGTCCCGGTGAATCTACAAAGGGCCAGAGATCCCTTGCTTGCGGATCATGATGAAGTGTAACAGCATGAACACGGCAATGAACCAAGGCAAGACAAAGGTATGCAAGCTGTAGTAGCGAGTCAAAGTTGCTTGACCGACACTAGACCCGCCGCGTAAGAGGTCAGCCATCGCTACACCAACGACAGGAATCGCTTCGGGTACACCGGATACGATTTTGACTGCCCAGTAGCCGATTTGATCCCAAGGGAGCGAATAACCAGTTACACCAAAACTAACAGTGATAACGGCGAGGATGACCCCAGTTACCCAAGTGAGTTCGCGGGGGTTTTTGAAACCACCAGTGAGATACACGCGGAACGTGTGGAGAATCATCATCAACACCATCATGCTGGCACTCCAGCGGTGAATGGAGCGAATCAACCACCCAAAGTTAACTTCGGTCATGATCTTCTGGACGGAGGTAAAAGCCTCAGCCACAGTCGGCTCATAATAAAAAGTCATTGCGAAGCCAGTGGCAAACTGAATCACAAAGCATACCAGTGTGATCCCACCAAGGCAGTAGAAGATATTGACGTGGGGCGGAACGTACTTACTAGCAATATCGTCGGATATTGCTTGGATTTCAAGACGTTCGTTAAACCACTGAAAGGTTTTACTATTTGTAACTTGCTTGGTAAACATTCAGGCTGCGTGCTTCTTTCTAAGTCGTGTTATAAATTATAACGCCAGTAGGATTGTAGATCCCCCTGACTCAAAATAATGGCTGGGGTTAGATGTGCTATGTTGCGAAGCAGCAATCGGTTGCGATCGGCACTCGCACCAAATATTCCCAAAATTAGTTAATTTAGTAATGTTTGGCAGACATTCTCTCATTTTACCCACATAAAATTTAACACACCTCGAAAGGACAGTGGTATCGATCGTGAAAGCAAGTTTTTGGTTTGGTTGGATTTTGAGTCTACAAATAGCGCTGTTTTGGCTCTGGGGTGTGCCGCCAGCCGCTGCGTTCACCCCAGAGCAACAGTTAGTACTCCAGGCATGGCGCACGATCGATCGGGCTTATTATGACAGCAGCTTCAACCATCAAAATTGGTGGGCGATTCGCGATCGCACGATGAAGGAGCAAATCCCGACAGAGGAAGCAGCCTATCAAGCGATCTCGAAAATGATTGCCACGTTGGACGAACCCTTTACCCGCTTGTTACGCCCTGAGCAGTATCGCAGTCTCCAGGTCAATACCGCTGGTGAATTGTCGGGTGTGGGACTACAAATCGGTGTCAAAGCCGATAGTAACGCGATCGAAGTAATCGCACCGATCCTGGGTTCCCCAGCTGCTAAGGCGGGGATTTTGCCGCACGATATTATTATCCAGATCGACGCTACGCCAACTTCAGAATTGACACTAGATACCGCAGCAGTCAAAATGCGCGGGCCAACTGGCACCAATATTAGTTTGATAGTGCAAACAGCCGACCAAGCACCGCGTGAAACGATTTTGATTCGTGAGAAGATCGAACTCAATCCTGTCACCGCCGAACTGCATACCGAAAACGGTCGCAAAATCGGCTACCTTCGCCTGTCCCAATTTAGTGCTAAAGCAGCTCAAGAACTAGCCAATCGCCTGGGCAAGCTCCAGCAACAAGGCGCGACAGCTTATGTACTGGACTTGCGGAACAATCCTGGTGGACTGGTACAGGCTGGAGTTGAGATCGCCCGTCAATGGCTCAACGAGGGCACGATCGTCTATACTGTCGATCGCAAAGGGGCGATCGATTCGATCGATGCCAACGGTACCGCACTGACCGATGCGCCACTGGTAGTATTAGTAAATGAAGGTACCGCGAGTGCCAGCGAAATTCTGGCTGGTGCGTTACAAGATAATGGGCGCGCGACTTTAGTTGGTGCTAAAACCTTTGGGAAAGGGCTGATCCAATCGCTGTTCGACCTGCCCAATAATAGTGGGTTAGCTGTGACAGTCGCTAAATACGAGACCCCGAACCATCACGATATCCATAAATTAGGGATCTCACCCGATCGAGTGGTGCCTACTCCTGCCATTCCGATCGAATCAGCAGCAACTGCTGAAGATACGCAGTATCTGGCAGCCGTTAAAGAACTAGAAAATAGGGGATAGTTGAAGGAGCAAGCACAAGATAAACGTTTTTATAACGATCGAATAACCGATAACAAATAACTAAACTATGGATGCACGAACTTTACAAGGACGAATTGCCCGAGTCGAAGAAAAGCGGGAATTGCTGCTTCAGCTCCAAGCAAATCCCAACCTTGGCACCCTATCCCTGGATGTCGAGCAGGCGCTAATCGAAATGGCTGATTTGATGGCAGAATTCCGCCAAACTTTTCCGGATGGGGTAGTCAGAGATCCGATCGATCGAGTGTAATTCAACCCAAAGTCGCTATTCATAACAAAAGCGGTTAGAAACCGCTCCTCAGACTACAAAGTCCGCCTTCGCGGACTAGTTAATCAGTCCGCGAAGGCAGGCTTTTGCCGCTCGCGGCAACAACCGGACTTTGCATCATTAGCCACGATTTGCGAAAAGTGCATTTGGTCGGCTAGCCGACCAGTAGGTCTTGGGGTTTCCCCAAGTAGAGCACCTTTTCAAGACACAATCGTAGGCATTTCTAGGTAGCAAGTTGGGTGAAATTGGCTTCCCAATGAAGGGATGAGACAGCCTCGTCCCTTTATTTTGCAGATTTACGCAACTTTCTCAATTTGAAAATAGATCGAAATTTATTTAAATCTATTCCCTATTCCCTATTCCCTATTCCCTATCCCCTATCCCCTAAACCATGGCAATTCCACCTAGCTGGATCGTCAAAACTGGTCGATCGATCTGGACCCAGATCTGGCAAGTAATGATGTCACAACTCGCACCATCAAACGAGCTTGGTGAATATCAACGCCCGCAGAGCGAATTTGGGAATCGGTTGAGCGATGCGAGCGATGCTACCTATCCCGCCGCACCAAATCGCTATCGTTTGTATGTCGGTTGGAGCTGTCCCTGGGCGCATCGTACCCTCGTCGTGCGCGCGCTCAAAGGCTTGGAAAGTTCGATCGAGATCGTCGTCGTGCGCGGCGATGCCAATGCGGGTGGTTGGGTGTTACCTAAATCAGAGCATGAGTGTCAGACTCTAGCCCAGTTATATAAATTTTCAAAAGTGGGTTACGCAGGTAGGTCTACGGTACCAATGCTGTGGGATAACCAGACATACTCGATCGTCAATAATGAGAGTGCTGAGATTATCGAGATTTTAAACTCAGAATTTAACCGATACGCTACCAATCCCGATCTCGATCTCTATCCACCCGACCTTCAAGGCGCGATCGCCGAGTGGAACGACCTCATCTACCGGACGGTCAACAATGGAGTCTACCGTTGCGGTTTTGCCCAGACACAGGCGGCTTACGATCGCGCCCATACCGAACTATTTGCCACACTCGATCGGATTGAAAATTTATTGGCAACTCAACGTTATCTCTGTGGCGACTCGCTCACTTTGGCTGACGTGCGCCTATTTACAACCTTGATTCGGTTCGATCTGGTGTATTACACCCTGTTTAAATGCAATCAGCGGCGGATTCAGGACTATTCCCATCTCCACACCTACGTGCGCAATATCTATCATCTGCCAGGGGTTGCTGCTACTTGTGATTTTCCGGCGATCTTGCAAGATTATTATGGCAACCTATTTCCACTCAATCCGGGGGGGATAATTCCTCACTTACCAGAGTTAAGTTACTTGGAGCAGAAATCGGCAGCAGTTAGTTAACCCAAGTTGCTACCTACACTCAAAGTGGTTAAAACCACTCCTCGGAATACAAAGTCCGCCTTCGCGGACTGAATTTCTTAGTCCGCGAAGGCAGGCTTTTGCCGCTCGCGGCAACAACCGGACTTTGCAACATTAGCCACGATTTTAATCGTCGGCATTATAGTTCGGTAGCAACTAGGGTTAGTTAAGTAAACACGATCGAAAAGATCCCCAACTTTTTCAACAACAAGTCGGGGATCTATCTTGCTATTTAGCTTCCAGATCGTTGCTACTGCTTAATATTCCAGATCGAGCTAGTAGGGTCGGATCTTGAAGTTAAAGCTACTTAGGTATCATAAAGTAGGCATTCTGGAGCATCAGGATTGTTATCACAGAAGTTTTCCAGGGAGTTTTTGGGTTTAGCACTACGTTGGTGACCGGACTCTTGATGTAATTCCTCTAAGGTTTCCATCGCGATAGCAAATTCAGGAGAAGTTTTACCAAATTGCTCACCAGCTTGGTGAGCGGCTTCGCGGGCTTCCTCGATCCGATCTTCGAGTGTCATCGTGGTTTGTTGGGAGTTGGTCATAGATCTTAGCTATTTACAGTAAATGATTTGCGATATTTCGAGAGCTGCCTTTGCTTATTATTGTATCTTTCCAACTTGCAAAGACGCTATAACTAATGTAGAGGTTTCCACACATTTAGGGAAAACTTCCGATCCAGAGGGGTTTGAGCCGATCGAGTGAATTGAGATTAGTCCAAAAATAGTAGTAGATTATTAATTTTTCTGTCACAAAATTTACTGAATTTAGGGTCGATCGGATCTTTTTGTAGATCGAACGGGACAATAGTAGGATGAGAGTGCTAAAATTGCCATGAAAAAATCGAACTTAATTGAGGGTCTGCTGTGATCCGTTCTGCCACCTTGACGCTTCAGCCCACAATCTCCTCGATTGGGGATAATAGTCGTCTACGACTGTTTTCTGGCAATGCTAACGTTCCATTATCTCAGGAGATCGCTCGCTATCTCGGACTAGATTTAGGCCCGATGATCCGCAAACGGTTTGCGGATGGAGAAATATACGTCCAAATCCAAGAATCGATTCGCGGTTGTGATGTGTATTTGATCCAACCCACCTGTCATCCAGTCAACGATAATCTGATGGAACTATTCATCATGATCGATGCCTGTCGGCGGGCCTCAGCCAGACAAATTACAGCGGTAATTCCTTACTATGGTTACGCTCGGGCCGATCGCAAGACGGCGGGAAGAGAATCGATTACGGCTAAATTAGTCGCCAATCAAATCACTACTGCTGGTGCAGATCGGGTGTTGGCGATGGATCTCCACTCATCGCAAATTCAGGGTTATTTCGATATCCCCCTCGATCACATTTATGGTTCGCCGGTAACTATCGACTACATCCTCAAGAAGAAGCTTTCAGACATCGTAGTGGTATCGCCAGATGTTGGTGGTGTCGCTCGTGCCCGCGCCTTTGCCAAGAAGCTCAACGATGCGCCCCTAGCCATTATCGATAAACGTCGTCAGGCGCATAATGTGGCGGAAGTGATGAATGTCGTCGGTGATGTCGCTGGCAAAACTGCCATCCTCGTCGATGACATGATCGATACGGGTGGTACGATTTCTGAAGGTGCCAAAATCTTGCGAGAGCAAGGAGCTAGACAAGTTTATGCTTGTGCGATCCATGCTGTGTTCTCACCACCCGCCACCGAACGACTATCGAGTGGGCTATTTGAGGAGGTGATCGTGACGAATACGCTACCCATCCCTGAAGATCGCCGCTTCCCGCAACTCAAAGTTCTCTCAGTTGCCAATCTGTTAGGTGAGGCGATCTGGCGCGTACATGAGGACAATTCCGTCAGTAGCATGTTTCGCTAGCTAGCAGATCGTTGACAGTGGGTTATGAAATAAATACATTAAGTCATTGAGTAGCTAAGACTAAATTAGTGCCAATCTGCCGATCGCATTCATGACGGCGGTGGTTCTAACTAGTCGAGCGCTGTCAACTGTCAACTATCTACTGTCAGCTACTCCCCATGAACTTGCCCATTTTTACTACTCCCAGCGAACTCGGATATTATCTCCAATCACATCGTTCGCAGGCGATCGGATTTGTGCCGACGATGGGAGCATTACATTTGGGACATCAGAGTCTGATCGATCGCGCTAGACATGAGAATACGCTCGCCGTTGTGAGTATTTTCGTCAATCCACTCCAATTTGGAGCCAATGAAGATCTCGATCGATATCCGCGCCAGTTGGAGATCGATCGGCTCATGTGCGAAACCGCAGGTGTAGATGTGCTATTTGTACCTACAGTCGCAAGTATGGGCATCAAGCAGCCACTTACCCAAGTTATTCCCCCGGCGACGATGACCGATGGTTTGTGTGGGCGTAGGCGTGTTGGGCATTTTCAAGGTGTTGCGACGATCGTCACCAAACTATTAAATATCGTCCAACCCGATCGAGCGTACTTTGGCGAAAAAGATGCCCAACAATTGGCAATCATCCGCCGGATCGTAGCGGATCTGAATATTCCAGTAGAGGTTGTCGGTTGCCCGACAGTGCGCGAAGCTTCTGGCTTGGCATTTAGCTCGCGAAATCAGTATCTATCACCAACTGCACGCGATCGCGCAGCGGCGATTTATCGGAGTCTCCACCGCGCACAGGCATTATGCGCTAACGGTGAAATTACCGCTCGATCCCTAATTACCGCAGTCAAAACCGAACTCACTATCATCCCTGAATTCGACCTAGAATACCTCGAACTCGTCGATCCTGGAACCTTGCAGCCAATCGATTCGATCGATCGGCAAGCCCTACTCGCGATCGCCGGACGCATCGAGAGTACTCGCCTAATTGATAATATTTTATTAATCAACGATAAATAACTTCCCCCAAGCCCTACTTGCGATCGCTGGATACATCAATATCCTCTTAATAAATTCCCCTCCCTGGAGGGGTGCCCGACAGGGCGGGGTGGGTCAGCTCTCCGCCACACCCCAATAACCCACCCATCCCCCAAACCAAGCATGCTCCCCATCATCGCGATCGACGGCCCCGCAGGTGCAGGTAAATCTACCGTTACCAAGCTTGTAGCTGCCCGATTAGGGCTGTTGTATCTCGATACCGGGGCAATGTATAGATCGATCGCTTGGTTGGTGCTGGAGGCAAACCTAGCCCTAGATGACGAGGTAAAAATTGCCGAGCTAGTGGATCGAGCAAAAATTACGCTAACTGGCGATCGTGTCATCGTCAACGATTTCGATGTGACGCAGGCGATTCGGACTCCAGCCGTGACTGGTAAGGTTTCAGCAATTGCAACTTTGGGGGTGGTCAGAGCGGCTCTGGTCAAGCAGCAGCAAGCAATCGGTGCCCAAGGTGGGATCGTCGCGGAAGGGCGGGATATGTGTACGTATGTCTTTCCCAATGCCAAAGTCAAGATTTTTTTGACGGCATCTGTTGCCGAGCGTGCGCGACGACGACAACAGGATCTGATAAATCAAGGACAGGGCAAGGTAAACTTGGCAGAATTAGAAAAATCGATCGCCGAGCGGGATGAAATCGATAGTACGCGAGAGATCGCGCCGTTACGGAAAGCTCCTGACGCTGAGGAAATTATTACAGATCGGATGTCGATCGATGAAGTAGTCGATCGGATCGTCGGGATGTATCGGCTTGTCTGTAGCTAAATTTCGCTCCTGGGCGCGTGCGTTAGAATTCATGAGTACGCGACTAGTCTACAACGGCTTCGAGCCAATTTTTCCCGATAGGTAACTATAAATTTTACGCTAGCTAAAGTCATGCGCGATCGCCAGCTTCAAATCGATCGAATAGTAGTCTCAGCTGCCCAGATGCAGCAGATCGAAAGTAAGGTATTCGAAGCGGGGATGCCTGTGGCGGCTTTGATGGAGAAGGTGGGCGGCTTAATTGCCTGTCGCTGCGAAACATTGTACCCCCGATCGACCCATCCCCAAGTTGGGGTGTTGGTCGGGATGGGACATAATGGCGGCGATGCGCTAGTCGTCGCCCGCGAACTGTATTTTCGGGGTTATGGGGTAGCTATTTATGTGCCCTCAGAAGAGTTACGCGAATTAACCAACCAGCATTATCGTTATGTTTCTAGTCTGGGCATCGAAATTGTTGACAATGCGGAAGATTTAGCAAACTGCGATCTGATTATCGATGGGTTATTTGGGTTTGGTTTGAATCGAGATATTACCGATAGTTTATTCGATTCGATCGAGACGATAAATTGCCTAAAAATTCCGATCGTTAGTATCGATCTGCCTTCGGGGATTCATACCGATACTGGCTGTATTTTAGGTACGGCAATTAAAGCGACTCATACCTTATGTTTGGGTCTATGGAAATTAGCTTTCGTCCAGGAACAGGCGATCGAATATTTAGGTAAAACCAAGCTAATCGATTTCGATTTATCGCTTGCCGATATTCATAATGTATTAGGTGAAGATCCAGATCTCAGCAGGATGACAATCGAGCGAGCGCTCGCTTGTTTACCATTGAACAGATCGCCTGTAACGCATAAATATCAACAGGGACATCTCTTGTTGATTGTCGGTTCCGAACAGTATTCTGGTGCGGCAATTTTAGCCGGATTGGGCGCATTGGCAACAGGAGTAGGGATGTTATCGATCGCTGTACCCAAGTCGCTCAAAGCATTGGTACTAGCACGATTGCCAGAATCGTTAATTATCTCCTGCCCAGAAACTGAAGCTGGAACGATTAAATCATTACCCGATCTGGATTTAACTAAATATAATGCGATCGCTTGTGGTTGCGGTTTAACCGAACGACCCTCAAAAATAGTTAAAGCAATTCTGGAGGCAAATTGCCCGATCGTACTCGATGCTGACGCGCTCAATATTATCGCCAAACTCGACCCCGAAACTGTCTTTAGTCACCGCACTTCGCCCACGATTATCACCCCGCATCTCGGTGAATTCAAACGTTTATTTACCAAAATTCCCACTGCAAATAAATATATCGCAGCGATCGCCGCAGCGCGAGCTAGTGGGGCGATTATCTTGTTAAAAGGAGCGCGAACGGCGATCGCCCGATCGGATGGTAAAGTAACAATCGTGCCTCACAGTACTCCGGCTCTAGCTAGAGGTGGGAGTGGCGATGTGTTAACGGGGTTGATTGGTGGATTGGTTGCAACTAATTTTCAGCGAGATTTACCGATCGATGAGGTTGTCGCAACTGCGGCTTGGTGGCATAGTCAAGCCGCAATTCTCGCCGCCACAGCGCGGGGAGATCTGGGTGTAGATCCGTTAACTCTGACTGACTATTTAAATACTTGGGTGCAATTAAACATCAAAACTTTTGAGGGTAGATTGTAGTAGGATGGGCACTGCCCGCCAACTGGGTTTAAGCCTAGTACTATCTCAAAAATATTTGTGCCGATCCACTAAAAAAACGTCAGTTCGGGTTAAGGATATTAGCTCCGTTCTAGCACCGCCTACGATTGAAGTCTCTAGGCTCTTTTTATCCCGAACTGACGTTAAAAAATTAATATCTAATAGCAATCGATCGTATGAGTGATGAGTTGGTAATTCCACAATTAATTGTGGGGCTGGGTAATCCCGGTACTAAATACGCCCAAACTAGGCATAATGTTGGTTTCGATCTAGTCGATATTCTTGCCAAACGGTGGCAGATTAGTTTGAGCGATCGCAAGCAGTTTCAAGGTATCTATGGTGAAGGTATCGGTAGCAATAATATTAAAATTAAATTGCTCAAGCCCCAAACTTTCATGAATCTATCGGGTCAGTCCGTACGGGCGACGCTAGATTGGTTTAAGCTATCGCCCGAGTCGGTATTGGTGGTCTACGACGATCTCGATTTACCATTAGGTAAAATCAGGCTGCGATTGTCTGGATCTGCTGGCGGACACAATGGGATGAAGTCGATTATCTCGCATCTCGGCACGCAAAATTTCCCCAGAGTCCGCATCGGAATCGGGCAGAGTACTGGCGAAAAAGACACGATCGCTCACGTACTAGGGAAATTTTCTAAAACTGAAACCATCGTGATTGATGAGGTAATTTATTTAGTAAATGACGCGATCGAAATGAGCCTCAAGCAAGGTGTAGAGAAAGCAATGAGTCTGTATAACAGTAAATCGATTGCGGTTGACGATCCTAAGTGATTCGCGCTCTATTCAATCAGATTATTTATTGCCTCGACATCGGCGGCGCGCGGCAGATTGCGCTGGGAATTGGTAAATTGGGCGATACCATTGTTAGTTCGCTCGACTTTGGTACGATCGATCCGATTTTTGCCTGGTTGAGATCCGCGAACTTTGCTGACTTGGCGCTGCGAAGAGCGATCGCTCTTTGGCTGAGTCGCTGATGCGAAACCTACTTTTGCTAGATTTGTCTGGCTGAGTCGCTTTGTAACAACTCGCTGTTTGCCATTAATCTGGGGAGTA
>CBDFFH010000045.1:0-12176 GCA_965246715.1 Chamaesiphon sp. | reverse complement strand
GATAAAGGTGACAACTCCATCAGCTTTGGCCACAACTACCATCCCAGAATCTCGCGCTGCTTGCACTTCCAACCCCGTCCCAACGAGGGGACGTTCGGGGCGCAATAGGGGTACTGCTTGACGTTGCATGTTCGATCCCATCAGGGCGCGGTTAGCATCATCATGTTCGAGGAAGGGAATTAACGAGGTCGCGACCGAAATAATCTGTACGGGCGAAATTGCCACATAATCCACCTGATCGGGAGTAGTAGTGGTAAACTCGTGCCGATACCGGACAGGGATAGTCGAACCCAAGATATAACCATTCTCATCGGTGGTAATATCTCCAGGTGCTACCCGCAGGTCATCTTCTTGATCTGCTGTCATGTATTCAGCTTCGAGTTCCCGCTTCACCCGGCCATTTTCGACGGGTAAAAAGGGAGTTTCGATGAACCCATACTGATTTACCCGCGCGTGGGTAGCAAGGGAACCAATCAATCCCGCGTTGGGGCCTTCAGGTGTTTCGATCGGGCAAATGCGTCCGTAGTGAGAGGTATGGATATCTCGCACTGCAAAACCCGCCCGTTCTCGCGTCAAACCACCTGGACCTAAGGCTGAGAGGCGGCGTTTGTGGGTCAACTCAGCCAGGGGATTGGTTTGATCCATAAACTGCGACAGTTGGGAGGAACCGAAAAATTCCTTCACAGCCGCAACTAACGGTTTGGGATTGACCAAACTCGCTGGAGTCAAGCTACTAGTCTCAGAAACGGTCATCCGTTCGCGGATAATCCGTTCCAACCGATTTAACCCCACCCGAATTTGGTTCTGAAGTAACTCACCGACAGAACGCACCCGACGATTGCCTAAGTGGTCGATATCATCGGTACTACCAATATCAAATTCGAGATTGATCAGATAATCGATCGCGCATAAAATATCCTGAGGGGTTAATACCCGCGTTGTATCGGGAGTTGTGAGCCGCAATTTGCGGTTTAATTTATACCGTCCAACTTTACCCAAGTCATACCGCTTGGGGTCGAAGAAGCGCGAGTCAAGCAATTGCTGCCCACCACTGACAGTGGGTGGTTCACCCGGACGAAGTTTTTTATACAACTCCATCAAAGCTTCTTCCTCAGTGAGGTTGCCTTCTTTTTCGATCGTCTTTTGATAAAACTCGGGGTGACGGAGCGAGTCAAAAATCTCGCTATCAGTTAAGCCTAAAGCTTTTAATAATACCTGCGCCGAAAGTTTGCGTGTTTTATCGATCCGCACCCAAACGATATCATTTTTATCCGTCTCAAATTTCAGCCACGCACCTCGGTTGGGAATCAATGACGCGCTATAAGTCCGGCGACCGTTTTTATCTAACTCGGATTTATAATAAACCCCAGGCGATCGAACGATTTGATTGACAATTACCCGTTCGGCACCGTTAATAATAAACGTACCTCGATCGGTCATCAAGGGCAAGTCGCCGATAAAGACATCCTGCTCGATAATTTTGCCTTTATCTTCCTTGTTGATTAACTGAGTAGGCACATACATTTGCACCGCATAGCTGGCATCGCGACGCTTGGCTTCATCCACGTCATATTTAGGACGTTTGAGCTTATAATTTTTCGCCAGAAACCGCAGTTCCAGTTTCCCAGTGTAGTCGGTAATCGGCGAGAAGCTATCTAATTCCTCGATCAAACCTTCTTCTAAGAACCAGCGGAAGCTAGAACGCTGAATCTCTACTAAATCGGGCAGCATGTAAGTGGATGCTGTCGTAGTAATTTGACTAGTCATAGTGTTCCTCTTTTCTGGCGTTCTAAATTTGATATAGCGATCTCGAACAGTTAATTGTTAGCGGTAAAAAAACTATCTAACTTCCTCGCTTTGAGCTTGCTTCTAAGCCCCAACGTGCGAGTGTGAGAAAAAAACATCTTCGTCGCTATTAATAAATGGATGTAGGGTGAAGAGAAAATAAATAACGTCTCAGACAATAGAGATAAATTAATAATTTAGTTAATTAAAGTTAATTAGACAGTGGCAGCCAATACTGGTAATTTAAATAATTCCCTAGCATTCGCTGTGGTAGCCTCAGCCAACCTGTCGAGACTTTCGCCCCGCAATTGAGCTAAATAAGTGGCGACATGACTGACAAACGCAGGTTCGTTCCGCTTGCCACGCTTTGGCACGGGTGCTAAAAACGGACAATCGGTTTCGACGAGCAACTTGTCTAGTGGCACGAGCTTCGCTGAATCTTGAATTTGGGTAGCATTTTTAAAGGTAACAACACCACTGAAGCTAATATAGAAACCCAAGTCTAAAAACAATTGAGTTTCTATTGGAGTACCCGCCCAACAGTGCATGACTCCCCGCACTCGTCCGAATTCTTGCCAGAATTCTTGACAAACTTGGTACATCATACTGGCAGCATCGCGGCAGTGGATAATAACTGGTAAATCCAATTCTCTCGCAATCTGTAATTGCGATCGAAAGACTTCGATTTGCCATTCTCGATCGTTAGCCTTAAAAAAGTCTAAGCCCATTTCGCCGATCGCGACTACTCGTTTATCGCTAGTTGTTAAGTCTCGGATTTGTTTGCCCGTATCTGCTTGCCAGATGGCAGCATCCAGGGGATGCAATCCCACCGAGAAAAATAGTTCGGGAAATCTATCTGCTAATGCTTGCGTCCTGCCAAACTCTGCTGGCGTAACGCAAGAATGCACGAGTTGCACGACCCCGGCGGCTTGCCAGCGATCGCGCACTGCCTCTAAGTCCGCCTCGAAGGTATCAAAGTTGATATGGACGTGAGTATCAATTAGCTGCATTTAGCACAGATTAATTGGTTTAGATCTTAAGCTGAAGCAGTTTTAAGTACTTTAGCCAAACGGGACTTTTTATTAGCACCATTATTACGATGCAGTACGCCTTTTTGAACTGCTTTATCGATCTTTTGATAAGCATCAGACATACATTTTTGCACCTGTGTTGATGTTTCAGGTGTTGGTGCGGCAGTATGAGCTTCGACTGCTGTGAAGTATTTCTTCATCAGCGTTCTCACCTCAGACTTATGAGATTTGTTGCGCAGCCGATTCCGCTCGGCGACTTCGACACGTTTGATTGCAGACTTAATATTTGCCACAGTTAGCCCTGGGAAAACTCACGTTTAAAAATTGACATAATGCCAGATTTATAATCATAGCATAGCATTTTGAAAATATCTCATTTATTCAGAAATTTATTTAGAGCAGCTACCGATCGATCCCGCGGCGAATCAAACCTGTAAACCAAGCATCTGGCAATAGCTTACGGAATGCCAATAGCAGTCCAGCATTGCCACCAGCGGGATAACGTAGTTTCCAAGAGCCATCAGTGGCGGCGGTATAGATAACTTGAGCTGTAACTGATGGTGGCGAACCTTGCATTTCATCACCATTCAGGCGCGGTAAAACCCGCTGCAAGTATTCATCGTAGGCAGTCAATCCAGCTTGCTTGGCAATATTAAGCGATCGACTATAAAAATCAGTTTTAATCGGCCCCGGTTCGATAATTTTGACTTTAATATTAAACTGTCGTAGTTCGTATTGTAACGACTCAGAAAAGCCTTCCACTGCCCATTTAGTCGCATGATAAGGACTGTACAAGGGAACTGCTAGCCGTCCGCCGATCGAAGCGACATTCACTAAAATACCTTGTTGGCGGAGCCGAAAATGTGGCAGAATCGCCTGTGTAACAGCCATCAATCCAAATACATTAGTCTCAAACTGATTGCGAATAGCTGTCATGTCGCACGCTTCAAATGCACCAATCAACCCATAACCAGCATTGTTAATCAGAACATCAATCGAGCCAAATAGCTCGATCGCTCGATCGATTGCCGCCTTAATCGTTTCTGGTTTGGTGACATCTAGTGATAAACATAGCACATTAGGCAGACTAGCAAGTTCGGTGTCTCGTTCTGGCGATCGCATGGTAGCGACTACATTCCAACCCTGTTGCTGAAATAATTGTGCTGTTGCCCTGCCAATTCCGGTAGATGCACCTGTAATCAATACTGTTTTGGTCATGGCACCAAATGATAAACAATTTAGATATATTTTAGAGGTTTAAGCACGATCGAGTGGCGTCATGTCACGAGCCGCCGTCCACATCCCCGCCGGAACCGGATCGAGAACTAATGAATCGATCGATCCATTCGCATCCACGCCATCGTTCTCTAGATCGTAGCGGCGGTAATCATTCCCCTTAAAAAAGTAAGCCTTCGTTCCGCCTTGATACAACACCCCATCAAGATCCGCATCCCAAACACCATTCCAGTTACCCGCGATCGATTTAGGATAATCAGGATCTGCTCGATCGAACGTGATATCGTACCGCAAATACTCAGAACCCCGAAAGAAATAAATCTCCTACTGCGCCTTATCAATCGATCGACAGATCGTAATTGAAAATAAGCTGTTTTATTTCATATTCGATCGGATATTTCGTGAGTTCGACGATCTAGATTTATAGATTAGACCTATCCTAAAACCTGTGTACTAGACTAAGTATAGGTTTCGATCGATAGACACTACTCCCATTTTTTTACTGGGGTAGCGTCCAGAAACATTTTTCCTTCCGCCACCGACAAGGCGAGATGGTTCTAGAAGCTCGAAATTATGTAAAGTACTTCTACGGTAGAATGGGATCGGCGGACTCATTAACGGCAAAGTTATGCTTCTATCTACGGCAAGGTTATGGGTTAAGTCACAATCTAAAATAAATTGTCTACCGATATTTCTGGGTAGCTTTGAGCATGTGATAAGTAATTAATAATTGGGTCAATGCCAGCGGGTAACTTTGAAGTGTTTCTCCGGTGGTGCCTGTAATTTGTCCTAAATTTGGATTTATTTCTAGATCGCAGACGCTATGCAGTTCGGGTAAATCGGCACAAATCATCCGTGCTAGAGTTTTAACACCTTCGATAGTCGCATGAGCATCGATTTCCAATACATCAACTGGCTTGCCCATATCTCGATCGAGTGTTAATCTAATTGTCGATATTCGATCGCTACTATTTCCCGCTAAAATCTGACTCAGATCTGGATGGGAAATCGTCGGTCTGAGTACTAATCTTACACCTAGGTGCGCCGTAGTTTCCTCGGACTCATTCGCTGGTGGATCGAAACTGACGACTAAATCCGCCCATGTGCGCTGGGGACGAATAAACTGCTCTGAGTCTGATTCGCGCTTCTGGAGTTCGGCTAAAACTTGCGCCTCACTGTAACCACGTTTCAGCGTGTCGCGTTTAATTTTCCATCCCGTGCGGAGTGATTCCGCTGGAGCTAAATACACTTTGACATCATAACAATCGCATAACGCAGGCGTTGAATAACCCAGGAGCCCTTCGACGATCAGAAATTTATTGGGTTTGATATACACCGGCGGATCGAAAGTACCCGTGTGATGATTGTAAATCGGCTTGAGAATCGATTGTCCGGTGCGGAGCAGCACCAAATGTTGCTGCATAATATCGAGGTAATTGCAGTCGGGATGTAGGGCTGTAATCCCAATTTCTGCACGTTGAGATCGATCGTAACGATGATAATCATCAGTACCAATCACAGTGATATTTTCTTCGCCTAAAATTTGCCCGATCCCTCTAGTTAGCGTCGTTTTACCCGCTCCACTATCGCCAACAATACCCAGAATGATTGGACGATGATTCATTGATTAAATCTCCTGCATAAGTTTTAATTGTTTCGCCATACCACCGTACAGGAATTGTACTGACGCAACGCGAACGGGATCGTGCAGCTGATTTTAACTGTCCACTCTCTTGATTCGCTGTCTTGTCTTGTCTCGCATAATCCGGGCGGGAACCTCCCGGCTGCGAGCCGCTGACTGAAACACATGCTCCTCCACTCTTAATACTTCTCGGTTAACAATTGCTGACGATTGAAATCGCAGCTAATGATGCAAAGTCCGCCGTCGCGGACTGAGTAATTATTGGCTTAACCGAGAAGTATTGCCTCCACTCTCCGCGCGATCTAAGTCGCTAAACCCGTCTGCGACGGAGCGCGAATCGCTGTGTGCTATCCCCTATCCCCGATCCTATTTCAGCTAGATTGCTGACTATCGAGATTGAGCAATCGTGATAGCGTATAAAAATATACTTGCTGCCAACTAGTTGTGTCGATCGAGTCTAAGTCTGCCTATCGAGTTCGCAAAATACCTGCGAATCCATTACTTGCTAACTCAGCACCAAATCTTACTGACATTTACCAATTATTAGCAGTTGCTGAGTCTCGGGTTCGCTATCGAGTAGAGCCAGTACCATTAGGATCGCCACAATTGCCGCCCAACTTGCAATTGCGAGCTTATCAACAGCAAGCAGTTACCAACTGGTTTCAAAATCAAGGGCGTGGTACGCTCAAGATGGCGACTGGTAGCGGTAAAACAATTACGGCACTAGCGATCGCTACCCAACTATACCAACAAATCGGACTCCAAGTACTAATCATCATCTGTCCGTTCCGCCACCTTGTAACTCAGTGGGGAAGAGAATGCGAGAACTTTAATCTTCAGCCGATTCTCGCTTGTGAAAGCATTCATAAATGGCAGAGTAAATTCTCTTATCAACTTGCCAGAATTAATACCCGCCAACAAGAATTTCTCACCATCATCACCACCAACGAAACCCTAATTACTCCAGGATTTCAAACCCAACTTAGCTATTTACCCGATCGCACTTTAATTATCGGCGATGAAGTGCATAACCTCGGCGCAAAAAAAAGATCGGCGAGCCTCCCGCGCAATATCGGTTTGCGACTAGCCCTGTCAGCCACGCCAGAACGCCACTATGACGACATCGGCACTCAAAACATCGTCGAATACTTTGGGGACATCTTGCAGCCAGAATTTACCCTCAAAGATGCGATCGAACAGGGAGCCCTAGTTCATTATTTATACTATCCCATCCCGGTCGAACTGACCGAGAGTGAGAGTGCAACATATCTGAAATTATCCCGCGCGATCGCGCGCAAACTCCTTTATCAATCTAAAGATCGTGCATTTAGCTATGAGGAATTAGACAGTCCAGATCTTACCCCCCTACTGATGCAACGTGCCCGCCTGATCGGTGCAGCCGCTAACAAACTGACTGCACTTAAAGATCTGATGATCGATCGCTTAAATACCAGTCACACACTATTTTACTGTAGCGATGGTAGTAGCGACACTTCGGCTCCCCTAGACTACGCTCAGGACAAGCCGCTCACTGCAAATAGCACCCAACAACTCGCCGCCGTCACTCATCTGTTGGGTAACGAACTCGGCTACCGCGTCAACACCTACACTGCCGCCACATCCCTTCCAGACAGAGAACAACTGCGCCAGCAATTTGAATCGGGCGCACTCCAAGGGCTAGTCGCGATCCGCTGCTTAGATGAAGGTATCGACATCCCTGCGATTAAACATGCGGTGATCCTCGCCAGTAGCACCAATCCGCGTCAATTTATCCAACGTCGCGGTCGCATTCTTCGACCCGATCGAGGCAAAGACCGTGCTAGCTTATATGATATGATCGTCCTCCCCCCTCAACTCGAGCGAGATACAATCGAGCTCGAACGGAATCTACTTAAAAAAGAACTCCTCCGTCTGATTGAGTTCGCCGATCTCGCCGACAATGCTGCTACCGCCAGAACCCAACTGCTGACGATCCAGAAACGCTATGGATTAATGGATTTGTAAATAAATGTACAGTCAGAAATCATAGCCGTCTATCACCATCTAAATTATCGATCGAAGCATAGAAAGGGCTCTCCCTGAAATTTGGAAAAAAGTGTCAGCAATTCTCAGTTTAAAACTCTTGTACTGTTTTAAGGCGTTTATTAGCCATTCAACAGCACAATTATTAACGACAGAATAAGGCTTACAACCATTCTGGCGATCGAAAATATGAGAACAATTTCCATAATGAGAATTGCGGCGATCGCGTCGAGTACGCTCGATCTCAATTCGCAACGACTGCATCTGGTCTTTTAATTGCAAATCGCGGCGATGGACTCGATGGCTCATCTGGACAAACGCCCGCATTACTTCCATTGGCAACTCCCGATCGGGCATTTTAGATCGAAACGATCGTCCGTTAACAAGGCTGCAACTCGATCGATCCAGGAGAACCCAACGGGCAATGGATGCAGATCGTTGTTAAATAAACACCCCAACCTAGTCAACAATCATAGATCGAGAAGTTAAAGTTATGACTAAATTATGGATCGATACGATCGACAGTCCCATCGGCCAAATTTCGATCGTGGTAGATGAAGATCGGTTATGTGCGCTGGATTTTGCAGATTACCAGCCACGAATGATGAAGTTACTAGCTCGGCGATATGAATCTGTAGAATTGGTGCCACACAGCAATCCAGTAGGGTCGATCGATCGATTGCAAGCTTATTTAGCTGGCGATTTAACCAGCTTAGCTGAAATTCCCATGCGGATGAGTGGGACGGCTTTTCAGCAGCAGATTTGGCTCAAACTTTTAGAGATTCCAGTCGGTGAAGTGTGGACATATGGAGAATTAGCAAAATCGATCGGCAAACCTACCGCCAGTCGTGCAGTTGGCATGGCAAATTCCCTCAATCCGATCGCCATTGCCGTACCTTGCCATCGGGTAATTGGGGCAAAAGGGAAACTGACTGGCTATGCAGGAGGACTCGATCGTCAGCGGTGGCTATTGCAACATGAAGGATATCTGTATTCTTGATCCTCCCCGCCGTAAACCGGACGGGGTTTTTCGGAGATTTTCGATAAATTTCCGATCGCGGGATCGGTATTCCAGCCCCAATCGCCATCTTCATCGCGTTATAATTCGTTACGGAAGCACATTTAAGCGTAGCCATCTATGACGAATCCCGTACTGAATAGTTTTTTTGTCGGTCGTGCCCTCGCACAATCTCTCAATGAAAAACTAGGCGAGACTTTGACCTACACCTTGAGCGAAATTGGCAAGGTCAATGCCGAACAAGGCGAGAAATTGCGTCAGTTTACCCAAGAAGTACTCGATCGCGCCGCCCGCGAAACGGCTAATGCTAGCGTAAATACTACAGTAAATGTCAATGGACAGTCGATCGATGTCCAAGAAACCATCGACGATCTCAGAGCCGAAATCGCCAGACTCCGAGCTGAAATTCAACGGTATCGCAACCAGGGATAGGGGATAGCGGCTCGCGCTCCGTCCGCGCTCCGGCTGCGACGGGTTTAGCCAGACAAGACAGGGGGATAGCGCTCCATGTGCGACGACACGCCTCGCTTTGGGTTTCCCGAGGATTTGCCAGACACGACAGAGGATAGGGGATAGTTCGAGATTGCCAATTCATAATTTATAATTCATAACTCATAATTCACAGTGACTGCTATTCCCGAAACTTCGATGCCACCGCGATCGATCGATCGCTTGTCCTTACCACCAGAGACTGCTGTGTCAGGGTCGTCTACTAGTTCCATGCCGCAAACTACAACAAATTACCAGTTTAATAACGACCGTACATATCGGTGGAATCGGCATAATTACTCCAAGCGGCGACGGACGTTTGATATTTGGTTATTTTTCCTGACTTTCCTCTCTGGTTCCTGGCTCGATGGCAAGAAGTGGAGTTATATTAGCGGCTACACTGAGGCAAAACAGTCTACCAGAAAGCGGAAACAAGCAATTTGGATTCGGAATACGTTTTTGGAATTAGGCCCCACTTTTATCAAGTTAGGGCAGCTATTTTCCACGCGGGCAGATTTATTTCCGGTGGAATACGTTGAAGAACTTTCTAAGTTACAAGATCGGGTACCAGCCTTTAGTTATGCCCAAGCTGAAGAAATTATCGCCCAAGATTTGGGCAAAACTATTCCCGAACTATTCGATCGGTTCGAGCCGATTCCGCTGGCGGCGGCAAGTTTAGGGCAGGTGCATCTGGCGAAACTACATACTGGCGAAGCAGTGGTTGTCAAAGTCCAACGACCTGGATTACAAAAGTTATTTACGATCGATCTCGAAATTTTGCGCGGAATTGCTAAATACTTCCAAAATCATCCTAAATGGGGTGGTAACGGACGCGATTGGGTCGGCATTTACGATGAGTGTTGTCGAATTCTGTGGGAAGAGACGGATTATATCGGCGAAGGGCAAAATGCCGATACTTTCCGCCGCAACTTTCGATCGCAAGATTGGGTCATGGTGCCGCGCGTTTACTGGCGCTATTCTTCGATGCGGACGTTGACATTAGAGTACCTACCAGGGATTAAAATCAGCGATTATGAAGGATTAGCAGTCGCTGGACTCGATCGACAGACGATCGCCCGTCAGACTGCCACAGCATATCTTCAGCAATTACTCACTGATGGCTTTTTTCACGCCGATCCGCATCCTGGTAATGTCGCCGTCGCTCCTACCACTGGAGCTTTAATCTTTTATGACTTTGGGATGATGGGCCGAATTGCCCCTGGTACCAAAGCTAAACTGATGGATACCCTGCTGGCGATCGCCGGACGCAATGCAGATCGAGTTGTCAATGGGCTAGTTGCGCTGGGAGCGGTCGCCGCAGATGCAGATACAGACCCGATTCGTCGCTCGATCCAGTATCTGTTAGATAACTTCCTCGACCAACCGCTCGAAGGTCAATCGATCGCCCAAATTACTGACGATCTCTATGATATTGCCTACGGTCAACCCTTCCGGTTTCCGGCTACCTTTACCTTCGTCATGCGAGCATTTTCGACGATCGAAGGTGTAGGCAAGGGACTAGACCCCGATTTTAATTTTATGGCAGCAGCTCAACCTTTCGCTTTCCAAATTATGAACAGTAACGGTAATGGTACCTCAGATCCTAATGCCTTCCTCGCCGAAATCGGCAGGCAAGCCGCCCAGGTAGGGACTTCAGCACTAGGATTACCCCGCCGCATTGAAGATACGATCGACAAATTAGAACGCGGCGATCTCCGAGTCAGAGTGCGTTCTAGCGAAACAGATCGCTATTTACGCCGACTTAGCGCCATGCAACAAAATACAAATTACGCAATCTTGGTTGCTGCTTTTACATTGTCTGCTACGATGCTATTTGTCACTCAATACGCGATCGCTGCTGGTATTGTTGGGGCGATCGCGGTTGTAACCTTTGTCATTTGGTTTCAGCAGATGCGGAAATTAAATCGTCAAGATCGGATGTCTTAAATACGATCGGTGAGACCTTATTTGGCTATGATGTAATGATGGAGATATTCAACATATCACTAAGTTCGATATGTGAGTCTTATTAAAATTACTCGATCGACTCAGCCTTTGCCCTAGTAGCTAGAAAATGACTACATCCAGACGAAAATTTCAACTCCCTTTCTGTGTGTATACTTAAAATTTGGATTATTAATCGGTACAGGCATTAGATTATGAAATCGCTGTTCGCAGGTCTCTCAGATAAAGGTGTGGTACGTAGTGCCAATCAAGATGCATATTATATCGATCCTGATGGACGATTTTTTATAGTCGCCGATGGAATGGGCGGTCATGCTGGAGGAGAAGAAGCCAGTCGGATCGCGATCGAGACTGCGCATACCTATCTCGATCGACATTGGAAGAGCGAACCCGATACCAAAAATCTATTGGTGCAAGCACTAATTGCCGCCAATGATGCCATCATTGCCGACCAAGAGCAAAATACTCAACGCAGCGATATGGGCACCACAGTAGTGCTAATCTTGTTTCGCGACGATTTGGTCTGGTCTGCTCATGTCGGCGATTCACGGCTCTATCGTCTGCGCGGTGATAAGCTAGACGCAATTACTGAAGATGATACTTGGGTAGCTAGAGCGATGAAATTGGGTCAACTGAATGCAGAGGAAGCTAAAAGTCATCCCCTCCGCCACGTTTTATCCCATTGTTTGGGTCGTCGCGATTTACGTCAGATTAATATCCAAACTCAAGATATCACTGCTGGCGATCGCATCTTGCTGTGTAGCGATGGCTTGACCGAAGAAGTCCCTCACGATGAAATTGCGACCCACCTTAAATCAGCAACGCTCGAACAAGCCGCTCAAGCTTTAATCGATGCTGCTAAAGAACATGGTGGTAGCGATAATATTACCGTAATTATTGCCGCGATCGAATAATTTGTAGCCTGTCGATCTCGCTCCTGTCACCCATCGAACTGACGTTAATTTGTTCGATTACTACTAGGACGATC
>CBDFFH010000044.1:0-137043 GCA_965246715.1 Chamaesiphon sp. | reverse complement strand
TAGCTAATGAACGTCAGTTCGGGATAAGGATTAACGAACGATCGAGTGATGACTCCTAGCATCGTTTGATAATCCCGAACTTCTAGTTCAGGGCGGTGCTTGAACGGAGCAAATCAATTTTCCTTATCCCGAACTGTTGTTAGGTGATTCCCGATAAAGAATATATCTCCGTTGAGGGTTGAGCGTAGTCGAAACCAACAGGGCGGGTACTTTTATTCACAGAGATCGCCTTAATGGGTATCTGTTGCTAAATAGGTTCGCTAAAATCCACCTCCAGGTAAGTCTTTCTCGATCGAATAACGATTACATATTTCTAGATATTCGCGATCGAATGTGATTCGGTAAGCCCGACTGGGATCGATCGACAGATAACCGCTAAAATAGTAGTAGTCTCCTCACGATAATGGAACGCTTACCGTGCTCTCTTACCTCATCGCTGACTTCCGCATCATCTTCGATCGCGATCCTGCTGCACGTAACTGGGTAGAAGTGCTCTTTTGTTATCCCGGCTTGCAAGCGCTGTCACTGCATCGGTTCGCCCATTGGTTGTATGTGATTGGGATCCCATTTTTTCCTCGCCTGATGTCGCATCTGGCACGATTTTTTACGGGGATTGAGATTCACCCTGGTGCGACGATTGGTAAGGGGGTATTTATCGATCATGGGATGGGTGTGGTCATCGGTGAGACGGCGATTGTCGGCGATTATGCGCTGATTTATCAGGGCGTGACGTTAGGCGGTACAGGTAAAGAAATGGGCAAACGGCACCCCACACTGGGCGAAAATGTCGTCGTGGGCGCGGGCGCAAAAGTATTAGGTAATCTCCAAATTGGGAGTAACGTCCGGATCGGTGCGGGTTCGGTAGTATTGCGAGACGTACCGAGCGATTGTACTGTAGTAGGGATTCCCGGGCGGATTTTATATCGGGCGGGCGAGCGCGTCGGGCCGTTAGAACATGGTAGTCTTCCAGATACGGAAGCAGAAGTAATTCGGGCATTGGTCGATCGAATCGAGAGTCTAGAGCAACAAGTTCAGAAATTGCAAACAGAACAGACTTGTAATGCGATCGTGCGGGGCGAAGAAACGCCCTCAGCAGAGGATATAGAGTTCCATCCTAGCTGTCATTTAGATGATAAAGTTATTCGGCAATTCCTTTATGGGGCAGGGATTTAGGAACTTTTCAATTTGAGGATGGTCAGAATGAGGGCGCTTGATATGCGATCGAGCGAGCGGGTGTAGGTTAGGATTACTCTAGAGAGAAAGTATCTTCACTCTAGTAATTGCTTCCCAACCCCGCATTTACCTAATTGACAATCCAAATAATGAAAAGATCTTTAACTGTTCTATGTTTGGGCTTAATTTCGATCGAGTTAGCTTATTTGCCCGCTTTTGCTGCTAATAACAAAGAATATAAACAAGTCGATAAAGTCATCGCTTGTGATATATTTATCGCAGGCGGTGGCTTGAGTGGTACAGCTACCGCGTATGAAGGATTACTTGCAGGCAAACAAGTCTGTATGACCGAGATCACCGATTGGGTCGGCGGACAAATTACCGCTCAAGGGGTATCCGCACTAGACGAACGCCCTACCCAACGATCGAAAAAATACTTCCCACGCGGTTATCTCGAATTCCGCCAACAGATTCAAGACTACTATGGCACACTCAATCCTGGGAAATGTTGGGTGAGTGAAGCTTGTTTCCTCCCCAAAGATGCCAGTAAGATTCTCTACGGGATGTTACGCACTGCCGAAAGTAAGGGCAAAGGTAAATTACACTGGTATCCCAATACCGTCGTCAAAGATTTAATTACGGAGAAAAGAGGCGAGGGTCAGCAAATTAATGCGGTAGTAGCGATTCAACATCTACCTCAACCCGGAACTCCTCCTGTCAATAGCGAAACACTCTCGAAAACGATCGAGGATGCTTATAGTTATCAGGATTCACCACGGTTTCAGAAACGCAAGATCGTCTTCGTCTCACCTTACAAAACGTCCAAACAGCGGGCAACAACTCCGGCCGATTGGTATGTTGTCGATGCTACCGAAACAGGCGAATTGATCGGCTTAGCCGATGTGCCCTATCGATTGGGACTCGATGCGCGCTCTTCGGACGAGCCTTCGGCGGCGACGACTACCGGCGATCCTTATTGCACTCAGGGGTTTACCTATCCATTTGCCATGGAGACAACCGTTACCCCACAACCGCAAATCCCACCACCTTTTTATCAACAGTACTCGCCGTATTATAGCTACGAACTCAAACGTCTTGCGGACTTTGGGGTAGTCTATAGCTATCGAAGGATTTGGAGTCCTGGCGAAGGTAAAAAGACTAAATATGGTGGAATTAATTATACCGCTCCTAGCCCTGGAGATATCTCGATGCAAAACTGGACTTGGGGGAACGATTATCGCCCTGGCAGTCCGCAAGATAATTTGATTCTCGATCGATCGCAACTGCAAACCTCGGGTCAATTGAGCAGTGGTGGCTGGATGGGTGGTTTGCGAACTGAGACTCTCCGCAAAGGCGAGGAAAACGCCCTTGGTTTCTATTATTGGCTGGTCGCAGGCACGACAGATTCGCGCGCCAATCCCGACCCCAACTCGCCAAATTACTGGGTAAAAACTCCCAATCCCAATCAACGGTATCTATTTGGCTTGGATACCCCCATGGGTACAGCTCATGGTTTATCAAAATATCCCTACATTCGCGAGGGTCGCAGGCTGATCGGTAGACCTACTTATGGGTATAAAGATGGCTTTGTCATCACAGAAGCAGATATGAGCCGGCATAACCTACTCGATCGCAAAAAAATGCCACTACTATCAACTGACGAATATCGCCAGCTCAGAGCGGATTTAGCTGGGATTGACGCGATAAACGTACTCACCGAAAATACCCCAGGCGAGACTAAGACCACTAGAAATCGCGCTCGGATCTATGCTGACACTGTGGGCATCGGCCATTATGCGATCGATTTTCACCCCTGTATGCAAAACAGTCCACCCGAGTCGCCAACTAATAGCGAGCGTGTGGGCGCGCGGCAGGGTGGCGGCGAAGCTTATCCCTTCCAAATTCCACTCCGCGCGATGATTCCGCAAAAGATCGATAATATGCTGGTCGCTGGCAAAAGTATCGCCACCAGTCACGTCGCCGCCGCTGCTTACCGCATCCATTCATTTGAATGGTCGGCAGGTGCCGCTGCTGGTACAACTGCTGCCTTCGCCCTGGAAAAAGGCATCACCCCGGCCCAGATGGTGGCCGATCTCCCCAATCCCGCCCCGCAAATTCTCGAATTACGCAGGCGGTTAGAAGACCATAACAATCCCACTTCTTTCCCCAACACATCGATCTTGAATAACAATTGGAAAGAATGGAAATAATAAATGGGTAATTATGAATGATGAATTATCAATTATGAATATACTATAAGAGTGTTCCTGAAGAATACTCATTAGACCGCAGGGCGATTCCTAGTAGCTAGTGCAAACTAAGTATTAGTAATGAATCATAGTCGAGCGATAGTTCGCTAAGATTGCGCCTAATTCACAACTCATAATTCATCATTCATAATTCTAAATATGGTTTCAACGACTGAAAAGTCCAGTCAAACGATCCAAAAACCTTATCCAAACTTTAAAGTCATTGTCTTAGATGATGACTTTAATACTTTCGAGCACGTTCACTCTTGTTTGATCGCGTACATTCCTGGTATGAACGAAGAACATGCCTGGGAGCTGACAAATCAAGTACATTTTGAAGGTAGCGCGATCGTTTGGGTCGGGCCGCAGGAGCAAGCCGAACTCTACCACCAACAGTTGCGCCGCGCTGGATTGACGATGGCACCGCTCGAAGCAGCCTAATTGTCAAAGTACTGGGCGTTGCTGAATTGGGGTATGAATAAGATGGAGGGGAAGCGCTAAACTTCAACGCATAACTAGCAGATTTTTAAACAGAATGTTGGATGTCTTCGTTGTGACAACCGCTAGGTTCGACGATCGCCCGAAGTTTATTAAATAGATATAATTTTCCAGGTGGCGTACAGTGGCCGATACCGCTTGGCTCTCGCTCGGTTCTCTGCTCGGCGACTGATGGGATTAACGAGATCGATCGATCTAATGTCTCGGCATCCGTAGTGGATACAGGCATAGTTTGTGCTAATTCAGCTGATAAATTGGCATCTCGATCGTTGGTGGCGCGTGCTGCTGAAATCGATCGATCGTGATGCTGAAAAGGTGCAGACTCTTCGGGGTTAAGCTGCTCGCTGTTGGGTAGCTGCGAAGTGGTGACTGGTAATTCTCGCTCGGGGTTGCTAACTGGGGCGGGGATGGGTGAAGGGAGCGAAGTTATCGGGCTATCTAATGTCAGGCGCAAGCTCTGCAAAATTTCGCGCTCGTAATCGGGCGTAAACTTATAAAATGGGCTGCCCCGTCGCTGCCAATCGCGAAGAATATTATCGACAGACTTAACTTTGTAACGTCCGCGATATAGGGATTCGATCAGCGCTTTGACAACCCAAGCCGGATCGTAGTTTTGAAACCATGTCACAACAATAAGATCGACTCGTTGGGATAGTGCCTCAGAACGATAATCGTCTTCGAGTTCTAAACCGTAATGCTCGATCGCTGTTGTAATAAATTCTTGCTGAAACTGACTCATCCGAACATCCGATCCATAAACTTCCCCGCCTGTAAGTAGCAGTGAAACCCGCTTCTGAAAATGCTATTGCGGCTTAGTAAATAATAAGTTATTTCTAATATTTGAAACAATCGAGTTATCTCGATCGTTAGCACTTAGCGATTAAAGTTGAGTTAGGGGAGCGAACTGTCACAAAGCTTGAGATTTGAGATATTCAGCTCTATTGTAAAAGCTACAATTGCTACCGGAGAGTGTCTGACCGAAAATACACCGAGAGCTGTAGTTTATTTAATGTAGTCTACACTAGATTTACAACTTTTGACGGATCGCCGCTCTAAATAGATCGAGTTAGATCGCGTACTAGTGCTAATAGACTACTAATGAATGTTGCGTACGAACGTGAAACTTCAGCGAGAATTAATATTGCCGCGCTTTAAATCAGCAATCTTGGCAATTATCTGCTGATATTTTTCTTGATTTTTAAGTTTTAAATACAAGTCAGCCGCAGCTTGGAGATCGGCGATCGCACCTGGTTTGTCTCGTAATTGCGCCTTGAGTAAACCCCTCTGGTAGTATGCTTTGGGCACCTCTTTATCGAGTGAGATCGTTCGATCGAAGTCAGCGAGTGCGCCACGCCGATCGCCTAATTTGACCTTCGCGATACCACGATTGGCTAAGACAATCGATGTAAGCTTCGGATTGAGTTTCAAGACAGTATCGAAATCTTCAAGTGCTTGACGGGATTCATTACCCTCAGTACGCACGACACCACGCAATAAATAAGCTTCGGCAGATTTGGTATCGAATTTAATCGCTCGGTCTAAATCAGCAATTGCGGCTTGGCGATTGCCATTTTCATAATAAGTATTGGCCCGGAAAAAATACGCTTCGGAATTGGTAGGTGCGAACCGCAAACTCGCGGTGAAATCGCTAATTGCTGCTTGGCGATTTTTGGTGCGATATCGAGCTTGTCCGCGCGCACTGTAGAGCACTGCGAGAAATTGAGGCTGAGTTTCAAGTTGGAGCGCGATCGTATAATCATCGATCGCGCCATTGAGATCGCCCGCGCCAACTCGTGCTAAACCACGACTGAGATAGCCGAAACTATTGAGAGCATCGATTTTAATCGAGATATTGTGGTCGGCGATCGCTTCTTGATAGCGATCGAGTTGATAATATGCCGATCCGCGCGAACTATAATAATACCGATCGTAAGGATTGAGTTGAATCGCCCGATTGCAATCGGCGATTGCGCCCTGGTAATCGCCCAATTGGAATTTGAGACTACACCGATTGCCATAGACCAGATCTGAGTTAGGCTTGAGTGCTGCTGCCTTGTCGAGATCGGCAATTGCCTGTTGGCGGTTGCCGATTTTAGCATAGGCAGAGCCACGATACATATAAGCTTCGACCTTATTGGGGTTGAGTTCGATCGTTTTAGTCAGATCGGCAATTGCCGCGCGCGCATCCCCCATTAATAACAGGCAAGATCCGCGCCAAAATCTAGCTGTGACTAGTTTAGGATCGATCGCAATTGCCTTACTAAATTCGGTAACCGAACCTGCAAAATCTTTTTTCGAGACTCGATCGAATCCAGCTAAGATGAAATCATCTGCCTTGGGCTGCGAATTACTAGCAACAATGGCGCTAGTATTACCAGTAGTAATTCCAATCTTGCTGGCTAATTGCTGAAAGGTATTAATTGGAATTCCGAGATTAAATCCAGTTTTAACCCTAACGTCGGGATTGATGTTTGAGGTGGTAATTTTGGTATCGACATCGCCTTTACCATGAATGGCAACCAACTCGCCATTTTCATTAAATACTCCGCCGCCACTCATTCCGGGCAAGGTGTTGTTACTATAAATTAGCGAGTAACCGTCTTTTAATGGTTTGCTACTATTGGCGGTAACTTTGCCATCGGTAAAATTAAACACCGAGCGGTTTATTGCTTCCGTGCCCAACGGGTAACCCGACACGTAAATCGTCGTTCCTTCCGTAGACTCATTGGCATTGCCTAATTTTGGCACTTGATAGCGCTTATCGCTCGTAAATTTAACCACAGCCAGATCGACTCCCGCCAGCGGTTGAATTACGGTAGGCTGGAGCTGATGGGGAAGATCGTCCGTCGTGATAATTTTATAGCTTTGTGGATTGCCGCGTACCACATGTGCCGCTGTCAGCACTAGATACTGGTTACCTTGCTGCTGGATGATAATTCCCGATCCGTGGGATGAATCGCTATCGATCGTGACGGCAGTACTTTTGGCAATCTTGGCTACTTCTGCTGCGGACATCCCAAAACTGGCTTGAGGGAATAGACAAATTGCTGCTAAGCCAACAAGCGTTGCTGGCAGCAAATAAGTAAGCCGAGACGGCGTAAGTCGCACCGATGAAATCCCGCGATATCTATGGCCTAGCAGCATATTTAAAAAGGATAGTTTCTGGGAGGATCGATAGTTAACGTTTGAGCGATCGCTGGAAATATTTGAGATTGTCCATCGTTAATTGATAATTGGAGCGATCGCCCTGTTGGCGAAATAACTCGGCGGCAATCCTGAGATCGGCAATTGCACCCTTGCAGTCTCCCAATTGATGACGAGCGGCAGCGCGATTGTTATAGACGATTGCTTTGTCTGGAAGTAGTCGCACTACCTGAGAGTAATCGAGATAAGCGCCCCAATAATCTTTGAGATTGAGCTTGACCATCGCTCGATCGTTATAAGCGACCGCATGGTTTGGATCGAGGCGAATTATTTCAGTATAATCGGCGATCGCCAACAAGCTGCGATCGAGCTTAGCATTCAATCTGCCGCGTTGAAGATAAGCATCGAGATCGCGAGGATTTTGTTGGATCGCGGTATCGAGACTAGCGATCGATTGTCGATCGGGAGTAAGTTGGCTGGGATTAGCTTCGGCAAATGCGATGAGTGGCATCCAGATGGTGGCAATTGCAGTACAGATTCCAAGTGTAGCTAACTGGAATTTATTCATCGGCATTAATAATAATTGATGTCTCGATTGAATTATAAACAATCTACATCCGCTCTCGACCTATTTCCGACAACCAACTCGGAAATCTGGTCGATTTGGACGATCTCAATCTCGGTCGCAAGGATCGCGATCGACCCTATGATATAGTGACTCCAACTTAGCGAGCGGATCGGGGTAGTGTAACGCCTCTGAAACCATAATTCTCGATTGCTGACAACCAATCCCTACCCCAGTAACTATGTCTTGGCAACAACGTTCGATCGCGGCTATTATCCTTCTCTGCGGACTCATCTGTCCGCCCAAAGTGCAAGCGCAAACTGCTAATAAAGGATTTTCTGATTTTGTTTCTGGTACTGGGACGATCTTGTATCTCGGTGGCGGCTCGTTACTGCCATTGCTAACAGATGGTGCCGATGGCGGACAGCACGCCCTCAGAGTAGTCGATGCTGTCGGAACTAGTGCCGCGCTATGCTACGGACTCAAATCAGTCATCACATCCCCCCGCCCTGACAACGAGCGAGAACTCGATAGTTTTCCTAGTTGTCACGCGACTACTGCCTTCGCACTCGCGCGCATCCAAAGCCATTACCATCCTGATTATGCAATTCTTTGGTACAGTGGCGCAGCCCTAATCGGTTATTCCCGTCTCGATCTCAATCGCCATCGCTTGGTAGATGTCCTCGTCGGTGCTGGTTTAGGCTATTTAGTCGGCGAAATCGAACTCGGCCAAAAACGCGGATTGCTGTTATTTCCCCTGATCCGCCAGGATGCCCAAGGTAATACCATCCTCGGCTTGCAAGTCAAAGGTGAGTTTTAGTTGGTTATTGGTTATTAGTTAGCCTCTACCTTCTTTCTTAACATTTGCTTGCAAAAGTGGCAGATCTAGCCAAAGCAGTCTAGAGTTAAGAAGTAGCAGATGGAGACCATCGATCGGAGGTTGTGGATGAGTCAGCAGAGTCCTTACGAGCAGCTAGGGGTATCGAAAGATGCCACCTTTGAAGAGATTCAAGCTGCCAAACAGCGTGTCCTCGCTCAGTTGGGGGGAGATGACATGCTCCAGAATAATATCGAAGCAGCATATGATGCCATCTTGATGGAGCGGCTCAAACTCCGTCAACAAAACAAGATTAAGGTACCTGAAGAAATTAGGTTTCCCGAAAAGCTGCTCACTGTCGTCCCAAAATTTACGCCTCCGTCGCTTGCCAATTCTCCTAGCTGGCTGAGCGATACATTCGAGCGTCCTAGTCAATCGGAAGTTTTGACAACATCGGGAGTATATGCGGTACTAGCTGGAGCAGCCTTGGTACCCAGAATCGCAGATGCGGGCTTACCCACATTAATGGCGCTAGGAACTGGATTTAGTCTGTATTTCATCAATCAGAAGCAACGCAGATTTAAGCGCGCTCTGCTGGGCAGTTTCCTGGCACTGGCGATCGGGATGCTTGTGGCTGGATTGCTAGTAAATTCGGCGCATCTCCCCGTCGAACGCGTCAGGCTGCACGGAGAGGTATTTGCAGCATTACTGACTTTCGTATGTCTATGGGTGACGAGCAGTTTTACTAAGTAAGTTATAGTTTCGATCGCTACCAACAAATACACCAGATCGTCCGCAACTGTAGGGATAACTAGCTAAAGCACCCCTACAATTTTTGTGCGTCTATTTGTTGAAAGATCGCATCAACAGCAGTGGCAAAATCTGGGAAGATTTTATTCGGCTGATATCGCACTAATTGCTCGCGATCGCGGATACCCGATAAGACACCAATCGCCGGAATATCATAGGTTTGGGCCGCAATGATATCGGCTTCGGTATCGCCGACCATCCAGGTCGCTGGATCTGCTCCCAATTCGGCAATCGATCGAGCCATCAGCTTAGTTTTATCTTGAATATCGCCTTGTCTCACATAGTCATCAGGCCGACAATAGCGACAGTGGGGTGGAAAAAACCGCGCTAAATCGTATCGCTCCAACGCTGGATTTAACTGTCTGGTATGCCGCAGTGTCATCACGAGTAGCTCGATCCCTGCCGCCTGGATGCGTTCGAGCGCCGCAATCGCCCCTGGCACGACTCGATCGAGATCCAAGTATTGTAATTGATGAGCATGAAGATCGCGCAGTTGTTTGAATGCGTCTGCTTGGGACGGTGTTAGTCCCGACTCGATCCCGATTTGTCGCTCCGGAACGCAGGCGCGTTTGCGCTGCCAAAATTCAGCTTGCAACAATGGTACGAGCGATTGGTGTGGGAGTTTGACTCGTTCCAAACAAAACTGATACACATAATAATAGCGATCGGACAAATCCATAATCGGCCCATCAAAGTCAGTAATAATTCGCATAAACCTTCTAAATTATGAATTACTCGTACTGAGCGTAGTCGAAGTATGAATGATGAATGATGAATTTATAGTCGATCTCCACCAGCACTGAAACAATCTGGTCGAGCTATCGTCAGTCATATTTAAGCAACGCAGCACAGCAAGATTAAGCTGTCTGAATATTCTACTCGTGTCTTGCGGTATTTCTCGGAGTATTACTAATGCAGTTAAAGTCAATCTGTGTATCGATTTACGTTATTCTAACCGCGATCGGTCTGATGTCGGTAACACCCGCCGCCGCACAGCTAGTTCCTCAGCCTTGGGTGACAGTAGGCAGCAAAGATAGTACGGTCACCTATGGCGTTGGGGCGAGGTTTTTTGACTTTGGGGTCGAACTCGGTACTGGCCCCAAGAGTGTTACTGGTGTCGATGCATTGAAGTTTTTTAGTTTTCCCTTTGTCTCGCCGTATGCGGGGTTGGGAATTTATGGGAGTACAGTGGCTTATTCGGGTGGCGTTCAGTTCACTCCCCCTGGGAATACGTTTTTTGGGATCGGTTATAACTCAGTTCGGGGCATCAACGGTCAAGTTGGTTTGAAGTTTTAGTTACTAGTGGCAACCCGATCGGTAATCGGGGATAGTAGAGAGAGATAGCTCGATTCATACCTAGCAACCACACACTCGATCTCCAGATGCTACTCAAACCCGAACAACGTCAAAAATTAGATGGTGGAAACGATCGCGAATTTTACAGTGCGCCGCGCTTTGTCACGCATGTAGATGAAGGATTTATCGACAGATTGACAAGTTTATATCGCGAGCGGCTTACGCCCGAGATGCACATCTTTGACATGATGAGTAGTTGGGTCTCGCATCTGCCCGAGGAGATCGAGTTTGCATATGTCCAGGGTCATGGTTTAAATGAAGCGGAATTAGCCAAAAATCCCCGATTCGATCGTTATTTCGTTCAGAACCTCAATCAGGATTTAAAGCTACCATTGGAAGATAGTAGCTTCGATGCTGTTTTAAATACAGTATCCGTTCAATATCTCCAATATCCCGAAGCGATCTTTGCGGAGATTTATCGGATTCTCAAGCCAAATGGGATTGCCATTTTTAGCTTTTCCAATCGGATGTTTTATAATAAAGCGATCTCCGCTTGGCGAGATGCCAGCGAGAGCGATCGGGTGGAATTAGTTAAAGGGTATTTTCGGTCAGTACCTGGATTTAGTCAGCCAGAAGTAGTCAGTCAGATTAGTAATGTTCCCGATGTGTTTCGCTTGCTGGGTATGGGTGGTGGCGATCCATTTTATGCCGTCATCGCGCACAAAAATGCTTAATTAACGTGAGTTCGGGTTAAGAAAAGCTTAGAGACTGAAGTCTCTGCTCATGATGCAAAGTCCGCCTTCGCGGACTAATATTCTAGTCCGCGAAGGCGGACTTTGCATTACTAGCCACGATTTGCGGTGCGCGCTCGTCGTTATTGGAGGTTCCCTCCAAGGGTTTCCCGACGTAAAAAGCGCAACAAGACACAATCGTTGGTGGTACTAGAACGAAGCAAATATCCTTAACCCGAACTCACGTTAATTAATATCTAGTGTCGACGCCATGTTACACTGACGATCGAATAGCATGGCTGAAATACTATGGCTTATGTATTGCTGATTTTTGTCATCGCGATCTTCGTGTTTGTAGCGAGTGGGATAATTAGGTCGTCTAAGCGGAAGCAGCGCAATTTTAAGCGATCGCGTCGCTACGATGACAAGCAGGTGGCAATTCGGACATACTCCAAACAACTCGGCCAGAAATTACAGGAACGCTATGGAGTTCGAGAAAAATATCCACCAGACAAAATCAAAACTACGATAACAGAATCGGGATGGAGTAGCGATCGCGACTGTTACGGGATTGCGATGTATGCCGATCGTGCTGATTTCATCGAATATCATCGCTCGATCGGTGAAGTGTGCGATTACGATGCGATGCGGAGTGAAATTAGCGAATGTCTCTCGCTGCCCGATAATACTTTTAGCACGTCTGAGGCGATCGAAGCTGGAGCGCTAGTTACCGATCGTGATACTTCTGTGGATGAATCCAATCCTAGCAGTGACGATGGCGGCGGTGGCTCGAGTTTTTGGGGTAGTGGTGACGGCGGTGAAAGTAGTAGCTACGATGGTGGTAGCAGTGGTAGCTATGATAGTGGCAGTAGCGATAGTGGTAGCAGCAGCGATGGTGGTGGTGGAGATTAGATTAAATAGCTTGTTGCGACTGAGAACTTTACACTAAAATTAGATGCGTAGATCTTCAGCAACAGGGGTCATTGTCATGTTACGTCCCGCCCAAGAAGTACCTGCCGATCGAATTTTTGTCAAGGGCAGCGCAATGGCGATCTCTAATGCTGACGATCGGGCAGAAAACCTATGCATTGAGGTGATAACCGGACGAGAGTGTGCTGTTGCCTTTGGCTCGATCGATGGAATGGATGTAGTTTTGCCAGATCCGCTCGATCTACTGCTGACGATGCCCTCGATCGAGCGTCCGAGAATCATCCTCGCTGATGATGATATTGTGATGTGCGATTATCTACAGCGGTTGTTGAGTCAATCTTATCAGGTAGAAATTGCCGTTGATGGTGTGGCGGCGATCGCGGCGATAGATCGCCAAATGCCGGAGTTGGTGTTGACAGATGTACTGATGCCCAATTTGGATGGCTTGGAGTTGTTGCGATCGATCCGCGCTAATCCAGCAACTCAGGATATCCCCGTCATCCTGTTATCCGCCCACGATAGTGAAGAATCTCGGATCGCTGGACTCGAAGCTGGCGCGGATGACTATCTCGTCAAGCCGTTTTCTGCACGCGAACTAGTCGCGAGGGTAAATGCGACGCTGAAACTCGCCCGACTCCGCCTAAGTGCGCGCGATCGCGAACGGACGTTACAACGAGAGACCGATACAGCTAGAGCCAATCTCGATCGAATTGTCGCGAATCTCAACAATGGCTTTGCAACCTTCGATCGGCAGTGGCGGTATACATATGCCAATAATCGCCTGTTAAAAATCTTTAAGTTGCCCCGCGAACGAGTCTTGGGCAAACAAGCTTGGGAAGTATTCCCGCATCAGGTGGGCATCCAATTTTTCGATCTCCTCAACCGCGCGATGACCGAACGGAGCGAGGAGCAGTTTGAGTATTACTACGAGCAGGTAGATTGCTGGGTAGAGCATCGCGTTTATCCTACCGATGACGGACTGGCGATCTTGATGGCGGATGTGACCGATCGCAAACGTGCGGAACTGAGATCGATCGAGCAAACCAAACTGCTAGAATTAGCTACTCTAGAGCTGCGCGAGTCGGAGATCGAGTATCGTGCCCTATTTGAGTCGATCGATGAGGGCTTTTGTATTATAGAGATGCTGTTTGACGATCGGGAGCAGCCAGTCGATTATCGGTTCTTGCAGGTCAATCCAGCCTTCTTCAGCCTGACGGGCTTACCCGCAGATGCAGTGGGTAAAACGATGCGCCAAATGGTGCCGGATCTCGAAGACTTTTGGATGGAAATCTATGGCAACGTGTTACTAACGGGGGAAGCGGCACGGTTTGAGAATTATTCTGCCCCGATGAACCGTTGGTATGATGTTTACGCTTCTAGGGTTGGCGATGGTACCAGCCGCCGCGTCGCGATCGTGTTTACCAACATCACGGAGCGCAAACAAGCAGAAAAAATTTCGCAGCTCGCTGCGAAATTTGATGCTTTTCGGATCGCCCTGGCTGATGCTCTCCGCCCACTAGCCGATCCCGTCGAGATTCAAGTTACTGCCAGCCGTGTGCTGGGCGAGTACCTGGGTGCCAATCGGGTAGTGTACTTCGAGGTGCGCGGTACCAATTATGCGATCGAGTGCAATTATGTCAAGGGTGCCACACCCATGTGCGGTAGCTACCCGATCGAATCGTTCGGCCCTACGGTACTGGCGGCATTACGCAACGGTCAGTCTGTAGCTGCCGCCGATGTTGCAGCCGATCCCGACCTCTCCCCAGAGGAACAAGCGGCTTATGCTACGGCTGAGATTGGTGCCTACTTGGCAATTTCCCTAGTCAAAGGCGGTGAATTTGTCGCGGGATTGGCAGTCCATACGTCTGTGCCGCGCTTGTGGACACCAGACGATCTCACTCTAGGCGCGGAAGTCGCCGAGCGGACGTGGGCGGCGATCGAACGCGCTCGTGCAGAACTAGCTTTGCAAGAATCAGAAGCCAAGTATCGCACCTTATTTGAGTCGATCGATGAGGGCTATATTCTGATTGAAATGCTCTTTGATGATACCGATCTACCGATTGACTTCCGCTACCTAGATGCAAATCCAGCCGCAGTCACAATGCTGGGCGGGAACCCGATCGGATGGCGGATGCGGGAAGTTTTTCCCAGCTTGGAAGGTCATTGGTTTGAAACCCTCGGACGCGTTGCCCAGACGGGAATCGGCGAACGCGACGAGCTAGATGCCTCATCGCTGGGTGCCTGGTACAACTTCTACGCTTTCAAGATCGACAATGCCGACAGTCGGCAGGTGGCAGTGATTTTTGAAGACATCACGGCACGCAAACGTCATGAAGCGAACACAGCCTTTTTAACCGCAATTCAGGACGACTTTGCCCGACTCACCACCGCTGATGAAATCATGCAGACTGTGGGCGAGAAGCTGAGTAGGTATCTCGACACCTCACAATGTCTGTTTACCGAAATCGATGAGGCGCAGGATCGGGCAACGGTGGAGTACAACTGGCACGATCCAGATCTGCTGGACTTGGTGGGCGTTTATCAGATCTCCGAATTTGTCAATGCAGAATTTTACCGAGCGGTGCGGGCAAGAGCAACAATTGTCGTCAGCAATACCCAAACCGATCCACGGACTAATGCGGATCGATATGCTGCCTTCAATGTCCATGCGTTTGTGCATGTACCGTTTCATCGCGGCAACAACTGGAAATATTTGCTGACGATTAATGATGTGCGATCGCGTGATTGGCGTGAGGATGAGATCGAGCTGATTTATGAAGTAGCCAATCGCCTGTTCCCCCGCGTCGAACGCGCCCGCGCTGAAGCCATAGTTGCCTACAACCTCCGCGATACCCAACTGCTGCGCGAACTGGGCGCACGACTGGTGAGCGAAGAGGATTTCCAGACCCTCTATCGCGAGATTCTAGCTGCCGCGATCGAGCTAACTGGTGCCGATGCTGGTACGATCCAAATTCTGGACGAAAGCACCCAAGATTTGTGCATCATTGCCTCACAAGGCATTCCGCTAAACCTGAGCGAACATTTCGCACGGGTGGATGTTAGCTCGGATACCTCCTGCGGCATCGCTCTTTGCAGTGGCAGTAGGACGTTTGTAGACTTCGACGTGCCCCAGCACCTAGACCCCCACGGCTCGATGCGGCTGCATGTAGAAGCAGGCTTATTATCCGCCCAGTCTACACCATTGATTTCGCGCACGGGCAAACCGATCGGCATGGTGTCTACTCATTGGCGCACTCGCCACCGACCGAGCGATCGCCAGATCCAGTTTCTCGATCTCCTCGCCCGTCAAGCCGCCGATACGATCGAACAGCGACAAACCACAGCAGCATTGCGCGATCGTGAGGAACAATTGCGCCTAGCGACAGCAGCCTCTAAGTTAGGTCTATGGTTCTGGAACCTCGAAACCGACATCCTCACCTGGACGGAGCAGTGTAAAGCGATCTTTGGCTTACCTGCGGATGTGGAAATGTCCTACGAAGTTTTCCAAGCTGCCCTCCATCCCGATGATCGCCAGCGCACTCATGCAGCAGTGATTCGATCGATGGCAGAGCGGACGGATTACGATATCGAATACCGCTCCTGTTGGCCGGATGGTTCGATTCATTGGATTGCGGCGAAAGGTTCTTGCACCTATGACAATACTGGCACACCGATCCAGATGTTAGGTGTCGCGATCGATATCACCGAGCGCAAACGGGTAGAGGAAGCATTGCGCGTTAGTGAGGCGCAACTAGCAGTAGAACTAGCTGACATGCAGCAGTTACAGCAGATTAGCAGTCAGTTAATTTGCGAAGACAATATCGATGTTCTCTATCAGCAGATCGTCGATGCCGCGATCGCCTTGATGGCTGCTGACCTCGGTAGCGTCTATATGCTCGACCCCGACCAGAATCGGCTACGGCTGCTAGCATCGCGGGGCTTGCATCCAACAGCGGTAGAGCAGTGGCAATCGATCGGCCTTGATTCAAACACTGCTAGCGGTCAGGCTGCCGCCAGTGGCGAACCGACATTCATCAGCGATGTCGAAACCTGCAATTTACCGATGGGATCGGTAGACCTCGATTGTGCGCGGCTGAGTGGCATTAAAGCGGTACACTCCACCCCGTTAGTTTCGCGCAATGGTCGGATCGTCGGCACGATCTGCACCCAGTGGCGGACACCACAGCAGCCCTCAGTTCGCAGACTGCGCTTACTCGACGTACTCGCCCGACAGGTCGCCGACTTACTCGATCGCAAACAAGCCGAAGAAGCCCTCGCCGAACGCGCCCGCGAACTTGCCGATCTCAATAGTCGCCTCGCCCAGTCGGAAATCCAGCTCCAAGAGCGCAATCAAGAGTTAAATAGCTTTGTCCACATCGTCTCTCACGACCTCAAAGCACCCCTCCGCGCCGTGGCGAATCTGTCCCAATGGATTGAAGAAGACTTTGAAGGCACGGTTTCGGCAAATACTACCGAGCAAATGAATCTGCTCAGAGGTCGGATCTATCGGATGGAAGGGATGATCGATGGACTGCTCGAATATGCGCGTGTCGGTCGCCAAGATCTTCAGGTAGAGCTAGTTTCAGTGGCAGATTTACTAAATGAAGTCATCGAATCGATCGATCCACCACCGACATTCAAGCTCGACATCGCCTCCCAGATGCCCACCCTTGCAGCCAAGCGACTGCTACTATCTCAAGTATTTGCTAACCTGATTAGCAATGCCTTCAAACATCACGACAGGTCGGATGGCTGCATTCGGATTTCCAGTCGAGAGCTAGGCGATAGCTATGAATTTGCGATCTGTGACGATGGCCCAGGGATCGCGCCCGAATATCGCGATCGAGTATTCGTTATTTTCCAATCCGCGAATCCGCAAAAAAATGCTGATAGCACGGGTATCGGCCTGAGCATCGTCAAAAAAATTGTCGAAACTGCCGGAGGTCAGATTTGGCTAGAGTCAGAACTGGGTAAGGGGACAACGTTCTACTTTACCTGGCCGCTGCGCCCCGCGACAGGCTGAATCATCGATCGCGCGATCGGATGACTCCTCGCGCACGGCATGACCGCTGTATCAATGCCCTAACTTCCAGCTATAAAAAACACTCACTCAGAAAGATCTCAACTTATCATCCAATTGCCTCATTTTTTCTGGGCATAGCTCCAGACGGTATTTTCTAATAACATCGTTACTGTCATCGCGCCGACACCACCAGGAACGGGGGTAATCCAACTGGCGATCTCTTTTACCCGCTCGAAATCGACATCACCAACCAACCGCGATTTACCCGTAACCGGATCGTCGATCCGATTGATGCCCACATCGATAACCACCGCCCCAGGTTTGACCATCTCGGCGGTAATCATCTGCGTTCTGCCCACAGCAGCTACCAAAATATCGGCTTCGCGACAGACTGCGGCGAGATCTGGCGTGCGGGAATGCGCGATCGTGACTGTGGCATCAGCTTCCAATAACATCAACGCCAACGGCTTGCCTACTAAAATACTCCGTCCGACGACAACGGCATGTTTGCCGCGTACATCTAGCTGATATTCTTCAAGTAGCCGCATAACGCCCCCAGGCGTGCAACTACGCAATCCGGGTTCGCCTCTAACCAAATGCCCTAAATTGAGAGCGTGGAGACCATCTGCGTCCTTGTGGGGGGCGATCTCATGCAGGAGTGCTACGGAATCAAATCCTTCAGGCAATGGCAATTGGACTAAGATCCCATCCACGCGATCGTCCGCATTTAATTCGTGAATTACTTTGACCAGTTGCGCTTGACTGACATCAGCAGCAAAATGCTGCCCGAACGACCTCATCCCAACTTTGAGACAAGCTTTTTCCTTGCCACCAACGTAAGCAGCACTAGCCGGATTATTTCCAACCATCAATACTGCCAAGCCTGGGGGACGACCGATGTTAGGCTGCAATTGGCTAACCCGCTGTTGCAATGCCTCCTGCATCTTTTGGGCTAAAGCTTTACCATCGAGAATCCGACCCAGTTGTCCGCTCATAATTACTGTTGCGATAATTTTGCTAATTAGTTAGAGGCAATATTCGTCAGGCAGCGCCATGTGACATTAGCACATTCCTTGGGGAACGCTATACAGATGAGCAATGTTACTACATGTGGCGAAGAAATAAATATATGCGTCAAATTGCCGTTTAACTTTTTGAGATTTTTACTTTACGCTAGTTAACAACGCAAACTTTAGTCGGTAATCTCACAGAAATGTTGTGTTTTTGCTCACAATGTTACTATTAACCAAGTTTGCTTTGGTTTGTGAGATCGATCTGGCCGAGAGTAACGATCGGCGATCGTCGCAACCAAAATAGAGCTGATGACGATTTAGACTATAACGTTATTGCCTCACCCGGAAGGCTATCAATGCTAACACCACAGATCGTCAACTGCAGGTAGCGATCGACGACATTCCCATTCTTAATATATACTTTTTGAGATCCAATGAAACTTACCCTGATTAGTTCTTCCCTGGAAGTTGGTGGTACAGAACGAGTCATGTCAATTCTTGCCAACTATTGGGCCGATCTCGGTTGGAAAGTGACGATCCTGACCTTCGATTCTGGTTATGCCGAGCCATTCTATGAGATCGATCGGCGGATCGATTTACTCTCATTGGGAATTTCCGGACAAGACACTAGTGGGATAGCAGCGATCGGGGCTAATCTCCGCCGCATCCAGATCCTGAGAAAGGCGATTAAAAATAGTAATCCCGATGTGGCAATTAGTTTTGGCAATAAAGTCAATATTTTTACAGTCCTAGCTTGTTGGGGACTGAAGGTCCGAACGATCGTTACCGAACAGGTGCATCCAAGTTTTAACGGACTAGATAAATTTTGGCAATTTTGGCAAAATTGGGCTTATCGACGCGCCGATCTGATTACCGTGCAGACTCATGGTGCCTTGTCTTTTTTCCCATCCAGTCGCGGCTTTAATACGGCAGTGATCCCCAATCCCATCTCACTGCCCACATCAGAAACGATCGAATCGCGGCTCCATACCGACGACCGGCACTTACTCGCAGTGGGTAAATTAAGTTACCAAAAAGGTTTCGACCTGCTAATCAAAGCCTTTGCCCAAGTTAGCGATCGGCATCCTGAGTGGACGTTGACGATTTTGGGTGAAGGAAATATGCGGGACGAACTAGAAGATCTTTGTACGCAACTAAAGCTCGACGAACAGGTATATATGCCAGGAGTCGTCAAAAATGTCGATGCCTATCTGCACAAAGCCGATATTTTTGCCATGACATCCCGATTTGAAGGTTTTCCCGTCGCTCTCGGCGAAGCAATGGCTTGTGGTGTACCCGCGATCGCCACTGATTGTTTGAGTGGCCCGCGCGAGATGATTCACGATGGTACCGATGGGATGTTGGTGGTAACTGAAAATGTCGATGCGTTAGCCGTGGCTTTGGATTTATTGATGTCCGATCCGGTCAAACGGCAATACTTCTCGCACTACGCGCCGAGAATCCTCGATCGCTTTGGAGTCGATCGGGTCATGACCAAGTGGAATGGTGCCATTAAGCAGGTATTAGACCAGTAGCCAGCTCTAAGCGCGATCGATAGCCATCTCCAGCAATCGCACCAGTAAAACGGGGACGATCGAAACCCAACTCAATTGCCAACAGCGGTTACTCGCTCGGCGATCTTCGCACCATTGCGGGTTGCAATAACTTGCGATCTGAGCACCTAATTACAGTATTTCTCAACACAGCGAACGAATATTTCTACGCCAGTAGCCAGCGCCGTTTCATCAAAGTCAAAGCGGGGATGGTGATGGGGATAAGCCAAAGCACTATTTGGATTCTGCGCGACGTTACCAGCGGTATTTGCCGAGCCGAGGAAGAAATAACAACCTGGTACTTTCTGAAGAAAGAAGGACATATCTTCGCCCCCCATAGTTTGACATTCCGGCACGATCCCCAGCGGCGTTTCGACGAGATCGGTGGCCACCGATCGCACCAGCTCGGTAATTTTTTCATCGTTGACGACTGGTGGATAAAAATTAATATAATCTAAGTCATAACTTGCGCCATAACTGGCACATATCCCAGCCACGATCGCGTCGATTCGCTGCTGAAAAAATCCGACGAGATCGGGATTAAAATATCTGACCGTGCCTTCGAGTGTTGCGGTGTCGGCAATCACATTTTTTGCAGTCCCCGCCTGAAATTTACCGACGGTCACGACCGCCGAATCGATCGGATTGACATTGCGGGAGACGATCGTTTGCAATGCATTCACGATTTGACTTCCGACAACGATCGCATCTACAGTCTGGTGGGGCATCGCGCCATGTCCGCCCTTGCCTTGGATCGTCAGCGAAAATCTTTCGACCGCCGCCATGAGCGCGCCACTGCGGACTCCAATCGTCCCGAGCGGTAAATTATTCCACAGGTGTAAGCCGATAATTGCATTGACATCGGGATTGGTAAGTACTCCCGCCTCAATCATCGGTTTGGCACCGCCTGGGCCTTCCTCGGCGGGCTGGAAGATGATTTTCACCGTCCCGGCAAAGTCACTGCGATGTTGAGATAGATAGTAAGCTGTCATCAAGGCAATTGCGGTATGTCCATCGTGCCCGCAGGCGTGCATCACACCGTCGTGGCGGGACTTGTATGGCACATCATTGGCTTCTTGAATCGGCAGTGCATCCATATCCGCGCGAATTGCCAGCGTGCGGAGCCGAAAACTAGTCTTGCGACCTTGAATCATGGCCACGACCCCTGTTTTCGCAATGCCCGTCTCGTGCGGAATGCCCCATTCTTTGAGCTTACTGGCGATCGTTGCGGCAGTCAGTTGCTCTTTGAATCCGAGTTCGGGATATTGGTGGATCTGCCGCCTCAAGGCGACCAGCTGTGGCTGCAAGGCGCGAATATCCGGTCTAATCTTCTCTGGATTAATCGGTTGCGTGGGGGCGTTAGTGGCAAACATGGTGGATTAGGGCGAGGTGAAACAGATCTAGTTAGGTCGATTTTAACGCTGCGATCGATCTATGACTACCGATCTACCTAAAGATACTAGTCACATCTGGCAGTTTGTTTTACTATAGTATTAACAAGGGCGTTCGCCCAAAATTTCGACCAAATTCCTCAGTTCCAGAGTGCGACCTCGCTGCCAAAAGCAGGCCATCACTCTAGCTAACCCGATTTTGCGTCCGAAATAAGTCAGCTTTTAAGTTATCCAATCGATCGAAATATAAGTTCTATGTATTTATTTAGTTGGCGTCGATTTAGAATCTAACTGTGAATTATGCCCTAGTGTGGGCAGCAGATCGATCGATGCTTACTACCTTCAGACCGTTAAATTACTGAAGTAATCCAAATAATCTGACTACCGATCGATCTTTAAATATTTAAGTAAATCATCCCGACCCGAGCAGAGAGTAAGCTGTGCCCTACGTGGGGTAAAACGTTCGCGACTGTTTCAACGTTTACACAACACTATCCACTATCTCCTACCATGCAAAATCCCATATCAATTGGCGACGCATCTCTGAAAGAAGATCGACAGATCCAGAACTTGGAAAATATCATGGAGTCTAATGTTCTTGGCGATACAAATATTAACTATTCCAAAATCTTGATTACGCCCAAAGAACTTAAAGAAAAGCTCCCATTATCGCCAGATTTAGAACAACGCATCCTTGATTATCGCAAACAAATTCAAGCAATTCTGGATTTTCAAGACGATCGCAAGTTCATTGTCGTTGGGCCTTGTTCGATTCATGATATTGTTGCCGCCGAAGAATACGCCCACAAATTAAAAACTTTAGCCGATCGCGTCTCCGATAAACTCCTCCTCATCATGCGAGTTTACTTCGAGAAGCCCCGCACGACAGTTGGGTGGAAAGGATTGATTAACGACCCCAATATGGATGAGTCCTTCGATGTCGAGAAGGGCTTATCTACAGGAAGAAATTTACTCATAAAAATAACTGAAATCGGCTTGCCAACAGCCACTGAAGCACTCGACCCGATCGTCCCCCAATACCTCGACGAACTAATTGCGTGGGCGGCAATCGGTGCGAGAACGACGGAATCCCAAACGCATCGGGAGATGGCCAGCGGCCTATCGATGCCTGTTGGCTTCAAGAATGGTACCGACGGTAGTGTCAAGGTTGCGTTAAATGCGCTCCAATCGGCCAAACAACCACACAATTTCCTGGGTATCAATAAGCTCGGACAAGTCAGTGTTTTTCAGACCCGAGGGAATGCTTACGGCCATATTATCTTACGTGGTGGCGATGGCAAACCTAACTACGATCCTGTCAGTGTCCAACAAGCCGAGACCGAACTCAAAAAAGCTGGACTACCACCTCGGATTACGATCGATTGCAGTCATGGCAACTCGAATAAAGATTATCGTCTCCAACCGATCGTTTTTGAAAGTGCGATCCAACAAATCATTAATGGCAATAACTCGATCGTTGGGATGATGTTAGAATCCAATCTCAACGCAGGTGGACAATCGATTCCTGCTGACTTGAGTGAATTAAAATACGGTGTTTCGGTAACTGATAAATGTATCGACTGGGCCGAAACCGAACGCATTATCCTTGCAGCTTACGAGCGGCTCAGCTAAGTTGCGACTCTAAAAGTTGCTAGTTCATTTTTTTAAAGCAAAGCAGATAATATCTGCCTTGCTTTAGTTTTAAATGACCCGCAGTAGCAGTAGTTTCGCCACGCTTCCAGGCGAAGGTATCGCGAGGAGAATTCGATCGCAACATCACAGGCTCCAACATCGCAGGTGCGCCACCTGTCACGCCGATTAAAGCATTGCCGCCGAAGATGTCGTTAAACTTGGCATCGCTGAGAAAACCACCATCTGGTTCGCTACAGGTATCCCAGGCAACATCAGTCGGACGGTACAACCGACGCGGATTGATAATCGAGACGATTTTCGAGCCGATGCCTTCGGTTGTTAAAAACGCAGCGGCTTCAAATGCGGGAACTAGCGTCATGTCGCCGATGACTGCGAAGACCACCTGCTTATCGCCAGGAGTGTCTTGCAAGACTACCGCGCCATCTTCCAACCCTTGACGAGTTTGGGCGAAGGTGGTGCGGATGGGTAGGGGTGATTTACTAGCGGTAATTACCACACCTTTATTCTGGGTAGTTAATGCCCAGTCGTAGCAAGCCTGAATACTATTCGCATCCGTAGGGAAGAGGGGGAAGACGTTACCATTGCGCATCATCGAGGCAAAGTAGGCTTCGATTTCAGGGCGTTGGTGCGTCCAGCCGTTACGCCCCTGTTCTAATGCGCCTGCGGTGTAGAGGGTAATGGTAGAAGGTGTTTTACGGCGCAATTCTGCCATTGCTTGGGTGACGGTTTGCCAAATTGGTAAACCGTTGATGGCGAAGGATTCGTAGGAACACCACAGTGTACGGGCACCCATCAGAGCGAGTCCAGCACAAGCGTCTTCGATTTGACTAAATACTAATCATTTTGTAGGTGAGAACGTAGATTGGTAGGAGTGATTTGTGTCGATCGATCGATAATCTGAATATTGGGCGATTTATTTAATATTTAGACCTGGGATATAAATATCTTGACGATCGATCTTAAACTAAAAAATGTCCCATCATCTGTTTCAGTTTGCTCGACTAATCCCCGCCTACCCAAAGATACGATCGCATTCCCTACATCTGCGGGTGATAGATTTAGTGAATCGATAATTCTAGATATATTTATTTGTATAGTCTCACTAGCTAAACATCGAATTACCTCTCGTTCCGCTGCTGATAATCGATCGAATTGATGAGTCAACATCGATCTAATGTCTTCAGTCAGGAATAATTCTTCGTACTTACACAATTCACCAACCTTACCACCAAATAACTTATTAATCGCGATCGCTACCGATTTTAGATAAGCTGGATTTCCACCTAAATGCTCGATTGCGTAATCCCATCGATCCTCATCACTCAAGCCCTTCGATCTAAATATTTCCCTACCACCATCACCCAATCCGCCAAGTGGCAAAGAATGAATCGAGCTATTATTGCTAACCGCTCCAGCCATTCCACTCGGCTCCTCCCGACTCATTAGCAATACACAGCTTTGATGATTTGTCTCCCAAATTCGCCTAAATAAATCTCGGTACTCTCGATATTCTTCTGTATAGTTACCTGCTAATTCACCGCTGCTGAAGAGTCGATCGAGATCGTCTAATATTATCAAACAGCGATGCTCTCGGAAATGTTCGAGCAGGAGAGATAATCTAGCTTCTAAATCTAATGGTGGTTCTGGTAAAGCAGCAATATTGAGTGATGCGATGAGATTGCGATCGATAAATTCCACCACAGAACGCTGACAGCCTAAACTCTGCCAAACGATCTCATCAAACTCATCTTTGATATCTTCTAGTAATTGTCTAGCTAAAGCAGTTTTACCAATACCAGCAGCACCGGAGATGACGATGGAGCGACATTTCTCTGTGAGTATCCAGCTTTTGAGCGAGTCTAGTTCTTGAGTGCGATCGTAGATAGGTACAAGATCTGGAATTGTTTTTAAATACTGTGGGATATTCGATCGATCTAATTTTCGATCGTTGTGATATTGATGATTATTTAGTGTGATCTCAGAACAGACATTCAGTGATGATATCTGTCCAAAAAATGATGAACTATTTTCAGATCGATATCGTTCGATAGTAGAGCGAAAATTTGCCTTCTTTACTTGTTCTCCTACAGCCTCAGAGATAGCCTTCCACAAACCAGCAGCAACATCATTAACGTGAGATTGCTCACAGTAGTTATCCCTGGCTATCTGTGAATATTTTTTGCCCTGACAGACACCTTCAATAATCGATCGTTCCAAGTCATTGAGATGCTTATTGCGCGATGCGAAGACCAAATTGTCAGCTATTTTCAGGGCTTCGGCAATATCCATAGTGAGGAGGTAGACTACATTGTTCCTATTTCATCCTACTTTTTTGTAATTAAACCCATTACTTTTATTCCGGATCTAACCAAATGCTTTATGTCACGTTTTCAGATCACAGGCTTATAACTGCCTATTTTTTCCTATCGACGATCGACTTTTGGCTGAATATGCTTGTAGTCAGGAAATGATTCAATCGATCGATTCCACCCCCGTTTTCCAAAATAAGAGTTGAGTATCATCCAAAATGTCTAATTTAAGCAAACCAAAGCTTGGTAAATTTTTAGCGACTATCGTTGCCTTGTCAAGCATCAGCGCGATCCTGACTACCGCAAACAAGGCAGAAGCCGTTCCTCTGTATCCCAATGACTTGGCTAATAATCAAGTGTATCGGCTCCAGATGGAGAAAAGTGCGCCCAATGGTAGCCCTGTTACACTAAATATCACGCAACAGTATGGATTTAGAAATGGTGGACTCGTTAATACTTGGATTGGCTCAGATAGTGATAGCCTTTTCAAGTATCTTACAAATGGCTACGGAATCAATCTTCAGCGTGTAAATAGCAACTATTCAATCAGTGTAAAAGATACAAATGTTACTCCTGGCAATACGATTAACAGTTACACAAGTGGTTTCGGTCGCTACCAAGATTGGAATCTCGAAAAAGTAGGTAGTGATACTTATCTTTTCCACTGGCGCACTGACATGGATACCAATCTCTGTCTGGATATTCGGGGCTTTGGTCAGGGTCAGCAACTCAATAACCAAACGCCTATGGTATGGTACTGCGATCGTAATAATGTCAATCAACGTATTCGGGTAATTAAGCAAGGTCAAAATAATCCCCAACTACCTCAATATACAACTCCCACCAGTAAATCTCAAGCCGACACATATTTTAAAACACAGTTTTATAATGCCCAATGGAATCCTGATGGACCAGGCAAAAGTAACAACTGTGGTCCAACCAGTGTGGCAATGATGTTCAAGTTATTCGGTAAAGAACCCGGTAATCTATCCGTACAAGGCAGTATTAATTATGCTCGTCAAATGATGAACGTGGCTTCTTCCTGGACAGGATTCACTTCAGACACACAAATGATGACTGGATTAGCAAATGCTGGACTCCGCGCTACCAATCGAATGTCTAATGGCACTTGGTCACAACTAGATCAAGATCTAGCTGCGGGGAAAGCAGTAATTGCTTGGGGTTACTATGGATCTAACTGGCGATATCAGTTTCCTAGCTATAGTTCAACAGGGGACGGTTCTACCGATCATATCAATACTATTCTAGGTAAAACACCCAATGGAAATTATTTGGTAGGCGATCCTATGTACCGAGGTGGTGTTGTAGAGATGAATCGTAATCAATTAGCAGTGTTCTTTTCTTATGGCAAAGGTGGACATGATGGTAATCCTTACTTTATTAGTGTTTCACGATAATAACTAGACTAATTCAGCGATCGATATTACCGAAGATCGATCGCTTTTATCCACCTGTATTAACCTGTGAAAAACTTTGTATCATGCAATCATCAAACAAAATAGCAGTAATAGGAGCCATAATTGGACTCTTAGCTGTGACGACCCATCCAGCACTAGCTGGTGGTGGCATTAGCGATCCTTCTAATTCCACTACAGTCGCTACCAGTGATACCACTACTCCCATAACTACCCCGACACCTGTTCCCACCATGCCATCTGCACTCACACCCACAACCACATCAACATCCATCGTTCCTGCTCAATACAATCAATCAGGATCGGGAGTGCAAGTCAACTATAGTGGTTCATCTACACTTAGTCCACCCAGTTGCAATGGTGCTGTGTCTTCGCTGTTACTAGAGTTTCTCCAACTACAGACGGATCTAGCCGTAATATTGAAGCAATGGTAGGTGTTACCATTCCCATCGGCACCAATGATGGCGGCGTGGGAGAAGTAAATCGAGTCAACGCAGAAATGCACAAGTACCACACCCAACACGAAATCAAACTAGCTCTATCCGAAAAATTAGCCGAGGCTCTAGAAAACGGTAAAATAGAGAGAGCAAAAGTAATTGCAATGATGCTTGCTCCCCTGCTGGGATATAAAGACTATCAGGCACTGCTAATTGCAGTTTCCAGTCCTAAACCTACGCAGCCACAAATTGGAAATCGATAATATGTGAGCTTACAATATTTTAGTAAATGTTAGACTTGAATTATATTCAATCTTCCCCAGCGCATCATAAACATGACTCCACAAAGCGGATGCTCCGCGATCGAGTATCTGTAGCAAAGATGTTTGGGACTCGATCGATTAACTAGTTTTTTTGCTTTTGCTTAATGCGTTGTAATTTTTGCTGCCGAATTAGTTCATCACATTTAGCTACTAACTCTTCGAGCTGAAGGTCTACTTCCTCAAAAGCAAGGCGAGCGCGGCGCAAATTTCCGATTAGTCGGTTATCTAGTTCTGGATCTGACATGATTCTTCGATTATTCACGATAGCTCTCCTTCCTGTCTGATTTCTTGGATACTGCGCTCTAGAGCTGGAATTCTGGCTTGAGTAGTTTCAATTGTTCTATTTACCTAGCTCTATGATATCAGATGGCACCGGAGGTTGGGCATTAGCGATCCTGCTTTGAGAAAATTAATTAATTTACCATCACTAAAACGTTGAAACTCACCATTCATTAAATGAGATACTTCTGGCTGAGAGATGCCTAAAAGTTCTCCAATTTCTCGCTGTTTTAAATTACGTCTATTCAACAGACGGATAACTTGGATACAAATTTTACCTCTAGTGAATAGTTCGTCAGCATCATCTAATTCAAGATCGGTAAATACATTGCCACTGCCATCGGTGAATTTAGGTTCTGTATTCATTGCTGTGCCCTCTCTATGGCATCTTTATATAAGTCAACATCTGACTGTGGAGTTTTGATGCCCTGCTTCGACTTTTTTTGAAATGCGTGTAAGATATAGATTTTTTCTCCGATCTTGACGGCATAAACAGCTCGATAAGTATCGGTATCATACCGTTTAACGATCTCATATACACCACTAGCAAGCCCTTTCAATTGCTTGGCATTCAGTGGTGTTTCTCCAGCCTGCACCAATTGCAGTGAATATCCCACCGCAGTTCTGACTTCTGGCGGAAACGATCTAATGTTGCCAAGAGAGTCACCCATCCAGACTAAAGGGCGTAAAAGGATTTCAGGGTTGTCCTCGCCTTGTTCCATTTTAGATTAATTTCCCCTTTTTACAATCTTTCTTCACCCGTTTGTTTCGATCGATCGTTGAGGTAGGGGTAACTCATGAATTGCCCCTACCTCGAATCTTAACCCACCAATTCAATTCCCCGCTTACACAAAGCCTCAGCAGTAATGCCGTTAAATGCCATCAATTGACCCGCAGTAGCGGTGGTTTCGCCACGCTTCCAGGCGAAGGTATCGCGAGGAGAATTCGATCGCAACATCACAGGCTCCAACATCGCAGGTGCGCCACCTGTCACGCCGATTAAAGCATTGCCGCCGAAGATGTCGTTAAACTTGGCATCGCTGAGAAAACCACCATCTGGTTCGCTACAGGTATCCCAGGCAACATCAGTCGGACGGTACAACCGACGCGGATTGATAATCGAGACGATTTTCGAGCCGATGCCTTCGGTTGTTAAAAACGCAGCGGCTTCAAATGCGGGAACTAGCGTCATGTCGCCGATGACTGCGAAGACCACCTGCTTATCGCCAGGAGTGTCTTGCAAGACTACCGCGCCATCTTCCAACCCTTGACGAGTTTGGGCGAAGGTGGTGCGGATGGGTAGGGGTGATTTACTAGCGGTAATTACCACACCTTTATTCTGGGTAGTTAATGCCCAGTCGTAGCAAGCCTGAATACTATTCGCATCCGTAGGGAAGAGGGGGAAGACGTTACCATTGCGCATCATCGAGGCAAAGTAGGCTTCGATTTCAGGGCGTTGGTGCGTCCAGCCGTTACGCCCCTGTTCTAATGCGCCTGCGGTGTAGAGGGTAATGGTAGAAGGTGTTTTACGGCGCAATTCTGCCATTGCTTGGGTGACGGTTTGCCAAATTGGTAAACCGTTGATGGCGAAGGATTCGTAGGAACACCACAGTGTACGAGCACCCATTAGGGCGAGTCCAGCGGCTAATCCGGCGCAAGCATCTTCGCTCAGGGGTTCGTAGACTTGCCCGGTAGGTGCTTGGAAATATAAATCGTCGGTGGTGGGGTGGATGATTTTCAGGGCTTGGTTGATATTGGCAATCCCTGAAGCTTCGTTCCCATCGGCGTTGGTGACGAGGAAGTTTTTGTCCTGTTGTCCGACATAGCCGACTAATCGCCCCATTGCAGTGGTGGATACTTTGGCTTCGCCCTGGGCGTACTCTTCGAGGGGGAGGGTACCGAGATTGACGACTGGTAAAGTCGATTCGGTGACGGCGACTTTAGAGGAAGAACCACCGCCAGCGCGTTCGCAGTTGGTGCGGACTAATTCCCAAGCTTGGGGATGGAGAGCGCGGGTTTTCAATCCGCTGATAATTTCGGCATTATCGAGGGTGTGGTGAGCGTAGAGGTTATGAGATTTGGAACCAGTGGCGTGAACGCCTGCGCCTTTGAGTTGCTTGATGATGAAGACGGTTAATTTTCCACTCAGGGCGGATTTAGCGGCTTTGTCGATACCAGTGAGAACGGCTTGAGTAAAGGCTAACCGTTTCTCTGGGGAGAACAACGTACTATCGACATATTCACCCGTCTGGTTTTTGTCATCGAAGTCCTTGGCATTCACCATGATTACTTGTTCAAACCCGTTACCCTGCCAATAACTCAGCATCTCCTGATTAGTCTTGGTAGACACCATACTGTGGTGTTCCTGACTATAACCATTCCACACCAATACAGGTAAGAAATTCGTCACCGTGGGGAAAGCTGTATGGAAATGCTGCATCGCACTGATAATGTACGGCTCGCCCAACCCACCATCGCCGACGGTGAAGGGGAATAATTTGCCAGGATGCAACTTCGCTGCAGACATGGCGAAATGTTGACCTTGACCGAGTGGGCCAGCAGGGGCGAGAATACCAGGGATAAAGCCGGATAAGTGTCCGATTAACCCATGCTTTTCGCGGAACTTGTCGCGTAATTGTTGAACGGTATCGATGCCCATTGCTTCGAGCGAGCGATCGAGAAACATGGCACTATAGAAGCCTGGAGCATGGTGTCCGACTTCAGTAATAATATTCTTGTGCCCGAGCATGACCAGGGAAGCATAGGCTTCTGCTTGGCTGGCAAAACCGCCTGGATGTCCAGAAGCCTTACTTGCACAGACTTGCAGGGTGAGATAACGCAGTGCGTCGGCGTAAAGTAAGGTTTGAAAAGCAGCAGCGGGATTGCTTGGATCGGTAATTCCCGTTTGCCCAGTGGCGATGACTGGCGTAGTTCCGTAGGTGTCGAAGCCTGGAAACAGTTCCCCAAAATATTGAATTCCTTCGGCAAATGCTGGAGTCTGAACAGCAGTAGTCATAAATATAGTCGCCTTAGAATAGTAGATATCGATCGATGCTACCAGCTATTCTGGGTCAGTGGCGAATGTGATGTCTGCCGAGCAGGCGATTTTTCATGAAGTGCGGCATGTCGGTTATGATTAAGATGTTGAATTCAAAGCTTAATTTGATGTCTTCGATCGATCTTCGCAATATTCACTCGCTCACCGACTTCAAGCGCAATGCCAACGCTTACGTCGGACAACTTCAAGCTACTCAGTTACCACTAGTACTGACAGTCAACGGTAAAGCTGCGGTAGTAGTCCAAGAAGCTGGTGCATTTCAGTCGCTAATCGATAGCCTCAAATCGATGGAAAGCGAACTACAATCTTTTAAATTAGCCCAACTGCGTCAAGATCTAGACGTGGGAATCGAACAACTCGATCGCGGACAATCCACAGAATATACTCAAGATAATCTCCACGAGCTATTTGATGAGATTAGAACGCAAGGTCGAGCGAACTTTGGATAAGCTACATGAGTATTCAAATTCGTTTTTCTGAGAGCGCGAAACAAGATTTACGTGATATTGGCGTGGGTTAGCTGAATCTAGTGGATTATCGGGTCTCCTGGGTATTTGGTGATAAGCGTTACTTGTATTCAGTCCTGTAACGCTTTCAAGACCGATCGCTGCCGAAAACCGTAGCCTAAGATACATTTTCTACCACAAACCCAGGAGAGCCATTAAGGACAAATATAGGCTCTCGGGATAAAAAATCGATCGAGCAGCAGTTTGGAGACACTACTAATAGAATAGACCCAGGGTTTGGCAGCAAAGAGCGATCTACAGCACCTTACACTGTCCGTAATGCCGCAATAAGTGGTCGCAGAGCACCAACGCCACCATTGCTTCTACCATCGGTACCGCACGGGGTAACACGCAAGGATCGTGCCTGCCTTTGGCGGCGAGCGTGGTTTCTACGCCTTCAGCTGTAACGGTATTTTGCTCTTTGCGAATCGTGGCGGTGGGTTTGAATGCCACGCGAATGATGATATTTTCGCCGTTGGATATTCCACCTTGGGTACCACCAGAACGATTGGTGCGCGTCCGAATTTCACCATCCTCATCGGTGTAAAATTCGTCATTATGCTCGCTGCCAGTCAGTAATGTTCCGGCAAACCCCGAACCGATTTCAAAGCCCTTGGTGGCGGGGAGAGACATCACTCCTTTAGCGATATCGGCTTCAAGCCTGTCGAATACTGGCATCCCTAAGCCTTTGGGTACATTCCGTACCACGCATTCTACCACACCACCGATCGAGTCTCCTTGTCTGCCGATCGCTTCGATCCGCTCGATCATCTGCTCGGCACATGTAGGATCGGGACAGCGGACGATATTACTTTCTACCTGCGCCATCGTGACGGTATTGCTATCTACTGTCGCTTCGAGATCCTGAATCCGTTTGACATAAGCAATGACTTCGACATTATTGACAATCTGTAAGATTTTCTTGGCAATCGCGCCCGCTGCTACGCGTCCGATGGTTTCGCGCGCGGAAGATCTGCCCCCACCTTGCCAGTTGCGAATCCCATATTTAGCATCATAGGTCGCATCAGCATGAGAGGGACGATAAGTTTGCACCATTTCGTCATAATCTTGCGATCGAGCGTCCTTATTGCGGACTAAAATACTAATTGGGGTACCGAGCGTTTTACCTTGGAATACGCCCGAGAGAATTTCACAGATATCGGCTTCTTTGCGCGGTGTGGTAATCTTACTCTGCCCAGGGCGACGGCGATCGAGTTCGAGCTGAATTTCAGCCTCGGTAATTTCGACTTGGGGTGGACAACCATCGATAATTACGCCTACGCCACCTCCATGAGATTCGCCGTAGGTTGTAATTCTAAATAAATGCCCAAAGGTATTGCCCATATCAGAGATCTGCGATCGATTATCAGTTATCAGTTTATCGCGATCGCGTAACTGCTGCCGTTGCAGGTCGGTTGGGGGGATAATTAGAGATAGCGATCTAACAGGAGATATATTATGAGCAACCGCGATGGATTTGGTAGTGGATTTTGGCTGGGTACCTTAGTTGGTGGCATTATTGGCGGTGTGGTTGGTGCAACGATCGCCACCCAAAAAGCCAATCGGATCGAGGATGATGCTAATAGCGGCAGATTGGCTGGCGAAAGAGGGCAGAAAAGACCTTTAAAACCCAACCGAATGCGATCGATGGATCGGATGGAAGTCGCACGGCGGAGTTTGGACGATAAAATTAGCGACTTAAATAATGCGATCGATGCTGTAAGATCGTCGATCGGGCAAACGCCTGGAGACGCAGTAGATGGACTTGTCGATCGCACTGAAGCCGATTTAAAGTCTCAACCGTCAGGTTCGGAATAACTTCTTCCGTAGTCTTAAATTGCGGCTTAGAGCCAGATTAAAACTTAACGTCAGTTCGGGATAAGAGGAGCCTGGAGACTGAAGTCTCGGCTCATGGTGCGAAGTCCGCCTTCGCGGACTAAGATATTTAGTCCGCGAAGGCGGACTTTGTAACGTTAGCCCCGATTTCAATCGAGGGCGATACTGGAACGAAGCAAATATCCTTAATCAGAACTGACGTTAACTTAAGATTGTCTGACTGGCGATCGCCGAGAGGATGACTTAGTACGTAATTGAATCGCTTAAATAGTGAGAAAAATAAGCGATCGTGCTCAGGTCGATCGCTGGTTTGGAACAGTACGATTGAAGTCAAAACTCGATCGATATAATCTAAATAATCAAAATATCCTGAATCATATCATCTCAAAAAACTAGATTTTTCTCTTGCACATCCGGCTTTTAAACGATCTCACCGTTATTCGAGATCGGCTAGATATCCGAGAAGTTTCCTGAAAAATCGAAATTTGTACGTCATCTGGCGATAATCGAGCCACCCAGTTTATGAGTAAGCTCTACTTTGTCGATCTCACAAATAATTCTTATCAAAAAACAAGCCTAAACTAGAGCCTATGGATAGCCAAAATATTACCAACAATTCGCTTTTTGTCACAGGAATCGACTCATTCGTACCTCGGCCATTGTTAGGATCGTCAGATATTTTCTCTAGCGTTGCTAATGGCGCTTTTTTACCTACCAACGAAATCGATCTCCTCAATAATTTCGTACCATCAGTCCTGCGATCGATCGGTACTCCGATCCAGCTTGCCATCGGTGAGATTAATTCTCCCACTACTGCAGGATTCGGTAATGCGCTCTTTGGTAATCCAACGCTCGCGGCGTTGCCTAGCCTCAATCTAATTAGCCAATCCCTGGCGATCTCGACTCCAGTACCAACACCCAGCCAACCTAATCTACCCTTTGCAATTCAAGCTGGTGGAGTTGTCAGATTTAAGGAGGAAAGCGACCTCGATGGCAACCCGCTCGACCTCAGCGATGATGCGCGCGTGTATGCCGCTAAAGGTTTTAGCTTGACAGATAGCAGTATTTTCCCCGTACAGCGGGATAGTAGTGGCAATCCGCTCCGCGACGGACAACGTAAATTAGTGTTAATCGATCGGGCCTTTGTCGTCGGTTCGACAGATGCGCTGGTGCGGGTCAGCGATAACGGCCGCTACGCCAATCTCAATCGTCCCCAAGTCCTCCCCCAACCGCCGTTAGTCGTTCCCAGTTTTGCACAGATCGAGCAGCAACAATTAGCCGATCGCATTCCGGCGGGCACTCCAGTTTTCACATTTAATTCTCAACAAAACCCAGCAAATAACCTCAAGCAGTGGCAGAAATTCCCTGCCCCTGGCACGGTAACTCAACCCAAGGTCGTGAGAGTCACAGGTGGCGGTTTCAATATCCCTGCTGGCATCGATCTGAGTAACTATGTCATCATCGTCGATAACGGGAATATCACCTGCAACGAGAATGCGAAATTAACTAACGTTACGCTCGTCGCTAGTAACGGCAACATTACTCTCAACCGCTTGCAGGGAGAAAATGTCGCGGTATTGGCAGCTGGCAAGATTACTACTAGCGATACCGTCAAACTCGGTGGCAATAGTCTCCTTGCCAATGGTAGTGGTGACATCACCTTTAACGGTCGCATCTGTGGCACCAATACCCTCCAAAACCTCCAGGTTATTTCTCAAGGACGGATTACATTTAACGATGTCGCAATCTTGCGTGGTAGCTTTCTGAGCGCGGGGGCGTTTACCACAAACGATCGAACTGAGTTAGCTGGCACGATCTCCAGTCAAAAAGATATCATCTTCAACGATCGCATTTCGGTAACTTATGTAGATTTAGTCGCCCCAGTTATCGCTGCGGGTTTGGCAAATGATACAGGTAGGAGTAGTACCGACAAGCTGACCAACGACGCAACGATCGCCGGGAAAATCGCCGATACTAGTAGGATCGCCACCTTCAAAGCTGGATTCGATACTACCCCCGCAGGTAGCTGGCAAAATGTCACTACCAGCCTGCAACCAGGTGGCATCTTCAGCTTCAGTCGCCCGCAATTAGACCAGATCGCTGGTGGTACTCTCGCTGATGGCACGCATACCCTCCATCTGAGTGCGATCGATAAAAATGGCAATCAGTCGAGTTTCGACTGTACCTTTACCTTAGATACGAAGATCGTGATTCCCACCCTGCAACTAGTAACCGCCAGTGATACAGGGACTAGTAATACCGATCGGCTCACCAAGATTAACACGCCGACATTGACGGGAACAGGTGAGAGTGGGGCGACAATTCAACTCCGCGATGGGATGCAATCGATCGGTCAAACTACCGTTGGTGCCGATGGCAAGTGGCAGCTTACCGCCAGTCCGTTGAGTGATGGCAACCATCACCTCACGGCGATTGCCACCGACATTGCTGGTAATGTTAGCAGTACACCGACTGCGCTCGCAATCGCGATCGATACCGTCGCCCCCCAAATTCAACTGGCACAAAACTTAGCGGGGATTGTCTTAAATTGGTCTTCGCACTTTGCTGGACAAGTTACCGATAGTAATATTGCAACGCTTAGCTATCAATTTAATGGCGCAGCAGCGACTCAGCTCACGCCTACCCCCACTGGGACATTCGTATTCGATTCGCTCTTCGACTTTACTGGAGTTAACGATGGCACGCACGATCTGACGATCGTTGCTACCGATCTCGCGGGGAATAGCGTCAGCCATACTTATGCCGTTACCGTCGCCTGTGGGCCATTACTGTCGATCGCGTTACTCAACGATACTGGGATTAAAAATAACGATGGGATTACTAGCGATCTCAACGTGCGCGGACGGATTGCCGAAAAACAACGGATCGCCCGTTTAGAATTTGCCCTCGACGGCAATAGTAATTACACCGATCTCACTACCGTCTTGCAAGCGGATGGTTCCTTCCAATTATTACCTGCACAATTAGATAGCCTCGCCGGTGGCAAACTCGCGTTCGGCACGCACAGCCTAATCGCGCGTGGTGTCTCAGCTAGCGGTGTTCCTGTTGGGGCGACAACTCTTAACTTTAACAGTCAAGCGGCCAATACCAATCGCGCTAGTCTGGTACTGGCGAAGTCCAGCGATACCGGAGTCAGCGGCGATTTAGTTACGAGTGCGAATCTCGTAGACTTAGTTGCCAAAACTCAAGCCGGGTTGACGGTTAAATTAGGCCAACTGACGGCGATTGCCGATGCTACTGGGACAGCGACATTTACTGGGGTCGCACTAGCGTTTGGTGCTAATCAGTTTACCGTCAGCACCATCGATGCCAATGGGGAAATCGCCACCAGCAACACGATGATTACGCGAACCAATCCTGACGATGTCATCCTCACTTGGAACCATGTTGCCCTCAATGCGATCGCGACTGCTAAAACTCCACCACCAGCAGCAGCGCGGATTTTGGCAATGGTACACACAGCGATGTACGATGCTGCCAACGCAGTCGAGCAAAAGTATGCTGAATATCACTTCACTGGCACCCCCATCGCTGGAGCGGATGAAATTGCCGCTGCCGCCGAAGCTGCCGCGAAGATCCTCTCTGCGTTCTACCCTACCCAACAAGCATATTTTGATGGTGTATTAGCGAGTTCACTTCTCAATGGTGCAACCGCTGCTGCCACAGCCGCAGGTATCGCTCTCGGTGATGCCGTCGCTGCAAGTACGCTTGCATGGCGACAAACCGATGGGGCAACCGATCCCGTTACTTATACGCCTGGTACCAACCCTGGCGACTGGCGACCCGATTTACCTACCTTTGCAACTGCGCTACTACCACAATGGGGCAATGTGACACCATTCGGCATCACCACTGGCTCACAATTCCGCCCGACAGGCGCGCCCAGTCTGACTAGCACTGAATATACCCAAGCCTTTAATGAAACTAAGGCTTATGGTGCCAAAAACTCGTCGATCCGGACTGCCGACCAAACTCAGATCGCCCTGTTCTGGGCTGATGGGGGTGGGACATTCACACCACCCGGACATTGGAATGATATCGCTGCTACTGCCGCAAGTATCACCGGGAAGAGCCTGCTGGATAACGCGCGCATCTTCGCCGTGTTAAATATCGCGCTGGCAGATGCGGGAATTGCTGCTTGGGATGCTAAGTATACCTATAATACTTGGCGACCGATTACCGCAATTCGCCAGGCAGATCTCGATGGCAATGCGGGTACGATCGCTGATGCAACTTGGCTGCCATTAATCGGTACGCCACCCTTCCCCGAATACGTCTCGGGGCACAGTACCTTTAGTGCTGCGGCGGCAACCGTCCTAGACCGCGCTTTTGGGAGTAATTTCAGCTTTAATACTGGCTCCAAGGGCTTACCAGATGTCACGCGCAGCTTCACTGGTTTCGATGCCGCTGCCGCCGAAGCCGGGCAAAGTCGGATTTATGGCGGGATTCACTTCCAATTTGCCAATCAGGATGGCTTGACACTGGGTCAAAAGATTGGGGCATATGTCGTCGATCGATTTACGCTCTAACGATCGCTAATCTCACAGGATGATTACTACTACAATCCTATCGGCACCCCTACATAGTTAAATCTGTAGGGGTGCCTCGCTCTTAACCTGCTTCGCGCCCCCTTGCAGACTCACGCTAGAATAGATTCTAACTAGTTTGTCATAATTTATCAAACACAGAAGATCGCCTCTAAAACTGTCCGTCGCGAGCACTGTCCACCGCCACGACAGATTATCTTGAATATATCCCCTTGCGCTAACGATAATTTAAGGAGAAAAATAATTGTGTTGCTGTTAAACTCCGATCGCAGTTACGAATCCGAACTTCAAACGATCGCCACAGATTTATTAGCCGCAACTCGGGAGAATCGTTCTTTCTTTGCCAAAATGCGCGATAATCTCCGCTGGGATGACAAGTTGCTAGCTTGGACGATGGAAAATCCCAATTTACGAGTACAATTATTTCGATTCATCGATTGTCTCCCCGCCCTCAAAAGTAAAACTGAAATCGCTCGACATCTCCAAGAATACTTAGGTGACACTAGTGTTGAATTACCTTCAGCTTTAAAGGGATTATTAAGCGATCGCTTAACCGGACAAGTCGGGGCGACAACGGTAGCGACAGCGATCGAAACCTTAGCTCACAAATATATTGCTGGCGAAAATATTCAGCAAATAATTAAAACAGTATCCCGTTTACGCCAGGATAAGATGGCATTTACGATCGATTTACTTGGCGAGGCAGTAATTACCGAAGCCGAAGCTAAATTTTATTTCGATCGCTATTTAGAATTAATCACCCAACTCACCGATGCTGCCAAAACTTGGGCACAGGTACCCGCAATCGATCTGGCGGATGGAGGCGCAATTCCCCGAGTACAAGTATCGGTAAAATTAACCGCTTTTTATTCTCAATTCGATCCGTTAGATCCGCAAGGAAGTCAGGAACGAGTGATTGAAAGATTGCGCTTATTATTACGTCATGCGCGATCGGTTGGTGCGGCAATCCATTTCGATATGGAGCAGTATGAATATAAGAATCTTACGTTAGCTATTCTCAAGCAGTTATTGATAGAGGACGAATTTCGTCAGCGTACCGATATCGGCATGACGATTCAAGCTTATTTACGCGATAGTAAAACTGATTTGCAAGAAATAATCGACTGGGCAAAATTGCGCGGTGCTCCCGTGACGGTGCGGTTAGTTAAAGGTGCTTATTGGGATACCGAAACGATCCAAGCAGCTCAAAAAGATTGGGCACAACCCGTCTACAATGACAAAGCAGCAACGGATGCCAATTTTGAAGCGCTCACCGAATTAATGCTGGAAAATTACCAGTATATTTATAGCGCGATCGGGAGTCATAATGTTCGATCTCAAGCAAAAGCGATCGCAATTGCTGAAGCTTTAAAAGTCCCCAATCGTTGCTTTGAGCTGCAAGTCCTGTATGGGATGGGTGACAAACTCGCCCGCGCTCTAGTCGCGCGCGGTCATCGCGTCAGAGTCTATTGTCCCTACGGCGATTTATTGCCCGGCATGGCATATTTGATCCGCCGCTTATTAGAAAATACCGCCAATAGTTCCTTCCTCCGCCAAAATTTGGAAGAACGTCCGATCGCCGAATTACTCGCACCGCCAGAAGTTGGCGTAGCAAGTGTATTTGAATTAGAGCGAGACTTTAATAATGCTCCCGATACCGATTATGCGGATGCCGAAGCCAGAGGAAGAGCGCAGCAAGCTTTTGCGAGCGTCCGGCAAACTTTTGGGAAGATGTATTTACCGCTAATTAATGGTGAATATATTGCGACCGCCGAATCGATCGAGTCTGTCAATCCGTCTAATTTTGAGGAAATTATCGGGCGAGTCGGGTTATGCTCGATCGATGATGCCGCTCGCGCTGTCGCCACTGCCAAAGCCGCTTTTCCCCAGTGGCGCAAAACTCCAGTTTCCACCCGCGCCAAGATCCTGCGCCAAGCAGCGAATACAATCGCCCACCGTCGTGCCGAACTGACGGCCCTCATCGTGCTAGAAGTTGGTAAACCCCTGCGGGATGCCGATGCCGAAGTTTCCGAAGCGATCGATTTTTGTAACTACTATGCCGCAGAAATGGAACGCCTCGACACTGGCGCAAACGCCGATCTTCCTGGCGAAACCAACCGCTATCGCTATCAACCGCGCGGGATTACCGTCGTCATCTCCCCCTGGAACTTCCCGCTCGCGATTCCCTGCGGGATGGTAGTGGCATCGCTCGTCGCCGGAAATTGCACCCTGCTCAAACCCGCCGAAACTTCCTCGATAATTGGTGCAAAACTTGCCGAAATTTTAGTCGCCGCAGGCATCCCGGCTGGCGTATTTCAATATCTCCCAGGAATCGGGTCGAACATCGGCTCCTACCTCGTCAAACATCCCGACGTACACACGATCGCCTTTACAGGTTCTCAAGCTGTCGGCTGTCAGATCTACGCCGATGCGGCGATTTTACAGCCAGGGCAAAAACACCTCAAGCGGGTCATTGCCGAAATGGGTGGTAAAAATGCGATTATCGTCGATGAAAGTGCCGACCTCGATCGTGCTGTAGCCGGAGTAGTTCAGTCCACCTTCGGTTATAGCGGCCAAAAATGTTCGGCATGTTCCCGTACCATCGTCCTCGCACCAATTTATGAGGCCTTCGTCAACCGCTTAATCGAAGCCACGCGATCGCTCAATATCGGGATGGCCGAGCAGCCTAGCACCCAAATCGGCCCAGTTATCGATCGCACCGCCCAACTGCGGATTCAGGAAACGATCGAACTGGGCAAAACCGAAGCCACCCTCGCGCTAGAAGTTTCTGCGCCTACCGGAGGTTATTTCGTCAATCCCACGATCTTTAGCGATGTACCCCCCACCGCTACCATCGCCCAACGCGAGATCTTTGGCCCCGTTTTAGCCGTTATTCGGGCGGCTGATTTTGACGAAGCGATCGCCTTTGCCAATCACACCGACTATGCACTCACGGGTGGTTTGTACTCCCGCACCCCCTCGCATATCGATCGCGTGCGCGATGAATTTGAAGTAGGTAATCTCTATATCAATCGTGCCATTACAGGTGCGATCGTCTCCCGCCAACCGTTCGGTGGCTTCAAACTCTCCGGTGTCGGTTCCAAAGCTGGCGGCGCAGATTATCTCCTCCAATTCCTCGAACCCCGCGTCATCACCGAAAACGTTCAACGTCAAGGCTTTGCCCCGATCGCTGGAGTTGATAGTTGAATCACTAGATCTACGGGTAAAACAATATTTATGTATTGAGGCAAGCGGCGAGCGGCGTTGCTGAATATGGGTATGATTTTTTGTAGGGGTGCTCCTGTCTTGTCGTTTTTTTATTCGGGGGGAACCCCCGAATAAAAACGCCGCTTGTGGGTACCCTGAATCGATGCGGGGTAAGCACGAGGCATTACCCCTACAAAAATTGTTTGTGCGTTTCATACATTAATTCAGCAACGCCCGGCGAGCTAACCAAACTTATTTGGATCTGGTAGCTCCGCATTGGAGGGGCTGAAGATCGCGATCTGGTAAATCTGTATATTAGTTTGGGAATAAAATAGATCCGAGGTAGGATGTTATTGCTCGGGAGTAAATTTGCGTGGAAATAGGCTGGCAGATTAATGCTCCGATACCGATCGATATACCCAAACATGGATCTAATTTTAAATGCTCTCAGAAATATAAATTATTCCAGTATCCCGATCGTCAAAATTGCGATCGCCCTCTCCATTCTCGCATTAATTCAGATCTTAAAAAAAATCCTGGTCGCGATCGCGATTAAAAATCTCCGCCGGTTTGCAGGTAAAATCAAACTAAGTTTGAGCGATGAAATCGTATCGATTCTTAGATCGTCGTTGAGTTATCTATTTTTAATCGGTGGACTGTGGACGGTTAAAGAGATTCTCGCAGATAACATCGGGATGCAATTAAACGATATCTTTACCAAAATTCTTTACATAATTGCGCTCTTTACTTTTTCATATGCACTCTATCAAGCGTCTTCAATTTTAGGTAAGATTTTCGCACATGAGGTGCTACAAACTGGTACAGACCTAGATGAATTGTTACAGCCACTGATGCCGAAGATCTTTCAATTAGTGGCGCTCGTCCTAATTGCGATTAAGTTAAGCGAGCTATTTTTGGGACAATCAGCGACAGCCTTAGTTGGGTTGCTCGGTGGTGCTGGGATTACATTGGGACTAGTATTCAAAGATATCTTATACGACTGGTTCTGTACGATGATTATCTACTTAGATCGGGTATTTAAAGAAGGTGACTGGATAAAAGTAACTGGTACTAGTGGTTCTGCACGAATTGTCAAAATCGGATTTAGAACGACAACTTTACATTTATTAGATAGTGGTTCGATTCTCAAGATGCCAAATTCTAAAATGGTTGCTGGCACCGTTGAAAATTGGTCGCAGAACCCGACTAGAGACATGAGATTAGGTGTTAATATCATCCTCAAATTAGATAGTATTTCCGCCGAGCAAACCGAACGAATTTGCGATCGTATTCAAGAAATACCCAAATCGATGCACTGCTGCTACGAACTCTGTCGCGTTCGATTTAGTAAAATCGAACTAAATATTCGGACGCTCGAAATCTTGGCATTTGTTAAGGAAGAAAAGCTATATTTCAAAGCTGAAAAACAATTAAATTTAGCAATTCTAGAGATATTAGAGCATGAAAAAGTCAATCCATTTTTTGCACCTCTGCCAGTCATTGATGAACAAGTGGGTTAGCGAAGATATTACACACCAAAATTAACGTCCGCGTAAAACTCGCTCGACCTTCAAATCTATATTCCCCAATATACTTGACTCGATCTGACTATCTCCCGTATGCACCTGCTCCTCATACAAACCCTCTACCCATTCCAACACCGTCACCTTTTGCGCGATTCTCCCTTGGAGAGGCTCCGCCAACGGATCGACGATCCAATATTCGGCAATCCCCCGCGCGGCATATTCACTCCGCTTATAACGATAATCTCGTTTCTCCTGATTCGGGCTGACAACTTCCACAACTAATAATGGTGGCGGCATATCCATCAACACGATTACCTCCGGTAGGCTACGCCAACGATAAGGAATTCTGCTAGGGTCATTTTCTCGATCGAAACTGTCATCTCTACACCTCTGGCAAGCGTATATTCAAGGATTCTAACATTTCCACTAGATCGACAGAAATTAAAGTGAGTAGCGTCGAACTCACGTTCTCGTAGATAGCAACTTAGCTTATTTAAGCGGACGTGTTTTAAATCCCAATTGCGATTTGAATCGATCGATCTGTTGCTGGCGCTCCCTGTGGGCGGCTAACTGTTGGAGATGTTGGAGAAATTGCAATTTTTTTGTCAACTCTTTGACATCGGTTTTTTGCTTGCCATAACGCCAAGCTGTATATGATTGGGAGATTTCGCGGACTACTTTAGCAATTTGAGGATGATAGATTTTACTGGTACTGTCAGCGTATTCTAACTGCGTTTGGGTCGGACGTTTGAACGTTCCTTGCTTGCTCAATTCTGTCAGCATCGATCGATAGATCCGCTCGACAGGTGGTAAACCAGCTAATTGTTGCTGCTGCTGTTTTTGCTTGCGCAAATACCAAGCAATCCCGATCCCAATGCAAAGCGCAACGACGATTATTTTCAAAATTAGCGGATCGGGTTCCCATTTAGGCAACTCGAATGGTGACTTTGAGGGCGTTGAATCACTCGGTGACTTATTACTATTTGGTGTAAATAATGAGGAGGTATTCGGTAAAGGCAAATTTGGGACAGGTGTATTTGGGGAAGGTACACTTGGAGAAGATTGTCCCGGATTATTACTTCCTCCTGGGGATGGGCTAGGCGTAGGTTGCGGACTGGAAGAGGGGTCTGCGAAAGAGAGCGGCTTAGTTTGCACCTGCTGCTGAAGTTGGGCGAGTTGACGCGCATCGGGATTGAGTAACGGTCGATCGGGTGTCGAGTCCAAGCCAAGCCACCCCCAGTTAGGAAAATAGACCTCAGTTTGGCTCTGTGAGGCTGCGGGAGGACGTGTATACATCTGAGTTTTGGGATCTAATTCGCTCGGCTTGTCGCCCGTTTTTAGCCGCGCAGGAATGCCGATCGAGCGCAACATTGAAGTGTATACTACAGGTAAATCTCGATCGGTGGCAACGACGATCGGACAATTCTGGAGAGCAGGTGGACATTTCGTGATGATTTGCTGGATCGATTTAGCATCTACTGGCGGCAGATTGGTGGGTTCTGGTTGCTGAGGATCGGCTTGGCGATGCTGTTTGAGATACTCTGCTAAATATGCTGCGCGATCGTAATCTGAGTTGAGTGGTTGCGGCGCAGTCGCCAAAATCTGCTTGGTAAACTGCTGCAATTTACTCGCAATTTCCGGCGGTAATTGTAAATTATCCTGCTTAATAAGATCGGGATAATTATTATTTCCTGGTTGTCCCAATAATTTACTTGCCATCTCACTCACACTCAATTGCGGTGTAGCCGGATTGGTTGTTGGTAGCGAACCGCTCCGGGACTGCTGCGCTAGATCGTGCATTCGATTTTGCAGCGCCGTAATTTCATCCATTTGTCTAGGGAGCTGCAACGACAGATTGGGAAAATGAAAATTAGGCAAGAATACCGCTAAAATTAATCCTATTCCGAGAGCGATCGCTGCCAATTGACTCAGATATTTCCACGGTAAGTGTCGATATGGTAACAGTTGCTTGGTAGGCATCGGCGAAATTCCCACTGGCTTGAGTGCGAGTCGCGATCGATAATCTAGCATCAATGTTGGAATCACCAGCACAACAAACCCACTGAGCAAAATCATAAAGCCGATACTTTGACTCAAACAAGCGGCGATAGCCATCAGTAATCCACTAATTGCCACGCAATAACCCAGCACCTTGCGCCCGTATAGATGAAAACTCAACCCCATCTGAAGATCCACCAACAGCATTTGTAACCCTAGCGCGATTGCTGCTTGGAACTTAACTGATATTGCTACCCCGTCGATACCGATCTGAACTTCTTTGAGCAAAGTTGGGACGAGTACCCCGATTAAAAACGCGATCGTCGTGACAGATACGATCGTATTCAGCCAATGTTTACTATGATGGCGACGGTACCAACTCCATGCCGCTCCTGCTGTCGTAATCGGAATCGCCACCTGACTGTAATGAGTGCCCACAGCCAAATCCGCACTAACGATCCCGATCGTAAACAGCCCCTGAACGAGAACGCGAAACAGTAATGATTCTTCGATCGACGATGGTGCAACTGTAAAATTTGGGAGGACTTCTAGCTGGAGATCGCGCGGCTCGATCGGCGGTGATGGTAAGCTAACTGTTGGCAACCGTTGTGGGAGCGGGGCTGCTAGTTTCTTGGGAAGTTCTGATTCAGCTACTGGTACAATTACCGGATTTCCTAATGCCGAAGATGGTGCGCGGCTAGGCGCATTTGTTGGCTTCAAATATATTCTTGCTGACCTTGGAATCGGTTTTTCGTAAACTAGCAATAGAAACAGCCCAATTAAGATCGCGAATACCAGAATTACGATCGCAGACTGAGAAATACTAAATCCAGCCACCAGACACAGGAAACAGACTAGCCCCACAGTAAGGATAAAAAACCAAATTTTGCTCATAATCTTCGCAATACTAAATCCAACTGCTGGCATGGAAAACAGTCAATGTATCTAATATGCCCAAGTTCGATCGATAGATTGCCAAAGCAGCGTGGCTGACTTTGTGTATGATTTTTTGTAGGGGTGCCCCTGGTGGGTACCCTTAATCGATTCGGGGTAAGCACACTTCGACAAGCTCAGTGCAAGCGAGGCATTACCCCTACAAGATTGTTTGTGCGTTTCATACATCAATTCAGTATTTTGAATTTAAGGAGCTAGATATGTTGGGTGCGATCGCGGGTGATATTATCGGTTCTAGCTATGAATTTGCTGGACTGAAAACTAAAGATTTTCCACTATTTAGTCAGTATTCTAGATTTACTGACGATACGGTATTGACGATCGCGGTTGCTGACAACTTACTCTATGGTGGTGGTTATCCGAAATTACTTAGAGCATATTATCGGAATTATCCCCAGGCAGGTTATGGCGGTAAATTCGCGCAATGGGGTGCATCTGAGGATCTAGAACCATACAACAGTTGGGGCAATGGTTCAGCAATGCGGGTAAGTCCGATCGGGTACGCTTTTGACAATCTAGATCGGGTACTATTAGAAGCAAAAATTAGTGCTGAGGCTACTCACAATCATCCTGAAGGAATTAAAGGCGCACAAGCAATTGCTAGTGCTATTTTCTTAGCAAGAACTGGTAAAAGTAAGTTAGAGATTCGCGATTATATTCACACAACTTTTGGATATTATCTCGATCGAACCCTTGACGAGATTCGTCCGGGATACACATTTGAGTTATCTTGCCAAGCTTCTGTACCGGAAGCAATTATCGCCTTTTTAGAATCAACCGATTATGAAGATGCGATTCGGAATGCAATCTCGCTTGGTGGCGATAGTGATACGCTCGCCTGTATGGCTGGTGGAATTGCTGAGGCTTTTTATGGCGACGTGCCAGCTGAAATTACAACTCAAATTCTAACTATTTTAGACGAACCTCTAAAAATAGTCGTGCGAGAATTTATCACCAAGTACCAGCTTGACAATCGCAGGTTTAATTAGGTAGAAGATCTAGTAATTTGGAGTTGCTAGTTCGCGATCGAGACGACTATAGCTGACTCGATCGAATAATAATCGACAAATCTCGGAATTGCGATCGCTCAGCAAACAGCTCGATTGCCATTCAGCTAAGCTAGTGCGAAATCTTTTGGGAATCTCAATGCCGAAGAACGTAACTGATGTATTTTCTGGCAAAGCTTGAAGTGGCGATAGATCGGTTAAAGGATTATTATCTAAATTAACCCATTTTAAATTAGGCAGATTGGCGATACTTTTCGGTAAAGCTGTTAGTTGATTATCGCTTAAATCGAGAGCTGTCAATTTGGTTAAATTAGCAATACTTTCTGGTAAATCAACTAGGCGATTATTGCTTAAGTTAAGATCGACTAATGTACTGAGATTGCCGATTTCTGTGGGTAGAGCGGTTAGTTGATTGCGATCGAGCGTTAGTTCGACTAAATTGGTGAGATTACCAATGCCTTTGGGTAAGAACTGAAGTTGATTGTTACTGAGATCCAATCTAGTTAATTTAGTAAGATTACCGATCTCTTGTGGCAAGGTTTTTAGATAATTATCTCGCAGTTGCAGTCCAGTTAAGTTTTTCAAGCGAGCGATACTATCTGGCAGCTGAGTGAGTTGGTTATCCCATAAACTCAACCAAGATAGGTTCCTCAAGTCCCCGATCTGCGCTGGTAAGTTGACTAATCTATTATCACCCAAATATAACTCAGTTAAATTAATCAAATCACCGATATTTTCGGGTAGATGCGTCAAACAATTACTATCGAGCTTGAGGCTAACGAGATCGTGCAATTCACCGATGCCAACAGGCATCTCAGTGAGTTGATAATTTCTCAGACAAAGGCGATTGAAATTAGCTGAATTTTCCAGCCGTTCGGATGCAGCGGGGATCAGACAATCGGGCAAGTTTAGCTCGGAGAGCATCAAGCTATCTTCCCCAACAATTGCCAAGCGATCGACAGCAGTTTGAGTTGTTTGTAACTTACTACCTAAAATACCTAACAGTCTCTTGATAATCTTCATAGCTTAACTGGAGTTTAGACTAGAGTAGATGGATCGTCGCCTTTGTTGGTCGATCCTCAATTACCATAATTGTAGTATCGATTATAACTAAAATGCGATCTGCATCACAATTTGTTAGCGATCGCGATCGCCTCTAACCAACCGGGGATCGCTCGGTTACGATTGACTCACGAACTAACACGACCTTATTGTGCCCAGAAAACTACCACATCTGACATCTGGCTATTGGAGTAGCCACTGCTCTGCACAGACAGAGGCTTCTCTTTAAGAGGCTACCTGCCCACGAGACGCTGTAAACGCATTGGCTTAACCTCGTTGCTAACGATACGGAACTAGCATCGCCAGCTGTTTCTACAGTCAGAAAATAAGGTACGATCGGTTAGGAATCTTTTAGTAGGGACGAGTTAATCTGTGGGACAGTACGAACGCTTGGTATTAATGGCAGAAGACGAACTGACCCAATACAGCAGCGATTTACGCAAAATTGAGAAATTGCGGCAGAAAATTGGTTTATCGGTAACGATGGCGGAACAAAAGCAAGTCAAAGCCGCTTTAGAACAGGAATTACCGACCGGAGGAATTTTTAAATTGGTGGAAACCCAACGCCAAACTGTGGCTTTACCCTTTTGGGGGATTGCAGGTTTGGGGCTATTATTTGGAATCTCGCTAAATCAACCGTTAGATTTTATCGGTGCAGTCGGCGGGACGGCTGCGGCAATCTGGATTCAAAAATTGGGCTGGCAACTCTATGCCAAACGGATAGTTTTAGATACCTTAATCGATATCGAAACTAAAATTAATGCCGCAAAAACATCACCCTAAATCTAACTAAGCTGGGACGTAATAGGAGAAATTTATCGATGACGGATCTAAAAATTGGCATTATTGGCGGCAGTGGACTCTATCAGATGTCCGCCTTAACAAACGTGCGCGAGGTGTCGGTCGACACGCCGTTTGGGAAGCCTTCAGATAATCTCATCGTTGGAGATTTAGCAGGTTCGCAAGTAGCTTTTTTGGCTAGGCATGGCAGAAATCACCATCTCACACCGTCAGAAGTGCCGTATCGTGCGAATATCTATGCGATGAAGCAGATCGGGGTTGAATATCTCATTTCAGCATCGGCAGTAGGCTCGTTACAAGCAGAAGTCAAGCCGTTAGATTTAGTTTTACCCGACCAATTTATCGATCGCACTAACAGTCGGGTGAGTACTTTTTTTGGAGAAGGCATCGTCGGACATATTGCGTTTGGCGATCCGATTTGTCACCAATTAGCCGCTGTTTTAGTAGAATCGATCGAATCACTTCAGCTCCCGGATATTGCTTTACATAAAGGCGGGACATATATATGTATGGAAGGCCCAGCATTTTCGACAAAAGCTGAGTCGAATATGTATCGAATGCTCGGCGGGACGATTATCGGGATGACTAATTTACCCGAAGCTAAGTTAGCTAGAGAAGCGGAAATTGCGTATGCGACTTTGGCATTAGCCACTGATTATGATTGTTGGCATCCCGACCACGATAATGTCACTGTGGAGTTGATAATTGCCAACTTGCACAAAAATGCGGAGAATGCTCAGCGGGTAATTCTAGAAACAGTCCGTCGCCTCGGTGCAAATCCGTTTGTGTCTGATGCACATTCTGCGCTCAAGTACGCAATCATTACACCGATGGACAAGGTTCCCGATGCCACTAAACAAAAATTAGAATTGTTACTGAAAAAATACCTATAATTTTACATCTCGATCGATCGTTACTGCCACAACCCGAGGGTACCCACAAGGGGCACCCCTACACAATCAACCTGTAAGGGTGCCCCTTGTGGGTACCCTGGATCTACGCTGAGCATTAGTATATTCCAACAGTTGCAAGATATAAAGTTACTTATATTTGTAGGCTAATGCAAGATCTGAGTGAATAGTAATAAGCGATCGCTAAAAAGTTGCGCTCGATCGAGATAATTCAATCATTCGATCGAGCGCAAATTGTGAAGATATTTACACCCGTTCTATTTAGTAGTTGCAGGAGCAGTTGTTGCAGGAGTTGTAGTTACTGGAGTTGTAGTTACTGGAGTACTCATTGCTGCTGGTGCTACTGTCTTCATCTTCGCTGGCTTGGCAGCGGCGGTTTTCTTGCCATTACAGCGAGCGTGAGGCTTGGTGCTTAAGGTCGCAACATCGATTGTTTCGGTACCTACCGCCAATGACTTAATTTTAGAAGTACCATTGATTAGTAGCTCACCACAAGTATTCGCTTGTGCTGACTTCTTGCCTTGTTTTCCTTTAAGACTGACAGCGCGAACATCATATTTTTGTTTGGCATTTAAACCAGTCACTACCACTTGATCTGGCCCAGACTTGTATGCTTCAGCAGAAGCGATCGCACTGTGAACTAAAGTTAGTACAGTAGCAAGAGTAACCACAGAGATTGGAAATTTAATTGACATATTTAGGTCGAGTTTTACAGTTATGGTGTGTTTGACTGTGGAGGGCGACAATTTACAGATTATCATGAAAAATTGAGCCGATTAGGTGTGGAATTACGCACTTGTGTAAAATCTACTGCCTAAAAGTCAGGTCTTCTAATATCTAAGATGTAGCAGGACAAATTTTGTTTCATTATCCTGCCCCAATCGCAAATAATTACTAATGCGATCGGGTAGATTTTATCTAATTATTTAGATTATGTTCGTAGATCTCGATCGGCATGAAATTGCCCCCTAGCCCCCATAATTAAGGGCTAGGGGGCAATATAATCGGACGGATAATCAATCTGCCGTGCTATCCTTTCATCGCCCGAATTAATTCAGCGGCAACTTCCGGACGCGAAAATTCTGGTGGTGGTAATTCGCCTTTACGTAGGAGATCGCGAACTTTGGTACCGGATAAATGTACGCGTTGTTCGGGAGTACTGGGGCTAGTTTTGGTAGTTGCCATCGACTTGGTAACCAGACAGTAGAAAGCGTGCTCGAACATCATCGGTGTAATCCCAAGTTCGCCTGGCTCGAATTCACTAAAAATGTGTTGTGCGTCATATGTGCCATAGTAGTCACCCACCCCTGCATGGTCGCGGCCGACGATAAAATGGGTACAACCATAATTCTTCCGAATTAGAGCGTGGAAGATGGCTTCGCGGGGTCCAGCATAACGCATCGCGGCCGGATTGATGCCAAGAATTACGCGATCGCTGGGATAGTAATGTTCGAGAATGATTTCATAGCAGCGCATCCGCACGTCGGCGGGGATATCATCTTCTTTGGTCGCGCCGACTAATGGGTGTAAGAACAAACCATCGACGGTTTCCATCGCACATTTTTGGATGTATTCATGTGCGCGGTGGATCGGGTTGCGGGTTTGAAATCCCACGATCGTCTTCCAGCCCTTAGCTTGAAAGGCCGCGCGTGAGGCGGCAGGATCGATTTGATAACTTGGGAATTGGGGATGAGCTTCCCGTTCTAGCAGCCATACATCACCCGCTAAATTAACCTCACCCTGGTCGTAAACAACCTTGACACCCGGATGCTTGGCATCATCGGTGCGATAGACATCGATCGCCTCTTGCTGCTTGTCATAGGTGTATTTTTGGCTGAGTTCGAGCACCCCAACGAATCTACCCATATTATCGTCCAACCGGACGAGCGTACCGACTACTAACGGCGCAGCCACAGCCTCAGTTACCGATAACGTAATCGGAATCGACCATGGTAAGCCATCAGCCAGTCGCATTTTTGCAACGACATGTTGATAATCCGCTTCTGGCATAAACCCTGTCAGTGGACTAAACGCACCGATCGCAATCATTACTAGATCGGAGAAGGCTCGTTCGTCCAGCTCGACTCGGGGTAAATGGTCGGCTTTGCTCAAAAATTCAGCTTTTTGAGCGGGGGTGGCGATGCGATCGATTAACTTACCGCCGTGGGGTGCAATACCAGAACGCTGACTCAAACTAACTTTCCTCGCAATTTTTTGATATTATTCTCAATTACTCTAGCAGCTTTTCAGTCCCGCACATCTGGCAACTTTGCACTACCAAGTAATGTCGGCGCGATCGGATTTTCAAACAACCGATCCATCCGGGTGGCACTGAGTAAGCTACGGACTGGTTCAGCGATCGAATATAAGTACAAATCGCCGCCAGCAGTTCTGAGCATCTTGAGTGTAACGATCAAAGAACCTAATCCCGAACTATCGATAAAATTGACATCTGCCATATCGAGCAATACGAGATTATTTCCTGCTGCTACTAGTTCGCTTACTCGTTGGCGCAATTCGTTTGCCTGCACGCCATCGAGTACGCCTGCTGGTTTGATAATTTTGAGAGATACAGCCATATGTCAACTTCCGAAGCAATGTTCGGTGAGAGCTTTGGTGGCAATTGTCAAGAATGACTATCGCTGTGGTTCTGTTCGTTTCATCCTAACTATGCGATTGAAATTCAGGTCAAGCTTAAGTTATTTATGTAGTCTAGTTTGCACTAAACATTATTTTTTGGTGAAAATTTCGAGAACATTGATATCTTCCCCCATTTGCTACCATTTCAACATGGGCTGAATGACTGAAAAGAATTTCTCAGATGGGGGATCGCTAAGTTTCGTGTGCGGAAAATCACACTGGGAGGGGGAAAGGGTAAAGGGAATCTAACGTCTCGGCGCGCCGATGTCGATATATAGTCAGATATTTCGATACTCCCAACAATTCCCACACACCTATAAACCCCAAACCAATTAACCGATCTCTCGGTATCGCTGCTGTAAATCTTGGATCGTGAAGATCGCCTCAAATTGCAATCCTTGGCTAGCATAAAATTCGGCACCACCTTGCTCGCGATCGACTAAAGTGAGAATGCGATCGACGCTATAACCCGCAGCTCTAAGTCTTTCTACTGCTTTCATTGCCGATTGTCCGGTCGTCACGACATCTTCCAAGACAACTACCTTAGCGCCAGGTGCGAGCGTCGCTCCCTCGATATAGGCTTGTGTCCCGTGTCCTTTGGCTTCTTTGCGCACGATTAAGGCGGGAATCGTTGGCGTACGACCTTCATAAACAGAAATGACGCTCACCGCCGATACGAGCGGATCGGCACCGAGCGTCAATCCAGCCACAGCAGCTGTATCGGTAGGTAGCATGGCCAAAAAGATCCGCGCGGAAGCAACAGCACCTTCCGGATGGAGGGTAACTTGTTTACCATTGATATAATAGGTACTTTTTTGACCGGAGGAGAGCACGAAATCTCCTTCTTTGTAAGCCAATCGACACAACAGATCTAGCAGATGTTGGCGCAAAATAGTTAGATCTAGCTCCGTCCAGGGAATATTGCCAACAGGTGGTTTCATAATTTTGGATTAGGGATTTAGTAATTTTAGGGAGTGGATTCTGACTCTATCCACTATCCACTATCTACTAGTCACTAGTCACCACTTAGATCGAATGTTCCCGATGCGGACAAAGATCGGTTGAATAACGTAAATAATCGATATAGAGGTTTAGATCGCGATGCAAATGAAGACAATTGGTTTAGTAACATTGACTGTAGCGGCGCTTGGCTATTTTGCCCCCCAAGCACAAGCACAACAAACTCCAGAAAGTATTGCCGATGCGATGAATCGTGCTGTATTCGAGCAGACTGGCGATATCTATCGCAATGCTGGCATCGATCGGCAAGCAACCTTATTACTTGGCTTGAGCTATCCCGACCAAGAATATCTGAGTGATTCTCAGTCGGTCGAACGCGTATATCGCGAAGGAATGCGCCAGCAGACCAACAAAGGTGGTGCGATTCGGACTGCGGATCTCCCCAATCCGTTCGATACTTCGATCGGCAGCTCCGCTCACTAGATCGCGATCGATCCGATTTGACTCAAAATTTAGGTATAACAATATGTACCGACTCCTTAGCAATTAGCTTGTTAGGGAGTTTCACTTTAAATAACCCAAGTTGCTACCTACTAGAATGCCAACGATTGAAATCGTGGCTAATGATGCAAAGTCCGCCTTCGCGGACTAGTTTATTAGTCCGCGAAGGCGGACTTTGCAGCGTGAGCAGCGGTTAAAACCGCTGGAGGAGTTGTAGGTAACGTCAGTTCGGGTTAAGTATTACCGATTAATGACTCCTGGACTCGTTTCGGAACCGTCCCCAGCAAATCGACCCCAACCCACAGATCGATTCTCATTGCGAAGCTAATGCGAAGCGCTAATCGCTGCCAACAAACCAACCCTTGTGCAGCGACTCGCGCTCGTCGGGTTTCCCGACGGTTTAGCGAGTCAAGACAGGGGATTGAGGGGCGGCACTCCGCTGTCTTGACCCAAATCGCGCTGTAGGCGAGCGAAGCGAGACGTGTCGCCAGACGGAGACCTCAGCGCGATTTGGGTCGCTCCTCAACGGGGGGTCTGGGGGTTCCGACCCCCAGATCCGGGTTCTCCTCACTAGTAACCTCTAGGAAAGCACCAATCCAAGAATGGCCTAAAACGTAGAGCCTTAACCCGAACTGACGTTAGGTAACGTGAGTTCGGGTTAAGGATTTGTGCTTAATCACTCCTAGCTTCGTTTTCGCACCGCCCTCAAATGAATTTGGGGCTAATAGCTAAAGTTCGTTGAAACGAACTAATCGATTTTGCAGTTCTCTTCAGAGAACTTTAGCTATTAGCCCGAACTTATAGTTCAGGGCGGGGCTTGAGCGGAGCAAATCAATTTTCCTTATCCCGAACTGACGTTAGGTAGCAACTTGGGTTTTAAATACTGGATCTAGAGTGAGAGTTTTCCGGCTACAATATAGCTCCCAGCTCTGATTGGTCAGTAACAATCGTTAAGATTGTCTCGAGCCAAATTGCTCACATCGCCGATCGATTAATTCAGTTATGCGGATCGAACAGTTGCAAGCCTTTCTGGCGATCGCCGAAACAGGTAGTTTTCAACAAGCTGCTGGGGTCTGTGGTTGCACCCAATCGACCATCAGCCGTCAAATCCAATCATTGGAAGAAGATTTAGGGATTTCGTTATTTCATCGTCACCATCAAGCAAAATTAACAGTTGGTGGCGATCGACTTTTACCACATGCGCGCAAGATCTGTAATGAATGGACATTGGCACATAAATCGATCGAAGACCTCCTCGTCGGCAAACAGCCAGAACTTTGCGTCGCCGCCATTCATTCAGTCTGTGCCCATTTGTTACCGCCGATCTTACAAGAGTTTTGTCGCCGATATCCGCAAGTGCAATTGCGCGTAACCGCACTAGGTAGCGATCGCGCCTTGAAAGTACTCAAAGATGGCCTGGTAGATATCGCGATCGTGATGGACAATCGGATGTTTACGGCTAGTCCCGATCTGGTGGTACTCGATCTCTATCGCGAACCGATCGAGATTCTCATGTCAGCACAACATCCCCTCACTCAATACGATCTCGTCCCCTGGGCACAACTGGTAAAATATCCCCAAGTGGTATTCAAAGACGGTTATGGAATGCAACGATTGGTACAAGAACAATTTAGCAAACAAGGCAGCCAACTCAATGCAGTGTTAGAATTAAATACGCTCGATGCCTTTCGGGGCGTGGTTCGGCAAGGAGAATTAATCGCGCTCCTGCCGCAATCGGCATTATTAGATATCGGTAGCGATCCATCTTTGGCTGTTCGATCGATTGCTAACGCAAACGACAATCCGTGCGAGCCGATGCCCCAACCAGCAATCGATCTCTCCCGTCAAGTCGTCCTCGTCACCTCTCGTGACAGACTCCAACTCCCGCCGATCCAGTTTTTCTGCGATCTTGTCACTAAATTAGTGGCTAATAACTAGTTATCTTTCGATTTTCATATTACGCTATGCCACACATTTCTATCACCAGGAGTTAAGTGACTACAAAAAAAATCTATTTTTGCAGCCACTAGCCATAACATTCACTACAAATGAGCGATCGATTTCGGGAATTCGTCCAAAAAATTGGCAGTGGGCCACATACAGGCAAAAGTTTAACGCGCGAGGATGCCGCAGAAGCAATGGAACTGATGCTGCTGCAAACTGCTACCCCCGCTCAAATCGGGGCATTTATGATCGCTCATCGGATTAAGCGTCCGACTGGAGCAGAGTTGGCAGGGATGCAAGATGCTTATGCCAAGCTCGGGCCGCAATTACAACCCGTTGCCAGCCACTCGCGATCGCCGGTAATTTTTGGCATTCCGTATGATGGTCGATCGCGTACCGCGCCACTCGCGCCACTAGTCGCTCTAATTATGACCGCAGCGGGGATTCCGGTCATCTTGCACGGTGGCGATCGAATGCCGACCAAACATGGCATTCCGCTGGTCGATATCTGGCAGGAATGGGGGGTAGATTGGTCGAAGCTGTCTTTCGATCGCATTCAATCGATCTTCGCGACAACAGGCTTGGGCTTTGTCTACACCCCGACTCATTTTCCGCTGGCAGCTGGACTGACCCCCTATCGCGACCAAATCGGCAAGCGACCGCCGATCGCGACGCTAGAATTAATGTGGTGTCCTTATGCTGGTGAGGCTCATCTGATCTTTGGTTATGTCCATCCCCCCACCGAACAAACGGCACTAGTTGCTGCAGCCTTGCGCGGAACTCCGCATAAAATTACCACGATTAAGGGGTTAGAAGGGAGTACCGATCTGCCACGCGATCGCACTGTAATTGCTGGCGTTCATCAGGCTGGGCAAGAATTAGAGCGAATTTTTCTGCATCATTATGACTACGATTTGAGCAATCTGAATGCACCACTACTGCCGACACCAGAACTAATGGCAAATTTTGCCACAGTGCTGCATGGAGAATCTTCGGAACTCCTCAACTCTGTCCTCTGGAATGCGGGATTTTATCTCTGGCACTGTGGCGCGGTCGCCAATATGCAGCTGGGGATGCAGTTAGCACGGGAATTACTTAGCAGTGGTGCCGCAACTAAACAGTTGGCACAGATTGGAGAACTAGCCACCGCATCGATCGTTTAATCCAGATGAAAACCACTACCGAACTAGTTCTAGAACTCTATGCTACGTTCGATCGAGGTGATTTTGTTAGCGTTAAAGATCTGTTAGCTGAAGATTTTGCCGCATATCTAGTCGGGATGCCAGCAGCTTTAAATCGCGATGCTTTTACCACCTTTGGCGCAGACTTTCAGCGAGCTTTTCCTGACGGTTGCCATCAATTTGAAAATGCGATCGGACAAGGCGATAAAGTAGTAACTCAAGGTATATTTACAGGTACTCATTTAGGCAATTTTCAGGGATTACCAGCAACAGGTAAGGCGGTGAAAATTGCGGTGATGCATATCGATCGAGTCATCGATGGTAAGGTGGTCGAACATTGGGGACAAGGCGACCAGGCGGGAATGATGCAACAGTTGGGGATCGTGTTCGTTCCTGGTATTCGTCTATTCTCCTCAGCCTTGCGCCAGCGGTTAGGATTTACAAATTTTAGGTAGCGGATCGATCTCTCGCTTGGCAGTTTGGCATTGTCATCGAAGTCGGCAACAGGTATAGTGAAATCGGCGATCTCGCGATCGATGAAGATCCGCAAGCGCCGATCGAATTAGGAATTGGTGTTTGTGTGGTTGGGTATAATTATAAACAGAGCTACAAACTACCAGATCTAGCTCATACCTAAGTATTTGAGGAAAGTATTATGTGGAGACACGGAGATGTTTTTGTGGCGGCGATCGCGGAAATTCCCGCAGATGCCAGTAGACAGCCGAATTGTATCCTCGCACATGGGGAAATGACCGGACATACGCATCGGATCGAGAAATTTGGCGATGCCCAAATGTTCGAGCGAGACGGCAATCTCTATCTCCAGGTATTAGCGCCATCTGCCAATCTCGTCCATGAAGAACATGCGACGATCTCCCTTCCACAAGGTAATTATCGCGTGTGGCAACAACGGGAATATACCCCAACTGAAATTCGGACGATCGCGGATTAGTTAACCATGCCTAATTACACGCCAGCGGAGGCTACCAAGCTCATTCTCGAGCGAGCGAGCGAGCCGATGACTCCATTTCCGTATGAGATGACGGTAACGGGAAATTTAGAATTTTTCGGGAACACTCAACTGCGCGAGCTACCAGCCAATCTCACAGTGCGAACTCTAAATGTCCGCAACTGTACGGCATTGACTAGTCTGCCCAGCAATTTACACTGCACCCAACTCATTGCTGAGGGTACTGGGTTGACCTCCTTACCAAGCGATCTTCAGGTGGCATATCGCCTCGATCTTCAAAATTGTCAGGCACTAAAACGCCTCCCCAATGGCTTGAAAGTTGGTTCGCTGATCTTGAATGGTTGTACGGCGTTAACCGAGCTGCCGCTGGCGCTAGAGGTGTGTTTCCTCGATCTCGAAGGGTGCGATCGACTCACTGAATTCCCGGCTTCGGTGTCGATTTCGTTAGGGCGATTGAATGTTCGCAATTGCTCCCACTTGACTAGTCTGCCCCAGTTTGGCTTACGGATCGCTTCCCTCAATTTGAGCGGCTGCAATCTCCTCACAGCCCTCCCAGAAGGGATCGAAATTAGCTCCTGGCTGGATATCGCGCGCACGCAGATCGATCGATTGCCAGAGTCGTTACGGGATGTGCAATTACGCTGGAATGGAGTCCCGATCGATCGGCGGATTGCCTTCGCGCCGGAAACGATTACGGTAGATGAGATCCTCGCCGAACGGAATGCCGAGTTGCGACGGGTATTGCTCGAACGGTTTGGGTACGATCGATTCATCTTGCAGGCACAGGCTGAGGTATTGCATACCGATACCGATCCTGGTGGTGAGCGGCGGCTGTTGCGGGTGTCGATGGCGGGAGATGAGGATTTGGTTTGTGTGGCGGTAATCTGTCCTTCGACAGCAAATCAATACATCATCCGCGTGCCGCCAAATATGCAGACTTGTCATCAAGCCATAGCTTGGACGGCGGGATTTGACGATCCGGAGTTGTATAAACCTTTGGTGGAGACTTGAATGAATGGCAAGCACGAGAGCATGCCCTCCGAAATTTACATTTACTCTCCAACAACACAATATCGATAAGAAGGTCCCCCGCGTTGACCTTCCATAATTAACCGACATTTAAACTCACTTACAGGTAACGTACCAGTAAAAGCTCGACCGATACAAGTTTGAGCAACATTGAGGACTTCTAGCTCGGTTATTTTTGGGCAATTTAACAATGCCTGAAAGCCTTCTAATTGTAGAGTTCCCATTGATAAATCTAGCTCGATTAGACTTTCTATAATAGGCGACCGGACTAATTCAAAAGCGATGTCATTTGCATATTCGCAATTTCTCAGTCCTAAATATTTTAGCTTCGGAAATTTTTCACCAGAAAGGATTGGCATTAAATCATCTATTGAAGAATTTCCCCCATAGTCAGGTCTACCCATCCACAGTTCTAGATATTCTAATTCTGGTAGCTCTAATTGGTTTAAATCTAGTATTGCCTCACGATTCAATCCACCGCTCTCAACTCTTAACGCTTTTAGCTGCTCGTGTCGCCATTCACTAAACCTCAAGGCTCTGCCGCCTCTGAGGTGTAATAATTCAAGATTTGGATAGAGTGATAATATCGGACTAACATCAGCTAACCAAATATCAGAAATCATCATTTCTCTGTCTTCAATATCCCCCAGAAATATAGCTTTTAATCCAGCCAGCGATCGATAATTTTTAACTAATATCTCAATAGCATCTGTATCTTCCAAATAGCACCAGCCAAAAACCAATGCCTCAATTCGATGCACATCGGGATGGCAAAGCATAGCACCCAACTTATTGTAGAAGTTTATCTTTGCATTTTCATAATCCCATTTATTAGCTCTTAAAGCATATGCTATTTCTTTTGGCTCAATGATTTCTGTGTCTATTTCCCAATTCACCACATGTCGATCGGCAAAAGTCATAGCATAACTACCGGGCAAACCATCTAAATATTCAAAATTACGCCAGAATTTATTTTCTCTGGCGATCGCTTTCTCATATTGTAATCTCTGTTTTCTGCCAATTTCACCACCCAAAATAGCAGCATCGATCGGGGGTGGATTTTGTCCGCCAAGAATGGCATCGGTGCGATCGGGATTGGGTTGAGACATGGGAAGGTGTGGAAGTAGAGGTAAATTAATTATGCCCGATCGAGCATCGTTAATAGCCGAGCGGTTGAAACCGCCGCTAGACAACCGAAACCCGCCTTCGCGGGTTGAGACAGGTTTTAGTCCGCGAAGGTGGACTTCGTTTATATAGGCGCAGTTAAAACCGCCCGCTTCCATCGAATAAATACGGTTCTAACCACCCGTAACAGGAATTCTTTCTAAAATTCCATCGCCATATACCTCATCCAAATTTAACTCAGGTAAATGGACATAACCGATATGACAGCGACAAACTCGATTGGTGCAATTTCTGGGAACTAATATTTGCTCCAAATCTGAATCGTAAATATTCCCGATCGCATCTGGAATGAAATGACACCGCCGCATCGTTCCGGTTCCATCCACTGAAATTACAGTTTCACCCGTTCGGCAGGGTTTATTGAAAGTATTATAAATTTGGTTATTAATCGGAAACAATCGATCGATTTGAGTAAATAAATCGATATCGGCAGCAGTATAATAATCCACCTGACGTTTATAAGCATTCACCCATAGATAAACATCGGGTGATAATTCACGACGCAACATTTGCGCGTGTTCTTGATGCTCTCTCAAACCAACAATGCCGACACTATAGCGAACATTTCGCCGATCGAGTTCGTGGCATTTGGCTAAGAATTGCTCGATCGCTACTTCGGTTGGGTGATAAGTAGTCCATAGTGCCAATGTTTGTTTGTTACAGTCCTCGACCCAATCTAAATTACAGGTAAGATTGGTTTGGATGGCGACTTTAGTTACCTGTGTAAGCTGAGATAGTCGTTCGATCGCTGCTTGATAATAGCGATGAATTAGAGCTTCACCCCACGGGGTAAATAGGATACCAAATCGATCGTTATGTCGATCGCCGATCCAACCGACAAAGCGATCGAGTTCTGCTTTGTCCTGCACCAAGTCGGCCGCAGTATTAGTCCGCTTGGCAAAGGGGCAATACTCACAACCATAGTTACAACTAGAGAGCAAGCCGCGATATAAAATCGATAAATCTAACGCCATTGATAAGCCTCCATCAATTCTTTGACTTGGGGTGAATAGAGCCATGCGCCGAGGGTGTCGGAGGCTTCCATTCCGGCTGAAGTTAGGATGATTTTGGATTGGGGATTGGGGATTGGGGATTGGGGATTTTGAATTTTGGATAGCTCCCCATCTCCTCGTTCTCCAGTGTCGCTGTCTCCTGCCAAGGTTGCTAATTCTAGGGTTACTAAATCCATTAACTGTGGAAAATCACTCAGCGCAGCACTGTCAAATTCTTTTTGATAACTACTCAAATCTAAGCCTTCTGATTGCAATAGCGATTGAATCAGAAACCGACGCTGACGATCGCCTAAATTTAATCGATAACCATAATCAACCCAATTAAATCGATCGTCTTCGTGTTGGATGTAATTAGTAATAATTTCCTGAATCCCATTCATACCGACCGCATATTCACTAGAATAATGGAGGTGAGATGTATACGATCGGGCACCACAACCGAGTCCGAGCATCCCATCGGCTTGACAACAGTAGAGTGGGGAAGGGGAAAGGAAGATCGCGGGGGTGGGGGTGGTTAGGCGAAACATTCGCATGGAGATTTGTTCGTAGCCATTGCTCGATAGCAAATCGCGACCTTGACGATAGTATTCGCGGCGTTCGTCATGCCAGTCGCGTTTGGAGCGGCCTAAACCCGTCAACGGTCGTATATAGAGGGGATAGAGGTAAAGTTCTTCTGGAGCGAAGCTGAGGGCAATCTGGAGTGATGCCAGCCAACTTTCGATCGATTGTCCTGGTAAACCGTAAATCAGATCTAGATTCAGGGTGGGAAAATCGACAGATTTAATCCGTTCTAAGGCTGCATAGACATTATCGATCGATTGCGGTCTCCCCGCAGCAGCGGTTTCGGCGGGGATAAAACTCTGAATCCCGATACTGATGCGATCGACTCCGCGTATTTTTAAGAGTTTTAATTTGTCTAAAGTGGCGGTTTGGGGCGAAACTTCTACTGATGTAGGGATATTTAGTGGATTTGCCCCCACGATCTCTGTCGCCAGATCGAAAAGTCGATCTAATTCACTGATACTGAGGAAAGTTGGAGTACCACCACCGATTGCCATCCGTGCAAATTGACTCTCTCCCAGGGCGGCTTTTACTTGTTTGGCTTCTCGATCAAGGGTTTTTAAATACTCGGTAACTAAATCTTCGCCAGCATTTGTTTGAGTAAATAAGTTGCAAAATCCACACCGCATTTCACAAAAAGGGATATGCAAATAGAGAAATAAGGCTTCACGATTTTCCTGTGCCCATAATTCATTCAGGGAAACTTGCGGATCTAGTGGACGGTAGGCGGTTTTATGGGGGTAGGCGTAGGAATATGTCGTGTAAGGGGAGGTGGCGAGTAAGGTTGCTAATGTGGTCATGCGATCGGATTGGGGAGAGAGGGGAATCCTACCATTTTGATTTCACATCTGGATGGAGTTCGGCGTTTTCCCACTTGAGGGGATTGTGTTCGATATATTGTGGGATGGCTATCAAGAATCGATCGGTGCGGACGATCTGTTCGTCGTAACTTCGTTGCCATAAGTAGGTCGGCGCAAATATTTATAACATCAGAAAAGCCTAAAACCTAGACGGTGGGCAATGCCCGCCCTACACGTTATCTTATATTTGATTACTGTTCATCGTAACTTCGTTGCCATATTCGACGATCGAAAGACGGTCAATTTTGATATTCTACGCCAGTAATGTAGCCGTTGGTTGTCATAGCTTTAAAGGTACCAATAACATCACCCACCTGGGGATAGTGGAGCTTATCTCTACCGATTCTAAAATTCCCTAATCGATTCCAACACAAATTCTGCATAGGGAACAGTCCACACCACTGGATGACTCAACCGATGGCCGATATAATCATCCTCACCATATGCTGTCCCATGATCCGAGCAAATGATGCAATTTGTCGGGGCGCGTTGTTGCATCGCCTGAAATAATGGGGGAAGATGTCGATCGACATAAGCTAGCGCCGCCGCCTGAGTTTCCCGAGAATCTACCGTCGCACCAGGGCGAAAAATGCAGTTGGGTTGGTGGAGTGCCGAAATATTGATAAACAGGAAGACTCGCTGCAATGGGGGGAGTGACTGCAAGAGATCGATCGCGAGTGCCACTTGATTTTCGGTAGAATGCGGATCGGTTACGCCTAAGCTCGGACTGCCAATGGCTTTCGGCAAACATGCCTGGCAAGACATTTCCCAATGCATTTTGTTTGTTAAAAAAGCCGACTCCACCGATGCAAATCGTATGATAGCCGCGTTGGGCAAAACCCAAGACAATATCCGCCGTCTCAAACACATAGGTATTTTCCCCCGTTGTCTCACTCCCAGCAAAACTGAGCGCGAATAAACGTGGATGTTTCCCCGGTCGATCTGGTGTGGGTAGGAAACCAGCAAAAAACGCCTGGTGAGCGGCATAAGTGAAGCTTGCAGGCGTGTGGCGGCGTTCCCACATTCCCCCTGGTAATAACCCCGCCAAGTTTGGTGTGCGACCTGCTAACAGGCACTCCTCGGCGACATCATAGCGGAGCGTATCGAGAGTAATAAATAATAAATCGTGGGGTACCGATCGATCGGGCGATGTTTATCAAAACAATTTTGGATTTTGGATTTTGCGACTGAAGATCACGCTGAGGTTCCCTCCGCATGTGTTTCAGTAAAGACAAGATTTTGGATTGAAGATCGATCTCATCTGCCCCATGCCCTCATACCCTACCCCAAATAACTCATTCCGCAACGGCAATATAACGATGCTCATTGCCATCATATTCATCAGCATCTTGGACATCGCTGACATCGACAGTAATAGTTAATTTTTCTAATTGGGAGACTAATTCGTCGGAAATATAATGATGATTGAGATCGAGTTTTTCTAAATGGTGCAGATACGGACTAGCTAATAGTGCAGCGGCTCCGATATCGCCGATATTGCCCAATGATAAATCGAGTACTTTGAGTTGTTGTATTACAGGTGCAGTTGCTACCGCAGTCGCTACCGAGTCAGCAATAATACTATCTCTCAAACCTAAATAGGTTAATTTGGGAAACAAAGTGCCAGCCAAAATTGGGGCTAAATCTTCAACCGTGGCATCACCGCCATAGTCATCGGTACCCAACCATAGTTCTAGATGTTCGAGTTGAGGGAGACGAGCATTACAAACTTCTCGTACCCGATTGACACTCAATCCACCTGTTTCGACGATGAGTGTTTTTAATCGATCGTGTTTGAGATTGCCAAAACTCAACCCATCATTACCCCGAACCCGTAAATATTCTAACTGCGGGTAAGCATTGAGTAAGGGCGATAGATCGCTTTGTTGAATCCACGAAATTTGATTTTCTTCGTCTTCGATATCACCGATAAAAACGGCGGTTAAATTTGGCAGTCGATCGTGAATGCTTACCAGTAGTTCGACGACAGCCTGACTGGAATCATCGTAATCCCACATCCCGATAATCAAGCGGGTAATCTTACTGGCATTAGCATCAGCCGCAAACCGCGCGAGGAGATCGAGGATGCTATATTCCGAATCATACTCGACCCGTAACCGATAAACAGTATCGATCGGATCGATCGTGTCAATGCTTTCATCGTAGTTAGTAATTGGTTTACCCAAGAACTGTTCTGTCTCTTGATAAATACCCATTAGTTATTTTATTGGATTGACGATCGATCTAAACAAACCCATCTCCGAACTCTCAACAATTTTACACCCCTTCAGATCGTTCCCACAAAACTCTACTACTTTTACTCATTTAGCAACATCCTCACCTCAGTCTGATAAGTATCCTCCCCTTGCCATGTAATCCCTTGCAACAAATCGCCGAAAGCATTCAGTTCGAGAATATAGTGGTCTTTTAAATTCGGGGCGATTAATAAGTCGATGCCGCAGTAGAAACTTCGGGGAAAGCAAGCAGCCGCACGTTCGCAGGTGGCGAGCATTTCTGCCCAAGTATGCGCGGATAATCCAGGGGGTAATTCAGTAATATCCTGTCGATCGTTACCGAGGTGTAAATTAGTCATGGGGCTATTTCCAACTCGCATCACCGCTTGGCAAGCTTTCCCCCCGATGACAACTACCCGCACATCAAATTCTCTACCGTGCGAGCGCGCCTTGGGGAGCCAGGTTTCGATTTGTACCGATTCGGCGGCGAGGAAATCGATAATCTCCGCAATTGCCTGTCGATCGCGATATTGCCGAATCAAGCGAGAATTGTAAAATCGCAATTCTCCAGCTTCCATAACTCGCTCGACGGTAGTAATAGCGCGTTCCATTTCACCGCGCAATTCATAGGCAACAACGCCAGAGGCGGAGGAGCCATGTGCTAGTTTGATAAATATCCTGTTGATGTTTTGGGTAGTCATTGTTTGGCGCAATCGATCGATTGTAAATCGATCCCTCCCCTCTCCTGCTCTGTCAGTAAATAACATCATTGGCACAGGCACCTCAGCAGCCGCAAGAATTCTCTGGCACCGGACTTTATCAAACATGATGATAATGTCTTCGGGGTGGTTGAGGATTCGACCTTGGAGAGTTGCCGTCCACAAGCGCAGGCGCTGACACCAGCCGAGGTACCATTGATGTTGATACCAGATCCGCCCTAAGTCTTCGGGGAGATTTGCCGCCTCGATCGCGCTAATCTTTTGATGCTGTCCATTTGGCTCGATCCCCGCACCTGCGGCAATGAACCCGCGATCGACTGCAAAACTGCGCTCTGGCGCATCAAACCGGAAGATCGTCTCGGATGAGTCAAATTCGGCTAGTTGGCATTTATGGGCTAATAAGTCGGCGTAGGCGATGAGTCTTGCTGGCGATAAGCCACGATCTTTTAAGGCTTGCTGAAATAGCTCTACTCGGCGAGTTTCGGGATTAGCAATCAGGACGAAGTTCGGCATTTCAGTTGCTATTTATCTGCGAGAATCTTTAGTTCGATCGAGCTAAACTAGATCGTTAATATGCCGATCGAACGAGATGAGTATTTCTAGATGATAGCCAAACATTATCTCTCCGCGATCGCGCCAGTTATTTTATGGTTATTAACCGCTGTCGGGTTATTTTTAAGTTTATGGATTGTTTGTCCCGCACCGATTTTTTCCTTACTGCCATTTAGTGTCGGCGCACCAGAAATTAGTCCTGGCATCATTGGCTTGAATGCAGCGACGCTGATTTTAAGTGGGCTAATCTATGGCCGCCAATATCCCACCCAACGGCGAAGCTTGCTGCTAAATCTCTGTTGTATTTCCTTGGCGTTGGGTTTGAGTGCTTTTCCCCTGATTCAATTTTCCGCGACGCAACAACGGGCAGAACTGGCAATTACTACTAGTTTAGGGCGCGATTATCTCGATCGGATGCTGCCGTCGGTCAAACAGCAACTACGATCGCATTCTTTGGTAATTGCAGATTTATGGCGCGGTATTTCGAGTCCAGCAGTCAGGATCGATCGACACATTTCCTTTGCTGCTGCCAACGGCACCAAGCTAGCGCTGAATATCTATCGTCCCCAGCAAGTCGGTAAATATCCGGCACTTATCTCGATTTATGGTGGTGCATGGCAACGCGGTAGTGCCGATAGCGATGAGAGTTTCAACCGTTATATTGCCGCTCAGGGCTATGTCGTCTGGGCGATCGATTATCGTCATGCTCCACAGTATCATTTTCCCGCTCAAATCGATGATGTGCGCTTGGCAATCGATTTTATCAAACAGCAGGCTGCCAGCTATGAAACCGATCTCGATCGAGTTGCCGTTATCGGCCGCTCGGCAGGCGCGCAGCTAGCCATGTTAGCCGCCTACGACTCGTCGCTGCCGATGCGGGCGGTGGTCGATTACTACGGCCCAGTGAATCTTATTGCTGGCTACAACAATCCCCCCGTGCCCGATCCGATCGATTCTCGCGCTACGCTCCGCGATTTCTTGGGCGGTACGCCGCAGGATTTTCCCCAATTATACCGAGCTGCATCTCCCTTATTTGCTGTCAAATCCGGTTTACCAGCATCTTTACTCATCTATGGCGGCAAAGATCGGATCGTCGAGTCTAAGTATGGCAAGCACCTTGCCGATACACTAGTCGCCCAAGGCAATCGAGCGATTTTCATCGAAATTCCCTGGGCGGATCATGCTTTTGACGCAGTATTTTCTGGCACGAGCAACCAGCTTGCGCTTTACTATACCGAGCGGTTTTTAGCATGGGCATTAAGGTAACGTGGGTTCGGGTTAAGAGGAGCCTGGAGACTGAAGTCTCGGCTCATGAAGCGAAGTCCGCCTTCGCGGACTGAATATCTTAGTCCTCGAACGCGGACTTCGCACCACTAGCACCGATTTCAATCGAGTGCGGTGCCCGAGCGGAGCCAATATCCTCCCGAACTCCTAAGAAACAAAATTTCCCTACGCGACCAAACTAGAGTCTGGGAGATAGTTCTAGCCTTCTCGCTACCGATTAGAAGTAAACCCCCTCTACCTGTTTCTTTCGTCCTTCCTGCGGCGCGCCCCATTGGAGACTCACGTTAAAGTAGGGGCGGATTTATGCTAGTAATTTATGGCAACCAAGGATATTGCCGAAAATTGGGCGATCGCTTTTCCAGAAAAGCTTGCTTGCCTTCGGCACCTTCTTCGGTCATATAGTAGAGCAGAGTGGCATTGCCCGCCAATTCTTGTAAACCAGCTTGCCCATCGCAATCGGCATTGAGAGCGGCTTTGAGACAGCGAATCGCGATCGGACTTTTGGCTAAAATCTCCTGTGCCCAAGCTACCCCTTCGGCTTCTAAGCGATCGATCGGTACGACACAATTAACCAAACCCATGCCTAACGCTGCTTGTGCGTCATATTGACGGCAGAGGTACCAGATTTCCCGCGCCTTCTTTTGCCCGACTACGCGCGCGAGATAACTCGCCCCAAACCCGCCATCGAAACTGCCCACTTTGGGGCCAGTTTGACCGAAAATCGCATTATCTGCCGCGATCGTCAGATCGCAAAGTAAATGCAACACATGCCCGCCACCGATCGCATAACCCGCAACGAGAGCAATTACCGCCTTAGGCATCGATCGAATCAATCTCTGGAGGTCGAGTACGTTCAAGCGCGGAATCCCGTCTGCGCCTTTATACCCCCCAGATCCGCGCACTGATTGGTCGCCACCAGCACAAAAAGCATATTTACCATCGGTATGTGGCCCCGCACCCGTCAGCAGCACTACCCCGATGCTAGTATCTTCCCGCGCATCACAAAACGCATCGTACATCTCAAATACTGTGTGCGGCCGAAAGGCATTGCGCTTTTCAGGTCGATTGATAGTCACTTTCGCGATGCCATCGGTTTTGTGGTACAGAATATCGGTATAGGGTTTGACCGATCGCCAAATAGTGTCCATGTGGTGAGACTTGATACAGTTGCTGCAAGATTAATTGCCTTCAGATCGTACCCGATCGGGGCCGAGAGATGGCTAAAAGTGACGACTGTTTTTAACCTTACACGCCCGAACGCAATCGATCGAACTAACTTTATTTATTTAGCTGCGTTTAACTTTTGAATATAGTTAACCTGTGCTTGCCAATAGCTGGGCAAACTGTCCCAGGGATTTTGATTGGCAGTATCGGTACTATCATTGGTGATATAAATATAACCAAATTTATGCTTGGCAGCGCGATCGAGTGTAGTTGTCATCAACTGTCGATCTGCTGCTGTATGTACTAGCGCCGCAAAATGTTCGGATGCATAATTTTTGACATATGCAGGCGGATGGTAGTTTGCCCATACCTTTTGATAATTTTCAAAGATTACCAATACGTCAGCAACTGGTTCGTGAATATAACTTTCGGCAATATCTGTGCCAGGATTGAGAATAACTTGATAACGTAGCGATCGCGATTTAATATGTTGATAGATCTGTTGATAATAGCTTAATTTATCTTGAGTATTCGCAGTCTCATCGATAAAAATTCCATCGACATTAAAGTATTTGATATAGAGATTGGTATCTGCTTTTACAGCTTGAAGATCGCGCTTGGTATAATTTGTGGGCACATAACCGACGATCTTGACACCGGCTTGATGTAAATCCTTAATTCCCTGCTGATAGTCGCTATTCGGCGGTGCATTATCCGGCCCATTATTCGGATTGATAATCGCCACGATCGGTACTTTTCGAGCAGCTAATGCTACCTGTTTCCAGAGATATTTATCGCGATCGTACCAATTGGGATAGATATAGAGTGGTAGTAAGATTTTGAGTTTAGAGTTTTCTTGAGATCGGGATATGACAATCTGTTGGTGGCGATCGTTGACATTGACTTGTGGTAATCGAGCTTCGATAGATTGTCGGTCTAAAACTTTTGGCTCAGCGACATCCAGTATTGCACAACTCATCGAGCAATTTATAGATACAACAGCTATTAAAATCCAACTTGGCTTCATTATCATCGATACAATTTTTGGCAATCACATTGCAAATTTACTAGCTCCGGCTCAGAAAGCCAAGAGATAAGAGATTCTCATCTAGAGCAATCGAAATTAGCTAATGAAAACTGGTAGTAAATTTGACGTAGATATTTAAATCTAATGTAAAATATCTTACTCAGTGATTACCAACTAAAACACACATATAGATTTTTTAATAGTATCGACATCATAACTTAAATAAGATCTGAAATGTGTTTTTGTGCGATCGCGATCGCACAAAGTAGTTACCGAGATCGATCTCCAGTCGCTAGATCTAGCGCAGGAGGTCTTTGTGCCTGATAAAATACGATCGGCCGATCTCCACAACAGCAAGAACCCAATGGACAGAATTTTGGAACCAGAAGTGATGGATACCTGGCTCGAGGCAACTGCTTACGATGCGATGGACTTTAGCGCGGTAAATACCGCGTTTGCTGCCGATGCGATCGCTTTAGATCCACATGCTGTCAAAATCTTAGATGTAGGGACGGGAACGGCAAGAATTCCCATTTTGATGTGCCAGCAACGACCACAATACTTAATTACGGCGATCGATTTGGCACAATCGATGCTGATTATCGGTCAACGGAATGTGGAGGAAGCTAATTTAAGCCAACGAATTAGATTAGAACGTGTAGATTCAAAACGGATGCCATATCCAGATCTCGAGTTCGATACGATCGTTTCCAATAGTTTGGTACATCATTTACCCGATCCTTTGGTATTTTTTCAGGAGGTAAACCGTTTAGTCAGATTAGATGGGGCGCTCTTAATTCGCGATCTCATCAGACCAGAAACCGATCTCCTTGTGGATGAATTAGTCGATCGCTTCGGCGGCGATTATGACAGTCGTCAGCAACAATTATTTCGCGATTCACTTAAAGCTGGACTCACGCTAACTGAAGTTCGGGATTTCATCGATCGAGCTGGTTTACAACAAGTGAAATTATCGCAAACTTCTGAGTTACATTGGACACTAGCACGCCCGAAACTAGGGCTAATGGAGCGATGATTTAAGCTAATCCATCTCTTTTTTGTACTTATATTCGAGATCGGCTATTTTAATGAGTAATTTTTTCAATCGTAAGTCTTGGTTTGCTGTTTTCATTACAATCGGATTGATTTTAGCAGTAACTTTCCCGACATTCTTTTTATCTCGATCGCTAGCAACTAAATCGAATCGAGAAATTCGCGGTGTTTGGATTACAAATGTCGATAGTGACGTATTGTTTTCGCGCGATCGATTGGTGACAGCCCTAAAAGATCTCCGCAAATTAAATTTTAATACGATTTATCCAGTCGTCTGGAATTGGGGCTACACGACGTATCCTAGTAAAGTTGCCAAACGAGTCGTGGGGAGTAGCTTCATGCCCAAGAAATCCGCTGGATTATTGATTGGGAGAACGCTTGGAAAAACCGAAGGATTGGAAGGACGCGACGTGCTGCGCGAATTAGTGGCGCAGGGGCACAAACAAGGGCTAGCCGTGATTCCCTGGTTTGAATTTGGACTGATGGCCCCAGGAACTAGCGATCCGGCTGGCTCCGATTTGGCCAAACTCCACCCCGATTGGCTGACGACAAAGCAAGACGGTAACACTAATTGGAAAGAAGGCAAAGATCCCCGCGTTTGGCTCAATCCATTCCGCCCCGATGTGAGAAAGTTTATAATAGAGCTAGTGGTCGAAGTCGTAAAAAAATATGATGTAGATGGCATCCAATTTGACGATCACTTTGGACTCCCACATGAATTTGGTTACGATCGATTTACCGTCGATTTATATCAACGCGACCATCAAGGCAAATTACCACCTAAAGATACTCAAAATCAGGAATGGATAAATTGGCGGGCGGATAAGATTACCGCTTTTATGAAAGAGTTATTCGTGGCGATTAAAGCAGCCAATCCCAAAGCGATTGTCTCGATCTCTCCAAATCCGCAAGGCTTTGCTAAGAGCTTCTTTCTCCAAGATTGGGCAAAATGGGAACGGCAAGGTTTGGTTGAGGAGTTATTAGTTCAAGTCTATCGCGATAAGTTTGAATCCTTCATCGGCGAACTCAATAATCCCGAATTGAAATTAGCCAGTCAACACATCCCGGTTGGAATTGGGATTATGTCGGGCGTTAAACCCAAACCCGTCCCCATGAAACAAATTCAATCGCAAATTGCCGCTGTCCGCAAACAAGGTTTGGCAGGAGTATCCTTCTTTTTCTATGAAACTCTCTGGAACCTAACCGCCGAACCAGTAGCAATGCGCAAAGAGGGGTTTGGGAAAATGTTCGATCGAGCCGTCGCTCGCCAAACTATTATTAAATAGGATTGATTATGGAATTACCAGAAATAGATTCAGAAACGATCGATCGCGTGCTCGAAATGGCTTGGGAAGATCGGACGACATTTGATGCGATCGAGTTACAATTCGGTCTATCCGAGCCGCAAGTCATCGCGTTAATGCGGCGAGAAATGAAGGCTTCGAGTTTTCGGATGTGGCGCAAGCGAGTCACGGGGCGAGATACCAAACATTCCGCGCGTCGAGATTTTGTCGCGGGGCGGTTTAAGTCCCAAAATCAGAAGGGGTAGAGATTTTGCTTTGGGGTGTTTATTTAACACAGAGGGGCACGGAGGATGCACAGAGGCTCACAGAGGGTTTTAGGAGCTGAATGGGGTCTCCTGAGATTTAATCAGCAGGGTTGATGCAAAAGGGCTGGTTTTGCTGTCAGATTGGTTGTGAGTATCGCAGGCTATTAGCATAAACCAGCCCCTACAGACCCTATGATTAACTCACTACTGAATTACCGATCGTAATGGGTGCGATCGCACTCAACTTCAGACTAGGATGATCTTCTAATAACTGATTGACATTCCAGACATTCTTGAATAACAGTACCGGACGATTCCAGTGGTCTTTAATTGTCAAAGTATTAAACAACCGTCCGACTTTATCTAAAGCATCCCAGCCATTGACTACCCATCTGGCGACTGAATATCCCAGCGGCTCTAATGTCGTCTCTACTCCATATTCATTCTTCATCCGAAACTGGACTACTTCAAATTGGAGCTGTCCGACTGCGGCTAAAATTGGGTCGCGTTTGGATTCATCAGCAGAGTACATAATCTGGACAGCACCCTCTTCCTGAAGTTCCGTCACCCCTTTTTGGAACTGTTTGAATTTCGAGGGGTTGGGATTGCGGAGAAAGGCAAAGATTTCGGGTGAAAAACAGGGGATGCCTTCGTATTCTAATTTTTTGCCGCCGGTATAGATCGTATCGCCGATCGCGAATACACCAGGATTATTTAAGCCGATCACGTCGCCGGGATATGCTTCTTCGATCGATTCCCGATCTTGGGCGAATAACTTTTGGGGACGCGACAATCTGACAGTTTTGCCAGTACGCGCGTGGCTGACAGTCATATCCTTTTCAAATTTACCAGTACAGACCCGAATAAACGCCACGCGATCGCGATGTTTGGGGTCCATATTTGCTTGTAATTTAAATACAAAGCCAGAAAATTCTGGATAACTCGGATCGATCGATCCGAGATTAGAATTCCGATTGCCAGGTTTGAGTGCGTATTCGAGGAAGTAGTGTAAAAATAACTCGACCCCGAAATTGGTCATCGCACTCCCGAAGAATACCGGAGTCATATAACCCGCATGAATCGCATCTAAATCTAACTCCGAACCCACGCCATCGAGGAGTTCCAAATCGCTATGGAGTTGCTCGAATAATTCTCGATCGAGTAATTCTTTGAGACGCGGATCGTGGAGATCCAACACCGTATCGGTCGCTTCGCGGCTACCATGCGCCGATCGCTCGAACAGGTGAACTTTGCGCTGATGGCGATCGAACACGCCTTTAAACCGATCTCCGCCACCGATCGGCCAATTTACCGCGTAGGTCTGAAGCCCCAATTCTTGCTCGATTTCATCTAATAATTCTAATGGTTCGCGTCCAGGTCGATCCATCTTATTCACAAATGTGAAAATCGGAAGCTCGCGCAGCTTACAGACTTCAAATAACTTGCGCGTCTGTGGCTCCAAACCCTTAGCCACATCGATCAGCATCACGGCATTATCCGCCGCTGCTAGCGTTCGATAGGTATCTTCACTAAAATCTTGGTGTCCGGGGGTATCCAGCAAATTCACTTGAAAACCCTGATACGCAAACTGCAACACCGTCGAGGTGATCGAAATCCCCCGCTGTTTTTCCATCTCCATCCAGTCAGAAGTCGCCTTACGCTGATCTCGTCTCGCTTTGACTGCACCTGCTTCGTGAATCGCGCCTCCGTACAGCAACAGTTTCTCGGTCAGGGTCGTTTTCCCTGCATCGGGGTGAGAGATAATCGCAAAATTCCGACGATGTTCGACGGCAATTTCGAGTTCGGTTTGGAGTTCGGTGGACATGGGGGCAGTTAGGTTGGCTGGCTCAGTCTTTGATTATATCTGGTTTTCAGCATTGACTGACTTCGCTTTGCTCTGCCCAACCTACAACTCTCTAATTATCAACCCGCGAAGGCGGGTTTCGCAACACGAGTAGCGGTTTCAACCGCTGACTGTTCTGAAGTGCGGAATGTGGGTTAGATGGATCTAAGATTAGTTGCTTTTCCCCGTGGGCGACGCTCCAAATACTACCGATAGCAACAGATCGGCAACCAGAATCAGCACTCCAGAGATCACCACTGCCGCAGTCGCCGATTCTCCCACCTGTTTGACACCACCTTTTGTCGTCATCCCCCACCCACAGCCAACCGTACCGATCGCACCACCAAAAACCAAGCCTTTGAGCCACAGCACGATCAAGTCGGCAGGTTCCAAAAATGTGCGCACTGATTCTAAAAATTGCTCTGGTAAGATCTTGTAGAACTCATACGCGGCAAATGTGCCACCGAGAATCCCGCAGACCAATCCTAAAATAATCAAAATCGGCATCATCCCACTACAAGCCAATACTCGCGGTAGCACCAAATAATCGATCGGATCGGTTCTGAGCGTATATAGTGCGTCGATTTGTTCGCTAACTTTCATCGCCCCAATTTCTGCGGCAAAGGCCGAACCGACTTGTCCAGCAATCACACTGGAGGTCAAAATCGGTGCTAGTTCCTGACAAAACGCGATCGCAAACGCGCCGCCGACAGAATTCAGCGCCCCATATTTATCTAGCTGTCTGGCTGTCTGGATCGTAAAAATCATCCCGGCCAACAAATTGACCAATAACACTGGGAGCATCGATGCTGGGCCAGTTTTGAAGAGATGTTCGGGGATTTTGCGCCAGTAAGTCTTGCCTTGGATCAGATGCAGCCAAATTTGACCGATTAACAAGCAAGTGAAGCCAAATCGTCTAAATCCATAAGGATGGGAGTTGCCACCAGATTTGGGTGCCATGTCGAGATGCGTGTGAAGAGATCTGAAGGTTGACTAGCTCTAATTGTATAGAAGTTCGATCGGCGAGAATGTTTCGTGTTCGCCAGGTTGCGGATTTCCACCCAGGAAAAACGTACTACGATCGAGCTGTAAGCTATGCTAGAGTTATTACAAATAGATTTTATTCTAGATTAAAAGAGGATTTGAAATGGTTGATTCTGGCGATCGTAGTAATAGTGGCAAACGGAAACTATTTTCTTTGTTGTGCCACGGTTCGATTTTTTTAGGTTTCCTGGTTTTCCCTTCCGCAATTCCATTTATTATACTGCTACTTTTTGACGATCCAGTGATTAAAGCGACTGCCAAGGAAACGCTCAATTATCACTTTAATATTTGGCTGTATGGAGCAATTACGGCTGGATTGAGTTCGTTCTTTTTTGCTACGTTCATCCTCTCTCCATTAGCTTTTGTTGTCCTCGGAATATTCTCTATTTTTCACTGGGTACCGCCAATTTTTGGAGTTTTAGCGACTTTAAATAATCCCGATGAATCTTACCGTTATCCCTTTATTTGGAGATTATTATAAGGTTTAAATTGCCAGAGTAGTATTTGTCAACTACCTGGCAATTCCAATGTTTGAGCCTATTTAAATATCTGACACAATTCGATCGCATGGATTTGCAGCGTAGAGATAGTCTCGCCACCACGCTTGAGGCTATATTCCAAATCGAGTAATCTGGGTAGCGTTGCCGCCAGTCGATCGGCGGTAGTACCGTGTAGCTCTTGTTTGATAAAAAACAGGCGTTTGGGATTGCTGAGTCCGGCGGCGGTGGCAATGACCTTTTCGTCTTTTTCGCCAGCTTCGAGTAACATTTTCACCCATAGCCACGTCCGAAACTGACCCACGAGCGTAGCCACGATCTTTAGTGCTGGTTCGTTATGGTTTATTAATTCTTCGATCGTCTGCAAAGCCTTACCGACATCCCCCTCACGAATCGCCGCAGCTAGTTGGAGACTATTTTGAGTATTGGCAATAACAAGACTTGCCACCATCAGTCGATCGATCTCTTGCCCTTGTCCCCCAGCAAGTAGATCTAGTTTTTCTAGTTCTAGATATAGTTGCCGAGTATTATTCCCAACTGATTCGGTCAGCAGTTGAACGGCATCTTTAGTTAATTTTAGCCCCAATTCTTTCGCAACAATCTGTACCCGCTGGCTCAATTCTTCAGTCTTCCAAGGTGGAATGAGGCTAAATTCTTGGACGTTGGCATATTTTTGAATCGTCTTCGTCGATTTCAAGCGGCCATCAGGTTTAGTTTTACTCGTGAGCAAGAGCATGGTAGTCGCGGGAATCTGCGGTAATGTCCGCTCCAACTCGGCCAGCAACTCCTCCGGACAGCTTTGCATCACGGTCGTATCTGCCAGCCATACCAATCTTTTCCCCATTCCGAATGGGGGTGTCATCGCCTGATTTAATGCCGTAATGACAGCATCATCCCGCTCTGGAGCGATCTTTTCATAGTTAAAACTCGCCCAAGCCGGATCGAGCGATGATTGTTGAATTGCTGTCACAGCTTTGGCGATCGCAAAATCATCATCACCCCAATATAAAATAATCGTCATCGATCCTCAAGTTCTCTGTTGGAGCCGATTTGCAAAAGTTTGATGCAGGCACTCAGCCAAGGTATCCCCACCGCATACCCGGCAATGATATCGGTAGGGTAGTGAACGCCCAAGAATAACCGACTCAACCCGATCGCTGCTACAAGTAAGATGGCAATACTATAAATCCCCATCCGGTAACGTGGATACTCACGCGCTAACAAAACAGCCAGAAACCCATACAAGACCGCCGAACCCAGTGCATGACCGCTCGGATAGCTATAAGTATGCTCGACGATTAGGTGCGGCCATAATTGCGGTCGAGGTCGCACAAACACGAGCTTTAAGCCTTGATTGAGAATCACCGCACCCAAACAGGTCAAAAACAAAATTTGAGCAGCCCAATACCTTTTATACCAGAGTAATAAGCTAAAACAAATCGTTACCAATACTACGACAAATTCTGGATTGCCGAGATTGGTGATACCTAGCATCATATTATCGATCGTGGCATTACTATGTCGATGCAACCACCATAAAATTGTCGTGTCGAAGCTAAATACCTCTTTCTCTAATATTTCTTGACTGAGCCAGCCAAATAAGGCGAGTAAACACAGACAACCCAGCAAGACAACAAAACTGAGTGAAAGGCTAAATTTAGTAACTTTGGTGGGAAGTAATTTTGGCATCGTAGCTGTTATTTTAACGCTACTGTACAGGCTAATCCACAATTGTTAACAACTGGGCAAGAAAATCGCAATGATAAATCCGGTCGATCGTTATAGTCAAAGAGCGTCGAAATTTGTGCTTCGGTTAGATCGAGAACACGAGCAAATGAACAACCAAGAATAATTAAAAATATTAAAAATCGACAAAAACAAGCCCCATTCTACAATGAGAGTGGAGCTTATTTTGCTTTATAACGGAGAAGGTGGGATTCGAACCCACGGTAAGTTGCCCTACACAGCATTTCCAGTGCTGCGCCTTCGACCACTCGGCCACTTCTCCAAGACAAGCTTGGGTAAATTTTACCGCTTAACTAGCATAACCTAGACTTTTACCAACTGTCAACTGATAATAAGTAGTGACTAGTGGCTAGGGTTTGAAGTTTAAGAGCGGTCGGACAAATTCAGAATTAAAATAGCTCTTACCCCTTCTCATTCAAAAAGATATCCAGCTGGATATCCTTTCTCGCTATCAGTCACACTCACTAGCCACTAGCCACTATTCATGACTCCCCACTATCAAATCAAAATCTACGATCGCCAAACCGATACCTATCATCAAGCAAGCGTTCCGAACGATCGATATATCCTTCCTAGTGTCGAAGCTCAAGGCTTGAAACTGCCCTTTTCCTGCCGCAATGGTGCCTGTACTGCTTGTGCCGTCCGGGTCAAATCGGGACACTTGGAACAGCCAGAAGCAATGGGATTATCGCCGCAATTACAAAGTCAAGGTTATGCATTGCTGTGTGTCAGCTATGCATGTTCCGACTTAGAAGTCGAAACTCAGGATGAAGATGAAGTCTACGAACTTCAGTTCGGACGTTACTTTGCGAAGGGCAAAATTAAACACGGACTGCCGATCGAAGAATAAATATAATTATGAATTTCTGTCTGAGACTTCAGTTTTGCACGATCTCCACTGCATTATTATTGCTAACTGGCTGCCAGTCAACGCCACCTAACTATCCAACAGTAAAGATTAGTCGGGTAATCAGCGGACACTCGATCGAGTGGATCGATCGATCGCAACAGCCTCCAATAATTCAACAAGGACGCTTGATCGGTATCGATGCCCCAGATCTGGCTCAAGAGCCTTGGGGCAAGCAGGCGAAACAACGATTGGAGGAACTAATCGGCACAACTGACAAAGAGACCGTGAGCGTCGAATTAGAAGAGACGGATGCGGATAAATTCGGGCGTAAATTTGTCTATCTCTGGAAAGATGGTCGATTGCTGAACGAACAATTACTCAAAGATGGCTATGTACTGCCAAATATGCGATCGGCGAGTGCGACTACTACTGCCCCCAATGGTGCCAAATATCGCGAACGGTTCAGTCGTGGCAGTCAATACGCACGGCTGATGGGGCGCGGCATTTGGAATCCCGATCGACCACTACGGATGAGTCCATCAGAGTTTAGAAAAGAGGAACGATAACAATATTTACCAAGAATTATCGGGATTGCTCAATTGCGGTATGAGTTGCCCCTACCCTAAATTTTAGGGTTTGGCTCTAAAATAAATCATCCCTGAATTCAGCAACGCCGAATTATCCTTAGATCGTCAAAATCTAGAGCGCGTCTTTTTGACAAATGTATTCCGATTGTTCGCTACTCTCCAAATCACGATCGCCATCAGGCTGCTAGCGTTACACAACAGGGTGGGGCGATCGATTGCTAACTCAATACTAGATTGTCTCGATGGACGACCGTATCTTCGCCGATGTAACCGAGTAATTCGGCGATGTCACTCGATCGATGTCCGTGGATGCGAACTAGCTCTATACTACTATAGTTAACAATCCCCTTGGCAATCTCTCGGCCGAGATCGTCGCATAATTGCACGGCATCTGTCGCCTCAAAGTCACCCTCAATCTGGGTAATTCCGGCTGGTAATAAAGATTTCCCGTCGGTTAAAATTGCCCGTACCGCGCCAGGATCGAGATAAACCTTCCCCACTGGTACCAATCCATGCGCAATCCAGCGCTTTCGCGCACTGTCTGCACGTAATTGCGGTGTAAATTGCGTTCCTAATGGTTCGCCTTGCAAAATTCGCAGGATATTCTGCGGAAATTGCCCGTGGGTAATTGCGGTTCTGACTCCCGCGCTCGTTGCAATCTGTGCGGCAGCTATTTTCGTTACCATGCCACCCGTTCCCCATTGCGAACCTTTGCCGCCAGTTTGGATTTGCAGCGCGGCTAAATCTTCTAAGCGATCGATTTGAACGATCGGTTGGGCATCGGGAAACTTGCGTGGATCTGCAGAGTACAATCGATCGACATCTGTGAGCAAAAATAACCAGTCGGCATCGATCGTGCTAGCTACCCGTGCCGAGAGCGTATCGTTATCGCCAAATTTTAGCTCGTCTACCGCCACCGTATCATTTTCGTTGACGATCGGCATTACGCCCAATCGCAATAGCTCGTTGAAGGTATTGTAAGCATTAATATAACTACTCCGCCGGTCGAGATCGCTCCGCGTCAGCAGTATTTGGGCCACTGGCTGCTGGTGTTCGCGAAATAGATCGTCATATACCCGCATGATGATGCCTTGTCCTACTGCCGCTGCTGCTTGCTTGAGGGCGATCGTTTTAGGTCTTTCGGTCATCCCGAGTCGAGCTGCGCCAACTCCAACCGCACCAGAAGATACCAATATAATTTGATAACCGCGATCGCGTAAATCGACAATCGTCTCAACCAATGCGGCGATCGCTGATAAAGCTAGTCTGCCATCGCCACGGGTGAGACTCGACGTACCAACTTTAATGACTAGGGTCTGAGACATGATGGGGATCGGGGCGCAAGTGCAAGGGATCGATGCTTTCGGCGATGGAGTGGGAATACTAAATAATAATAGATAACTATCTCCCCTTAAAATTTTTCAGAGCGCCAACTGCCTGAGGTGGCAGCTAACGCTCTGAAGGTTTAGTATTTTATATTATGTTTAGAGCCTTTATATGAGCTGGCTCCATTTGATATGTATTAATGATGACAGATCTTTTTAGCGATCCCCAGTTTCTTAATGATTTATTTATATTTCGATTTGGTCAAGATTTATTCTAAGATATTAAGATTTATTTTTCTACGAGCGGATCGTCACTCGATCGGCTAGCGATCGCTAACTCAATATCCGAACGCAGTGCGAAGCTGGCGATCGAGTTGTTAGCACGGAGTTTTACCAACATTTCCAGCCGATCGTCGCTCGGATATCGGTAATCTTCTATCTTGCAACAGTACATAAAAACTGGTTAAATCACCACAAAACATACTCCTGAGTACTAGCCACTAGCCACTAGCCACTAGTAACTTTGTTTTAATGCAGGCTGTGAAGAATAAACTACTAGCTTCTAGGCGATGCAGTCAAAGAGACACCCGATAATCTCGCGATCGCAAATTCAGCCTGCCGTAATAGGTCGAATCCAACAGTCGAATTTTCGCTGACGATCGGTTCGATCAGGATCGTAAACATTCCCAGCCGATTGCCTGCCAAGACATCTGTAAATACCCGATCGCCGACCATCGCTACGCGTGCGGGTTCGATTTTCATCGCTTCAACTGCTTGGCGCAATTTGCGGCGGGAGGGTTTTGCCGCACTTAAAAAATATGGTACTGATAAGCTATCCGCGATCGCCCCAATCCTAACTTGATTGGGATTATTGGTCACCAACCAAAGTGGTATCAATTGTTTGATCTGCTCGATCCACATCATCAATGCTGGCTCCGCCATGCTACACCCGATCGGAACGATCGTATCGTCTACATCCAAAACCATCCCTTCAATCTGATGTTTGACAAGGAGTTCGGGAGTCAAAGCCAAAATAGAACTACCCAATACCAAATCGGGTTGTAACAACGGAAATAGTGCCATATTTCAAATCATCTAAACTTTATAATTCACCCTAGCAACAGAGTACCTATTATCTTTGGTGAATTGTTGGCGCGGAGCTAACCCCATAGAAATAATTATCGATGGAGCAGCTAGCGATCGGGGAACGGGTGCGAGCGATTATTTTTTGCCAGCTTGACGTTGCTGACGAATAGCATTAGTTGCAGCGACATGTTCCGATAGCGTCTTGCTAAATACATGCGTCCCATCATATTTAGCCACAAAATACAGTAGATCGGTACTATCTGGTTGGAGCACCGCTTTTAAGCTACCGATGCTGGGACTAGAGATCGGCCCCGGCGGAATTCCAGGATTGATATAGGTATTATAGGGGTTTGGCCGTTTGACTTCCGCAAAAGTTAGCGGTCGATCGGCAGTTTGTTTGATCCCCAGCCCATATTCCACTGTTGGATCGGAACCTAATGGCATGTTTTTTGCCAATCGCGTCATAAATACCCCAGCAATTTTCGGTCGCTCGGCCGGGATGACCGCTTCTTTTTCGACGACACTTGCCAAACTCACCCATTTCAACAGGCTTAATTTCTGGGGATCGGCGACCTTGTTATATTCTGGTAATGCTACCTGCTCGAACTGCTTGAGCATTTGCGTCACCACACCTTTAGGGGTAATCGTCTCGGTGGGTACTTTATAGGTTTCGGGATAGAGAAATCCTTCTAGATGCGTTAATCCATCGGGCAACCAGGGAAATTTATCCTTGGGAATTTCCTTGGTGGCGGCAACAAAATCAGCCGCTTTAAACATCCCTTGCTTTTCAAAGTATTCACCCATCTGCTCGATCCTCCAGCCTTCGCGGATCACAAACCCAGATTGGATGACTTTACCTTCGGAAATTTGGGCGGCAACTACAGACAATGGCTGATTGGGAGATACCTCGTACGTCCCTTTTTGTGGTGCCCCTTTGCCTTGTTTTGATTGCCAAGCCGTCAACAGTTTCCACGCAAGTTGGGACTTAATTGCGCCTTTTGCTTCTAATTCCTGACCGATAGCTTGAGCGGAGGTACCCGATTTGACTTGAATTTGGATTGTTTTGGCATTGGGGTCGGTCGAGGCTGGGGCAGAAATCCCATTCCACCAAGCTGCCCCAATGCCACCTGCGGCTGATAGCAAAGCGATCGGGGCGATGATAAACAACCACTTGGGAGCAGTTTTGCGGTGTTGCGATCGTGATTTGTTAGTGTTAGATTTCATCTAATAACATATCTTCAAGCAGTGGTTGGAGTTGTTCGGCTTCCTTTTCAGATAATAGCGTTACCAGATCGTTATCGTCGGTTTTACCGAAAAATAGTAATGGATCGACCGGAGTACAAATCGCATATTCTTGTTCTTCGTTATAAAAACGAGCGAGAATTTGAAATTCTTCTGGCTCTAATTGGTCGTCTGCTTCATCGAGTTCGATCGTGACGACTTCTGTCGGATCGAGTGGCGGCAATTCACCAACCGCACTCAGTGTAAAAGCAGTCCGTTTGAGTGCGAGATTTTGCTCGGATAGCACGGCATGAGCGTCGGCAAAGATCCGCTCGATCTCTTCATCTTCTTCGACTGGAACTAGCTCGGCGACTTCATCATCTTCATTCCAAGCAAAGATTTCAATCGGTGCATCTACTGGCAATAATAGCAAGTAAGTTTTACCGTCAAGTTCGAGTTCGCGCTCGATGTAACAGGGAAGTTTGCGCCCAGTTTCATCGGTCAGCGTAACTAACTCGGCATCATCAAAATCTTCGGACTGGGGTGATGAAGGCATGAGAATTATGAATTATGAATTATGAATGGTTGAGCGACTGCAATCGCAATCAGTTATCTCACGATCTTACCAAATACATTATCGTGCGATGGTTGCCAATCTGTAGGAGTAGAGATTTAACAATTGCTGTCGCAGCGGTAGGCGCTTATCGGGAAACCCGCAGTAAAAAGCTACTGGTCTATTGCTCGACAAGCCAACTACAGGGCTAGCCGAATAATTGCAATCAGACAGACGGCAAGCCGATCGATAAGATTGTGCTAGTACCGATGCTAACAAAAACAGTTAAATTCACTCATAACCATACCATAACTCCAGCGACTTATAACCGCAGAGTCTATTCGATACTTGCGATCGCTAGCCGCAGCCAGTCTTCAATGTTTTGACTTTTTACCATCAAACTATCTCGACCGATCGCTTGTAAAGCCTGATGAATTTCGTCATTTGTATAGCCCAAAGCTAACATGGTCATTTCTACTTCAGCTTGCATAGTTTGATTCAAGCTTGTAAGTGGTAAGTCTGCGGACAATCCAGATGCGATGCGCCATTGTCCGAGTTTGCCCCGCAGTTCGAGCGCTAGACGTTCGGCAGTTTTTTTACCTACTCCTGGGGCGGTGGATAGTCGTTGAATATTACTCGTGACAATCGCCTGGACGGTATCTACCAATCCGAGTTTATCCAATAACGCGATCGCCAAACTCGCGCCTACCCCACTGACACTAATTAATTGTCGAAATAAATCGCGCTCGGCGGCACTACTAAACCCATAAATCGCGATTTGTTCTTCACGCATTTGTTGATGGGTAAAAATCTGAATTTCGGCGTTCGGGACTATCGCTGCGATCGTGCGTTGGGGCACTTGTAATTCATAACCGACCCCATTTACTTCCAAGATCAAGATCGTCCGGTTGTTAGGCGGAGTCAAAATCTCAACAGCGGTGCCTTTGAGGTAAGAAATCATTTAGAAGGTGGGAATAAATAACACGAATCATCGGGGTGCCGCTGTCTTGTCGTTTTTTTATTCGGGGGGAACCCCCGAATAAAAATGCCGCTGGTGGATAAGCTGATGTGCATTCAAACTGAGTATTCGATAACTAACCACTAAAATCATCAGCGATAACTCGATTTAGATGTCGGACAGCTTACCCCGATCTTACCTAATTTGGTTTTGCCGGTGCAGTGGTAGGTTTTGGCTCGGATTTTGCGTCCGCTTTAGTCGGAGCTGCCTTGGCAGGTTGACTGGTACTAGCAATATCGACTTTATCGATTGTTTTGAGCGTACCATCAGCTTGCACCTGCCAAATATCGTAAGTCCCCAGGACATCACCTAGCGCATCGATATCGACATTACCGCTGGCACCTTGGTAGTTAATTTTTTTCCCAGCTTTGAGCAACGTCAGCGCCTGACACACATCCGAAACTTCCTCGCCAGGGCCACCCGCGACTTCCCGCACTTTACTTTGGATCCCTTCCCCAGTATTGGTTTTAGCTGCCTGAGCTGCCAGCATCAATAATGCTGCCGCATCCCAAGAATGTTGAAGATAGGCAGTGAGTGGTTTGCCAGTTGCCGTCCACTTTTTATTAAAGTCCTCTAAAGCCTTGCCATGTGCTCCAGGAACCGTGCCGATCGCTCCTTCAAGGATAAATTTGCCATCGGCAGTTTTTCCGACCTGTTGCGGGAAGCTGGGTGAGTAAGCTCCATCGGGCAGCATAATCGTGACCCCTTTGCTCAAACCCTGCTGATAGGCATCTTTAAGCAAGATCGAACCGCTTTCGGGATAAACCAGCGCCGCGAGCGCTTGAGGTTTATCTTTGAGAGCTTCTTTGACTTCGGATTCAAAACTCGCACCTTTGGCATCATAACGCGTGGGTTTGGCTTCGTTAACGATCGTCCCGCCTAGTTTTTTGAAGGAGCTGACAAATTCCTTTTCAAAACCTACGCCATAGTCATTATTAATCGCGATCGTGGCTACTCTTTTAAACCCTTTCTTAATTGCTAGTTGCGCCATCGCTTGAGCTTGGTAAGTATCTGGCGGCGCAGTCCGCGCCCAATAACCCTGATAGACACCCTGTTTGGCTCTTTCGGTAAATGCGGGGCTGGTACTACCAGGAGAAATAATCATCACCTTGTTTTTGACAGCGATGTCCGCCGCAGCGGTAGAAATACTACTCCCGAAGGAACCAACGACTCCCGAAACTTTATCGATCGACACCAATTTTGTCATCGCGGACGCACCCGCGCTCGGCTCGCTTTGATCGTCTTCCGAGATTAATGTCACGGGTTCGCCATTTACGCCACCGCAACTATTGACGGTATCGACAGCCATTTTAACCGCTGTGGGTAAGATTTGCGCGATCGATGCGGTATCTCCAGTCGCCGATAGCAGCGAGCCAATTTTTAATCCTTTGCCATCACCACCAGTCGTCGGCGTAGATCCAGTAGTTCCACCTGTCGTATTTTTTGGATCGGTACAACTGGTACTCATCAGCCCAGTTACCGTCGTTAGTAATGCCATCACCAGCGCTAGTCTGGGTTTAATCCGGCGATTCGATACAGTCATAAATTTTAGTTGAACTCCTCACACAAAAGTAGCAATGCTTCTCGATCGAGCCAGACATTGCCTGCTGCAGATAGTATCACTTTTAGCAATAGTTGTGTGTCCGATTATGCCGTTGCGACGCGATTCGAGTGATAAAAATCACCGACATCATGAGATCGAAGCCTGTCAATTAGGTAATTCACTCATCCCTTCCAAATCCAACACCTGTGCCAATAACTCCGGCTCCATCAGCCCCTGCTCTAAGACGATTTGCCGCAGCGACTTACCCGTAACCAACGACTCCTTTGCCACATTTGCTGCATTTAGATAACCGATGTGGGTATTCAACGCCGTTACCAGCGCCAAGCTCCCCTCTGCATAATCCCGACACCGCGCTTCATTTGCCGTAATCCCCACGATACAGTTATCGGTAAAAGCTTGAATCGCCTTACCCAAAATCTCGATACTCTGAATCAGATCGTAGGCAATCAACGGCATCATCACATTTAATTCCAATTGTCCCGCTTGGGCGCACATCTCGATCGATCGATCGTATCCCATCACCTGAAAACACACCATCGACATCATTTCCGCCATTACGGGATTGTATTTTCCTGGCATGATCGACGAGCCAGGTTGGACGGGAGGCAGTTGAATTTCTTTTAACCCCGTTTTTGGCCCCGAGTCCATTAAGCGCAGGTCGTGAGAGATTTTCACACAGTCTGCGGCGAGATTTCGCAAGCCGCCAGACACATTAACAAACGGTGCCATACTCTGCATCGCTGCCATCAGATGTGGCGCGACTGTCAGCGGTTGCCCGATTAATTCTCCCAAAATCTGGGCGACTTGCGATCGATATTCCGGATGTGTATTCATCCCCGTCCCCGCTGCACTTCCACCCAAACCCAACCGTGTCAAATCCCCCGCTGCTGCCGAAATCCGCTCTCGATGTTCGCGTAAAATCTGCGCGAATGCCCCAAAACTATCCCCCAACCGTACGGGCACGGCATCTTGCATGTGAGTGCGTCCCGATTTGACGATCGAGTGAAATTCTACCGCCTTTTTGTCCAACGCGGCGATCGCACTATCGAGCGCGGGAAATAAAGTATGTGTCAGTGCCAACAATCCCCCCACCCGAATTGCGGTAGGAATCACATCATTGGTAGACTGACCGTAATTTACATGATCGTTGGGACTGACACGCTGATAATTTCCCTTGACATCCCCCAACAATTCCAGCGCACGGTTGGCTAAAACCTCATTTACGTTCATGTGGTGCGAAGTTCCGGCACCAGCTTGATAGATATCCACCACAAACTGCTCGCGTAATTTCCCTTGCAACACTTCATCCGCTGCTGTGACTATCGATTGACTGAGTTCGGGAGTGATACACCCCAATTCCCCATTGGCAATTGCCGCTGCCTTTTTGATTAAGATACAGGCATCAACATAGGTAGCCAATGGCTTCAACCCACTAATCGGGAAATTCTCGATCGCGCGCAGAGTTTGAATTCCATAATAGGCAGCTGCTGGGATTTGACGTTCGCCCATCGAGTCTTTTTCGATCCGGTAGTTATCCATTGTCATGCCGTAGTGAGAGGTTGGTGCGATCGTCATTTTAAACGAAAAGGTTGCTGGGTCGTTGACTAAGCCTCTGTAAACAAGCGTCGGGTTCGCAACACGATCGCACTGAAAATAGCCATCATCGTCAATCCCAAATCGTTGATGACTCGGTTTCAACGTGATGAATTTGCGGCTTTGCTGAATTAGGTTACGAACTCGAACCTGAAGGTAATCGGCATGTGCGAACAGGAAGTTTCGGCAAGATCGTTATTTAATCTGCTGCGGATACCAACCACTGCGTAATTCCTTCGGCGATCGATTTTGCCATTTTCTGCTGTTCTAGTGGGTTGGCGATTTGCTCGAATTCGCTGGGATTGCTCATGAAGCCCCACTCTAGTAGTACCGAAGGTGCGGATGTGGGGCGCGCCAAGGCGAGATTATCCCAAAATACGCCGTAGGAAGGACGACCGGTACTTTTAACCACATAATTGTGGAGATACATGGCCAAGCTTTGGGCTTGAGGATGATACCAGAAGGTGGAAAATCCTTTCGTGTCGGGATTGCCGCCGTCGGGGAGCGAGTTGTGATGGACAGAGAGCGCCAGCGTCGGTTCGAGGTTATCGATGATGGTCTTGCGATCGTCTAATTCGATAAATTTATCTACTTCGCGGGATAGATAGACGGAGGCACCACGCATCGACAGCTCGTTGGCTAGGAGCTTCGAGGCATAGAGGTTGGCATCTTTTTCGGCATAACCATTCGGCCCTAGTGCTCCCGAATCTTTACCGCCATGTCCGGGATCTAACAAAATTTTCATCCCAGCCAGCGGTTTATCGATATTCGATCGATCGAGTTTCGGGGGATGGCGTAGGGACAATACCAGGCTGCTACCTTGGTATTTGACCTTATAACCCCACTGTTGTTTGGATTTGAGGTTGAAGACATATTGAACCACTCCAGGAGCCGTCTGCTTCCAAGTTAGCCCCGATACGACCGGGTTATCATTGAACTTGATGATATCTGTTTGAGCGGTGGTATTGTACAGCGTCAGCGTGAAGGTATTTTGCCCTCGATCGAGCGACAGCGGTACGGCTACTTGCAAGGGAAAAATCACATCTGTCGAGCCAGGACGCTCTTGGCTAGTGACGCTTTTAACGATCGTTTTCGGCGGTACCCCGATGCCAGTGGTTACCTGCACCTGGTCGGCAAGCATCCACGCCCCATAATCGAGTCTTACCCAATTGGCCTGCTTACCATTGTTATTTCCCATCTGACGGGCGGTAATCGCGGCTTTGGTGCCTTTCGGTAGCGGAGTGAGCCGACTAAAATCCGAACCCGCACCCGTTCGGGTAATGCCGCTATCTACTTTCACTTCAGCGATATCGAGATTGACAGGCGATAAAATCTGGACTTTTCCAGGTGCTGCTTGTGAGACTGTTGTGGGTGTGGGGGTATTGACTTCGAGTTTATAAGTCGGATTGCCCAAATCAGCTGCCGCAGAAGCGATCGCACAACCTAAATATTGCCCCGCACCATACATTGCTTGCGGTTGATTGCGATCGATCAGTGCTGCTTTATTATCGGGCAGATCGACAACATTACTTTGTTCTTGTAATTTGATATCTTGTCCAGAAATATTGACATTGACTCTGGCTTTAGTCGGTGCCGATGCGCCAAAGCAAACTAATTCTCCGGGCATCCGTGCCATGTCGCCTTGAGGTTCGAGCGAATTCGGGACAAAATTATTTTTAGGTGCTGCCTCTTTCGCGCTGGCGGCTCTCGTGACGACGATCGCTTTATGCTGATTTTTATAATCGATCTCAAAGGTATTTTTACCGACTTTGAGATTAAATACAGACGCAAAGTGTCCCTTCTTACTTCGAGGCACTGGTTTATTATTAATCGATACATAACCCTCACTCGGCGCGCTCCCGATTACAAATATTCGATCGGTTGCAGTTTGATAATCGGCGGGAGGATAGGAAATGTATAGCGATCCTTCTGCGGCCAGCGGTGCTATCATCAGACACGCGATCGGGATGCTACCTAAAATTCCTAGAAGCGAATATTTGCCGAACATGAGGATTTTATCAGTTATTCAGTTGGTTGAAAATGAGCGGGATCGAGTTGCTACCTCGATTCTCGGTCCGAGACGCTGGGCGAACGATGACAAACTTCCAATTTAGGATTTATCGCTCGATCGATTATTAGTTATCGATATTTGCCGATAGATGGGTATCTAATCCATCGATACTGGTGTGATTTTTCTGGAGTTGATATGATTTGACTCCATCGACACCTTTTTTGTTCGCCCAATCGATTAAATTCGTGCGTTCTTGCTGCAATTCATAAAGTGGGACTCCGTAGCCACAAGATGTTTGAACTGATTCTATATTTACCACAATTAACTGCCGTTTGCCAGGAAGATCGGGAAATCTATCGATTAGATTATCCCAGTCTGGTGTCTGCGGCCAAACTACTTCACCGCTACCATACAACCGGAGAATCAACGGTCGATCGGTAAAGCTACAAAACATCACCGTCATACGCCCATTTTGCGACAAATGCGCGGCGGTTTCATTCCCACTGCCGGTGAGATCTAAATAAGCTACTCGCTGAAAATCCAGACAGCGAAAGGTATCAATCCCTTTGGGCGAGAGATTTATCCGCCCTGCTATCGGTGCTGTCGCTGTAAAGAAGATATGCTGTTGGTGAATAAATTCACACAAACTAGCATCGAGTTCTGAATAGAATTTAGCCATACCAACAGGAGATCGAAAAAAAAGGGATGTTAAATATTAACATCCCTCTTGTGAGCAAGCGAGCGAAACTATTGCTAAATTTGCTATAAAAATTGCCGCACGCGATCGATTAGTTGATGCGCTTGTAAGACCCCTTCAATCCGATCTACCGCTTGGCCATTTTTAAATAGCACTAAGGTTGGTAATGCCTGAATTTGATGCGTCGAAGCGATTTGTGGATAGCGATCGGTATCGATTTTGATAATCCGCATCTGTCCATTAAGCTGAAGATTAACTTGCTCCAAAATCTTGGACATCATTTGGCACGGGCCACACCAAGTAGCATAAAAATCAACGAGGATTGGTTGTTCGCTATTGGCGATTGCCTCTTCAAAACTTGCAAATTGTTGTTTAACTGCCATTGTCGTCTCCTGAGTCTCTATAAATCCGAAGGTTATGCTTGCTGGTGCCGACAAGCTGTTCGCGCTCGAACGGCTGAGGACTAGCATTAGCGAGCGGGTAGCTCGCGATAACTAGGTTCGGGTATTTCTGATTGTCTTGGCATTATAGCTGGATCTGAATCGAGTCTTTTGGCATTACCGAGCAGATTATTGGCAGCGCTTGCCAATTTAATTATTAATGGCTATGCCACATTTGTGACATTGCCATCAGCGCTCTGGGCTACAGTTCCCTGTCGCCTGAAATTTAGACCCAAACTCCGAATCGCCAAATCGAGCTTTTCGAGAACGTATTTATCTTGAGTTGGAGTCAAAAAATTTGCGCGCGCGATCTGCTGTTGGACGAGATCGATCGCTGCAATAAATTGCAATCCACCCACGCCTGCTGTTTTTAAACCGGGATATACCAGATCGATCGAGTTGAGGTTAGCATTCGGACTAGTTAGATCGTAATTCTTGGCGAGCAGCGCGCCGAGCCGCTCGGAGAGGTCTGCTGGCGTTCCGACGAGAATGAACTGGCGATCGCGCTTTGGCTCCTGCGCGCCAAGAATCTCGATCGAACTTGTTGCTGATTTTATGATTTACCTAATAAGTTTTGAATACTAGTGAGGCTAGCTGCATCTAGATACTGTTCGTTATTTGTTACCACTGATGAGATAAAGCTGCTTACGCTTTCATCTTCGATCGACCAAGCTACCTGACGATTGGAAATTGCTGCAGCGACGATCGTATTGACTTGTGCAGCACTAAATTCTTGATAATAACTCAATTTGGCGATCGCTTTTTGCGTATCCGCAATCGACTGACTATTGACAAAATCTCTAATTAGAAACTCTTTGTCGCGGATACTTGCAATCGCAATTTCAGGGAATTGCTCTTTACAGAATCCAGAGAGACGTTTATAGAAGTGAATATTTGTCTGCTTTTTATCGTACCATTCATTTAGTAAGAAGTCGCTAAATTCCTCTTCATTTAGTGCCGAAGCATAATCTTTATCGCCAGTAATGAAAAATAGATCTTCACCAACTGGAGTCTCATCGAGCAGACACTCCCAATTAATCGCATCGCCTAGTGAATTATTCTTACCAGGGGGATTGCCGACACCCATTCTAAATCGCGCTCGATCGAGAATATTCAGATTAGCTGCTAGCTTTTTACCAGAACTAAATAAAGACTGAATGATGCGATCGGCTTTAAGATTTTTAGCTTTAATATCTACCAAAATCTTGCTAGTTAATGCAACGTGAGCTTGCTCGTATTGCTTGAGTGCGCCGCGTAAAAGTTCGACTTCTGGATAGTCTTCACAGAGCTGGGGAAATTGAGGATTAAAAGTTTGGGTGCGGAGGGATTTGATCGCCCCGTCGATGCGTTGCTCGCGATTGCGATTGAATTCATCGATGAGTTGATCTGTCAGCAATAATGTAATTTGTTGTCTTTCGATCGCGTCGATCAGTTTATGTAGCTCAGCGAGATCTTCCTGATTGAGCGAGTAGAAAGATAGCAGAATATTAGTATCGATGAAAAGCTGCATATCTTTAGATCTTTATTCGGTAGGTAAGGTATCTTGGGGGTGGGTTGAGGGGATCGAGAATGTTTATCTTAGTGCGGATTTATCAAATCGATCTCACTAGTTCTAAAAGTCTAATTCAAAACCCACCCTCCCCGCAGCCATTATTGACTCGATCGCACCACCGATACGCAAGGAGAATCAAATCGATCCGATCATTGGATTAATTTGCGGTTCTTGGTTTCGATGACTAGTGGCATTACCAGAATACCTAGAAGGGGAATAAATCCGACAAAAAATAACAATTGGATTGCTGTTTGGAGGGGATTATCTGATTTTGCGGAAACACTGCCGAGGATAAATGGACCGATCGCGGTAATTAACCTGCCAGCATTATAGCAAAATCCAGAACCCGTACCGCGTAAGCGGGTGGGGAAAAGTTCGGGTAAGTAGTAAGTAAACGCACCAAAAATTCCAAATACAGTCAATCCGATCGCAAAATACAACCACGACCACAATTGCAATTCAGCAGGCATTTTCGATCCAAAGGCGAGAATTAAGGAAGCACTAGATAATGCAAAATAAATCCCAAACATCCATTTTCTACCTAAGTATTTAGCAGCAGGAATTGTCAGTAATGTGCCGATCAGTCCCCCAGCATTAAAAGCATAAGTAATCGATGTTTTCCAGGTTTCAATATTAACTTGAATCTGCCTGATGTCGGTTAATCCCTGGGCTTTGAGGCTTAATTTAGCTAATTCCGAGGCGATCGTCGGAATGAAGGCATTGCAGCTCCACCAAGTGAGTAAAGCGATGACCGCGACTAGGAAGCCACTGAGTGTAGTTCGACGATTTTCGGGGCTAAATAATTCACCGATCTGCGGTGGATTGCCCTTTGCTGCTTCCGATTCCCAGGCTTCAGGTTCTTTGATAAAACTGCGGATGATGAAGGCGACGATCGCAGGAATTAAGCCACATAAAAACACGTATCGCCAGGAAGTATCCGGACTACCCGGCATAGCGACTCTAGCAATTTGGTCGTTAACAAAGCTAGCAAGAAATAAACCCATCGGGGCGGAAGTATATAGCAACGCGCCTGCTTCTACTCGCGATTTCTCTGGTACGACTTCCGCTACCATCGCTGCACCTGCCGCCCATTCGCCACCGATCCCCAAACTGGCAACCAGCCGACAGAATACCAATACTTCAATATTTGGCGCAAAGGCACAACAAAACGTCCCGATCGCATAAAATAGCATCGTAATTAGGAGTGTTTTCGTCCGCCCGATGCGATCGCAAATATATCCAAAAATCACGCCGCCAACCGCCCAGCCGATCAGGAGGAGCGATGTAATCAAGCCATTCCAATAAATAGTTTGTTGCTTGGCTTGCAGGATTAATTTGACATTCTGCGGATCGATCGGCAGATGAATTCCCAGCAACGTGGGGATACAATTAGGGGCGACATAGTTGAATAGCAATCCATCAAAAATATCAAATCCCCAACCTAGCCAAGCTGCGAATAATACCGTCCATTGATAGCGATTGAGTTGGAGCATATGTTGTCGATCGAGTCCTAGTAGCTAATCAATCTTAGCTTGGGTGGGGGTTCTATAAATTATGCAACAATTCATTTACATCGTAGAAGCGATCGATTTTATGTGAGCGTGACGACATCCAGCTTTCGAGCGCCGATCTAGACTGTTCTGAAAATAAGTGATTCTACTCACATCTTGCATCAAAACAAAGTTACTAGTGGCTAGTGGCTAGTGGCTAGCTTTAGTACTCAGGAGTAAGTTTTGTGCTGGGCGGGTGACCCGATTTGTGACAAGTTAAGAAAAACCGAGGTTTGTCAAGGAGAGAAAGAAAAGATGTCAAACTCTGACTAGCGCAGAGTTAGAACCGAGTTTAACACATGCCCAAAAAGCGGACGACAAATCGTGACCACGCCAAGCGAAAGCAACGCCCGATGATGGAAGATGAGGAAATAGCAGCACAATTAGAACAGCTAGTCACGCCAGCAGTGTTAGCACAAGAGAAATACTATCGCCAACTCGGAATGAGGGATAGAATAGTGAACCTGCCGCTGATGGTAGCAGCAGTGCTAACACTAATCTGGAGAGACGTAGCGGGAGTCACAGAACTGAGCAGAATACTAGCCAGAGAAGGATTTCTCTGGTGCGAACCAACACAAGTCAGCTGGGCGGGAGACCCGTCCAGCAGCCAACAAGCATTATCACAGCGATTTCTGACATTTCCCGCTGAAATATTTGAGCGAGTATTCAAAGAATTACTGCCTCAATTTGAGCAAAAATGGCACAGCCGCAACAAAAGACCACTACCGGAAAGCATTCAATTTGCTCAAACTAAATTTGCTAGAATTTGGGCTAGTGACGGTTCAACATTAGAAGCAGTATTCAGGAAATTAGACAGTCTAGCAGAGGTGCCAAAAAATCAATTAGCTGGAAAGAGCCGATTTGTATGGCAGAAGGTGGCGAATCGAAGAAGCATTTAATACTGTTAAACGCTTATTAGGATTGAGTTATATCTGGACAGGTTCACTTAATGGTATTAAATTACAACTCTGGGGGACTTGGCTATTTTATGCTGTGTTGGTTGATTTAGGTGATGCTGTTGCCGATGAAGTGTCTCTTCCTTTCGACCGCATTTCTTTAGAGATGATCTATCGTGGTCTCTATCATTTCTATGTTGCTCATCATAAGGGTTTAGCTACTGACCCGATTAAATATTTTGCAGCTCCTGAAAATCGAGATTTGGGAATTATTAAATCTAGCCGCAAACCATTCAAGAAATTGATTATTGACCCATTTCCAGATCGAGTGAGTAGGGAAGGCTTATTCTTTTTTGAGCCTTCCTCTCAACCCTGCTTGACCAATGCACTTGCGCCTTAACTTGTCACGAATCGGGTGACCCGCCTAGTAGGTGATTTCACCAGTTTTTATGTACTGGTGCAAGAGGTAAGTCTATTTAGGCGATCTCCGAGAGACAATGTACCTCCGTTGACGAGTTTCGACTTCGCCCAACTCTCGATCCAGCAGTTGGTTGAGCGAAGTCGAAATTAACGGTTCGGGTACTTTTATTCATAGAGATTGTCTTAGTCTCCTTCGCCTGCTTTCCATGCAATGTCCTTACTCGGTTGAGGATCGGGTAACTTCAGTGACACCAACCCAGCCGCTAAGATAAATAGCGTTGAAGTCCACAGACACCCAACTAATCCAAACGATTGGTAAATGATTCCAGATAGAACAGTACCTGCCAATCGTCCAGCCGAGTTTGCCATGTAATAAAAGCCCACATTCAGGGCTACTTTGTCGTCATCTGTATATGCTAGTACTAAGTAAGAATGGACTGCGGAATTAAAGGCAAATACTAGTCCAAATAACATTAATCCAACAATGATTACCGCATTAGGTTCGAGATTAAGTTGTAACCCGATCGCAATTAGAGCAGGTATGGCAGTGAGGGTAAATGTCCAAAACCGAATTGTCGAGGCTTGTGGCGGACGACCGGAACCAAAGCGGTTTAATAAGACTGGGGCAGAAGATTGAACGATGCCGTAAGCAATTACCCAAATTGCCAGAAATCCTCCCACCTGAGCGAATGACCAACCGAGAACACTGCTTAAAAATACAGGCAAACCCACCACAAACCAGACATCTCGCGAACCAAAGAGAAAGAATCTTGCCGCAGAAAGGACATTAATTTCTTTACTCTTAGAAAAGAGTTGGCTGAATTTGACCTTCTTCTTGATTTTCCCCATCCCTTTGGGCAACATCAGCCCGCTGAACATCAGTAGGAATAGCGCCCCTGCCATCATCCAGAGCGAATGAATGAACCCAACGGAAGCAAGTAAGGCACTACCGACGAAAAATCCCACCCCTTTGAGAGCGTTTTTTGAACCCGTCAGGATTGCCACCCACTTAAACAATGACGATTGAGCATCTTGAGGGACAACCAAGCGAATCGCGCTCTTGGTACTCATCTTGGTGAGGTCTTTGGCAATGCCAGAACAAGCCTGCGCGGCCATTACGAACAGTACCGCTGTAAATTGCGGCCAATTGGGATTTAGCCCAGATAGCATTACCAACGAAAATACTTGTAATCCAATCCCAGTGTATAGCGTTACTTTAGGTGATTCCCGATAAAGAACATACCAGTTAGGCAGGGCGGATCAGAATGTCCCATTTAGGGAGTAGTGGGTTCCGTTCTAATCTTTCTTCCACTTCTTTCATTGCTGATTTATTGAGTGAAATACCTTTTTGATAAATCTTACTATTTAATTGAATAATAGGATGCAATCCTTTCCAGGTCATACTCTCTGCCCATGCTAGCATGGCTGATACATTTAATAACTTTGCCCCATTCCAATGCTTTTCTAAAACTCCCCAGCATCTTTCAATCGGATTATATTTGCTGTGATAAGGTGGATAATAGATTAGGTGAATAGATTTACCAATTTTATCTGAAAAGTCTACCATTCTTTTTAAGAACTGAGTTCGCACACCACTGCTTTCAGGGCCATTATCCACCTTAATTTGGATCTTCTCGATCGTCTGCTGCTGTTCCAGTAGAAGTATGTCCCACCAGTCCTGTAATGTGTCTGCAATAAAATCACTTGTTTTATAAGAGCTACCAAAACTAATCTGTAAAGCTCCAGTATCTTCATCAACGATTCCACATGGGATATATTTTTCTTCACAGCCCATGTCATGGTCATTAGCTTGATTATCTCCTCTAGTTTTCCCCCCTCTACTTAAATTTCCAATATTGACTTTCGCTTTGCAGTCAATACTTAATCGTTTGATTCTCTTTGATTCTAACTGTTTTTGATGCTGGTTGATGTTCTCGAAGATATCGTTGGTTTCTGCAATTTTTTTTGAGGCTTTGCTTTCACTACTTTTCTGAGCCGATAGCCCGTTCGATTTAAAACTTCTATCATCGTACTCAGCGATGGCAATTGCTCCGGCATATAACCCTGTTGGGCTAATTGTTTGAGGGCTTCTGCCGCTGTTAATCGTGTATACGCAATCGTTGTTGCAAATGTTGGATCTTGTTGCGAATGTGACTCTGCTAATTTTTTCAGTGAATCAGCAACTTCTGGTTGTTTTTCCTCCCATCTTTTTGCCCCACTAAAGCCTGTTTGCGCTCCTACACAGATAATTCCAGTTCGTTTCTCTGCCAGGGTGAACGCATCAAAACAGGATTTATTTCGATCGAGAGCCACTAAAATAGGCGATTAATGATATTCGATTGCTTAACTACAATTACGACAATATCAATAAAATCGAAACCAAAGACGAGGTTAAATTAACTCAATTTAGTCCGGCAAAAGTGCGGCTAAAGATATTTAGCCAAATTCATACTCTGGGGTTAGTTAAATTTAGGCTAAAATAGCCTCTAGAAGTTCGCGCGAATATTCTTCATCAAGGCTCGCAAGAAATCGCTTCTTCCTAACACTTAGTTTTCGACTCTTGTTCTGACTCATTATATTAACTGCTATATGTCTTAAAACAGCAAAATTAGCTGGAGCATTATCTTTTCTAATTCGACTAATGTCTTCTTTGAAAATAACATCAAGTACCCAATGGAGTGAATTTTCTATCGACCAATGACCTCTGATTGCTTCTGCTAGTTTTTCAACATTATCTTCTAAGCTACTGATGAAATAACGAGCTTCTACGCTGGTTTTTTCATTGACAACTCGAACTGATTCTACCATGCAAATACTAGTCAGATTTTGCCATTTTAGCAATGGATCTATTGATGTTGCAATGTCTGATATCATTAGGTAATTACGAGTTTCCTCTCTACCTCTATTCATCTCTCTACTGCTGAAGCTATGCGTTTTCAGACTTTCACCACGAGTTTTAATCGCCTGTTTGAATAGCTGTTCTACCCTTTCATATAAACTTGGTTGATTCTTTTTGACAGCAATTACATAATCTGCTTCTTTTTTGACAATTTTCTTGACTATTTCTCGCTGACATCCCATTGCATCAATTGTCACTATACATCCAGCTAGATCTAAGGCATTAATCAACTCAGGCAATGCAGTAATTTCATTTGATTTACTCTCGACTTTTGTTTGTCCTAATACTAATCTATTACTTGCTGCCCAAGCACTGACCGTATTAATTACTCCTTTACCATTTTTTTCGTCTCTTGAATTTCGAGATTGTTTTCCATCAAATGCGATTATCTCTCCTGCTGTTATTTTACTTATTCCTTTAATCCAATGCAGGAAAGATTTATTGAATTCTTCAGGATTAATTTGTGAAAATACCCGTGCAAATGTATCGTGAGATGGTATCCCATTCGGTAATTCTAGAAATTCCTCCAGCCATTTTTTTCTGGTGATGCCATACAGCTCTATGTCTTCCCATCCATCTGCTCCACATACTACTGCACAAATCGAGATCGTGATAATATCGATTAGTTTGTGTTTTTTCCCCCGTTCAATTCTAATGTCTTTTATGTCACCAAAGTGTTCTGCGATACTATGCCTTGGCTTTAGCTTCATTTGACGCGATCTGAATTTCCAATAAATATAACATAATTAACTGGCTATACTTGTTTACCATTAAAGCTTTCATACTTTTCGTAATTCAAATCTGCAACTGATTTGCGAGGATTTTAAATAGTAGGAAATTTAAGTGCGTTCACCCTGGTTTCTCTGCTAACCCTAGTGCTACAGTTTCTCTACTCCAACCAAATATCCTCTCTGTCAATCTAGCGTTTCCTTGGCAATATTTAATTGCCATTTCTGCTTGAAAGTAACGACGTTTTACACCGCTTAATTTAGCAGAAGCTAGCCGTAAATCTTCTCTTTGGCTACTACTTAACGTGAGTTCGGTTTTATTGCTAAACAATACTACTATCTTCCTTTCTTCGGCTTACCAATAAAATAGTACTATAACTGGGTGGCTTTTTTATCGGGAATCACCTTAAGCCCAAACTGGGAACCAATCCAACCACCGAGAAAGTTGGTGACGACACCAAATACTTCATAGAACAAAAATAGTGAGGCAATCTGAATCGGCGTGTAGCCGATACTATTGAAATACAGTAATACCAGCACTCGCAGGGCACCATCGGTAATGGTAAAGCCCCAATATGCCAGCGTGACGAGGATGTAATTTCGGAGATTAGATTTAGATTCTGGTGTTGTGTTGGTAGTCATGTTGTTATTCTTGTAGGGGTGCCCCTGTCTCGAAGCTTGCGCGCCGCCTAGCGGCGGTCGCTTTACGTCAGAGCGCACATTGCTGTCTTGTCGTTTTTTTATTCGAGGGGAACCCCCGAATAAAAACGCCGCTTGTGGGTAACCTAGTGGGCTATGGGTAAACCTTGTGCTTACCCCTACATCAGATCGTTTCGATCTACAGGCTGAGGGCTACTTTCTGGGCTAGTTCGACCATCCGGTTGGCATAGCCCCATTCGTTGTCGTACCAAGCTAAGATCTTGACTTGAGTTTCGTCAACCACCATCGTAGATAGAGCATCGATAATCGCCGATCTCGGGTCGTCTTTGTGATCGATCGAGACTAGCGGCAATTCTTCATAACCCAAAATCCCCTTGAGTTCGCCTTCAGCAGCAGTTTTGAGCAAACCATTCACTTCTGCGACTGTGGTAGGTCGATCGACTTCAAACACACAATCGGTCAGGGACGCATTCAATAACGGTACGCGCACGGCGAGTCCATTGAGTTTACCGTTGAGTTCGGGATAAATCAGCCCAATTGCTGTCGCCGAACCTGTCGTGGTCGGAATCAGGGACATCCCCGTCGCTCTGGCTCGGCGCAAATCTTTGTGAGGTGCATCGACCACAATTTGGGTGTTGGTGTGGTTGTGGATCGTCGTAATCAGACCGTGTTTGATGCCAATACCTGCGAGAATGACTTTAATTACTGGAGCTAGACAGTTGGTGGTGCAAGATGCGGCGGTAAGGAGGCGATGTTTGGTCGGTTCGTAGAGATGATCGTTAACACCCATGACGATATTAAGGGCTTCTTCCTTCACGGGTGCGGCAACAATCACCTTTTTCACACCTCGATCGAAATATGGATTCAAAGTTTCCGGTGTCCGAAATTTACCAGAAGCCTCCAAGACGATATCTATCCCAAACTCAGCCCAGTCTACTTTCCCTGGCTCGTTGTAATCGCTGAAGCTGAGAGTTTTGCTATCGATCGAAATTTCAGTTTCCGTCGCTGTCACGGTTGGTACCCAGCGTCCGTGAACCGAGTCATATTTTAATAAGTGCGCCGCTGTTTCTGCGCCACCTTTAATTTCATTGATATGTACGAACTCCAGATCTGGACAGCCCCAAGCTGCGCGGAGAGCTAACCGTCCAATTCTGCCAAATCCATTAATGCCAACTTTTATAGCCATAATTCTTCCTAATCGTTAACGCTCGGTTAATCGTAAATTAACAAAATATTTTGATGAGTTTAGTTATTTTTTACTCGATTGCCATAGTATCTGTCTTATATAGCATATATCTAAATCAATTTTATTTGATGGATACTGGTAATGTTTTGCAGGGAACCGATCTTGGCTCCAGATATTTTGAGATTGATAGCGGGAGAACTTCGATTGTCATTAACGTCAGTTCGGGTTAAGGATATTGGCTTCGTTCTAGTAACGCCGCCGATTTCAATCGGGGCTAACGATACGAAGTCTGCCTACGCAGACTCTGCATCACCAGCGGAGACTTTCAGTCTTTAAGCTATTCTTATCCCGAACTGAAATTAACTACTGGCTCAATTCACCAATGTATCGACTAACTCGATCTCTTCTGGCTGAAATATGCCATTACGATCTAATACCCAACTTTTAATCTCCGTTACTTTGCCACGAATTACTGAAACAATCGGGTAAGAATATACCTCCCAAGCTCGCTCGCGATCGCAATTAGAAGGAATAGCCAGAGTATCTGGATGCGAGTGAAAGAAACCCACGATTTCTAGTTGTAACTGTCTAGCGCGTTTTTGAGCTTGAAAAATAGCGTGAGGGGGAATGATATAGCGACTGTGTTTAGTGCGATCGAGATCGTCATTTGTCTTGAAATCTTCACTAACCAGCGCGTTGTCCCATCCATTAATCGTCGAGATCGCTTCAGTGACAATCTTGCGATCGCCAATCTGTCGACCGAGTAATATCCCGCAGCATTCCTCTGGGTAGACTGCTGCTGCGTGAGTATAAATGACTTGTATTTGTAATCGATCGATTGCTATTGTCATCGATCTTTTGAGATTAGCATCCTAAAATATGGGCACTAAGCAACAGCTTAGAGTGATGTCTGCTCGTGTCTATTATACCAGTCACCCTAATCCCGAAAGGTGCCAGAGCACCAACCGATCGATAAAAATTTCATCAGCTATCGATCGACAATCAGATTCAGGAAGAGGCTTTTGGCAGTGAAATGGGCTTTACATCTTGGAAGCCGCCGCGCTCGAGATTGGCGCTCGCGAAAAAACACCCCTAGCTAAAACTGTGCGGACGTGCCGTAATTTAACGTCAGTTCGGGTTAAGAAAAGGAGGGGGCGTTAAGCTAAAAGGTATTACTATCAACGATTTAGCACACCCTCCTATGAATAGTTTAGATGCATTATTCTGTGATATCGACAATTTCTGCCAAAAGTTTGAACCGAGCTGGCACTTACAGCTCATTTCCGATGGGAGCAAAACCCGTCGCCGAGCCAAAAGCCTCTGTTTGAGTGAAATCATGACGATTTTGATAACATTTCATCAGCACCATTACCGAAATTTCAAGCATTATTACATCGACCATGTAAGTGTTTATTGGGCAGATGCTTTTCCCCTATTGCCCAGCTATCAACGGTTTGTAGAATGGATACCTCAGACACTGATGCCCTTATGTGTTTATCTCAAGCAGTGCTTTGGTGCTTGCACAGGGATTAGTTTTATTGATTCCACTTGTTTAAAAGTCTGCCATAATCGACGGATATCTGGACATAAAGTTTTTAAAAATCTGGCGGCTCGCGGCAAAACCTCTGTGGATTGGTTCTTTGGCTTTAAGTTACATCTAGTAGCTAATGAAAACGGTGAACTTCTAAATATCATGCTGACCCCTGGTAATATTGACGATCGCAAGCCAGTCCTAAACTTAGTTTCATCTCTGTTTGGTAAGATTTTTGCTGACAAGGGCTATGTGTCTCAATCATTAGCAACACAGTTATTTGAAGATGAGGGAATAGAATTTTTCGCTAAACCGAAGCGAAATATGAAGAACAAATTAATGCGTTTAAATGACAAATTTTTGAGCAGAAAACGTTCAATTATTGAAACGATTATTGACCAGCTCAAAAATATTTCCCAAGTCGAACATTCTCGTCATCGTAGCCCCGTCAACTTTTGTGTGAATGTTTTGTGTGGTTTAATTGCCTATTGCCATCAGCCGAAGAAGCCCTCTCTTGGATTTGAGTGGGTGTTACCGCCTTCGGCTTAACCCGAACTGACGTTCATTAGCCTCCACAATCTTATTTGCAACCATCAGGTCTGCGTTGGCTGCGGCGATGTTTTATGATGCTGCTAAATCGCGCAAAAAAGCACTTTGAGCTTCGCGCAGATCGACGGCAGGATTGGCAGCCTGAATCGTCTGCATCGCCCGTTCGTAAGTAATTCCTGTCAAAATTAAGTACGCCGCTAGCATCGTTCCAGTCCGGCGGAGTCCATTGGTACAATGAACGGCGACAGCCACCCCTTGATGATTATGTGCCTCGACAAATTGCTGTAATTCTCGAACCTGTTCCCGACTCGGTGGGGTGCCGCCTTTAGTTGACAGCCAGAGATGCGGGATACCCGATCGAGCGTACAAATCCAGATTAGAAGGATCGTCTAAAACAGAAACGATCGCTCCAATTCCGGCTGATTTTAACTCGTTCAGGTCATCATCTGTAGGTTTGCGAACGCCAGCTAATTTGCCAGGAATCGCCCACCAGAGATTTTCGGCAATTGGTTGAATTAGTTGTTCTTCCATTTGGTCGCAATTTATTTTAACGATCGCTAGGTCATTTTTTGGCTGCCAAATCTTGCAAAAAACTTATTTGGGCTAGTTCCAACTCAACATCAGAGTTCGCCTGTTGAATCGTCTGCATGGCATCGTCATAAGCTGAGCCATTCCAAATCAGGTAAGCCGCTAATATGGTTCCCGCCCGATGGATGCCACCAGTACAGTGAATGGCGACAGCCAAGCCTTGACGATGATTTAAATCGACAAAATCTTGTAATTTTTGCATTTGTGCTCGACTCGGCGCACTAGCTTCTTGAATCGGCAGCCAGAGATGTGGAATGCCAGATCGATCGTACAAATCTAGATTCGATCGATCTGCTAAAACTGACACGATTGCGCCAATTCCTGCTGTGGCTAGCTCACTTAATTCGTCTGGGGTAGGTTTACGAACGCCTGCGAGTTTACCAGGAATTACCCACCACAAGTTTTCCGAAATTGATTGGCCCATTGGTTTAAACCTTGAATGTTATTATTCTAAAACTACAATCCGCCAGAACTAACGGCGGAAAAATAACGTTTTTGCAGCCAGAACGCCACATTCACTAAGCCAATTAAGACAGGTACTTCGACTAATGGCCCGATGACAGCCGCAAACGCCGCACCAGAATTAATCCCAAATACGGCAATAGCCACCGCGATCGCCAATTCAAAATTATTGCCCGCAGCTGTAAAGGCGATACTTGCAGCTTTGGCATAATCCGCTCTGATGCGCCATGCCATGTAAAAGCTGACCAAAAACATGATGAAAAAGTAGACAATCAACGGGATGGCAATCCGCACGACATCGATGGGAATTTGGACGATGAGATTCCCTTTGAGGCTAAACATCACCGCGATCGTTAGTAGTAGCGCAATCAACGTGATCGGGCTAATTTTGGGCACGAATTCCGCGTGATACCAACTTCTACCCTTAGCTTTGACTAGGAAGTAACGAGTCAGAAATCCAGCGATAAAGGGTATCCCCAAATAGATAAATACACTCTTCGCAATCTCGGCAATGCTGACATTCACAACACTACCTTTGAGGCCGAATAGCGGCGGTAATACGCTCAGAAACAACCACGCAAACGGACTATAGAAGATCACCTGAAAAATGCTATTGAAGGCAACTAGCCCCGCTGTATATTCGCTATTCCCTCGCGCTAAATCGCTCCAAACAACTACCATCGCAATACATCGAGCCAATCCAATTAAAATTAGCCCCACCATATATTCGGGGTAATCGCGAAGGAAAGCAATCGCCAACAGAAACATCAGCATTGGGCCGATGACCCAATTGAGCAGTAAGGATATACCGAGAATCTTCCCGTTCCGAAAGACATCGCCTAATTCCTCATAACGCACCTTTGCCAGCGGTGGATACATCATCAAAATTAAACCAATGGCAATGGGAATATTTGTCGTTCCCACCTGAAATTGGTTAATAAATCCTTCTACTCCAGGAAAGAAATAACCCACACCGATTCCCACTGCCATTGCGAGAAATATCCATAAGGTGAGGAATCGATCTAGGAAAGATAGTTTTTTGGGAGTAGTTCGATCGCTTATATTTTCCACCAGATCTACCTTGATAACTATCTTGCAAGAGATTATGAAAACTCATCATTCCAAAACCGCATCTAAAGCTCCCCTTTTTTCGGTAACAGATCGGAAATTTTTGAATTTATTCTAGCTTTGCCACCAAATACCGTTCCCGTCTTACCTTTGCTAAAGTGAATGTAATTAACCTCTGCAACTCTTTTTGGTAGCGGAACATACCCCACAGAATCGACGATTGCCGATACTTTACTGATATAAAATGTGACAAACTTACCTAGCGACCTTCTATCTGGATTAGATCGCAAATTGACATAAATAAATAATGGTCGAGACAGTGGCTGATACTGGTTTTTCTCTACAGTTTGGCGAGATGGGGCGATCGCGCCTTTACCGTTATCAACTGGTAATAGTTTTAATTGATTTTTGTGCTCTTCGTAATAAGCAAAACCAAAATAACCCAAAGCATTTGGGTCTTTGCTAATCCCTGCCGCTAAGACTTCATCATCTTCACTAGCGGTATAATCTTTGCGGGTAGCTGTGGCTTTGCCCACGATTGCTTCGTTAAAATAGTCAAAAGTCCCAGACTTATTACCCGCACCAAATAGTTTAATTGGTCGATCGGGCCAAGATGCACGTACTTGGTTCCATTTGAGGATCTTACCCTGCGCCGCAGGTTCCCACATCTTTTTTAATTCAGCGACAGTGATATCTTTTGCCCAATCATTTTGGGGATTGATCGCAATGGTGAGCGCGTCGAAGGCAATAGGGAATTCCATATACCGCACGCCATTTTTCTTGCAAGTTTCCATCTCTGCCAGCAAAATCGGTCGCGAGGCATCGTTGATGTCAGTTTTTCCAGCGCAGAATTTCTCAAACCCGCCTGTCGTCCCAGAAATTTTAACGTCAACCTGCGTCTGATTATTTGAATCTGCTTTAAACTGTTTGACGATCGCCTGGGTAATAGGATATACCGTACTCGAACCATCAATCCTAATTGTCGCCTTATTCACCTCGGTTTCTTGAGCGAGTAATTGTCTTTGGGTGGATGTGTTGGGTGCTGCTGTGGAACTGGCGGCGAACACTAGCATCCCGACAACTAGCACAAAGTTCTTAGCTATGGTATTCATCTCTCTCCTAGCTGACATCGAAATGTATATCTATATCATTTCAAATTTTATTGATTTGTCAACTAAGAAAGGTGATGCGATATACAAATATCAAAAAAAGTTGATATATCTTCAAGTATCTGGGCAAATCCGGGTTGGTAAGATCGGACTAAACCGCCGAAACTCGGACAAGTACTGTTCAATGACGACAAACTGAGCCAGATTGAGACTGTAGTAAATCCATCGCCCTTCCTGACGCGATCTCACTAAACCTGCTGACTTGAGTGTTTTGAGGTGAAATGAGAGCTTAGACTGGCTGGTACTTAAATGTTCGCACAAATCGCAAACACATAGTTCTCGATCGCGCAGTAGTTCCAATACCCGAACTCGGAGGGGATCGGAAAGGGCATGAAAACCAGCAGTGATCGTGGGAGCGGGAGCGAGACTAAGAGTGTCAATCATCAAGTTTTATCGATCTGGTGTTTCTATTTTAGATCGATAAAACTTGATTTGGATGGATATTTAGATTGTAGTCGCCGAAGGCGTTGAAACAATCAAACTCAAAAAATTATTAAACGCCATATAGTGTCATCATCCGCAAGGACAATGGTTTCGTGGATAACGTTAGAATAGGAGATGGTCAACACTCAATCGCCAATAGAGCAACAGCGATGGTGATAAGTCCCGCTCTATCCGAACTGTTATGAACTCCTCCGTTGAATTTCAAGATACCTTTGATGTCGTCGTTGTCGGCGCAGGACATGCAGGTTGTGAAGCTGCACTCGCCACCGCCAGATTAGGCTGTCGTACCCTCTTACTGACCCTCAACCTCGATAAAATCGGCTGGCAACCCTGCAATCCCGCCGTCGGTGGCCCTGCCAAATCCCAGCTCACCCACGAAATCGACGCGCTGGGCGGGGAAATTGGCAAAATGGCCGATCGCACCTATTTGCAAAAACGCGTCTTGAATGACACCAGAGGCCCTGCTGTGTGGGCACTACGCGCTCAGACTGACAAGCGCGAATATGCAGCGGTGATGAAAAATATTGTCGAAAATCAAACAAATCTTGTCATTCGGGAAGGGATGGTGACGGATTTGGTCTTGGGTGCCAATGAGGAGGTAATTGGGGTCGAGACTTATTTCGGCGTGGCGTTCCAATGCAAAGCAGTCATTCTCACGACAGGGACGTTCTTAAATGGCACGATTTGGGTGGGCAATAAATCGATGTCCGCTGGACGAGCGGGGGAATTTGCCGCGACGGGATTGAGCGAAACTCTGAATCGACTCGGCTTTGAAACCGGACGACTGAAAACAGGTACGCCAGCACGGGTGGATAAACGATCGGTTGACTATCGTAAAATGGAACCGCAGCCAGGAGATAAGCAGGTGCGCTGGTTTAGTTTCGATCCGCAGGAGTGGGTCGAACGGGAACAAATTCCCTGTCATCTCACCCGCACGACTCCAGCGACACATCAATTGATTCGTGACAATCTCCATCTCTCCCCCGTCTATGGCGGGTGGGTGGATTCCAAAGGCCCTCGCTATTGTCCGAGTATCGAGGACAAAATCGTGCGGTTTGCGGATAAAGAGAGTCACCAGATTTTTATCGAGCCAGAAGGACGGGATATTCCCGAACTGTATATTCAAGGCTTCTCGACTGGTTTACCCGAAAGTCTCCAAGTGCAAATGCTCCGCACTCTGCCAGGAATGGAAGAGTGCGTGATGCTGCGTCCGGCTTATGCAGTAGATTATGACTATATCCCTGCGACCCAATGTTACCCAACCTTGATGACCAAGAAAATCGAAGGGTTATTTTGTGCGGGACAGGTAAATGGGACGACAGGGTATGAAGAAGCTGCGGGACAGGGTTTTGTCGCTGGGGTAAATGCCGCGAGATTTGCCAATCATCAAGAAATGATTGTATTCCCGCGCGAACAAAGTTATTTGGGGACACTAATCGACGATTTGTGTACCAAAGACTTGCGCGAACCCTATCGAATGCTGACGAGTCGATCGGAATATCGCTTATTATTGCGATCGGATAATGCCGACCAACGGTTGACTCCATTAGGTCGAGAAATCGGACTGATCGACGATCGACGCTGGGATCTATTTACCAGCAAGCAAGCAAATATCATTGCCGAAAAAGCACGATTGGAGCAGACGCGAGTTAAAGAGCTAGATCCAACGGGTCGAGATATTACTGCGGCGACTGGAGAAATCATCAAAGGTTCGATTACCCTTGCCGAACTCCTGCGTCGTCCTGGCGTTCATTATGAAACGCTAACTAAGTTTGAATTAGGGAATGTCAGTCTAAATACTGCTGAATGTGAGGGTGCGGAAATCGAGATTAAATATGCAGGTTATTTAAATCGCCAACAACATCAAATCGATCGAGTTAGCAAACAGTCCAATCGAAAATTACCGATCGATATCGATTATCAGGCGATCGAAACTCTATCCAAAGAATCGCGGGAAAAATTAGCTAAAATTCAACCAGCGACGATCGGCCAAGCCACCCGCATCGGTGGTGTGAATCCAGCAGATATTAATGCCCTTTTGATTTGGTTGGAAGTGAAAAATCGCAGTCTAGCGATTGAAACCGCACCGAGATAATCACAGTCCGCATAGCCAGACTTCGATTGTGGATCTTAACCCGCGTAGGCGGGTTTTGTTTCACTAGCAGCGGTTTTAACCGCTTTGGCTTTGGCCAATCGTCGCCCTGCGTCCTAACCCGACACAAACAATCGTCGCCATTGCAAAGCTAATAGTCATCACTGTCAGCGGTTCGTGGAGTAATATAGCTGATGCCGCGATCGTCAGAAATGGCTGAAGTAATTGCATCTGTCCGATTCGGGCGATCCCGCCCAGTGCTAACCCCCGATACCAGGCAAAAAATCCCAAAAACATACTGAACGCGCTGACATATAGAAATGCGCACCAAGCAGTGCCAGAAACAGCGGCGATCGATTGCGGGAGATGTTGCAACACGATTGGCAGTAACACTGGAACAGATAGCACCAACGCCCAGCAAATTACCTGCCACGCGCCACTCGATCGCGCCAAAATTCCGCCCTCCGCGTATCCCAATCCCGCAGCGGCCACTGCCCCAAATAGCGCTAAATCGGTCATTTGGATCGAACCAGCACCAGATATTAACGCAAAAATTAGGACTAATGTGCTTCCCGCGATCGCAAAGATCCAAAATTGCCGCGACGGTTGCTCTCCCGCTCGCCAAACGCCACAGCTCGCGGTCGATAATGGCAGTAATCCGGTAATCACCGCTCCATGAGATGCTGGGGCATCGTGCATCGCTAATGCCGAGAGCAAGGGAAAACCGATAATAACACCCACGACGACAATGCAATATCGCGGGAAATCTCTGGGCGGTGGGAGTTGCTGACGAGTGACGAGTAACAAGATTAATGCTAATCCGGCTGCGACGATCGCGCGACCCAACCCAACAAAAATCGGATCGAGATCGGCCACTGCGAGCCGCGTTGCGGGTAACGTCAGGCTAAAAACTAAAATTCCGATCGACCCATAGATGAGTCCTTCAATTTCGTTTCTGGACTGTGGTTGATTCATCTAGAAATTTTAACATTGCCGATCGGGCGATCGATCTTGGTGTCTGAAGAGATTTGGCAAGCAATTATTTCTTTCTGGCGATCGTCAGTCCATCTCCAATGGGAATTAAACTAATTTGAACTCGATCGTCATGATAAATTTGCTGGTTTAATTGCTTAATCGCTTGGGTGCGTTTATCATCAGCCATCATCGGATCGGCAACTCGGCCATACCAGAGGACATTATCAACTAAAATCAATCCACCCTGACGCACTAACTGCAAACAGCGATCGTAATAAGCTGCATAATTATTTTTGTCAGCATCGATAAATGCGAAGTCAAATGTACCTGCTTCGCCATTTGCCAGTAGGCGATCGAGTGTTTCTAAGGCTGGAGCGATCTTGAGATCGATTTTATTACTTACCCTGGCTTCCTGCCAATATTTACACGCGATCGATGTAAATTCTTCACTCACATCACAGGCGATTAATTTCCCATCTTCAGGGAGATGTAAGGCGACGATGAGGGAACTATATCCGGTAAATACGCCCACTTCCAAACATTTCTTAGCACCGATTAATTGCACCAATAATCCCATCAGTTGTCCCTGCTCTGGGGAGATTTGCATATTAACTAATGGATGTGCTGCTGTTTCCTCACGGAGTCGTGTTAATATCTCTGGCTCTCTAACAGAATTAGCAACTAGATACTGATAAAGGTTATCGCTCAAACCGATTGATTGGTTGGACATATTATTAGGATTTAGTAACTATAGGTTGGGCTTTTAATAATCGATCGATCTCTGGATCGTAGATCGCTAGCATCCAGTTTTGGGCTTGTTGAATTTGAATTATATTTAGATTCTTGGCTTTGCGGAAATCAGCTTTATTGAGATTTGCCCCACTGAAATTTACACTATCTAGATTTGCCCCACTGAGATCGGCTTTGGTGAGGTTGGCTTTACTCAATGTCGCACCTTGGAGATTTGCACCGATTAAAATCGCACTACTGAGATTGGTATTACCCAGGCTGGCATTGGTGAGCTTGGCTCCATCGAGGATGGCATCGCTGAGATTGGCTTTATTCAGATTGGCTTCATTAAAATCTACCGCACTGAGGTTGGTATTACTCAAGTCTGCTTGAATCAGATTCGATCGATCGAGTTTTGCATTACTGAGATTGGCTCCGTTGAGATTAGCATTGCTCAGATTGGCACAACTAAGGTAGGATTGGCGTAAGTCGGCTTTGGTAAGGATCGAACTATTGAGTTTAGCCCGATCGAGTTTGGCACCAATGAGGTTCGCTTCATTGAGATTGGTGAAACTGAGATCTAAATATTTAGTATCGTCTTCCAGATCGATTTGTCGTCGCTCGATTACTGTTAAGGCTGCTTGAGAATCAGTCCTGACTGGTGCTACTTTTGTAGCGAGATCTTGACCTTTGATATTTTGATTGCCGCGAATAAAAGATGATAAAACTTCCATAATCGTCCAACTATCGCGTGGCGAATCTTTGGCAATCCGTTCGAGGGCATAAATACCACCGATTCTAATCGTTTCTGCTTGATTGCCTAATTGTTCGATCGATCTCGTAAATCTCTCGGCGATCGGTCGATTTTCGCCCTGAGAGAAGTTGAGAAATAAAATCGAACCACCGAAAATCGTAGCAGTAGTACTTAGACTCGCGATCGTCAATCTGATTAATTCTAAGACAAAATTCCGCCGACTGAGTTTATCTGCTAATTGTAATCGATCGATCGCAGCTTGCCAATTGGCATCGGGATCGACAGTTCCGCCGCCTTGTGCTTTCCACATTTCATAGGCTTTAGCACGAACGATTTCTGGGGCAATTGGATCGGAACTAAATAGAGATTTGAGCCACGGAACGATTTTTATCATCTCCAGATATTAATACATTAAGTTATTGCCGATTAAATCATATAGTAATTCTTAGGTACGTGCGGTATTTGCTAGTGACTAGTAGCTAGCGAGTATAAAACTAAAGATTAGGAACCGAGATCGTACTAACAAACGATATTCAAAACCCCAGCATTTATCTCCAAAATGCTGGGGTAAATAGTATACCGCCGGCGCTAAAAATGAACTTGTACCCATCGATAATTATAGCTCAATCTGCAAATAAATAGCCAAACAGAGCGGTGGCAACTTGTTTCTGTTGCACATCTCTACTGTTAGCTTCTTCCCTTGCTTGAATTACTGCTTTTTGAAGTTTATCGACACGATTGAGGATGAGATTTACTCGATCTTGCGGCAGTGCTCCAGAGAAATCAATTAAACTCCAAACCCCTTCGATAACATCTTTAGAAACTTCTTTGATTTGGGCTGGATGATGCTCTGTAGCTTCGTAGGCGACGACGAAATCGACAATACGTTTTGTTTTGACAGTTTCCTTGGGAATAGTGACATAACAACCACGATTGGGATCGCGTTGCCAATCTTTATCGATCGATAAAACTGGTAAAGAACCGACAAATGTTTTACGTCTTGTAGTTGCTTTTCAAGAAATAATAAATACGAAACTGGTACGTCAGCGACGATCGTTTGTCCAGCGACTGATTTAATTTCATTATTTACGGCAATATAATCTCGCGATCGAGTGGGAAAAAACTATGTCGGTAATTGCCATCTTTCGGCTTCGGAGTTGGCAAGCGAAAAAGAATTACCACAGCCACATACAGTAGCTGCTTGAGGATTTTGGAAGCGGAATCCACCACCCATTAGGTCTTCTGAGTAGTCTAACTTGAGTCGATCGAGTGATTCTAAGTGGCGACGATCGATTAAAATCGAAATACCATTTGTTTCGTAGACAATATCTGCTGAATCGATCGCGCTTGCTAGCTCGATCGTGTAGTAAAAATCTTTGCATCCACCTGTGGCAACACCGAGCCGCAATTTACTATCGGCTCGATCTCGAACTTTTTGCATTCTCTTAATTTCTGAGAGTGCCGCCTTGCTAATTTCAATCATGATTTCCGTCGATCTCGTGTTGGGTTTAATCTGCCCCAACACTTATTCTACCCCTAAGAGGATGTTTGAAAAGTATAAATAAACACCAGTAAAAAAAGCCGCCTCGAATTGTTAAGCTGGATAAAATTCAAAATCTAAACAGCCATCGAGGAAGCCATGAATCAAGCCTACACCACTGAATTGACATTAGAACCGTATGAGTTACTAGAGTCACTGTTACCACCAGAAACAATCCTATACTCTCCGTATTTCCAAACATCCTCTAAACACCCAATTCTCAATTCTCAATTAATTTAATTATGTTAAACTTAGTTTAAAGACTTAGTTTACTTGCAGATTATGGAAACCGTTAATATCCATGAAGCCAAAACCCAGCTATCCCGCCTGTTATCGCGGGTGGAACTGGGGGAAGAAATTATCATCTCCAATCGCGGTGTTCCAGTTGCTAAGTTAGTTCCGCTCGCTCGACCAACTTCTCGCCGTCAAAGTTTGGGTTGCGATCGCGGTTTATTTACCGTCCCAGCAGGCTTTAACGAGTTACCAGAGGATTTATTGGCAGCTTTTGAAGGTGAAGCCGAATGAAGCTGTTAATCGATACTCAGTGCTGGTTGTGGTGGTTTGCCGAACCCGATCGATTACAGGAGGAAACGATCGCTCAAATTAGCGATGAGAGTAATGAGATTTGGTTTTCGGTGGCTAGCGTTTGGGAGCTGGGGATTAAGGTAGGCTTGGGTAAATTACCTTTGCCCGAACCGCTCGATCGTTATCTTGCCAGTCGGATGCAACAATTAGGTGCGCGAGCGGTGGAAATTAGGGCAGACCACGCGCTGCAAGCTGGGGGATTGCCGTTACATCATCGAGATCCGTTCGACCGAATGTTAATCGCTCAAGCACAAGTGGAGGGGATGACGATCGTTACGTCCGATCGACTGTTCGAGCTTTATAAGGTGGAAGTTCTCTGGAATGATTAGCAAATGAAAGCAGTGATAGATAACATTGTGCGGATGATTGTAGCTGCTCGCTATCGAGCTGCACACAAGCGAGTAATCGCCGACATGAAGATCGAATACCTCGAACCTTTAGTAACAGAAGACGATTTTCTTGCTGCTGCTGTCAATTTGACCGAGCGGAAGTAGAATGCTGAGGCTGTGTATCGATTTGAATATTGGGGTTAGTTAAACTAAGCGGCTGTCGTGAGATAATCGCTTAGTTTAACCCCCAGGCTATAAATACCAGAGAAATTAGCTAGCGATCGGGAAATACTTTAGTAGATAATTCTGATTAAAGTAAAGTTTTGTATCACCATCGGTAATGAGAACATACATGAACCATTAGCGTTTTTATAATACTTAGTATATAAAATTCGGTTACAAAAAAATGTACGGGTATGAATCAGATCGATAGCTTGAAAGTTTTTTTCACTTTTCCCATATCGATCGATCGCCCTCCATATCTCCAGTGGCATGTGGATTACCAGTCGAGGCAATATATTCAGCGGCTGATTGAGGATAAGACAACCGATCCAGAAATCACGGCGATCGCGCAGCTATTAGTCAAGCAATTGTTTCAGTCCAATCCCGAACGGTTGCCTCCAAATTCACGCAACTCGATCGCAGCTTTACTCGCTAATTTACTACTATCCCAACGACAGCAACGCACGCACGCCGATATCGCGTCAATTTTCCGGATCGTCAAGCAGCATGGCTCCACCATGACCCTAGAGGAGATTTATGCTCTAGGGTTAAATATTCTCTGCCAACCAGAGCGGTTTTTAAAAAATTTCGAGCCTCAAAGTGAGGATTGGCTTGGCAGTCTGCTCGCATATATCCCTAATAAGTTCAAAGGGGAGTTAGTCGATCGGTTGCGGAGTATTTTGGGACAGGATTTTAACCGCACCAATTTGGGTTTATTAGCTCGTTGTTCTCCCACACGGATGAGAACGGCTCTGATTGAGGCTGGAGAGAGAGGATCGCGATTGGAACAGATGCTAGCGGTACACCAATATCTCAAAGAAACCATTGCCGCAAAATTATTTGAAACCAGAAATCCGCAAATCGCGCATTATGAGGCATTACTCGCCCGACAGAGAGAGCAGGTGGATGGAGCCAATAGTTCTATCCCCGATCTAGATAGTCTTAAAAATACGCTCGATCTTATGGGTAATGCCACACGCAGCTACGAACGATCCTTAACAGATCCAGTCGATCGAGCTGATTCGCTCGATCGAAATGTCAATAAAGATGGGGATTCCACTGCCACCTTGGGCGATTTCTATGTCGATCCGGTTGCCGATAGCGACAGCCAAGGAACCACGGCACAGCAGCAAGAATTGAGACAGCGAGTCGCACATCTCCTTTCTAACAGCTCCGATCCTATCTTCGTACTCATAGATGGTTTGAATCTGACCCAAGCAGAAGCAGGTAAGGAACTTGGTTGCAATCAATCTACCGTAATGCGACGGCGCGATCGTTTGCTCCTTAAATTAGCAGGACAATTAGCCCTGGAATTAACACCAAATGTAGAAACGTTAACCGCTAAACAACTAGAAGAAATTGCTAGCTATATTGCAGCTTGTGTCAAAGATTACTATCTAGAGTTATTGATGGGGATAGTTATAGATATTGAAGCCACTCGGATAGGAGATAACGAGACGATCGCTAAATTTACAGATATAGTGTGCGATCGTTGGCGATTTAGATTTATTCCTGAAGAAGTAGGGTTAATTAAGGCACGAGAATTTGTGATTTGGATTTTATCGATAATACAAAGAAGTATGGATTGAACTGTCGAATATGTCAACGTTACCGATCGAGTCAATATTTTAATTGTGAATAAATTATGTCAGTCAATATCGAACTATTACAATCTCTAGAGCCAGAAAAGATCTGGTTGAAAGTGAATTCGGAAGACACAGATCGAGTTCGACTAGATCCAAACATTTACTCAAACCCTACAGGATTAACTAATGCTGAATTAAATCAACTTTGTTTGAATATATTTCAATCTTGGTTAGACGAAATAGAAATAGTTCATACATCAAGCTTTACTGCTGAAGAATTAACTACTATCTGGGATGTAGTAACTGGTTGTGCGATTGAGGTTGGTAGAAATAGATTAATTTTGCTCCCAAGTGAAGATCTCGATCGCGATGAACTGCGAATACCTCAAGAGTGGATCGATTTACCAAATTGGTTGGGCGATTATTACCTGGGGGTACAGATCGATCGCGATGCGGGAACGATGAATATTTGGGGATTTGCCTCCCATAATTCAATTAAGCAGCAGGGGAAATATAACCATCGCGATCGTACTTATAGTTTGAATGGTAATTTAGTGGTTACTAATTTAGAAATTATTTGGCTTGCGCATGAGCTATGCTCGAATGAAAGATCGATCGTTCCCGAATTACCAGCTTTAGATTTAGATTCAGCCTTGGCATTAATTAGAGAACTTAGTGTTCCTTCGCCATATTCACCCCGATTGAAATCGAGCTTCTTGCAGTGGGGAGGCTTATTGAATAATGCAAACTTGCGATCGCAACTATATCAAACGCGACTTCAAAGATCGATAATCGATCGCGCCCCCGTACCGAGTTTTCGCTTGTCAGATTGGCTGAGGGAAGAATTTACGAATGCGCTCGCTAGTGGTTGGCAAGCGGATCGACCCGCTCTGGGAATAGCACGCAATCCAAATACAATCGAACGGGCTAAATTAATCAATCTCCAACTCGATCTCCATCAAGAACTCGTGGTGTTATTAATTTGTGTGGTTCCAGAAAATCGAGAACGAATGCGCGTCTTAGTGCAAGTACACCCTGGCGTTAGCTCCCGCTGCTTGCCACCTCAATTACAACTAAGTTATATAGACGATTATGGAGCGGCTTTACGCACGGTAACGGCAAGAAGTAACGATGATTGTATTCAGTTACCTACTTATACTTGTCCGGTGGGAATGGAATTTACTATTCAATTACAGTTGCAACAAGCTCGCATAATTGAAAGATTCATAGCATAAGGGAAATAAATTAATGAAGGAGGTCATTATTGGGCTGGGCGAAGGACGGTTAGAAACTGGATTTAATTCGATCGATGTCGAACTCAAAGAGGAGGGCAGAACCCAATGGAAAGATCGTGCTAGTTTAGCCCCAGCTCCAGAGTTACGAGACTTATTGAAGCAATGGCAACTAGTATATCCTGCCGTATTAACAATATCTAATTTGGGTCGCGATCGATCGGTGGTTTTTGAAGATGCAGCGGTTACTAATATTTCGAGACAAGATATCCAAAAATTGAACTCTAATTTGAGACAATCTCTCAATCACTGGCTCGATGGGGCGGATTTCAACCAAATTATCAAGCGGGTTCGCTCTGAATTAAATCCTCAAGATCGAATTACGATCGCGATTGTCTCCGATTGTCAGAATATTTGGCAATTACCTTGGCATTTTTGGGACTTTTTCACCACTTATCCACATGCTGTTGAAGTATTCTGTAAGCCCAGATTTACTCATGTTGCCAATCTCAAACCACAACGGACGGGGCGAGTAGATATGCTGGGCTTGTTCGGACAAGATCCCCAACTGGAACTCAATCCAGATTTCCTGCATACATTACCCCAAAGTAGAGCGCGAATTTTAACGACTAACTCGGCGCATGAAATTGCCGATACCTTAACCCAAAATAAGCCGTGGGATATCTTCATTTTTAATGGGCACGGCGATACTGTGGAAGATAATTCGAGCGATTATCGTGAAGGCATTATTTATTTAAATGCAGCCACCTCGATCGAGATCGGTCAACTGAAAATAGCAATCGAACGTGCAGTAGATCGGGGGTTACAGATCGCAATTTTTAATTGTTGTCGCGGGCTAGGATTGGCAGAGCAATTGAGCGATGTCAATCTGCCATATATTATCGTCATGCGGGAGAAAATACCCGATCGAGTTGCCCAACAATTTCTAGTAGATCTCTTGGAGGAATACAGTCAGGGTAAGAGTTTTCCTGCCGCTTTTAGGTATGCCAGAGAGCGATTGATTTTATCTGAAAGTATCTTTGCGAAATTTGCCGATTGGTTGCCAGTACTATTCCACAATCCACTCAGCCAAGATGTAACTTGGCAGGATTTGTGCCAGCCAGCAGTTAGCATTCCCGTACCGCAGTCTGCCGTTAAATTTTGTCGTTATCTAAGCCATCCAAAACGTCAGCTTTGGACTGCTGTGGGCGTAAGTCTATTAGTTGGGATCTTATCCTTGTTGCTGCAATCCGTACCATTAATTAATGGATTGCAGGAATCGGCGATCGATCGAGTCCAGTTTCTGCAAGCCTCACAAATTACTCCGGGCAGTTCGCAAGTTACGCTGGTTAATTATGATGAATTGGCACTTTCAGGGCGAATCAACGATCCTACTGCTTTGAAAGAGACGATCGATCGAATCGAACGACAAGTTAAACCGATAGTTTGGCTGATAGAAGCTGACTTCGATCGTAACAGTATTAATGGCACGAATATTATAGTGTGCGATCGACAAGGCGATCCGCCGACAGATCTAACCACCGCTTATTCACTCCAACAATCTAAGTGTGGCGAGCCAACAACACTCGATCGACTGCAAGATCTGATGAAAATGCCAAAAATTTCCCAGCAGGTAATGAGATTAAACCCATACTTATTAGATCGAATAAATCAGACTACTTACACTCAGATCTCACAACTATCTTTGCCAGCAATTCAACAACTATTCGATCGCAAATTTATCTTAATTGGGACATTTGAAGAAAAATCGACATTAGCCAGAGATGCGATTGCAATCGATCGATCGATTCGTGCTAAAGACCCCAAGCAGCCAAGTCCCTTATATACTGATTGGGAAAATGGTCGCATCTGGCTCTGGATGGTCTTTGTGGTCTACGCTTGCTGCCATTGCTGCTTGGCGTGCGAAATGGTGGCTGTTGGTACCACTGACGATCGGCTCTCAACTCGCCCTTGCTTGGGTACTACTCACTTTCGGGCAAGGAGCACCCATTGCCATCGGCACGATCTCAACGCTCGTCACATGGGTGGCGATCTCGATCGTCAAACGATTAGCCCGCTATCGGATGCCGATATGAACCTCTAGAAGCCGAATGCGAGCGATTTTAAATGCAGCGCATTATCTTCGAGTGCTTGCCCCATTCAGGGTATGGAAAGAAAAAAACCAATTTTACTCACAACTAGAGGTATACCGATGATTGACACCACTAAACTTTGCTCGACTTTGCTCCTGACTTTGAGCTTAACAGGGAGTCTTGCAACTGCCGATCTGCCGATCGCCCCGACACCAGCAGTTGCCAAATCTGTCCGTGCTACTGCTTCAGCTAGCAGTATCTACAGCCGAGTAAATCCAGCAGTGGTGACGGTGAGAGTGAATCAAGGGCATGGTAGTGGCTTTATCATTAGTGACGATGGTTATGTGGTGACGAACGCTCATGTCGTCCAAGGCGCATCGTCTGTAGTCACCGTCATGATGGCAGATGGTCGCACCGAAATCGCCGCTGATGTGGTGGGATTTGCGAAAAATAAGGTAGATTTAGCACTGCTCAAAATCAATCGGCGCGGGAAACTACCCACAGTTACTCTCGGTGACGCTCGATCGATTAAAGTCGGCGACACCGTATATGCGATCGGTACGCCTAGATATGAGGATTTGCATAACACGATGACTCGTGGCATCGTCAGTAGCTTACGACCTGAGATGGGTGCCATTCAAATCGATGCGGCAATTAATGGTGGCAATTCCGGTGGCCCGTTGCTAAACGAGTGGGGCGAAGTAATTGGAGTCAATTCTTGGGGTCTAATTACTGCGGTTGCATGTGCCGACGACCCCAAGAAAATTTGCGGTAAAAGCTCTGGCAATGTGGGGCTGAACTTGTCTATTAGCGTAGATTTAGTCAAACAATTTTTGGGGGATTTCCAACGGGGCGATCTTTCCCCGACGGCAACGATTTAGCAACAATTCCGATTCGGGTCTGCATTTTCAGCGATCGACTGCCCCATCTTTGGCTATAGCAACCTGCAATTCCCAACATACCCGTTAACTGTCAACTATCAACTGAAAAGTTTAGCTATCTCAATCCCATGAAAAATATTTTGCTTTCGGCGCTCGTTTGCGCTGGATCGATTGGATCGATCGTTGCGACCACTCCAAATACCGCCTATTCTCAAGATTCGACATCAAATACCGTTAGCGAGCGTCGCTTTTATTGCGGACAGTCTAAAGATCCTACTAGCAAACAAATGTTACCTGCAACCCTGATGGAAACTCAGGGACAGAGCGAATCGCAAGTAATTGTGATTTGGAAAAGTGAATTTTTCGATAAATTTTCCCCTCAACAACGCTGCGAGATCGTCTCGCCCAAGTTTCAAGCTGCTTATGCAGCAGGTCGCGGCTACCTGACTTCTGGTGTAGATGCTCGATCGCGACTGGGGATGATCTGTAAAGTCGCAAATGAAGGTGATGAGTGTAATAAATCTTCCATGCTGTTTACATTGAAGTCTTACCAAGATGCTAATAAGGTGATCGAAGACCTCTCTTTGTCTGCTTATGGTTCGGGACAAAGTAACATCCCAATGGTTCAACGCGCTCGCGGTCGAATGTTGAAAATATCCGATCTGCGCCGCAAGTAAATGTACCGTTCGGGGAGTTGCCCAAGCAACTCCCACAATCTCTAAACTGATGAAAAATTCACTTGTTTTTAAATTAACGCTCGCGGCAATCGCGATCTGCTGCCACTGCCTTCAGCCCCCACCCGTGTTCGCTCAGGGCGAAAAATCGAAGGTCAAGTTTTTTTGTACTTACTCTCAAGATGGCAAATTGACCCCATATACCTCTGTCGGCATCATTGGCACTAGGGCAGAGCATCGAGCGATCGTCAAATGGTCGGACTATAACAATCGAACTGCCGAACAACGCTGTCAAGATGCTACTCGCAAATTTCAAATCGCTTGGGATCGGGGAAATTTTCATCGGCTGGTTGCTGGTAAGAATCGCAACAGAGAAGGCATCATCTGTGCCCTGAGCTATCGGCAAACAACTTGCAATAGCTCGTATCAGTTGTTCGTCCTCAGAAATGCTGCCGAGAGCCAAGAGATCGTTCGTCAATTGTACGCGACGATAAAAGGCGCGGTTGGCTCTCGTCCTGCCGAGCAATCTGGCGATCTCAATGAGATCGACATGCAGCAACTAATTGAGTCGATATCTCGATCGATCGCAAATTAATAACCATTAACTAACCATAGCTTCGTTCGATTCCCGCCGCCGATTAAAATCGGGGCTAACATTGCAAAGTCCGCCTTCGCGGACTGATTAACTAGTCCGCGAAGGCGGACTTTGCATCACAAGCCGAGACTTCCAGTCTCCAGGCATCTCCGATCCCAAACTGACATTAACTACATTACTCAAATCATGAAAAAACTCATCGCCATCACCTTAGTTGTCACCGGAGTACTTGCGGCTAGCTCGTTTGCCAACCGCCCCGCTACCGCCCAAAAACTCCAAGCGCGGTTTTATTGCGGTCAGAGTTACAACACCGCGACTAAAAAAATCATGCCGACTACATATGTCGCGACTTCTGCTAAGTCCGAACCAGTCGCGCTGATCCGCTGGAAATCGGCACTGGGGGAATATACGCCGCAAATGCGCTGCGATACTGTCTCGCAGAAATTTCAGTCGGCTTGGAAGAGTGGCAAGCTCAGATATGTGGCAGCAGGTACAGATCCGGCGAACAGAGAGGGCATTATCTGCGGACTGGCTGACAAGAGCCAAAAATGCGATCGATCGACGATGCTGTTTACATTGAGAAGTCGCAAAGATGCTGGGGATGTCGTCACTGAGATCGACAGTATCCGGCGCGGGACTGCCTCCCGTCCGCTCGACCAAAGTGCTAGCGGGGAGATCGCCGATCTCGGAGAATTGTTGAAATAGTCCAGACCTAAAATAACAGGTGCTCTCAGCCTTGAGTTCGAGGCATCAAGATCGATCGAGATGTTGCTGGATTAACAGATGAATTGTAGGGGTGCCCCTAGTGGGTACCCACAGATCTAGGGCAACCATAAGCGGATGAAATCGCGCCGAGGTCTCCTCGGCGTGCGTTTCACCAAGGGGGGATTGCCCCTACGGATTCGATGCCCCAATTCAGCATCGCCGATAAATCCACAAAAAAATAACATATTAAACCACATGAAAAACCAACTTCGTACCGCTGCCCTGCTCATCATCCTCGCCCTGCTGCTACCCTACGCACCCACCATCGCCACCGCACCTAGAACCCTGCAAACGCCCACCCCTCACCATCGCAACATCGCCCTCAATCCCAGCGATCTCCGCACCCAAGCCCAAAAAATTACCGTCAGAATCACTTCCACCAACAACGGCGGTTCGGGAGTATTAATCGCCCGCAAAAACAACACCTATCTCGTCCTCACCAACCAACATGTCACCCGCAAAGACCGCCAATTTCAAATCCAAACCGCCGACGGCAAGCAACACGCCGCCACACTCATCCCCAACACCAAGATCGATCCCAAATACGATCTCGCCCTGCTTCAATTTAGCAGCCCCACCAACTACACCCTCGCCGATATCAAAGATGATAGTCCGCTCGATCCCACTCAAATTTACAGTGCGGGATATCCCTTCGACTCAGAACAGTTGCGCTTTAGTGGTGGCGAGCTATCCCAAATCTCCGCAGTGCCAATGCAAGATGGCACCCAAATCGGTTACGTCATCAATGCCAACGACAAAGGCATCCGCCAAGGGATGAGTGGCGGCCCAATTCTCGATGGCAGAGGCGTAGTCATCGGTATTAACACCATTAGTGCCAATCCCTTATTACCTAATTACACCTACGCCGATGGCAGCAAACCTACAGGGCAAAAAGCAACACAATACCAACAAGCCAATTGGGGCGTACCGATTTATAACCTCCTGACTCAACTCAATCCCAACATTCTGTATGCCTATGACAACTTGCCCAAGGTGCCGCACCAAGTTACACCCACGGGATATATGGCAAAGCTGGGGCGCGATACTCGCCAGCAGACCGTCAGATTTGAGGCAGGGGGGACTTATGGTTCGGGGGTAATCGTTGCCAAAGAAGGGAATACTTATTCAGTCTTAACTGCCAAACACGTCATTCAAAAAGATGGCAAGCTGTTTGACAACATCAAAGCCATTACCTTCGACCAACAGAGCTATCAGCTCCAAGCGAGCAATATAACGATCGCACAGGCTCAAGATCTAGCCATTATTAAATTTACCAGTAATGCTGACTATCCCGTCGCGCGATTGAGTAGTATCAAACCTCGACCTGATGATGTCGTTTTTGTGGGTGGCTACCCAGATCGGGGCAAGATTAATAGTCCCTTATGGCAATGGCAACTCAACCCCGGCACGAGTTTCGGTCAAGATCTCAGTCTCAGAAATGTCCGCAACGATGTTTCTTTTAGTGAAGGGTACAACTTAGTTTATACAAATATCACTTATGGGGGGATGAGTGGTGGCCCCATCTTCGATACCGAGGGGCGAGTGGTTGGCTTGCATGGCCGAGCTGAAGAAGGCGATAACGCGCCACAGCTATTGCTGGGGAATAGTTTGGGGATATCGATTAAGTCATTTATTGCTAGTGCAAGTGACTTGAAAGTCAACCGCCAACTGTTGCAAGTTGGTAAAGAGGTTCCCCGCTATTTGAATGCAGCCGAACTCAAAAGTGTTGCTGAGGTGGAGAATAATCTTCCGCAACCGGATGGCGAGAGTAGTGGCAAACAGTGGTTGCAATATGGGGGACAACTCAATCGAATCAAGCAGTATTCACAAGCGATCGTGGCTTTCGATCGAGCAATTGCGCTCGATCCCAAAACTTATAAGTTGCCTGGTATTTATGGTAAGGCTAGGGCTTACGATCGCTTGGGTTTAATCGATCTGAAATCTGCTGCTGTTTTCAGTGTCTTCAGCGGTAATTATAAATCAGATAATTATCAGAAAGCACTGACTCTATACTCTGAGGCAATTGCCAATATCCCGACCGATCGGCAACAGGAGTATTACTTCCTCTGGAAAAGACGTGCTAATTGCTTATTCATGATGGCGAAATACGATGAAGCACTCCAAGCTAATCAACAAGCAATTAACTTAAATCCCCAAGATCGACAACTGTATATCGAGCGAGCAACATATTATCGTACCAAAGGATTTTCGATAAAAATATCCGCTGGCGATCTAAATGCGAAGTCTATTGAAAATTCTCAGCAAGCAATCTCGATCTACGATCGCTTAATCCAATCCCAGCCAGATGCGTCTGTTTACGATTCGAGAGGATTTACTAAGACAACCCTAGTATCATTTCTAGATGATAGTTTCGATCGCGCAAAGGTACTACCAATTTACAAAGAAGCACTAGCAGATTATGACATGGCTCTCAAGCTAGATTCTGAATTTACGGAAGCTTACGACAATCGAGCTATTTTAAAAGAAAAATTAGAAGATTTCAAAGGTGCTTTAGTCGATATTAACTCAGCAATCTTATATGCACCAAGGAATGACAAGTATTATTATCATCGTGCTAGTATTCAATATAAATTAGGAGATTTCAAAAGCTCGATAGCTGATTATAATACTGCGATTTCTTTAAATCCTAACGATAGTATTAATTATGCAGGGCGAGGTAATGTTAAACGCGAACAGCAAGATTACCAAGGCGCGCTAGACGATCTTAACAAAGCGATCGCCCTCGATCCCAAAAGTTATTTTACTTATAGCTTACGCAGTTTAGTCAAAAAACAACTAAAAGATTACAAAGGTGCTTTAGCTGACGCAGAACAAACGATCGCCCTCAGCCCCAAATATGCTCTAGCTTATTCAAATCGAGGGGATGCTAAACAAGGATTAGAAGATTACCAAGGTGCGATTGCTGACTATACTCAAGCGATCGCCCTCTATCCCAAATCTTTCTATGCTTACATCAGTCGCGGTAAGGTTAAAGGCAAACTCAAAGATTACCAGAGTGAGCTAGCTGATTATACGCAAGCAATTGCGATCGATCCCAAAAATGTTATTGGTTATAACTCACGAGGTATTTTTAAAAGAAACTTAAAAGACAATCGAGGAGCCATCGCTGACTTTACTCAATCACTGGCGATCGATCCCAAGGATGATAATGTTTATAGCCTTCGAGGTAGTGCTAAATCAGATCTAAAAGATTATCAAGGAGCGATCTCCGACTTTACTCAGGCGATCGCACTCAATCCCAAAAGATTTGACGATTATAACGCTCGAGGTATTGCTAAATTCCAACAAGGGGAGCGTCAAGCTGCTCTTGCTGACTTCGATCGAGCGATCGCGATCGCGCCGAAAAATGCTCAGCCGTATCAGCTTCGCGGTATAACGAAGAATGAACTAAAAGATTACCAAGGCGCGATTGCTGACTATACTCAATCGATCGCACTCGACCCCAAAGATTATCTGACTTATAACCTGCGAGGTGATACTAAGAATGAACTAAAAGATTACCAAAGTGCGATTGGTGACTATACTAAATCGATCGCAATTAAGCCCAAGAATAATACTGCATACAACCAGCGAGGTAATGCTAAGTTCCAGCTAAAAGATTACCAGGGTGCAATTGTTGACTATACTCAGGAGATCGCAATCAATCCCAAGAATAATAATGCGTATACTCTTCGAGGTATTGCCAAATTACAACTAGAAGATTATCAAGGTGCGATCTCCGACTGTACTCAATCGCTGGCGATTAACCCCAAAAATGAGAGTGTATATAACGCTCGTGCTGCTGCTAAAGCTCAACTAGGAGATTACCAGGGTGCGATCTCTGATACCGAACGCGCGATCGCGATTAATCCTAAGAATGATAATGCGTATAGCGATCGAGGTTACTACAAGCTCTTGGTTAATAATAATCCAGGGGCGATCTCAGACTGGGAGCAGGCAATTAAGTTAAATCCTAACAACTCTTATGCCTATAGTAATCGTGGGTTTTATCAGATGGTACTAGGTAACGATCGGGCTGCGTTGGCAGATATCGAGCGATCGATCCAACTCAATCCTAAATCAGCCTATAGTTATGGCATTCGAGCACTGATTCGCGACAACTCTGGCAATAAAGCTGGAGCGATATCCGATTACAAACAAGCTCTCAAACTCGAACCGAAAATAATCCAGAGTATTACCAAGGATGCCAAACAGTTACAGCGATCTAATAACCTGACTGCTTACCAAAAATATCAGCAACTCCTTCAGGGTTTAAGTGCTCAAAAATAGGTTGCTATTCCGGATCGATGCCTAGAGCGCGTAATTTAGCTGCCAATCGATCGGCTCTTTGGCTCTCCATAGTAGCTCGTTGGCGTTCTAGCTCGATTTGTTCGTCAGGAGTGGGATAACGCTTGTCGTTCTCGTCGTACCAATACAACCATTCCCGCGTCAATCTATCATAGCTGGCACGTTCGCTGCCGATGCCCAGACTAATTTCGGACATCCAGAAAGGATTGCCATCTTGTAACTCGTATTTGCCATCTACCAGCTTATAGATCTCTAGCTTGGGTTTGCGGCGACGTTTGGGGTTATAGATAACGTAGTAAAGTACGCCCATGCGAGCATATTCGTCGAGTTTGGTAGTGTACTCGCCGCCTGGTTTATTGGAGACTACTTCGAGTACGAAGATCGGGGGTATTTCCTCTTCCCAAAGTAGGTAGCTCAGGCGTAAATCCTCGTCATAATGTCGCTCGACATTCAGACATAAGAAGCCATCGGGAACGATTGGCGGTCGTTCTGGATGAGAATAGATCCCCATATCGATGCCAAAAAACCAATCCATCCGCTCGTTCCAGAGGATTCGTAAGATTGACTTGAGCAAGCTGGGAATTATTTCTTGGAGTTCGTTATCCACGGGGGTATCGTCCGAGCAGGGCAGTTCGTCGGCAGTAGGTAGGTATCTAGGTAGCTCGTACTGGTACATAGCAAAGGTTCGTAAGCGGATGGCTTACGCCTATTTTAGCCCGAATAAGTGGGGGAGGCTTTTATCTTGCATTAAACGATAAATCCTGCCCAAAGCTCCTCATACCAATAAAAATCTCAGAGGTATTTACCATGCGTCATGTATCTTTAATACTTTCCGGCTTATGCGTTAGTACGCTATTTTTCCCGTTATCCGTACGAGCACTGCAAAGTTACGATCTTATCAATGCACTAAATCTAGCTCAAACAGCTATTCACGGATGCTATGAAAACAAAGAATTGAATGAATGCAATAAATTAAGTCGAATTAAAACAACACTTACCGACTGGTGTAGTCAGGGCGATGAAGGTGCTTGTTCGGCTCTTTCGACTGTAATGACATTGGAGACGAACAAAATTTTAGAACAATCTGCTGGAAACGTCTTCAAATGATGGAATTTTAGCGGTTTCGATCGCAATCGATCGGGTATTCACTCTCGATCGATTGTTAGAGATCGATCGACAATTTAGAGGATGTTTGGAAAGTGTAAAAAGGCACCAAAGAAAAAAAGCGCCCTAGACTTGTTAGGCTGGATAAAATTCTTACGTCTAACCAGCGATCGAGGAAGCTATGACTCCAGCCTACACCACAGAACTGACGATCGAACAGTATGAGCTGTTATCGTCATGATTACCCCCTCAAGCACAGACAGGTAGACCGCGCACAGTGAATATGATGTTTGTCCTTCGACCTAATGGCAGCAAAGGTTTTGTTCTTCTCCCTAAACGCTGGACTGTTGAACGGACTTACTGCTGGTTGCACTGGTGAGGCACTCAATGGGGCGAAATAATTCGCCCCATTGAGTGCCGTGTCGTCGTCTCAATCTTGATTACGAACGTTTACCCGCTTCCTCAGAGACTTTTATTCACATTGCGATGATTCGACTTATGTTACGCAGACTTGCTTGATTATTTTATACTCTCCGTATTTTCAAACATCCTCTAACCTGGAACTCACAGATCCGAACTCTTTCCCTACCCCTAACCCACCCCGCTCTTGAGCGGAGGTGGAAATAGTAGGAGAGGGGAGTAGGGGAGTGGAACAGGTGTAGAGACGAGGTGTTGCGTATATTTAATGCCGTGTTAGTGAGCGCTGTTTCTGGAGTAGTCATCTTCGAACCGGACGATATCATCTTCGCCTAAATACTCGCCATTTTGGACTTCAATGATTACTAATGGAATTACACCAGGATTTTCCAACCGATGCTTGGTGCAAGCGGGTACATAAGTAGATTGATTGCTGTGAAGAATTTCTTCTTTACCATCGCAAGTTACCATCGCAGTACCACAAACGACAATCCAGTGTTCGCTGCGGTGATAGTGCATTTGGAGGCTGAGGCGATGACCTGGCTTTACTTCAATGCGTTTGATTTTATGGCCGCGACCTTCTTCTAAGATCGTAAACGAACCCCAAGGACGTAGTTCGGTAGCAGCAACTGGGTTTGAAGCGATCTGAGGGGAAAATGCTAAATCGCTGGTTTGAGTTTTGGTCATAAGTTTAGAAATGATGGGAAGATCGAATTACGCCGTTTATTTAGCGACCTCTCACTAATAACTTTACCAAAGGAGGTAGATGTTCCGAATCGCTAAATATACCGATTGTATGGTGTATACTTCGCACTCCTGTATTACCTATCACAGCCATTGACCTCAATAGCTTTGGCGCTAATATCGGTGAGATTTAATCTATTAAGTGAGGTCGGCCATTTATCCCAAGCTTGAACGAGTGTGACGCATCCACCGTTTTAGCTGCGTATCATCGGAGCATTTACTGACCATATTACTTCACAAATAAATTTTTGTTGAATCTTTTTTCCCGATCGGCAGCGTGTTCGATGACTAGATAAATGGCTGATGTCGCGATCGAAGTCACCGAGTTATCTTAGGGACATGAGGTTGGGTTTGCTAGTTAAGTAAGCAACTGACTTTCAACAATATTTTTTAGTAATGCTGGTCTCACATCTCTATTACTAAGAGAAATCCGGGGGTTTATTGTTACTGTCGATCGTTAGCTCGTTAACGATCGACATTTTTTTGCGCTCGCTGTAATATCAGATCGCAATTTTTGTGGTTGTTTATATTAGCAAACAATGTCATAATATCCCCTTAAGGTCGCACGTTCGCTCTCCAGCTTGAGCTTGTAACGATTCTACAATCAGCTCTGGAAATTTCTCCGTAGAAGTTTCTGGAATAATTCAAGAGCTGTTTAGTTTATAGCACCTTCGGACAACGCCAATTAATTCACTTACGGAGAATAATTATGTTGCAGATGTCTACCGTTTCTACTCACAAATTTGCGATTCCTCGCTTTTCCCTCTTTATTCTAGTGCTGGGAATCTTTGCTAACTTCCTCTCTCAAGTTCCCGCCAGCTATCCCGCAACCATTCCTGCTGCTGTTAAAAACACCACAGTCGTCGGTCACAACACTCAGGCTCGGGTCACCAGCCACTATGCCATCGGTCAAAATCGCTAACCCGATCTCTCCCCAGACGTTTTAGCTACATGAATTTGGGCCGAATCGATGCATTAAATAACATAAGTTGCTACCTCTAACCTCAGCGGTTAGAAACCGCTGCTCATAGTGCAAGGTCCGCCTTCGGACTGATTAACTAGTCCGCGTAGGCAGGCTTTTGCCGCTCGCGGCAACAACCGGACTTTGCATCAATAGCCGCGATTTGCGAAAAGTGCATTTGGTCGGCTAGCCTTTTGGTCGGCTCGCCGACCATTAGACCAGTAGGTCTTGGGGTTTCCCCAAGTAGAGCACCTTTTCAAGACACAATCGTAGGCATTTCTAGGTAGCAACTTGAGTTAAATAACTGAATAACTAGTTTTAATTGCCAGAGTACCTGCTACTCTGGCAGTTTTTCGGCAACCAGAGACAACCGCTAATGTTATTCTCCGATCGTGAGATATCCGGCTCGGGTATTAACTATTGCCAAGCAATCGATAAAGAACGATAAATGGCTGATGCCGATCTCCTTGGAGTGGAGTTATCTTTAGGACATGAGGTTAGTTCTGTGAATAAATCCAGCAACTAACATTCAAGAATATTTTTTTAGTAATGTGGTTCTCACATCTCTATTACTAAGGGAAATCGGGGTTTTAAATTTAAAAGGCGATCGTTACGAGTTAACGACCGCCTTTTTTTGCGCTGTTACTAGCGATGGATGTTACGGCTCGATCGAAATCCCGATCGCATTATGTACTCGGGCGGCGGTAGCCGAGGCACGATTGATTAATTGTCCGCCAAGATAGAGACTAGTGGAACTCCCACCGTCGAGATTGAGCGCATCGACCGCACCCAGTTGTTGGATGAGCTGTGCCATTTCTGCCAGGGTAGGGCCTTTACCGCCGGCGCGATCGTGGACGGCAACCAGGATAATATTACCTGTGGCGGTACTAGCGATTGCGCTGCGAGCGGCAGATTCTTTACTAAATGCTGCGCCAAAGTTTTCAATTTTAGCGTCTAGGACGATTTTGCCACTTTGCACCAACCACGGGCCAGCAGCGACAATGTGGGGATAGGTGTCGAGATCGGGTGGGGTAAGTTGACGCTGGAGGGTAAGTAGCGTCCCGATCGGGATACTCCCAGACAGCTCGGGTTGCCCGCGTAAGGCCAGGAGATATCCATTCGCTGGAATCGGAACGTTAATGCTACCAGCAGCGTTTCCTGGCAAGATTTGGGTGACTTTATCTTGTTGAACGATCGCGATTAGTTCATTCGCTTGAATCGGGCTGTAGGTTGTGCCCCAAGCGGTAGTATATCTGCCGATACCCGACTGCACGTAACCGCTATTGAGCGTGAGGATCGGCAGGCGTTCGCCCTTGGATGTATTGATGGTTTCATTCATCTGCAAGCGGGCGATCCGGATTTGGCCGCGATCGTTCCACCCGATCGCGCCACGATTTAAAATCGGACTGGACAACCATTTACCATCACGTTTGAGCGCGCCGAGCGGCAGCCGATTGTTGCGATTGAAATAGCCACCATTGATGGCTGCCACAAATTGAGTTTGGGGAACGGATTTAATCAGATGGTTGGTACCCACTAAATTTGGGTCTAAGGCCAGCATAGGACTGAGCTTGATCCCCTTTTGACGCGGATCGATTTCGAGATAGGTAACGGGGAAATTATTGACACCTAATTTCACCCATTTTTGCCGCCATTTCAAGCCTGGTGCCCAATTTATTTCGCGATCGGGAATATTTGCGAGATTGGCATCGATACTTATTTCCAGGGTGGTCGGCGCTAATAATTTTGCCCGCGCGCGTTGGCCTTTGACGATCGGAAATTGGACGATCGTTTGGTTGTTATTACTGGTAACTTTATATGCTAATTTTTGGGCGGTCGGATCGTCGGCGGGATCGAGATTATTATCGATTATTGGCGGCGGGGCGTTAAATTGTGCGAGTAACGCCGGATCGGCAGTTGCTTCGATCGTCAGATAACCTTCTGTCGGTGTTTGACTGAGTTTCCAAGGGGTATGACGGGTTAATGTGACTGTAATTTTGCCATTGTTCGGAGCTGTTTGGCGCTGGACGTTAATTACTGTTGTTGCTGGGGTATTGAGTTGCAGTTTACCGCCGACTAGTTGCCACTGCCAATTGCTATTTCTCGCCAGCTCGGTGATGTCTAGATAGCGATATTGCTGACTGAGCTTTGCTACTAAATTAGTGCGTCTATTTGGTTGAGTGGCATACCAATCGATCGGTTGGTTGGCATAGTTACTATTATTAAAAAGTTCGATTCCTAACTGTTGGGCCATCACCGTATCGCTAATCCCCAATCGCAGACTAGTGCCGACTTGCCACTGTGCCCACGGAATAGTTAAAGTTTTACCATTGAAAAAAATTTCGGTGCCTTTGCTGACGAAAGTTGGTGTAGCGCTCGGATTATTCGGCTGTGGGGATTGCCTAATTTTGTCGCTCGACGTACTCGCTGGAATTGGTGGATTTACGGTGGGATTCGATCGAGCTATTTCTGGGAACAGCAGTGGATAAAAGTTAGCGAATATGGCAATAACAGCCAGCGAAAATCTCAGATAATTCATACACGATCGATTTGGGTAGCTGCGGGGATGGTCAAAATTGCTGGTAGCAAAGCAACTACATTTTACCCGCACAGATCGTCGATTCGTGCGGGCTTAGCTCTAATACTGGAGCGATTAGTAAGAGTTGGCGCTGTAGATCGAGACAGCAATCGTTAACGATCTGTTTCCTTGTCTGCTAATGCTATTCCCAGTTGGGGAGCGGCATTTACCAGCAATAATCGAGCTGCTGAAGGAGTCACAGCTCGCTGCTCATCGACAAATATTAATGGAATTAGGGCGACTAATCGTAGCATTGCCGACAGCGAAAATACCCCCAAAATGCCCTCATACAGGTCAGACTGAACCAAGAAACCGCCGACAGTCGTGCCTAAAGCACCGCTGACACCTGCGACCGCCGCGACGATCGCAAAGAAGGTAGCATGATGCTGGATGGGGGTAATGCCGATTTGGAGATTATTGTTGCACAGATCGATCGCCGACCACATCCCACCGAAAATCAGATGAAACACAGATAAATAGATCCATAGCTGCGATCGAACTTGCTCGAACCCAGTCAATAGCCAGAATAGGGGGATGATGGCGACCGCGATTCCCGCACAGAGCAAGATCGGCCGATTGCCAAATCGATCGCTCAAACGTCCCCACACCAACATCATCAGCATGTTGGCACCGGTGTAAATACTGCTAAATAAAGTTACCCACGTAATATCTACTTCCAGATTATCTAGCATGTACAGATTAAAAAATGGCGTACTGAGATTGACCGCAAATCCCCAGAGGGCGAAGTACAGCAGAAACATCACCAGGTTGGGATCTTTGAGCGCCGCCGTTAAACCTACTAGTAGTGACTCATGCTGTTCTGGCTCGATATAGGCTTGCGGATCGATATCGATCATAAAGTGCTGACACCCCAAGCTAGCCAGTCCTGACAAGATCCCGATCCCCAGTACGATGCCATAGCCAGCCAGCTCGCTACCTTGCCAATTTGCCACCATGAAACTGGCGATGGGCAAACAGAGGAGATTGGCAAGATTGCTGATGATATTCCGAATGCTATAGTACCGTCCGCGCAACCTCGGTGGTACCAATGCCGCCAACCAACTCATCCACGAGGCGCTACCCAAAGCTGCGAGCAGATTGGAAATAAATACTAGAGCCAATGTTAAAAATACTAATTGGCGAGTGATGCCCTGATGGCGATGGACAAAAATAATTCCCACCAGTAATAATAACCATACCAACCGCGATGGTAGAAACATCCAAATCCCATAGTTATGGCGGCTGGTGGTGCGATTGGATAATAATGCACCTAACGGTTGTAGCAGATTTGTCAGCATTGGTAATGAGGCCACCATGCCGATCTCGACCGAGCTAGCTCCCAGATCGAGCAAAAAATTACTGAGTAAAATGCCCCCTGTAATATTACTAAACACCGCCGCCAAACCACCATCAACAGTTGAAGCTTGCAAGCTTTGGCGTACCGATCCGCTGACACCTCGGGCTACTTTGGTTGTGGCTGTCGGGTCGGGGCATACTGCGAGCGTCGGATCGAGCATGGCTTTCTGCAAGGTTTCTGGTTGATAGGGATAAGCGATCTGCCTCACCCTGGTAATAAAGTTGGCACTTACTACCGAGGACGTGGCTTCTGTCTTCAAAGGGGAATGCTTTTACATACATTTACTATAGAACCCATTTGAGGTCTTCGAGGTGTTCGATTCTCCAAATCAGATCTTGCACCAACGAAATCATGCTGGAGCCGAAACAAACTGGAAGTGAGTGATATCAAACTTTGTCAAAGCAGATTCAACTTGACGTTGCCACAAATGAACGATCTGCCAGAGCAGGAAGCCCGTACTGTCTTCTTCAGTCGCTGTCTTGAAAAGCGCTCTAAATCTGGCGATCGATCGAGAGAGCGAGAAACCTACTTGACAATTGCGATTTAGCGGTAACTTGTCACGAATGCCTTAACCAGAACTCACGTTAGAATAGGAAATGTTCCGTTACATTCGATCGCTGGCCTTTGCACCACTATCACAGCGATCGAGATTCAACTGCGACTTATCAATTCCGAACTTATTATGACCTTCTTCCGCCAAAATATCGGCCCGCTGCTAATCTTCTTTGTCTTCCTATTTGCACTAGTCGCCGTAAGTGCGCGGATCTTCTTGCCGACCGATCTGGCTGCTCCGGCACCGCTAACTGGCGCAATTTTGAATAGTTTCAATAGCTTTGGACTCCATTAAGCACGAGCTTTGAGATGAGCGTCTATCTGGCTGTAACAGGTGGACGCTCTAAATTTTTGGTCAAATTTGGAAGCTATGTTGAGGTTAGGAGTGAGAGTTTTAAGCTGGATTGGCGCGATCGTCATTTGGTGTTGGAGTAGTCAAGCTGCGATGGCGGGATTATTGAGCGATCGAATTGCTCGATACCCTGATTGGCATCAAACACAATTCGCTCAGCACAAAGGCGAACTAACCTATCCTAAGTGGTTTGAAGGAAGTTGGGTGGCGACTAGCACCCTACTGGAACAGATAGCACCATTAGCCCCAGATTTGATGACTCCTGGCTTTGAAGGTAATCGTAAAAATCTCGACCGACCGATCGAGTTTAGTGTCCAATTTATTCCTCAAAATCCCCAGCTAGCCCCCCAATCTTCGTTACTTAATTTCCCGCAACTGAAGACTCGATCGACTCCAGCAGAAATCGTTGCCGATCGAGCGTTTAATGGTTTAAATATTGCCGCTGCTTATTTAGGTAAAGTTAATGTCAAGTCGGTCAAAGTCGATCCGCAAAATCCCACCCGCCAGATTACCCAGCTCACTCAAGATCGACAATTAGTTTCATTTGTAACGGGATTCGATCGAGAAATTCCCAGCGCAAATAATTTTATCGCCACTGAAGTCTCCCAACAAGTATTTCGGAGCGATTCTACTATCTATCTAAATATTGTCGAAACTACAACTATTTATCAATTTTCACCCACACCCATTCCAAAAATTACGGCAACTCAAATCTCAGCCATCTATCTTTCCCCACAAGATCCTGACTATTTTAAAGCACGAGATGTCCCAGTAGCTTTGTATAAATACAAGCTAGATTTGGTTTGAGACGAACAACTTTTAATTTTAAATTGAGTAGCCGATGGGCTTGAAAGGGCAGCTCCAACTTATAGTTATACAAGGTTTTCCCAATCCAAAATCCAAAATGGTATTACATCCACCACCAGAGTTCTGATGGACTTTTGAGTCGATCGATCCGAATACTAAGTCCTCGACCGAGTAGGAGAATTCGATCGGTATCGCTGCGTTCGACGGCGATGGCGTGTTGGTTGTCATCGCGCCCAGGATCGAGGCTGAGTAGCTCATAACCGCCATGCGCTTTGTCGCCTAGCTCTGAGACTATTTTGTCGAGCCAAGCATAATAGTCCGTATGTGTCCGATCGGCGGAATTATCCCACCAGGTAGAAAAAGGCGGAAGAGAATCGTCAAAGAGGTCGCTGACTCGCTCGTGAAATTCATCTATTTTATCGGATTTGACCAACAGACCTTCGTCATCCAGCCAATCAACGACAGCAGTGGTTCTCAACAGACTTTTAAGTACATCGGGATGATGTTGATATTCAGAAATGTAACCGTACTCTGAATTGGTTGATGCAGATGCCACATATTCGAGTGCTTCATCAATCTCGATTTGAGACATTTCACTACCAATAGTGAGGCGAAAAAATTTGGTCAGGTCTGCTGTCTCTTGAGTGGAAAGATTAGACATAGCAAGTTTTTGGGTGATTTCTGAATCTTTTGACAAGAATTTTTACCAAATCGAACTCAAGTCGAGGACGAATCCCCGCAATACATCTTCACCACTCAGAGTCATCGGAGACTGTAGGACTTCTTTTTCTTGTCCTAGTCTGTAGATTTCTACCTGTTGCTGTTGCGGATTAATTAACCATCCCAAGCGTACGCCGTTGGTACGATACTCTTCCATCTTTGATTGGGTAATTTTTAGGATATCTGATTGGGATCTAAGTTCGACTACAAAATCAGGAACTACTAAAGGAAATTTAACACCCGCAGGAATATCGGTAAGTTTAGATTTTTCAATCCAGGTCACATCCGGCGATTTAATTGCCCCATTAGGCAGAGTGAAGCCACCAGAAGAGTCAAAAACTCTTCCTTGTTTAGTTTTCCGGTTCCAAATAATAACATCAGCAATTAGATCGCCATTTTTCTCTGAACTTTCGTATCCGGCTGGTGACATCGTGACTAATTCTCCATTAGCTGTTAGCTCCAATCTCAAATCTGGGTTGTCTTGGCACAGTAGCTCAAACTCTTCGTGAGTGATGTGCCGAAGGGTGATGCGGCTGGTATCGACTAACAGCGGGCTGGCTTCTAAGGATTGCATAATTATTAATTATTGCTATATTCTAATATTATCTATTGTTGTATCCTATTGAAAAAGCAAGACCTCTCCATCACACAAACAGAACAATAATTGCTGATGAATATTGCCCACCAGCACTTTTAGTTAGTATTCGATATCTTCTACAAATTTCGGCACAGCAGCAGTCAACACCTCATTTCCAGTTGCCGTAACCAAGACATCATCCTCGATTCTCACCCCGATTCCTTTCCAACAATCATCAATTTTCGGTTGTCCTTCCGCTGCTTCGATATCCGGTGAGATATAGATGCCAGGTTCGACGGTGATGACGTTGCCAGGTTGGAATTGGTACCAAGTATCGGCACCGAGCATATATGTCCCCATATCGTGGACATCCAAGCCCAGCCAGTGTCCAGTGCCATGCATATAAAAGTTCTTGTATTTCTCTTCTTCGATTAGCGTGGCGACAGCACCGCAGAGCAGTTCGAGCTGAACCAAGCCTTCGGTGATGATTTGGACAGAGGTATGGTGGAAGTCTTTCCAGGTAGTGCCCGGTTTGACTTGCTCGATCGAAGCCATTTGGGCATCGAGGACTAGTTCGTAAATGATTTTTTGTTCGGTGGTGAATTTACCGTTGACGGGGAAGGTGCGGGTGACATCAGAGTTGTAGTAACCAACCGCACAACCTGCGTCGATTAGCAGAAGATCGCCATCTTGGAGGACGCTGTTATTCTCGATATAGTGCAGGACGCAAGCATTGGCTCCGGTGGCGACGATCGAGGGGTAAGCTACGCCCATTGCGCCATTTTTGTTGAAAATGTATTCGATTTCAGCGGCGACTTGGTATTCGTTGATGCCCGGTTTGGCAAATTTGCGGGCGTGGTTGTGCGCGATCGCGGCAATGTCCGCAGCTTGGCGCATCAGCGCTAGTTCGGATTCGCTCTTGATCATCCGGAGCGGGTGGAGGGTGAGGAAGGGATCTTCGATCGAGATCGGCCCTGTACCACGCTTCCCATAGCTTCTAAGCAGGCGTTGCCAGTGGGTGACTACTTTATCGTTGAGGGATTTATCTCGTCCCATGTGATAGTAGATTTTGTCAGATTTCTCTAAGTATTGAGGGAGTTTTTCGTCGAGTTCGCTAATTAAATAAGCTTCGTCTGCGCCGTATTGAGCCTTTGCAGCATCGACACCAACGCGATAACCCGTCCAGATTTCTTTTTCGCGTTCTTTGGGTTGGACGAAGAGGATAAATTTGTGTTCGGGGTGACTGGGGGAGAGAACGATGACAGCGTTAGGTTCGTTAAAGCCGGTGAGGTAGTAAAAATCACTATCTTGACGGTAGGTGTATTCGACATCATTGTGCATGACTGCCATTGGTGCGCTACCGACGATCGCGGTGCCATTACCAATTTTGGACATAAACTGTTCCCGACGCTGGCGATATTCTGCTTGCATGTACTTCTAAACTTATGGTGAGGATATTGTTATCTTAGCAATCCTGGATGATGGAACCCATCTGTGACAAGTTAAGGTTTTCGATCGAATGTCAATGCCCATATTATGCCTAGTCTTTGATTTAGAAGATCGATGATGTCGATTTCAGCGATCGAGCCTGCAACTATGCCCAGACGATCTAGATTGTCTACGCTGATTGTTGCAGTGATGATGACATCAATGCAATCTCGCTATCATTGAGCTTCCATAATTTAATTCTCTAATATAGCCGAATGTGGGTTTGATGGCAGCACGGTAGCGAGCCGTGGGTAGTTTGCTAATCTCTATGCCAACTTAATGCTCGGAGCGAGCGGCACGATCGATTTGTCATATGTGTAGATTTTATTAAATTTACTGGGCATATTAAGGCAAATAAAGTCTCTGCAAAAACAAGCCATGAGTTCTGATTTTAAGCCACCGCCATTGGGTTGGTCGATACTTTCTGCTGTAGGTGGTGTCATCACGGTCATTGCCGCGATCTTCGGACTCGAAAACTTATCCAGTCATCGCCATCAAACCAATGCCTCAGTGACAGCTAAATCGCCGCTCTTCATCCCCAATGATGGTGCGATGAAGCCACAAACACAACTCGGAGCGAATCTCGACGAGCGATCGATGACTGCTGCGGGCGTACCCGTACCACCAGCCGAGATGTTAGCCAGACTCTCTGTATTAGATCGAGGTGCCAGCACCTTAACCCCCGCCGAAATGCTCGTGGCACGTCAGGCTTGGGCGTATTTTCAGAAGAATTGGCAGTTAAAAACTGGCTTAGTAAAT
>CBDFFH010000043.1:0-171159 GCA_965246715.1 Chamaesiphon sp. | reverse complement strand
TCGATATCTTTGTCTAGCAAATATCCAGTGGCAATTCTCATTCAACCAGCTGACAAACTGCTCGCGTTCTAGTTGTTGGGGAATAAATTCCTTTAATGAAGATATTAATAAAGAATCACATCCCGACTTAAGACCATAGGGAATTCCCGTCCAGAACTCACCCGATTTTTCGGTAACAATAATCCGCACGGGACGATCGAACGATCTTTGTTCCAATAATGCAAGATAGTGAATTAGTGTATGTGCCGATGAGATGCCCGCACCAACGATCGCGATATCATAGTATGCTTCATCCTGTGGTTTTGTCGTGATTGGCAAACGCGAATCTTGCATAGGTGTCGATCGGCTGATAGTTGGTAGGTTTATCGCTCGGTATTGTCATCGATCTAGATATCGATCGTTGGCTTGGCTTAGCTCTTTCTCACAACATTTCTTTACTACAGAAATTGTGCTCGATCGATCTTGACTAATTTCAATTATAACTTTACTTATAATTTCTAGAAATCAGCTAAATCAGTGATTCTTCGGTCGAAATAGCCAAATTGTCGTACTTAAAATATCTCAATATGCTTAGATACTCAGCACAATTATGTATTTTTACGTCGATCGAAAATATATTGTAGCATATCGACTCGATGAGATCGGCTCGGCTCGAGCTAAATCAGGCCCCCGAGCAGCTCAAACAGGTAGTTCTTTAATTTTAATCACTTTAGCTGGGTTGCCAACAGCAGTAGCATAATCGGGGATATCCCTAATTACTACAGCTCCCGCACCGATCGTGCACCATTTACCGATCCGAATACTGGGAATCACCGTTGCACCAGCACCGATATGCGTCCCCTCGCCGACAGTAACATGACCGCACAATGTAGCATGAGGTGAGACATGAACATAGTCGCCGATAATATTGTCATGATCGATACTCGCAGCAGTGTTGATGAGGACATGAGTGCCAATTTCGGCCCCGGCTTGGACGATCGCACCCTGTAATATCACAGTGCCGACACCGATTATTGCCTTAGCGGAGACGATCGCACTGCCATGAATTGCCGTTCCATAAGTTGCCTCGATTAATGTTGCAAGTTCGGCACGTCTGGCGTTATTCCCAACACTAATGATTAGCGGCGCATCCAACTTGGGAAATCCTTCGCCTAACAATCTAATCCCATTGCGGATTTCCATCCCTTTAAATTTCGCTTCAGGTGGATTATCATCAAACATGCCGATTACTTCGATCCCGAGGCTATGAAGAATATCAGTAATAACTTTTGAGTGTCCGCCTGCGCCATACAGATATATATACTTTGTCACTACTATCGAGATCCAGCTAATTTTATAAATAGTGGAGAAAACTTATCTGTTGTCAAGTGTTATGCCAAGCGAGTAATCATAATGCGATCTACTCAAACTAACCAGGAACTAAAGTAAGATTGCAATCTTAGAGCATAGCAGCAGTTCGGGCAAGGGTTACTGTCGATCGAGCGTAATTTTGTGGATAAAAATATTCCCGATCGCGCTAATGTTTCAAGGTTGTATCGTCGTTTCAAATTTCAAGATTCGCTCGATCGAACATCGCGAAATAGCTCTTAAACAATCTCCTACAGCCAGAGAACTTCATAACTCAAAAAACCCCATAAATAGGTCTTCTTCAGAAATTTGTTGGAAGCTCGGCGGCCCTTTCATGAAGTCTTTAATTGTAATCCGGCGCTCCCGAAAGTCGATGACGAAGCGATAGACTTCAGCAATTGTTTCGACTTGCGATCGGGTCTGGGCGACTAGCTCACCGATGGGATCGTAGCCAGCTTTGGAGAGCTTTTGATATTCAGTTACCATCGATCCTTGGTGGGTATTTTTAGTCACGCGCAACTCGAGTTTAAGCTGCTCGAATTGACTTTTGAGAAATTCATGTTCGCGTTCGATTTGGAGATATCGACGCAGGAGATCGTCGCGATCGTCTCGATCGATTATTTCGCCGAGCTGGTGTTTTTGTTCGATCGCTAATAATTTTGCTAAGTCACCCGACTGGTAAGCCTGATTGATTTCCTGCATTACTGCCGTATGATAGCTGCGGAGTTCGGGATCGGCGGTGCGATCGGGATGAAAAACTTCTGCTAGTCTCAAGAAGATTTGGCGAATTTTTTTTAGTTCATCGCGATCGGGTGTGGCTGATTCTACTTCAAAGCTCGATCCATCTTGCCGTTCGCCCCACTCCCAATCAGGCGGCTCTGCTGAGTCATCGGTTTCAAATTCACCGCCAGCGCGAGCTGCCTCGCGGCGCGGACTAATCAAGCCAGCATCCTGAAGATTCGCATATACGCGTTCGATATTTTTGCGGGTTTGTTTCCCAAGCTTTTTGCCTGCAAAAATTTCGGCAAATGCCGCATGGAGCTTGAGATCGAGATCCACAAGTTGTTGGAGGATCGGCGCGCTGCGTTGGGATACTTCAACCGAGATTGCGCGGATCCGATCGAGCAAATTATTTAATTCCGTCCGTTTTTTTTCAATTTTTCCGAGCAATTTGTGATTTTCTCGCTCTAAAAATTCTAGTCCGATCCGAAGTTCGGAGATCGCGAGGGTACTCACCGTAGGGTTTTTTGCTGGTAATTTGGTAGATTTCCGAGCCATGGATGGTCAGTTCGATCGAGACGGCAATGAGCATATTTTAAATGAATTTCGGAGATTCTCCACCAGCGCGATCGTCCCCACCAATCTTTGTGCCCGAGCGAGTGCTAAATTTCAGTGAGGAAGAGGATCTCGATGGCGATTTTAGGAATCGCTGAATCGAGTGCTTAGCTGGAACATCAACCCTATTTTACCAAGTCTCCACGCCTTGCTCCCAATTAAAAAATGAAGATGTGTATGGTTTGCGATACGATCTCTGGTACGATCGCTAAATATATACTGAGTTTAAGAAAAGAGGGCAAGAGGCTGTGATTAGAGTCGCAATTAATGGGTTCGGGCGGATCGGACGAAATTTCATGCGGTGTTGGCTGGGACGCACTAGCAGTAACATCGAAGTAGTTGGGATCAATGATACTTCCGACCCCAGAACCAATGCACACTTGCTCAGATACGACACCATGTTAGGCAAGTTCGATGCTGACATCAGTGCCGACGACCACACGATTACAGTCAATGGCAAAACGATTAAATGCGTATCCGATCGTAACCCAGACAATTTGCCTTGGAAAGATTGGGAAATCGACCTAGTAATTGAATCTACAGGTGTTTTCATCAGCCATGAGGGTGCATCCCGACATATCAAAGCTGGCGCGAAGAAGGTATTGATTACCGCTCCCGGCAAAAACGAAGATGGCACATTTGTCGTTGGTGTTAACGACAAAGACTACGATCACAACAAGCATTTCATCATTAGTAACGCTAGCTGTACCACTAACTGTCTGGCACCTTTTGCCAAAGTTCTCAACGACAACTTTGGGATTATCAAAGGGACGATGACCACCACTCATAGTTATACTGGCGACCAACGACTGTTGGATGCCTCTCACCGCGATTTACGCCGCGCGCGTGCTGCGGCAATGAATATCGTACCGACATCTACTGGTGCTGCTTCGGCAGTCGCCTTGGTATTACCAGAACTCAAAGGTAAGCTCAATGGCATCGCGTTGCGGGTGCCTACTCCTAACGTGTCTGTAGTCGATTTGGTAATCAACGTTGAGAAGAAAACCTTCACCGAAGAAGTGAATGCTGTCCTCAAGGCGGCTGCTGAAAGCTCGATGAAAGGAATTATGGACTTCTGTGAGCTACCACTAGTTTCTAGCGATTTTAAGGGTGTCGATGCCTCCTGTACGATCGACTCTAGCCTGACAATGGTGATGGGCGACGATATGATCAAAGTCATCGCTTGGTACGATAATGAGTGGGGTTATAGTCAACGGGTAGTTGACTTGGCCGAAATCGTTGGCGCAAAATGGGTTAAATAAATTAATATTGCCCGATCGAACTGGATACCCCACCTGAATTTAGGTGGGGTATTTCGATCTAACCAGAAATTTTTAACTAGCTGCTATTGCCCTAATTTTTTATACCTATTTATCGAGCCAGACGGCACTATGTTCGCGCTATGCTACATAGTCAACGATAGATTAGGGATGAGGATCTATGAAAACGTGGTTTATTACGGGAACATCGCGGGGATTTGGTCGCGAATGGACGCAGGCAGCACTGGAGCGCGGCGACAGAGTAGCGGCGACGGCACGGAATCCAGACAGTCTTAGCGATTTGGTGGAGCGGTTTGGCGATCGGATCTTGCCGCTGCGGCTGGATGTCACCGATCGAGCGGCGGATTTTGAAGCAGTGAAAACGGCCTACGATCGATTCGGACAACTCGACGTTATTGTCAATAATGCCGGCTATGGCTTGTTTGGGGCGATCGAAGAAGTCAGCGAGGCGGAAGCTCGCGCTCAGCTCGAAGCCAATTTGTTTGGGGCACTGTGGGTCACGCAAGCAGCGTTGCCATACCTGCGATCGCAAGGCAGCGGACACATTTTACAGGTCTCCAGCATTGGCGGGATCGGAGCTTTCCCCGTGCTAGGACTGTACCACGCTTCTAAGTGGGGATTAGAGGGGTTTAGCGAGGCACTCAGCCAAGAGGTGGCACCATTTGGCATCAAAGTCACCATTATCGAGCCAGGTGGGTTTGATACCGACTGGTCGGGTAGTTCAGCGGTACACGCTACGCCGATGAGTGAATATGACAGCTTGCGTGCTGCAAGAGCCAACCGAAATGCAAGTGTCAAGAGCGGCGATCCGAGTGCATCGAGTGCGGCAATTCTCAAGCTCGTTGATGCCGACAACCCACCGTTGCGACTACTTCTGGGAGAGTTCGCCACCCAATTCGTGCCCAAAGTATACGAGCAGCGGCTGAACGTCTGGCGGGAATGGGAAGATGTCTCTCGTGCGGCTGATGGCGGCTAATTCGGTCTCTACATGGTATTTGTTGCGCTGCCCACAGCGAAGATAATGATGCCGTTTTTCAAGGTTTTTATCCTGCGATGGCTGATAATTTCTGGTGGGGAATTTATCTTCTGTCCCCTAAAGCCTCACCGTACAAATCCTCATGCAACTTAATAATCGACTCTAGATCGTATGCAGATACTCGTTCGCGACCGCGCTGAGCGATCGCTCTAGCCTCATCGGGTCGATCGAGCATCTGGGCCATCGCCTGCGCCAATCCTTCAACATCACCAAGTTCTACTAATAACCCACAGCCATCTGCTAACAAATCCTGAGTACCCCGAATCTTAGTACCGATCGTCGGTAGTCCCAAAGCTAGCGACTCCAGTACGCTGCGGGGTAAACCCTCCTGCGCGGAAGCCAGAATATTAGCGGTAGCGGCTTTCATTAAGGTCGGAATATCTTTGCGGTTGCCCAAAAAATGGATCCGCTTGGCAACGCCTAATTGTGTCGCTAACTGCTGCATCGGTTCGAACAACGGGCCGCTGCCAGCGATCGCCAGATGCACGTCAGCGCGATCGAGTTTGGCAAATGCCGCGATCGTATCTTTGTGCCGTTTGCGGGCGGTAAATTCGGCGACAGATAGCAGTAAGGGCATCTCAGCAACGATCTCTAGCTCTTGGCGCAGGTTGGCGACATCGTTGGCTGAGACTAAATCAGAGTTGTAGTAATCTAAATCGACACCGATTCCGGGCATGTATCGCAGGCGTTCGGGCGCAATGATACCGCGATCGACCGCCGCTGCTTTATCCTCATGGTTGATGGTAACTAAATAATCTGTCCAGCCACCAGCCAGCTTTTCTAACCCGATAAATACTGCATTTTTGATGGGCTTGCCACCATGATAAAAATGAAACCCGTGCGCCATGTAAATTACTTTTACGGGTAGTTGCGATCGCAAATTTTGTAAGGCATATCGCGTCACGAAGGCGGCAACTGGAGTATGGACGTGAACGATATCGTACCGTTCGCGGGTGACGATCTCGCGAATGATGCGCGGTGAGACGATGAGATTGCGCGGATCCACGGGATTGCGCGACCATTCTACCTCCCAGACATTATCGAAGGCGGCTACGCACTCAGCCGAATTTGACACCCCACAAGCCATGCCATCTACCTGCCACCCGAGCTTGCGAAAATGCGCGACAAAGGGCAATAGAAACCCCCGTAGCGTGCTCGGAACCGTCGTCACCATCAAAAGTTTAGTCATCTGAATTAATGCTTGGCGTTGCTGAATTAGGGGGATCGATCGAGAGCGGTGGGAGCGATACTTTGTGGTTGTCAAACAGCAACTCGTATTTGAGTAACAATCGCCCTAATTCTCAATTACCAGCGATCTGGCTCAATTAATCTAAATTAATTACTGACGGTGCGCCAACCATTTCTCAGTGCGATCGCGGACGTAGCGATAGAAGTCGGTGCGTTGCACCGCCAGCACCTCGTCCCGATATGCCTGCGCTGTAGCGAGGTTGCGTGCGGACATTTGCGCCAGACGATCGGGATCGGTGGCGATTTCCCGAATTTTGGCAGCGAGGGCATTGACATCACCCGGTACGACCAGATCTTCCGGCGGTAAAAGCTCGGGTACGCCCCCGACGGCGGAACCGATACAGGGTAAGGCGCGCGCCATCGCTTCGACCATCGCTCTAGGCAAACCTTCTTGATAAGATGGCAAGATGAAAATATCCGCCCGATCGAGTTGTTCCCTGACGGCACTACCGGAAGCGAGTTGTCCGAGAAAATTTACGTTATCGCTGATATTTTCGGTAGCAGCTAGCTCGGTTAAGGTCGATCGAAATCGACCGTCACCGAGCATTTGCAACTTCAGGTCTAGTCCCTGTTTGACACAAATAGCAACTGCTTTAATCAAAATATCTGGAGCCTTATAGAGCTGAGCCATTGTACCGATAAAGACCAGCGTTATCGTTCCCGCCGCTTGCCGCGCCGGACGCGGCGCAGCCACGATACTTTCGTCGGGAAGGACGACATCCGAAATCCCTTGCGACAAATTTGGGCAGGGATAGCGATTTTGTAGTGCAAATTTGGTCACGTATGCAGCAGCCATCGCGCGCTGACAGTCTTGGCGCAATTGACGTGGAGACAACCAGCGAAAAAACGGTCGGAGCGGATTGGAAATCGATCCAGGCGCGAAGACATCATACGGATCGGCAACGATTTCTACGGCATAGGGATGGTTGGTACGCCTAATTACGGGTTGCATCACCGTCGCTAGCTGGGATGGGATCCGGAGAATCAGCGCATCGTCAGCACCGATCGCCCTTTGAGCGATTCGTTTGACTTGACTGGCTTTGCGGAGATATTGCCACGGCCCGATATAGTAGGGGATTGCGGTAAACTCCACATTTTCCCCATTCGCCTGTTGCCAATCCGCAGGCACCGTCGGTACATCGCGAACGCGAGCGATGACACCTACCCGATCGAATATCTTGAGATATCGCAACCAGAAACTATAGGCAAAAGTTGTCTGCGTCCACACTCGGCCATCTGGAGTTCGCTCGAAACGATGTTCGAGGGGGATAATTACTTTCATAGTTAACTTTGAATTTAAGCTGCCAAACCAGGCAATTATTTATAATTTTCACTCGGACGCTAGTCTGTCGCTGCCACAAGGCGATCGAGGGGTAATTTACTTAACGTCCGTTCGGGTTAAGCAAATTGCTATAGCCTCAAGGCATTACCGATCGCCTTTTCTTAAAGCATTTAAGAGGTTTTTTGCTCTACTTGAATCGATTCTACTCATCCATTTCACGCTTAAATAAGGAACTACTGCATACCAGATAAATGGTCTGAGTACTAAGTGGAGCGAAGCGCGTGGATAAAATAGAAAGAACGACACAAATGTCGCAATAATCGCCATTTTGACTGGATCGCGATCTCGAATCGCCCATTGAACGAGCTTGGCATAGCCAAATCCCAGTAAGCCCATGAAAATTATGCCGAACCACCCGAAATTGAGATAAGCTTCCGCAATAAAAGAGAACCCAAAACTGCCGCCGCGCTCGGCAAAGTCTTTATCTAGTTCGCCAACTAGCCAGAAATCTGGAATATCATAACCAGACATCGTTAAAGCGGGGTGACGACCGGAGGTAAATACATTGGGAACCAGCGTGAAAATTGCCACCAAGATCGTCGAACCTAACGCGAACGGTCGCACCTTGGGCACGAGATCCATCGTCCAGCCGATCGTGGTAGCACTAAATCCCATCTCGGAAATCGATGCGACTAAGGGGTTGTTCACACCCGTGAGCGTTTTAGTCAAAAAGTCGATCGAGAATAGATCTACCCCAGCAACTTCATTACGGGTCGCCCCGATGACGGGGAAAACCACCAATAACATCAGTGCCACCACACCAAACAATAACGACTTGGGAATTGGTTTGACGACCTCATTCCACAGCCATAACATTGCTAGTAAGGGCATCACTGCCGCGCCCCGCGTACCGATCGCTAGTTTTGCACAGGTATATAACAGCATAAATAAGACGGCAAATATCCTCAATTTTGGGTTACGTTTACCACCCGCGATCGTCAGAAATACCCCTGGGAAAATAAAGTCAGCAACGATCGAAGCTGACGCGGCGAGTCCGGTGGTGGCTTGTTGTTCGTACAGTGAAGCATAGCCACCAGATTTGGCAACCTGAATCGCACCAAAAGCTGTGATTAATACGGGAATGACCGAGATACATAAAAAGACCCGTCCCACTGCCAAAATATTACTCAGTGGCACGATCGACGATCTAAAAAAATTTGCTGGAGCAGCGGTTGTCGGTGGGGCAGAATATTGCATGAGTGCGGAAGATGGAGTTGGCTCGCCCCCAAATCGATAATCAGCACTTAGTTCGGATGTCCGATCGAGAAAATCTCGAAATTTCTCAGCTCCAGTTTTGTGACGGTCGAGGACGACGGCGAGTAATGCGCCAAAATGCATCGTCGCAATTGCTAAAGTTACCACATAAACTACTTGTAAAGCTTCAGCAGTCGAAAAGGTATTACCTAAGAAGCCATTTTCATTGAGGTTAAACACCTCTAATCCGATTTGTCCGCCATTAAAAATATTCGCTGCGAAAAAAAATAAGATATAAGGGTCGAACAAGCGATTGGTAATCAAATACCAAGAAACAAAAGACCAAAGTGTTAGCCCCAGATAAAGATGGCACATCACTTGGAATGCTGTTTCTGCTGAGAACATAAATCCCGATGGATTAATGGCATAAACAATACCAAAAATTGCCAAGCCGATCAGCACATAGGCTTGAGTCAATAACACCAGCCAGTTTCTACCGCGCTTTTGCACCACCATTTTGCTTTGATCGATCATCTTGAATTTCCCTGCACATGTATCGAACTATAAATTGTGTATCTAAATTCACCTAGAGGTTGCTGTAGATATCCCCACCATTTCTTGGTAAGTAGTTTCTTCCCGCGCTCTAGTATAAATATTTGTGAGTTTTGGCACTCCGACCTGAATATTAAATGGACTCTGCCGCACGCACTCCAATGCCTCACTCTGGCCGAGCGGCACGCGCTCGCGCGCTCTGAGAATCGCATCGGCCCAACTCGCAGCCGATTGGGACAAACTCAGATACTCGACCAGCGGCTCGACCACACAGACCTCTGGCGTAATTGCCTCAGACAAAAAGCTTGGCAACCCCGCTGCTTGAACTTCGATGCCCACCAACGGTAAACCTTCACACAGGGACGGCATCACAAACGCATCCATCGCACCCAACATTACCCGAGGCACATCCGGACGACTGCCAGCAAACAGCGTCCGATGCTGGAGTTGCTTGGCACTGACTTGTTGCTCGATCGCGGGTCTGAGTGGCCCTTCGCCTAATAATAAAAGATATGCTTGGGGTTCTCGATCGAGGATTTCGGCAAAGATCTCGACCAAGAACTCATGATTCTTCTGTTCCTGAAAGCGGCCGACATGTCCGATGACAAAGGCATCTTTGGGAATCCCCAGTTCCCGCCGCACACTCTGGCAATCTGGCACTAGTGTGAATGGATCCAGATCGATCCCACAGTAATACAGCTGCCAGCGCGGATCGGTTTGCCAGTTAGAGCCGAACAAATTAGCACTAGCCACCTCGCTGCAGCCTAACCCGACTGTCGCGTGTCGTCCGATCCAAGTCTTCATCAAATTTAAGTACGCACGGCGCAACCATCCAGCCTTGGCTTCGAGCGGACTAGAATCGATATGACTGTGACAGACGCGAATCGGCACGCCAGCTCGCTCTGCACAGCGAAGAATTACCCCATTATAGTGATGGATATGACCGTGAATGACATCATATGGGCCATATTCGCGCAAGATCTGGTTGAATTTACCACCGTAGGTCAGCGGGTTTGCCGCACCCATACAGGGAATTATCCGGCTGCCCAACGATCGAATTTCATCATCATAAGCACATGGTGCTGTCGTGCCCACCAGAAAATCGATGTGAAATTTTTCGCGATCGAGATTACGTAAAATATGCATCAACCAAGTTTCGGCACCCCCGCGATTCATCATCCCTACGACTTGGAGAATACGAATGGGCGGGCGATTCTCTTTAGGAGAGGCTACGCTAACGACAGCGAGATTCATAATTTTTTTAGAGGCAGATTAAGCACGGACATTAAACTCTAACGACTGATTTCCAAATCCGGTTGTGCCTCATAGTTTAGGTAAAAACGATCGCTAGAGTCATCAGCAGTAATGCTCAATCCAGTGTCAGCCTAAGTGGGGAAAAATTGCCACGAGATCGACCGAGATCGCTAGTTTTGATAAGTTTAAATTCACAACTCACCGCGCAAATTAGCACCAAGCAGCAAGACATATTTACTTACTCGATCTGTCTTAGCTTCGAGCGGCCTTCGAGCTTGAATAAAGCATGAGCGATTACGCTTAAATGCATGAGGATTTGGACGACAGCAGCCATAATTAGTGCTAGGGCGGCACCTTGCATCCCCCGCGTGGGCACCAACCACAGACAACCTAGTGCAGATGTGACGGTGATAGCGAGACAGATCGGTATTTGTACTCGAAAATACTGAGCTGCTGTCACCGCATATCCCAAACCCGTCGATACATAGCCCAGCCCAGCCGCAATCATCAACAACACGAATACTTCTTGTTGTTGGGCATACTCAGCCCGATAGATTAGTGTCAGTGCTTGCTTGCCGACGATCGCCGCGAATAACACTCCCAGGACACCAAAGCCGCTAAAAATACTCAGCAACTTGAATGTTAACATCCCAAAGTTCTTTCGATCTGCCTCGGCATAGTATTTTGCCAATCGCGAACTTGCAGATTCAGATAATGCATTGATCACGATATTTCCCACTACCATTAAATACGATAGCGCCCCAAAAATACCCAGTTCTTTCTCACCTAAATAATTTTGGATAAAATAACGCGGCACGTTTAAATTAAGTGAAGCCAACATCATTACCAAGCCTAGTGGTAGTGCTAACCAAGCGAGCTTCTTCAAAGTTTTGACATCCCAGCGCGGACGGGGAATAGTCACATTGAAATGAAGTAAGCTCGTCACAACGCTGAGTGGTAGCGATAACTTTGCTAATCGATATAAACTTTGAGAATCCCAACGCGGTCGGAGTCCGATTGTTGCTGCCTGTCTTACGCCACCTGCTGGTGGTAACAGCGATCGATCTAGAAATTTTGAGGCATTGGGCAAATCGAGACAAACTAAGACCAGACCCCAAGCTACCGCCAATCCCGCCGCACCTACGACGATACTCCCAGACACATACAGACCCATGCTCATCAATAATAAGGAAAGAATCCCTTTGACGATATACGATCGCGCGATCCGATCCATGTGCTCGTTTTGTTGGATCAGTCCGTAGCAGACATCGCTGAGCGATTCAAAAGCTTTGGCTAGCGTAATAAAGCCGATCGCCAGAGTTGTTTCGGGGCGATAACCGGTGGTAGCAACGATACAGATAATTACTAATATGCCTACTGTCGTGCCGATAATTCTTAGTGCTAAGTAATCGCCAAACATATATTGTTTCTTAGCATCTGTAACTTGAACCGTGCGTAAGTGTAGATTGGTAAACATCAGCACGGGTGCGGTAATTGCCAATCCTAAAGTAAATTGACCCAACATTTCTGGACTTCCCAATTTAGCAATTGCTACGAGCATTCCCCATTGACAAGCAGCATAGATTGCATTACCAGCTAATGTCCAGGAAAAGTTGTGACTGAGTTTCATACTATTGTTATTCGGTGCGCTACTGGCACGATCGGACCAGACCATTCGGGTCTATATTATGAATGTTACCCTATAAGCCTGAAATTTAGTTACCTTATCTGGGTGAGATATTTTCCCTGAATTTATCGATTTATGCGTCATTATGCTGAGACTAAAATGCTTTATTCCTTGTATGCTCATAAACGATCGCAACGACAAGTAAAAAAATGTCATCTCTGCAGCTAATATTACCTGTGATATTTATAATTGTAGAATTAATGAAGCACTAGACTAAATGATGTAAATACTAGTGTGTGAGTTCCTTAGTTCGCTAATTTCTGGATATTTGGCGCTCGGTTGCTGCGAGCGAACACCAAGAGGATCCGTTGCAAAGCGATCGAGCCGGATCGAGCCGAATGTCTCAATCACAGCGCCAAATAATTATTAATTTAGCAGTATTAGCTTGAGTCAACTCCATCAGCAGCGATCGAAAAAATGCTAAATTCGAGTAATAATCCTCGCTCAACGTTCCGGTGCAGGTCTAGAATCCTATCATCGAAATGGCCGATCGCTCGGAGTCTAGTAGAGATAAATTTTTATGCCATTTAAGTTGTTCGTAATTAACACGCTCCTATTTGTTCTGTTACCAAACTATTCAGGAGTAAAACTAGGGAATATGCTACCGCAATCGATCGCGGCGCAGGATTTATCGCAACCTCCAGCTCGAAGCGAGCGGGGAGCCGCTTTACAACTTCAAGTTGCGCCCGCAGCTCGCCCGAGCTTACCAGCAGCGCCCAAGATTGCCAACTTCTCGACCTTAGTAACTCGGTTTGGTGCTAAGCCCAATGATGGGATTGACGATACCGCAGCCATTCAAAAAGCGATCGATGCAACTGCTAATCGTGGTGGTGGCAGTGTGCTATTTCCGCCAGGTACTTATCATCTTTCGATCCAAACCCAAGGCAAACATCCCCAAGCCCTCAAGTTACGCTCTGGCATTAGGCTGGCTGCGGCCACTCCGAGCCAAGGTGTCACCATTCGGCTAGCCGACCGTCAAGGCAATTATGAAGCACTGATGGGCACGGCGGAAATGGGCACACCACTAAATGATGTTGCGATCGAGGGATTGACATTTGATTCCAACGGCCCGAATAATCCCGTCCTAGCAGCAGAAGGTAGCGGCGGCAAAATCAGTCCCGATTTTGGGGACGAACAGAATTTATTGCCGCGTACTGTCTTTCGCGCTTACATCGGCCAGCGGATTCGGATCGATCGGTGTCGCTTTACCAATCAACTGGGCGTGTGGTCGGTAGTAGTTAATGGCAAGCTCGATCGGATGACTGATGTGGCGATCGTTAATTCGCGCTTTGATAATGTGGGCGGGAGCGCCGTAGATTTCGATCATTCGTCGATTTATACCCAAGGCGCGCGGATGTTGGTAGAGAAGAATCTGTTTACATCTCGCGCTGGTGCAGGCACTAGAGGCGCGCGCACGGCGATCGAAATTCATGGTAGCGATCAGACCGTTATCGGCAACACGATTAAAGGCTACGCCAATGGCATCAATGTCACTGGTGCGGGTACGCCCGTATCGCAGCGGCAACTTTACCGCGATAATCTCATCGACGGAGCCAATACGGGCTTTACCCTCTGGCATGTCATCCATCAAGAGAATAGTCCCGAGCGACCTGCGATGCAGCAGATTGTCATCCAGCGCAATACCATCAATATCAACTCCGATGATTGGTTGACTCCTGGCATTGTCAGTAACAAAGGCCCCTCTGCGGGAATTCTACAAGATCCGAATAGTAATGCGCCGATTCAAGATTTAACGATCGCCGATAACCGCATCAACTTTGTCAAAGCCAAACCCATAAACTACGAACACGATCGGTTTTCGAGCGGGATTACACTGTGGAAATACAAACATCCTGACATTCCGATCGATCGGTTGACCATTTCCGGTAATCGCATTACCAATGCGCCTGGCGCGGGAATTTGGGCGAATGCCGCACTCGGCGGTACCGGTAGTTCCAAGATCGAAAATAACACGATTATCAATCCAGTCCGGAGTAGCCTGCTAGCAAAAGATAGCCCCGGACTCGCCCGCGCCGGAATTTATCTTCAGGAAAATAGCAAAAATAAAAATCTCCGCATTCAGCGCAACACGATCGTCGATACGCTTTCACCGACGCGGATGAAGTATGGCATTGTTGCTTATTCTGATTGTGCGGGCAGTTGTGCCATCGGTCAAAATGTGGTCAAAGCACCAAAATCGACTCCAGTGCAGGCAAGCGTCAGTTGGGGCGGACGCACGCCAGTTTCGACGCGCTCGTCAGTGGATGTGGGTAAAATCTTGTGCTTATTTTCGATCGGTTCGACCGCGCAGTCAATCGCGCGATCGAAATAAGCGATCGTAATCGGGATGATATAATTGCGATCGTGTCCGAGCAGTAGAGCCATGAAGTTCTGACAATGCCGGACTGATGATATACATCGTCGATCGCACCAAATTTTCCCTAGTGGTAACTGCCGCCATCTCTGTCAGCGGTACTACCCAGATTTGTTCCTCCTCCCAACCGACTCGAAAGCAAATCGCCACTGGCGTATCGGGGTCATAGTGTTGCAATAATTGCGCTTGAGCTGTCTCGACATGCCGAGCGGCAAGATAGAGACACAAACTCGATCGATGCGCGGCTAAACTCGCCAAATCCTCCGCCGCAGGTACAGCGGAAGCTCTCCCCGATGGGCGCGTCAGAATAATCGTTTGTACCAGTTCGGGAACGGTAAGTTCGACTTGAAGTTTGGCCGCAGCAGCTTGAAATGCGCCGACTCCTGGTACCAATTCTACGGTAATATCGACAGCTCGCAAGGCCTGAATCTGCTCGGTAATGGCACTATACAGCGTCAAGTCGCCTGAATGTAACCGCGCTACAAGTAAACCCGATCGGACTCGATCGACCATTACTGCGATAATTTCTTCTAAAGTACGATCGCTAGTTTTGATAATCTCCACATCCGATCGGGTGTCTTGCAACATCCGATCGGGAATTAGCGAATCTGCATACAAAATTACCTCTGCCGTTGCGATGAGGCGATGTGCCTTGACGGTCAACAAATCGGGATCGCCAGGGCCGACACCGATAATATAGACATGGGGATTAATTAGGGGCTGCTGTGACAAATGAGTTTTATTTAGGACAAGGGGAATTTAATTTACCAACGATCCGGTCAGATAATTGTAGAATGTTTGACGGCACGATCGTCTGACACAGGGTAGTAGTTGACATGATGAAGAAGAAGAACCTCGCAGTCCTATTTGGAGGGAGATCCGTCGAACACGAAATCTCTGTCATCACCGCCCTGCAACTCATCAACGTCATCGACGTTACTCAATATCATATTATCCCCGTCTATATCGCTCAAACCGGACGCTGGTATGTCGGCGACGAACTGCTCGATAAAAACTTCTATCGTCGTCTCCCCAATTCTGTCAGAGCGGCACAGGAAGTTGCCTTATTACCTGTAGCGGGAAGTAAAGGACTCACCTACCTCAATTCACGCCGAAACGACATTCTCCCCGTCGATATCTATTTCCTCGCCTTTCACGGTACTTTTGGTGAAGATGGCTGCATCCAGGGGATGTTGGAAATGGCCGATGCGACCTATACCGGCTGTGGTGTACTTCCCGCCGCGCTAGGGATGAATAAATATCAGTGCAAAACCATGCTCAAAGCACATGGGATTCCCGTCTTACCCGCTGCCCAAATCGATCGCCGCGATGCCCAAAAGAGCCTCACCGCCGTCCGCGAACAGATTTTTGCCACCCCTGGACTCGAACAGTTTCCCCTCTTTGTCAAACCTTGTAATCTCGGTTCGAGTATCGGTATTGGCGTAGCAAAAGACGAGCGGACTTTAAATGCTTGTTTGGTCAACACCTTCCGGTATGATAGTCACGCGATCGTCGAACCCTGTGTCAAAGAGATTGTCGAAGTGAATGTATCTGTCCTCGAAGACGATGAAATCACCGCTTCCGTGCTTGAAATGCCGGTCTCGCTCAGCGGCGTGCTGACATTTGAAGAGAAGTATCTGCGGGACGATGGCGGCAAAAAAACCGGCGGGAACGAATCGCAAGGGATGGCCAGTTTGTCCCGCGTCATCGACCCTCAAGACCTCAATCCCGAACTCAAACAAGCCGCACTAGACTATGCCAAAAAAGCCTTTAAAGTACTAGGCTGTTCGGGCGTATCACGGATCGATTTTATTATCGATGCAAGCTGCGACAAGCTCTATTTCAACGAGATTAATACTCTCCCTGGTTCGCTCTCCTTTTATCTATGGGTGAAATCTAACCCACCGCTGGTATATACCGAACTACTCAATCGCATCATCCGCCAAGCCGAAAAACGCCAAGTCACCAAACTCGCCCTCAAACGCCAAGAAGGAATGCGCGCCCTATTTAAATAACCCAAGTTGCTACCTAAACTCAAAGCAGTTTCAATCGTAGGCATTTTCTAAATGCAAGCGTCGATAAATCGCTCGATTGTCGATCGATGATGAACGGAGATCGATTGTCGTCGATCTATTTACTAGCTCTTGGGGAGTCCTAAGCATCTCGATAAACGCGAATGAGTCGATCGGTTAAGTATTCGAGGTTACAAACAGCTTCATGGATTTTCTGAGCTAGCCTTTCAAAATCAGTGTTTTCACTTAGAACAGCAGGATACCCCCACCACAACGGGTAATTGACTACATGCAATTATGCCTGCATGGTGAGACGATTGCTTGTGTAGACGGATAAAATCATAACGATTGAGGGTGAGAACGGCTCGATTTTGACCTGTTGCAAAAGCGAGAACTTCAGGATCGGGAATTTTCTGATTTCCATTCCCAGCCTCTTGCACGGTTACCACATCATGTCCGAGCGCGCGGAGCGCAATCGTAGTCACTTTGGAAAATTGTTCGTCTGCATAAAATTTTGCCATCAAGTATCATGCTGCTTCTTGCCGATCGATCGCCCGATCGATTTCGTCAGGATTTGCACTAGCATAGCTCCAAGCGTTGACGAGATCGGTAGCTGTCAGGGTGGGGTAGTTATCGAGGATTTTTGCTTCGCTCACTCCCATCCGCATATAACTAACCAAGAGCCAGACAGGAATGCGGGTATCTCGAATGCAGGCTTCACCACCCATGAGATCGGGGGTTTTATTGATGCCTTGCCAGGGAGTTGCTAGGCTACTGGTGAGGAGTTGGATCGTTTGATATTTTTCGTCGGGAGTGAGCGCAAGCAGTTGAGTTTGCAGCGATCGAAGTGTCATCAACTGTGTCCTGCTGAGTCTTACACACCATTATGTTACTTTAACCATAGCTAGTGGGCGTCGATCGCCACTTAAATCTCTACGATTTTGGCGCTGTCGCCGTATCGATCGATAACTTCACTGGAATTAGCTTACCTTATAAAGTACCACTAACTCCCGATGTCGAGTGTCAAACCGATCGAGAAACTGTAGCTCAAAACACGAGTAAAGTTTTAAAAAAGTTGGAAAAATTAGATTATACCATTAAGATCGATCGCGAGAGCTTGCAAACTGAGGATGACAATATTTTATAATTGCCGATCGCAAGGCATCAACATCACCAATTGGAATTGTCGTGACACCTGCCATTTTTCCCAGCCCACAAGCCTCGGTAGCAATTACTGGAATTCCACACGCGATCGCGCGGAGCAAAAAACGCGGCTTGTGTTCGATATGTGCGGGCAAAATTACCAAGCCAACACCATCGAGACTCAATCGCTCGAGCGCCGTAATCTTCACCCCATCCCAAAAATTTTGCCCTTCGAGCAACGGCTTGAGCACGGTTAACTCTAAATCTAATTCTTGGGCGATCGATCTTAATTCATAGGCTCCCTTGCGGCCTAAAGTTGCCGATGGAAAGAGAATTTTTTGTCCTGGCAGTGGTAGCCGATTCTCCACAGGAGAGGCTTCGCCAACGATTGTTGGTAATTGCCAATCGAGTAAGATCGCTCGATCGGCAAATAGCGCGGCAATTTGGCGATGTGGGGTAATAATTTTTCGGGCGGATTGTAAGGCTTGACGTTCTAGTTCTAATAAAGATCGATCGGCTCGAAAATCACCGAGCGTCGGACTTTCTGGATAAGTCTCGTGTGCTGCTGTCAATTGTAATTGTAAATCGGCGATCGGCAATCGTGTCATCAACACATCAAACGTCCGTCCGCCCAATACTCCAGACTGCCAAAGATAGGGCAATAAATTTTGCATCACCACCAGATGGGTGACATCATATCTCAGCGATTTACTAAATTGTGCGGCTAATTTGGCATCTTGCCAGAGTAAGATTTGCTGACGCGAGGAGCCTTGAATTGGCATATTGCGCGAGGCGATCGATCTGATTAATGTCGCGATCGTCGCTCGATGTACCTTCCCAAAGCCAGTCTGCGTCCAATGATAATTTGGCTTGCGCCAACGCTGGCCATCGAGCGGAACGAGCAGCAGATCTCGCTCGGTGCGCTGCTGCTGGAGATAGCGATCGAATTCGGCCCAATATTCATCGACGAGATACGCAGTAGTCCCAAATTTCTCGGCTGTGGCTGGAATAGTGAGTTTCCGAATGCAATCAGTCGCGTGACAACTTTGACAACTGGCGATTTGCTCGTTCGGTGCCAAGTTAACTATCGGCATACTTTTCAATACATCCGGCGGAATTTCTACCTGCGTCCCCCGGAGTCTAACGATAAGCGTATCGCTAGTTAATTGGGCCTCAATTCTAATCGATCGATCGACCCGAAAGCGCAGATCTACATAATTCCAAAAGATTGTCGCATCTCGATCTGTTTCGGCATCCGCACCCGCCACGATCGTACTGTGCCGATGGCGTTCGATTATTTCCAGATCGGCATCTAGCGCCACTTGATAGAGGGCATTTGCCAATTGACATAAGCCACCCGCGATCGTCGGTACGATGCAACCTTGCCTGAGTTCTCTGCCCTTAACATAGCCCCTAAATCTACTCGGTTGGCCGATTTGCGCCCAAAAGCTAAAAACATCTCCCGCAGGTATTTCTACCCCATTGAGCTGGCAAATTGCCACCCGCAGGTTATGAATTTTTCCGGCGATCAGGGGTTGTTCTAAATCGATCGAACCCGTTACCAAACCAGGAACGCTTGTGCTCCAGATCGGCGATCGAGATTCGGCTAAAATCGGCCCTAAAATGTCCGGTCGTTCCTGGGTAGGATGTTTGCGGATCGATCGATTCCCGAGGTCGATAATCGTTCTTCTCAACTGTAGTCCCCAGACTTTGAGTTGGAAGATAAGTAGATCGATGAATGTCGGTTGCGCGGAACGAGAAAGACGAATTGACGGCTGCATGGTGGCGATCGACCGGACAGATTTACTCAATCATACAAGTCTCGCTGCCCAGTTTCCGGATCGTTATGGATCGATCGTCACATTTAAGCTGTGTAATCGACTCTGCGCGATAACTTTAACTTAGATGATGCATCCACTGAGAGATTTTACTGTCGAGCTGACTGGGGATTTCATCATGCGGACAGTGTCCAGCGTTAAAATAATGTTCTTCTAGTTGTGGATAATATTCACGAAACTTTGCCCCGCGCTGACGAGCATTAATCCAAGGATCGCCTTCACCCCAAAGCATCAACAGCGGACATTGCATTTTCCCGAGTAAAATATCGACTTTTTCACCTTGTTGGTTGCTAAATACCGATGCAAATACCTCCGTCGCGCCAGCATCGCAGGAAGGACGATAAATTTCATCGACTAATTGTTCCGTTACCGCTGTTTTATCTACATACACCTTGTTGAGGGTATCGCGGATAAAAGATTTACGTTGGACGAATTTATATAATAGGAAATTGCCCACTGGGTGGCGGAGAATGCCTGTTACCATTTCATTGAGGAATTTTTGAACCGCTGTCGGCTCTTTGGGATGGGTACTATCGGTAAATGGCCCAGCACTATTGATTAAGACCAGACCAGCAGCCGATTCGGGATAATTCGCGGCGACACACAAGGCTGCATAGCCACCGAGTGAATTGCCAACGAGGACGCTTGGACGACCGATAACTTCCGTAATAAAATCATGCAATTGGTCTTGCCATAGTTGCGCGGTGTAGTTCCAGGCTGGTTTTGCTGCACGTCCGAAACCGAGAAGATCGATCGCATATACCTGAAATTCTTGACTGAGTTCGGAAATATTTTTGCGCCAATGATCCGTCGAAGCTCCAAACCCATGAATTAACAATAGCGGCGGTCGTTCTGGATGTGCGCCCCCAGCCTGGACGTAATAAATTTGCTCTCCTCGCCACGTCCAATATTGACCTGGGATGGGTTGGGTGGATGGGTTAATGGTGGTTGTTGCGGTCATCTTGGGGAGTATGGGAAGTGTGGGGAGTAGGGAAGTAGAGGAAGAGGGGAAATGAAAGTTACTGTTCACTGTTCACTGTTCGCTCTCAACTTCCACTATCCTAAACATTTCTCGCTCATCGAGCAAAGTTGAATCGATCGCGGCATAATAGATAGAGTTGTCCAATTTTAGTAAGAGAGAGTTATAAGCGTGTCTGTTGAAACTATTGAGAAGCGTTCAACATCCCGTAAGCTTGCGCCTAATTATCGCGTGCTGCTCCACAATGATGATTTTAATAGCATGGAGCATGTCGTCGAGGTGTTGGTTGGCAATATCCCGAATATGTCCCCACCTCATGCGATTAATGTGATGATGGAAGCTCATCAGTATGGGATGGCAATGGTGATCGTCTGCAACCAAGAACATGCCGAGCATTATTGCGAGATTCTAAAGACTAACGGTCTGAGTAGTACGATCGAGCCAGCAGAATAACCTAACATCTAAAACTAAAATTCAATGTTCGCCGTCATTTGAACTAATCTAATAGTGTCGGCTAGACATTTTGAATTTTAGATCTATGAAACTGCCCAATCTTAGTTCCATCAAAAATTACTCGGCACCAGCCAGGATGTTTAGCTTCCTACTGGTGCTAATTATATTGTGGGTGCCAGGGCTAGCCTTAATCTATGGAGTGATGGGTCTGACCCACCAAAATCTCGAAGATCCTGGTACCAAAAATTTACTCTCGATCCTGACGATGGGATGGCTGGCGATCGAATTTTTTGCAATTCTGCCGTGGTGGGGACGGAAAGTATACAATCATCCAAATCTGTTTTATCGCTATGGGATGGTCGTCACACAGCGAAATGGCTGGTTACTACTTAAAGGATTGGCGATCGGGTTAGGCTTTACGTTTGCGCTATTTGTCACGCAAGGAATCTTTGGGTGGTTGACATGGCAATCGCCACAGCTATCGCTCCTACAATTAATCCTCGAAGGTGCAGCGACATCGCTAGGTGTGGCATTAGCAGAGGAGCTATTTTTTCGTGGTTGGATGTTGGACGAACTCGATCGAGATTATCAACCCATTGTCTCCCTAACGATCGATTCTGCTCTATACACACTACTACATTTTATCAAACCGCTCGCCCTAGTCCTCCAGTCTTTACCCGAATTTCCAGGGTTATTTTTATTAGGCACATTAACGATCGTTGCCAAACGTCAAAATGGTAATCTATTAGGCATGTCGATCGGGCTTCATGCTGGTCTGGTTTGGGCTTACTATATCGTCAATGTCGGTAAATTAGTCAAATATTCCGATCTAGTTCCCGACTGGGTAACTGGGATTAATGGCAATCCTATTTCTGGAATACATGGAGTGATTTTCTTGATTGTCTTGACAATCGGGATCGTAAAGGTATCTCCAAAATTCGACATCAAAGCCTAATCGATCTAAAAATTATAGTTCAGTAATAGCTAGTTTTGACCCCACAACAATTAGATGGCTCTCCTGACATTTTGGGGTAAATAGTATCCGAGAATACCAAAACACTTGTCGATCGTTTCCTTTACCCCTTACCCTCTCCTCCTGTCAATAAGATTAAATTATCACCATAACTACAGGAGAGCCGATTACTTTAGAGTTTTTTGAGTAAGAAACCCTTAATATCTTCAGAGCTGTAAAGTTTGTTTAGGTCGAAGGAGTTGGACTTGATAATCAGTTCGCCATTGCTCATCGCCAGACTTCTTTGCGACTCGCTCGACACTAGAATGATGCTAATCTTTTTGAATTTCCGCTCGATCCTGGCTTTGGATACGGCATCTTTATTAAGGAAAAGTAAAGCTCCTTTAACGTGGATTAGTTGACGTTGACCGTTCTCCAACTCTGTCTTGTTATCGCCAAAGCTAGCAAAATCAACATTGACAGCGATCTCGCCCAATTTGGCATTACCTGACTGATTGACGATCGTTGACTTAAATTCAGGAATATAGTCAGTCGAGTACTTAGCAATCTCTCGCTCGGTTGCCATTGATTGTGCCATTGCTGGAATGCTCCCACCGATAGTTAACAAAATACTCAAGCCAATTGAGGCACACAGGTTTATTCGGTTAGTCATAGTCGCTGCATCGATAAGTGGTGGTAATATTTAATACTTCGTCAGTTTAGCGATCGGTTCCGGAAAGAATCGATAAATTGTTGCTGTCATCTGGCTGAGAAGACGACTCGAGCCAAGGACACAATCGTGACGATTACCAACTCCGATGCCAATACCACCAATCACCGTAGAGATGGCGATAAGCATCTTCGCCACGAACAGGTGGCACTCGATCGGGTGAGTAGACTAACCCCGTATCATCAAGAAAATCAGCAGCAGTAATCATCCTCACGATCTTACCCTCTAGTAACTCTGTTTCTCTAATTTCAAATAATCCTACCGATCTTGTGGCTATTGGGATTTTTTGGGTAGAATGATACCTTGTTTGTACCTCTCGAACGTATTGTTTGAGAGCTGATTCGCTCAGCTTTAGTCTGACGATGGTTGGAACTTGAAAGACAAGTAGCGCCACAGATAAAACGATCGCCAGCGACTCAAATCCAAAGTTTAATAGATTTTTTTGTTCGACTCGGTTGGTTTGGAGACGGTTACAAGCCATCAGAGCGATTACGATAGTCGCCCTGATTGTCAAGCTTGCGATCCAGATGATTAACAGCAAACATACTGGGATGGCAATTGCAAAAGGTGTGGCGGTATCGCTAAAGACAACTATCAAAAAAGTCAGCCAGCATAAAGCAACTAAAATAGTCGAACGGCGATAGGGAATAAACATCTCAATTCTCAAGATTAAACTCGAAGTCTTAGCGATCTTGGAGACTGACAATCTCGGCGGGAGGAAATGCGCCAAATTCAGTAATAATTGCTTGAATCAGATGTGCGGGGGTGACATCAAAAGCCGGATTATAAAACTCAGCTCCAGGGGGACAAACGATCGTGTCCCCAATTTGATAAAGTTCGGATGGATGACGTTCTTCGATCGGGATAAGACTGCCATCGCTGAGACTAAAATCGATCGTCGATCGTGGTGCGGCAACAAAGAATGGGATATTGTGTGCTTTAGCCACCAATGCCAAACTATAAGTACCGATTTTGTTGGCAGCATCACCATTAGCCGCAATCCGATCTGCACCCACGACCACAGCGTCGATTAAACCCTGTTTCATACAGTGAGCTGCCATACTATCAGCAATCACCGTCACGGGAATTCCCTCCTGCACGCATTCCCAACTGGTGAGTCTGGCACCTTGGAGCCGGGGACGTGTTTCATCAGCGTACAACCGTGCCAGCCGCCCTTGCGTCCATGCCGAACGCACTACGCCTAGTGCTGTACCATAACCTGCGGTTGCGAGGGCACCAGCGTTGCAATGAGTGAGCAAACATAACTTTGTTGGACTGCTGGGTAAAACTGCTAAACCATGCTCGCCGATTGCTTTACAGGTTTCAATATCTTCGGCATTGATTTTTTTTGCAGCAACGAGTAATTGCTGGCTAATCTGTTCGACACTGCCTAATGTGGTGCGGGCTGTCAGCTCCATGCGATCGATCGCCCAAAACAGGTTAACTGCAGTCGGGCGAGTGGCGCGGAGGGTTTTACCGATGTCTGTGAGTTGGGTCAAAAATTCATCGCGATCTGTTGTCGTCAGATCTCTGGCACCGAGATACATCCCATAAGCTGCCGCTACCCCGATTGCTGGCGCACCGCGCACGATCATGGTGCGAATTGCTTCTGCCATATCCTCAACGCGGCTGATTTCTACCTGTGTATACTCATTCGGTAGTCGATTTTGGTCGATCAACAGGACGCGATCGGTTTGCCAGCAGACAGGATAGACGGAAGTGTTCATAAAAATAGTCAGCTCGAGTAGTCTAGGCTCAAATTTTATCATCCTGAGTAGCCTCCTTCCGCAGTCAGGTAGCGGCAATATCAGGGTGTGCTTTTTAGCGGTGTTAAGTATCGCCGGAACAATTAGAGAAGTATGTGCGCTAAGAGGAAGTTGAATTTTAACTCGAACTTTTGCAGAATCAACCAAAATCACGATCTTGGTGATGACGACTACATTGACTTGGTTTCAGAACGAATTTCGGGAGATCGATCGATCTTGAGCTGATGTAATGTATCTACAAAGTCACGAATCCCCTGAAATTGCCGATATACCGATGCAAACCGAACGTAAGCAACTTCACTTAACGGGCGTAATTCGGCCAATACTAACTCGCCAATTTCGGCTGTCGTCACCTCTCTGAGCGTGCGAGTTTGCAGTTGAGATTCGATATCATCGACGATCTTTTCAAGTGTATCTGGGTCGAGTCCGGTTTTCTGACAGGCGTGGATCATCCCCCGCAACAGTTTAGATCGATCGAAATATTCGCGCCGCGAATCTTGCTTGATCACAGTCACCGGGACGAATTCCAATCGTTCGTACGTAGTGAAGCGATGTTTACAGTTGAGACACTCTCGCCGCCGCCGGATACTTTGTCCAGCTTCGGTCGAGCGAGATTCTAACACTCGGCTATCTGTAAACTGGCAGTAGGGGCATTGCATATAGATATATAAATTATGAGTTATGAATGATAAATTCTGCACACTCGATCGCCAGTCATTCTTCACTATCCCATAAAATGAAAAATCTGAGCCGTGCAGACAAGTCTAGCAATTGGCTCAGATTTGATAATCGATCGATTAGATCGTTATTTTTTGTCAGTGTTGCGGGGAATTCTGGGCGGTTCGCGGAAAGTAATGGCAAAGAAGACCACACCCAATGCCAAAGTTGTAACCAGAATATAAATAGTTGCTTCCATGGTGACAAAGTCCTCCGGGATTACTTTAAATTAAACAACAAAACGAACCAGGGGGTATTAGCACTCGACGCTCGACACGAGGTTGAGGTCGAGCGCTAACCAATGATTAAGCTTCTTTCCGACGCGTAGTTGGGTCGCCCAATTTCTGGAACAGACCGAATTCTACTTGTTCTTCCATATCGGCTTCTACACCAGCAAAGACATCGCGGTAGATCGTCCGCGAACCATGCCAGAGATGACCGAAGAAGAATAACAGTGCAAAGCAAGCATGTCCGAAGGTGAACCAACCGCGTGGACTCGTCCGGAATACACCGTCAGAGTTGAGTTTCTCGCGATCGAATTCAAAGATTTCGCCACCTTGAGCTTTGCGGGCAAACTGCTTGACTTGGACGGGATCTTTAAAGGTTTGACCGTTTAAAGCGCCACCGTAGAAGCTAGCTGTAATTCCAGCTTGCTCGAAGCTGTAGCGCGATTCTGCCCGCCGGAACGGAATGTCCGCGCGCACTACGCCTTCAGAGTCAGTTAAGACAACAGGGAAACTTTCAAAGAAGTTGGGCAGACGACGCACGCTCAGTACCCGACCTTCAGCGTCTTTGAATACTGGGTGTCCTTGCCAACCTTGAGCGATCCCATCACCTTTAACCATCGGACCAGTCCGGAACAGACCGCCTTTAGCAGGGCTGTTACCAACATAGTCATAGAAAGCCAGTTTATCGGGAATTGCTTGCCAAGCCTCAGCTTCGCTCTTACCATCTTCGACGCTAGATTGGACGCGACGTTGAATCTCCTGTTGGAAATAACCGCTATCCCACTGATAGCGCGTCGGGCCGAATAATTCGATCGGGGTAGTAGCGTTACCGTACCACATGGTACCAGCGACGATAAATGCAGCGAAAAATACCGCAGCAATACTCGAAGATAGTACGGTCTCGATGTTACCCATCCGGAGGGCTTTGTACAAGCGCTCGGGCGGACGCACGGTGAGGTGGAATAATCCAGCGATAATTCCCACGGTACCCGCTGCAATATGGTGCGCGACGACACCACCTGGATTGAACGGGTTAAATCCAGCAGGCCCCCATTCCGGCGCGACCGGCGTGACATGTCCGGTAATCCCAAACGGGTCGGACACCCACATCCCTGGGCCGAATAGACCAGTCAGGTGGAAGGCTCCAAAGCCGAAACAGAGTAAACCAGATAAGAACAGGTGAATCCCAAACATTTTGGGCAAATCTAGTGCAGGTTCGCCAGTCCGAGGATCTGTAAACAGTTCCAAGTCCCAGTAGACCCAATGCCAAATCGATGCCAACATCAACAAGCCAGAGAGGATGATGTGAGCGGTAGCGACACCTTCAAAAGACCAGAAACCAACATCTCCGGCTGATTCGCCTGGAACCAAGCTCCAACCGCCCCAAGATTTCGTGATACCCAAACGTGCCATGAATGGCAAGACAAACATCCCTTGTCGCCACATGGGGTTGAAAACTGGGTCGCTGGGGTCGAAGTTGGATAGCTCGAACAGAGCCATCGATCCAGCCCAACCAGCAACTAAAGCTGTATGCATTAAATGCACGGAAATCAGCCGACCTGGGTCATTCAGGACGACCGTATGCACACGATACCAGGGTAGTCCCATCGACTACGCTCCTCCTTAAAAATAGGTGTCTACTACGAAAACTTTATTATTATTTAAATAATCTCATGCATTATGTTAATCTGCTTCCCGCCTCGGATGCAAGGCGATCGCCATCCGCTTTATTTGACCCGATCGATCGGTTCAAACCTTCACATGACTAGGCTCGTAGTCGTTACAGCAGCATTGCCGTGATGGATTCGATCGAGATTTATCCTCAGAATATTTACAAATGTTAACAATTACTAACTAGCTGATGATTCAGAGATCGCGAATTTGTTCAGTCGATCGTTATTTGAGTTAACTAGTACCATTGTCGTACTGCTATTGCGCTCGAAGCCGAGCCGTTCGTAAAAAGTTTGTTGGTGAGTAGTGCTCAGATAGATCCGTTCGACACGCTGCATACACGGAGCGTCCAGCACCGTTGCTACTAATTTCCGCCCCAATCCCAACCGTTGATAATCGTCATCGATAACTACATCCCAGATTGTAGCACGATAAATTCCATCAGAAGTAGCCCTGGCAAAGCCGACGAGTCGGAGTTCATCCCAGGCAGATATTACAGGATCGCTACGATCGAGTGCGATTTGCAGATCTCCTATCTGTCGATTGCTCGCCCAAAATGCACTTTTATTAAACAAGGCTTGGAGCTGATGCAGATCGATGTCTGCTTGGCGATCGCAAAACCGAATAGATTGAGATTTCATCGCGTAACTAATACTCATAACTAAGCAGATTTTCCAGACTCGATCGAACTGACGAAATCGAAACAACTCATCGCCTAGATCGACTCAACCGATCGAAATATCTAGTTTTGTGAATTTATGAACTGGATGGATGTTATTGTCAACTCATAAACGTGACTGTATTTAGATAACAAGGCACAACTGGCGAATATTATAGCTCGGCTAGAACGCGTTTTTACTGCTGACAACTTAGTTAGTAGCAGGCAGAGCCGATCGAGCCGATGCAATTGTTTTAATTTCAGCTGATGGTAATCCGATCTCATCCATGACTAACGTACAAGATTTTTAGTTTTGATTATGTCTGATTAGTTACCCCAGCAAAATATAGTCGCTCGCATTCACTAAAGTGCGATCTTTTGCAAGATAGTTTTCCGTCCAGTTTCGATCGATCGCTAGCAGCAGCGGTAATTGGCTATTTCACCGCTGTTGCCAGACTGATTCAGTAGTTCGAGATTTTCCCGATGATGCTTAGCACCTAGTTAAGCTGAACTGAAGAAAAGCTTTGAGGTCGATCTTTACGCACCAGATCGACCAGCCAAGCAATTCCCCGATTGCTGAAGACGGCAATACACCCAGACATAATTAGCAATTTCACTTCTTGCCGAGATATTTTGACCGAGCCACCTGGTTGGAGCATGGCACTGGAATTATTTAATTCGCGGAGCGTGGCATATGCAAACAGCAATGGCAAGATACAAAACAGCCGGATGGATACTGCGCGCTTGGGCACGGTCAGCAAATAGGCCAGAGCCTCATCCAAGTCGCTCCGCGCCAGATCCATCAGCGAACCCAATGCTGCGAGGTTCTGTGAGAGCCGCGCGGGGTCTAGCAGCAATTGATGACTACTGCCCTTCGCGTCGAGATCGGCGGCGGGAACATAAATCGAGTTTTCATGAACGGCATCCCAAGCGATGTCCTTGAGGATATTCACAGTCTGGAGGGCTTGACCGAAGGCTTCACAACGCTTTAAGAGCACCGCATAGTTATCGATATCGATCTCGTCTGAATGCTCGTACCAGAGGTCGGTCAACAAATGTCCGACTGTTCCTGCCACGTAATAACAATATTTTTTGTACTCATCGAGGGTTTTGATGCGGATACCCAGGGGATGTAAACCAATAAATTCCTTCATCCCTAGAACCATTTCCCCGACCCATTGCTGCACAGTCGCTTTACTACGATCGGGTAACGTTTGAAACATCTCGAATACCAGATGTGTATGCGCGACCAGCCGGACGTGGGCGGCTTCCCCCTTGACCACTGCTGCCGCTGCGGATAAGCTACTGGCCTGGGCGGGATTTTCAAAGCTGTCCATCAATCGATCGAGGAGCACGAGCTTGTGTGCGGGCAGAGCTGCAGCATCATCTTCGATCGTGTCAGCGATCCGACAGAGCAGGTAGGCACAGAGCACCGAGCGACCCAGATCTCCTGGCAAAAAGCGAATACTCAGGGCAAAGGTTCGCGAAACTTCTGGCAACATCTCCTGGCAAAACAGCTCTGCTTCTCTGTTGATTTGCACTGACTCCATCACAGAATTGACCATACTATTTACTCTCTAAAATTACTGGATCCGGCTAGAAATACTACGGTAGTATTAGGCGATCGGCGATTTCTCTGAGCGGCTCGCTTGTTGTAACAACCAATCGCGGTAGCGACCCAGGGCAGTGAGGGGGAAGTGCTGCTGGTATAAGTGGTATTTCAGGTAAAAATGCCCTGGAAAGCCTGTCCCAGTAAACTCCGCCTCCTGCCAATCGCCCTGTGCCTGTTGGGTAGCGAGGAGATAGGTGACACCGCGCTCCAGCGTGTCACTATAGTCATAATCCGCTACTGCCATTGCCACAGCCAATAGTCCGATGAGCGCCCAAGCAGTCTGCGAAGCCGTGCTGACACCCTGACCTTTCAAGCTAGGTGTCTGGTAGCTGTGGCAAGTTTCGCCCCAACCACCATCGGGGTTTTGGCAATTTCGCAGCCAGTTAGCTCCGCGCCGGATCGCCGACTTTTCCTCGGGGGCAACTAGGGCTAGGGCTGTCAGTACGCCACTAGTACCATATATATAGTTAACACCCCAGCGACCAAACCAAGCCCCACTGTCATCTTGTTCGCGTTTCAAGTAGGCTAAGGCACGATCGCGTTGCTGGGAAGTCAGGGTAAGAGACCCACGCCCATACATTTCTAAGACTCTAGCGGTGACATCAGCGGTATTGGGGTCGATCATCGCCTGGAGATCGGCGTAGGGCAGACGATTGAGTAAGTCCAAGTCGTTGTCGATGTCAAACGCAGCCCAGCCGCCCGCTTGGCATTGCATCGAAGCCACCCAGTTCACCGCTCGATCGATCGCCGCCTGTTTGAGCTGGGGGTCGGGAAGTCGCACATCAGTCAAGGCCATCACCACGACAGCGGTGTCATCCACGTCTGGATAAAAGCGATTTTCAAACTCAAATGCCCAGCCGCCGGAAAGCCCCTGGGTGTTCTTAAACGACCAGTCCCCATAGTCGAGAATTTGCTTAGACAGGAGCCACTGACCCGCATCAACCAACGCAGGATGCTCGGGGGACAATCCGGAATCCACCAACGCTCGCATCACCAATGCAGTATCCCAGACGGGAGAAACACAGGGCTGGACGCGATAGGTATGTTCGGTCTCGATCGTAAACCGCTCTATGGCTTGAAAGCCCCGATCGACAACTGGGTCGTTGACTGGATAATCGAGCGTGCGGAAGGCAAGTAGCGAATTGAGCATCGCTGGAATTATCCCCGCCCAGTCACCAGTGGCCTCCTGCCGCTCTAAAATCCAGCGCTCTGCCGCTTGGAGTCCCTCTTGACGTAAGGGTACCAAATCGAGCTGTTCGGCCCATTTAAAACCTTCATCCAGGGTCAAAAAAACTCGATCGAGCCAGTCACGCGCCTCCGGTAACCTTCCCCGGCGGTCATTACCCACATATAGCTCGGCTAGATTTACGCAGGGGTCGGTTTTGAAGACAGGTTTGCGATCGATGACGATCAGCAGCGGTACGGTGCTGCTCCTAGCCCAACTGGACATTTCATAGATACTAATGGGCGCGCCCGCAGGTAGCAACATCAGCCAGGGTGGCAACGACGGAATCCCCGCCCAGTCATAACAACCGACCAAGGCCAGATGTAGCTTGGTAAAGATCCTGGCGTTAGCTATCCCGCCCCGCTGGAGAATAAACTCCCGTGCGAGCTGGAGGGCCGGATCGGTGACGGGCACCCCCAACAGGCGCAACCCCAAATAAGCCTCGATCGAGGTACTCAACTCGCCACCATCGCCATAGAACAGCTCCCAGCCGCCATGGGCGCGTTGTTCTTGACGCAAAAATGTTTCAGCCTTGGCAAGCGGACGAGATCGAGCGGTGCCCCAAATTTTATGCAACAGCACGACCTCAGCAGTCATGGTGACATTGGCTTCTAACTCCGCCCACCAATACCCCTGGCTGTCTTGGAGTCCTAAGAGATAATCTTGGCTGTTGTGAATTGCCCGATCCAACTTTGTCTGTTGTTCCTGAAGATCCATATCCTGCTCCGATCGCACAATTTAATTACTTTTGATTCTGACTCAAGCTACCGAATGGGCGCTAAATTCGGCTATTACCAAAATGGTTATTTCACCGCAAACTGTCGCGCCACTCGCTGGAGCGCGGTTAGTGCGCGGAGCGAACCCCGCACTAACCGCGCTCCAGCGATCGGATCGCCGAGCAGCGATCTGGCTAGCGGCCAGGTTTGGAGTTGACCTTGGGCATCAAAGGCATTACTTAGGTCTGGGAGGTCGTGGTGGCTGTCATCGCTCACCACGCGGATCGTGCCCATCGCAATCCCTAGACTCGCTAGTATTGTTTGGGCGATCTGCCCCTCCATATCGACGACTTGTGCGCCTAATTGTTCTCGATAATGCTGTTTTTGGGCAGCCCGCCAAATTACTTGAGGGCTAGTGAGCGCCAGCACTCGGGCTGGCGCGGGAGCTACAATCCGTGCGCAGATTTCGCTTAACTCTCGATCGCATTCCAGCCGCTGCCCCGTAGGTGAAATTGTCGCCCGATACAATACCACGTCCCCGATCCCATAGCGATCGTCCAAACTACCGCATAGACCCAGTAGCAGCACCCGCTGCCAGGATGCGGTCGGGAGGGTCGCCAAAGATGGTGCCAGGGCTGGGCCAGCGGGAATGGCGAAGACTGGTGGGCTAGTCTGACAAGCTCGCTTTACCGCCGCAAATTCAGCACCTTGCGGGACTAAAATCGCGTCGATCTCCCTAGTCAAGCGGAGACTCCAGGACGGAGCCGGGAGGGAGAGAAGAGTGCTAGCGTGCGCTGTGCGCCGCTAAAAATGGCCGGCATCAAACGAGGTCGCAGCAGTTGGCGATCGAGGGTGCCGACTCGGCGATCGTTCTGCTGAAGGCAGGTATTCACAAAAATTTCTGGAGTAAGATCGAGTCCCAATAAGGCCGCCCCGTTAGCGGTGAAGCCAGGGCCGTTGTTATTGCCCATTTGCAGCGAACCGACCAAGCGGTGTAACGCCTTGGTGTAGTAATAAAGCGATCGAGCCGAACGCAGCAACGGAGCACCCTGCCCGCGTTGGATGTGGATGTATGTCAGCCAATTTACAAAAAAGACGATGTGGCGCGCCTCTTCATCCAAAATCGATTCAAAAATGGTAAACATCGCCTCTGGGAAAAGCTGCGCCCGCCGCGCCACCTCAAAAAAGCCAAAGGCAAAAAAAGAATCCAGGCACTCTTCATGTCCGAGGTCGATAAACGCTGCTTCTAACCGTTCCGGTAGTTGCACCTCGGGACGTTGCACTGCGATCCCGTAGCGCTCCATCATTACTTCGAGTAGTAAAGCGTGGCGGGCTTCCTCACGACCTTGAAGCTCGATTGCCTCGCGGAGCCTGGGGTCTGACACTGTTTCAGCAAAAGCCGTAACCATCACTCCTGCATTGGTCTCTACCCTCAGCGCCTCTCCCCAAAACGGAATCCCCCGGAGCAAGCTAAGCTGGTCGTCAGATAATTGCGGCCACGGTAACCGATCGGGATCGTAGTGACGATGAGTGGCAATAAAGTTTTGACAAAATAACTCTTTATGGTCTTCGGTTCCAAGGCGCATGTTTACTTCCTCGTTAGTTAAGACTGAATCGATCTAGCGATCGCCCAAACCACCATTATACTACGCTGTTTCTATCCTAAGTTGGCGGATCGGGAATAGAGAATCCAGGGAATTTGGCTAAAAACTGTCATTCTGCGACTCAAACATTCTTTCGGAGACAATAAAATTGCTTAGAGGATGTTTGGAAATACGGAGAGTATAGGATGTTCAGGCAAGTCTCCATAGCATAAGTCGAATCATGGCAATGTGGATAAAAGCCTCTGAAGAAGCAGGTAAACGCTCATAATCAACATTGAGGCGACGACACGGCACTCAATGGGGCGAATTATTTCGCCCCCCGTGCCTCACCAGTGCAACCAACCATAAGTCCGTTCCACAGTCCAACGTTTAGGCAAAAGGACAAAACCTTTACTACCATTGGGTCGTAAGACGACATCAACAATCCAATGACAAATATCCATCACCCACCAGATGGGGAGGCAGTTTGGTGTAGTTACGTTCTCAGAGCGCAGAGCTAGAGCTGGAATCGGGTTTGTGTGATAGGGTGAGTTTACGTCTAGCAACTATTACCCCTCCTGCGGCTAGGGATGCGAACAGCCCGCCGATGATGCCCGATGGCTCCGGTACCGCTGTTGCTGTGGTAGCTACCTCGGTAGCTACCGCGAACTGTTGCCCCTGTAAGATCGTCAGGTCGGATCTTGAGGCTGTCGGATCGATTCGCTTTGGGTCGAATAGAACCACATTAAATCCACTGTTAACCAAATCATAAGCAACTATTGGCGCCCCTGTCGTAATGGCATTGGCCTGGGATTCCTGAGTTAGCGCCTGCGAAAGAAGCGATGCGCTAAAACTCTGCTGCCAAAAAAAATTATTAACTAACGTAACTCGATTAAAATTAAAACTATTTCCGACCTTGGTGATATTGTATGTTTTGCTTGTTATCGAATCAAAATAGACGTAGCAGTAAGTAGTAGTACTGCAGGACGTTAACGAGACCGCCTTCGCCTCCTCCTCCATGCCAACAGTACACACCGAAACCGCTGTCGCTGCAACTGCAACCAGATTGGCGATGCGGTGTTTTTTAGTCAAAAAATTCATGGTTAGATTCTTCCAAATAAATTAGATAAGTCTGGTCAAAAGACTGTTTCCGCTCATATCCCTGGATGCAATCAAAAACACTCTCAAAATTAAGTAGCTAGGTAGCAGCTCAAAGTTGTGGATGCAAAAGTCTGGATCTAGCAATTCAGTAGCAAAATGTCAGTGATTTCGCAACATCATATCAGGTAATTGCAAAATACGCCATTTAGCTGAATTAGTCTGAACTAAATTTTTTGCTCAGCCATATAGCTGAGATGACAGACACTTTCAAATAGGGGTTTTTTGCATAACCCCAAATTCTAACCCCTTCAATTGGTACAACTCTCCTCCTGGCGATCGGGGTGCTGAAAATAGGTCATCTGCTCCTTAGAGGATGTTTGGAAAGTGTAAAAAGGCACCAAAGAAAAAAAGCTCCCTAGACTTGTTAGGCGGGATAAAATTCTGGCGTTGCTGAATATGGGTATGATTTTTTGTAGGGGTGCTCCTGTCTTGTCGTTTTTTTATTCGGGGGGAACCCCCGAATAAAAACGCCGCTTGTGGGTACCCTGAATCGATGCGGGGTAAGCACGAGGCATTACCCCTTGTATCCTAAAGGAAGGTCAAAGAGTAAAATCGTAAGACCGAGCATCAACAGCAAAAGGGAAAGGGAAATTCGGATTGCCCCTAGGGACACCAAGCCCGTTAAGTAGATCGAATTACCTTAACCTAACGTCAGTTCGGGATAAGTATATCCACTTAATCACTCCTAGCTTCGTTGCTGAACCGCCCTCAAATGAATTTGGGGCTAACAGCAAAAGTTCTCTGAAGAGAACTGCCAAATCAGTTAGTTCGTTTCAACGAACTTTTGCTGTTAGCCCGAACTTCTAGTTCAGGGCGGTGGTTGCGCGAAGCAGATCGGTTCTCCTTAACCCGAACTCACGTTAACCTAAACAGTGGAACCAGTCAAAGCTGGACAGTATCAGAGGTCGCCCCAAACGGGTAAACCTGCATTTACAAGGATAGTTTATCGCCACTAATTGCTGTTGAAGCAGTCCATTAGCAGATAGGAACTGGCCATGAGTAATTCAAACGAAGAGTTAGACATACTCGGTATCGACATCAGCAAAGCCAAATTTGACGTAGCCTTACTCAAAAACAACGGCAAAGACAAAATCAAAAGCAAGGTATTTGCGAATACCCCAGAAGGGTTTGAGCAATTACAGGAGTGGCTAAACAGCCAAGGAGTAACCAAACTACATGGCTGCATGGAAGCAACTAGCATTTACGGAAATGCCCTAGCCAGATTTCTAGTTGCAGCAGGATACATCGTAAGTATCGTTAATCCATCCCGTCCAAAAGCATTTGGACGAAGTGAATTAAGTCGGACGAAAACCGATCGTGCGGATGCAAAAGTGATTGCCAGATTTGGCGCGGCATTACGCCCAGCACCCTGGACTCCTCCAGCGATCGAAGTCGAACAACTTCAAGCTTTGGTTCATCGCTGGGATAGTTTGACTGCCATGCAGCAACAAGAGCAGAATCGACTCGAAACGGTTGACCCAATTTTAGTCGAGGCGATCGCCGCACATATTGACTTCCTCAAGCAACAAGTTGCTGCGACTCAACAACTGATTCGCGACCATTTCGATCGATCCCCTACTCTTAAAGCTCAACGAGATTTACTGATTTCGATGCCAGGTATTGCCGCCGCTACTGCAACGGTAATACTAGCCGAAATTCGCGATGTGGCTACCTTTGACAGTGCCGACCAGCTTGCTGCTTTTGCGGGTTTGACCCCGCATGAGTTTTCTTCTGGTTCCTCTGTTCATGGCAAACCCCGTTTGTCTAAGATCGGTAACGCTCGTTTGAGAAAGGCTCTCTATCTGCCTGCGATTGTTGCTCGTCGCGATCATCCCTTGATTCAGGTTTTTTGCGACCGTCTGTTGGCTAAAGGTAAGTCGAAAATGGCGATGATTGGTGCTGCTATGCACAAACTTCTGCGCCAGGTCTTTGGTGTGCTGAAATCTCAACAACCTTTTGACCCGAATTTTCTTTCTCTTCTCTCTTGACTCTCAAGACAGTATCTACAAAAATTGTTTGTGCGTTTCATACATTAATTCAGCAACGCCAAAATTCTTACGTCTAACCAGCGATCGAGGAAGCTATGACTCCAGCCTACACCACAGAACTGACGATCGAACAGTATGAGCTGTTATCGTCATGATTACCCCCTGAAGCACAGGCAGGTAGACCGCGCACAGTGAATATGATGTTTGTCCTTCGACCTAATGGCAGCAAAGGTTTTGTTCTTCTCCCTAAACGCTGGACTGTTGAACGGACTTACTGCTGGTTGCACTGGTGAGGCACTCAATGGGGCGAATTATTTCGCCCCATTGAGTGCCGTGTCGTCGTCTCAATCTTGATTATGAGCGTTTACCCGCTTCCTCAGAGACTTTTATTCACATTGCGATGATTCGATTTATGTTACGCAGACTTGCTTGATTATTTTATACTCTCCGTATTTTCAAACATCCTCTTAGGCTTTAATTCATGATTCAGCTAACGTCTATGTGTATCTGTTGTTAGGAGCGGATGGTCGCCAACTCAAGCATCCCGAGCCGAGGAGTCGTCGATCGAGATCGCGCAACAACTCAGCGGCGGTTTAAGATGAAATTATGTGTATCAAATTGATGAGTGCTGGTGTTAATGATTAGGCATGTACCAAAAGTTTCTTGGCGAGAACGGTTCAACATCTCCCGAGTGGCGATCCAGTATCCCTGGTTGACACTGGGTTTTTGGCTGGCAGTGTGTATCGCTGGCGCGATCGGGTTTAGCACTCTTAAATACAATCTTTTGCCGGATATTACCTTTCCGGTGGTGGTGGTAAATGCTCAGACCCGCTTACCCACCGCCCTTGAAACAGAACAGAAACTGACCCGCGCGCTTGAAGCCAAGCTGCAGACGCTGCCAGGAGTCGCGAAAGTCCGATCCTCTACTTATCCTGGTCAGACGACCGTGAGTCTCGCTTTCGATGTTGGCACAAATCTCGAAGCAGCCAGCGATTTAGTCAAACGCACCGTCACAGCACTCAACCTCACGCCAAATGTGCAAACGATCGCGCTCAATCTCAATGAATCTGCGGTGGTGAGCTACGCCCTGTCAGGTTCTCCGCAAAATTTAGCCGATCTCGCCCAGGTCGCCAATACTCAGATCGTCCCCGCTATTACCAAGCTGCCTGGCGTGTTAAAAGTGACTCTGCTGGGGGCGACCACCCCGCCCACGGCAGTGCGGTTGAACGATCGAGATGTATTAGCGTTGCAGGTAGTCAAGCGCGGTACGGCGAACACGCTCGAAGTAGTCAGTCAGGTCGATCGGGAAGTTGCTAAGTTGCGCACCCAATTTACCAATGTGCGGATCGAACTCGCAGCTACCCAAGCTACTTATATTCGGGAGGCGACTGCGGCGACGATCGAAGCATTGGCGTTGGCTGTGGTGCTCTCTACGGTGGTGATTTATCTGTTTTTAACAAATTGGCAGGCCACCCTGATTTCCGCGCTGGCAATCCCGACCTCGTTGTTGGGGACGTTTATCGTAATGGCGATTTATGGTTTTAATCTCGAGACGATTACGCTGCTGGCATTAGCCTTAGTAATTGGCATCATCGTCGATGATGCGATCGTCGATGTAGAAAATATCGCCCGTCATTTGGAGGAAGGGGAAGCACCTCGCCAAGCCGCGATTCAGGCCACTAATGAAATCGGACTCACGGTGACGGCAACGACGATGACGATCGTGGCAGTATTCTTGCCTGTCGGTCTGATGGGCGGGGTGCTCGGTCAATTCTTTCGGCCATTTGGGTTGACGATCTCAGCAGCGGTGATTACGTCGTTGTTGGTCGCGCGGACGCTCTCGCCCCTACTAGCCGTCTACTGGCTCAAACCCAACCCCACGCCGCAGGGATCGGGAATCTGGAGTCGATTTAGGGCCAGCTATCGGCAATGGCTCGCGTGGGCATTGGCTCACCGGATCGCGGTCTTGGGGCTGGCGCTATTGAGTTTTGTCGGCGGGGTGGGACTGATTCCCTTTATTTCCAAGGGGTTTATTCCTCACCTCGATCGCGGGGAATTCAATCTGGTTTATCAAGCAGCCCCCACAGCTACGCTGGCACAGTCGCTGGATGTCGCCAAGAAGTTGGAGACGATCGTGCGGCGCGCTCCAGACGTGGAAACGGTGTTTACTACGGTGGGATCTCGTCAAGGCGAATCTAATCGGGGGACGCTGTATGTCAGAATGCGCCACGATCGCCAGCTCACTACCTTAGCGCAACAAAATCAACTCCGCGATCGACTGACCGATCGCGCCAGCGACCTCCCGAATGTGACTACCAGCGTCGAGGATATCCCCTTTGTCGATACTGGCGGCGAAAAACCGCTCCAGTTTGCCCTACTCTCCGAAGACCTCAAGGTTCTGGAACAGTCTACTACCGCGCTCAAAAGTCGGGTACAAAAGCTACCTGGATTGGTGGATGTCACCAGCACTGGCGGGCAAGGGGGGATGGAGATCGAACACCTCAACGGTAAGCGGGTCGCTTATATCAGCGCCAATCTGGGCAAAGGATTGACATTGGGTGCTGCAACCGATCGCGTTGTGGCTGAGGCGAAGACTACCTTACCCGCGACGGTCAAATTCAACCTCGGCGGCGACTCCGAACGTGCCGCCGACACTTTTGGCGGATTTGGTATCACGATCGCCCTCTCAGTGCTGTGTGTCGTCGTGGTGCTATTGCTGCTATTTCGCTCCTGGGTCGATCCACTGGCGATCGTCCTCTCGTTACCGTTATCGATCGTGGGGGCAATGTTAGCCCAGTTTGTCACTCGCAGCGACTTTGGGATGATTTCGGTGATTGGCATCATCTTCTTGTTGGGATTGGTCAACAAAAATGCGATTTTACTGGTGGATTATATCAATCAACTGCGAGAGCAGGGGATCGATCGGCATGAAGCCATTCTCCGCGCCGGATCGGTGCGGTTGCGACCGATTCTGATGACCACCGCTGCGACTGTCCTCGGGATGTTACCGATCGCGTTGGGTTTGGGTGCAGGCGCTGAATTACGGGCACCGATGGCGATCGTCATTATCGGGGGGTTGTTATCTTCGACGTTGTTGAGCTTATTAGTCATCCCGGTTGCCTACACGCTGCTGGATGAGATCCGGTTGAAATTCGGGGGACGGCGCTGATGCAAGTATTTGTGACTGGCGGAGCGGGCTTTGTGGGGGGTAATCTAGTGCGGCTGTTGGTCGCACGGGGCGATCGGGTGCGCGTATTGGTACGATCTAGCAGTTCGATCGCGTTGCTCAAAGATCTGCCTGTAGAAATCGTATCTGGCGATCTCAATGACCCTCAGCTCGATCGGTTAATGCGCGGTTGTCAAGCGGTTTTTCATGTGGCGGCTCACTATAGCCTCTGGCAGCGCGATCGGGAACTGCTCTATCAGAGTAATGTCGCGGGTACGGCCAATGTCCTTGCTTGCGCCCGCAGTGCTGGAGTGGAACGAACAGTCTATACCAGCTCGGTAGCCGCGATCGGGGTACGCGGTGGCGAACGATCTGCCGATGAAACCTATCAGAGCCAGATCGAAAACCTGGTGGGGGCTTATAAAAAGTCTAAATTGCTAGCCGAACAGGAAGCGGTGAAAGCAGCACAGGCAGGGCAACATGTCGTGATCGTCAGTCCGTCTAGCCCGATCGGTCCAGGTGATGTCAAACCCACCCCCACCGGAGATATTATTCTGCGCTTTCTGCGGCGACAGATGCCGTTTTATCTCCCCACTGGTCTAAATTTTATCGATGTGCGGGACGTGGCGCAGGGACACCTACTCGCTCTGGAACGGGGCAAGAGCGGCGAACGGTACATCCTCGGCCATCAAAATCTATCGCTCAAAGCATTACTCGATCGCTTAGCAGCGATTACGGGACTAGCAGCGCCACAGCACGCCCTGCCCAATTGGCTCCCCTATACGGCAGCTTGGATCGATGAAAATCTGCTGGCGACCCTCGGCAAGAGTCCCACGATCCCCATCGATGGGGTGAGGATGGCCGGCCAATATATGTATTATGATGGATCGAAGGCAGTTCGCGAACTAGGTCTGCCGCAGACACCGTTAGATGTTGCCCTGCGCGATGCAGTGGATTGGTTTTTAGCACAAGGTTACGTGCGTCAATTCTAAGGAGCTAATTATGTCAGTGCAAATTCAACAGGCAGCGGAAGTCGGAGCCTATCTGGTCAAACAACGTCTGCTCGGACGCAAGCGGTTTCCGCTCGTCTTGATGCTCGAACCGCTATTCCGATGCAATTTGGCCTGTGTCGGCTGCGGCAAAATTCAACACCCAACTGAAATCCTGCGGCAAAATCTGACTCCCGCACAATGTTTTCAGGCGGTGGAGGAATGTGGCGCGCCAGTCGTGTCGATTCCTGGGGGCGAACCCTTATTGCATCCCCAAATCGATGAGATCGTGCGCGGACTCATCGAGCGCCGGAAATTTATCTATCTCTGTACCAATGCAATTTTGCTTGAGAAAAGTCTCCACAAATTTGCGCCGTCGCCCTATCTGTCTTTTAGCGTCCACCTCGATGGCCCCCGCGAGATCCACGATCGCGCGGTAGACCGCCAAGGGATCTTCGATATTGCGATTAAAGCGATTAAAGCGGCTAAAGCCAAGGGGTTTCGCGTCACCACGAATACGACGATTTTTGAAGGCACCGACCCTCTAGCCATTCAGGAATTTTTTGATTTCACCGATACCCTCAATTTAGATGGGATGATGATTTCACCAGGTTATAGCTATGCCTGGGCACCCGACCAAGACCACTTTCTGCAACGCGATCGCACTAAAGCACTATTTAGGGAAATTCTGGCTCCATTCAATTCTGGCAAAAAACGCTGGAACTTCAACCACAATCCCCTGTTCCTCGATTTCCTGACTGGGGCGAAAGATTATGACTGCACGCCGTGGGGGAGTCCAAGCTACAGTGTGCTCGGTTGGCAAAAGCCCTGCTATCTGCTAAATGAAGGCTATTATGAGAGCTTCCAAGAGCTGCTGGATAAAACTGACTGGGATGAGTACGGTCACGCTAGCGGCAATCCCAAGTGTCAGGATTGCATGGTACATTGTGGTTTCGAGCCTACCGCCGCTCTTGAAGCGTTGAAACCGCAGAATATGGCGAGAGCATTGGGCAGTGTCCTCGGCTGGTAATCGCCGATCGGGTTGTTTGCGAACTAGGTCGGCAAAGGATTATTATAAGTTAGGGCATAATAATATACTTCTAAATACAGTTATGGATATCCTTACTCTAGGTTGGGTTTCACTATTAGTACTCTTCACTTGGTCGATTTCGATGGTCGTCTGGGGTCGTAACGGTTTCTAGTCGCTAGCCGCGACAACTCGTCCTCAGTCCTGTGACGCTAGCAACCCAGCACCACCTGTTGGGTTTTGCTGTAGCGATCGGCAAGAGACTTATCGCACCAAGCAGACATCAATAAACTTGCTGCATGAATACTCTCAATGTGGTAGCTAGGTAGTAGGAGGTAAAGATTAGAGTTTTGGCTCCTACGCTCGGTGCTCACGCACAACCTCAGCGGTTAGAAACCGCTGCTCGGAGTGCAAAGTCCGCCTACGCGGACTAATAAACTAGTCCGCGTAGGCGGACTTTGCATCACTAGCCACGATTTCAATCGTAGGCGTTTTAGTACGTAGCTCGATCGAGTACCGTACCTCCAAGTTGCCAGCATTAATCGCTGTTCACCGTTCCCCATTGGCAGGGAAATATATCATGACTGACTTACTACCTCAACAGCCTGTCAACCCGATGTTACCTGCCAACGAATCAGGACGGTTAGCGGCACTACATCGCTATCAAGTCCTCGATACACCTGCTGAAGTATCATTCGATCGGATTACCACGCTGGCAGCGCGACTATTTAAGATTCCCACCGTGCTGATTTCGCTGGTAGATAAGTCGAGAGCTTGGTTCAAGTCCAGCATTGGCTTTGGTGCTCCTGAAGTGCCTCGCGACGCGACGATTTGCAGCTTTGCCGTGTTATCTGATGAGCCGCTAATCGTCCCCGATACTCGACTCGACGATCGCTTTGTCTGCAATCCCTTCGTACAGTGCGAGCCAGGGATGCGGTTTTATGCGGGTGCGCCCTTGATCGATCGCGATGGCTTTAATCTAGGCACGCTGTGTCTGCTCGACAGTGTACCTCACGACCCCCTCACCGCCGAGCAAGAGGCAACCTTGGTAGATTTGGCGGCAATGGTAGTCGATGAACTAGAACTGCGCTTGGCGGCGCAGCAGATTGCCAGAGTTGATGCCGCACTAGTCGAGATTACCCAAGGTGTGTCGAGGGTGACGGGTGGGGCATTTTTTGATGAGCTGGTACGGCACTTTGCCAAGGTTTTGGGCACTGATTACGTTTATATTGGCTTGGTGGAAGGTCATGAGCCGAAAATGCTGCGGACGATCGCCACTTGCGATCGGGGTAAAATTGTCGAGAATCTAGAGTATCGGCTGGCAGATACGCCCTGCTGGGAAGCGATCGAGCAGCGTAAAATTTGCTGCCACCCACGCAACGTTCAGGCTCGATTTCCGAATGCGCCACTACTCAAGCCCCTTGCTGTCGATAGCTATATCGCGATTCCCTTCTATGCGGCTGATGGCAGTGTGTTGGGGATACTAGGTGTCATGGATGGTAAACCGCTAGAGCAGTTGCAGCTAGCTGAATCGTTACTAACGATCTTTGCCAGTCGGATTGCGACTGAGCTAGATCGTCAACAGCACGAACTGATGCTAGTCGAGCAGACGCGACTGCTAGAAGCTGTGTCCACGGGTCAGCCACTAAGTGAGTGTCTGAGTTCGCTGTGTAGCTCATTAGCCAAACTCAGCCCCAACATGCGCGCCTGTGTGCTACTGAGCGACGATCGCCGATCGAAGTTTCCCCGATCGATTACGCCAGATTTCCCACCGTCTTTGAGCCAAGGATTTAAAGATGCGCCGATTAGGGAGCTAGCAGACGGCACTTGCGGTACGGCTGTGTATTCCGGCGAGCCTGTCACTTGTGCTGATATTGCTAATGACGATCGGTGGTCGCAAAGCTGGCGGGACTTATGTCTCGCGCATGGCATTCGGGCTTGTTATTCCTTCCCCATCATCGGGAGCGATAATTTACCCCTCGGTTCGCTGATGTTGTGCTTTAGTGAGGCACGATTGCCAACCGATCGGGAAGATCGAGTAGGGGAATTTGGCACTAAGATTGCTAGTATTACGATCGACCGTAAACGGTCGATCGAGAACCTGAGCGAGAGCGAAGAACGGCTGAATTTGGCACTTGCTGCCGCAGATATGGCAACCTGGGATGCAGATTTGTCTACAGGTAAAACCATCTGGTCTGCCAAACAATTCCAGATTTTGGGCTACGATCCAGTTACTGATGGCGCAGCCACTGTCGAGATGTGGTTAAGTCTCGTTCATCCTGACGATCTCGCAGCGGTGACACAGGCGTGGGAAATTGCCCAACGCGAGAGATCGCTCTTTTGCAGCGAATATCGGCTCGTTCGCGCTGATAGCGGACGAGTCGTGTGGGTAGCAGCAACCGGACAATTTCTCGAGAACCAGGCAGGAGCAGCTATGCGGTCTGTTGGAGTGATGTTCGATATTAGCGATCGCAAAATCGCCGAGCTGAAAAATCACCAACTCAACCGCGATCTGGCTTTTCAAGCGGAGGAATTGCAAACGATCCTCGATGCGCTACCAGTAGGTGTGGCGATCGCGGACGATCCGCATTGTAACGTCATTCGCACCAATCAATTCGGGCAAAATATGCTGAAGGTATCCCCTGATACCAACGTTTCGGCAACTGGAGCGGAAGCTGAAACTTTACCATTCCGTCAATACCACAATGGTCGAGAACTTCTTGGCGACCAGCTCCCAATGCAACTGGCAACCGCGCAGGGGCAAGCGGTGCGAGATGTCGAAATCCAAATGGTACGAGCAGACGGAGCGGCATTCGATTGGTTGGTAACTGCCGTGCCGCTATTTGACGAGCACCACGCCGTGCGCGGCTGCGTGGCAACGTTTACCGATGTAACCGAACTCAAACGATTACAATCGCAACTCCGGCTGCGTGAAGCCGAACTCACAGAGGCGCAACGGATTGGTAAGATTGGTAATTGGTATTTGGACACGCAAACCGATGTCACCACTGGCTCGGACGAACTGGCGCGGATTTATGGATTCGACCCCCGCGATACCTTGCCCAATTTCGCTGCTCAAGCTGGCTGGCTGTATTCGCACGAAAGCTGGCAGCAGCTCAATGCAGAGGTGCAGCGCAGCCTAGACACCGGAATCGGCTACGAATTGGACTTACCAGCATTCCGCAATGATGGTATGCCGATCTGGATTACTACTCGTAGCGAAGTCGTGCGCGATCCGGCTGGAACGATCGTCGGCTTGCGCGGCACGGTGCAGGATATTACGGAACGTAAGCAGACAGAGCAAGAAATACTACTGTATCGAGAGCGACTGGAATTTGTACTGAACAACACTGGGATCGGGCTATGGCTCAACTCACTCCCATTGGGCGCACTCAATTGGGACGATCGCACTAGGGAACTATTCTTTGTGCCGCCCGATGCCGAGGCGACGATCGACTTGTTCTGGAGTCGCGTCCATCCCGACGATCGCGAACCAACTCGGCTGGCGGTTGAAGCTGCACTGCGAGAGGGCACTCTCTATGAGATCGACCACCGAGCAGTCCACCCAAACACAGGCGAAATTCGCTGGATTCGATCGGCTGGCAAGGCAACATATGCCCCTGACGGCGCACCAATCTCGTTTGACGGCATCAACTACGATATTACCGAACGGCAAGTCGCCACAGCCAACCTAGCCCAGAGTAACGCCCGATTTGAGTCAGCGATGCTAGCAGTGCGAGGGATGGTGTACGAGTGGAATCTCCAAACAAAAACAATCTATCGATCTAAAGGACTGTTCGAGCTGCTGGGCTATCGACCAGAAGATGTGCCGCCAACGAACGATTGGTGGATGGATCGAGTGCATCCCGATGACCTAGAGCGCACCCAATCGGAGTTCCTAGCAGCTCCAGTGGGGATAGCTCGCTTTGAAAGCGAATATCGCGTCCGTCATGCCGCAGGGCACTGGGTATACGTGTCCGATCGCAGCTATTTCCAGTATGATTCGCACGGACAAATGATAAATATCGTTGGCTTTACTACCGACATTACCGAACGTAAACGCACAGAGGAAGAGTTACATCAGAGTCAATTACTCGTGCAACGACAACTGATGGAGATCGAAGCGATTTATCAAACCGCACCCATCGGGCTAACAATTCTCGATCGAGACTTGCGCTATGTCCGCCTCAATCAGCGGCTGGCAGAAATTAATGGTATCGATATTGACGACCATATCGGTCGCACGCTGCGCGAAATCGTGCCTAGTGTGGCAGATGAAGACGAACCGATCCTGAACAGCATCTTCACCACCGGAGAGCCACTGCTAAATATCGAAATTAGTGGTGAAACTCTAGCTCAACCTGGAGTCCAGAGAACTTGGATTCAAAATTGTTATCCGCTGAGGGATGAAACCGGACAGATCGCGGGGATTAATGTCGTCGTCCAAGAAATCACCGATCGCAAACGCGCTGAAGCAGAATTACGCGAGAGTGAAGAGCGATTCCGCACTTTAGCCGATAATATCACTCAGTTTGCGTGGATGACCGACGAAAACGGCTGGATCTTCTGGTACAACCGTCGCTGGTTTGAGTATACAGGTACGACGCTAGAACAGATGCAGGGCTGGGGCTGGCAAAGCGTTCATCATCCCGAACATATCGATCGAGTAGTGAAGCTATTCCGCCATCATCTCGAAATCGGTGAAGAATGGGAAGATATATTTCCGCTCCGAGGTCGAGATGGCGCATACCGCTGGTTTTTGTCTCGCGCAGTGCCGATCCGCGATGAGTCAGGACAAATTAGACGCTGGTTTGGCACCAATACCGACATTACCGATCTGCAACAAGCCGAAGCAGAACTTGCCGAACGTAACAAGGAGCTAGACAGCTTCGTACATACTGTCTCCCACGATCTCAAAGCTCCCCTACGGGCGATTTCTAACTTGTCAGTCTGGATTGAAGAGGATTTAGACGGTCAGTTGCCACCAGACTCTCAGCAACAGTTTCAGCTCCTCCGCACCCGCGTCAAACGGATGGAATCAATGATTGACAGTTTGCTGCTGTACGCCCGCGCCGGAAGACAAGAAGCCCAGTTGGAAACATTTGACCTTGCCGAACTCCTGAGCGAGATTATCGACTCTCTCGCCCCACCAGAGGGCTTTACGATCGACATTCAGCAACCGCTACCAACCCTTACCACCAAGCGCGTATTTTTGAGCCAAGTTTTTGCTAACTTAATTAGCAACGCCATCAATCACCATACTTCTGTCACCGGACATCTGCACATTTCGGCGATCGAACATCCCGACTGCCATGAATTTATCATCAAAGATGACGGCCCCGGTATCGCCCCCGAACATCACGAAAAAGTCTTTGCTATTTTCCAAACCCTCAAAGTTCAGGACAATAGTGATAGTACGGGAATTGGGTTGGCGATCGTCAAAAAGATCGTCGAAACAGAGCAAGGTACGATTCGGTTAGAGTCGAGTTTAGGACGGGGGACAACTTTTTATGTGACCTGGCCGAAAAATCATCAGTAGCCTGAGTTTGGGATCAGAGTTGCCTGGAGAGTGGAAATCGTTGGCTGTACAAAACGAAGCAAATCTCCTTAACCCGTTGGCGTACTCTCTCCGCTAGGAGAAACTGACGTTATCCCGGCGTTGCTGAATTAATGTATGAAACGCACAAACAATTTTTGTAGGGGTAATGCCTCGTGCTTACCCCGCATCGATTCAGGGTACTCACAAGCGGCGTTTTTATTCGGGGGTTCCCCCCGAATAAAAAAACGACAAGACAGGGGCACCCCTACAAAAAATCATACCCATATTCAGCAACGCCGTTATCCCAATTTAAAAACCGATCCTGACAGATAGATCGATCGACTTCAGAGACAGCAATGTTTCCCCAATCCAAAATCCAAAATGGTATTAGTTTGGATGATGTGCCAGCGACAACTCAAAATGCTCTACAGTCGGAAACGGATCGTAGAAATGATGGAGTAACTGTTTCCACTGGATAAATTGGGGCGATTGTCTGAATCCGATCGTGTGGTCTTCGAGATTGCGCCAGCGGACTAATAAAAGATATTTGCCGGGGACTTCCAAGCAGCGGTGCAACTCGTGCGAGAGATAGCCATCGATAGCTGAGATTAATGGGGTGGCGGTGGCAAAAGCCGCCTCGAACTCGTCTTCTGTTCCGGCAATTACACTTAGATTAACAGCTTCCAGAATCATCAAACTTTATGGTGAATTAAAGCTCTAGCATATCCTATAACTTAGGTCGGGCATTGCTCTGAGCCGATATTTCTATTTGTATATCCGCGTATTAAACAAGTATAATCGATCGAATTTATTAGGCGATCGGGGATCGTCTGTGTGGGCAATTTCTACCCAGAACATAGGGTTAATACTACTACGCGAAGTCTAACATTAGATCGATCGAAGCTATTCGGCTCAAGCATGATTTCGACAGCGATCGAATCCAAAACCACAAAATCTAGCGAACTCGATCGACAGTCACCGTCTGCAATAATCGAGTAATAATTTGTGTCCCACGCCGACCGCCGATCGGCATAATCCGATGCGCCAGGACATAGAGAGCAAGCTCCTTAACATCATCTGGGAGGGCATAAGAACGCCCTTGAAGCCATGCCCAAGACTGAGTAGCTTTATGGAGAGCTACAGCCCCACGCGGACTCACTCCCAGGCTAATTTCGCTGTCATTGCGCGTCGCGCGGACGAGATCGACGATATATTGTTGGATTGACGGTTCGACTTTGACTTGCTGACACTGTTGGCGGATTGCTTGCACTTCTGCAAGCGTGATGCAGGGTTCTAAGTTATTTACAGGCAGTCCTGTCGTCAAGCCTTGGAGCATTTGCAACTCTTCCGCCGCATTGGGATAACCCAAACTCAGAGAGATGGCAAAGCGATCCATCTGTGCTTCTGGTAGCGCAAATGTCCCATGCGACTCGATCGGGTTTTGGGTCGCGATGACAAAGAATGGTGTGGGGACGGGACGCGAGAGTCCATCGAGCGTCACCTGCTGCTCTTCCATGACTTCTAATAATGCTGACTGGGTGCGTGGCGTAGCGCGGTTGATCTCATCCGCCAGCAAAATATTCGTAAAAATCGGCCCAGGGATAAATTCAAATTCTCGACTGCCAGGATTCCAGATGTTTGTCCCCGTAATATCGGAAGGGAGTAAATCGGGCGTACATTGGATCCGCTGAAATTTACCGTCGATCGATTTGGCCAGCGATTTGGCTAGTAAGGTTTTACCGACTCCAGGCACATCTTCTAATAATACGTGTCCCCCTGAGAGCAAAGCCGTCAAGACCAGCTGAATCGCCCGATCCTTTCCGACAATTTGCTGAGCGATATTCGCAGTAAGACGTTGGATGGGTGAAGAAACGAGAGTAGCCATAGTTTACGCTGCAATGTGGGGGTAATCGAACGGTTTGCCGTCAGGCTGTAGGCGGAATTCCTCCCTTGGGAGTGTGGGTGGTTTTCGCGACAATAACAGCAGGAGCTGACAGACAGTTAACGCGGTAAATCTAGTACTTCTCTATGTTTCCCAATTCTCATCCCGATTTGCTAACTATTGTTTGCGAGTGTGGAGATATTTCAGGGGCGATCGGCCAAAAAGCTAAAATCTCTCCACTCATCTTCCCCTCTCCCGACCCTGCGCCATCGTAGAAAATAGCTAACCGATTGGTGGCAGAATCTTTGCACTACGCCACATCTGGTGTCTTGAATTCTGCTTTAAATTCAGCGTACAATCTAACTCCAATCCTCCTACTTTGGTAAAAATGTACTATAATATAGGTGAGAGCGCAGCTGACCGATCCGATCGCCGATCGGACTGGTAATTCATCACTTTGTCTTGTGGCGATTGCTTGTCTCGATCTCTGTTCGTAGCTGCTTCCCCAACGAGCAAGCGCCGCATAATTCATAATTTATCCGTGCATTACCACCAATAATCCATCATCCTTTTTGGTGTCCTCCCATGTTACTAGCTCCATCTGCACCCACTCAATCCACAGTCATCACAAATCCCCAAAGTAGATTTGTCACCAAAGATGCTGTTGCGATGTGTCTCAAACGATCGCCAGATGACATTTATAAGGTCAACTGTTGGCGATACGTGGTACACGTCGTCGGTAAGAAAATGAGTACATTCGTCAGTTATGCCGATTTACCACCGATTGTCGGCGTGGCATTGCCCAACCATCGCGATGTCAGAGCTTGGCGCAAGCGCTGGAAAAAATACGACCATATCGCACCACTGTTTTGGCACAATTTTTATGTAGATAAATTACGCCAAGTGCGGACGATGGAGGAACTTCAGGCTTGGGAAGAAGTATTGAGTTATATCGGCTTTGGTTTGCCAGAATCCAGCCGGATCGAACTAGAAGGCATTAGTGCGGAGATGACGCATTTTTTATTCAGTAATGCTGCCTAGGCTCAGTTGGCTCAGGTGATAATTGACATCCGGTGTGATTTTGGATTTTGGATTGACGCTCGTGACTGGCAGAGTAGGCAGTCTTGCTAGTGAGTTTGCACTCCAGACACTTCGGAGATCTGAATCAAGATCGTTGGATTTCTTACCACATTGTGGAGTGCTAGCGGCAAGTCTGCGTCACTGAGTCGATCGGTATCTACCCTAATCAAAGCTTCCTCGTCGTTCGAATTAGGAATTTGTCGAGCATTGACTAGCATTGTCTTGAGTCCGCCTCGGGCGAAAATACCGATCGCTTCAAAATCCCGAACTTGGGTGTCATATAGCAGCAGAGCCGCAATCCGAGCGTGTAATTCGGGAATCTGCCATTGCCGATTAGGCAATTTGGCGAAGAGTTGACCTTCCATTTCCGTCGGCAAAACTTCAAACAGTCTATAGAAAGCGCGATTGGCTGTGAGGACGCGGAGATTGCCATCGAGGACGAGCAACGGCTGAGATACTGCTTCAAAAATCGAGATCATTGCTATTGCCCCCATGATTACTGAGTAGTTGGTCAGCCAAATGAAAACCTGAACTCAATCGGACACCGAGGTTAAAGCGAGTTGTTTCTTTCCCTCAGATTTTACTCGATCGCTTTAGATTGCGATTGACTACTCACTTTTTCAAATAATTACTTAAAAATAGCGAACATGCGCATATTTAACCGATTAGGCATGAGTCGATCTACCTATCGGTAGTCCATCTCTAATTACGGTTAACCCTCAACACCTTGTCAGCAATAGCTCGATCTCTTGAGTTAAATTTAGCGATATCTTCGATCTTTGACGCTCTTAAGATTTTTTTAATAATCGATCGTTGAAAATCGCGATCGTTTTTCGACCAACCGATCGACTAGAGCTAGCTGTCTGTAATAGTTGTGAGGCTAAAAAATAATTTGTAAATAAATGTATACGGCGATCGCTTAAGGGGGTGCGAATGCAGCTTGGGGAAATACTTAATATGAGTTCGGTAGGGTTAAGGATATTGGCTCCGCACATCCGAGGGATGACTCCTAGCTTCGTTTCTGCACCGCCCTCAAATGAATTTGGGGCTAATAGCTAAAGTTCGTTGAAACGAACTAATTAATTTGGCAGTTCGTTTCAACGAACTTTAGCTATTAGCCCGAACTTATAGTTCAGGGCGGTGCTAGAGCGAAGCAAATCAATTTTTCCTTATTCCAAACTAATGTTAATTAGGTGCAGCTATAACGATCGAGAATGGATGATAATCCTGTCACAAGTAGCTAAGATTCCGCGAATTTGAGCCAGATGACCACCACGATCGAGATCGAGATAGCTAGCTGCTAATCCCGCGCCAGATCGGCAACGATCGCCACCAACAGATCGGGTTCGACAGGCTTGGCAATATGGATTTGAAAGCCGAGCTGGAGCGCCAGAGCGCGCTCTCGACTACTGGCATATGCCGTCAGTGCAGCGGCTGGAATTTGTCCCCCGGCGGCGGCACTGAGTGCCCGAACTTGACGGATAAACGACCAGCCATCTTGCCCTGGCATCCCGATATCGGACAAGAGGACAGCATATTTTTGGGGTGCTGCTTGCAAGAGTTGGAGGGCAGCAGGCGCAGCGGCGACGGGGGTGACTGTCGCACCAGATTGTTCGAGGATCGTCGCTATCAGCGTCCGTACATCTTCCTCGTCATCGACGAGGAGGACGTGAATCCCGATGAGGGTGGACGCGTCTACTAGAGTAGTAGCTCCCAGATCGATCGCGTCGGCTGCTGGAGGTGCTGACTCGCCAGCAATTCTAGGAGAGAGCGGGAGCCGAATCGTAAATGTCGATCCCGAGCCGACTGCACTGACTACTTCGATCGTCCCGCCATGGAGTTCGACGATATGGCGGACGATCGTTAGTCCGAGTCCGAGTCCAGCGTAATTGCGCTGGGCGGAACTGTCGGCTTGAAGAAACCGATCGAATACATGCGGTAAAAATTCCGGATCGATGCCTTTGCCATTATCGATGACTTGAATTTGCGCGTAGCCGGCACTCTGTCGAGTGGTATCGGTTGGCTGGCGATCGACTGACGATAGCCGCACGGTGACTTTGCCACCAGGATCGGTGAATTTAATCGCATTCCCGAGGATATTCCACATCACCTGCTGGAGGCGGCCAAAGTCGCCCAAGATGCGATCTGGAAAGGGATCGAGTTGAGTGTGGATCTGGATGTTTTTGGCTGTAGCCGAGATCGCGACTGTATCGATCGCGGCTTCGATAACGGGTACTAGGTCGATGAGTTCGGCATCGAGTCGGAGCTTACCATTGGTAATACTCGAAATATCTAACAGATCCTCGATCAGTTGATTTTGGATGCTCGCACTGCGATCGATTACTTCTAAGCCGTGCTCGACTTGAGCTGGGGTTAATTTACCGCTGCGGAGGAGTCGCGACCAGCCTAACATAGCACTCAGCGGGCTGCGGAGTTCGTGGGAGAGGATCGACAAGAAGACATCTTTGGCGAGATTTGCGGCATCTGCTGTCGATCTAGCGGTGCGTTCGAGCGTAAATAATTGCGCCCGTTCTGTATCCATGTGCTTGCGCTGAGTGATATCAACGATCGCGAGTAAGATTAATCGATCGTTGCCAATCGCCGGAATTTGGCGGGCATTGAGCTGGAGCGTCCGCTGCCCGATCCGCTCGAAGGTATGTTCGACTTCAAAATCTTCAACTTGGGTAGCATGGGAGAACAGATCCTCCAGCCACGATCGTAATCCCAAGATCTGCCATTGTCCGTTTTCCAACTTATCGAGTAGTTGTCCTGCCACCTGCGGTGGCGTAAACTCAAACATCTCATAGAAGGCATGATTGACAGTGACAATCCGCAGCTCGCGATCGAGCACGAGCTGCGGCTCCCATACCGTTTCGACGATCGCATTGGCATAATCGCGGGCGACTTGAATCTCCTGAGCGCGCTGCTTGAGTTCGTTGATATCGATCAAGACGACAGTAGCACCAGCAACGATCTTGTCGTGAGTTTGATAGGGGCGGATCTCAAGTTGATACCAATTTCCCGATCGGTCTTGGATCTCCTGTTGGTAAATGGTGAGCGTCTCGATCGTCTGGAGGATCGAGCGATCCAAATCGGGAATATTCAGGTTGTGGCGGATGTCTTTGAACGAGCGACCGAGATCCGTGGGAATGAGGTTGAAGATCCGCTCCGCCATTGGCGTAAACCGCCCAATCCGGAGATCTGTATCGACAATCAAAATCGGCAGTCTGACGCTGCTGAGAATATTCAGCAAATCGTTATTAGCTTGGGTCGCTTCCAGATTGCGATTGCGTAATTCCTCATTGACGGTACTCAACTCCTCATTGGCTGCCTGGATCTCCTCTTTCGCGGTTTCGAGTTCTTCATTAGTGCTTTGAAACTCCTCATTACTCGAGAGCATTTCCTCCTGCGTCGCCCGTGCCGCCTGCTCGATCGCTTCTTGCTCCTCAGTTATGGTTTGCAGATGCTCTTGAGTCAGGGCGAGCTTGTGTTTGAGCTGGAGATTCTCCCGTTCGACCAGGGTTTTGCGTGCACGTTTGCGGGTGAGTGTCATCTCCGGTAGTCCCGCCGCCTCATTTGCTTGGTCAAGATCTGCGGTCAAACTCGTGGGGAGAGCCTCCACCAACGGCTCGAATAAAATTAGGAAGTATCGCTCGGCCAGTCCAGGCACCCGAACGGGGATGACCTCAAACTTGATAAGTTCGCTGAGTGACGACTTACTAACTGGCAGATTGAGTTTTTTCGCTTGATAGATCGCCGCTCGGAGTTCGACCCGCAGATCGACCCGCGCCATTTTCAACAGACTAAAACTCGGCTTGCCTGGAGCAGAACTCAGATAGGGACTAGTATCGCCCCGAAATTGGAGGATTTGGAGATCGGAATCGATCGTGACCCCTGCTGGCGCATAGCGTTTCCAAACGATATCGTCAGTAATCTGTTGCAGATCGATGTTCGCAGTCCGATCGTCAGGCGCTATCGGTGGTTGCAGCGGGGAATAGGATCTAATCTCGCCACCGATCGTAAAATCTAGATTGGGCAGGAGCGACACCAGTTTTTTTGTATAAAATTTGTACTGTTTTGCTGCGGATGTATCCTCAGCAAACTCGACAGCATGAAATAAGTCCGCTGAGCTTCCCGTAGTCTCAGAACTACCGAGCATCAGAAAACCAGTCGGCTTGAGTCCGTAGTGCAGTGTCTGCATCACCTTTTTTTGGAGTTTGGCTCCAAAATAAATCAGTACATTGCGACAGACGATCGTATCGAGCCGTGAGAACGGTGGATCGCTACAGAGATTATGTTTGGCAAATACACACAAATCACGTACCGCTCGATCGATCTGATACCCACCTGCGACTGGGATAAAAAACTGCTGCAATCTTTCGGCTGAGACACCCTCAACCTTAGCTTTGGAGTAAATACCCGCGCGCGCAGTCTCGATCGCCAATTCATTGAGATCGGTCGCAAAAATCTGAATCTGCGCTGGTAATTTTAGCTCTGCTAGCACTTCCAGCAAACAAATGGCGATCGAATAAACTTCCTCTCCCGTCGCACATCCCGCCACCCACACCCGAATTGGCGCTTTTGGTACTTGCTGTTGCCGGACGATCTGCGGCAAAATATTGTCCTTCAAGGATTGAAAGGCGACTGGATCGCGGAAAAAACTCGTGACATCAATGAGAAAATCTCGATACAGCGCCTCGACTTCGGCCGGATATGCTACTAAATAATTGAGATAATCTGCCACCGTGCCAATCTGCTGTTGGTGCATCCGCCGCTGCATCCGCCGATTGAGGGTCGCATGTTTGTACCCCGCAAAGTTAGCTCCCGTCTGAAGTTGCAGCAGTTCAAAAATTCGATCGAGGGGATCGAGCTGTGCTGGGGCGCTGTCGGCAAGTGCGGTGTTTGGGGATAATTTCGGTGTCAATGGCCGCTCTGAGAGTCGATCGAGATCGATCTCTGCTGTCGGATCTGGCTGGCTCGCCGTTGCCACGATCGTTCCGCCCGCTGCCGAGCCGGAGTGCGCGCTCATTTGGTTGAGTTTTTTGGCAATCTCCGCTGGCGGTAAAATAAAGTCTACCTGCCCGGTATTTGCCGCGCTATGGGGCATTCCGCCAAATTGTGAGGAGGGGAGATCCTGCGCGAAGGTGATGCCCCCAGCGGCTTTAATTGCTGATAGTCCGAGCGCGCCATCGCCATCGCCACCAGATAAGACAACCCCGATTGCTTGGCTCCCGCACTCGGCAGCGATCGAATGAAAGAATAGATCGATCGGGTGAAATATGCCTTTAGTCTTTTCCCGTGGTGAAAGTTTCAGCCGCCCATTTCGGAAGACCGTCTGCGTATTGGGTGGAATGATATAGATATGATTCGGCTCGATCTCAATGCCATCGGTTATCTCTGTCACCGGCATTTGCGTCGTGCGCGCCAAAATTTCCGTCAACAAACTCTTGTGTTGCGGATCGAGGTGTTGGATCAGCACGTATGCCATCCCTGTCTCGATCGACAGGTGGCGTAAGAGTAGGGTAAAGGCTTCCAATCCGCCTGCGGAAGCCCCAATGCCGACAATTGCGGTCGCAATCGGCTTGCCGTTGGATGATGGGTTGAGTTGGGAAGCTGCGCTCGGGCTGCTAGTAGTGGGCTGAGATTTCGACTGCCTAGAGCTACTTCTAGTTGCCATTGATATCGCCTCCGCGATTGCTAATAACTGGATCGATGATTGTGTCCCAGTTCCGATCGGTATTGTTAAAAAATTAAACGCGCGATCGCGGTGAGGAGAGGCTGCTCTGGTTCAGAAGATCCCCGAAATTACCATTTCCAAATATTCAGCTTTTACCTGCCAGTTTAAAGCTAATTTCTCCAGTCGAGGGTTATCAACCTTAAATCTTCATTTTCTATGAATACATCTCAATAATAAATAACGTCAGTTCGGGATAAGAATCGAGCGTTCAGAAGTACAAAGTACAATTTTTGAAGTTGGCACTACTTATCCAACTGGGGTTTTAAGAAGATAAAATTATGTTTCAGTACCCAACTAATTCTAATTTAACCCAAGTTGCTACCCATAACCTAAGCGGTTAGAAACCGCTCTTCGGAATGCACTTTTCGCTTCGCGGACTAATAAACTAGTCCGCGAAGCGAAAAGTGCATTTGGTCGGCTAGCCGACCATTAGGTCTTGGGGTTTCCCCAAGTAGAGCACCTTTTCAAGACACAATCGTAGGCGTTCTATTAGGTAGCAACTTAGGTTAATTTATTGAATTTTTAATGTCAGTTTTTGTGAGGTTGGATCGCAATTACAACTTGAAGATATCCATCAAATTAATACTGTAATTTAAATCGATCGAGAGATATTCGATCGCCCAAATATCTCTCGATCGCGACTTCAGCGAATAAGGAGCACCCCTACGCTGCACAAGGGTACCCCACGCTCGACATTCTGCCCTCGCCGCTTAACCAGCCATCGACATATCGCTCACTGATTGGGGAATCAATACGGTATCGATCGCGTGAATCACGCCATTACTTGCTTCGAGATCGGCTTGGAGGATCTTGGCATCATTCACTTTCGCACCTTGAGTATTATCGATCGTCAACATCGAACCCTCAACAGTCGGAGTCGAACTCACCGCGCTCAGATCGCTCGAAAGAATCCGCTGCGCAATCACATGATATGACAACAGCTTTTCCAGCTCTGGCGGATTGTCGAGCAAAAATCCCATCATCCCCGAAGGCAACTTAGAAAATGCTTCATCAGTCGGGGCAAAGATCGTGACCGTACCCGGCTCCATCAAGCCCTGCGCCAAACTCGCCCGCTCGATCGCATCAACCAAAGTTACAAACCGACCGTCATTAATGAGTGTATCTACGATGTCATTCATGATTGTTATTCCTAAAGTAAAGTTATTGAGTCGAACTATTGTCGCGTCGGGTCATCACCAACCCGCACGATTAACTTGCCGAAGTTATGACCTTGAAACAGACCGAGAAACGCCTGAGGTGCATTTTCTAGCCCGGCAACGATATCCTCCTTGTACTTGAGCTTGCCAGCTTGTAGCCACGGCGACATCGCCGCGATAAACTCTGATTGCCGTCCCAAATAATCGCTGACCAGAAACCCCTGAATTAAGGCCCGTTTGACCAGTAGCGGCATCAAATTTGGCCCTGGCGGGAGCGTTTCGGCATTGTACTGGGAGATTAAACCCACTAACGGGATTCTGGCTCCCAGATTGATGTGTTGTAATACAGCTTCGAGAATCGGCCCCGCTGTATGGTCTACATATACGTCGATCCCATCGGGACAAGCGGCTGACAATGCCGAACTGAGATCTTGAGTCTTGCGATCGATACAAGCATCAAAGCCCAATTCATCCACTACATAAGCGCACTTCTCCGCACCGCCAGCGATGCCCACCGCCCGACAGCCATGAAGTTTGGCGAGTTGACCGACGATCGCACCAACAGCCCCAGCAGCAGCCGAGACTACCACCGTCTCGCCTACCTTGAGTTTGCCGATCTCTTGCAGCGCGAAATATGCGGTCATCCCTGGTGCCCCAGTGAGTCCTAATGCAGTGGAAATCGGTAGCTGTGCTGGATCGAGCTTACGTAACGTTTCGCCTTTAGCGATCGCATATTCCTGCCAACCGTCATACCCCACCACAAAATCTCCAGCAGCGAAGTCCGGGTGATTGGAGGTGACAATCTGGCTGACAGTGCTGCCCATCATCACTCGTCCCAATTCTGCCGGAGCCGCATAAGATGCCTGTTGGCTCATCCGTCCGCGCATGTAAGGGTCTAGCGACAAGTAGATCGTGCGGTTGAGCGTTGCTCCCGCTCCTGGCTCGGGAATAGCTGTCTCGACCAGTGTAAAGTTGCTGGCAGTCGGTGCCCCGCTCGGGTAACTTTTGAGTAGGATTTGTCGGTTCGTCGATTCAGACATATTTCTCCTGAATACTTAGAAAGCGATCTTGGCGACAACGGTAATGAGTTCGGCTGGATGCGATCGAGCGCAACCGGTTGGTGCATTTATTCCACTGAGGTGGCTTTAACCGCCAGTAGCGTGTAGATAACGGTGGTTTTAACCGCCAGCATTTGCTTTCAGATAGAACTCCCGCGCCTTAGCTAATAACTGGTCGTCAGTCAGGTGTTTTTCATCGATCTTCAGCGTACCGATGACGCGCTTAGCTAGGTTTGAGTGATGTTTTTGGAGGTCGGCGAGTAGATGTTCCATCGCGCTACTCGATCCGGTCGAGCTACCAAAAATCAAGATCTGCTCCGCACCTACGAGCGACTGCGCCACGGCCTCATAGAAAGATTTGAGTTCGGGTAGCCGTTTACCTTTGTTACTTTCATCTTCTACATAGTGGATGTGCTGGTGCAAACCATCTGGATCGTAAGGCGCGATCCGCTCAGGTACCGCACCGCGCAGTTCGGTCTGGTAAACCCGCGCTTCGCGATGGTCGATGACGACCAACCGATGTCCGCTATCTGCAACATTTGCGGCTTCGGGTAAGGCAGATCGCTCGAGGAAGTGCCGAATTTTCATCAGTTCCTGAGTATCGGCTAAATCTTTGTGTTTAGGCGGGTGAATCGTCAGTGTCTGACCGTGCCGCATAAAGCGGACATTACCATTATGTTCTTCCGATACTTGGGCGATCGACTCCAGCATCGATCGGATATCATGCCACTGAAGATTGCGCGAGATCGGGTGCCCAAAGATCGCATCAGAAGTAGCTTGATGAGTCCCAGACATCTGTACGTCCATTAATTTCGCCTTTTAGCTAGTTTTTTGTGCCTCAACAGGCAACGATCGACAATTCACGCAGCAATAAATGCCCGAAATGCTCTTAATTACTAGTCGAAATCATAAATTAATTTTCTTGACCTGTTAGCAACTTTGACAGCTGCATGTTGTAGATCGTGTTTGAATTGTTCGAATTATCTAAAAAATTCTTCAAGCTTTACAGCATGTGAATGATTTATTTGAAAATCACTGTCGGTCACTCAGTTAAGGTCAGCTTTACAATAGATTAAAACGTGACAATATTTACACACTCTACTCAAAGCAAGTCGATCGTGTGGTAATTATCACTGAATCCAAAACAGTTGCGATCGGATGTCAACAGTATCGATCGATAAGTGAGATCGCCTTCAAAGCTAGCTACCGATATAGTTCGATCGTGTGCATCTATCGATCGATAGATGTTGAATTTCAATATTTACCTCACTAGCTAACTAGTGGTAAATTATTTGTTAACCTGAAAAATATGCGTTAAGTTATGTGTATAAACTGAGCGGAAAGACTTCATGGGTACCATCCAAGCAACTTTCAAGGCGACAGAAAAGGCTTTTCATATTGAAGGATACGAAAAAATTGATTTTAGCTTGCTTTATGTCGATGGTGCGTTTGATATAGATAATTCGGAGATCGCCGAGAGCTATCGTCAGTTTGGACGATGTTTGACGATCGTAGATAAAACAATTTATGGTTTATATGGCGATCGGATTAAAGCTTATTTCGAGCATTATGAAATCGACCTCACCGTCTTCCAAATCCGAATTGAGGAGACAGATAAGACGCTACAAACCTTCGAGCAGATCGTCGATGCCTTTGCTGATTTTGGACTAGTACGCAAAGAACCAGTCTTGGTCGTAGGTGGCGGTCTGACAACCGATGTTGCTGGATTTGCTTGTGCTACTTACCGTCGTCGCACCAACTATATCCGCATCCCCACCACCCTAATCGGCTTAATCGATGCCAGTGTCGCGATCAAAGTCGCGGTCAATCATGGTAAGTTAAAAAATCGATTAGGTGCTTACCACGCTTCGCAAAAAGTGATTTTAGACTTCTCGTTCTTGAAAACGCTGCCCGAAGATCAAATCCGCAACGGGATGGCAGAGTTAATCAAGATCGCTGTCGTTGCCAATCGGGAAATTTTTGAGCTGCTAGAAAAGCATGGCGAAGAATTGTTGCACAGCAGATTCGGCTATCTGAACGGCACGCCAGAACTTAGAGCGATCGCCCACAAAGTCACTTATAACGCGATTAATACGATGTTGGAGCTAGAAGTGCCCAACCTCCACGAACTCGACCTCGATCGCGTTATCGCTTACGGTCACACCTGGAGTCCTACGCTAGAGCTAACTCCAGAGATTCCGATGTTCCACGGTCATGGTGTAAATATCGACATGGCCTTCTCAGCCACGATCGCGCAACAACGTGGCTACATTTCCGTCATCGATCGCGATCGCATTTTAAGCTTGATGAGCCGGATCGGACTGGCGATCGATAGTCCCTATCTCACTCCCGAACTATTGTGGAAAGCCACCGAATCGATTAGCCGAACCCGCGATGGTTTAGTCCGCGCCGCCGTCCCACATCCGATCGGGAGTTGCACCTTCCTTAACGATCTGACTGAAGCCGATCTCTCCCGCGACTTAGCCATCCACAAGGAACTATGCCGCACCTATCCACGCGGCGGCGATGGTGTCGATATGTATATTTCCGCTCGATCGGCCAAACTCTCGATGTCAGCAGGGATACCAGCATGAAAGTAGCCCCCAGAGCCGTAACACCGCTAGGTATTCTCGCCACTAAACTCGAATATCTCACCGAACAAATCGGCGCTCTCGAAGGTATCGATCCAGCTCTCAAGTCAGAATTGCGCCAAGCTTGCGAACTTGCTAGCGGATTAGATCCTTACATCAGTCACTGTACGACTCCAGAGTCGCCAGCATTAGCCGATCTAGTCGATCGGACTCAATCCGAAGATTGGTCATTGCGATCGACAAATGGTGAGACTGTCCGCCAGTTAGAGCAGGAAATGCTCTCAGGACACGTCGAAGGTCAAATGCTGAAATTTCTCATTCATTTAGCTCGCGCTAAACGGGTACTAGAAATCGGCGTATTTACGGGTTACTCTGCCTTATCCATGGCTGAAGCCTTGCCCGAAGACGGTAAAGTAGTCGCTTGTGAAGTAGATCATTTTGCGGCCGAATTTGCCCGGCAATGCTTTAAGGAGTCACCCCACGGACACAAAATCTCGATCGAGGTAGCTCCAGCAATGGAGACACTCAAAAAGTTAGCTGCTGTTGGCATAACGTTCGATCTGGTCTTTATCGATGCCGATAAGGGTGGATATATCGACTATTTAAATTTATTACTCGATAGCACCCTCCTCGCCCCGCACGGAGCGATCTGTGTCGATAATACCTTGATGCAGGGACAGCCGTATTTACAAGCAGAATCAACCGCGAACGGATTAGCGATCGCCGCTTTCAATCAAGCCGTCATCGACGATCCACGGATCGAACAAGTGTTACTGCCCTTACGGGATGGGCTGACACTGATCCGCCGAGTTTAGGCAGAAAGGCTGCGCCAACTTAGGTTCCAATCGCTGACGTAAGTAGGTAGGTACGACTATTTGTTAAATAGATAATGCTTGAAACCCAGATGGTGGGCAGTGCCCACCCTACATGATATTCTATATTTAGTTACGCCCACCTACTTAATTGTCGATTTAAATTTGTGGGTAGATAGATATAGATATATCTAAAAAAGAAGAACTTCTAGATTCCCCACCTCCCTCATCATAAAGTAACCGACAGAACGCACTAATGCGAAGCGCGCCTCGCCACACACAAGTCGAACCTTACGCAGGGGAGTTTGAGGGGCGGCGTTCCGCTCCTCAACGGGGGGTCTGGGGGTTCCGACCCCCAGATCCGGGTTCCACCCACCAGCAGCCCAAATAAAAGCACTAGTTCCCATCCAAATCCGTCAGTAGAAAGGCATGACCCAAGAACTACCGATCGCATCACCACCACCCAATCGACTCCAAACATCTCTAAAAACGATCGGCACCCTTAGCCTCCTACTACTAGCACTACCCCTAAACCTCACCTTAACCGCGATCGCCCTATTCACATCACTCCTCCTCAAACCAGTTCAGTCACGCACCGCAACCGCCAACCCAAAGACAATCCTCATTAGCGGTGGCAAAATGACCAAAGCACTGCAATTAACCCGATCGTTTCATCGCGCTGGACATCGCGTGATTTTATGCGAATCATATAAATATTGGCTCACCGGACATCGATTTTCCTGGGCAGTCGATCGCTTCTACACCATCCCCCAGCCCGATGCCGATGGCTACATCGACGCATTGCTAGAAATTGTCAAAACAGAAGGAGTCGATGTCTACATCCCCGTCTGTAGCCCAGTCGCCAGCTATTACGATGCCGTAGCAATAGCAACACTCGCCCCCTATTGTGACGTCATGCACCTCGACCCGACGATGGTGCAAAAACTAGACGATAAAGAGCGATTTGCCACACTCGCAACATCATTAGAGCTACCCGTTCCCGATTCTCACTGCATTACCCATCCGCTGCAAGTGATGGACTTTGATTTCGCCACCCAGCAACGGCAATATATTCTCAAAAGTATTCCTTACGATTCCGTGCGGCGATTGGACTTAACTAAATTCCCCCGCGATACACCCGCACAGACAGCAGCGTTCGTTACAGAACTACCGATTTCGATCGACCATCCGTGGATTTTGCAAGAGTTTATCACCGGACAGGAATACTGTACTCACAGTACCGTGCGCGATGGCGAAGTGAGACTACATTGTTGCTGCGAATCGTCAGCATTTCAGATCAATTATCAGATGGTAGATAAACCTGAAATCGAAGCCTGGGTGAAGAAGTTTGTCGCTGGACTAAAGTTAACCGGACAAGTTTCTTTTGATTTCATTCAAACTGCTGACGATCGAATTTATGCGATCGAATGCAATCCCCGTACCCACTCAGCGATTACGATGTTTTACAATCATCCAGATGTCGCCACCGCTTATCTAGAGCGTGAGCCATTAGCAGAGATCGTTAAACCACTAGCATCGAGTCGTCCAACTTACTGGATTTACCATGAAATTTGGCGATTGCTGACGCACTTATCCAATCCAACCCAAACTCGGCAACGGCTACAAATCATCTTCAGTGGTAAAGATGCAATTTTCGACTGGTTCGATCCGCTGCCATTTTTAATGGTGCATCATTGGCAGATTCCCTTATTGCTACTAAAAAACTTACAACAATTAAAAGGATGGATCCGAATCGATTTTAATATCGGCAAGCTCGTGGAATTAGGGGGAGATTAATTGTGGGGAGATTACGCGTTTTGCATTTAGTTGGTTCGGCTGTCGATGATTTTTACTGCGATCTCTCGCGCTTGTATGCAACTGATTGCCTGGAGTCTACCGCCAACCCCGCACTATATGAATTTCATATTGCCTATATTACACCCGATCGATTGTGGCGATTCCCTACCTCACTCGATGCTGACGCGATCGATCTTGCCATGTCCATGTCCTTGGCTGATGCGATCGAGGTGCTGACAACACTCGATCTCGATGTGATGGTGCCGCAAATGTTTTGCATTCCTGGGATGACAACTTATCGCGATCTCTTTGACTTGTTAAATATTCCCTATCTCGGCAACTCCGCCGAGTTGATGGCGTTGACAGCGCACAAAGTTAATACCAAAGCCATTGTCGCCGCCGCTGGAGTTAAGGTGCCCTATGCCGAATTGCTTCGTCCTGGTAATTACCCCCAAATATCACCCCCGGTAGTACTCAAGCCTGTAAATGCTGATAATTCGCTGGGAGTAGCCTTCGTTAAAAATGCAAGTGAATACGACACAGCTCTGCACGCGGCTTTTGCCAATACAGATGAAGTGATGGTGGAGGAATTTATCGAACTGGGTAGGGAAGTCCGGTGCGGTATTATCGAGTCAGCTGGCGAGCTAGTCTGCTTGCCATTAGAAGAATACTTGATGGACAAAGACGATCGACCGATTCGGAGCTATGCCGATAAGCTGGCGCGAGCTGAAGATGGCAGTCTGACTGCGGTTGCTAAAGGTAATGCCAAATCTTGGATCGTCGATCCTAGCGACCCAGTGACAGCTAAAGTCTGGGATGCCGCCAAAAAATGTCACATCGCACTAGGCTGTCGGCACTATAGTCTGTTTGATTTTCGGATCGATCCTGACGGACAGCCGTGGTTTTTGGAAGCAGGGCTATATTGCTCGTTTGCCAAAATGAGTGTAATTTCGACCATGGCAAAATCGGCAGGCATCGCGATCGATCGATTATTTCAGATCGCGTTAGCCAATGCGATCGCCAAACATCACATTGAGTAGCCCAGAGAAATACGAGATAATAGGCTTAGCGATAATTAAGGCTGGTAAAAATGTATCTAACTTGGCTCGATAGCAATTCTTGGCTGATTGAAATGGGCGGTCGGCGGGTACTGCTCGATCCTTGGTTGGTTGGGTCGTTAGTTTTCGGCAATCTACCGTGGTTCTTCAAAGGCGACCATCCTACACCTCAAGCGATTCCTGCCGATATCGATTTAATTTTACTGTCTCAAGGATTGCCCGATCACGCCCATGTCCCCACACTCGAACGCCTCGATAAGCAAATCCCCGTAGTTGCATCGCCAAATGCTGCCAAAATCGTCCAGGGATTAGGTTATCAGCAAGTGACGGCTTTAGCACATGGCGAATCCTTTACACTAACTGACAGTCTCAAAATTCAAGCTTTACCTGGCTCAGTCGTCGGCCCAAACTTAGTTGAAAATGGTTATTTACTTACAGATTTAACCGATCGAGTTACACTTTACTACGAGCCACATGGGTCTCATTCAGCCGCACTCAAAGAAATCGCACCTGTGGACGTGGTGATTACACCACTAACCGATTTAGAGATTCCGCTGGTTGGTGCAGTCATCAAAGGCTTGAAAAGTGCCGTCCAAGCAGTAGAATGGTTGCGACCACAGGTTATCTTGCCAACTGCAGCAGGTGGAAATGTCGTGTTTGAAGGGGTATTATTGTCCCTGCTGCGTGGTAGTGGTGATGTCGAACAGTTTCGCACGATGCTTACCGATCGCAATTTGTCAACGCAAGTACTCGCACCCAAACCTGGCGATCGAGTTGAAGTAAAATTAGCCGATCGAGTCGCGGTATCTTAAAATATTAGCGATTTTCAACTAGTTAGCTAGCGACTTCTCAACTCGATCGCGCTTACAAATCCATTGGCATGGATTACCATTTGTCGCCGTCCGTTGGCAATGAGTACACAAAATTCGATCGGTTTCGGTTGCTGTATGGCTGAGTCGCTGATTAGCTTCGTGCTGCTGCACGGATGGTAACTGGCTAGTCAGTGGCGGAAATTGAGTTTTCATTGGAATGGCGGGTTTTTCGGGGTTGTGTGCATAGTTTACTAAACTTAACAATCGCTGGGTCTGACGCAAGTCACAACCGATCGCCAAACTCGATCGACAGCTTGCCCCGACGGGATAGCAATAATCACCGCTTTTCTAAACTTCATGCATCAATAGTCACTGTCAGCCACACAAATTCCCTTGCATTTAATCCCATTGGTAGCAGTGCGTAGACAATGAGGACAGATGATTTTCTCGGATTCTTGTTCTCGATCGAGTTTGACATTGTTACTTGCTGGTAACTTGTCTCGTTCTGGTTGTATTTCTTCGATATTCATGAGCGCGATAAATTGTTGAGGGATGGCATTTATATAAGTTAGTTAATGACACTTTCTTTGATGGGAAGCTCGGATCGATCGAGATTATCATCATTGACTTTGATAGAGGGATTACGATTATTATGACACCAACCTTCGCAATGCGGATAGCGTAATTAACCTACTCCAAGGGAGCATTCGCTGTAAAATTAAAGATGAGAACTCGAACTAGCAAAGCTGGAGGCAGTCCCAAGATGGTTCAAATAGGCGCAAAAACACTGACATTGGCAGAGTTCCTGAAACTACCAGAAACTAAGCCAGCCAGTGAGTATATCGACGGTCAAATTATTCAAAAGCCCATGCCACAAGGGAAGCACAGTAGAATTCAGGGGAAGTTCGTATCCGCCATCAATACAATTGCCGAGCAACAAAAAATTGCTAGTGCATTTCCTGAGTTACGCTGTACATTTGGCGGTCGATCGATCGTCCCCGATGTTACGGTATTTATTTGGAATCGAATTCCCTGCGATGAAAACGGTGAAATTGCGAATGTGTTTCCCTTAGCTCCAGATTGGACAATCGAAATCTTGTCTCCAGACCAAAGCCACACTAAGGTAACGAAAAATATTCTGCATTGTTTGAAATATGGCACCCAGATCGGTTGGTTAATCGATCCTGCGGAAAAAACCGTGTTTGTTTATCGTCCTAAGCAAGAAGTAGCAGTATTTGACGAGTCAGATTCTTTGCTACCAGTGCCATCTTTTGTCAGCGAGTTAAATCTATCGATCGAAAGTTTATTTGCTTGGTTATTGTTGTAAAACAACCTGAGTTCGGGATAAGAAATGCCTGGAGACTGGAAGTCTCGGCTCATGACGCAAAGTCCGGTTGTTGCCGCGAGCGGCAAAAGCCTGCCTACACGGACTAGTTAATCAGTCCGCGTAGGCGGACTTTGTAATACTAGCCCCGATTTGCGGCTCGCGCCCGTCGGGTTTCCCGACGCGAAAAGCGAGACAAGACACAATCGGTGGCGGGACTCGAACGAAGCAAATATCCTTAACCCGAACTCACATTAAAACAGTCGCTAATCTCAATCCGATCGATAATCCGAGATTGTAACTGCGATTCTATCCCTAAAATTTTACTTCTTCTTCCCAAACTTCCGTTGTAGATCTTCTAGTGTAGCTGGCCGATCGGAAGTTGAAGCTGACGATCCCGAAGAGACATTCCGAGGATGATTATCGACCTTGCCTTGTGGCTTAACTGCAACTGGTTGAGGCTTATTCCCCCGCACTGCTGGCTGCTGGGTAACTCGGACATCGTTAGAATTCACCGCACCACCAATCTTCATTGTCAGACTTACCCGCTTCAATTGAGCATTAACTTCTAGCACCCGCACCTTCACCACTTGACCCACCTTCACCACCTGATTGGGGTCGCTGACAAAGGTGTCGGCTAATTGAGAAATATGCACCAAGCCATCTTGATGAACCCCAATATCTACAAAGGCACCAAAGTTAGCTACATTGGTCACGGTGCCTTCTAATTCCATCCCGACTTCTAAATCTTTAATTTCCGCAATGCCTTCCTTAAAGGTGGCATATTTAAACTCCGCGCGGGGGTCGCGTCCGGGTTTTTCGAGTTCGCTGATGATGTCGCGCAGGGTAGGTTCGCCAATTTTGTCGGTGATATATTTCTTCAGGTCGGTCTGTTTGAGTTCTGAAGCAAGTCTAGTCGGCTCGGTGAGGGGGATGTTTGTGTCTTTTGAGATCGATGCCAGGATTCCATAACTCTCTGGATGAACGGCGGTATTGTCGAGGGGATTCTCGCCATCACGGATGCGGAGGAATCCCGCTGCTTGCTCGTAGGCTTTGGGGCCGAGTTTGGCGACTTTGAGCAGTTGTTTGCGGTTTTTAAAAGCTCCGTTTTCGTTCCGATAGGCGACGATGTTGTTAGCAACTGCCGGGGTTAATCCCGATACGAAGGTGAGTAATTCTTTGGATGCGGTATTGAGATCTACACCAACAAAGTTTACGCAACTTTCGACGGTATCATCGAGTTTCTTTCTGAGCAATTTTTGGTCTACATCGTGTTGATATTGACCGACACCGATCGATTTGGGATCGATTTTTACCAACTCAGCTAGGGGATCTTGTAAGCGACGACCGATGCTAATTGCACCGCGCACGGTAATATCGAGATCGGGAAATTCAGAGATCGCTACTTCACTCGCGGAATAAATCGATGCACCCGATTCATTTACCATTACTTTAATCGGTTTTGGTTCGACATCTGCGAGTAATTCGATGACAAATTGGTCGGTTTCACGTCCGGCGGTACCATTCCCGATCGCGATTAATTGAATATTATATTTCTTGATGAATTGTTTGACTGTATTTGCCGCTTGTTGGCGTTGATTGGCTGCTTGATGGGGGAAAACTGCTTCGTAAGCCAGGAATTTACCCGTTTCTGATAATACTGCAACTTTACATCCCGATCGAAAGCCAGGATCGATCGCAAGTGTCGGTTTCATCCCTGCTGGAGCCGATAGTAATAGTTCGCGTAAGTTGGTTTCAAAGTTGGAAATCGAGCCGATATCTGCCTGTAATTTTGCTTCAGCTCGGACTTCATTAATTAGTGATGTCTTCATCAACCGATTGAAGGCATCTTTGAGCATATTGATATAAAACTGACGGACTGTGGTTACTTTAGTCTGGATTTCTCGTTCTGCTAAATAATCGCAGATATCCTCTTCACTAAAATCTAGATCCAGATTTAGTACTTTCTCAGTTTCACCACGCAATAGGGCGAGGAGATTGTGCGGGGCAACTTTGCTAACGGGTACCGAATATTTGCGATACATCTCATACTTAGTCGAACCTTCCTCGACATCATCTTTGATGCTCGAAGTAAATTGACCTTCCGAGTAAATATATTCGCGGATGTAAGCGCGCAAATTAGCTTTGTCGGCAGTCGATTCGGCGATGATATCGGAAGCTCCAGCCAAGGCATCAGCAGCGGTTTTCACGCCTAGTTCTTCGTTGATATATTTAGCGGCTTCTAATTCTAAATCCACAGGTTGGGCTGTGGGGATATTTAACGCTCGAATGAACTCAGCAAATGGATCTAATCCTTTTTCTCTAGCAATTGTCGCTCGCGTGCGGCGCTTAGGTTTGTAGGGAAGATATAGATCTTCTAATTCGGTCTTGAGTAAGCAATTTTCGATCTTAGCTTTAAGCTCAGGAGTGAGTTTAGCTTGTGACTCGATCGAACTTAGAATCGATTCTTTTCGTGCTGCTAATTCGGTGAGATAAGTAAATCTTTCTTCTAATTCGCGCAAGACGATCTCATTCATTTCTCCCGTCCGCTCTTTCCGATACCGCGCGATAAACGGAATCGTCGCTCCTTCTGCAAATAGATCTAAAACATTCTGAACTAAGGCTTGGTTTAAGTCTAATTCAGTAGCAATCTGAGCGCGGATATCTAACATACGGAAAGCAGGGATAGAGATGCTGGTTCGACAGTCGATATATGATAACACGATCGATCTCGCTCCTAAGCTGCGGTAATGCTAAAACCAATGCTGTGGGATATTCGATCGCGATAGCTGCTAGCAAAAGGTCACGATAAGCGGCAGAATCGTTGCTAGGCTCATTACCAGAGGCAATTAATGGCTCGTTCCCGTTAAAGTCACCATTCCATTTAAGTGGATCGATCGCATTGAAGCCAATTCGCCGCAGTGGCAATAGATAACGGCAACCTAACATTAGCGGTTGAGGCACATTTCAAAAAGATTACAGTCCTTAAAATTCAAATTGTCGCATAAGAGCAGCAGAAAATAATAGCTCGATCGATGAACTTGTGCTGACGATAACTTTAACAGCGCGAGCGCCATCCCAAATTAATTATTGCGAAAATCAGCGGGATTTTGGTCGCGACGATGGTTGAAGGGAATGGGATTGCCTTGTCCGTCACCAGTTAGAGCGGCGGTTTCTTCTAGGGATTTCCGCAGGCGTTTCGCTGCATAGATCGACATATCCCGAGGGACGTTAATTCGATCGCGTAAATATCGCAGCGCAACATCACCGCCTGACGGTGGTTGGCAAGTTTTTCCAGTCATCATCTGGGTGAGCGCACAGCGTAACGCTTCATCCATGAGATTGTTATCGGCAGGATTGACCCGAATGATATTGCTACGGTGCTTGAGGGTGCGCTGGAGAGCTTCGGCACGAGCGGTTTCTGGCTCTGTATAAGTTACATCGGGTAGCCCTTCCCAGGGGCCATTATCGACACGCGCCTTGTTGATGAGCATCTGCGGTTCGCCGTTTTCCCAGCAGCCACCCATTTGGGGCGGGAGATCGTGAACGTGGGTATGAAAATCGCTCTGGGTACCGCGATAGGTCGATCGAGTTTCCATCGCTGCAAACCAAGCCTTAAAGCGGGGGTTATCTTCACGCAACGAATAGCCTTTGTAATAGTAGAGACTGGCATTCATCCGCTCGACATAAGGCGTAAAAATTACGTCAGCAGTACCGAACTCCGCCAGGAAATAGTCTCCTGGAGTGCTACCTAGTGCTTCTTCAACCATTTCGACTACGCCAGTAAATTGCTCGCGGTTGCGTTGTTCTTCCCGCTCTGAGTTCGACGGACGGCACAACCAAGCGCACCAAGCTCTAAACAGCAGCCGCTCCAATTGACGCAATGGCAATACTTGGGGATCGCGCATTCCTCGACCCAAAGCACCAAATTCTCGTTCCAGTGCCATTAAGATATCATCGCTTTCCGTGATGATGCGTCCGTCTAGTTCCAGTGCTGGGAGCATTCCCGATGGTACTTTGCGCTTGTACCAACTCTCTTTTTCGCCATAGCAAAACATGGTAACTTTTTCGATCCGGTAAGGGATCTGTTTTTCCTCCAGCCACAGCCAGATCTTCTGACAGTAGGGGCACCAAGCATGATTATCGCGGTAGAGTGTCACGCGGACTTCAGATTCGGGTCGATCGAATAGTCTTAATCTCGCTTGGGAATTGGTCTGTCCATTGACTGTATCTACTTGAAAGTTCGCTAAATCTTCTAGTTCTTGCCAACTTAGGGGTGGGATGTTCATGGGATGCTTGGTGTGATGTTTAGATCTAGGTTTGGTAATTATTGGTAAGTGAGGCGATGTTTTGTTTGAAGATGCCAGTCCGAAGCTTGGGCAACGACTAGTCGTTCGAGGACTATTAGTATATCGGCATCAATAGCCTGCATCTTTATCTTACCAAGCGCTAACAATCGCTCGCTAAAGGATCTAAGCAGAGGATTGTAAGGCACCACCACCGCTGGCAAATATCTACAAATTCTACCTAAATGTTCGCGATCGAATAACTGCGAATTTATGCTCCCTACAATAGCCTCACCCTATCGCTGTTTGGCGGTATCGAGATTAAATGCTGCTAACAGAGCCGTTTGTTCTTTAGCACGTAGTACGTATGGTTCGAGTTGATTGGCTTCCCAACCCGTTAGTACTTGCATCGCTTCAGTATTTAGTCCACGCATTAGCATTTCTACACACCATGTCGATTGGGTTTGTTCGATGTGCGGTGGTTCTCCAGTTGGTGTGATAATTTCGTTAGTTAATTGTTGCCATTGTTGGCGCAACTCCGTCTCGGTTAATGCGGCTCCATCCGCGCCGATAAATAGAGCCACATTCGGATCTTTACGACTTCTCAACCATTGAGTCAGGGGATTTTTGAGATACGAGCCGTAACGTTTTTCCATAATCCACTGATTGACAGGTACTTGCCGCACTAAGCCTTGAGTAATTTGTAATAACTGTCGATCGCTAGTGCTATAGTGATGCGATCGATTCAGTCTTACTAGCTCCCCAATATTCAATCCCGCTCCAAATAATACATATACAATCGCATAAATTTGTGCCCCTTGCTGCTTAGCTCTTTGCAAGATTTGATGAACGCTCGCTTCTGGTAAATCGGGTGCGATCGGCTGGATAACAGGGTCGATCGATTCGGTAGTTGTTGCCACAGCACCCGCGAGAAATAAAGTAATTACCTTGTCTAAAAAATCAGCTCGATCGCGCCATAGCTCATGATATTCACTAGTTAATTCGATCGTTGTATATCCGAATAATAGTGTATTGAGCAGACTTACCAATTGTTCGATCGGTAGATTTAAATTAGCTTGCGATTCACCGATGGCGGTTTTTAAATACTTGGCGACGCGTCGATTGGCTCGATCGAAACTGCGCCCTAATGCTTGCCGATTTTCAGGAGAATATTGTCCTGATTCCCCAACGAGCGATCTGACGACTGCGGGTGTCTGCTCTAATGCTTGCAAGCAAGTATTAGCATAATCTTTGAGCATTTGTGGCAAATTGCTCGCAGGTGGTAATTCAGCTACTAAGCTTTGCCCCAATTGGGCAAATACTTCCGCATCTTCAATTACTGCTAGTAATAAGCCATGTTTATTACCAAATTGCCGGAATAGCGTGACTTCATTCACCTGAGCTAGTTCGGCAATCTGTTTGGTCGTCGTCTCTGTCACCCCTTGAGTGGCAAAGAGTTCGATCGCAGCATGAATCAGTCGTTGGCGGGTAAGATTGCGGGAGGATGACATGGGAACTGGGATTGGGGTTATTGAGGGTGGGAACGCGGAACCCACCCCGCCCTTCGGTCACCCCTCCGTTCGCGTAGCGTCTGCCTTCGCAGAGGAGGGGAATTTAAATGAGGCGGTGTGTTGTTATGGGTACCCTAGCCTAATCCGCACGAGCGGGAGAATCGATCGAGAGCAAAAATGCAAGTACCACTTGCACATTTCTGAAAAGCTTGTTAAGATAGGTGAAGCAAGCGTTACTTGCACAAGCTATTTCTACTATACCGAAATGCCCGACCTGCTTTCGAGCTAAGTAGAAAATAATTACGCACGATGTTTGGCGATCCGATCCCAAACCTAACACCTAATAAATTATTTATGACTTCTAATTCGACCGTCGCGGAACAACGCGCAGGCTCCGATACTAGCTCGGAACGACAGGACTCGGCAGCATTAAGTTGGACGAACGTAATCTTTTTTGGATCGTTCCACGCGCTGGCATTATTAGCACCGTGGTTTTTTGACTGGTCGGCACTAGGTGCGGCGATCGTGTTGCACTGGCTGTTTGGATCGATCGGGATTTGCCTGGGATTCCACCGTTTATTGACGCATCGCAGTTTGCAGGTGCCCAAATGGTTGGAATATGTATTTGCCACTATCGGTTCGTTAGCACTTCAAGGTGGGCCGATTTTCTGGGTGGCTGGGCATCGCCAGCACCACTTATATACCGAAGATTGGGATAAAGATCCCTACTCGGCAAAACGCGGTTTTTGGTGGAGTCACATGCTCTGGATTTTCTATCCAAAAGCTGACTTTTTTAATTTTGATGACTACAAAAAGGCGGCACCAGATTTAGCCAAAGATGCCTATTATCGGTGGTTAGATAAATATTTTCTGTTCCTCCAAATCCCTGTCGGACTGTTACTATATGCGATCGGCGGTTGGTCGTTTGTAATTTACGGTGTGTTCGTGCGTGCGGTGATTCTGTGGCACAGCACTTGGCTGATTAATTCAGCTAGCCATATCACTGGCTATCGCTCCCACGAGTCGGACGATAATTCTCGTAATCTCTGGTGGGCGGCATTACTTACTTACGGCGAAGGCTGGCACAACAATCATCATGCTTATCCCAATGTCGCCAAAGGTGGCTGGCAGTGGTGGGAACTCGACATGACTTGGTGGTCGATTAAACTGTTGCAAAAACTTGGTTTGGCTCGACGGGTAATTTTACCGCCAACGCAATAGGGTTATTGCTAGTCTGAAATTCAGTCTAAATCGCAGTTAAAATCAGGGCCGATCGACATGTCGATCGGCCCTGATTTGTTTGAATAACGTGAGTTCGGGTTAAGGATATTTGCTTCGTTCAAGCACCGATTTCAGTCTCTAGGCTATTCTTATCCCGAACTCACGTTGAATAGCTTTCTTACATTCATAAATTTTTTTATGTAACAAATTAGGCTAATTCCTGCACATCAACTAAGTTGCAGTCGTGCCAACCGATGGCGGATGCGCCAGGCGAGTTCGCCACCTAACATTGGTTTACACAGATAATCATCCGCCCCGACACGAAAAGCTTCCTGTTGCGCGCTCGAGTCATCGAGCGCGCTGAGAAATAAAATTGGTAAATGCTGCCAGCTCGGATCGCTGCGGAGTACCTGACATAACTCTAAACCATTAATCTCTGGCATCTTGACATCCAAGATTAAGGCATCCGGTCGCACCGACTGTAATACCGTCCAAAAATGTAGCGGATCGGCAAGGGTACTTACTTTGAGTCCCCAGGGTTCCAACAATTTAGGTAGGGTTCGCAACCAATCGAGGTCGTCATCTACTACCATCACCTTTGCAGTGGCAATCGCTGGTTGAATACAGGCAGTTATGGCGGTGAAGATTTGCTTGGCGGTTAGGCTAACGGTGCCGATAAATTTGCCACCACAGCGGACGACAGCCAATCGATCGCGTAAACTATCGCGTTCTCCCAGTACCAATACCGCCCAATGGGGAAACCGCCGACGAACATTTTTGACAAATTCCAATTGTGCGATCGATGTAGCCAGAGATGGTTGACTGTTAGCGAGACTGACGAGTACTACTGTAGACGAGAGCAGATCGGGAAGAGTGTCCAGATAACGATTGGCAGTCTCGATATTCGCAAATACCATTGTTTGGAGATCGCGACCTTTGGCAAGATCGATCGCTGATTGAGTTAAATGTGGCTCCAGACCTACCAGTAATAATAAAGGTAGCTTGGAACTAAGAGCGTCAAGCCTCGCCGCTGGCGCTCCAGTACGAGTATCGATCGTGTGACTGAGTGCGTGGGGATTGCCGTCGCCAACGGTAAAGCATTCGACTTCTACCATCAAATCGCTCAGCAATTTTGGTAATAATAATGTTTCAGTAGCAGTCGGATCGACCGCTCTCGCTAATAAGCGCTCGATTTGACGAGCGATCTCCATCGCTGAAATCGCGCCAAAGACACCCAATGTCCCCACTAATTTATGTGCTTGTTGGTGTGCCCGATCTTGTTCCCCAGCCCCACAACTGCCTAATAGTAAGTGCATGACTGTAACACTTAGCTCTGTTAGTCGATCCAGACATTGAGGTTGAGTTGTCTGCCACGTTTCCTGAAGGAACGCTCGATACTGTGCTTGTTGCCGTTCCACTTGCTGAGGAGTTGCTGGTGTCAGCGGTTCATTAGCTCCCACAGGTGGCAAGTTGATATCGGTAGTTGCTGCTGACCGATCTGACTTGAGATAATATCCACGCCCGTGAATCGTCGCGATCGAATCAGGTGGCGCACCTGCGGCTTGGAGTTTCCTTCGCAATCGCCGGACGTGAGAGCGAACTGTTGCCTCAGCCGGAAAATCATCGGAAGACCACAATCGATCGATAATCTCGTCGCTACTAAAAACATGATAACAATCGCGTAAAAATAGTTCTAAGAGATCGTATTCTTTCGTCGTCAGGTTTAGCAGTTTACCGTCGTAGGTGACTTCACAGGTACTCGGATCGAGCAGCAAATTCTCCCAACTCAACAGCGGTAACGCTCGATCGCTACTGCGGCGGAGCAACGCTCGCATTCGAGCCATCAGTTCCGCCAGATCGAAGGGTTTGACCAGATAATCATCCGCACCTGCATCTAATCCCTGCACTTTGGCAGTAATGAGATCTTGGGAAGTCAGGAGTAGAATCGGCATTGTATAGCCAGCTGTGCGCAATCTTTTGCAGAGCGTAATCCCATCCAATTTCGGCAACATCAAATCTAAGACGATCGCGTCATATTCAAAGGTGGTGGCATAAGTCCACCCCATTTCTCCATCCTTGACTGCATCGACTATATAATGTTGACCGCTCAAACTGCGACTTAATAGGGCAATTGATGCATCATCATCTTCTACCAGCAGAATTTTCATATAACTAAAGGCTACTATGCTAGAGATCTAGTCAGCACAGCTTTGCGGCTATTTCCTGCAAACTTCAGTGGCTTTATGATTGAGTTAGTGACAGGTGGATATTTCGATCGAACAAATTTACGAACCAATCATCCATTGACCGATCGAGATCGTCTATTTTAGATCCTATGACTTCTGTTGCCATTAAATTAATAAGTTTTCACCAAATGTGAAGGGCAAATTGCCAAGCAAACCATTCGACCGATTCAAATTATTCGATCGAATGGTTGAGAAAATATCGACCTTTAATGTATTCGAGTTGCTGCAACTCAATAAGTGTTAGTCGAGTGACATTGCTTAACTAGATTTGGATTTAGTAGTCGTTTTTTTAGCAGTAGTTGTCTTTTTGGTAGTGGTGGTTTTAGCTTTGGTTGTGGTTGCTTTTTTGGTAGTGGTTGCCCGTTTGGTTGTTTTCTTAACCGTGCCACCTTTTGCTACTAATAGACTGAGGGCAGTTTCGAGGCTGATGCCTTCTACCGTCTCGCCTTCAGGTATCCCAGCATTCGTTTTGTCGTGCTTGATATATTTACCGTAAGGACCTTCATAAATTGCTACGGGTTGGTTATCGTCGGGATGGGTGCCGATGACTCGCAGGGGTTCTTTACTGCCCCGTGCGCCGCGTACTGCCTTGGGTTCGGCTAAGATTGCCACCGCACGTTCTAAGCTAACAGTGAGTACATCATCGGGTGCTTTGAGAGAGCGATATTCTTTCCCCTCCTTGCCGCGATCGTACAAAATATACGGCCCGAATCTACCCAAGTTAGTCTGGAGTTTTCCACCAGTTTCAGGATGAACGCCCAAGCTGCGCGGGAGTTTGAGTAGTTCGACGGCGATTTCGAGGGTGACATCTTCGAGTTTCATCCCTTTGGGAAGCGATGATTGTTTGGGTTTTTTCTTGCTCTGTTCATCCTTATCGCCCAATTGCACATAGGGGCCAAATGGGCCTAATTTCGGATAGATCGGTTCGCCAGTTTCGGGATGATTGCCAAGGGTATCGGGGGTACTGCTCTTTTGTTTGAGCAACATCTCGATCGTTTCTGGTACGAGATCGGCAGGGGTGAGATCTTTCGGAATCGAAGCATTACCGGATTCGGTTTCGATAAATGCTCCAAATTTACCGATCCGCACTTTGACATCGAGATTATCTAAGGCGATCGTCCGTGCTAAAGTTGCATCGATATCGGTAAAACCTTGCTTGACTTGGTTTTCTAAGCCTTTTTCACCTAAATAAAATTTCTCTAAGTACGGCAACCACTGGGTCGTCCCAGTCGAGATATCATCGAGCGTTTGTTCCATCCGCGCGGTAAAACTCGGATCGACTAAATCCTGAAAATGTTTTTCGAGTAAAGCAGTCACCGCAAAGGCGGTAAAACTCGGCACGAGGGCATTGCTTTGGAGTTGAGCGTAGCCCCGATCGATTATCGTCCCGATGATGCTGGCATAAGTACTCGGACGACCGATTCCTTCACTTTCGAGCATCTTAACAAGGGAGGCTTCGGTATAGCGTGCGGGTGGTTGGGTTTCATGAGCGATCGCGTCGAGTTTTTTACAATCGGGACGATCGCCTTTGACTAATGCTGGCAGGATGATTTCTTGGTCTTCGATCGCTGCATTAGGATCGTCAGATCCTTCGACATATGCCCGTAGGTAGCCAGCAAAATCGATCCGCTTACCGGATGAACGAAAGCCAGCATTCTCGACCTGTAAATCGACGCTGAGCTGGGTTTGCCGCGCATCGGCCATTTGGGAAGCTACCGTCCGTTTCCATACCAAGTCATAAAGTTGCAATTCCTTGGCAGAGAGTCCGGTTTCCTTGGGGGTGCGGAAGCTGCTCCCAGCGGGACGAATAGCTTCGTGAGCTTCTTGGGCACCCTTAGATTTGGTCGAGTATTGGCGAGGTTTGGGGCTGAGATATTCTGAGCCATATTTTTCTAATACGCAAGCCCGCGCAGCATCGATCGCTTGTTCGGATAAATGCACCGAATCCGTCCGCATGTAAGTAATATAGCCCTGCTCGTACAAGCTCTGTGCCACGCGCATGGTTTCCCGCGCGGACAATCGCAGCTTCCGGTTGGATTCTTGTTGGAGCGTGGAGGTGGTAAATGGGGGTGATGGTTTGCGCGTGACGGGCTTTTCTTCCAATCCCGTTACCGTCCAAGTTTTACCCTTGAGGTTTTCTTTGAGCGCGGTAGCTTCTGCCCCGTTAAGGACTTTGACTTTTTTCCCTGCTAGTAAATTTCCGGTATTCGGATCGAAATCGGCACCTGTCGCGATTTTGGTACCATCTACAGTGACTAGTTTCGAGTCAAATTCGGCTTTATTGTGGGCGAGTAATGCTTTCAAATCCCAATATTGCGCTGACTTAAATGCCCGCCGCTGGCGTTCTTTCATGACTAACAACCGCACGGCAACTGATTGCACGCGCCCAGCTGATAACCCCCCAGCGATTTTCCGCCAGAGTAAGGGTGAAAGTGTATAACCCACCAATCGATCGAGAATCCGGCGGGTTTCCTGAGCATGAACGATTTGTTCGTCGATATTGCGACAATTTTTCAATGCCTTCTGGATCGCTTCTTTGGTAATCTCGTGGAATACCATCCGTTTTGTCGGTACTTTGGGATTGAGGAGCTGCAATAGGTGCCAACTGATACTTTCACCCTCACGATCTTCGTCCGTCGCGAGGATCAGTTCGTCGGCACCTTTGAGCGCGGTTTTCAATTCTTGCACGATCTTGCGCTTGTCTTTGGGAATGATATATAAAGGCGCAAACCCAGACTCCACATCGATCCCCAGGTTTGCCCACTTCTGGGATTTATATTCAGGGGGAATTTCTTCTGCCGATGGTGGCAGATCCCGGACGTGCCCCATCGAAGCTTTCACGACATAACTCGATGGCAAAAACTTACTGATGGTGCGCGCTTTAGTGGGTGATTCGACGATGACGAGAGTTGACATAGGATCGGCTTGAGGTCGTCAGGAATTCGTGGGTAAAATCTGGCTGGAATGGTGCTAGTTTAAAACAACCACTACTCAGTCAAGTTGGAGTATATTTTTCATTTTGTCAAGAGGTAACTGCAAAATCTTTAATAGATGTAACTATCTGATGACCATCACTGGTGCCACGATCGCGCTGGAGAGCGGCTGGTAAATTACATCAGGATCGCAGCAGCCGATAACATTTATAAATATTAGCGCGATCGAGATCCCTGGAAATCTCCAGATATGAGTATGAGCGAGACCGAAAATCAGGAATCATAATTACCCGCTCCTAACGGGATAAGAATGTGTAGTCGATCGATTAGACAAAGCGGAAATATTGTAATCCCTCCAAAATACCCTCAGCATACCCAGCAACGGCGAGGTAATGATGCGCGACTGGGTGCAATTCATGCCACAACCGGAGTTCTGGCTGAGAATTACCCACGATGATGCCGCGTTCGCAACCGTATTCGAACAGCGAAATATCATTTCCAGAATCGCCACAGACGACGGTTTGGGCTGCGTCGATCTGCCAACGCTCGCGCAAAAATTGTACTGCTGTTCCTTTATCCCCACCCCTAGGCAAAATGTCTAAGTCTTTACTACCACTATAAATAATTTCGACATCAAGTTGTTGTTGTTTATATAGCTCTTGTAATTGCGGCAATACTGCCCCAGCAACGCTTGTCGACAGATAATAGCTAACTTTAAAGGGACGTTGTTCGGCAGAGGGTTGGAGATCTAAATCAGCAAATTGACTGGCGATCGCGATAATCCGCTCCTGCTGCCAATTGAGACTGAGCTTATCTGCCCAATCCGGATCGGGAGTCGCCATCCCTTCTAGATAAATTTCGGTACCAACAGCAGCGATCAGTGCATCGGGAACTAGCAGTTGTTGAGTTGTTAAGAGTTCGTGATAAGACTCGCGCGATCTACCTGTGGCATAGACGATTTTCGTGCCATAAGTTTGACGATAGCGATCGAGTAGTTGATTGAGTCGCTCCAGCGATTCGTCATTGCCAACTAGGGTCCGATCGAGATCTGTGACTAGTAATGATAGCTGTGTGAAAAGACCCATGCTCGCCAACAATTATGGATTTTGGATACATTATTACACGTTCGTGGCGAACATTTTTGGATTTAGGCACCTCTTACACCCAGCTAAGTTGCTTATAATAGATAGTTACCGAGGGTGGTAAATAAGCTCAAATCTCAGTCAGCCACTCGCACTCAAACACAAGCTTATGATGAATAATTATACCGATGAAGGCAACTGCTTGAGAGTCGGACAAGTTGCACCAGATTTTGTCGCAACTGCGGTGGTCGATCGCCAGTTCAAACAAGTCAAACTATCTAGTCATCGTAAATATGTCGTACTGTTTTTTTATCCATTAGATTTTACTTTTGTTTGCCCGACAGAAATTATTGCTTTTAGCGATCGCTTTGCAGAATTTCAAGTATTAAATACCGATGTTTTAGCTGTTTCTGTCGATAGTGAATTTTCCCACTTAGCTTGGATTGAAACCGAGCGCAAATTCGGCGGATTAGGAGACATTAATTTTCCACTGGTATCCGACCTTCGAAAAGAAATTAGCGCAGCTTATAATGTACTAGATCCGGCTGCAGGGACTGCTTTGCGTGGGTTATTTATTATCGATCGACTGGGTGTCCTACAATACGCTACCGTCAACAATCTATCTTTCGGTCGCAGTGTCGATGAAACATTGCGAGTACTGCAAGCAATTCAACACGTTCAAGCCAATCCAAATGAAGTTTGTCCCGCTGATTGGCAACCAGGAACTAAAACAATGAATCCCGATCCGGTCAAATCCAAAGAATACTTTGGGAACTTATAAACTAGCGATGGTTAAGCGCAGATCGGGACTGAGTTTGGTTAGCGACTTGCCCCGAGCGTTCGCGATCGAGTTAAACCTCAACACCTTGCTTTTCAGGATCGATGGCTTTCGGTTTGGTAGTTCTGTCGTGTAAATCGTGAGACGATTGATAATACTGGTAATACTTGTTGTAACCAGAATAATGATTTTCGACTCGGTTGATTGCCAATCCCAGAACGGGAGTTTTTAGTGAAGAAATAATATCGATACCGCGATCGATAATCTGTTTTTGAGCGACATTTAAGCTAACAATATATACTAGTCCATCAACTAAACTAGCAAGCAATCTGGTATCGCTCACACCAACAATCGGTGGGGTATCGAACAGGACGTAATCATACTCCTTACGCCACTCTACCATCAGACGTAACAATCGAGGTGAATTAAATAGCACGATCGAACTAACAGTTTGTTGTCCGGAAAATAGCACCTCTAATTTTGACTCGGGGCTGACTTTGACTAAATCTTGCCACTCCCGATTACCCACGATGGCATCGCTCAATCCAGCAGATTCGTCACAATCTTCGCGATTGAATAAGGGTGAAGTAGCACACAATTGGGCGATCGTCGATTTGTGCATATCAGCATCGATCAACAAGACGCGATAACCTAATTCCGCGAGTGTATTGGCAGTATGAAAAGCGATCGTCGACTTCCCTTCTTTGGGTAACGAGGAAGTCATGGCAATAATTTTACCGGATTTCTTCTCATCTCCACGATCGCTGGTCAACCCGATCCCGAGTGCGAGTGTGCGGATCGATTCAACAAAGCTCCAATAAGAATAATCTTTATGCTTACCTTTAGTCGTTTGGAGGAAATTGCTGCCGCGCATCGATGAAGACTGGTCTAAATCATCTACTTTGGGAATCAACGATAGGATCGGCATTCCGGTCATCGATTTGACCGTATCGGGATTATCCACTCGATCGTCGAGCTTATTCAATCCCACCGATACTAGCACGCCAGCCAATAAACTCCCGATCGCACCTAGCCCCATTTGGCGCGGTACATCTGGCGACACTGGAAATCGGGGATATTCTGGGGGATCGAGCAACTTCCACGGCACCACCTGCTCGGCATTGACGATTTTTAATTCTTGAACTTTTTGCAGAAATGCGGTGAGTTCTTGGGAAGCAATCTGGTATTCGCGTTGCATCTCGGTGTATTGTTTTTGCAATCCTGGTAATTGCGCGATCTGGGTTTGAACCTGCTGATAAACTGCTTCTAAACCCTGAGACTGAGCTGTTTGAGCGACTAAGCGAGTTTCTAACTCGACTTGCTTGTTAGCGAAAGTTTGGGCAAGATTGTTGCTAAAGTTAGCAATACCGCCTTGAGTGAGTTCGTTATCGGCTACTTGCCTTTTGAGCACTTGTTGCGCCCGCGTGCGGAGTAATACCAATACGCCATCGCGTTTTTCCTTGAGGCTAACGATCAGCGGATTGGTCGGGCTGAATCTGACACTTTCCTGGTTATACTTGAGTTCTAGCTCTTTGAGTTGTGCGAATAGCTGTTGATAAGCAGCATCTTGAGTGAGCATGGTCGTGCTCAAGTTGCCATTGGATTTTAAGCCGACGGATTCGAGTTGTTTCTTTAGTTCTTGATATTCTTGTTGGGTTTGATAGTACGCCGAACGGGATTCGTTCAACTTGGCAACAATACCTTGTCGATAGCCATCGAGGGCAGTGGCGGAAGTCGCGGGATCTACAAACCGATATTTAATCCGAAATTGTTCGATCTGGGAGGCTGAATTTTCCAATCGCTTGCGAGAAGCGGGTAACTGCGATTCGATAAATTCGATCGAGTTATTCGTCCGCGCTTTCTTAGCCTGAATACTATAGTCAACGTAGACTTTACTCAAGGCATTGAGGACGTTGACAATTTCATCAGGCGATAGCGCCGTGTAGCTGATGGTAAGCACGTTACTATCTGGTTTAGCTTGAATTCTCAGTCCGGTGAGGACTTGTGCGACTGATGGTTTCGATTTGGGATCGGAAATTGTCGCAATCGCTTTTTCGATCATGCTTTTACTACGCAATGATTGCACGATCGTCTCGATCGCAATCGCTCGATCTTCAGATTGTCCGTTACTGTCAACCCCACCAGCCATTTTTTCGGCAAAACTAGAACCACCCTTTAAGTCGACCGAGATTTGCACTGCCGATCGATAGATGCGGACTTGCTTCCAAGTGACATAACCGATAACGCCCATCATCAACGCGGTGGTTAGCACCGAAGCATACCAGTATTTGCGTAAGCCGTTGAGCATGACATTCAAGCCAATCCCCTCATCTGGGCGGTCTTGGCCAAAGCCACTCGACCGATTTGTCACCGCATCAGGCGACAGCATTAGTCTAGGATTATTAAACTCGGGAAAGCTGTCTTTCATATTAGGAGACTATTTGTTGATAATAGATAAGATTGGATGACGAACCGCCAAATGGCTGAAGGAATGTCGACTGAAGGATTATAGAATGTTATATGTATGAGAATTGACTCAATTAAAATTGCATTTGTGCCAGTTTGAGATCGCAGAGCGAATCCATCGATCGCCATACTTAAAATAATTGTTTAGTAATTTCAACGGAATTTCGAATCATTCGGAATTCCTGTTGGTGTCAGTTCTGGTCGATTAACAACCGATGCCGATATAGTGGAAACCAGCAGCGCGGAGGTCTGTCGCTGAGAGGAAATTCCGACAATCGATCGCGATCGGAGAGCGCATCAGCTGTGCGAGTTCTTGATAATTTAGCTGTTGAAACTCCGCCCACTCTGTCATTAAAACCAACGCATCGCTGTCTTCTGCGAGTAAATTGGGGCTAGCGACTAGATTGACATCTGCTAATTGTGAGTGGATGCCCGAACCAGCCGAAATAATCGGATCGTAGGCTTTAACCTTAGCACCAAGCTCGATTAATTTCTGAATTATATCAAGTGCTGGTGCATCGCGCAAATCATCAGTATCGGGTTTGAATGTCAACCCTAACAGACCGATCGTTTTGCCTTTGAGAATTTTTAGCGAATTTTGCAATTTTTGAATCACCAGCGTCCGTTGCTGGTGATTGACGCTGACGGTTGCTTTGAGCAAGCGCGCATCATAGCCATAATCCGCACCAGTGTGAATTAGTGCCGCTAAATCTTTCGGAAAACAAGATCCGCCCCAACCGATCCCAGCATTGAGAAATTTATTCCCAATCCGCGAGTCCAAACCAATACCCGTCGCAACTTGAGTAACATCAGCACCGACGCGTTCGCAGATATTGGCAATCTCATTGATGAAACTAATCTTCGTCGCCAAGAACGCATTGGCAGCATACTTGATCATCTCCGCCGAACCCAAATCTGTGGTCAACAAATTAACAGGGGGCATCTGCCGATCTTCGGCGTATTCCCGATCGATAATTGGTGCGTATAACTCGATCATCAAATCGATCGCTTGCTGGTTATTGCTACCCAAGACAATCCGATCTGGATTGAGCGTATCGTAGATTGCCGAACCCTCGCGCAAGAATTCAGGATTGCTGACGACATCAAACTTAGCTGTAAATGCGGATTGCAGATCGCCACCACCAGCACCAACCAAGCTCGGTTGCTTGGTCCGGGCGGCCACACCATCCATCACGAGCATTTTCACCCAGTCGCCAGAGCCGATCGGTACGGTAGACTTATTCACGATCACCTTATACTCGCCATTGAGATGTTGACCGATGCCTCGGGCAACAGCTTCGACGTATTGAGTATCACTAGAGCCATTGGGGAGTGGTGGCGTACCGACAGCAATAAACAAAATTTCGCCATGTGCCACTCCCGCCGCCAGATCTGTCGTAAATGTCAGTTTGCCAGATGACATTGCCGACTGCATAATTTCCGACAAACCTGGCTCGTAGATTGGCGATACCCCAGATTTCATCAATTCTACTTTCGCGGGATTATTATCTACGCACATTACATCGTGCCCGACATGTGCCAAACAAGCCCCGGTGACTAGACCTACATAACCAGTACCGATCGTACAAACTCGCATGTTTAATTCTCTCCCAATTTATCAGTTATATTACTTAGATTTAAGCTTAGAAAAGATCTTTTTCGAGCGATCGCTCGAAATTTTGTCAGACGCTTAACGCAAGTCTTTGTTTGAATTCAGCGATTGTTTCGGTTAAACCTGCCTCTAGCGAAATAGTCGGTTGCCAACCCAGCCAATTTTTAGCTTTAGTAATATCTGGCTTCCGCTGTTTGGGATCGTCTTGAGGTAATGGCTTAAAGATGATTTCGCGATCGGGGGCAATTTTATCGCGAACTTTTTGAGCGAGTTCGAGAATGGTATATTCTTCAGGATTTCCCAAATTAATCGGCCCGGTGCGATCGCTTTCCATTAATTTCATCAATCCGTCAACTAAATCGCTAACGTAACAGAAACTGCGAGTTTGATTTCCTTCACCATAGACAGTTAATGGTTTTCCTTGCAAAGACTGAGCGATAAAATTGCTGACTACTCGACCGTCGTTTTCGAGCATTCTCGGGCCGTAAGTATTAAAGATGCGCGCGACGCGAATTGCGACATCATGCTGGCGATGGTAGTCGAATGCCAGCGTTTCAGCAATGCGCTTGCCTTCGTCATAGCAGGATCTGATGCCGATCGGATTGACATTGCCATGATATTCTTCTGGCTGCGGATGCACGTCAGGATCGCCATAAACTTCGGAAGTTGAAGCGAGTAAGATCCGCGCTTTCACACGTTTGGCAAGCCCTAACATATTCGATGTCCCGAGAAAGCTTACCTTAGTGGTTTTGATCGGATTATATTGATAGTGAACTGGCGATGCTGGGCAGGCTAAATGATAAATTCGATCTACTTCTAAGCGAATTGGCTCAGTAATATCATGCCGGATCGATTCAAATTGAGGACAATCTAACCATTTGTGGATATTACGCTTAGTCCCTGTATAAAAGTTATCCAAGCAGATCACATCATGTCCCTCTTGAATTAAGCGATCGATCAGATGAGAACCAATAAACCCAGCACCACCGGTAACTAAAATTCGCATAATTTAAGATATTGAAAATTGACTTATTTTACAAAGGTTAATGCAACTGTCTCGGTATTGTAATTATTCCCTAATATTTATCAATCGGCAACAAGTAATTTACTTTACAATCTAATTTGCAATCAAATAAGATTGTATTATAATTGCTGCCAAACTTGAATTGTGCCATCAGCACCACCAACGGCAATCAATCGACCATCGGTATCGATCGCGACAGACATCACCGAGCGTCCGGGGTCGCCTTTGAGAATGCTTCTGGCTTTGTTCCGAAAGCTCAGATCTTCACCTTTGTACCACACTTTGGCTTTGCCATCGACGCTACCAGTAATGATGTATCGACCATCAGGGCTAAACACACAAGCATTTATTTGTCCTGCATGGGCTTTAATCGACTGGAGCGGCTCGATTTGTTGCAGCCGATCTGCATCGAGATTTGCTAATTGCCACAGGATAACATAGCCATTGACCGTCCCTGCGGCGATCGTTTGCGAGTCGGGGCCGATGGCCAAAGAGCCGATACAATGTTTATTGCCGATCGCTACGCCAAGCGGACGACCGGAAGCGATCGACCATAGCTCGATTTTGCCGTCATCCCCAGTACTCGCTAAAAATTTACCATCGGCACTGAGGGCAATTGCCGAGATCGGATCGCGCGCGCTAATCGTTTGTCTCGGCACGCCTGCTGGGATCTGCCATAGCTCGATCGTGCGATCGAAGCTGCCACTAATTAAAGTTTGACTGTCGGGACTAATTGCCAGCGAACGGACAGAGGCCGTGTGCTTGATTAAATCGTGGAGCAGAGTACCAGTTTCCAGATTCCATAATTTAATCGTGTCATCCCAACTACCACTGGCGAGGAGCTTGCCATCGGGACTTACGGCTAGCGCAAACACCCCTTTCGGATGATCGGCGAGGGTGTGGATTACCGCACCAGTATCTAATTGCCACAATTTAATTGTCTTGTCAAAACTGCCACTGACGAGTTTGGCTCCATCAGGCGTAAAGCTCAGGCACCTGACCCAGTCGCTGTGGGCACTAATCGTCTGCTGGAGATTCCAAGTGGGTTTCGACCATAGATCGCCGCTTAATTCGCCAGAAGTCAGATCGCCAGAAATTAATTCTCCAGACATCAAGTCTTCGGAGATCATATCTAACAGTGGCATAATATCGATTTCTGGTTCGTCTCGATCGCTTCGGATCTGGACACGACCGTCAAAACCAACACTGCGATCTGCACGAGCCGATACTTCCAGCGGCTCGAAGCCTAATTGCTGCGACATTAGCGTCAGATGCCGCTCCAAATGCTCGACGCGATCGTTTAAGGCCGTACCTTCGAGCAAATCTACCACATCTTTCAAACTGCCCTCGACTCCAGCAACATGTTCTTGCATTGACTGCATCAGTTGCTTGTGCGTGTCAAACTTCTGCTCTAAAGCGGTGACCTCGCGGTGCTCTGCAGCAACAAGGGCAGCCGGTTCGGATTTTTGGGCTGCCATCGTTTGTTTGACTAAAGCGGTTGCAAAACTCCGCGCTTGAGCGATTTCCTGCTGGAGGCCTTCCCCTTGCTGTTGGAGTTCGGCTTCTAGTTTGCGCTCTAATGTCCGCTCGCGCAGACGCAGGTTTTGGTTCATTCGCCAGCGAGCGATCGCATTGAGAACCGTACTAATTAGTAACGGTACTACTGCATAGCTCCAGGTTGAGGAATTGACTGCGGCGACTACCCCTACTACTGCTACAGCGATCGCTAGATATTCACTCAGATCTAACCAATGAGGGGAATTTGACATTACAGTTAGCGGTTATGGTGGTGCGGAGATCGGTTATTGGCAATCGGGTGAGGCGTTCCGATCTCGATAGTTTAATAGGGTATCATCGTGGATAGAGCCTGACAATTCTCCTTCCGAGCATCCGATCCGGGTCTGGCTTAAGTTCCTTAGCAGCGGCTTTTGCCAATGCCAACGCTTCTGCACGGGCAGCGGCTTCGCCAACGCGAACACCAGCATCGGGTGCTTTTCCCAATCAAGATCGAGAGAGTTAGTGAATTCATCTGTAGCAGCAAAAGTTGCTGACAATCGGATTTAACTGCACGCTAATAATGGCATAAACTGTAAGGTAGAGCAAGTAACTACAGCAGATCTTAGTGGCATCCCGATCGACTATTCCGGTGCGGTAGATTTCATGTTATTGTTAAGGAATTGTTAAGCATTTCTTAAGTATTTTATATTTTCGAGGCTGAAGTAAATAGCTGGCTGTCGCAATTGGCTAACTTTAGTAAGTGTTGCTGAAGACAACAATACTTATTTGGGATCGATCGAACTGTGCCTGACCGAAGCTTGGTCGATGAAAATCGACCGAAATTTATGGGTTCGGAGATCGACCGATCGACAGTGTAGGTTTATCTACAGACATGCGTTATGCTATAGCTTCTAACTCATAGTAGTAGATAACACTAAGACTTTTATCTATTCAAGTAATCCAAAAAAGCATCGCCCCAGTCAATGATTTTAGCCACCCTTCGCCACCTTAACCGTCCATGATTCCCGATTGCGACTTACCCCTCGATCTGTCTGCCGATAACGATAACGCTGTCGATAAACCCGAAGAAGCCTGTGGCGTGTTTGGAATCTATGCGCCGGGTCAAGAGGTCGCAAAGCTGGCCTATTTTGGCTTGTACGCATTGCAACATCGCGGCCAAGAATCTGCCGGAATTGCCACTTTTGATGGCAGGCAGCTACACGAACATCGCGATATGGGGCTGGTGTCTCAGGTGTTTAGCCCCCAGACTTTAGAGGGGTTGCCTGGGCAGCTAGCGATCGGACACACGCGTTATTCGACCACCGGATCGAGTCGGCGCTGCAATGCTCAACCCGCGATCGTCGAGACGCGATTGGGTCAACTAGCACTAGCACACAATGGCAATCTCGTCAACACTACCGAACTGCGCGACTATTTAGTCGCGCAGGGGTGCGAACTCAACACGACTACCGACTCAGAAGCGATTGCGATCGCCATTGCCGAAGAAGTTAATACCGGGAAAGGGTGGATCGAAGCCACGATCGCTGCCTGTAAGCTGTGTAAAGGGGCGTTTAGTCTAACAATTGCTACCGCCGATGGCATTATGGCAGTGCGCGATCCCAATGGCATTCGCCCACTAGTATTAGGGATTATGCCCGACCATGTGAGTCATTATGTGGTCGCGTCAGAGACCTGTGCATTAGATATTATCGGAGCAGACTACGAACGCGATGTCAAGCCGGGCGAACTATTGTGGATCGATGCTGATGGGATCGTGGCGATCGACTGGGCACCCAAAGCGCAGCCGAAACTATGCATCTTTGAGATGATTTATTTTGCTCGCCCCGATAGCTGGGTCAATGAGGAGAGCTTATATAGCTATCGGATGCGATTGGGTAAACAATTAGCCAAAGAATCATTCCACGAGGCGGATATCGTCATTGGCGTACCAGATTCGGGCATACCTGCGGCGATCGGTTTTTCAGAGGCATCAAAAATTCCCTATGCTGAAGGTCTGATCAAAAATCGTTACGTCGGGCGGACATTCATTCAACCCACCCAGGAAATGCGCGAAGCCGGAATTCGGATGAAATTGAATCCGCTACGCGATGTCTTGAAAGGAAAACGGGTAATCGTGATCGATGACTCGATCGTCCGGGGTACTACCAGTCGTAAATTGGTCAAAGCATTGCGGGATGCTGGGGCCACCGAAATACACATGCGGATTTCGTCGCCACCAGTGACGCATCCTTGCTTTTATGGCATCGATACCGATACGCAGGATCAACTCATTGCCGCAACTAAATCCGTAGCGGAGATCGCCGAGCAAATCGGTGTCGATACGCTCGCTTATCTATCCTGGGAAGGAATGTTAACAGCTACCGAGCGCGACCCCAATAATTTCTGTTCGGCTTGTTTTACAGGCGATTATCCCGTAGACATTCCCGATGGAGTGAAAAAGTCGAAATTGATGCTGGAGACAGGGGCCAGAGGATAAGATAAATTATGAACAGAGGGGCGATTCACTGAATCACCCCTCTTTTGTTCTGGTCGCTAGCCACTAGTGAATAATTCCAACAATGAATTCACTTTCTGCAGCAATTCTGCAGTCGAGAAACCTTTGTTGAGATAATCTGTAGCGCCCAAGCGACGTGCTTCTTTGCCCCACTCTTCAGACAATCGGGAGGAAACTACGAGGATCGGTATGGCGATGTCTGCTTGACGACAGCGATCGATTAGCGTGAACCCATCCATATTGGGCATTTCTACATCGGTAATCATCAAATCTGGTTGAGGATGGTTTTGCAACCAATTCAATGCTTCCAAGCCATCGTTGCAGGTATGGACGATAAATCCGTGGTTATTCAGACTGGCTTCAAAGCGGCGGCGCATCATTGCGGCATCATCGACGACGAGGATGGTGGGTGCGGTAGATTTGGCTCGTTGTTCGTCGTAGGCCGCTCCGCCAACGGCAGGGGTTTGTGCGGCAACTGTCGCTGAATTAGCGCTCTGAGATCGACTAGGAGCGGTGGCGATGGCGATCGTGAGTGCGATCGGATCGAGGATCGAAATCAAGCGACCATCCGGTTGGAGGCTGACACCCAAGAGTCCTACAGGGGCGATCAGCGGCTGGGGGAGGGGATTAATCAGCAGTTCGGATTGGCCGATGAGATCGTCGGCAATCGACCAAATTTCTGGAGTACCATCGGCTTGGCGAGTCCGAATACAAATTGCCGTCTCTGGGAACGCACGCTGGACGAGCTTATCCTCGCTCGCCCGCGCTGGTTGCCAATAATTATCGAGATCGTAGCCAGCGACTTGACTTTCGTTTGTTGTAAGCGTCCAATTACACAGCTCCAGATCGTTAGTGCGAGTAAACTGAGGAGCCATCGCACTCAGGAGTGTGGTTTCGAGTACTTCGTCGCTGGGGAGTGCGACAATCCGTTCGCCGACGCGGACGAGAATGCAAGGCACTAATAATTGTGGTGCGGGAACTTCGATCGCGAATGTAGTACCCCGACCGCTATGAGTATCTAGGGTCAAGCTGCCGCCGATACTGGCAATTTGGGTGACGACGACATCCATGCCTACGCCGCGTCCAGAAACTTCGCTGACAGCACTGCTAGAGCTAAATCCCGGCTGACAGAGCACGGCTAACAGTTCGGCATTAGTAGTCGTTTGCTGGAGTGGGAAGCCTTTCGATCGGGCGATCTCCGCGATGCGCGTCGGATCGATCCCACCACCATCATCGGCGACGATGAGGCGATAGCGATTGCCGAGCCGTTCGATCGAGACTTGAATCTTACCTTGGGCGGATTTTCCGGCGGCTACGCGTTGTTGTATAGGTTCTAAGCCATGATCGTAAGCATTTCGCAGCAGGTGTAACAAGACTGGCTCCAATTGCTGCACGATCCCAGCATCGAGTTCGACGCGTTCGTTCTGAACGATGAGTTCGGCTGGCTTACCATAACGATTGGTCAGATCGCGTAAAATCGCTTTTGCTCGCTGCGTTAAGTTCCGAAATGGTATCAGTCTGCTGGTTTCGATCCCATCTTTGAGCCGTAAAATACTGCGATCGAGTGCTTCTAGCCGATTGGAGCTTTGATAAGTGGCGGTCTCGATTTCTTGCCCCAATTCAGACATCCGTAAGATGTTTTCGAGTAAGCGATTGATGGTGGTATAGCCTTGTCGATAGCGTTCGAGGGTGACATTACTCCCCGAATCGCGATCGTCGCTGAGGTTGCGAAGTAAGGCGTAGTCATCTTGGAGTTGGCGCAGCCGCGTAACATACTGGGCGCTTTCTTGGGTGAGACTGGTGAGTTGGTTGAGTTGGGCTTGCAGTTGGTTGGAGACGTTCGTTACCGCCCGTGCTGTTAGGAGCGTATCGACAACTTGTTGGGCGGATTTGTCGAGGCGTTCGAGGGAAACGGGGATTTGAATGCTGCGTTTGGCAACTTCAGGCGATTGTGGCATCGCGACGATCGATATGGGTGCGATTTCATCCTCGGCAACTTCGGTTGGTTGCGATGTATTAGCGCTCGATTCGATGTCTGTTTCACTAAATAAATCATCGAATAAATTTCTAATGTCGCGCTCGGATCGATCGGATTCAGTGGGCGCGATCTCGATATTTAATCCATCTTCAGGTAGTTGATCTTCTAATGTCGCCGCGATCGGCGACTGTTCCGCTTCAACAAAGAAATCATCGAGGAGATCGGTAAGATCGATACTAACATCAGTAGCCAACTCATGTGCTAGATTGTCCGCACAAATTTCCGATCGATCGAGTGGTAATAGGTGGAGATCTGTGTCGAGAAAGAAGTCATCGAGTAAATCTGGTAAGTCATCGATCGAGTCATCAAATTCACTAGTGACAGGGGTTAAGGTCTCCTGCTCTAAAGTTGCCAAATCATCGAGCGGCTCAAAGTCGATCGCTTCATCTTCAAAAAAGCGATCTAGTAAATCTGGTAATTCTCCGCCTTGTCGCTCCAGGCACTCATGTGTACCCTCGATATCAGCTTGAATTAATGTTGCGTCGAAATCAAGTTCTAGATCCGAGCAAATTAAAGTTTTATCAAAATTTAGAGCGCTGGCGATCGATGATGACTCTTGCAATAATACATCTAATTTATCGCTCTCGATCGAAGTTAGCTGACCGCTATGTTTGATACAGGTTTTTAAGATTTGAAAATATTCAAACCAAAGCGACTGCCATAATTGACTGTCGGGTTTTTCAATTAGTTGGATGCAGCTTGCGAGGACGATATTCCAACCGTCCGCTAGTTCGATATCGTTACCGATTTGAGTTAGTTGAACGACCGTGGCGCGCGCGATCTCGATTGTCGGTGCTGGAACGATGCCAATTGGTAGCTGTGCCAACGCCATCTCCAGTTGCAAGATCACCAGCTCGAAACCCTGCTCGGCAAATTCCTGGTGTAACTGCCTGCTTTCATCCCATTCTGATAAGTAGAGTCGATCGATCGACTCGCGCAGTTCGGTCAACCGGCGCACTGTGGGCTGGACTAGCTCGATCGCGACAGTGCCGCGATCGGTAATCTCAATACTACTATCGAGCAGTTCTCCAGCTTCGAGCAGGATACGCCGTAACTGACCATCAGCTAACGGTGGAGCTTGTTCTAGATAGCGGAGATCGGAAAGGATATCCTCTAAGACGATCGCGGCATGTAACATCGCATCGGCGGCGACAGTGACCGCACCACCTTTAATCGTATGGATGGCGCGATAAATTTCTTGAATATCTTGTTGCCACGATCGTTCGTTCAGATGCTCGATCGTGCTAAAAAAAGTTTCTAATTGTTGTTGGGTATCTACCGCAAACATTTCGCGCAACTCTTGCTGCAACTCGGCTTCGGCGGCATCCATGTCTGAGGGATAGGGCATAGTTAGGGGATAGGGGATAGGGGTTAGGCTTTAGGCTTTAGAGCGGATTACTATGTTATGTGTTCGACGCTAACTAGATTGCGTTCTGTTGGGCTGTGAAGTTATAAATAGCTAAATTAGTAGGGTGGGCACTGCCCACCATCTAGGTTTGAGCGGATTACCATGTTATGTGTTAGACGCTAATTAGATTGCGTTCTGTTGGGCTGTGAAGGCTTGGATCGATTGCTGTCTGCGACAGCAATCCGTTCGGTTGTTGCGGCGAGTTAGCTTCGGTTAGCTTAAAGAATTCGACCATTTCTAAGAGTTTGCGGGATAAGTCACCCATCGATTGAACTCGTTCGCGGGTAATCGTCGCTTTAGACTCGGTGACTGTAGCGATTTGAGCGATCGATTGAATGGCTTTGAGCGTATCATTGACAACTTGGACGATATCCTGGCTCGACTCATTGACTTTTTCGCCCATGAGTGAGACTCGATCGGTAACGGATTGAATATTGTCAAATGCTTGGCGGGATTTACTTACCTCACCAGTAAATTTCTGCACCAGTTGCTCGATCTCGCCGACATCCTGAGTCAATCCAGAAGTAACAGTTTGCACTCGTTCGGTACGTTGTTGGAGCGAAACAAGACTGGAATTGGTATCCATCGCCAGCGTGCTAACTTGACGGGCGATGGCTTCAAACTCTTTGGCTAGGCTGGCAAATTGTTCGGGATCTCGCTCTCTAATCGCCCGCGTCGAGATGGTGGAGGCGTTGAGGGCGAGGACGCGAGTGAGTGATGCTACCCGTTTTTGATCTTTAGAAAATTGGGCGGCTAAGTCCACAAATTCAGTTAGTAGTTCCGTCCGTTTGACGATTTGGTTGGTACCTTGTTGGAGCGTGGCGATCCCATCGGTAGTATCTTGCATGGCCTGTTGACCAGCTAGTACGGCAGATTTTGACAATTGCACCACAGCATCGGTTTCGATCGCTTGCTGGCGCGAATCGGCGGTCAGGGTATTAACTTTATCCATCAAGACTTGGATCGATCGCACTTCGATCGCCTGCGATTGGGCTTGTTGGGCTGTTTCCAGTGCCACACCTTCGAGTTGACTGGCATTATCGGTGACGCTGCGTGCGGTATTTACTACCGTTGAGATAATCCGATCGAGCGATTCGATCGATCGGTTGAGCGTATCGGATACCAATCCCGTCACGCGCTCATTCACGTCCGCCTGTACGGTGAGATCGCCTGCTTCGATCGAGCATACTACATCCAAAATATGCCCGACATCCGTTTGGAGCAGTTCGCTTTCCGTGCGAACTTGTTGCTCCTGTGCCGCCCTAAATCCCGCTTCTTCAGATAGTCGAGTGTTGAGCTGGAGTAAATCCGCTTGAGATGCCACGATCTCGGCTTGAGCTGCTTGTCGATCGCGAATATAGTCTCGAACTGCCGATAAAACTAATAACCAACTACCGATCGACAAGGGTAAAGTTACTCCAGCAAACGCGATCGAGATAAATAGCTGCTGTTGATAATCTTTGAGTTCTTGCTCGATCGATTTATCTACTGTGGCTAAAACCTTGTTGTTTACATCACCATAGATTTTCTTTTGGATTTCGTATTCATTACCAACTAGTAATTGGTAAGCTTCCTTTTGCTTACCTTGTTTGACCAATTTAAAAGCTTTAGTTTCAATGGCAAACAATTTTTCAGACGTGCTATTAGCTTGCTCTGCATCTAGTAACAGTTGTTTCGAGAGACTGGCTTTGAAAGTTTTGAGTGTTGCTTCAGCTTCCGGAACCATTTTTGCATAACGAGTTTCCCACTGCAAATCGCCTGTACTCACAAGCATCCGTGCAGACATCGTGAGCACTTCATCCTGATAAACCAACGTATCACTAATTTTTCGTAGCTCGAACTGTTTGGAGATCGTCGATTGGAAGCCGTTATAGATACTCCAAACATTAAAAGTCGATATCCCTGTCAGTAATAAACTGCCCACGATCGTGGCGGTAATCGTACTGACTAAGTTAGCACCAACAAATTTCCGTAATCCCTGTAATGGGCTGTGCGATTGTCCTTCGTTAGGTTGGGTTTGCATTGAGTTACCGTTCATAGGGGATAGGGATTAGTCAGTAGTCAATTTATGTATTAGTTGAATTGATAATCGTGCTCTAAAGCTGGAGCTTCAGTTTCTAAGTTCGTAATAACGGCTGCGGAAGTTAAGGGTAAAAGTTCCAGCTCGGCAACAGCAGTTAGATCGCTGGGGCTAGCGGCGGGTAATTTGAAGATTTGGATCGTATTCAGGAGTCGGGTTGATAAATCGCTCATCTCGGTAGAAATCGATCGAGCTGATTGGGATTGCTCGTCGATTTGGGTGGATAAGGTGGCAATTGCGGCGATCGATTGGGCGGTAGATTCAGCAGAACTGATAATTGTTTGGCTGGTTTGGGAGACAACTTCACCAGCTTTAACTACCGTTCCGGTTACCGATTGGACGGTAGCGAAGACTTCACGGGTTTGTTTAACACCTTGTGTAAAGCTATTTACCAAGCCACCCAAGCGTTGGACTTCGCCATCGACATCAGAGACGACGCGCTCGATCTGGGTGTTGCGTTGCTCGAGACTCGTCAGACCCTCATTGGTTTGTTGGGCTAATTGACTGACTTGAGAGGCGATTGATTCAAATTCGCGGGCAACCGCTTCAAACTGTTTGGGATCGCGCTGTTCGGCGGCGCGGGCGGCAACTAGCGAGGCATTGAGCGCCAATACTTGCGTCTGGGTGGCAATATCAGTTTGGTCGTAAACGAACTTGTCGGCTAGTCCGACAAATTCGCCCAGTGCTTTCATCTGTTGTACGATCCGGTCGCTACCTTGCTGTAAGACATTGATTTCGCGATCGAGTGACTCGATCGCGATTTCCCCTTCGGTAACGGCAGATTGGAGCGAGGCAACCGATCGATCGGTATCGGCTAACTGAGTTGCTGCAATATTTGCCGATGTGCGAACGGTTTCTGTTAAAGTTAAAACTCGATTTACCGATAAGGCTTGAGCGCTGGTATTGCGTGCGACATCCGCAGCTAACTTATCCTGCTGGGTGCTGTTGAGGGCGACTTGTCGAGCACCCGTCGATACTTGAGACATGACCGCTCCCAATGCCTCTACGAGGCGATTGAGTGTGTCGCTCACTAATCCGGTAGCGCGATCGTTTACCTCAGCCTGGATGGTAAAATCTCCAGACTCGATCTCGCAGACTACATCTAATAATTGGCCGATATCTTGTTGCAAGACATCGCGTTCTGCGCGCACGATCTGCTCCTGCTGTTGCCGAATCTGAGATTCTTTGGCGAGAGCGTCATTGAGATCGACTAAATTCGATCGTGACTGTTCGATTTCGACGATCGCGAGCTGTCGATCGCGAATATAACTGCGGACTGCAGTTAATACCAACAACCAACTAGCCATCAAGATCGGTAAAGTTGTAATTGCACTAACAATCGCGATCGATAACTGCTGCTGGTAACGATCGAGTTCTGCCTGAATCGATTTCTCAATTTTGGCGAAAACTAAGTCGTTACCTTCACTAAAGATCTTCTTCTGAGTGGCATATTCTGTGCCAGCGAGAATTTCAAAAGCTGCTTTTTGCTTGCCTTGATGTACCAATTTGAAAGCTTTATCTTCCATCGCCACCAGCTTGCTTGCCGATGCATCATTTTTGGCAGCCTCTTGTCTGAGTTCGACACTGACATTAGCTAAGAGATTTTTAAGGGCTGCATCGGTTACTGGCAGCATTTTGTTGTAACGAGTTTCCCATTGTAGATCCCCCGTACTCGTGAGCATCCGCGCTGACATCGTGAGAAATTCATCCTGATAGACGAGATCTTTACTAAGTTTTTCTAGCTCGAATTGTTTGGCAACTGTCGATTGAAATCCGTTGTAGATAGTCCAAATATTCCACGTTGATGCCCCAGTCAGCAGCAAACTCCCAGAAATCGTCACCACAATCGTGCTGACTAAGTTATCGCGGACAAATGTATTGACGCGCTGCAATGGATTGCGAGATATTGAGTCCTGTTTGTCGTCAACTTGGGATTGCGGGGGGATGCTATTCATGAGAGAGATTAAAGATTACTGGATATTAAATTCACGATCGTTTATGATTAGCGCCAGCGTTGTGGCTGCCATAAGTTGGCGGGCACTAATTCTGGATCGATTAGGCGCATTTCGGCAGGACTTGGATCTGCGGCAAATAGATTGGCAGGTAATTGGGATCGGGTACTACTACCGATCGCCCGATCGACGATGATGCCGACAGTGGCTAATTTTCCGGCTGTGCGATTGAGTCGCACCACCAGCAAGCGTTCGCGTAAGCTCGCAGTTGCTAAATCGAGCAATCGCGCGGCAGCAATTAGGGGTGTAATCTGTCCGTTATAGTTGACAATTCCGGCTAGTAGGGGATTGTAAAATGGCAAATCGAGAATCTGCGCGCGATCGAGCCTCAAGATTTCTGCTACCCAGACAGCCGGAAATACTAGCGTCAATCGTTCTACTTCAGTCAAAATAAAACGATCCGCTAGTGCTGTTTGGGGCGTAACTTCACTAGTCCGATCGGGAGTAATAGCAGTCATAATTAATTAACGGTATTATGCAGGAATTCTTTGTAAGATTTGCTCGACATTTTCACGGCTGACTGGCTTGGGCAAATAATCATTCGCACCAGCACGTTTGATGCCATAATCAACCTCGATCGGCGTTTTCTTACTAGAGCAAAAAACCACATATTGATTTGCTGTCTTGGGATTGAGGCGGATCGATCTCAAGAATTTATAGCCATCTTGTTCGGGCATAACAACATCCAAGAACACCAGATCGTAAGTCCCAGCTTCAATTGTTGTTAGTGCTTCCACTGGACTATCGCATTGGTCTACACTATGGCCGAGGATAGTTAAAACTGAAGCCAGAGCATGTCGATCTACAGAGCTGTCATCGATAATTAAAAAGCGCATGATTTCGATACCTTTAGTTTTGTGAATAAGATTTGGTGGTGAAGGTAGTAGCTGTCTTGAGGAGCTTGGGGAGTAATTCTTCAAGCTGTGCCTGAAAATCTTGCGTTGCACCCGTCGTCAGCGGTTTGGTGAGAAATTCGCACCCACTCCACTGAGCGCGCCACCGATTGGCGACTTTTTGTTCCCCAGTCAAAATTGCGATCGGCATGGTGCTGAGTTGGGGTTGTTGCCGAATTTTTTTTATCAGCTCGAATCCCGAAATACCAGGCATATTCAAATCGATAAATACTGCGACTGGCTTGACTCGCAGCATCGTCTCGATCGCTTTTTCTGCTTCTTGACAGACGACAACCGAATAACCCATCGCCGATACCAATCGCTCGAATTGAGTCAGCATCAGCGGTGAGTCGTCGATCGCCATAATCGTGACGGATTTATCATCCTCTGTTGGCGCGAACCGGACTATACCCACTCTTGCCAGCTTGGCAAACATATCCGCAATTTCTAATGTATCTCTAGCCATCTCCTCAGCAATCGAGCTAAGACTATTGCCAAGTTTCACCAAATTTTCAATTCGCTGTTGTTGTCCTGCGGGAATTTTGGCCTTTGCCATCATCTCTGGATCGAGGAGTGGGACTAGATCCATTGAAGGTATTTGTGGCTTGAGATCTTCCCAGAGCGCCTGACGGCGGACTGCTTCAGCAAATAGCAGCTTGGGATCGAAACCACTGAGCGGCATCTGAGTCGCTAAGTCTGGCTCGGGAATAAATTTCGCTTGACCTGCTCCCATTGATAAATAGATGTCTAGATCGTTTAAAATTTTTGTTTCGATCGCTTTGACAATCTGAGCCTCATCACAAATTCTGGCTTGGATCGTATCTGCCAATAATTGCGCTGGAGTTAATGCTTTTTCATCAACTTTGACCTTTAGTAACTCAAAGCGGGGCTTGACCAAGGAATGACGAGTATTGAAGACATATCGCTGCGTGACTCGCAACAATGTCTGTGTCGACCAAGTTCTAGTCCCCGCATACACGATTCGACCGTTGGTAATCCCGACGTTCCAGACTAAAGGTGCCGATCGATCTGCCAGTCGATCGAATTGATGCTCCCAAGCTCCAGTCGTTCCAGCTTGAATATGTGCTAATAGTCGTTGTGGGAGTTCTCGTGCTGGAAATGAGAACTGGTCTGCCGTTGCAGTTAATCCATTCATATCATGCTCTATGGTACCAATCCTTATATTTCCAAAGTACCCAACTAGCTACTCGATCTAGCAATATTCGCAAAATATGTTCGTTTTGCTACATTTTGCCATCGAATTACCGATAGGGGTGGCTGGCGCGATTTAGTCGCCAGCTAAACCACTGGTTCGCTTGGCACCAATTTCTAAGCCGATTGCCAAAAAAACTACCTAGCTCGATCGAGCTAGGTAGTTGTTAGTAGTTAATGTATCTAGATTGGTACCGTTAGCATTCAAGCATTGCTAGTTGTCAGATCGTGTTGCAGCCAGATATTTGGTTGATGATAGGTACCGCGATCGTTTTCAACCGAAACATTAATCGTTGATAGCGCACCAGGAACGACATAATCACCACTGGCTGGAAACTTCATCCCCGACCAACTTTCCCACTCGGCTACAGTTCCACCGATAGTTAGGGATTGATGTGCGAACTTAACTAAACTCGCTCCCATCGAAAGATGCACTCTCAACCAAGGATCGAAAACTTTTCCCTCTTTAGTTTTCCATTCCGCATATTCAGCGATCGCGGCAAGCGGATAAAATTGCTTGAGTACTGGTCGGACGGGGGCAACAAGATATTCGAGATTATTTGCCAGCACATGAGCCTTCATCTGACTGACGATCAGTTTGCTCAGACCCTGACCCTGGTGTTCGGGTGAAACGGTAATCGCTAACAAAGAAAGGGCATTGGCCACAACACCATTTTCCCGATCCAAAAAGCCGCGTTCGATCGCTTTGTCCCATCCTGCGGGAAGAGTTTCGCGATCGCCTTGCCAATGGAACGGAATCGAAAAACAAGAACCAATTACTCGATCGTTAAATGATAGAAAAAATTGAGATGTTGCGAAATCCTGATGCAATCTATGCCAATATTTTTTCCCGGAATAACTCTGAAACTCAAAGATCGGCCAGCCAAAATTAGCTTGACTCGAACTGTTGCGGATCGACTCGGTAAAATGCAGTACCTCCTCAACTTTTTCTGGTCTGTCAGCACAAGCAAAAAACTGATATTCTTTCATAAATACTCCAAATTAACTAGTTTTTAGATGAAGTTCTTGTCTAATTTCTTGCAGTTTTTTAGAATCCCATGCTGACAATCTGCCTTGATTGAGGTTCTTAACTTTTACGCTCCTACCCAATTTAAACCCGCGATCGAACTCCTGCATATCTGCATAGCTAAATCGATACTTTGCTGGATAAAAGAGAAAAGCAACAATTTTAATAACTATTACATGAACCCAAGTTGTTAAAACATCGTTACCCATCGAAAACCCGACGATATAAGCTTCATCTTTAGCAGCAAAGCCGCGATCGAGGATGCAATGGAGCCGATCGTGATCTTCTAGACTGATATTTCCGGGCATCGCGCAGGGACTATCGGGGTTTTCCAGTAACCAAACCAAAAATGGAATATCTTGTGGTGGGTCGCCTTGTAAGTTATGACAGGCTGCAATCAAAGTGCGATCGTTCAAATCTTGAGAGTATTCAGTTAATAGCATATTCTCAAACTTTTAAGTATTATTTAGGATGATTTTTATCTTGTCCAGGAAACCTTAAAGTGTGTGTGTAAAATATGTTTGTAATAGTATCTATCTAGGATCGTCAATACTCCGAACATCGCTCAAATTGTATCCAGAGCATCGATCGCAAACAATGCAAAAATATTTGAAGCCATGGAAAATCATGCCCTAATCGATGACTAGAGTAATAACTTCAGAGCTAAAGGTTTAAAATATTTTGACTATTATTTGCAGCTCGATAACGATATCTATCTTCAAATCGAGTCTATAAATTCGCTTGAGATAATTTCTCGGGAATTCAAATAACTCACAAAGTTTTATAGATAAAATTTATCGACACATATATCAATTTTTGGTGTAAAGTTGTTGCAATATTTCTTATGGTATTGACTTCCGCTAATCATACGTTATCGAAATTTATCCGTCAACAGTAAAAAAACCGTAACATTTGATACTGTTCAGTAAGATTCACTAGATAAAGTGTAATAAAGGATACATTTCACAAATTGTTTTAGATCTTTTGACGTAGAATATAGAGCGGCGTTGCTGGATTAAGATATGATTTGGCGATCGAGAGGTAATCTGTGCCGTCGATCGCCAGAACTAACTGAATTAGGAGTTGGTACTTCACCAAATTTAAGATAATGAATTAACAATCTAATAGAATGCTTTAGCATTTGTTCGCACTTAGAATAACATAATGTTTTTCTTTTTAATCGAGCTAAGTAATGTCTGAGCCTAGTGTTTTCACCCTCAACTCTTGTCATATAAGTTTTACTCACGATTTGGTCACCATCTGGAATAAATATTGGATAGACCCTCCACCCATCCGTCACATAAAAATAACATTTCCATGTACTTACCAAATTCTCCCATAGCGGTCTAAATGTCTTAGCACTGTGGTCGCCTAATACCCATCCTAAAATACCCATCTGAAAGTGATTTACTGCCGTCCAGAGCCAGATCTTGTTTTTTTTGAGCCAACAAACGTCTCTAACTCATCCAACTCACCAACTTCTGGTATTTGGTCTGAATTATAGTAATCTGGGAGATTTCCCCCTACTTGCTTCACCCAATCCATGACAGTTGTATTATGCACACCCATTACTCTTTCTATTGCTCGAAATCCCATCCCATTAACATACATTGACAAACATTTCTGCTTGATTTGTGGTGAATATCCTCTGTGTGCTTCATAACAATCTATAAATTGCCGTCCGCAGTCTTTACAAATATGGTTCTGCTTTCCCTTTATTCGCCCATTTTTATTGATATTAGACGATCTACATTCAGGACATTCCATTTAGATATTTGCTCTTGTTACTTCTCTCGATCGCCTTAGATCATATCCTAATCCAGCAACGCCTATAGAGCGATTGAGCTGGATTAGCGATCGAGCCAACTTAAGTCTGGATAATTAATTCTGGCAGCGGGAGTAAGCGCGGCAAGTACTTGCTTGCCATAGCTACGCTGGTTGATGCGGTTATCAAAAATTGCCACGATCCCTTGCGAGGTTCGCATCGGATCGATCGCGCGGTGTAAGATTCTTAAACCTGTCGGTAATAAATATAATCGGAACCAATCTTGTTTTTGTTGTTTATAGAAACTCACTTTGGCAGCAACTAACGGATCTTCAAGTGAGGGAATCGGGAGCGTAGTAATAATCATTAATTGCGGGGTGGGTAGACGATCTTGATGTGTTTGCCAAAATTCCCACCCAGAGACAAGGATATTTGTCTCATGGAGATCGGCGCGTTCGACTTGGACTCGAGAACCCCATTCAGCAGCGAGAATGGCTGCTAATTGTGCTTGAAGTGGGGTATCGCCGACTAAAATGACCACAAATTTGGGACTACCATCGATCAGGTGCAATAACTGTTGAATTTCATCGACTAAAATCGGCTGAAATTTACTCGTATTTGGCATCGGCATCCAGCGGGGAATGTAGAGTTGAAACAGATCGGTTTGGCGACGATCGTTCCTCGATGCTGCGCCAACGAGCGAAAATTTAACGGAAGTAATCTCACCCAAACCTAATTCTTGACGATACCCGATCGCCTCATTCGTTAAATCTACCGCACTAGTAATTAATACTGTCGCTTGACGTTCCCAAATCGGCGCTAAGAAGGGGACGAGATTTATCGGTGCGATCGCGAGGGTAAATGTGCCACGCGTGCGATCTAGTGATGCCCATACCAAGCGATTGGTTGGTACTGCTAATTGTTGATAAAATTTCTGCCAATTTGGATGTAAGTCGGGAATAAATAAACTCTTTAATAACTCGACAAGCGAGCGTTCTAATGGATCCAAGACATAGCAATTATAAGGATCGATCGGCCGCTGCCATAAACTCTCCAGCAAGCGGATTTTTAGATCGATAATTGTTTGCCAGCGATTCTCCAGCCCAGCGGCTGTACCAACAGGTGGGTGGCTCAGCTGCAAGCTATTCCAGTCGTCAGGATTGATGGTAACTGTGAGTAATGCTTGCGCCCAATTTTCTAAATCGTCAGCACCATCGATAATCGTAGGACGATCGCCAACTAACTCAGGACGATCAAAATGCAAACCCAACCAAGAATGCGGATCGGCGATCCATAAACCATCAAAGTCTGGTGTGGCTGGGGGAAGTTTGCCACAGTAGACTGGCTTAGAAGTGCCCAGCCAGCGTTGGATGCGCGGTAATTCAGTTGCGATTAGGTGCGCTTGAGCTGATGTGGGAATGACAATAGTTACGGCTTTATCCCAGAGTAATGCGGCGATCGCATAACTGAGCCGATATTTGCCCTGCGATCGATGAGTCGCCACGCCCGTCTGAATCAGCGCCGATTTGGACATCCTCAACGCCCGCGCCACCAGTCGAGCCATCGTCAGATAATGGTTCCAATCCGCGATTTCGGGCTGCTGTCGTAACAGATCGCGCAGAATAGTATGAGTGGTGACTTCAATTGTTGGCACAGATGACCGATCGGACTTAAACATTCCTCGATTATATCTAACTATTCCCGCGTACCTAATCTCGCAAATTACGTTTGCACTGTTGGTACATCTAAAGTTAGGATAAAGAGGTCGATCTTCCAACTCAATTAAAATATCGGCATCTAATTTCTATGTATTCTCTGGGCTACAGCTCATCTGCCCACATTAACAACCTTCTCTAACCTGTCGAGCTAGTCTCCCAGTCGGAGGAGGCTAGGAGGTTTAATGCTCACTCAAGAAGGTTTAGAGTTATCGGAAATCACAGATTTAAATCAACTTAAATCAGAACTCAATCATTTACCTGCGGTAGATGTTGGCGATTATATTAGCGAATTGCCTGCCGAACGCCGGGCGATCGCTTTTCGGTTGCTCAGTAAAGATTGCGCGATCGATGTCTTTGAGTATCTACCCACGGAAATTCAGGAAGAGTTAATCGAATCCCTCCACGATACTCAAGTTTGTCAGATTATCGAAGCGATGAGTCCCGACGATCGGGTAGCATTATTCGATGAATTACCAGCTGGAGTCGTCAAAAGATTATTACCCCAATTAAGTCAGGAAGAACGTCAAGCTACCGCCACGATTATCGGTTATCCCGATGGTACGGCGGGACGGGTGATGACGACAGAATACGTGCGGTTGCGGCAAGGTTTGACGGTAGGTGAAGCTTTGGCAAAAATGAAGCAAAGCGATCGCGATAAGGAGACTGTGTATTATGCGTATGTCACCGACGATAGTCGCAAATTAAAGCAAGTTGTATCGTTGCGCCAATTGGTATTTACCCTGCCCGATACACCGATTGTTGATATCTCTAGCGATCGAGTAATTAAGGCTTATACCGAAACGCCCCAGGCGGAAGTTGCCAGACAAATGCAGCGATATGACTTAATCGCGATGCCGGTAGTCGATCGCGAGGATCGATTGGTGGGGATTATCACGATCGATGATGTCGTCGATATCTTGCAAGAAGAAGCCACCGAAGATATCCAAAAACTCGCAGGGGTCGCAGGTGGTGAAGATTCTTCACTCTCCTCACCCTGGGATAAATTACGCAATCGGCTCCCGTGGTTGTTGGGAATTATGGCATTGTATATCGGCGCATCGAGTTCGATCGCGCCATTCCAAGACACGATCTCCAAAATTCCAGTCCTAGCTGTAATCATGCCGCTGTTTTCCAATACTGGTGGCGCAGTCGGTACTCAATCCTTAACCGTCACAATTCGATCGCTAGGTGTCGGCGAAGTTACGCCTAGCGATACACTCAAAATTCTCGGCAAGGAGTTGTTAGCAGGGCTAGGCACCGCGTTGGGACTCGGGATGACGATGATTGTATTGGCACTGATTTGGACTCCACCAAACGAACGCTGGGTGGCAATAGTGGCAGGGATTGTGATGGCGGCGAATAGTGTCATTGCCGTGACATTGGGAACGCTGCTACCAATGGGGTTCAAGCGACTAAATGTAGATCCAGCTTTGATTAGTGGGCCATTGGTAACGACATTATTAGATACGATCGGGTTTATTCTGTTTCTATCGTTAATTACGATCGGCAGTAATGTCCTGCACTTATAAACCCACTTGGCACGATCGTCCCGAAGCAGAGAAAATAGAAATATATCTAAATTAAGGCACCAGATCATGCAAGTCACGATTAGCCCCCAATCATTGTTAGAACAAGGTATCAGAGTCGAAAAAATTGATGATTTACGACTGTTCAAATTTACCGACACTCTTCAAGATAAGCTAGAAGATCTATTAGCCAAAAATCAAACAGCCACACTTACCACCACCGAGCAGGAAGAACTTGACAGTATTAGCGAACTTGACAGAATATTCACTTACCTAAATTCGCTCCTGGCTGCCCAAAAGTGAGTATTATCAATGACTTTACCAAAAAGTATGTCCGTAAAAGAGCAAACTATTTATGTGAATACTGCCACTCACCAGAGAAAATCAGCACCTCAAGGTTTACGTTGGATCATCTCCAGCCTCGATCTTTAGGTGGTGCCGATACAGCAGACAATCTTGCGCTTGCTTGCAGTCGCTGCAACCAGCACCGATATAACTTCGTTGTTGGACGCGACATTGAAACCTCGGCTATTTTGCCCTTGTTCGATCCCCGCAATCATTTATGGCAAGAACATTTTATTTGGTCGGCTGATGCCACTAAAATTATTGGGACTACTGCGATCGGTCGAGCAACTTGCGATCGGTTAGATCTGAATGATGAGAAGTACAAAGGAGAAAGATCGATCCAAGAAGCTCGTGAATTTTGGCGGGAAGCAGGCTGGCATCCACCAGAAAACGATCCTCAGCAAACAGAACTTTAACTAATATCGATCGAAACTACCCTTTATTCCCAAAACCCTATTCTCTCCCCAAATGACTTGGACGCGCCGCCACATATTATCCCTCGCAGATTTTACACCACAGGAGTACGATACCGTCCTTCAGACAGCGGCTAGCTTCAAAGAAGTACTATCTCGCCCAGTTAAGAAAGTACCGACGCTCCAAGGGCGGGTAGTTGCCAATCTGTTTTTTGAATCCTCCACCCGCACCCGCAGTAGTTTTGAATTAGCCGCCAAGCGGCTCTCCGCCGACACCCTCAACTTTGCTGCGGCGACTTCTTCGCTTACCAAAGGTGAAACTATTCTCGACACTGCCAAAACATATTTGGCAATGGGTGCCGATCTAATGGTAATCCGGCACAAACATGCTGGAGTGCCTCAAGCGATCGCTGCAGAAATGGATGCAATGGGGACGAAAGTTGGCATCTTAAATGCTGGCGACGGACAACACGAACATCCTTCCCAAGCATTATTAGATCTATTAACAATTTGTGCCACACTCGATCGAGATAATCCCCGGTTAGCTTTACTCAAAGACAAAAAAATCGCGATCGTCGGGGATATTTTACATTCTCGTGTTGCTCGATCGAATATCTGGAGTCTTACCGCCAGCGGTGCAGAAGTCCATCTCTGTGCGCCGCCGACGTTACTACCTGCGGAATTTGCTGATTATTGCGCCGAGCCAAGAGTCGGCATCGATAATTCTAAATTGTTCGTTAGCTGGCAACTCGAACCTGCTCTCAAGGATGCTGATTTTGTGATGACATTACGTCTCCAACAAGAGCGAATGTCCCAAAATTTATTACCGAGTCTGCGTGAATATCATCAATACTATGGCATCACGAGATCGAGACTCAAACTATGCAAACCAGATGTCAAAATATTACACCCTGGCCCCACCAATCGTGGTGTCGAAATCACCTCAGATCTGATGGACGATCTATCTTTAAGTCTGATTTCCGAACAAGTAAATAACGGTGTCGCCATTCGGATGGCGTTGCTATATTTAATGGGAAATACTAAAGATCCTAGTTAGTTTATCCGTCAGCAACAAACTTTAAGTTTTAGGTTGTGAATGAGCGTGATGGTAGTAATCGATCTTGGCGACAATATCCGCCCAGCTAATTTCTGCTAAAGTTGGTAATACTAAATGTGCTTGCGCCAATCGATCGAATGGCCCGACCCCCAATACCCACATCTTCGCCTTCAAAGCTGCGGCAACACCTGCAGGAGCATCTTCAATTACCAAACAATTAGTAGGCGCGATCGAGAGTTCTTCAGCCGCATAGAGAAAGACATCTGGAGCGGGTTTGAGATAGGGAACGCTATGTCCATCAGCAATGAAATCAAAGAAGTCAATAATTCCCAATCTTTGTAAGACTAGTTCGGCATTTTTACTCGAAGAACCTAGCGCGATTTTAATATTAGCAGCACTCAGTTCGTGCAAGAGATTGCCGATTCCTGGCAAGAGATCGTTACGATTGAGTTCGCCGATCGATTCTAAATAATAATCATTTTTCCGCTTTAATAACAATTGCTGCTGCGGTAGGCTGGTGTTGCGATCGCCTAATAAAGTCCAAAGAGCGTCCTCACGATTTAACCCCAACATCTCGCGATCGTGAGTCACTTTGTCAAACGGAATGTTCTCTTCATCGGCTAAGCGTTGCCACGAGAGATAATGGAAATAGACAGTATTCGTAATTACGCCATCTAGATCGAAGATGACGGCGGCGATGCGAGGATCGCGATTGAGTTTATCCATAGCGATGTGATGGTTATCGGCGATCGCCTAAGAACATTATGATAATGCTCGATCGGCTACTCTTATCCCATTATGCCCTCAGCAGGTATCCGAACAGCATACATCTAAATCCCCACCCTATTCAAAAGGAGCCTTTGACTCTTACTCCCCTTTAACAAGGCGGATTTAGCGGCATTGGGTTTCCCGACGTTTGAGGGAGACAAGACAGCGGAATTGACAGCCTTAGATTGTCACAAATAAAACTCATCGGACACCCTTGGCGAATTGCTGTATTTTCGAGCTGTCACCCGAAATCGGCGGGTGAAAATCCATACTGGATAGGGGGATAAAATTCCGCGATCGCGACATTTTACCCCCCTCTACCCTATATTTATTAACGGGAGACCCTAAATAACTGGGAATGAATTAACAGTAACTGCTATTTTCAGTAGCCACTAAATTAGCGATCGACCGAACCCATAATAATATCGACACTCCCCAAAATCGTCACGATATCGGCAACTTTTACCCCACGTAAGAGGTGCGGTAAAATTTGGACATTATTAAAGTCTGCAGCGCGAATCTTCCACCGCCAAGGGAAGACATTATCATCGCCGATGATGAAGATGCCGAGTTCGCCTTTACCACTCTCAACGCGGACGTAGTTTTCGCCTTTGGGAATTTTGAACGTCGGTGCGACTTTCTTGGCGATATATTGATAATCCATGCCATCCCATTCCGATTTTGGCCCCGCCGCCAGCCGCTTGGCTTCGAGATCTTCATAGGCACCACCAGGTAAACCAGCAATTGCTTGACGTAAAATCTTAATCGACTCGCGCATTTCGCGAATCCGCACGAAATAGCGTGCCAAACAGTCCCCCGCCGTCTCAGAGTGGACATCCCAATCGAAATCGTCATAACACTCGTAGTGGTCTACTTTGCGCAGATCCCACTTCACGCCCGAAGCACGCAACATCGGGCCAGAGAGACCCCAATTAATCGCTTCCTCGCGGCTAATCGTCCCCACCCCTTCTACCCGGCGACGGAAAATCGGATTATTGGTGATCAGTTTCTCATATTCATCGACCTTCGGCATGAAGTAGTCGCAAAAATCGATACATTTATCGATCCAGCCGTAGGGTAGATCTACCGCAACACCACCGATGCGGAAATAGTTATTATTTACCATTCGATAGCCTGTAGCAGCTTCCCACAGATCGTAAATCATCTCCCGTTCGCGGAAGATGTAGAAGAATGGTGTCTGCGCGCCAACATCAGCCATGAATGGGCCGAGCCACAGGAGATGGTTGGCAATCCGATTGAGTTCGAGCATGATGACACGAATATAGCTCGCGCGTTTGGGAATGGCAATATTCGCCAATTTCTCGACAGCGTTAACCGTTACCGCTTCATTAAACATCCCCGCTGCGTAGTCCCAACGGCTCACGTAGGGTACAAACATGATGTTCGTGCGGTTTTCGGCGATTTTCTCCATCCCGCGATGGAGATAGCCGATCACGGGTTCGCAATCTACGACATCTTCACCGTCGAGGGTGACAATCAGCCGCATAACCCCGTGCATCGATGGGTGGTGCGGCCCCATATTTAGCACCATCGGTTCGGTTCTGGTTTCGAGTTGTGCCATAATCTCTTGTTGCGATAGCTAGGCTGTCCTGACGGAGTGCGGTCTGAAAATTAAGGATTGGTGCTGACGATCGATCCCCACATCTAGCGGAGCATCGGCGTTTAGCATCGATCGCTCTACTTATTATAAGGGCTGGAGTCCGATCGAGGTGAGTGACTCAGCCGATCGATCCCATTCGCTCGATTTTCATCCCAAACTCCTACCCTTTCAGTTGAATTTAGAAGGTGATACTCAATCTAGCTTTTTGACTTAAGATTAACGCTGCTGGCTTTAGCAAGGTCGATCGACTTTGCAATTTAATTATCGCCTAAATTACAACATCACAAAAAGAGCCTGTAAATTACAGGCTCTAAAAGCTAGATTTCGCCGCTGGCGATCGATTGAATCAATCTAGGAGTACTGGGATCGAAACCCGCAATATCCCAAGAATTAGGATCTTTCGGATCGACGAGAGTAATATTGTTAGGCACCAAAGAAATGTAAATTGCTTTGGCATCAGGATTCACTTTTTGACGATATTCAGCTAAAGCTTGAGTCGGGTGTTTCGATCCCGCCCAGCTCTCGCAATCCGTCCATAAACAGATAACATCAGCATAAAAGTTGTGTTTTATCATCCAGTCGAAAGCCAAGCTAGCATCGGTACCGCCGAAATTTTGGTTGCTGGCTTTTTTAATTGCCGAACTAAATGAGTCGCTTCGATCGATGCCCAAATCGATAAACTTGGTAGAGAAACCACGAATCATATAATTACGTTCGGCTTTTGCACTAGCTAATGCCATCGTGGTAGCAATTTCGCAACAGGTGAGGTTAATCGAACTCACAGTGTAAGAAGACATCGAACCAGAAATATCGACAGCGTGCATAAACACTTTACCTGTCGGCGCGATCGCCTCGAATGATAATTCCAGCGCTTTGTCGAGAATATCGATAATTCGCGGTGTCGGAGTCCAAGTTTTGGTACTTTTACCAAGCTTCCCTCCAGATTTATAGGTTTTGAGTGCTTTGAGAATATCGATCGGGTGAATGCGGCCTTTTTTCAAGCGTTCTTTGTCAGTCAGAATATTCGCGACACGATCGAGATTTTTATTAACTGACTTTTGCCCTTTAACGTGTGCCAATACGCCAATTTCAGTTAAGGAACCGAGATTTCGTAATAGAGCACCGATCGGCATATCTTCAAATAATAGCTGCCAAGCATCGCGATCCATTTTACCTACAGGAGCGGCCATTTCATGAGTCAGGCGACCTTGAGTAATTGCCTCTCTAGTAGAGTTGGGATTGCGTTTCAACCATTCATACCACCAGATCTGGGTTAATGCCTCTGCTGGGGGTTTTTCTGGCAACGTTTCCCACCCATTGATAACCCATTTAAACAGCCAATCGCGGTCTTCGGTTTGGGGTTTGACGTGGAATAATCTCAGCGCGTCGCGATTGGAGAAACCGTGACGTTGTTGATATTTGAGCAACTGATAAGCAAGTGCTTTGGTATCTCCTTGTGCAAGCCAATTTTTACCCGCTTCGCGCACGATCTTACCGAAACCACGAACGGATTTGGTGTAGCTCATCCATTCGTAGAAGTGGCTGGCTGTTCGTACGACTTGGGGGAAGATCTTCTGGAATGCTGTTTTCGCAGCATTACTTTCATCCATCGATAATAGTACCAATGCCCAGATCGAGGTGCTGTTGTCGATCGCGCGACCATCGGAGGCGTAAACTATTTCTGCGGCGACGCGATCGGGATCTTCTTTAATTGCTGTTTCTAGGACATCGACAAAATCGTTGGTCAGTTCCCATTTGGTGGCGTAGTAGCTACCGTTGGCTGTACCGATGAGCAGGCACCGTCGCAATCTCTGCCAGGTGTCGGCTGCGAACATGTAGCCGCTGGATTTACCTTTGACCATTTCGGCTTCGCGACCGGGGATGGGCTGGGTTTGGGGGATGGTTTGGATTTGTTTGTTACCAAAAAAGAATTGATAAACCATTGTTTGTTTCCTTGGATTTGGACTAGTGCTTGTTTTTAGTTGCTGGTGGGTGAAATCTGGACTAGTGCTTTCAGTTGGGCTGTGGGTGGGTGGAACCCGGGTCTGGGTGTGGCGCAGCGCGCTGCGCATTAGCAAATCCAGTCATCGATCTGTGGGTAATAGAGCGATTTGAAGATCTCAAGTGTAGATATAGCGGTAGTAAAGCTTCTGAAGACGAGAATCGCGATCGCAAGTAATAAACCCCAAAAATTTCCTGGATTCCCCTTAAAAGCCGCTGTACACCAATAAGAATGAGGGTCAACAAACATTCAAACTTCCCCCTCCTAGTCATCCGCTACACATAGATCGACGACTGGATTTGCTAATGCGTAGCGCGCTGCGCTACACCCAGATCGACCCTTCGGAGGGGGTTTGGGGGACGCGTCGTCCACCAACGGGGGGTCTGGGGGGAGACCCCCCAGATCCGGGTTCCACCCACCAGCAGCCCAACTGGAAGCACTAGTCCCACCGATCGATCTGATAGATCGTAGTACCGATGGCAGTGCGAACGCGAAACTTGTAATTCGTGCCGAAAGTGTTACCACTGCCAAGCATGATGCCATTTGCGGTTCCAGCTTCGGGATATTCGGATTTACCGCTCTTGGAATGGGCTTCGATCGTCGATCGAATCTCGTGGAGATTGGCATTGAGAAATTCGGGAAATAGTGCCAGACCGCGATTTTCGTTGGTTTCTCTGGCACCTGCGAGGATAAAAATCGCGCCTTGTTCTTTATGCGATAGTGGCTTACCCCACATCGAAGGTTGAGAGGTAATCCCCGTTACCTGATGCCAACCCTGATTGGGCAATTTCCAAGCTTTGGGCAGCGAACCACCAATCCAGACATACCAAGAGAAGGGGTTATCCCATTGGAAAATATGCGGCGCGTCAGCGACAGCAGCGGTGAGGATACCTGCAAAACTCTGGAGAGTATTCGTCAGGTAATATTCAATTTCTACTGCGTCTGGCAATACTTTGCGCGCAAATTTCTCAAAGGTTATCGTTATCGGCGGACTGTCGCTATTACTGACTGTCGAATTTTTGGTCTGCGCTCGCAGGTGTCCGAAGATTCCGGCAACTGGAGTCGCGGGGGGTGCTGATTTGGACAACCACATCAGATCGAGTTCTTCGATCCGTGCGTACCGTCGCCGGAGCGCCGAACCAATCCCCAATTGCGCGATCAGCCGTTCGGCTCGATCGATATTTCCTTGAGTCGGTGCGGCAGTCGGTCGCAAATATCGATCGGGGCGCATCTTGTCAGCAAAGCGGCGGGATACAGACTTAAAATCCATCCCAGATTGAATGTCATCGAGTAGTGTCCCCAACATCGATCCGCCGATATGACAGAATCCAGGGGGTGCCGTCGCTACCGCCAGCCAGACGAAGTTATCTTTGACTCGATCGGATTTAGCTCTAGCGATCTGCTGTTTGAGGGCATAGTGCCACTGTGCGCGCCCCAAACAAGCTTCGCTACGATATAGAGCATCGGAGTTGAGTAAGGTTAGTGCTTGGGCAATCGTCGCTTCGCTATATGTCGCCAAGTACCGCTGCAACATCCGAAAGTCTTCCAATTTCTCAGCTGTCACCTGGGCAGCGGACTGGGTGGGATGGTTACAAATACTAGTTGGTGGTAGCTGGAGTGCGTAATGACTCCATTCGCCCGTTTGCCGCAAACCTAAATCTGCCTTCGCCGACAGAAATACCCCTTTAATCGGTGCCTGTTCGATCGCACTCACCATGCTTTCAACAGCTTTCACATATCGATGTGGGGCGACAACTGTTTCCCAAATCGGCGAAGATCGATCGCCATTTTTTGAGATTGTCACGATCGATCCATAAGTCTCGATAAATCGTCTACAAGCGTTACAGTTATGAAACTGTCGATCGATTTGTGGAAATGAATTTAGATACAGCTCGAACAGATTGTGAGTGTCTGCGATAAATAATTGGGAACCTTCAGTAACAGTTTGATAAAATATTTTGCCAACTCGATCGATATAGCGATCGAAGGATTCTTCCCAGTTAATTGAATAATAAGTTGTAGTTGTGGTAGTCATGATTGATGCGTCCTTTTCAGGCAAGAAGATTTTGTATTATTCAGCAGAGTAGGAATTGCACCCACGTTTTTGGTTTGGATAACGATAACCCTAAGTTCTACGTCCTTTACAGGCAAACAAGCGAATAGGGATCTTACCAGCGTCCTACTAACTAGACGATCTGCTGTTATTTAAAGTGAAGTCGGGATAAGGATTTTCGATTGATGATTCCTGGCTTCGTTTCAGAAACGGGGGGTCTGGGGGAGCGGCTCGCGCCCGTCGGGTTTCCCGACGCGAAAAGCGGATGCGCTCCGGACGGGTTTCCCGTCCATGGAAGCGCACCAAGCAGCGAGCCAAGACAAGCCGCCCCCAGAGCCGGGTTCCTTAGCGCCAATAACTTAAGACTAAGCACCAGTCCAAGAATGGCCTAAAAGGGAGATCCTTAATCCGAACTGACGTTATTTACTAATTACCAAGCTAATTAGTAATACTCTCAAGGGGAATTGAACCCCCATTACTGTGTAGAAAGCACAGTGTCCTGACCGTTAGACGATGAGAGCAAGTGGGTATTTAGAGATATTTAAGTTCTCTAACTGCCTTGCTAGGGATCGAACCTAGAATGCACGATCCAAAATCGTGTGTGTTGCCAGTTACACCACAAGGCAATGTTTTCAACAAGTCGATCGAATATTGACTTCGATATTTAGAGACGTGCTAATTTCTCTAACTGCCCTGCTAGGGATCGAACCTAGACTCTACGAGTAACAATCGTGCGTGCTGCCAATTAACACCACAAGGCAATATTTGGTTTTTAAATAGCGCTGAAAGCGCACGAAACTGGTGGGACTCGAACCCACGACCACCCGTTTTGGAGACGATAATCCTCGTTCTAGCGTCCCCGAAGGGCAAAAGGCGAAAAAGGAGTTTTTTTGGTGCTCTATCCACTGAGCTACAGTTCCAGATGTGCCAACTCTCACGAGAGTCGGACGGGATTGACGGGGATCGAACCCGCGACTTTCCGTTAGACAGACGGACGCTCTAACCACTGAGCTACAACCCCAGATGTTGTTTTTAGATGGAAATAAACCAATTCTCAAGCGAATTGGATGGGATTGGCGGGATTTGAACCCACAACTAACCGCTTAAAAGGCGGATGCTCTCACCATTGAGTTACAATCCCAGGTATTTTTAGGTGGGGCAGGATTCGCACCTGCGATGACTAAACCCGATAACCCTAGTTCTGTCGTCCCTTGCGGGTGAAGTTGGCGAATAAGGATAAATTAGCTGCCTTACTACTTGGCGACCCACCTATGTTGTTGATTTTGGGTAGCGACGCGGGGGTTACACCCGCATCTCCGGCGAATCAGGGGGGATTCGGTTAAAGCGATAACCCTAATTCATACGTCCCTTACGGATAAAATTGGTACTTTGCAATTAAGCTAGTCGCTACATGAAGTTTGGCGTTTTATTTAATGGTTAGGTCTGCATGGTTGGCTCTCCGGTTCGGTTGTGTTTGTTTCCATGTACACAGAATAGCTTTGGTGACTTCCCCGAAGCTAATTTGGGACTCGATCGCAAAAATCCCCCAGGTGAAACTATTTCAGCCCTGGGGGAAAAGTTTTACCTGGGGGATACCCCGAACTTTGATGCGATCGATAAGTTATGAATACCTAGTCTACAATTCCTCAGATGGGTTGGATTGACCGAGAACGGGCGTAAGATAGGCAACTAATAGTCCGATGACAAACCCCGCAACATTTCTAAGTAAGGGTACCCATTCAGAAGTACGCGTGATGACAGGAGCAATGCCAAAAGCAAAAAACAGGATTCCCCATAGTGGCGAAAAAATCAACGCCCATTGCCAAGCAAAACCACCTTCTGGTTTCCGATATTGTCCAGCAAATCCACAAATAACCCCACCAAGAACCGAGGTAACGAGCGTCAAAATCCATTGTTCCTTGGGCAATCCTGGGACGACATTACAACCGCCTCTAACCAAGCAAGTTTTGACCGCTTCTAATGAGTCGAGAATGGCGTTATCCTCACCATTTTCGCGGACATAGTATAAATTTCCAAATCTAGTTTGCAGCTCGATCCAGAAGGTTCTGGGCATGAGTTTGTACACATCATCGCCGACCCGGAAGTTGAGCGTATTACCACCGCGCGAATCGGATACTACCAAGACGCTTTTCTCATCTAGTCCCCAATATTTACTTACCGCACGTCCGGGGGTCCGATCGTATTGAGTGAGGATGCGTAACTTCCACCCGGTATCGGCTTCAAAGGTGTCGATGTCCTTGACTAACTTTTGTTCTTGGATCTCGGTGAAAGTTTTTGCAAGGTCGATGACCGGAGTTTGAACTGTGGGTAAAAGTTCTGGGTTATCATAGGCTTGAGCGGCTGGGGCGATCGACCATAGCGACAAGCTCAAGACGATGGCAATCGCAGATCCGATAAGGCGGCGTAATATCATTTTTGAATAAGGCACTTGCTACTATAGTCGGTGAAATCGAGCGGGCGAGCATCGAGAATCGGCATTCACCATTACCGATCTGCCTGGAATTTTTCAGCCAGCATCCCGCACGGGAAATATAAATCTATTATTAATTTACTTTACAATACTTTACGTTACTTTGACAGATGGGGATCGGTTGTGAAAGCGTTAGTTGTGGAGAACGAGTATCCAAAACGCCGAGCCAGTAACAGAACCGATCGCGTAAAAAAGGTAACGCTTGCGATCGGCTGATGTTCGATCGCTAAATTGGCAGTTAGCATATCTTCAAAACTTTACGAAAGTAAGTCTCGCTCAACTACAACCACTCAGCACCAACTCACCACAGACGATCGATCTCCAAATTTAGCCAGGAATTTTCATGCTAGCAGGTACTCCAGAATTAACGAGCGCGTCGCGCTCTAACCAATCTCGACACCCGCTCAGTGTCGCCCCGATGATGGATCGTACCGATCGGCATTGTCGATATTTCCTCCGCCAAATCAGTCAGCGGACGTTACTGTATACCGAGATGGTGACGAGTATGGCGATTTTGCATGGTGATAAGGAGAAATTACTGGGATTCGATCGCGCCGAACATCCGCTCGCATTACAAGTAGGCGGCGACAATCCCCAGGATTTGGCTAAATGCGCCCAAATTGCGGAAGATTTTGGTTATGACGAGCTAAACCTCAATGTCGGTTGTCCTAGCAGTCGCGTCCAAAGTGGTAACTTTGGTGCCTGTCTGATGCTCCAACCCGAACTCGTCGCTGAATGTATCGCGGCGATGGCTGCTGCGACGCGGATTCCCGTGACAGTTAAGCACCGGATTGGGGTAGATGAAGTCGATAGTTATGAAGACCTAGTAAAATTTATCTCGATCGTTTCGCAAACAGATTGTCGACGGTTCTCGGTTCATGCACGGAAGGCTTGGTTGCAAGGCTTGAGTCCGCGCGAAAATCGCGAGGTACCTCCCCTCCGGTATGCGGATGTGCATCGGCTCAAACGGGACTTTCCCCACCTGTCGATCGAAATTAATGGCGGGTTTACTAACTTAGAACAAGTTCGAGCGCAACTTCAATCTGTCGATGCCGTAATGATCGGGAGAGCTGTTTATGATAATCCCTATCTATTGGCAACAGTCGATCGCGAAATCTACGGCGAAAACACCCCCATTCTCAGTCGTCATCAAATCGTCAAAGCGATGCTGCCCTATGTCGATACTTGGACGAGTCGCGGTTTGAAGCTGCATGGTATTACCCGCCACATGTTGCAGCTATTTCACGGACAGCCTGGAAGCCGGAACTGGAAGCGAGTACTCACCGAGCAATCCGTTCTCCCTAGTGCAGGAGTAGATACGCTCGAGAAAGCTTTGCATGGATTGAAAGATTGCTGAGGTAAGTTTGCGATCGTGGATCTCGTGAATTTGGATGGTGGGTTGATGCAATCAAGAAAGATAGTTTGTAATCGAGATTTCCGCTAAAATCCATTCTTCCCTACTAGCATCAGCACAAATTTTGACAGTGGAATTTTGATAGTGGTAGGTAATGAAGAGCCTTATTGGCGAGCGCCCAATGAGATTAATTTTTGATAGATCTCATCGCGAACTTGAGCTTTGAGCGACTTACCTAGGCGGTTCTTTTTTTGAGCCGATTGCAAACAGCTATCGATCGGACAAATATAAGCCGAGCGTCCTTGTAAGATCTTATCCCCTAAATCGACAACAACATTTTTTGCTGGATGACATTTTACCACCCGTAAAAACTCGCTTTTGGGCGCAACTTTGCGACAACTCACACACCGACGATCGTCTTTAGTCATAGCTCAAGTGTAAAATGATGGCTAGTAATATTCATCCGCTGGGTTAGATAGAATCGATGGGCAGCAAATCTTTGTACGCCAGAATCGAGCGTTAATTGCTGGCAATCGTGACTCCGAGCATGGTGCTCCAGCCAATTAAATAATTCGGATCCATAGCCTCGCGATCGAGCATTAGCGCTAGTCACCAAATCATCGACATATAAAAATTTTCCCCATACCAAGTTTTCTGAAATTCTAAATCCAGCCACCGCTTGGATCGTTCGATCGACTTGGAGATAGATGAGTCGATAATTATATTGCTGTTGTTGTCGTTGTACTCGGGCAATAAATGAATTGAGTTCGAGCTGCGATCTCAGTTCTTGCATTACTGGAAAACAGTCAGATATTTCCTGAATTGTTATCGCAATCTTAATTCGATCCATCTTAAAAAAGATTAGGCGTTGCTGAATTTAGGGATAATTTACTCTGGATACAGTCCCTGAAATAAAGAGTAGTAATTAAATATAAAATAACGTGTAGGGTGGGCATTGCCCACCATCTATATTTCAGGATTTTCTGATGTTGTAAATATTTACGCCGACCTACTTAATAATTAATTAAATATAGCGGTCACCAATCAAATGAGGTACATTCACTAGCCACTAAAACCATTAATAATGCCCTTCACTAGGATTAGAAACGCTATACCTCTATTAATTAGCTAAAGTCTCTGGTGGGCACTGCCCACCCTAATTAACGTGAGTTCGGGTTAAGGATATTTGCTTCGTTCAAGCACCGCACTCGATTGTGTCTTGTCGCGCTAAACCCTCGGCAAAGCCGAGGAGCGCGCGCCGCAAATCGGTGCTAATAGTGCAAAGTCCGGTTGTTGCCGCGAGCGGCAAAAGCCTGCCTTCGCGGACTAGATAATTAGTCCGCGAAGCGAAAAGTGCGGTCTTGGGGCTTCCCCAAGTAGAGCACCTTTTCAAGACAGCGACGCGCGCTCCTCGGGTTCCCCGAGGGTTTAGCGCGTCAAGACAGGCGGACTTTGCATCATGAGCCGAGACTTCAGTCTCCAGGCTATTCTTATCCCGAACTGACATTACTTATTAGCCTACTATTAATTAGCTAAAGTCTTTTGTCACATTAAAAGGGCTGGTATTGCTGACCCTACTTATGAGACTAACCACTGCTTCAATCCTCATCCGCATAACCAGCATCTTGATAATCGGGACGATAGCGCGAGTGATAATCAGATTCAGCTTGGCGTTGGGATGTGACTTCGGCCATTGCCGCGACGGGATCGTACTTAGCACTATCCTTGATGTCGATTTTCCAACCAGTCAACCGCGCAGCTAGTCGGACATTTTGACCTTCTTTACCGATCGCTAAACTTAACTGATCCTCTGGTACCAAAACGTGCGCTTGACGACCATCGGGATCGACCAATCTGACTTCATCGATCCGTGCTGGGCTGAGGGCATTTGAAATATAGGTCGAAGGATCTGGCGACCAGCGGATCACGTCAATTTTTTCGCCTTGCAATTCATTGACTACGACCTGAATCCGCGAACCCCGCGCGCCGATACACGCACCTACAGGGTCTACATCGCCTTCTAAGGTATCTACGGCAATTTTAGTACGCGGCCCCACATGACGCGAAGGTGGACTGGCTTCACGCGCCACAGCGACGATCCGCACGAGTTCTTCTTCGATTTCGGGGACTTCGTTGGCAAATAGCTCGACGACTAAACCAGCGGCTCCCCGCGATACTAGCAATTGCGGGCCGCGTTGCGATCCCTCACGGACTTTTTTCAGAAAGACTTTAAACGTCCGGCCGATCCGATAGTTATCGTTCGGGAGTTGCTCTTTTTGGGGGAGTTCGGCTTCGACATCTGGCTGGCCGAAACTACTATTTACCGATAAAATTACCGACTGACGTTCAAATCGCAAGACTTTACCATTCAAGGCACTGCCTTCAAATTGCTCGAATTCTTCTTGAATGATTTTCCGTTGTTGGTCGCGCAGTTTTTGGGCGAGGACTTGCTTGGCTTGAATCGCCGCCATCCGCCCAAAATCTTCACGTTCGGGAGTCACATCCAAGATTACCGAGTCGCCAATCAGCTCCTTGAGCTTTTCCTCGCTGAGTTCTTCGGAGGATTCTTGTTCTAAACTATTTTTGACATCCTCAATTGAGATTTCGCGATCTTCATTATTGACAACTTCAACGATCGTTTTGGTGGCAACTACTTGAAAAGCTTCTTCATCTAGGTTGAGAAACACATCGAAGTTATCAAAATAGTTTTCTTCAAACTGCATTTGATCTAGGTGTTGCGATCGCCGATAGCGTTCGTACCCTTTGAGTAGTGCTTCCCGCAATGCGGTTTGAACCGAGGAGCTGGGGAGGTTGCGATCGCGACTGATTTCCTCAATCATGTTTCGCAATTGTGGCAAACTAACGTTACTTTTTTTCTGTTGTTTAGATTTTGGCATATTTAGTTAAAGAAGAGTGAGGAAATGCGACGAACGATTGCTGCTGTCCGCAAAAATATCTCGATCGGTTGCTATCGATCGAAAATCTAGAGCGCGTCGTCTAAATAAACTTTACCGACTGATTCTCGGAGAATTTCGACCGTTCGGCCTTTCTGACTCAGATAAATTTTGGTTTCATCCCGCCGAATTAATTGGCCTTGCCATTCGGTTTTGCCATCCACAGGTAGATCGGTAGTAACTCGCACTGCGAAGCCGCTGAAGGCATTAAACTCACGATCGGTTGTCAGCTCTCTACTCGTACCGGGACTAGAAACCTCCAGCGCATAGGCAAATGGCACGATCTCATCGGCATCTAATGCTGCTTCTAAGGCGCGGCTCATGCGTTCGCAGTCTTGTAATCCAGTGTCCGCCGTCGGATTGCGGATATCTACCCGCAGTGCTGGGGGACGTTGATTGGTATGAAAGACAACTGCAACTACTTCTAACCCCAATTCTGCGGCGATTGGGTTAGCGATGTCGGTGATTTTGGGAATGAGGGGATGAGCCATAAATGTGGCGGGACTAAGGGCTATTAACTGAGAAATAAATATTCGAGCTAAGTCAGTAACTAGTGGCGATCTCGATCCACGATCGAGCTGTACCGATGGGTGAATTCGTAATTTAAATTACTCGAACTCGATGACACACGATCGAATAGCGATTTTGCTTGCGTGCGGCGGTAAACAACGACAAAAAAAGTGGGGTTCGACCCACTCCTGGTAATATATTATTCCAAGAAGCATAGGGGCAAACTAGTTTTGTAGTTTGCCCCTACCTATTATCTTAGCAGAGTTTTGGCATCATCGCTGACGAGCCATGCCACGTCAGAGTGGCCGCAGCTCGAGTGTCATTACGCACCAACGGGTTCGGTATATCCTTGAATATTCTCCAGCTCGAACTGGCGCAAAGTCCGCGTCGCTTGCTGGGTGAGTTCGTCCGAACCCTTGACAATAATTAGGTATTTGCCAGCATCGAGCCGATTGCGGTATGGCAAAGCATCACCACTACCGATCGTTAATCCGATCGCGCCACCACTCAGATAAGCACCCAATCCGCCAGCAGCAGCACCAAAGATTCCGCCCAGCACATGGTTGCCAATCGGTGCGATCGTGGGTATGATTTCAATGCTTGTCAGCAAATTAAAGGTAAAACCAGCCACAAATCCAAATGCAATCAACCAATATAATTCTCGCTTGATTTCTTTGCGGGCTTCTGTTCTAGGATTAATCAGTCCATAGTCATCGGCACTTTGATAGCCATTGCCAAGAATATCGATTCGATCGTGAGGTAAACCTTGGGCTGCTAACGCTGAATAGGCGGCTTCGGCTTGGCTTTGGTTCGGTAGTACTGCGACAAGATAATTCATAGCAGATGTATGGGTGCGATGGTAGTATATCCGCTAATCCTAACAATGCCGAAGCTCAGAGGCTTCCCTCTCCAGAGCGAGATTGCTTATCTATCTTTCGAGAGATTAGGATGGTATGGATCGTCTATTCGATCGTACCGATCTAAATTTATGACTCTAGACATTTACTTTCTTCGACACGGACGAACTGCCTCCAGTCAGTAAGGTGGGCACTGCCCACAGAACATTTATAACCGTAGTAAAAAGAATTTGAACTGTTCGATCGCGATCGCAAATTCCACATGAATCGCTCGAGATTATATTAAAATATTGAATTATTAAATACCATGCCTCTTAAATTTTTCGCGATTACTATGGCTCCAGCTTTCGCAGCTATGTGACCAAGAATAGTGAAAAATTGTCCAAATGCGGCATCGTTCCAAGACTTATTTAACCTCAGTTCGGGATAATAAAAATTGATTTGCTCCGCTATAGCACCGCCCTGAACTAGAAGTTCGGGCTAATAGCTCAAGTTCTCTTAAGAGAACTACCAAATTTCTTAGTTCGTTAAAACGAACTTTTGCTATTAGCCCCAAATTTATTTGAGGGCGGTGCAGAAACGAAGCTAGCAATCATAGATCGGTAATCCTTATCCCGAACTCACGTTATTTAGTCCAGATTTAGCGGATAGTATGTCGTCAAATACATGTTAACCATTATAATCCATCCAAATCCCGATCGACATCATGTCAAAGTATCTGGAGTTGAACCTCGAAACCCAACAACCCCAGTATTGGCGGAACTAAGCCATGTGCATTAGTGCGAAATATTGAGTAGACCGATCGAGCTATCGATTGTGATGTTAGTCGATCGACTGGTGGTTGGTGACTGGAATCAGTTTATTATCGACCTATGGATCATCTATCCGATCGTACCGATCTAAACTTATGACTCTAAACATTTACTTTCTTCGGCACGGACAAACTGCCTCCAGTCGCGGTAATTTATTTTGCGGATCGATCGATCCGGGCTTGACTCCCGACGGCGAAGAAATGGCCGAAGTATTTGCTAAAGCTTATACTAGTACTCACTGGGAGGCGATTTATTGTAGTCCGAAAGAACGGGCAATTTTGACAGCCGAGCCGTTAGCAAACATGTTAAATATCGATTTGCAACTGCGGGATGGATTGCAGGAAATTAATTATGGAGCGTGGGAAGGCAAAGATGTCGCTACAGTCGATCGCGAATATCATGATGACTATCTGCGCTGGTTGGCAGATCCGGGCTGGAATGCCCCGACTGATGGCGAGTCCGCGATGACAATTGCCACGCGAGCGATTGCCGTCCTCGAAGAAATCAGCCAGAAACACACGACCGGAAATGTATTAATCGTCTCCCATAAGGCAACGATTCGGATCTTGTTGTGCAGCCTGCTAGGTATCGATGCGGGGCGATTTCGCTATCGGTTGGGGATGCCAGTCGGTAGCGTGAGTATCGTCGAGTTCGGACAACATGGGCCACTTTTAAAAGTACTAGCCGATCGATCGCATTTGAGCGATCGACTGCGCGAATTGCCCGGTACTTAGGACCTCTTCATCGGTAAGGTAGGTTTTGCGTGTATGTTATCGATCGATATCGATAGCTATTGGCAAAAACCTACCCTTTGCAGATCTAACGAGATAAGCGATCGATTAACGACCAGCTTCGAGCAACTTACCTAATAATACCTGGGCGACCTTTTGGCCAGGAGGTAAGCTTTGGATGTAGGTATCGAGTTCGCTAGTAGAGCGCGCACTTGCTTTGGGATCTGACGCTAATGTTTGAATATAAGCATTATAAGCATTGACCGAATTCGTCAATACCGTAGCATCGATCGTGCCATCGCCCTTGCGCATCCCTTGCATCGCCACTGCTAGATTTTGAGCGCTGCTGCTATTCCCCAAACTTTGAGCGAAAGCAGCCCGCGCGGGAGTATCCGCACCCATCGGCGAGTTAATCAAATCGAATGCCGTTTGCATCGTGGCACTATCAACATTCACGGTTTGACCTAAAACAGTCTGAGTACCGCTAACGGAGGCTACTGTCAGTCCGGCACTAGTACTATTGATTTTAGATTGAATATTGGTGTCGAAACTAGAGATCGATTGACTCGCACCGCGCCGCTTCGACCCACTACCGACGATACTATTGACACCTTCACTACCGACATTGCCAAATCTGACTTGTGCTGATGCTGGCGCAGATAGCAAAACTGGCGACATTAACGCGCCTGTAACGATCGCACTCAAAAGTTTGATTTTTAGCATAAAGAATCTAAGTTTGCAAAGATGAGGTTGGAATTAGAGCTAGAGCGAGCTTGAAGCAAGAGACTTTTAAAGTAGGATGTAGAGCATCCCACCGCTCCTGAAGAGGGGTTAGACAGCACCGAGAAGAGCCGCAAGCACGGCAAGCGACTCTCACTGCGATCGTGGTTTAGAAACTGAAGCCGATCCCACCGCCCAGACCGAATTGGCTCGAACTGCCATTAGAACCAGAAACATTCAACCACGAGGGTACGACCTGTAACCCGAGGCTATCGCCGATTTTGAGCGTTAACGGTAAACCGAGGTTGACCCCATTACCATCCCAGTCAGCGACGACACCGACATTCTCAGTCGCCCGGAAGCCTAAACTCCCAAATAGATTTACCGTATCGCGATTGGCAGTGACATCACTTAGATAGCGGAATCGCCCGTTCCCCGCCCCGACAGAGGCAGTAAAGTTGCTCGACTCACCTACGGGAATAATCCCTGTGACTACGCCGTAAAAGGTGTTTTGGGTATTGCTAGGGAGGTTTTGGCGGATTGCATTTTCCCAGCCTGCGGCGATCGCAAAATTCTCGCCGACCGCTTTATGTAGCTTGAAGTTGACCGCACCTTGATTGAAGACCGAGTTATTACCTGTATTGGCACTAGTCGAATAGGATGTTTCCAAACCGAAATACTCTTTGGCATTACCTAGCCCGATCCCACCACCGAAACCAGTTCCGGGGACGCGATCTTGATAACCAGCAGTAAAGAAGACATCACCAAAATTCGCCCCAAATGCGGTGGGGACGGTAACGTTATTTACTGGGGCATTGGTGGCACCACGACTGGTTGCTGTGGTGGTAACGACGGGTGGTGGTGTCGGTAAGCCGAGCCGAGTATTGAGGTCTGGAACACTAGCAACTGGCGGTTGAGCGGCACAGTTGACGATATACTGTTGAACGGGACTGTCTGAGGGCAATCTTTCTAACCGTCCGCTGGCGACCAGAACCTGGTGGACGAAGGCAGCGACATCGGCGCGAGTGGCAGTACCGGAAGCGTTGAAGGTTTTACCGCTGGGATAGGAAATACTCACGGCGACGCATTTTTGGGTGCCAGCGATCAGCGCGTTGCGGGCGTAGCTGGGGATTTGTCCGGCATCGGTATAGATTTCGTCGATATTGGTTGCGACATTACCGTCTGGTTGCAGTTTGCTGCCATTGACGAGGGCGACGAGGGCTTCGATCCGCAGGACGTTCTGGTTGGGAGCGAAAGTATTGTTGGGATAGCCAGCGATGAATCCAGCGCGGTAGGCTTTTTCGATCGCGTCTCGACCCCAGTAGTTATCTGGGACATCTCTAAATCTCTTGGCTGCTCTAGTTGCGGGAAGATCGAAGGCTTTATTTAAGATGGCGGCAAATTCTGCTCGCGTGACGAGCTGGTCGGGACGATAAGTGCCATCTGGATAGCCGACGACGATGCCTTTTTGGGCTAAAACTTGGATGAATGGCTCGGCCCAGTTACCGGATGTATCGCTGAGGGTGACTTGGGCGAGTCGGTTTGCAGGAGGGAGAGTAGCGGCAGTAGGTGCGGGTTTGGTTGTTTCGGCAGCGGCGGGTGTGGTGGAAATTGTCATGTCAACTAGTAAGGCACTAGCCAACAACGAACCGATCGCAATGATATTTTTGGTACGAGCGAGGAGCTGCGTAATGGTTAGTTGAGAGTGAGGAACGTTCATAATTTAATGTTGTAGTGTGGACAGGAGTTATATAGACATGAAAATATCTGGCGATCGATTAAATTAGGGTCGATCGCTGTCTAGTTCGGTAAGTTCTTTAGTCTAGTTTCAACAGGTTTATTTCAGTCGAAGCTAGACTAGTCGATCGTCGAAACCGGAGCGTAGGTTATGCACTATTGCGTGCTAATAAGCCCCACAGATAGATGGCAACGATCGCGCCTAAAACTGCAACAAATAATCCAGGGATACTAAATCCAGCACCAGCAGCAGTAAGCTGTAGCGTCCCAGTGCTAAAGAGCGTGTATAACGAACCTCCAACGAATGCACCGATAATACCTAGGACAATCGTGCTGAGAATACCACCGCCCTGAGCACCGGGATAAATGGCTTTAGCAATTGCACCTGCAAGCAGACCTAAGACGATCCAAGCAATTAAGTTCATGATTTTTTCCTGATTTAAAATTAATTAATGCGACCGATCGCATGTTTTAACCTGTGTGTTCTACACAATCAATTTATCAGTTATACTCCGCTGAACACGTCTGCCATATGGGATAATTTAGACTAAGATCCGATCGTCGATCGAGGGAGTGGGGCGGCAAAAGCTTGTGCTAATTGCGATTGGAAGTTTGCCGATTTTTTGGGTTGAAACTTTCGCCCAGGTGCTAGGATTTAGGCTGTCGATCGGCTGCGGTTTGAGGTTGCTGGTGGGTGGAACCCGGATCTGGGGGTGCCGACCCCCAGACCCCCCGTTGAGAGGCGGAACGCCGCCTCTCAAACTCTCCTGCGTAAGGTGTTGTTGGTGTGTTGCGGGGCGCGCTTCGCATTGGTGCGTCCAGTCGGTTGTTTGAGGAGGCTAACCGATCGAGATCGATCGCAAGGTTCTGAGACCAACTCCGGTTTGTAAAACTCACTAACATTGCCCTCACCTGCGGCTCTGGCTCCCCTCTGTCTTGTCTCGCTTTTTACGTCGGGAAACCCGACGAGCGCGAGTCGCTCCCAAGCTTGGGAAAGGGCTACCTTTTTGAGAGCAAAAGAACGGTTTGTGAAGCGGATTTGACATGACAATCGCGCTCCATCGATCTGTGGGCAATGGATTGAATGCAGAGCTTGCCTTCAGTAGAATAAGGGCGACAAATCGGTTGGTAGACTCCATATAAAGCAAGGCTTTCCCAATCCACAATTACATTACTGCGCTCGATCGCCATCGATCTGTGGGTAATCAAGCGCAGTTGAGGATTAGGGGGGGTTAGGTAGATGGCTCGATGTCTGAGCTGAGCGGCCAAGTAAAGCCGAAGGTCGTGCCTTTGCCGAGTTCAGATTGGAGGGTAATCATGCCGCCTTGAAGTTCGACGATCTTTTTGACGATCGCGAGGCCGATCCCGGTACTATCGGCAGTGGTGGTTCTGCTGAATGTTTTAAAAATTTCAAACATCTTTTGATGGTATTCGGCGGAAATACCTGGCCCATCATCAGCGATCTCGAAGCGATAGAGATCGTCTTGGAGAGTGGCGGTAATCTTTACGTGTCCATCTTGACGATGGTGGTGTTTGATGGCATTCCCGATAAGATTGGTGAAGACTTGCTCAAAGGCGGTGGCATTTGTAACGATCGTCGGTAGATCTGGTGCAAATTCGATCGTAAACTCTGGCGGTACTTCCAAACCGCGAATTATATCTTGCAGCAGCTCGGAGAGCGCTACGGCAGTCAGGTGATTTTCTTTGCGCCCGAGTTGGGCGTAGTCCAATAGATCGTTGAGGAGGGCTTCCATCTGCCGCACGCGCGATGTCAACAGGCTAAATTGCTGTTGGGCACTCGGATCGAGCGTTTCGACCAAATCTTCTCCCAGCCAGGTGGCGAGATTGCGAATCGCTCGCAGGGGGGCGCGCAGATCGTGGGAAGCGATCGAGACAAATGAGTCGATTTCTTGATTGCGGCGTTTTAAGAGGGTGGCGGTTTTGGCTAGCTCTTGGAGCCATTCCTGTTGGACGATCGCTTGCTGGCGGAGATTTTCTTCGGCGAGCTTGCGTTGCGCTAATTCTCGATTGAGTCGCTCGATTAGCTCTGCTTGTTGGATCGCGATCGCTAATTGGACTGAGAGCCGTTCTAGAAATAGCCCGACATTCTCCGTCCAATTCCGAGTGCTTTGACATTAATGGACGATCGGCAGACCCCACAATCTGGGCAAATCGGCTGGGTTATCGGGAGATTAGAGTCGATGCCTCAATTACTTGAGGACACCTCTATTAGAGTCGATGCCCATGTTGCCACGGGACACCTCTCCTTCAGAACGTAGCGTGAAGTAGGGTAGGTAGCCAGCGAGTTACCATTACTGGTACTTTTCCAACCACCCCCCTCCAAACTACGCATGACCGTTTCCGTATCACGTAGCTTTCCGGTAATTTTTACGTTTGAAGGCTTCACCATCGTAGCGACCATATTGAATTTTCTCGTGGCATTGACGGCAAACTACTAAAGTTTTACGTCTACGTGCCGACATTTTCTTCATCCATTCTGGACGTTCTTTGCATCCTTGTTGCTTAATATCTGCTAATTTGCGAATATGATGGACTTCAATATTGTCCGTTGCTCCACAAATTTCACATTCTTGGGCTAAAAGGCGTTGAACGACTTCACTACGTCCGTTCCAGATATGATTTGCCTGATTATCATCAATTTCGACCCACTTGTTCCACTGCAAAGAAACTCCACCAAAATAAGTTTTCAGAGGTAATTTTCCATCACGTTCCACTGTTACTTGTAGCACCCGATAAGTGCCATCCTTTGTATCAATGGTTGCACGATATCGCTTGTAAATTTTCTGGCAAGTGGTTTTAAACTTCTTTGCCAAAGTTTTTACGAGGGAAAGCTCTGTAACTCGTTTAAGTAAGGATAGCGTGTGGAGGTTATAAGCCATACGGTAGTATTGGACTACTCCTCGATACTCCGCTTGATATTGGCTAACTATGCTGTAGGCATCATCGTTGACCCTTTGTGTCAGGTGTATTGGTTTTCCAGAGCGCATGTATTTAAGACAATGGTCTTTAATAACGCTTTTGGGCACCCTTAGCCCCACGCTACCGTTGATACATCTTTGACCACGATGGTCATGTTTATCATCGGCATGTAGGATGTGAATTTCGTACCCCAGGAATTTAGCAGCCTCATCCCTTGCATGGCTGATGAGGGTCTTTTCATCACTGAGTTCCAGTTTTAACTCATCACGTAAAAACGTGGCGATTTTCTGTTTGATTTCCACAGCTTCAGATTTTGAACCAACTACTCCTAACAAGAAATCATCGGCATACCTTGTGTACCAAAGGCGACGAAAGTTTGGGTCATTGGGGTCACGGGACGGAATTGACTGTGCCTGTTGGTTCAGCTTCCGTGCTGCTTCCAGTTTTCCAGCTTTTCGGGCAATTGATGCAGCCTTAGTTAAGTCTCTGTACGGAGGGTAAACAATCCTTCTAAGACCTCGTGTGTATGCTGGTATTAGTTCGCATTCGACGTATTTGTCCAGTTTGTCTAGTACCAAATTGGAAAGTATTGGGCTTACCACTGCACCCTGCGGAACTCCGCTATATGTGGAGTTGTATTTCCAGTTTTCCAAGTAGCCTGCATCAAGCAAACCCTTAATTAGTCGGATAAAGCGATTGTCGTGGATTTTATCTTGTAGTATTTCCACCAGAATAGTATGGTCTATTCTGTCAAAACACGCACTAATATCTCCTTCGATAAACCACTTTGTAGCTCGACCTTTTTGGGTAATTTCTTTCAAGGCTGTGTGACATCCACGCTTTGGTCGGAAACCGTGAGAATGTTCGCTAAATTGCGGTTCATAGTAAGCTTCTAGTATCGAACGAATTACTTCTTGAAGTAATTTATCAGACCAAGAGGGCATACCAAGGGGTCGTAATTTACCGTTTTTCTTCGGGATATAGGTACGTCGCGCTGGTGTCCATCTATAACGCTCAGATCTCAGAGCCTCAATGATGGTATTAATTTTCTCCAGGGACATTCCATCTACCGTTTCCTTTGTAGCACCGGGTGTCATTGCACCTGTGTTGCTGTTCAGCTTGGCGTAGGCGCGTAAGTACAAATCTGGGTGATATAGCAGTCGATACAAATCTTCTACTGGCAACCCACGTTGTCCGCGTTCACGTATGATGTTCAGTATCGTTTCGGCTGTTCGCATCTCGCGTACCTCTCGATTTCTGTTTCATCTTTATTACCTGTTCTACTTCGCCATGTAAACGGCTCTCCCGTTTGCCCTGGTGGGGCGTTACTCCCACGACTACTATTAGAACTCCGTCACCATAGGACTCGCGTCCCTTAGGCAATCCCATGTTCCGTCACTGATGAACGTATAAAGAACGACTTAGGTTCCTACTCATATCCTTGAATAAGTTCATTACTTATTGCTCACTGGTCAGGGTGTACCATTAACGAAAGTTGAATTAATGGCTACCAGTGACATCGGTGTACAAACGTGATACCGAAGGATGTGCAGTTCCACCTCTGGATATTGGGGTTCAGGCAGTTTAGCTTTAACCATATCGTTCAGGCGTTGCAGAGCCATAACATACACGTTTTCTGTTATTCTCCGCTTTACGAACATGCTCTTGTCCCCTTGCCCTTTCGGGTTTAGGTAAGTTGTTCGCCTTGGAGTCAGTTACCCTGAACTCCAGCCAACTGAGTTGGCAATTCAATCAGTGCGTACCACGGCGCACAGTTTCCCTTCACTACGCTCCTAGTTTACAGATACTCGGAAAGCGTTAAACTGCCTTTCTAACTCGCACTTCTCTATGAATAGATTGGTGCTGGTGGCATCCCCTATGGAGTATTTCCATATTCGTTCGCTTCTGATTGAGACAGTCGCCATCGATATGGTGTAACTCAAAAATGTCACCAGGGAAGAATTTTAAACCGCATTGATTACAGGTGTGCTTTTGTCTTTTCATCAGGTTAGCAGTCAATCCCCTGTAGCTTTTGTTAGAACGTTCGCTCCAGTAGATGGTATCTCCATCGAACGGGGATTTATCCCCTTGGACGTTGATGTGTGAATTCACACTCCATTTAACTGGCGGGAACGCTGTTTCAATCACCTGATTGGTTTGCTGACGATCGTAACTGCCTTGCTTCCTGATATATTTCCATGTCCAATACCTTGAGAACCAAAGGTTATCGGCAGACATGTCGCAAAATTTATGATAATTTCTCCAACCTCGAACGATTAATCCGCATTTAGCGATTCTTTGTTTGAGATTAAATCGATTATCCTTCATTGTTTCTTTCACTCTGTCCTTAATCTGGCGATAGCTCGCTTGACTGGGAGTTGAGAGGAACTTACCATTGGGTTTAACTTTTAGATGGAACCCTAGGAAGTCGAAACCATCTGTACTATGTACTAATTTGGTTTTGGCTTCTTTGACTTTCAGACCTCTTGATGCCAAGAAATCATCTATGCGTACTCGTAAGGCACCCGCATCATCATTGGGTTGCAAGATGTACACGACATCATCCGCATAACGGAATCCGCGTGTTTGCCCTCTTTTTTCCAGTCCACTTTTAGTGTACTTATTCCCGATATCTTCTAATCCATGTAGGACTAAATTTGCCAGAAGAGGACTAATGACACCGCCTTGAGGTGTTCCAGACTCGGATGAGGGAAACTCTCCTCTCACACCAGCTTTAATCGCTTTGAAGAGTCCAGATTTTGCTGCTTTGGGTAGCTGGACAGATTGTATTAAAAATTTGTGGTCAATCTTGTCGAAACATTTTTCGATGTCTAATTCCAATATTCTTTTTGTAATTCCATTAGCGTTGCTATTGAGATTACTAAAGATTTTTTGTTGAACATCATGACAACTTCTGCCAGGTCTGAACCCGTATGAACGGGCACCAAATGTAGCTTCCGCTGCTGGTTCCAAAGCATATTTGAGTAAGCATTGATAAGCTCTATCGCTAATGGTTGGAATACCTAAACCTCGCTGAGTGCCATCCGCTTTTGGTATAAATACCCGTTTGAGCGGTTGGTGTTTCCACTGTTTCCAGTTTTTGAATAGATGCTCGTACAAAGCTAATCTTTCAGCAATCTTTCAGTGCAGATTTATTGTCCACACCTTTGGTTCTTTTTCCTAGATTAAGCTGTGTTACCTGTCGGATGGCAAGTAATTTAGCCGCTTTAGAGCTAAGTAGAAGTTTTTGAAGTTTTCGCACTAAGAGTGCGTTACCGTTCTTCTGAGCTTTGTAGATTCTCACTTGTAGCCTGAAGACCACCTTCTGCAATTTCTTCCAGGGGATAGCCTTCCATTTATCAACTGCGCTTTCGCGTGTCGTCATAATATGGTCTGCTTGTTTTGAACGTACTTTCTGTAAACCGTACCCAGTTGTCTGTGAGTCCTTACTTCACAAATTTTCGAGTACATCTTACCAACCCACTTCCGGTAAATCTTATTTAAGGATTCCACAGATAAATATCTGAAGTTGTGAGCAGTTTTATTCGTTCCTCAACTTAGTTATTTGGCGACTTTAGGTTCTCTCAATTCACCCATTACGCCCCAGGATTGCACCTATCTAAAAGGGAAATGGTGCGGGAGGTGGTCGATTGACCTGTAATTGTCTGTCATTGAATTCTGACAGTCGGTTTTGGATGCTTTTTCAGAGAGTTCAGAAATACGACCATTCGTACTTAGTCCTTTGGGAGTTTCCTCCTACTCGGAATCCTTAACTTAACCATAGTCGCGTACTTAGCGAGTTACCCCCATCTCAGGTTTGTTGTCCTCGCCCTGTCCCAGGCTTCGCTTTCAGGGCTATTTCCCTGTCTACGCTGGCAGGTCTGGCATCACGTCATCCCTAACGGACAAGACTTGCTGCTCATGCAGCGCACTTGCACTAAATTGAAGTTATCCTCACATTATTTTGGGTCAAAACCCAGGCGGTATGAGGACTCTAGAACTAGTCTCTTACGAGATTTGCGCTAAAAACGAACCGCACCGTTCAGAACCGTGCGTGCGACGTTAACCGCACACGGCTCCTAGTTTTAACACCTACTAAGTCGGGTCTACCCCGCTGTTCGGACTCTCATCCGACCATGAATGGTTTGATGCTGGTGACATTCTCTGTGCAGTACTTCCAAATTATTAGGTTTCCAATTTGAATGGTTGCCGTCAATGTGGTGAAGCTCTGCGATGTCCCCAGAAATGAACGATAGGTTACATTCTGTACATTTATGATTCTGCTTCTTGAGAAGTCGTGCCGTTACCCCTTCGTAGTTAACATTTTCTCGCTTTGACCAGTATATAAAGTCCCCATCGTATGGAGATTTATCTCCAATAACGTTGTTGAATCTACAAATAGACCATTTAACTGAGGGAAATGCTCTTGATATTACCTGATTGGTTTGGGTACGGTCGTATCTTCCCTGTTTTCGGATGAATTTCCACGTCCAGTGGTTTAAAGCCCACAGGTTGTGTTGACTCATATCGCAGAACCGATGATAGTTTCTCCACCCTCGAACTATTGCACCGCACTTGTCGATTCGTTGTTCGAGGGTAAAACGACTGTCTTTCATCACTTCTTTAACTTTCGTCTTGATGCTAAAGGTAGCTTTTTGACTTGGTGTTGAAATGAATTTACCATTAGGTTTAACTCTAAAGTGCCACCCAAGGAAGTCGAAACCGTCTGTACTATGTACCATCTTGGTTTTGGCTTCTTTAACTTTTAATCCTCTTGTTTCCAGAAAGGTATCAATGTGTTGTCTGAGGACTTCTGGGTTATCTTCGGGTTTTAATAAGAAAACTACATCGTCCGCATATCGGAATCCTTTGATAGTATCTATTTGTTTGCCCCCACTTCTGACTTTGTATCTTAATTCATGACCGACATTTTCTAATCCATGTAGGACTATATTTGCCAGTAACGGACTAATTACGCCGCCTTGAGGTGTGCCAGAATCTGAAGAGGGAAATTCCCCTCTAACTCCGGCTTTAATTGCCCGATAAATCCCCTGTTTTGCTGCCTTTGGTAATTGGACAGATCGCATTAAGAATTTGTGGTCGATCTTATCGAAACATTTTTCGATGTCTAGCTCTAAAATTCTTTTACTTAGACCGTTGGCTTGACCACCGTTTAAGTTACTGAATAGTAGTCTTTGGACATCGTGACAACTTCTGCCTGGTCTAAACCCATATGAACGGGCGTTGAATGTAGCTTCTGCTGCTGGTTCCAAGGCATATTTAATTAGACATTGATATGCTCTATCGCTAATGGTTGGTATTCCTAATCCTCTTTTTGTTCCGTCTGCTTTGGGGATGTACACTCGCTTTAATGGCTGGTGCTTCCATTGCTTCCAGTTCTTAACTAACACTTCATACAGTGTTAATCTTTGGGAGGGTTCAAGGGCTTTCTTTCCGTCCACCCCAGCGGTTTTCCGTCCAGTATTTAGCTGCGTCACCTGCCGAATGGCTAGTAATTTTGCTGCTCTAGAGCTTAATAGAAGTTTCTGAAGCTTACGCACTAGGAGCGCGTTACCGTTCTTTTGAGCCTTAAATATTCTCACTTGTAGGCGAAATACAATCTTCCGCAACTTGCGCCACGGTAGCGATTTCCATTTATCAACTGGATTTAACTCCGTTGTCATAACATTCTCTACGCATTTTGAACATTGATTATGCAAACCGTACCCAGTTGTCTAACAGTCCTTACCTGTTGGATTTTCGAGTACATCTTACCAACTCTACCCGCTAACTCTTATTTAAGGAATCCACAGCTACAGAGATTAAATCTCTGTGACTGGAGGTTAAAAGAGCAGTTTTATTCGTTCCTTAGTTTAGTTATTTTGTAATTTTAGGTTCTCTCATTTCGCCCACGATTTCCCAGAATTGCATTTATCCAGATCAAAATAATGCGGGTATTTTCACACTTTTACGTGTTATCTTGTGTCGTTGTCCGACCTTGAGTTCGGTCGTTCACGTTCAGACGCTTTTTCCGAGAGTTCAACTAGTGTTTAACCATGACTACTTACCTATACGAGTTGCCCCCATCTCAGGTTTGTTATTCTCGTTCTGTCCCCAGCTTCATTTTTAGAGTTTTATTCTCCATCCATGTGGGCAGTTTTGGCATCACGCCATTCCTAGCGGGTGAGACTTGTCAAAAATTGAGTTCGACGCACTCACACTAAACTAAAGTTATCTCTACTATATTTCTGAGCTTGCACTCAAGGCGGCGTAGAGACGATTTTCCTCCAAAGTCCTAAAAGGCTTCGGTTTCAATCAACGAACCGCACGATCTGGACGTGCCCATTTCTGTGCATCCAGCTCCCGATATTCTTAGCTTGCGCTTTTGCTTGTGCTAGGTTCAGATTCACATGGTTCGTGTATTGCGACAACTTTACCTCTGCTGCTCATATGCACGTAATCGTGACAAGATTCATGTATTGCTACTAGATTCTTTTTGTCCCAATTATCGTGGTTTCCATCCGCGTGATGCAGATGTACCTTTTCTTCGCCAATGAATGTTAATCCACAGGCTACGCACTTACGGCTTTGCTTTCTAATAGCTCTAGAGGTGTGTCCATCGTAGAGTTTGCTCTTACGCTCACTCCAGTAGGAGATATCGCCGTCGTAAGGGGATTTATTTCCTTTAACATTGATATATTTATTTTCGGAGTAAGGAACTGTTGGAAAAGCTTTATCTAGCAAAAACTTTGCTAGTGTGTCGATTCTGTTTTGATTCCTTGTTGAATACCGTATATGCCCGCTTTTGAATGAAGTAAAGAGAGTTTCTCGACCCTTCCATTTTGCAGTATTTGTGGTAGTATCTCCATCCTCTAACCACTGGGGCTAATTTCTCAGCCTTAGTTGTGGCACCATAGTTCGAGTTATTAACGATGTGTTTTACCTTCTTATGAAATGCTTCGTAGTTATCCGCCGATGGAGTACTACGAAACTTTCCATTTTTCTGCACTCTAAAGTGCCATCCAAGGAAGTCAAATCCATCTGTTGCTGCTGTTAGTTTGGTCTTACGTTCGCTGACCTTCATCCCTCTTTCGGCTAGAAATTCACTGATTCTGTTAAGTATTGCCTCTGCATCATCATTAGGTTTGAGTATAATCACCATATCATCCGCATATCGGATACTTGGTTCGTTGATTTCTCCATTAGTCATTTTGTAACCGTGGAGTTTTTCTATCCCGTTGAGTGCAATATTGGCTAGTAGAGGACTAAACCACCCCACCTTGTGGAGTTCCTTGTTCAGGAAATCCTACATTTGTTCCGGCTTTTAAGCATCTAAAGATACCAAGCTTCAGCCCCTGAGGGGGCAATCAGATTTTCCATGATGGTAGAGTGGTTAATTCTGTCGAAGCATTTCTCGATATCGAGTTCGATTACTCGTTTGTCAATACCGTTGCTCTTGGAACTCAGGTTGAGGAACAGGTATTTCTGTGCATCATGAGCACTTCTTCCCGTCCTAAACCCGTAACTTCTAGCATGGAACGTTGCTTCGTGCGCTGGTTCGAGAGCGAATTTAGCTATGCATTGCCAAGCTCTATCCGCTATTGTAGGCACTTTAAGCATCCGAGTGGTTCCATCTTTTTTAGGGATGGGGATTTCCCGTAAGCCTTCGTGCTTCCAGTTGGTATGATGTTGTGATAGCTCAGATGCTAGTGTAAAGCGTTTCCTCAAAGGTGAGGGATGCTTTGCCATCAATACCTGCTGTTTTATTGCCAGCGTTTAACTGTGTTACTTGTCGAATAGCTAGTACTCTGGCTGCTTGAGATTTTAGAATCAGTTTTTGTAGTGACCGCGCTTTTCGCTTGTCGCCAACTTGAACTGCTTTGTATACGCGACGTTGTAACCGAAAGAGGGTTTTCTGGAATTGTTTCCAGGGTAGACTCTTCCAAGATTCACTAGCGGTTAAACTGTGTCCAATCATGGTCTACTTAGTTTTGTATATTCTGAATACCTCGACCCAATTACGGGTCGTCCTACCCGTGTCTGAAGGATTAGCCCTCTCGTCTGGATTACCGTGAGTGCGACCACCCATAGACCTCAACCACGTTTTTATTCGTTCCATCCAATCGATTGATATGTCCCTTTAGATGTAGCCACTCCAACCATCAGAACCCCTTACTCATACCATTATCAGCAACGATTTGGCGGGATTTTAACTCTGATGAAGTCAGCCTTTAGGATTGCGACTGCTTGGTTGTAGGTTGTTTTTCTAGGCTCTGTTTCATCATGGAGACTTCCTATTAGCCGCAGTGTCCAGTGCAATTCTGGTCTGATTCAGCCCTGTTCCCAGCTTCACTCTCACGAATTCCGAGTCGTGTCGGTGTGGGCAGATAAGGTGTTACCTCTGAGTTTGAGGAGTAGGGCTTTTCACCTACATCAATCGGACAGTTCAAGCCTTGAAGTGCTACATGTCTTGTAGCCAGCTTGGGGGTATTATGTACGGACTTACACCGTGATTCATACTTCAACGAATCGCACTTTGCTTCAACCTTCTTATCAAAGCTTGTTAGACCCAGGACACTTTCCTTTCGGAATGTTTAGTCAGGGGTGACAGGGCAGGGAGCTAGCGAACTCTCAAGGTGTCATGACGAAAATAAGGTTTACCCTTATTGGGGTGGTTTGGTTCACATTAGCTGCGGATTACTCCGTTTGCTGATGATCCCTATTCTTTAATCCCCGTGCTGGCAATCCCCCGAATAAACTGTTGCTGCCCGAGCAAAAAGAGTAATACAACTGGTAATGTAGCAATCCCAACTGCTGCCATCAGTAGCTGCCAACTATTGGTAAACTGTTCTTGAAATTCGGCTAGGGCGAGTTGTACCGTCCGCAGTTCGGGGCGGGTGGTAAAAATTAAAGGTTTAAACAAATCATTCCACTCACCGATGAACGTGAATAAAAACAGCGTTACTAGCGCAGGACGAGATAATGGCAGCATAATTCGCCAGAGAATTTGGAGCCGATTGGCACCATCGAGACTGGCAGCTTGTTCTAATTCGATCGGAATAGTCAGAAAAAACTGACGCAACAGAAAGATGCCAAAGCCATTGGCAGCAGTAGGGAGAATTATGGCACAATAGGTATTAAGTAGATGCCCCCACTTCAGAATCAAAAAAATCGGAATTACCAGGAGTTGGAAGGGAATAACGAGGGTAGCTAGCACTACTAACAGCAATGCTTGACGACCTCTAAATTTGAGTCGAGCTAGAGCATAACCTGCCAGGGCAGATGTAAAAATTTGTGCGGCAGTTACCGCTAGTGCAACCAACGTAGAATTGGCAAACGCCAGGAGGAAGTTTCCTTGTTGCCAAGCGGCTCGGTAGTTAGCAAAAGTGATGTGGGTAGGCAGTTCAAAGCTAGTGGAAATAGTGCTCACCGGGGTAATTGACGCGATCGCGACAACGCCCAGTGGAGCCAAAATTAAGCCAGCTCCCCCCAGGAGCAGCAGCCAGTTTAAAAGCGACCACCATCGAAAATAGCTGGAATTGGATAATTTATGCACGGTTTTGGTCGCCGATCGGTTAAGATAGTGGAGCTTGGAAATTGATATAAATCTTTATGATTAATTAGCAAAAATTATGATGAATTAGCTGCTGCAAAAAGTAGGGTAGTTCATTAAATCAGCTCAGATAAATAAAATTAAATATTATTTTGGATAAAATAGGAGAAATCGAACTCATGGTTCAGATGGCAACCAGTTTGGAACTTAACTTTGCAAGCGAGACCTATAAAGATGCCTACAGTCGCGTCAACGCGATTGTAATTGAGGGCGAACAGGAAGCGCATGAAAACTATATTACCTTGGGTGGACTATTACCAGACGCTCAAGAAGATTTAGTTAAGTTGTCCAAAATGGAGCTGCGGCACAAGAAGGGTTTTGAAGCCTGTGGTCGCAATTTAGCCGTAACTCCAGACTTAGGTTTTGCTAAAGAATTCTTCGCTCAGTTACATGAGAACTTTCAGGTGGCAGCGGCGGCGGGTAACATCGTCACCTGTCTGTTAATTCAATCTCTGATTATCGAATGTTTTGCGATCGCGGCTTATAACATTTATATTCCAGTTGCTGACAGTTTTGCGCGGAAGATTACTGAGGGAGTAGTCAAGGATGAGTACATGCACCTCAATTTTGGTGAAGTCTGGCTCCAACACAATTTTGAAGCCTCTAAAGCCGAGCTCCAAACTGCCAACCGTCAAAATCTTCCCCTGGTCTGGAAGATGTTAAACCAAGTTGCTAAGGATGCCAAAGTCTTGGGGATGGAGAAAGATGCGCTGATTGAAGACTTCATGATTGCTTACGGCGAAGCTTTAAATAATATTGGCTTTAATACTGGCGAAATCATGCGGATGTCGGCTTATGGGTTGATGGGTGCATAAGGATTGTCAGAAATTTAACGATCGTCAAACAGTAGCAGATCTGAGATTTAACTCAAATCTGCTACTGTTTTTTTAGCCGAACGCGCAAGCGCACCCCAAGGGCGATCGAACACGAATTACCAGCCCAGAACGCTGCCCAACGCTCTGACCATATTCTGCGGTTGCAATGCAGCGAGGGCGGCGGTGGGTTCAAACCCACAATGCACCATGCAATCTTGGCACTTAGGATTGCCGCTGGCGTGTCCGTATTTATCCCAGTCAGTTTCATCCAAAAGTTCCTGGAAACTGCTGTAATAGCCTTCATTGAGCAGGTAGCAGGGCTTTTGCCAACCGAGGACACTATAGCTAGGACTGCCCCAGGGAGTGCAGTCGTAATCTTTCTCGCCCGTGAGGAAATCTAGGAACAGGGGGTTATGATTGAAGTTCCAGCGTTTTTTACCGGACGAGAGCGGGGCGAGAATTTCTCTAAATAGGGCTTTAGTCTGCTCGCGGTGGAGGAAGTGGTCTCGATCTGGTGCCCAGGCATAGCTATAACCGGGCGAAATCATCATCCCGTCGAGGTTGAGGGTGTCGGTGAAATCAAAGAAGTCTTGGATGGCTTGAGGGTCTGCTCCCTGGAAGAGCGTCGTATTAGTAGTGACGCGGAAACCTTGGGCTTTAGCTGCCTTAATCGCTCGGACGGCAATATCGAATACCCCATTGCGATCGACAGCGCGATCGTGCATCTCCTGCGGGCCATCGAGATGGACGCTAAAAGATAGATAGGGGGATGGTGTAAACTTATGGAGACTTTTCTCTAGTAGTAGGGCATTGGTACAGAGATAGATAAATTTCCGTCGATCGATCGTTCCGCGCACGATCTCATCGATTTGGGGATGCATTAGGGGTTCGCCCCCAGGAATCGAAACTACTGGCGCCCCACATTCCTCGATCGCCTGGAAACATTGCTCGGGGGTGAGATTTTGACGGAGAATCTCGGCTGGGTGCTGAATTTTGCCGCAGCCGACACAGGCTAAATTGCAGCGAAATAGGGGTTCGAGCATCAAGACGTAATAACGTGCTTATTGGCACAGACATAATTCAACAACGATTACACGATGCTAATCAATGGCACAAAAATATCAAACTACAAAGTCAAATTGGTACCAGCGTTCCATTTCTTGATGTTCTTGTCAGCAATCAACAAGGTGTTCTTCATACGGCCGTATATCACAAACCATCAGCTGAACCATATGTAGTACCATTTCTATCCGATCATCCTCGACATACCTTTGCAAATGTTATTCAAACAGCTTTGGTTCGAGCAATAAGATATTCATCGATATTCGAAACATTCACCAAAGAACAAATTGCTATTGAATTAATGTTATTATACAATGGGTTAGTTCTTCTCCTAGGATTTCAATTCTTCATTTTAAATTCCTATTTTAGTTATCCAATTGAATATATTGATAAGCAATTTCGAAAAGTCTTGAATGATTCCGTACCAAGTTCATCACTTCTACCGATCATTGATGACGAACATCAATTTCATCAACTCCGAAGACGATTAATGGGTCAACCAACACCACGACAGTCTCAAATCGAAGCTCAAATTCAACAATATAAGGAAAACAACGACGACCAGCAAGAGGAGCAGCCAGAACAAACCTTGCCATCGTCAACATCGACCAAACAACAAGACAAAAAGAAATTTTTGCAGGATAAAGTTATCATGCATTATACTCATGAAAACAGATTCACATCGATGAAGAGAGATATGCATGAAATATTCCGAGAAGCCTTCAAAGATCTTGGAATCGACGCAGTCCGATTCATTGTTGGCCATCGAAACAGTCCAAGTAGTCAACGTGAACTTATACGCAAACGACCGCATATCAATTTGTTGAAATTAAAACATAAAGGTAGTCATCAATCATTCGAATGGTTGTCTTTTTCTCCTCTGCTTTCTAAACTGCTGCAAACAAATCCTCTACCGTTTTCATTTCAGATTCAAAAACAACCGTCACATCAGTAACAGAATCGAACATATGATCGAATCCAAGATCAAACAGTTGCTAAAGCATATTCAACTCTGAATAAACAAGAAAAAACATTCTCATAGCTTATAGTCCTTGTATTTTCTATTTGTTCTCTATTTTCCATACTACACCTGATCAAAAAACAAAATTTCCAATTTATATAGTTTCTAGATAATTTCTATTCTATTAAACTTAGGTAGTCTTCAATCGTTCTACGATGATATATTCAATATACAACATCTTCTGCTGTGGCTATGACATCAGCTACATTACCCGAACCGAAACCTGTCGTGACAAAGCCATGGACTGTTACACTTACAACGTCCTCTGTTGTAGATATGGAACGGTCTGTCGTATGTACGAAAGTCCTCCGTTGTAGATATCGAACGGTCTGTCGTATGTACGAAAGCCCTCTGTTGCACATAACAGGTGGCCCGTCGTATGTCTACAGTCATCTGTCGTCCACAAATATCTATATAAAGAGCAGACCTTCTTCAAATCATGTATTTTTTTCATGAACAAAACATCAACGAAAACAATCATCTCAATATTATACGCTTCTATATCATTAAACAATACAAAACACCAATCCATTCTATAAGGTATGCCGTTTAGAATTAGCTTTGTTTTGATTCTTTCGAGAATTAAGACGAGACCATCTGAAGATCCTAGTTGCTTAGGTGAAATGTTAACATCATGGCTACTCCACTCACCCTCACCCTCAACCCCCTACCTGATCTATGGCGAGAAAAACCCACGTCAAATATCCTACCTTTCCTGGATCACAAGGTGAATGAATGGAAGAAGATAGGTGATATGAGAGAAAACGTTTTATTTCGAAGAAATAAAATAAAAACAAAATCAAATGTAGGAAAAGAAAGGACAAAAGGATAGGAACAAGGAGAAAGTCGGAAAAGACCAAGAAAAACGAGAAGAAAGAATATACGAGTACAAAGAGAAAAACAACCACGTATATAGAGATCACGAAAGTGGGTCAAACAAGAGAGGAAGGAAAAGGAAAACATCAAAGAGATACGTCGGCCGTCTCATAACTGAGATGACCAACGAGAGAGGAGAACAAAGAACATCAACAGGAAAGAAAAAGAATGATCAATGAAGAGCAGTTAGCGTCTATGAGTGACATCTATGGACGCTAACATTATGTTTCTTTTTTTGAAAAGGCAATACTCTTGATTATATGGTTGTCCAATATTTTAAATATTAGGTTGATAAATCAGAATACATTCATAAGCAATGATGATGAATAAACTTTTCTTATATATTGACCTTTTTTCTCTTGACTTTGTGCCCAAAGAGATAGGGAAATGGAACGAAATATATTATGTATATTTGTTTTCATCGTCCTTGAATTTTGACAGAACGAATATTTCATGCTCTTACAGAAATCAATAAAAAAACAGAGCAGAACAGAAAAGAAAAAGAACAGAATGAATAATCTTGTATGTACAGTAAAAGCAACCACATTTTCTTTCGTTATTTTAACGATCATATTACGTTGTGTTAAAGAAGCAAACGAGATTTTCGTGATAAACTGCGAATTTAATGGCCAGGACACTAATATATCTTGGTCTTATAATATTGTATATTTCGGTCAACCTGATCTATTATGGAGGTACTGAATATTACCAAGCACGTACCTTCATAGAAAACCACTGTCAAGTAACTAAATCCGATATAGATGATTCGAGCTGTGGTAAAAATAAAGGTCAAGACTGTTATCAACCTGTATGGGCTGTCCTATACGATAAACCAGATATTGATGACGAACCAGTTCAAGGTGAGATTCATTTGAAAAGTTTACTGTCTCTGTAACGTAATTTATTCTCTTGCTTGTTGTACTGTTGGTTGTTAGAAGAATAGAACAAGATATTACGTTACAAGCTCACCGATGTTTATTTGAACCAAGAGAGAAACATACATAAAGATAAACACACGTAAACGGACAATATAGTTCCACACCAGAATGTATGTTCTACTAATACTATTCTACCAACGTTCTATAACCAACTATACTAAGAATACTAAAAGATGAATGCCCCCCGATGTATTGCATGGCTCGTCTTTTTATACCGTGTTCTTTCTCTTGGACTTTGCTCCTTCTCTTGTACTTTGCTCCTTCTCTTATACTTTGTACTTTCTATTTATGCTATTTCATCTCTAATGATCCTTCAATACTAATGACTAAAATACAAGACGAATCTTATCTAAGACATATCATATATATCCACACGCTAATGATTATATATAGAGAGAGTGTATACAGAACGATACACAATCATTCGGCTTATGAATCATAGATATTTTGATTGTTGGCACACTCTCCCACCAAGATTCGACGCTCTCCTGAGTGTCGTCAAACTTCCATCTATACTATGTAATTCGAGGAAACGAAAATGATAGCTACTCATAGGTAAGAAAAACTCAAAGAGAAAATAGGGGAGAATAATATAAACCAAACAAAATAAATTTGAATCACACACGTATTAAAACTATATGCTACTCATATAAAATACTTTTTAAAATCTTGACCGGCTTAATATTTTTCTGCTGCAGCGTCTTTGACAATTTCTCGCATTCCTAATTCTTTCATAGGCATTGCGACTATAATTTGATTCTCAACTCCGCCCTTTTTCTTCTTTCCAAACATATAAAGTATCATAACGATGATTACTAAGATTAATGTTCCTACAATCAGGACCATTGTAAATGAAATTGGGTGTTCGCTCCAGATTTTAAAATCATGAATGGTCGCCGGTTTGGGTGTATTTGATATGAAATCTATTACCGCCTGCATATCGGATGTAATATAAGGCAATTTTTCCCAATGTGTTTCATTATCTAGCATCTCTTGCAGGTTAATCAATGCTTTGTAACTCGGGCTAATTGATTCGTTGTATATTAGATTTATTGGTGTGTCAATTTTTGTCAGTTCCCCTGGTATAATAAACTGATTACATGCTAAAGATTTCTCCTCAGTAACCGTGATTAAAGCTATTTCGGGTATTGTAATTTCTTCATTATCAACCAACATATGTTCATCGACTCGTTCATTCGGTATTCCATGGCATTTCGAGCTATTATACGTTGATATTGCCCAGTGTTGTCCCACCCGACGAATAAATACTTCATCAGGGAAGGATTCAACACGACAATTTTTTAATTTTGAGTCCGTCAATATTTGATAAATGCAGCCGTCCTCTAGTTCCTTCCGCCTAACAGGAGTTTCTCGACAGGACGGCATTATTTGGAAATCACAAGTCGTGGCTTCTGCTTTGGACCAACGTATGAATTGTTGCGACTCCGGTTCAATTCCCAAATACGCTGGCATTCTAGCTAGTTGCACTCGCTTCTTTCCTTGGTTAAACGGTATTGGTACCACTTCGTAAATCGAGAATGGATCTTGATCCCGGGCCGGTGCGGCAAAATATGATGTAAACATCATTTTCCCGATTAAAACACCATTGTCTGAGGCTTCTTTTACTGTCATTGGAGCGAAATCAATTTGCTGTCGAACTAATAATCGTGTAACTATTTCTACCATTGGGATTGAACTGTTAAATTCATCGGTTGTTAAGTTCATCGCTTGGGTTACCATTTTAATTACTCGAGACATATCCGTATGGTGAATAAAATGTAGGTTGAGTTTGTTTAACAGTATATTCTCTATGGATTCGTGAATAAAGTGAGTATTCAGCGCGTGAGTAACCGTGTCTAATTGGTTTCGTAAGAACAATGTTTGAGAGAGGATCGTTTTTAGCGCTTCTGCATGGTTATGTAATATTTCCGAGTGTTGATTAACCAATGCCATGGTTTTGTTTAACGCCACTTGAGTATCACTGAGTTCCTTCGCTAACTTCAGTTGACCTTCATTAATATGCAAAATTTGTGCTTCGTTATTAATAGTGGCAAGATGTATAGCGTTAAGAGTTTCCTTTACTCCTCTCATTTCTGCTTTTAAATTACCCATTTGAAATAAATTCACTGCTGATAATGCAGTTGATGCTACACCTGCCCCAATCGCAATAAGTGCTGGTATAATCCGTTTGCGTCGTTCTTTTGGTTTAAACAAATTTAAGTCCGGTCTTGCAGCAGTAAAGTTCACAGACAGTGTCCCATTCTGTTTTACTATATGTACTTCTCCATTGTTCTTGTCCATCATCTCCCTTATATTTTCCCAAACGTTTGTTGAAGTTCTAATTGTTGACGTTGACCTTGTCGTTGAATTAGATACTGTCGTGGGTTTCGTCGTTGGAGTTACGTTTTTCTTCAACTTCTTTGTGGATTTGGTCGTTTGTGAGACATTTGCAAATATGCCGACGGTATCTTCTTGCCTAGCGACTGGTTGTATCCGTGTGTTGTTATTCTTCTGTAGTTCTCGTTGTGTTTCTCTAATCACGCGCACAGTGGCTTCTTTATCTTCACAGTCTGGTATTTTTCCCATTGCTTCGTTCGGGATGAGAAAACACATGTCCGAATACATTGGCAGGCTTACTGAAAATGTAACAATTTTATTCGCTGGTCGGTATTCTGACATATAATGTAAGATTAATCCGGATTTTGGATGAACAACATCGGTTTTTGGTATTGTGAATTTCACCAGTCCTAAGATGTGAGTAGTGTGAATTGTAGTTATAATTAATAACCAATGCATAACCTTGATCATGACGCCCATTTCTTCTTAGACTATTCTTGCTTATTACCTAGGTGTTTTCTTTATCTAGAAATGTACGACTACATATATATATATACATATAAATTGAGTATGGAAATATTTTGATATTTGACTACTATTTTCTAACTAATTTTCCATACCCATTAAAAACGTCATTGACTATGGGAGCTAGGATTGAAATCGAACCGGCATTCGTCGTTGTCGGTTCGAGGGTGGGCGTCTCACTATTCGATTTTCTGGTGTTGATGTTGCGTGAGGTGTACTAGTTATTCCTGGATTATTTTGAATTGTTGGTTGATCTCGTGGAGCGGTAACTCTCGTTTGGAAATTTGTTGATTCAATGTTGGGTTCATAATAGTGCTTTATACGATCGACATTTGTAGCTCCCAAGTTAACATTGTCCCTGATACGGTTAATCACGAAAGTTGACGGAGCTATTTGTTCAATAATTCTACATGGACCTTGATAGATCGGTTGTAATTTTCCTCGTGTAGAGTTGTCACCGATTTGTCCTGCTGTAGTGGCTACCCAAACGAGATCTCCTTCATGAAATTCCCGTTGTGTAGTGTGTTTGTCATACTTCATCTTTTGACTTAATTTTTCCACTTCCGAATGTTCTCTTACTATATTGAATGCGACACGTAACTTATCCATGAGGTAAGTTCTATAGTCTCGTATTTGTTCTTGCTCCTCATTCAGTGGAGGTGGTCCTTGGATCGCATCGCCAATAATAACATCTAATGGTATTATGGGATCTCGTCCAAACATAAGAAATGCAGGGGTTTCGCCCGTTGTTTCATTTACTGACGTACGGATCGCGAATGCTAATTGTTGTATTTGTTTATCCCAAGAATGTGGGTGTTCTTGAGCAAAGATGGCGATGAGTGGCTTCAACGTTCGATTTACTCGTTCTGTCATGTTTGTTTGTGGGTGATAATTCGCGGTAAGTTTCCGTTGAATTTTCAGTACTCGACAAAATTCGTTAAATAGATTCGATACAAATTGCGGACCATTGTCCGATAAGATATAACGCGGTAGACCATATCTTGCAAACACTTGATCGATTAATACTTCTGCTACTTCTGCTGATGTTGTTATTCGCATCGGAAATACTTCTATCCACCGAGTAAAATAATCAACAATTACGAGTAAAAATCTTTTTTGTCTTGAAGTAACCGGGAAAGGACCCATGATATCAATACCAACGGTATGCCAGGGTTCGAGTACTTCGTGCAGTTGCATGGGAGTCGCCGTTGGCATGTTCTTATACTTAAATTTTTGACACTCCCCACATGCTGCTACATAATTGAAAATATCTTTTCTCATCGATGCCCAGTATACTCGATTTGATAATCGAAACAAAGTTTTTTGTTGACCGGCGTGACCTCCCATCGGATGATCGTGTGCCCATTTAAGTACTTTGTTTTGCATGGTTTTAGGTATGACCAACAAATGTTTGATACCGAGCATCCGTTGATTATAATGTCGATTCGAGTTCTTTATCTTGTATAATATGTCATTAATTAAGACATGCGGTTGCCTTTTATCATTTAATTCTGGAGTTGGATTCGTTTTCAGTTGTTGGATAATATGATTCAACTTCGAATCTGCTTGTTGCTCACTTTTTATGTCGTCTAAAATATTTGTATTTTCCCATATATTAATTATGGTTTCTATCGTCGATATTTCGCGACAATCTCGGGTGTTGGTTGTTTTGCTTCTTCCAGAGATAACATTCTTGCTAATTTCCTCCGCGTTTAGTGTTGACTGTTCAACTTCTTGTTTTGACGTCATTCCAATCGGATTTCTTGATAAGGAATCTGCATTGGCGTTCGCAGTTCCAGGACGATATTGAATGTTTTCTATTTGAAATGCTGATAATTTTATTGCCCATCTGGCCAATCTTCCACTTATATCTTTTGCATTTTTTAACCATTGAAGCGCTTTGCAATCCGACCTGATAAATACTTTTGTTCCTTCTAAGTATGGACGAAAATGTTGGGTAGCCCATACTATAGCTAGACCTTCACGTTCGGTTGCACTGTAATTTCTTTCAGGTGGTGATAATGTTCGACTCGCATATGCAATCACAAACTTCCGTTTGTCGTATTCTTGTGCGAGTATAGCTCCTAGTCCATATTCACAAGCATCTAATTCCAAGATAAAAGGTTCGTTGAAATTTGGTGTGCTCATGATTGGGGCGCACGTCAATTTCTTTTTCAGAGCTTGAAAGGCTATTGTACAATTTGAAGTCCAGTTCAGATGATAGTTTCGATCTTTTAGTTGTCGTAATTGTTTAAAAAGTGGTTCGGCGATCTTTGCGTAATCTTTGATAAATCGTCGATAATATCCGCTTAGACCCAGAAATGATTGAACATCTTTTATAGTTTGCGGCTGAGGAAAATCTGAAACAGCTTTTACTAGTGCCGGATCAGGTTTTATGCCATCTGGAGTAACTACATGTCCGAGATATTTCATTTCTTTTCGACAAAAACAGCACTGTGATGCCTTGAGCGTTAATTGAGCGTCGCTTAAAGCCTGAAATACCTTTTCTAAATCGACAAGATGTTGTTCGAAGGTAGGTGAATAAATAACCACGTCATCGATATACACTAAACAACATTGCCATTTTAGTCCTGCCAATACAATGTCCATTAATCTTTGAAACGTAGCTGGTGCGTTCGTTAATCCATAAGGCATAACATTGAATTCATAGAGACCCTTATGGGTGATAAACGCAGTCTTTTCTTTTGACTCTTTATCCATTTCCACCTGCCAATACCCAGATCGTAAATCTAAAGTTGATACGAACTTAGCTTCTTGCAGAGCATCAAGTGTATCGTCAATTCGTGGTATTGGGTATGCGTCTCTGGTTGTTATTGAATTTAACTTGCGATAATCCACACAGAATCGTATGGATCCGTCTTTCTTTGGCGCTAATACTACTGGAGATGCCCACGGGCTTTTTGATGGTTCAACGATCCCTTGTTCCATCATTTCCTTTATATTTTCTTCGATAATTTTCCGTTTCGCTGGTGCAACCCGGTATGGTGGAGAATTAATTGGTTTCGAATCCGGCATTAGGTTAATTTGATGTCGTACCATTGTTGTTCGACCATTTTTTCTAAAGATATGTGTAAATGAGTGTATCAGTTTCTTTAGTTGACCTTTCTGTGTTTCAGTTAAATTTGTTTCCGACAAATCAGGTTCGGCTTCGGTTGTCGTTATAGCTACTTTTTCCTCTTGAAGTGTGGTTTCTACTTGGTGTATTACATTCAATTGTTCTTGACTAAGACGTGTCATTTTCGCTAGCGCTTCACCTGGATGAATAATAATTGTTTTCTTCGTTAGGTTTGCTACTTGAACCTGCATAAGAGTTTGTGGTTTAATAATACCATTCGCCACACAGGGTGTATGTTTCAACGACGTAATTTCATATTCTGGTGGTTCACCAGTTGGGTTAATGACTTCTTTGTTTGAACGTACTTGAAGATCGGTGGCGTGATAAGGTGGTATTTTGATGCGTTCATTCGCCAGTAAGATATATTCTTCGCTCTTGTCCAACGAGGTGTTCATATTTAGCATTCCTGAATTGTTTGTAACTGGATCTTTGAAATATACTTTCTGCTGTCCACCGTCCACTTGAAGATTGTGTTTTCGAATAAAGTCGTTTCCAATAATACATGGTCGCCATAATTTCGGTACCACATATACCAAATGTTTTCTAGTTTGGTGCGCGATCGTGATTGGGAGTAAGAGGGTTTTTTCCACGTGTACCCGGGACTTATCTGCTAAATGCACCTGTAAGTTTGACGGAGGATATCGAGCACCTTGACGAATATAATACGGTAATTGATAAAATAAATTTGAGTTAATTAATGTTAAAGAAGCACCTGAATCAATAAGCATTCTTGTCGGTTGTTCAGCTATGGCTCCCTCGATCGAAAGAGGATTTGTTTGATAAGGTTGCGGTGATGCTGTTTGATTTAACTGTTGAACGGATTGACTTACATTGGAGCGTAGCTGGACCGTTCTCCCAGTGCTCCGATGACGTTTTTTGAATTTGAATGATCTTGTGCTTGATGATAAGTTCCATACCATGCTGGACAATATTTCGCTATATGTCCATATTGTCCGCATCGGAAGCAACTATATGATTCCGCTGGTTGAATTTGATTTGGCTGCGTTGTTCTCTGATTTTTCCCATCACTGCCATAAGGGGGTGTAATTTCGTTTACTTGATGAGGTCTTGTTTTCCCGGTATACCTATTATATGAGTCTTCGTTTCTCCACGGTGTTGTTCTGCGCGTATTTTCTTCACCATAACGTTTGTTAGATGACGCTTCGACATTCGACGACGAAGTTTGTTTGATTTGTTTTGCTAAACGCTCTCCTTTCGCTCGTCGGTATAAAATATCTTCTATTTGTTGAACTTCAGTCATCACTTCATCTAACGAAGCATTGCGAGATATTCCTATCATATTGAGTAAGTCATTGCGCATTCGACAGAAAAGATGTTTCACTAGCTCTCGTTCTGTTTCTTTTGGCTTTTGCTCTCTCCATAGAGCACGGAGACGAACTAAAAATTCATTTATTGTTTCGTTTTCCCTCTGCTTACATTCGTGCCACTCGTGTTCTTGTCGTGCTTTACGAACTGGAGAATTGAATTGTGCAAGAAATAAATCCGTAAATTCCGTCCAGGTATTTGGTCGTCGATGAGACAAACGCAGTTGACAGTACCATTCTAAGGCTGAATCTCGCAAGAATTGAGAGATACCATTAACTAACGTGGCACGATCCCATGCGTGTACTGATTCTGCATATTCTTGAACACGAATTAAGAATTGTGTTGGGCTTTCGGTGTTTTTTCCATAAAAAGCCGGGGCTGCTGAAGCTGGTGGTACAATAATCGAATGTTTCACTTGACCAAGAGCATGTGTCGAGAGCATATCGGCACCGGTTAAATACGAAGGTCTTAGGAGTCCTCGTCTTTGGATATCCTCCTCTTTAGAGTCCGTGAATTGAAAGAGACGTCTCGGGAGAGATTTGTCTAAGGGGGTTTTATCCTTTTCTTGGATATCCGATCTTTCTTCTTCATCTTCTTCTTTTGGTCTCTCACCTAATTTGAGTAAGATAGCAGTCATGTCTGTTTTCATATCGGCATACATAGTGTTCCAGTGGAGTTTGATTTCTTCCAGTTTGCTGTTGGTTTCCAGTTGAAATATGGCATTAGATGATTGAATTGCTTCTATTTTTTCTGACATGTTTTGTACTTCTTGATGTACTGAACTCGTATTTTGTTCCTTGTACTCTTCGAAACCCTTACATATTTCATCAATTTGAGTTTCTAATCTGGTGATTTTGCTTGAGGAATCCTTGTTATACTCCACAAGTCTTTTCATTGCTTCTTGAAGAGGGATTTGTTCTTCAGTCATATTATTTCTTGATAATTAAATCGGATAAGTGTAATGAGGCAGAAAGTTTCGTTGTGTGGTTAAGGTTCTTCGATAGTAATCGTGATTCTAATTTTCCAATTGAATCGTTACTGTTTGTTTTAAAATCCTGCCAGGGTCGCCAAATGTAACGTAATTTATTCTCTTGCTTGTTGTACTGTTGGTTGTTAGAAGAATAGAACAAGATATTACGTTACAAGCTCACCGATGTTTATTTGAACCAAGAGAGAAACATACATAAAGATAAACACACGTAAACGGACAATATAGTTCCACACCAGAATGTATGTTCTACTAATACTATTCTACCAACGTTCTATAACCAACTATACTAAGAATACTAAAAGATGAATGCCCCCCGATGTATTGCATGGCTCGTCTTTTTATACCGTGTTCTTTCTCTTGGACTTTGCTCCTTCTCTTGTACTTTGCTCCTTCTCTTATACTTTGTACTTTCTATTTATGCTATTTCATCTCTAATGATCCTTCAATACTAATGACTAAAATACAAGACGAATCTTATCTAAGACATATCATATATATCCACACGCTAATGATTATATATAGAGAGAGTGTATACAGAACGATACACAATCATTCGGCTTATGAATCATAGATATTTTGATTGTTGGCACAGTCTCTAACAAAGGCAAATAGTACAGTCGATCAATATGAGGTATGTCAATAAATTGTGCTCTATTTCTTTTTATTATGTCTTGAATTTCATAGGTTGCTCATATCTACACATGTTACCATGATAAGGCTCGAAATGTGGTACAATGGGAACGTCCAGACAGACTTGAACATTTGATTCGCTTAGTCCTGGGTTTGCTGATTATACCAGTTGTGTTAGGTTGCTGGTGGCTGTATCGTGTGTATCGAAAACGAAACCAAGAACATAACCACTCAGCTAACCCAGACGCTTCAGCTGATGGTGATGAACTGGAAAATATGGCTAGTGCAAAGGATGAACCGGTTAAATCATCGACCGCAGTGTAATCAGTGTCGAATTCACTCTCTGCATTTATCTAACTTGATATTCATTTACATAATTGATACAGACAGATGTCACACTAGCACATCTTCTGATATTAGATTTGTTATTCTTCTATTGTTTCTTCTCTCTCTCTCCTACATTTATATATCGTTTCTTGTGTGTGATCTAGTCAGTTAGTAAATGAACGTACAAACATCAGACGTATCTCTTCTCCTCTCTTCATCACATCGAATTACGGTCGGAAAGACCAGTCCAATCGTTAACAATTAGCGACCCTGGATCAGATCTGCCACCTCTTCTGCTTTTTTCATTTTTCTCTGCTTTTTTGAAATCTTGTTTTTTCATGTTCTTATCCGAAGTTTATTTTGTTGCTAATAAATCAGTTTTTAAAAATAGCAAAAGACATTCTCTTCAATATTTAATGATATTTTCATTTTGGCAACATCTTCAATTGTTTATGCTTTATACTGGTTTACAGGAATTACAGGTCATATTTTTCATTCTTTTTCCATTATTTATCTGTCATTCATTTGCTATATTATCTATCAGTCAGTTTATTCGTTCAAATCGATGCACACTACTGGTCAAAGATCCCTAGATGCGTCAAAGTACATAAAGTTTCGGCCATTTTTTCATCAAGTTTCTAACCGACATACAACTAGAAGAACTGTGATCGCAAGGGCCAAGTCGAGTTCAATCGACTTCGATAGACTGGGGTTATAGTTCAAACACTAGTTTCACGTTCAGTTAACTTTGAATTAATATTCAGCTCCCTGAATTTAGGCAATTTATAAAAAAAACAGCAATATGAATATTTTTCTTCAGATCTCTGATCAAACTTCATTTTGAAAATACACTTCTTGACGAAAGTCGATTGAAATTAAACATCTGATGATAAATTTAAAGATCAAACGAAATGTTTTGCATTTCGAATGTTCTCTCATAAAAGGTGAATATTTATCCAGAATTTACTGAACGATGTGAAACTAATTTTTGAAATAGAACTCCATTCTCTCTCAGTCGACAGAACTCAGGTTGGTACCTGCGATCAGTTTTTAGCTGTATTTCAAGTAGAAATTTAATAAAACATGATCGGACCTTTATGTAGTTTGACACATCCAGGCACTTTTAGTCAGTAATGTATATACTATCTAATGAAGATTTATTGAAACCTATCAGACAAATGAAAAATATACACTGAAAAGAAAACAACCTCAATAATTTTATTCATCTTTTCAACGTCTTTTCTTCATTTTTTATGATAAAGAACAAAATCTGATATTAGAGCCTCTCATTATCTCGCTAAAACATAGTGTTTAAAAGATACCTTATTACTAGAACGGACCTTCTGCTTTTTTCTGCTTTTTGAATGTGAAAAGGTGGCAGCTCTGATCGTCGCACGTAGTTTGTACCTTGAAAAATGTACAAAAAAGAGAAATGAAATACAAAACGTTTTAACAACATACTTGATAGATACAACATTTATAATAGTCTTTAAATCACGTAATCGAACAGGATGTGGGTCGTATCCTTCATCACCTCGTTTCGGGGACGGTTTTATATTTACTAAAATAAGTGGAGGATGGCCATAATCGAAAGTAGATGGATATGTCGCCAACGCTCTGGCAGAGATGGGATCCCGCGTTCGTAGAAGTCCTGGGACTTTTGACCAAAGAAGTTGGCGATATCCATTTTCACGTCGTTCTCGTCGTCGAACATTTTCTCACACAAATGATGAGAAAGAGAACGAAACAAATGGTAGTACGTTGGAGCCAAGTCAGGAGAATAAGGTGGATGAGGAATGGTAATCCATCCGAGCTTCAATAATTTTTTGCAGATCGACTTTGCAACATGGGGTCTTGCGTTATCATGCAAATAGTAAATTCAATCCTGCTTTCTCTTGAGCTTTTCGGCAACCCAGTCCAATTGTTGACAGTAGAGATCAGCAGTGATGGTGCAACCATTTGGAAGAATTTTCCAGTGAATAATTCCATTGACACTCCCACCAAACGCTCAGCATCACCTTCTTGGGGTGTAAATCAGCCTTAGGCGTTGTTACGCCTGTTTGACCAGGACTTAGCCACTGGCGTCTGTGCGTGCAGTTAATATACAACACCCACTTCTCATCGCCGGTGATAAGATTGCGGAGCCATTGATAGTTGCGGTGAGATGTCATTAAATCAACTTCCAGTGGTCTACTGGGTCGAGGTAAATCATCGAGTTCGAAGTTACCATTCTTAAAGCGATTGAACCAATATTGTGCCGTACGAATAAAGAGTACATCCTCCCCCATCGTGCTGCATATGTGATTGGCTGCTTCCGTTGCTTTGTGACCCAGACGGAATTCATGAAGTAAAAGCAGTCGAATCTCTCTACGAGAAAGATTCATTTCCAATTCGTGATCAGCGTCCATATCGATGACTTTAATATCATTCGAAAGATATTCACACTCCATTTATATACCCTTAGTATGGAAACTTCTAGAACTTTCTCGAATGTTTTAGAACATTTTCAAAAAAAACGCAAGAACTTTGTTGCCAACCTAATAAATAAATAAATCTCAACAAATAGAATTTCAATGGACAAATTCCTAAATGAAATGGGGAATTGCCTATTTGTCTCCTTCCTGGTTGCGCTACTGTTGCCCATTGAAATTCTATTTGTTAAGATTTATTCATTTATGAACTATAGATGACAATTATATTTGTTGTCTTTTTGAATCGCGTCTTCACTTTCGTTTCTCAAACTCTCATATCCTTATTTTTCTTCATTTTAAACATATTCTCAAGTCAAAAATTTCTATCGCCCATCAATAAAAAGTTTGTCCATTGGTGAAAAAACCCTGATTGCGGCACTGTCTATTGAAAAGAGAAAAATGAAAATGAAATTGTGTTTTAAGATCATTGGGATTGTTAAATAATATTCATATTTGGCACGATAATTCTGGTCAAGGTTCATTTGCATCATGGTTTTTGAAATATATTATCGTTCAAGATTTACAAACATTGGAGAAATTTTATTTTATTTCACAACGATGGTTTGCAGTTGAAAAAGATGACGGAAAAGTTTGTATTTTCATTATTAAAAAGTACAAATGAGAAATTTTATGAATTAAATAGATCGAACGAATTCTTCCTATTGGGAATGAATTGGAGAAAAACAAATTTTCATTTGTTTTATCAAAACAAAGTAATCAGAATGTATCCGATGGTCATTTATGGTTTTCAATCTTTCTTCGACCAATTTCAACAAAATTCACACGTATTCAACGATGTACATGTTGTTTTGTTTTATTATTTATTTCAATGTTTATCAATATAATGTATTATCATTTATCTAAAGAAACAAACATGACAAATTTATCATTGGGTCCAATTACTTTAAATCGTCAAGAGATAATAATTGGTATTATAGTAGAATTATTTTCATTAATTCCAACATTATTTCTTGTTCAATTTTTTCGACGAACTCGAAGTTGTTCATCAAAAAATGTAAAGAAAAGCAAATGTGAAATAACATTTCCATGTTGGTGTTTATATGGGCAAAATCAGGCGGAATAGGACATTTTTGACGGTTTTTTGAAACTCATCACAGAAATAGAAAAGTGTAACAGAGTGATAGTCTAGTGTGTCTAGTTTATGAAATCGATGCTTGTTACTCGTTCATATTATTCTAAATAGTAGAAAAATCTTTTGTTCTACGAGCACTCTTGCACCATGAAAATCAGCGTGTTTTTATGGTAAAGAAACATTGTGGTTTGCACATCAATCAAAAGTATAGAATTATCTTTTTCTCGATGAATCAAGAGTTCCTTCAGTGTTGCCTCACACAGTAAACAAACAGAGAAAACTCGGTTTGTTTTTCTGGAGATAATTCAAATGCAAAACCACCTATTTTCTCCGTCACGTCGCTAACGAAATTACACAAGTGTTTTTTCCTCATCAATTAACAATCTACCAAGTCTGAACCTTTTTATATAAAGATAGTTTCATGTGTTAAGTAAATATAAACTAAATTCTTTTGATTTCTATTTTGACTGTTGAAAGTGTGTAATTAGTTACATTGAGTCACGTCGCTAACGATTTTCAGATGATATTTGAAAAGTAAAAGCGGATCATTCCAAATCATGGTTTCTAAGCATATTAAAGCTGGTTTTTGCTTGAAGTCATAAGCACATTAGCAGAATCGAGAACTTCTAAATCGTCTCATCGATCATAAATTGTAGATGAGTCTTGTGATGCTTTCTTCAAAAGGCAGACATTAAAAAAAAACTTTCGACAATACTTTCGAGCCTCTAAAATTTTTCTGACTGGCAAATTGTGGCCTAAAAAACGTTGCCTGATCTGTTCTAGCCTTTTAGCACAAAAAATGAATAGATAGTAACTGAATTGATAACGAGAGAGAAGATCATAGAAGTAAGGAATGCTCTTTGAACAATACATTTGAGCAAACAACAAAGATCTCGCACCATCTATGACATTCTTTCATACGAAATAGGAATATAAATCATTCGAAACTCTAGCGTACGTCTTCAGCTACCATTATATATTACTTTTACAAACAAAAAGGGAAATTTCTTTTATCCTATACTAAAAAGAAGCCTTTTAGAGCACTGAAATGCTGTTTTTCATGGATAAATAATGCCTTTTTCATATAAAAATGAATATTTCACAATTTTTCTGATCTTTCTTGTCGATCCGATGATTCATAAGTCAATTACTTTTGAAAAATTGTGAGGCACTATTGTTTACGTCGAGTGTAGATGCAAACATGAACAAAAACCAGTAAAAGAATTACAGATAAACTTCAGACATACATTCTAATGATCTGATGTGTAAGGCAGTCTTCTAATCTGTTTTTTTCTTTATTGCCTCGATAAGAGTCTTCTATTGTGAAGGATCTTCTATTGTGGGAAAGTTTTGCAACGTAGAGGTAGCATTGATATTCGTACTCTGTCACATCGCTAACGATTTTGTCACGTCGCTAACGCTCGAGAAACTCAATTTTTCGAAAAATCTAAACATGGTGAGAAAAGGCATTGCAAAGATATTTTGTAGCTTTATGAGTCGTCTACAGAATGTACCAATTCATTTTCCAAAACGACGTCTTAATTCGCAGAGTTCTCTAGTGGAAACACTCACATTGGATGTTGATGTCCTTTTTTGAGTCACGTCGCTAACGCCAGTTCTTTAATTATAATCTCTTAGCTGAAGGATCCCTGAGCCTATTTTTTCTGGGCAATCTAGAGCAAGTTAGGCTGCATACAACATTAAAAAATTCAGCTTTTAATTAGCTTCCTATTCATAGATATACACGTTGAAATTTTACGAAGTCACGTCGCTAACAAATGATTTTGCCCATATATTGCATATGGTTTATGTTTAATCTTAATTGTAATACCAATATTTTTTATAATTGCACGTGGAATTGAATTTGATGATATCAAAAGTCAACAATGGTTCATATCTGTTCTTACCGGATTTGTTTCATCAATTCTTCTAACACAACCAATGAAAATCGTGTGTTTTGCATTGTTTTGTCGAAAAAAGAATAATGATGAATATTTAAATGAAAATGATGTTATTGATCTTGAATATGATGATGAAACAAAGGTTTGTTTTAATTAGAATTTGAAATAAATAAATTCTTTTCTAGAAATATTCAATATTAAAATATTCTCGTCAAGAACGTTTAAAAGAAATGAAAATGTGGTCAATTATTTGTAAAACATTATTTTATTTATGTTTTCTAATATTACTTTGTACAATAACTTATTCAAATGATAATTCTCATTCATTTTATCAAGGAAATTATTCAAAAAATATTCAATCGGATTCAATCAAAGTTTGTTTTTGTTTTTTGAAAAGATGTTGATGAGATTTGATAATTAGATTTCAACGATTAATGATTATTGGAAATGGTCAGACGAAAGTTTTATTTCAAATATTCGTGCACAAGAATGGTATAATGGTAATCTAAGTAGTTTTATTAATAATCGATTAATTGGTCAATTACTTATTAAATCAAATTTATGTTCTTTTGAAAAATTACGTTTAAATCGTGTCAATGATTACAGTTTATTCAATGAAGAAAAAGATTCATTTCAATATAAATCAAATAAAGAATTAGATAAATATGTTTTAATTGGTGGTGATGGTCATTATAGTGGAAATGATTATGTTTATCAATTTCGAGGTCTTTGGAAGAATTTATCTGAACTTCATCAGATAATGAATGATTCTGTTTATATCAATTAACCAGTTATGTCAATGATCTGTTAACTTATGTTCTTGGCTTTTGTTGTTGTTTTTGGCACATTGAAATTTGTTAATTGATGTGAATATAATCAACGTTTATCATTATTTAATCAAACATTTCAATATTCAGCAAAAAGAATTATTTTCAATTGTCTTTTTTGCTTTTCTTTGTTTATTTTATTTTTTATTCAATTCAAAAATTTCGTCTTGTTCAAGTTTATTGAAAACGGCACAAGTGTTATTTGAAATGAGTTTATTAAAATTTGATGCCACTGAATTAACGAATGCGGCAACAATATTATGATCCAATTGAACGTTTTCTAGAAAAAATTGATCGATTACTTGCAGTGATTGCCCGAATGCGACATATTCATATTTAAATTGATTTCAATTGTTTTGTGTGTGTGTTGTATCTGTGATTATCTTTTTGCAAATAAAACTCCATTAGAATCACAAACCTGTCATCAAATATTGTGCCCAGATACTTTGTTCTCTTTGAGTTTAATGAGTTCTATTGATTTTGTGCGTATTAAGAACCTCCTACGTCGATTTTTCCACGGATAGCAGAGGGAATCATAATATTATAGGTGATCTTCAATTAATAAGGCGTAGTAGAACATTTTCAAATCGAGTTGGACTCAAAATAAGGAACAATAATAAATGACATTTGAAATAATACTTATACGATTGGATCACCTAATTTTATCGTCATCATTTAATATCAAAGAATACTTCAAACATCTCAATATGCAAAAGTCGAATCAATACGTGTTTAAAGATACTTGTACTACAACGAGAGAATAGACACATTGTCTATCATAAAAAGAGAAGATATTGATTGGTTGTCCGATGAATTATGACAGTAATTGCCTATGGCTTTCGGCACTATAGTACCATGTATCATCTGCACATTCACAAGTCTGTCTCTTCTTTGTTAAATACAACGTATACGGATGCGATCACACAGGAGAAAGCAAAGAGAGAGGTCAATCCTCGGTGAAAAGGTCACATAAGTGAAACATAAAGATCAATAACTGCTATAAATCGGACAGAGACTTTTCTTTTCTCGAATTGCAAATGGCTGAAAAATATTTGCCCGATCCCATGTATCATCACGGGTCATGTCCATATTCCAGGACGTCTCTTGAGCATATATATATTCATGTGTATACACATCATTTATTCTTTTTCTCTTTTTGAATACTATTTCGATCTGATATTTTTCTATTCATATTGCTTGGAATTAAATACGAGTGAGTAGGTTATTCTCTTCTTTATTAATATACTTATTTGACGTTTCTCTTATTGATCCAAACATGTGTGTGTGATTTTTTTTTATAGACAATATTATTATTTAACTCTCTCTCTCTCTCTCTTTATTACAAAGACAATGTGTATTGATTCCAGTTCATCATCAACAAATAAAGATTCAACATCTATGAATACATCTTCAAATTTGAATATGATACAAACAGCTACATCCCATCATGAACAAAATCAAACAATTAATGATGAGATTTTTCCAGCATCAAATGATGCTTCATTATCAGGTAAATAATATGATATCATCATTAACATTTTCTGAGTTAGTTACTAACTCAATACTTGATTATGAATATCCATGGATGAGACTAAGTATTCATAAGTTAATTGAGAAAAATGATGTATTAACAATACATAGATGTAACATATAGAAATGATTAAAACATTTGTACTATTATTTCGTTTTTCTTTATAGAATTTAATTCTGAACATGAACGTATTCGAACAAATTATACACATCATCAAATACTTGAATTAGAAAAACAATTTCATTATACCAAGTAAGAAAAGACTATTTTCATATTTATTTATAAATCTAAATAGATATTTAACACGTTGGGGACAAATTCATCTTGCTCATCGTCTTGTATTGACTGAAGAACAAGTTAAAGTAATAAAATCTTGCTTTTTTAAAAATATTAATCTATTCGTTTTCTTTGTTTAGATTTGGTTTGAATGTCGGTAAGAATAAATCAAAAGTTTTTTAAAATTTATTCAAGTTTTTTTCTTTTACACTAGTCGACATAAATGGCAACATGATGCGCTTGAATCACATAATAATCCAATGTCAGCAAATGGTACACCATGATCATCGATATCGAGTGTTATATATAAAGACTTTTGATTATTAGTTGATAGCAGTAGAATACATGTTTTTCGTTTGTTCTTCAAAGATTAAAAAATAAAATTAGAATAGACTGTCAAATATTGTTTTATTAAAACATTCGTCACTTAAATTTCTGGATGCTTCAATTAATAGTATACAACAGAAATAAAATTTAAAGAGGTTGCACAATATGTCAAGAATTTGAAAAATAAACCGATCATTGTTTATCGAGACATCGTATAGACGCCGGCAAATAAAGCATTGGGATAAAATCAATTGCGATTATCTTTTTAAGCAGCAGCCAAATGAGTACTGTGTCAAATCGTTGAGTAATGTAGAACTCGTGAATATCTGAATAGTTGAAGCGTTTTTTTCGATTATAACATGTATGTTGGATTAAAAAACAAATTTAATTTTTTTATTTGTTAACTACATATCTTCAAAGTTTTTCTTTCATTTAGATACGAAAATCTTAATGAACTATTCATTTTCCACAACGATGACGATATCACTGGTATCGATTCTTTAATTATCCATCAAAATATTTATCGTAGAAATCGAACAGTTTCACGTTCAGTATAAATTCCCTTAATCACGATAAATCGACGAACATTACATTGAAGTTTCCCCATTCTTCTACGTCGCTATTGTCTTCCTGATGGAACATAAGTCCTTGGTAAATCGTTGTACCAAATCGTCAATGATTTATATGCACTAGGTTCATCGACAATTAATGCACAAGTAACGCTCGTCGCAGAAACTCGCTCAACCCTCGACTGAATGGTTCAGATTGTCTTCATAATAGTATTATATCAATATAGGTTTGTAGGTACTATCTAGATAAAATGACCACTGGTATCGATGATTCTTTGAGATGAAGTAGTTACAAAACAAAATTAGCCTCTTAGAATTTCAGGTAGATTGAAGTAATTAGAGAACAGTATCTAATTGATTTTCAGTTGAAAACACATAGAGAAATCAATCTTTCAATGAAAGTCATAAATAACGTCAAATCCTGACTGCTCAAATTTATATCAATTTATGCTGAAGTTTTACAGCATATTTGACTCTTTCTCATAATGGCAATAATACAGAATATGTTGTTTCCAATTACCAATGAGTGTTCGCATGTATACTCGACTATCGTAGGTGTGATTCAGTTAGAAAACACAGTCAAAATATGATGTGAAACCAAAGTGTCCCTGGTTTCAATTATAATTCTTTTTTTATGATGTAATTATATTTTGATCAGATTTATGCTTCTCTCTAGTTGTGTGGTTCGGTGCAGGAACTCAATGAATGATATCATTTTCTACTATAGCGAGGATTATTTTTATTAAAAGTGCTAAAAGCAGTGATACCATATAAAAGCATCTAATTTATGTAAACTAAACAAAGAAATAGATATTCCAACGAAAAGACATGCATATCTAGCACATATCATTCTATACTATAATCAAGAGAAGAAAAAGGATGCTACTATATAGAAGATACTAAAGAAAAAGCCAGTGTTCAAGTCTATAGAACATAGAGTGGACATGAAACAAAATCAATAACAGAAAAAAAGACATGAATAGCAAAAATTTTCATGCCACACAAAAAAATCATTTAAACAATTCGAGAAAACGCGTTTGTGTTTCTAAATACAGTTTATCGAGTCTTTCCATTTCGGCGAGTTGAAATTTGTTTGGTTTGATGAGCAAAGCCTTGTAATCAAATGGCCGTAAAATAATAAGATCAGTCAAACGTTTTACACGCGATAAAGGCACATAGACTGCAGCAATATCATCGGTTTCATTTGGCAACTTCAAGTCAACTACGACTTTATTCAAAGTTTGGCCCTGACTCTTATGTGTCGTAATGCAATAAGCGGGCACGAGTGGTAGTGCACGTCGTTTGATTGATAAAATTGGTTTTCCATTTGACTTCGACTTCTTATCGTTTGGAAGCATGTCAGTAATGTCTACACGAAATGTTTGATCCATTAACGGTATTGGAACAAGTTTAGGCGGAAGTTCTTCAAGATTACATTCGATTTTCGATTTAGCAATTTCAATCAATGCGTATAAGGGTCGATGTACGTATTGTGCGTTTCTTGGAAATATTTCTGATAAAGCATCTGTTGATAAAGAATCCGCTTGGTAGACTAGTTGCCTGAAAATTCCATTTACTCCATTAATAAGACCCAATTCAATTGCAATATTTTGCGTTAAAATCACAGGCATTCCAGGAACAAAAGGTAGAAATCCTGGTAAATGTTCTGTTTTACTATCGGATAATTCTAACAATTTTTTAACGAGTACTGGATCTTCAATTGGTTTGCCTTGACAAGTGTCTTGAGCGACACATACCATGAGTGCACATTCCAATTTCACTGCACTATGTATTGCTGCTCTGTAGTTCAATTGAGTTCGTACTTCATTTCGAAATACAAGAATAGGGGCCTATACAAGACAAAAATCGAAACGATTGTTCTAAACATAAGGCTAAAGTTTACTTCATTCCATGGTGGATCACGTAGAGAGCCGATCGATGGTTGTCCTATCACTCTCATTAATAATAATTCGTAATCATCGTAGTTACACTGTCCATGACGAAGACGTTCGAGCAATTGTAGATATCGTAAGTCTTCGGTTCGCATCTGTTGAGTAAGTTTCACGACACAGTTTATTTGAAGAATTAAAGAGCGAGCCACACGTTGTTGAATTTCTTTTTCAGTGGGTAATTTACCAGATTTCTTTTTGAAGGAGGATGAAAAATCGGTATACAATGGTGCATCATAAACAGGTCGGTATTGTAAGTAATCGCCAAAGAAGATGACATTCACACCACCAAATGGGACTTGAGGATCAACATGTTTTGCAGCAGTAATGATTCGATTGAGTTTTGCGAGAAGAGTTAAGCCAACCATACTCATCTCATCAATCAAGAGATATTCGATGAGTCTCCATTCTTTTTCAAGTTTTGAATCACCTGGCTTGATGATGCGTGACTTTCCAGAATTACGCTGTTCACCTAAAAATGAATGAATCGTCATGCCATCTACCTCCGCAGCTGCAATTCCAGTAGGTGCGAGCTTTCGCATCATCTGTAGTCTTTCTGTAATAAGAAAGTATTTGGTAAGGGCACGAATCAATTGTGATTTGCCTGTACCCCCACATCCAGGTATGCACATTATAAGCTGACCTTTTTTGTCACCTAAAAAATCGTATTTTTTGAGAAATAGTACTTTGTACTACAGGGTTACCTGTGCGATATCGACCGTCACCATCTAAATGACTTGTTATTATCATGAATGCCGCTCGTTGTTCTTTGTTCAATGTAAATTGATCGGCAACACTTTTCTGAGTTGGAAAGCTAGATGTAATAGACGCCACTGGAAGGATCGAGCCATAGTTTTCAAACATGTTTTTATCGTATGCATTTGAATTCAGCACAGTAACAAGAGGATCTTTTTGACTATTTAAATCTAGCGTATCATCTCTCTCGGTGTAGTTGCCTGTAACCAAACCTCTTCTAGTTCTTTCTTTCTCAGACTTCAGCTGCTCTTGCCATCTCTTATTGAGTTGGACGAGGTTGGGTGTTGCGGGAACGAACGGTATAAGTTGTCGATTAGTAAGATCAATGGATTTATTCACAGGAAATTGGCGAATAGCTAAAACAAAAATTTTTACCATTGTTTTCGATCTAATGAACGATCTGGAAATTGCACTCACGATCCATAGGAGTAAATCGTCCTACGCTCTCGACTGTTTCAATAGTTTCTTCGATGTATTGATTCTCTGTTGATTTTTTGGTTGTATTAATTCCGATAGTTGTATATTCGCCTAAACTACCTATTAATTCGAGTAAATCGTCGTTTTCGTTCACATCCCATTCGCCATTAATATCTCGGTTTGCAGGCAAAAGAGCAGGATCAATTTCATCATTCTCAGTTTGAGCTTCCGCAATGACTTTTAGTAAATGTTCATCGCGATCTTTTTTACATTCATGTAAAAGTTGAATATTCTCAATGATCTTCCATGAATGGATGGAAATACGGTTTTGTCGAGAATGAAAAGCATCTTCCCATGTTTGATTAATATCACAAACATCTGTAACAACGCGCCAAGGTACGAAAAGTGTGAGAAGAGCTCGACTGTATCGTTCTCGAGTATCGTCACGATCCCGTCGAGGAATTTGTGGCCCATAAAGAATAGGCACATGATCCTCGCTGTACTTCATCAATAGATGTGTTGCTGCTTGTGGATGCTGTTCCAAGAACGGATAACGTATGTTAGGTGGTCGGCCTCTTTGGTTAGTTTCTTGCACTGATTCTGCAATATTGGATAAATATTTAACATCTGCTGCATTCATTTTTTTTCTTGTAAAATGTGCTGACGAAATCGTAAACGCACATATTATTGAGATCAGCGGAGCGATATTGATAATCAATTCTTGTATTAACAAGTACAAATTTTTTGTCGTTTTCACCTGGTTGAATTTGGAACAGTTCTTCGCCATGATTTTCATCATCGATGATACCACCATCATCATATATATCATCGTCAATCACACCTGTAAACAAACGAAATATTGATTTTCTTTCTCCTCCTTCCCCTTGTCATCCTCTCATAGAGTATATTCGACAGTTCACACCTCTCAAAAATGCGTTTCTTCATTCATCTCTCTTTCCTATATTATTTGTATTATATTAGTTATTATGATCTCACTTCCTTTTTTTTCTCTTTTGATTCTCTTTCGCGAAACTTGGATTTTTTATGACCCCTTTTATAGATGATAACCAATGTTGAAAGAGCAAATGAAAGACGAATACACTTACCATGTACCGGAAATTCCAATGCTTGTCTTTTGCTCATTTCATTTAGTTGAGTTTGCAAAAACTGTTCAATTTGGAATAGATAGAGGGCTTGAAATTTATGCGTTGTGTAATGATCATCCCAGTTCATGAGATAAGAAGCGACTTGAACACCAGATAGCTCTTGTTGAGAAGCGAGAGTATTGTAACAACGTAAAACCAGTTTTCGTGACTTTTCAATTGCAATTTCCTTGTCTGTCTGATCCCATAAATTATTGAGTGATACAACGCTTCTTTGCACAAGAGCAAGTGTATCATGAAAAGATAGACTCATCTTTGTCACATAATCAGTGATATAATAAACAAGAGCTTTTGCATCGCTACCACTCCAAATAAATTTAATATCCATGTTTGATCGACAGGCTGCGATGAGATATTCATTGAAATTGTTGATCCATGGATCGGAACGCCGCATAGAAATATGACCAGTATCAATTTGCGTGGCATTCGCATTCGACAGCTCTTCTTGTCACCGCGATTAGCGTTCCAGTATTTATAGCATGTGTCGCTGTGCTTGTGAACATTACTTGCTTCAACCAACCGCACTACATCTTCACGAAATCGGACTGCAAAATTAGGAGACAATGGATTTGGAGTAGGTAAGCAAGATGGGATAAGATTTGAATGATTATGAGAAACGTCGATGTCTGAAATATTGATAAATACTTCGTCTTTTTTTAAAATATTAACTATATCATACCAGTCCTCGATTGATCATGTGTCGGTGTTTGTAACGATCTAGTCCATAATGGAGAAACATAAGGAATCGATGGAGATAGTCCTTGTTTTTCAGGTGTTGACCAAACAGGTGACCGAGATATACTTTCCGCAAAGTCTGTTAAATCAATAGTACGTATCGCCGTATAGATGTTGTCTTGTGATGATCGTGGAGGAGTACTGAATGATCGTCCTACTGTAAAAATGTAAATGTAAATTGATATTCAAAGAGAAAGAAGATGTTCCATACTGTTAGGATTCTCGGAAACGTCTTCGTTCTTGAAGTCATCCAAGTCTTCTTTGATAATGTCTTCTAAATACGCTTTCAGTTTTTCGCGAAAATCAGCATCTTGAATTTTCTCTTTCATATCAGTTGGTTTCAAATCATGATCCAACCAAACAAGGAGATGCAAATGAAGAGAACCTCGTCCTTGGCTCTTAACGGTACCAAAGTAAGCTTTTATTGGGCCAAGTACGCCGCCAACAATCATAGTATCCAATATACTAGTAATTAATAAACGAAAAAATTTGGCGGTAGCAACAGGATGAGAAGCAATAATTTCGGCTCTTCGAAAAGTATCCAGAAGTTGTTCTGTTTGAATGTTATCCAAATCGATTTTGGCACCCGCAAAGTACAATGCCACAGGACTATGAATATCAACTGGATTTAAAGTAAGAAATATATTAGGTAAACATTGATTATAAATGAGTGCATGAATTTTAGTACGCAAAGCCATACGTGAATATGTCGAACCCATAACTCGACCGCCGATGGTTCGAATATGATTTAATAATTTGTTTAATGCATTGTTTGATTCCATACCGTTTCTTTTATTAGATGTATTATTAAGAGCAGTTTCAATGTCGTTGCTACTTAAAGATAGAAGTTCTTGAGCAGATGATTGAAAGTAAGGTTTTGTAGCTATCAATTTCGCCTGAAAGCAAGCATCACGCCGTTGTAATATATTGAAGATCACAAATATAAAACTGTGACTTCTTTCAAAGCGTCGATCACTATAAGACAACAGGTAACGGACATGTTCTCGTAAAGTTACTTCAATTGGACGTGATTGATTTTCAGGTACTCCACGTCCATAACAGAATAAAGTTGGATACAGACCAGCTAATAGTTTTGGATTAAAATACTCATTAACAGGCTTGGAAGAATGAGGAATCATATAAACGCGTTCGTCGTCCATTTTTTCTTCTATTTCGTTATCTTTCATTTTGAGTAAAAAATATTTCGTAATATCATCAGAAGAGATTGTTGAACCGTTGACATCAAGAACGCCACTAGTGAGAAAAGGATATTTGAAATAGTCCCTTTAATGATAGATCTCACCTATTACTAATAGGAATGGCCTCTGTATTAATATATTCTGTTGGATTAGATAATGGATCAGGGACGTATCCAACTCGTTCAGTTTGAATTTCTTCAGCATCTATATTCTGTTCCATGGTTGACATAATAGATTCCGGCACATCGTCTTCAGGCAACTGAGCAATATTCTTCACATTGATTTCGATGTTTTGGTACAGAATATTGTATCGTTTCAACCAATTCAGTGCATGAACTATTTTTTTCTTGCGTACTGTTAAGATTTTTTTAAGATGGATACGCTCAGGTGGACGAGCTCCAACAAAAATCACTTTGACTGTCTCACACAGATCGTCAAGCGCAAGTGGTAGACTAGTAACAATGTTCGGTATATTTTGAAGAAAAGTGATGCAATTGCCTTTCAAAGCTGTTTGCGCAGTTGTTGCTGAATGAAAAGGTGAATGAAGTTTTATCACACAGCTATTATGACGATAAAGTGACACTAATTTTTCTTCTGGAATTGTTAGATCTTGCAATTCAGCGGGCACCTCACCTAACCATATATCGTTAGCAACTGAAAATTTTGGAATGTGTTCTTTCAACAGAGCACTGTGACATTTTTGACAAAGTGTGCACATGTTGGTTCTGTTCTGTTGAAACAAACCATTGCTATATAAAAAAATATCATTCTCGAAATAAAAAGACGATCGGTTGGAAGTTGAAGGACCTAAAATTATCAGATATTATCGAAAAATTCAAATATTACATCCGTGAATCTTACTTTGATTGTGTCTACTCGTAGATGTATTATTATTTTTCGAAGTAGGTAAGATCTCTACATTTGAATGTTCAGTATTTGATGACTGGATACTTCGAATTAAATTTTTGAACTCATCGGAGACTTTTAGTAAATGGATATTAGAGATTTTCGATAGTGGTACTTTTTTCGAGTTTTGCACTGAAATGCGGACGTTGCAAACCGCACAAGAAACTTCAGCCAGTTCTGACATGGACATTTGTTTTATAAATTTTTGCAAGCAGGTCTCCTTCAACGTACGAGATATTGGTTCTGGCCATAATGTGTGCACGGATTTTTTTCTTCCTCTGGAGGATATCTCGTTAGGGATAGAATGATTCGTATCGGTGCTGTCGCATGAGTCAAATCCTATCTCAACCGTTTGTTGATCAGTATTTTGTTCCTGACCATCAAGAATTCCAGTTGCACGTTTTTGAGCTTTTTTTGAAGCTCTATTCGTTTTACTTCGCTGTTTTTGTTGCTCTAGTCGTCGTTGATTTTGTCCTTCCGTTTCATTTGTTCGGATCGATCGATTTCGATTCTTTTCCTTTTCAAGTCGGTTTTGACGTTTTTCCTCCGTTTCACTCATTCGGTTCGATCGATTTCGATTCTTTTCCTTTTCAAGTCGATTTTGACGTTCTTCCTCTGTTTCACTCATTCGGTCCGATCGATTTCAATCCATGTTCTTCTCAAGTCGATTTTGATGTTCTTCCTCCGTTTCACTCATTCGGTTCGATCGATTTCGATTCTTTTCCTTTTCAAGTCGATTTTGACGTTCTTCCTCCGTTTCACTCATTCGGTCCGATCGATTTCAATCCATGTTCTTCTCAAGTCGATTTTGATGTTCTTCCTCCGTTTCACTCATTCGGTCCGATCGATTTCAATCCATGTTCTTCTCAAGTCGATTTTGATGTTCTTCCTCCGTTTCACTCATTCGGTCCGATCGATTTCAATCCATGTTCTTCTCAAGTCGATTTTGACGCTGTTCTTTTGTTTCGTTCGTTCGGATTGATTGACTTCGATTCTTTTCTTTTTTAAGTCGATTTTCACGTTCTTCTTCCGCCTCGTTCATCCGGCTGAAAAGAGAGCGTTCTCTTTTCTTTTCAAGTTGATTTTGATGTCGTTGTTGTTCTTTATTGTTCTGATTTTCTTCCATTACAGTAGATATGATCGGTTGAGATGAATTATTCATCATGTTGACTTCACTTCGTAAACGTCTGCTAGGAGATAATTGAAATTCAGGAATTCGTACTTGTATAATAGCATTGTTTTTAAAAGTCTTTTTTTCAGGAGTCTAAAGAGATTTCAATCGTTTCAAACTCTCTTTCGCGTACATTTACGTATATATGTAACTTACCACAAGAGCTAAGCTTGATTGATCGTTATGATGTATTTCGTTTTGGTCAAATGGTAACATAAGTGGAACAAAATGGTTGGGACTCCAGTTGGTATTATTAATCATTCTTGCCTTTATTTCATTGTAGGCGTGAGACCACAAGATTGTGATGGAACAATTAGCGATAACAGATGGAATAGGTGTGATGACACTATTGACAATAGCCATATCCTCTCGAATATCAATATTTGGACAGACACTTCGTATATTGCATTTGAGCAAACTGCATAGTGCACCCATTTCGTACAATTCCGAAAAAGTGTTATTTTTGCAAACGGCTTGAATGGCATCGTCGACAAGTCCGGCAAACTGGTAATACTTGCTTGAATAATAGCGCTCGTTTGTAACCAATTCTACAATCGTTCGAACTAAAATTGTTCAAGCAGAAACTGTGCCATAATGTGAATGAGACACGAATTTATTTACCACGTAATTCAGCTACTGTAACTATTGAATTATCCATTAGAAGAATAATAGAGTGGTACAAACAGTTTCCATCAACAGGAACTTTAGCGGGAACGAGATGATGCACATCATTAACAGCTTTTTCAACATATTCCATGGCTATAAAATCTGCAGTGTGTTTCCTCTGATCAAAAATTTGATTTGGATAGAATTCAATTGGTGCCACAATTGATTCGACCTTCAAGACTTTACTTGAAATGTAAATATTTCTACGAAAACTTTACTTGTCGAATTCGTTGGACAAGGGAAACAATATCAGCATGATGCACATCGCTCTTCGAGCATTTTTCAAAAACCAAAAGTAATTGGGCAAATTTTTGACTGCGGTTCATTTGATTGCATTGTGAGCAACAGACATTTGTGCACTGTTTAGAGCAAAACAAGCACGGCTGTACATTCATTTCTAATTTCAAAATTTCAGCAGTTGCAGAATTCTTAACCAGCAGAATTCAGAATTTTGTAATTCTCAGCAGAATTTCATTTCCACTGTTCAAAATTCTGTTTGATTTTTAGAATTCTGTTCAGAATTCTGTTTGGATTTTAGAGAGATTCGTCCAAAATTCTGCTGAGAATTACAAAATTCTGAATTCTGCTGGGTAAGAATTCTGCAGGCCCTCCAAAATTTACACGTATAAATACGTATGCAAATATATGACAATCTGAAATAGACAATGTTGCAATGAATCGAAAGCATTATCCATCTGTCGCAAAAATTCTACAGAACTCGAAAATTGCCTTGATGTCCCGATCGGAAAACTAAAATTGAACAGAACAACCTTTCCGGAGCGAATAAATCCGCTATTCAAAAGCGTCTAATAACACTACCCAACACTTCCAGCATATCTCATATATCATCCAATCACAATACCAACAATGGTTTAACCAAGTAGGCAAATCATTTTTCTCAAGTTGATCAATATAGATATGTCTACATAAAAATTCGATGATGAAGAGAAAATTTCCTTGTTTTAACGCTTGAATTGAAGATCAGATCAATCAAACATTATCCACAACTACATCTTCCATCTCCAGAACCATCACTGACAATAGTTGAACGAGTAGATCGAAAGAAATTTTGAATCTTTTTTTTCTCTCCTGCACTGACCACAGTAGACATACATTGACCTTGAATATACAAGAGAGAATTTCTATCTTTTTCTCTCTTTTAGAATTTTATTATTCAATGAAATCGGTCGAAGATGATCCACACGTAGGTGTTCCATCTCTAGGATCATCTCCAACTGCAGTTGAACAAACAGATCGAACAAAATTTTCAGTCTTTATTTT
>CBDFFH010000042.1:0-69130 GCA_965246715.1 Chamaesiphon sp. | reverse complement strand
ATCGCCCCAATCGGTTTCATCTTCCCACTCCGAGCGGCGGCGGCCGATTGTTGGCTCTTGGCGTTTGTCATAACGATCTCTGTTTAGATCTTCACCATCGAACGACCGATTACGACGGTCGGGAGCCGTGTATTCGATCGCTGAGTCCCGACTATCGCCCAATAACCGTCGCTCGCGAAGCGTCTCGGCACGAGCATCTTCATCGTCATAGTTGACGTTTCTACGTCTTTTTGCCTGGCGACGCTCTCTAGGTGTATCTAAATAATCATCCTCCAAGCTCGCGTTATAGGCTTTCGGACGCTCCACACCCGATTGTCTATTTTTAAGCTGCTTGTTTTCGGCTCTTAAGTTGATAAAGCGCCACATCAAGGTAATTGTTGCTGACAGCAGCAACAATTGTTGGAATGCCATGGCTGCACTCAGTTCGAGACTGATTAGTAATAGCAAGCCACAAACGATCCCCAGTACCACATAAATACTATCCGACTCCTCGTATAAGTTCGGCTTGACCTTGCTAACAATGAACAAAGATAGGGAGGCAATAATCAGAACTAAACCGAATAATAATGCTGCGGGGAATGCAAAGCCCATAACTAATAAATCTGCTCCAAATTCACAGCACGCTCGGACGCTGCTACCCGATCCGATCTGCTTGGATATACTATAAGATCCTAACTAAAAACCGCTAGGATGTGTGGTAATGAGTGTACCATCTTTATTCTGACCCGATCGAGCCAGATCGTCCATCCGTAAGACCGCGCGATCTTGCTATAACAAAAACCTCAATTCGGTCGTTAGTCGATCGGTATCAAGCGATAGGACGTAGAGACCCAACTGAGGTTTGACAATTGTGGGAGTTCTATCTAGTTACGTTGAATTTTATCTTTTTGGCTGATGAAGATGAGACCGATCGTCGCTGGTAATACTACGATCAATCCGCCTGCAAGCAAGCTATACATGAAATTAGCTAATGAGGGTGTCATAAAATATGTTGTCCTACGATCGCATCTAAAGTTTCTTTACTCTAATTCTAGCTACTTAGTTGCACGCTGAGAAGTCTGCTTCTAAAATTCGAGCGGTTGCAATACCTTGTCGTTTTTGCTGACAGGTATTAAAAATTACCGATTCGCGCTCGTCCGATCCTAGACAAACGGACTAATTGACAGAACCGATTTGGGGATTGCTATGATAGATCTTAAGCAAGATCGCGCACCCGTGGTTACAGCCTCGCTTTTGGCGAATCTGCTGTTGGCGCACCTTGTTGTGCAAAAAAAATCGATAAGTCTATCCAAAACCGTTTTGAGCGACGATCGCGAACATGAGAAAGTTCTGTCAATTTTGCTTGCTCCTCCTAATTGCTACATTTACTACGGGCATGCTATTCCCACATGTGCTGGCAGATCGGCTCACCGCGCAAAAATCGTTGTTAATGGGTACGATTCAGTTTCCACACGTTGATGAACTCGCTGCACCCAGCTCAGATTTAGCCTGGGGTGAGACTGGGGCGACCGTAGTACCTTTAGCCGCTCAAATCATGGCAATTCGCAATCCCCAAGGGGTCGCGTTGGACGAGTCGGAGAAGGGCTTTTTGCGCCCATTATTTGGCAATTTGGTCGATAGCGTGCGGGTGGTATATAATGCCCAATTACTCGATCGCTGGTCGCAGGGTGGGAAGGAAACGCATATTGGTGGAGTCGATTCATCCGCACAAACTTATTGCGATCGAATTTATATCCGCGCTCGCTATAAGCCTCATGATACAGATCGATTGGTATTACTCGCGCACGAATTGACTCACTCGCAACAATGCGATCGAGCTGGTAGTATTACTAGGTTTGGGGAACGTTATTTTCAAGGTTATTATCAAGGCGGCCAAAATTATCAAGATAATCCACTTGAAAAGTCGGCGCGAGCGATGGAAGAAAAGTTTACCCGTCAGTTGTGTGTGACTATTGGGTGTCCGCCGAGGAGTGGGCGTTACTATGTTAACTACAAGGGTTGGGGAATTAAGCTACCAGTTAATTTGTAGGTAACCAAGCGACAGCGCACGATCTAGAATAGTCAGCTCTCCCGTACTTATGATGATAATTTAATCTTATTGAAGGGGGTAAAGGGGAAGGCGTAAAGGGGCTTTGATGGCACGCTCGATTGATGTTTAATTGTGCTGTTTTCCCCAAAATAGCAGGAGAGTCGAATAGCCAAGATCCTCAAGGACAGGGAGGTTCGAGTCCGAGCATCTCACTTATCACTGAATCAACTGCCCGCGAATTTTGTGCCAAGCGACAACTGTGGATACACCCAACCATAGTAATAAAGACAACAACGACCAATACCACCAGGATGGTAAACCGAGATTCCAGCGGAGTAAATCGGCCAAACTCGCCAGCGGCAAAATTCCGGCAAACTGCCCCAATAATGGCGGCAACGTCGAGCGGGGAAAGTAGGTGCCACAGAGAGTAAACATCGGAACGATAAATAAAAAGATCGGCACATTAATCTGATCCACCGTCCGGACGATACCGGCGGTAGTCAATCCTGCTGCTGCAAAAATCAAACTACCTAAGATAATTAAGGGTAACGACAAAAGTAAATACTCGATCGAACATAATCCCCAAATAACGGCAACTATCCCCGTTAATGTCCCCGCCATCATTCCCTTCGTCGCTGCCCATAGTAAGTCGCCGATGAATACTTCGGTAAATGTTAGGGGCGTAGTCAATAATCCGTGCCAAGTCCGCTGAAAATTGAGCCGAATAAAACTCCCAAACGAGCCTTCAAAAAAAGATTGAAATAATACGCCGACGGCGATCATCCCAGGGGCGATAAACTGAAGATAGCTAATCTGGTGTCCTTGATAAGTGACTCGCCCGACTAATGGGGTCAAGCCATAGCCAAAGGCAAACAGATAAATTAACGGTTCGGATAATGGGGGTAGACTATTTACCAGCCAAGTTTGGCGATAAACTGTAGCATGACGGTGCCAAACTGAATAGATGCCCCACCAGGAGAGTACGTTATTTTTCAACATCTATTGTTGTAATCGTAATTTATAATTCATGTAGATTGGCAGATACCCAATCTAGGTCTTCCGCTCTTTAGATTGTATCGGGTTAATCACTAAAATTCTAATTATTTACGATGACGATTAAGAGCCATAAATTGGATAGTTTTAGTAATCGAGTTAATCTACTTACCGATCGAGAAGAGATCGCTGCGGGGATATTTTTAGCACCAGCATTACTCTTACTCGGGATATTTCTGATTTTCCCGATTACTTATCTCGGCTATCTCAGCTTTACTGGCGGGAGTTTTACCCGAGCGGGGGTACATTGGGTTGGGGCTAACAATTATCTGCGATTATTACTGACCCCTGACTTTTGGCAGGTTATCTTTAATACGCTTTATTTTACGATCGGCACGGTAATTCCGAGTATCGCGATCGCACTAGGTTTAGCAGTCTTACTGGATAAAAAATTACCATTTACAGGTGCATTTCGGACGATTTATTTTATTCCCTCGATCGTCTCTTTGGTTGCCGCCGGATTGGGATTTCGGTGGCTATTTCAAACTGATGGTGCGGTTAATAGCTTACTCGATCGCGTGGGATTGACTAAAATCGATTGGTTGAGCGATCCTGTTTGGGCGATGCCAGTATTGATATTGCTGAGTATTTGGAAGCAAATTGGTTTCAATATGGTCGTATTTTTAGCTGGATTGCAAACTATTCCTACAAGTAGATATGAAGCTGCTGAATTAGATGGAGCAAATGGATGGCAGCAATTTTGGTATATTACATTACCTGGCATCCAACCTACTTTAATTTTTGCGGCAATAACTACTGCAATCTTTACGCTCAAAAGCTTCGAGCAAGTATATATAATTACTGGCGGTGGGCCGATGAATTCGACCAATTTGTTAGTTTATTATATTTACGATCGCGCCTTTGCCCAATTCGACTTTGGTTATGCCGCTGCTGCTGCGATGGTACTACTAGGGTTTACATCAGTTTTAGTTTATTTACAATTGAAAACTTTTGGTCGTGACTAGTCCGTAATTAAATAGCTTGAGTTAGTTTAGGGGCAAATCTGCTGCGATAGCGAACTGCAAAAAATAAGACGATAAATGTAAAAATTCCAGCGATATATAATGGATAACCATATGTCAGCGGGTGTTTCTCATCTACCATCAATCCAGCGATTACCGGGCCGATTCCATTCGCAGCGCTTAGATATGAAGCATTGAGACCTGACATTTTACCCTGTTCCGCTGCACTAGTATTGAGCGAGATGAGCGTACTAATCATCGGTTGAACTACCGAGTTGAACAACGAAAAAATAACGGTAACAGCTAAAAAGAAATGAATATCAGGGACGACTGGCATTAGCACGAAAGATAAGCTTCTAAAAAATAAGCCGAGAAATAGAATCTTGACAATACTCATGTATTTTGTCGCGATTTTTACTCCTTGAACTTGCACTAATACACCCACGATCCCGATCGTCAGAAATAATAGTGTTAGAGATTTATTTCCTTGATGTAAAACGTGGAGATAATAGGGTTGAAAGCCAAAAGTAAATAGGGTGAAAGTCGTCCCCACACAGAGATTGATGATAAATAAAATTCCCAAGCGTGGATAAGTCAACCCTTTAATTAAGTCTCCCAGTCCCAAATCGAAAATATTTTTGTTCGGCTCGACTTTTTGAGGTGGTAATGTTTCTGGTAAAAACAAAATTGTCATAATTAGGCCGATCGCGGCAACCCCAGACGATACTAAGAAAGCTGTGCCTAACGATCTCTGTTGAGCGATTAAACTCAAAACTGGCCCCATCACAAACCCCAACCCCAATGATGCCCCAAAAATCCCAAACCCTTTAGCACGATTTTCGGGGGTAGTGACATCGGAAATTACGGCCTGAGCGACAGAAATATTGCCGCCAGTCACCCCATCCAGAAATCTGGCAAAAAATAGCACGAAGGCGTTCGGTGCAGTCCCAGCGAGGAAATTACCGAGCACCGTCCCCGCTAAACTGATAATCAGTAACGGTCTGCGACCAAATCGATCGGATAATTTACCGATAATCGGCGTTGCAAAAAATTGCGCGATCGAAAATATGGCAAATAGTAAGCTTGTTTGAATATCGCTCAGGTGAAATTCTCTTCCGTACTGATAAATCGTGGGAATGAGGATGGTAAAGCTGAGTGAGTTAATGAAATTGATGACGGCAATAATCCAGAAGCTACGATTCATTGGGTTTGGGGTAGAGATTTTGGAGCTAAAGCTGACTGTGCTGTAAATCGTTGCAACTTCTGCCGCGCTCCGATAATATTATCTGCGATCTGTTACACCCGATTGTTTCGATCGCCTTACAGATCGAGACAATCGTGCAAATTTCTTAACGCTTGACGCTTGGTTAATATTCATCACAAGTATTGTGGAATTCTAGATAATAGTACGAATTCACCATAGCGATGAATAACAACCAGCAGCGTCTGACTTCAGCGTTGGCTACTCGCGATCGCATTCAATTGACTCGATCGAGATCGAGTTAATATTTATACTTAATTAAGTGTAAATACTTAGCCACAGCTGAGATCGATTTCGATAGATCGGGAGATTCTCGGATCGATTTTGTGACAGTTTAGATTAAACTAAATCTGATTAGAGACCAAACTTCTCCCAAGTGCGATCTTCGTCTTTTTAAATATGTAGTTAGGCGAACAGTGAACTTTCAATCGAGTGAAAATTTAAATTATCGAGCGATCTAATATACTAGCGAGTTAGATTTGAATTCGCTCGAACCTTTACTCCGAGGAGCCAATTTAAAATACTTCCCAAGCATTAAAGCCGCACGCGATTTTTCAAATATACTGCCCTGATTTATTGTCGATCGTCGTTAATCACCTATGTTACAGCAACGTCATTCTAAATTGTCACCTGTCACCATGAGTCCAAAGCTATTGCCCACTGGCAATAGTTTTGGTGGTTCGGATTTGAAGCGCGATCTTGTTCCACAAGTTTTTTTGCCGTTCGCGAGTAGCTCGTCGATCGACGGCGGTGAGGCAGAGATCGCACTGCTACCAGCATCACCGCTAATAATTACAGTAAGTAAAATTTTCTTGTGTGCGCTGTGGTTTTGGTGTTTGACTGGTGCTAATTTTTTGACCCAGACGATCGGTGCGATTGTTGCTCCAGATCTTTAACCAGCTTATACATATCAAAAGACTCCACGCGATCGCATCTCTAAACAGTCAAATTATGGGAGACAGCCGGGTCAAATCGTAGCACGTTTTACTAATAAATTGCTGATAGTGTGACGATCGACGCGATAAGCTTACCAACCACCTCACTACTTACAGCAAATCTCTAGCTAATCGCTATTGATGGCACCAGGTGGGTCGCCAGCCTGGTTCGATTGTCTGCTGACAAAATAGCAAATCTCTAGCTAATTGCGATTATTGGTGCCATTTGGGTCGCCAGCCCGGTTTGATTGTCTGCTGCGATCGGGCGATCGCCAGACAGTCATCAGGCACATCGCGGTTAATTGTAGAACCTCCGGCGGTCGTTACGTTGGCACCGATCGTCAGTGGGGCGATCAACGTGTTATTCGAACCGATCCGCGTAAAACTGCCGATCGTGGTTTGATGTTTATGTTTGCCGTCATAGTTAACCGTAATCGTCCCCGCACCGATATTCACTTGTTCGCCGACGATCGCATTCCCGATATAGGAGAGATGCGCGACGTTAGTATTCGCGCCGAGCGTACTTTTCTTCAACTCGACAAAGTTGCCCACACGACAGGATTCACCCACTTCTACTTGTTGACGGATATTGGCGAATGGCCCGACTGTGGCATTTTTGCCGATCGAACTGTCGATAATTACTGAATACATCGCTGTGACATTCTCGCCGATAATACTATTCTCGATTAGGCTTCCTGGGCCGATTCGACTCTGCGAGCCGATCTTCGTCTCACCGCGCAAATGAGTCTGGGGTTCGATAATCGCATCGACACCGATGATCACGGTATCGTCGATCGTCACGCTATCCGGATCGATAATCGTCACCCCCGCAGCCATCCAATTATCTTTGATCCGCGATTGCAGGATCTGATAAGCAGTAGCTAATTGACGGCGATCGTTGATGCCCAAAATCTCTTGGGGATCGGGTACGTCATAAACCATCACTGGCGAGAGGAAATTTACCGCATCAGTGATGTAATACTCTTGCTGCTTATTATTGCTTTGTAATTTAGGCAAAACTTCTTGGAGTTTCTGCCAGTTGAAGCAATAAATTCCGGCATTCACGCGCCGATTTTGGCGTTGTGCGTCGGTACAATCTTTGTCCTCGACGATCTCCTTGAGCAGATCGTTGCTATCGCAAAATACCCGTCCGTAGCCTTGTGGATTGGCAAGTTGAGCGGTTAAGATCGTTGCGGCATTTTGATGTTGCTGATGCGTCTGTAAGAGGGCTTTGAGCGTTTCTGGACGCAATAGGGGCACATCACCATTTAGCACTAATAAATCGCCAGTAAAATCAGCTAGGTAGGGTAATAGTTGTTGCACGGCATGTCCCGTCCCCAGTTGTTGCGCTTGCTCGACAAACTCTAAATCGGGATAATGGAGCATCGCCTCTTTGACTCGATCTCCTTGATAGCCCACGATCGCTAATTGGCGCTCCGGCTGAAGCTCCGCACAACCAATCAGCACCCGTTCGACTAACGATCTTCCTCCCAGCAAGTGTAATACTTTGGGTAAGTCGGATTTCATCCGCGTGCCTTTGCCCGCCGCCAGAATTGCTACTGCTACCATAAATAAAACTACTACTGCAAGAAACTAAACTCGTCTCTATTAAAATACCCCATTGTTCGCGGCATCGCTGCAATCGATCGGGCATAATTAGCGATCTTGGGGGTGTGAGGCTATGCGCGTGGGATTGGGTATATTTATCTTAGCGGTGGTTTAGCATCGGTTGTGGCAAAGTGATAATGGGTATTTAGATGCGAACGATTGTCATTGGTGATATTCACGGGTGTTACGCGGAACTGTTAGAGTTGTTCTTGCAAGTCAATCTGACCGCTCGAGATTTGGTCGTCTCGTTGGGTGATATTGTCGATCGCGGTGCTGACTCAGTGAAGGTGTACGATCTGCTCCGAAGTCGTCCCAATACGATCGTCCTCATGGGCAATCACGAACGCAAACATCTACGCGGAACGCTTTCCTACAGTCAAGAAATCGTTAAATTACAGTTTGGCGATCGGTATGATGAGTTTCTAACTTGGGTGAAAGATCTTCCTTACTATTACGAGACTGAAACCGCAATTTTCGTTCATGCGGCTGTCGAAAATGGTATCCCCATCGCCGCACAAAAAGAAGAGGTACTTTGCGGTTGCACGGCTGGGGAAAAGTATCTGAGCAAGCAGTACCACGATACTTACTGGAGCGACCTCTATACGGGCGATAAACCAGTTATCTTCGGTCATCATGTCGTTGGCGATACCCCATTAATTAGAGAGCGTCAAGTTTATGGTATCGATACTGGAGCCTGTCATGGCGGACGCTTGACGGCGTTAATATTACCCGACTTTGAAATCGTCCAAGTGCCCGCAACTAAAGATTATTGGCAAGCAGAAATAGGAAAATGGCAAGTCCCCGTGATGCAGGCAAAACCCTGGGAGACATTTAAGTGGGAAAAAATCCGCGCGATTTGTGACGAATTCCGCGACTCTCCCAATCCAGAATTACGCAAGCTCATTGCCCAGAAAGAATGCTGGGTGGCGGATTTATTCGCGCTCGCTCCAAGTGCGATCGAGCGAATAAACGTCAAATTAGCAGATCTCATCGAGCTGCATGGCGCGGAAAACTTCAAAAAACAGGCAAAATCCTATTCTTATGCCACCCTGTTATTTAATGCGAATACTGGTAATCTAACCACCGAAATATTACCCCAAGTTTTACGCACTCCCGCTCAATGGTTGCAGGTGATGCGAGATTTGGAGATTTCGATCGATCGGGTGCAGCTACCATGAATCATCTTGCCACCGAAATCGATCGATTTGGATTTGCGATCGTCGATCGATATTTAGATCCTGACCCGATCGACTCACTAATTGACGAGATCGTAGCCCTCGAACTTACCCCAGAACGCGCGGGCATTAGAAATATCTTAGAGTTGTCACCTCGTGTCAAATTACTGGCTCACAGTCGGGAAATTCACGCGTTAGTCGAGCCAATTTTAGGCGATACCGTCCGACTCGTGCGGGGGATATTTTTCGACAAACAGCCGAGTGCAAATTGGAAAGTACCCTGGCATCAAGATCTCACTATTGCAGTTAAAAATCGCCTAGAACTAGCCGATTATCATCCTTGGTCGCTCAAAGGGGGGATTCCGCACGTTCGACCACCCGTGGCGATTTTAGCGCAAATGTTGACCGTGCGAATCCATCTCGATCGTACCGATCGATCGAATGGTGCGCTGAAAGTAATTCCTGCTTCTCATTGTCATGGTAAGTTGACCCAGCTAGAGATCGATCGCTGGAAACAACTAAATACCTCGACGGTTTGCACCTGCGAAGCTGGCGGTATTCTGCTGATGCGCCCATTATTATTACACGCCTCATCGATCGCGATCGTGCCCAGTCATCGTCGTGTCATTCATCTTGAATATGCTGGTTGTAGCTTACCTCCAGGATTAGATTGGCATTGTGACTCGATCTAGCTGCTAATTTCTGACAACCCGGAAGTAGCGATCCCCACTAATAGCCTGCTAGAAGAAAAACCGCTAAGATCGAACACATAGCGATCCCTCAGACAAAGCAAGAGCATATGCGTTTAATATTGATGACTGGTAAAGGTGGAGTAGGTAAAACCTCAGTCGCCGCTGCAACTGGATTGCGGTGCGCCGAACTCGGCTATCGCACCCTCGTGCTGAGTACCGATCCCGCTCACTCCCTTGCAGATAGCTTCGACATGGAAATGGGACACGAACCGCGCGAAGTCCGTCCCAATCTCTGGGGAGCCGAACTCGATGCACTGATGGAACTAGAAGGTAATTGGGGCGCAGTCAAACGCTATATCACTCAAGTATTGCAAGCGAGAGGCTTGGAAGGTGTACAAGCTGAGGAACTCGCAATTCTACCAGGGATGGATGAGATTTTCGGACTAGTACGGATGAAACGCCACTACGATGAAGGGATTTATGACGTACTGATTATCGATTCCGCGCCGACGGGAACCGCACTGAGGTTGCTGAGCTTACCTGAAGTTGGTGGCTGGTATATGCGCCGTTTTTACAAACCATTGCAAGCTGTGTCGGTCGCACTCAGACCGCTAGTAGAGCCATTTTTCCGGCCGATCGCTGGTTTCTCGTTACCCAATAAGGAGGTGATGGACGCACCTTATGAATTTTACGAGCAAATCGAAGCATTGCAGAAAATCTTGATGGATAACACCGTATCATCAGTACGCCTGGTGACTAATCCAGAAAAGATGGTCTTAAAAGAGTCGCTGCGCGCTCATGCTTACTTAAGTTTGTATAACGTTTCCACCGATCTGATTATCGCCAATCGGATCATTCCTGCCGAAGTCACCGATCCTTTCTTCAAAAAATGGAAGGAAAATCAGGAGAAATATCGCAAGGAAATTCATGAGGATTTTCATCCACTACCTGTTAAAGAGGTGCCATTATACGCCGAGGAACTGTGTGGACTCGAAGCACTGGAGCGACTGAAGGAAACTCTCTACGGCGATGAAGATCCCAGTCAGGTTTACTACAAAGAGACCACGATGCGTGTCGTCCAAGAAGCCAGCAACCAATACAGTCTAGAATTGTATTTACCAGGGATCGCCAAAGACCAGATTCAACTCAATAAAACTGGTGACGAACTCAACGTGCGGATCGGCAATCACCGTCGCAATATGGTACTACCGCAGGCTTTGGCGGCGCTCCAACCGACTGGGGCAAAAATGGATGAGGATTATCTCAAAATTAAGTTTGCCTAGGGAGCGTTGTCATCTGGAGATCCCCACTACGCGGTTAATTTCGAGTCAAATATGAAGATCGATCGAAGATATGGGTAGTATATTACTAACAATAATAATCGTTACGTAAAGTATCTTACCCAACTCGATCGGGTATGTAACCAATGGAGGTAATACGATGTCTTATCTAAGTCGCTACCGTTCGCTCGCAATTGCGAGCGGCATTATCGCGATCGACGCACTTGGCATGAATCCAGTCACAGCTAGGGAAGTAGTTGCTATGCAAGACGCACTACCTAAGCCTGGAGGCTTGAATATCGGTCTTCAACCAATTATTCCTAACGGCACCAAAACACGCATTGCCGTCCAACAGAGCAATCCAACCGAATCCAGACAACCATTAGGTGTTGGTGTCACCGCACGAGTTGGGACACTAGGTATTGGTGTAGATGTTGCCAAATCTCTCTCGCCGCAATTCGATGCTCGCTTGGGATTTAACTTTGGGAATGTCGGTTTTAATCGTAGTGACAGCGGCATCAATTACGACTCCCAATTAAACCTCAGCAGCGTTCAGTTATTTGGTGACTACTATCTCTTGGGTGGTAGCAGCTTCCGGGTGACTGGTGGTTTGGTAGCACAAAATAATCGATTCTCAGTGACTGGTAAACCTAGCGGTAATGGCAGCTACACGATCGATAATCAGTCTTACAGTGCTAGTCAAGTCGGCAACCTCACTGGTGAGTTTAAATATGCCAATACGATCGCTCCTTATCTAGGAATCGGATTGGGTCATGCTAGCAATGAAGGTTTTGGTTTCAATGCCGATTTAGGCGTGATGTTTACTGGTGCCCCTAAAGTAACGCTTAATGCTAGCAATCCAGCTTTTAATAACAATCCCACGACTCGCAACGCGATCGACAATCAAGTTCGTCAAACCGAAAGTGACTTGAAAGGATTTAATATTTATCCCGTTCTATCGGTTGGGATTTCTTACGGGTTCTAACGAACTAAATAATGCTAAAGTTAACCGATCGCGACTGCTGGATTTTTGATATGGATGGCACTTTGACACTTGCCAACCATGATTTTGAAGCGATTCGAGCGGCACTGGATTTACCCAGCGGACAGCCGATTCTGGAGGCGCTCGATCGACTTCCCGCAGCCGAAGCCCAGCCCCGCTGGGCAAAACTCTATGAGCTGGAAATCGCCCACACCACTCAAGCTCAACCTGGCGCAGGCGAACTACTCGAACGATTGCGATCGGTGCATGACCATCGCCTTGGCATTCTCACCCGCAATAGCAAATCGATCGCCCATCAAACGCTCGCCGCCTGCGGACTGTTGGAATTCTTTGAACCAGATGCCATTCTCAGCCGCGACTGCTGCGCCCCGAAGCCCAAGCCCGATGGGATTTCGCAGCTGTTGCAACGGTGGGAAGCAACACCCGATCGAGGTGTAATGGTGGGTGATTATGTCTTCGATCTCTTAGCAGGTCGCAATGCGGGCACGGCCACGGTGCATTTAGATGTGACCGGCAATTTTGAGTGGCCCGAACATACGGATTGCTGCGTGACACAGTTAGCAGAATTAACTACTTTTCTAGATTGAGAATTATCAAATTGAATCTAACGATCGATGTCAGGCTGTCAAGATTGGCTTAATGAAATATTTGGGCGATCGCAAAAGCAGCAGTAGCCGCCAATCCACCAATGAGAGCAGTTTGAATTGCCGAGCTTAACGGTTTAGCACCTGTAAAATTGCCCTTGACATACCCAAATCCAAATAAAGCAATTAACGTAAAAATCGCCGATACTTTGAGGGCGATTACTGAGTTATTAATGAGGATATATGGCAGCAGTGGAACTAACCCCCCGCCGATATACGATCCAGCGATCGTGAGCGCACTATATAGCGCACGAGCCGGATCTGGGGCTTCTAAACCCAACTCAAATCGCATCATAAAATCTACCCACTTGAGTGGATCTTCGCGCAATCTCGCCGTAATTGCCGCAATTTCAGCTTCCCCAATTCCATAGCCTTGAAAAATCTCAGCGACCTCTTGCTCTTCCTCCTGGGGAATATCGCGAATTTCTCTGAGTTCGCGCTTGCGTTCGCTAGCATAATGTTCTGAATCCGTCCGCGCCGCCAGATAACCACCCAAGCCCATCGCGATCGATCCAGCCGCAATTTCGGCCAATCCGGCAGTGACAATGATATGTGTCGAGCTAACCGCCCCCGACAAACCAGCTGCTAGTGCAAATGGTACCGTCAATCCATCGGACATGCCAATGACGAGATCGCGGACGGTTTCTGAAGCAGTAAAGTGCTTCTCGGTATGGTCGATTGTCGGCACTATTTGTTTCTCCAGAACGGCTTGCTATGTAGATCGGTCATCGCTGTCATGTAATAAATTTTAGTCGGTATGCGGGAAGTTGAGACATGGAAACAACAACTTGGGCGATCGAGAGTGCTAGGATCGCTAATACGGTAGATTCGTTCGTGAAATAGGAAAGTCATAGGGATGGGCACGCTTAAAGCACTAATTTTTGATGTCGATGGTACTTTAGCCGATACCGAACGCGATGGGCACCGGGTGGCCTTCAATCAAGCCTTTGCACATGCTGGACTCGACTGGGACTGGTCGGTAGAATTATACGGCAGGCTATTGGCTGTGACTGGTGGTAAAGAGCGGATGCGATTTTATCTCGATACCTACCGTCCGGATGTCCGCATGAATGATTCGCTCATTGCCGATTTGCATCAAGCCAAAAACCAATATTACGCTCAATTATTGGAGCGAGGGGGAATTCCGCTGCGTCCTGGAGTCAAACGGCTCCTGACTGCTGCCAAAGATGCTAATCTCCGACTGGCAATCTCGACGACTACCACTCCAGCAAATGTGTTCGCGCTGTTGAAGGGCAATATCGATGCTGACTGGTTTGAGGTGATTGCTGCTGGCGATATCGTCCCCAAAAAGAAACCTGCCTCAGATATCTATGACTACGTGCTAGCGCAGATGAAGTTACCTGCCGAGGATTGTCTGGCGTTTGAAGACTCAGAAAATGGGCTAATTTCGGCGATGGATGCAGGTATCGTCACGATCGTCACGATTAATGACTATACTCGAAATCATAATTTCGAGCGTGCCAAGCTAGTCTTATCCGATCTCGGCGAACCAGATCGTCCCTGTCAAATTCTGCGCGGCGATACCCAAGGTGATACTTATGTAAATCTGCCGCTGTTGCCTCGGTTGCTTGAATAGAGTCGCGATCGCTAAATTGTGATTCCTGATGCACTTTTGATGTCGATCGATTTTTAAAAACCAACAAAGAAGCTCCCAAATTATTTGGGAGCTTCTTTGTTGGTTTTATGAGTATCGCTTGTAAGTCTCTGGGCAATTGGTGCGGTAGCTGACACAATTCATCCATTTTGGATGAGTCTAGGTAGCGTCCATCCAATCATAGATGCGATCGAGTTGTTCGATCGTCACTAGTCCGTATTGCCATAAGATCATCGGCAAGGGGCCAGGATTGTGCTCTACTTGTTTGAGCGCGATTGCCATTGATGAAGCAGATATCGCTAAATCGTCTTGTAAAAATCTGATTAATTTTGTGAAGTGAGTAGATGCCATTATTGCCGTACCTCCGGCTAAGTATTAAAAAAGTATTTATTTAAAAAAGATGACGATCCGCCCCATGCCAACTTTCAGATCGTCGAACATTGGTGTTGGGGGAAGTTAATTTAGATCTTCACCAGTATCGATCCAAATTACAGATAGATTCAAATTTAAAGTTAGTTTGCGCTATTGGCGATCGCTATTTTCTAGACAACAACCAGTGTAGTGGCTCTAAGATTTAGCTTCGACTCGCTCCGATCGATTCGGATTGCGATAAGTAGTATAAACTTGGGTGTTTTACTGAGACCGGGGCGACCGACTACATTACCAAACGAGATAATATTCGAGCGGCAGTAACAATCATTTAACCCTGTCCTTCGCGATTTTAACTCCGTAGTAACACGGTAATTTTGTTAAACCCGAACTAAAAGTGTAAGTGTATTTTGGTATTCTTATTAACGGTGAATTATATCACCGTTACTGACATTATTTGCTAGAGCGATCCCGATTTAAGCCTTTTGGCTGAATATCGTTGATTCTCAGGAGATCGCCGACTTTGATTTTAAGGGCTGCAGCGCTACCGCCACGTAGTTCGATCACCCCATCTATAGCTACATTTATTGCGGGGCCATAGCTGGGGCAATCAGCCACCTTACAGGGGGGAATGTCGGCACCGATGTATTTGACTACCCCATTAGACACAAACAACATATCTAGTGGAATTAGAGTATTCTTCATCCAGAATTTCACCGGACGCGGTGGGTTAAACACAAACAACATCCCTCGATCTGGTGGCAATTCAGTCCGATACATCAACCCCATAGATTGCTCCTGGGAAGTGCGCGCTACTTCTAACATAATAGTTTGTTTGCCGATCGAGACTGTGGCACTCACAGGCAATTTTTGACCCCTTACAGTGGATGTAATGGCTGGTGATTGGACTAATGGTTTGGTCATCTGAAGCGGTGGTAAAGATCGAACTGACTGCGAACTACCCAATAATAAAATTCCGACAATCCCACAAGTTATGCCAAATCTCAGATATTGTTGCTTCACGACTGCTTTAGGGATGATGGGTTGGGAAATAGGGGATAGTTCGATCTTCTAATTTAGCTAGAAGCAAAACAATTGAATTTTGTTTCCAAAGTTGTCATGAATTAAATGCTTCAACAGCGACTAGCGACTAGTCTCTAAGCACATAACCAACTCCGCGCACGGTTTGAATCAACCGCTTTCCACCCGCTTTTTCTAACTTGAGTCGGAGATAGCGAACATACACTTCGATGACATTTGATTCGCCGAGGAAATCATAGCCCCAGACATTCTCCAGAATTTGTTCGCGGGTAAGTTCGGTCTCAGGATGAGCCATCAGATAGCGGAGTAGCTCGAACTCTTTGACAGTCAATTCGATCGTTTGTTCGCCGCGCAGGACGCGATGAGAGACGAGATCGAGGATCAGATCGCCAAAGCGCAACTGCTCGCCTGTACTCGCATCTGAATGGAGATACAGCCCGATCGTTTGTAAAAAACTAGGCGCATAATAGGGTTTGAGGATATAGTCATCGGCTCCAGACTGAAGACATGCGATCCGATCGATGACGGTATCATGTGCCATCAATAATAAAATCGGGACGACGAAACTCAACTCTCGCAGTTGAGTTGCCAACATCAGTCCAGAGTCTCCTGCCAAAGATCGATCGATCGCGATTAAGACCGGACGGAGTTTTTGTGCTTGTTCCAATCCAGCCTTGGCAGTATCTGCGATGGCGATTTGATACCCAGCTTTGGCAAGATCGAGACTTATTTTCTCGGCTAAGGCTAAGTCGTTTTCTACTAACAGGATGGGTAAATTTTCGCTCATGAAACTTAGTGGCTAGTAGCTAGTGGCTAGTGGCTAGTGGCTGGGGAGTTTAGCAAATACTTATTCCCTATTCTCCGTCTCGATCGCTTTTCCCGTCGGGTTCCCCGACGATCGCGAATCGCTATTCCCTATCCCCTACTCACGGTAACTCTACCGATGTCGGTTTAGCAATATGCGGTAGTCCCCAGCCGAGCTTTTCGCGGAGCACCTTGAAATATTCGGGAGGCTGTAGTCGGATGAATTTAGCAGTAAAAGGAGAGCGTTCGATATGCACGCTAAATTCGGGGAGAATATAACAGCCACCATTTCCATCTACGACCATGACCAAGCGATTGGGATTGGCAGAGTGGACGATCACAGGTTCGGTATCAGAGAAGACGAGGGCGCGAGAGGCAAGAGAATGAGGACAGATCGGCACTAGTTGGAGTGCATCCACTCCAGGTGCGACCACAGGGCCGCCAGCACTGAGCGAATAGGCAGTGGAGCCTGTTGGTGTAGAGAGAATGATCCCATCAGCGGCAATATCGACAGGTGCGTGTCGCCCTACCGTCACTTCAAAGTGACACATGCTAGTGAGCGGTTCGCGGTGGATGACCATTTCGTTGAGACACAAAGCTTCCCAGAGTAGGTGCTGACGTTCGCGCACTTGAATGGTTAGCATTGCGCGATCTTCGACCTGATAATCGCCAGCGATCGATCTTTCGATGGCTTCCGGCAGTTGGTTGATATAGGTTTCGGTTAAAAAGCCCATATGTCCGGTATTGACCGTCAGCAAGGGAATTCCCAATGGTGCGACTTGTCGAAATGCCGCCAAAACAGTACCATCGCCCCCCAGGACGATCCCAAACTGCATATTCGCGTCGAATCCTGGCGGACACAAAGAGTCGATCGGATGGCGATCGATCGGTCGATCGGATTGACAAAAACCTAAGATTCCGCCTTTAGCTGCGGCGAGGCAAACCTCCCAACCCATGGCAGTCAGCTTGTCGTCGAGTTCTTGGGCGATCCGACAAGCGACAGGTTTACCCTCATTATAAATGATGCCTACTTTTGGCACGGATACAGTCCTAATTCAAATTTTAGAGTGCGGATGTTTAGCCGTTGGCGGAGCCTCCGCTTCACGGAATCGATGGGTTGGCGATGTCTGCGATCTCCAGACGATCCCTGGAGGTTATTATCGCATAATCAGTCGCGCTCCATCGTCACTAATCGCAACAAGTTGTTGCGATTTGCATAGCACGCAAAGTTTACAGCTACTCGATCGAGTAGCCGTTCGATGGCATCGCGCTGCACACAAATCGGTAGCGCGCGTTCTTTATTCAACCCAAGTTGCTTCAGCAGGTAGAAATCGTAGGCGTTTCTACGTCGCGACTGACATGAATTAATACATCACTTTTTTCTTTTTCTGCTTGGCTGCTTGAGCCTCTCTCTGCTTGTTTTTTTCGTAGTCCAATTCTTTAAGCTTACGCATAATTCGACTGAAGTATTCCTGCAGATATGCTTCTAAAGTACCGATTTCCTGGGGGTCGATTCCAAAAATACGGTATACTTCAGCCATGTCTGCTGCTAAGGGTTTGCCAGTAGCTAATACCTCCGTAAAAGCCAATCGATCGGCAGCATTCCAGCTCCACTCAAAGAAGCGTAATGTTTGACGCATAATCCTAATTATGCCGATTGGAACGTTGGTAATTTTGGCCTCTTTACCAGACTGCCGCTCGCAAAAACTAATGATTTCTTTTCCACTCCAAGCACGATTGCCCACGATCGGAAAAGTGCGATTGTGAGTTTCGGGTACCGAGATCGCTTTGACGGCAAACTTCGCTACATCTTGAGTATCCATATAGGCGATTGGCGAGGACTCCCCTGTCATCCACACGGGTTGTCCCTCTAATATCGGGATAGCAAATTGCCCGATCAATCCTTGCAGGAATCCAGCCGGACGCAGGATCGTATAATTGAGACCGGATTGAGTGAGAAATAGCTCGGTACACCGCTTGATTTCCATCAACGGTACGTTGGGATAATTCTCCGCACCGAGAATCGAGAAAAAGATAAATCGATCGACTTTTGCTGCAACAGCAGCCTGAATCAGTGCCACCTGTCCATCCCAGTCGATCCGTTTGATGCTCGCCGAATCCGTCGCTCTAGCCGTAGCCGCGTCGATCACTGTCGTTACGCCTTCTAGTGCGGGTGCCAGGGTACTAGGATTACAGATATTCCCGACGACTAATTCCGCGCCCCATTCTTTGAGAAAAGCCGCTTTGCGCATACTTCTAACCAGACAGCGGACTTGATAGCCTTCATCCAAGGCACGTCGTGCGATCTGTCTACCTAAGGTACCTGTGGCACCGACAATCAATAGTGTCATCTATAAAGAATAATTAAAAATTATTAAGGCTATGTTTTAAAATATTAACAGATAACTCTCATGTTTGTTCACAAAAATTCATACAAGGCTGATTGGGGTTTGGAGGCGAACTCCGCCCCGAAACCCGACACCCGATCGAGATGATGACCTATTCGGGGCCTTGAATCTTGAGGAAGAGGAACCCCAGGCTCAAACCCACTAGAATTAAGCTTGAAGACAAAATTGCGGCATTGAAAATTTCGCCAGCCATTAGAAATACTCCTTAGATTGTTAAATGACAGATGTTATGTATCCCCTCATGGGGATCGTCCAATTTATCGTAACAGTTATAGGGTACAGGGGATAGAAGGATGGGTTGTTCGATCGCGATTTTGGGTAACGACGCTCTCTGCTCGATTGACGCTCTGTTCCTAGCAAGTTGGTGGAAGTATTTTATATTTTAGGCTAGATTGCAGAAGTAAAGCATCGCCGCATACCAAAACAACTCGTGATTAAATCCAGACTAGTCATCACATTGGGCGATCCAGCCGGAATCGGCACCGAGGTAGTACTTAAGGCACTCGCCGATCGCAGTGTCGATGGCTACAATCTGACTGCAATCGGCAATCTAGACTTATTAAATGCTAATTATCGACAGTTGCGGCAGCAGTTGGCATCCACAGTCGAGTTAGCCAACCCCCAAGACCTAAATATTATTGATGTGCCACTGTCTTCAGAGATTCAGAAGGGCATCATCATGGGTAATGGCAATGCTGCTAGCGGCACAGCAAGTTTTGCATATTTAGATCTGGCGATCGATCGCACATTAGCGGGAGAATTTCAGGCGATCGTCACTGCACCCATCGCTAAATCGGCATGGTTGGCAGCAGGCCATGTTTTCCCTGGACAGACGGAATTACTGGCGCTCAAGGCAAACATAGACCGCTTTGGAATGATGTTTGTCGGCGTTTCCCCGCATACTGGTTGGACATTACGGGCATTGTTGGTAACTACACATATTCCTTTAGTACGAGTTTCCCAAACGCTGACACCTGCACTTCTGAGTCTCAAGCTAGGGTTATTAATCGAGAGTTTACGGGCAGATTTTGGGATAGAATCGGGGTCGATCGCGATCGCGGGATTGAATCCGCATAGTGGTGAGGGGGGACAATTGGGACGCGAAGAGGCGGACTGGTTGGATGAGTGGTTAAAGAAAGAGCGGGAAATTTACCCACAATACAAGTTACTGGGACTTTTACCGCCGGATACAATGTGGGTAAAACCCGGACAAGCCTGGTTTGGAACACATCCCCATCCCCAAGCTGCGGATGCTTATTTAGCGCTCTATCACGATCAGGGTTTGATTCCAGTCAAGTTGATGGCATTCGATCGAGCGATCAATACGACAATTGGATTGCCGTTCGTGCGAACTTCGCCAGATCATGGTACGGCATTTGATATCGCTGGAAAAGGACTCGCCGATCCGCGCAGTATGATAGCGGCGATTCATCTAGCTAGTGAATTAGCCGAGCGTCGTCTGAGGCGGGGTAGATCGATCTAGTAATCTATGTCATCCCTCGTTAATTCGGAAGCTCGAAGGGAACGGGGTATCGAGCCAAAACATCTCCAAGTGTTTTGATAATTGCGTCAAGATTTCCGTAAGTGCCGCTATCTGCCAAACAGATTCGATCGTCAATAGTATTCAAACAATCGTACACATCATCATCTTGGTTTGTCGATCGAGCTACTTGGATTGCCTGTTTGACAATGCGATCGGCTGTAAATGGTTCGGACGAGAGCCGCGATTTCAGGAGTCCCAGCAGCCACATTCCAGCTAGTTTAGTATTCCGCTCGCCAGGTACTTGTTTTAGACGAGTGAATAAGTCCGCTAAACTTCGACTCATTGCGACTTCAATAATCTCGATCGGTGGATTGTCTAGACAATATATCAGTCCGAATGCCCAGTCTCTTGTCTCTCGTGGAGTTAGTAAATCTGCCTCTAATCCATACCTAAAGTAATCTGCATGGGTAGCATCGCTAAGCTGAGACATGATGTTTTTAAAACAGACCTAATCTTTTTGTAGGCAGAGTATATCAAACTACTTGTGAAGTAATTTTTGAATATAGTCGATCTATTTTATGCGCTCGATATTGTCATTATTAATTTAAGACAATGACTTGCTCCTTTGCTGCTGTTGCGTTTCGAGGTTTAACCCCAACTACATAGATTCGATTCTGGCTTAGAAATAGCCTTAAGTATACTTCCGCAAGGTATTGTCTGAAGTTCTACTCTTCAGCCTCGAGCGGAAATTTACACCCTCATAAAGAATCATTCGCGACCTCTATCCTTACACCTTTAGGACTACCTAAGTTTTTCAAACATGGTACTTAAGACAGATTTGTTTAAAAGCTAGCTCGGTTAAATTAATAAGGAATCAACTAGACGATTTAAATCGGTCGCCATCATTTTTTAACCGCTAACGGCAAACAATCAACCACTTAGTAACGATCGGGAGTTCAAAACAATGCAAAAATCATCTTTAATCAAATTCATCAGTGCTGGCATCCTCGCTACCAGCGTTTTAGTTATCCCAATGACTTCGCCCGCTTCCGCTCAAACGTCCGGTACAGGCACTAATGGCACTACTGGTACTACTGGCACCACTGGCACTACCACCACAACCAATTACGACAACAACAATTACAATCCAGGTCTGTGGGGATTGACTGGTTTGCTCGGTCTATTTGGACTCTTGGGCCGTCGCAAAGAGGAAACCCACACCACCACTCGTCGGGATGACACACCTGCATACCGAGATCCTAGTGTCCGTTAATCTTAACTACTCAATTTATGCGAAGACAGAGTAGGACATATTGGTATTGACAATATCGATCCATCATCAACTTTTTTACAGGCCGAAGCGGTGCTATCAAATAGAGCGATTGTAGAAACCTACAATCGCTCTATTTAGCTATTTTTAGCTAATTAACGTGAGTTCGGGTTAGAGATGTCCACTTAATGACTCCTAGCTTCGTTTCTGAACCGCCCTCAAATAAATTAGTTGCTCATAGCAAAAGTTCGTTAAAACGAACTAAGAAATTTGGTAGTTCTCTTCAGAGAACTAGAGCTATGAGCGCCGAACTTATAGTTCAGGGCGGTGCTTGAACGGAGCAGATCGATTTTCCTTATCCCGAACTCACGTTATTTAGAGAGGTAAATTTTCTCAATGCGATCGAGATAACCCTCGCCAAACTCACATATTAATTATTTTGACTCGATGTTATAGGGAATGTTATATTCTCGGTCTAGCTTGTGAATCGCTTTTTGATAACTATCGAGATCGTGCTGTTGGTGGAACAACGTAGCTGCCCGATCGAAGTCAGCAATCGCACCTGCTCGATCTTTTAATTTAGTTTTATTTAGAGCGCGATTATAGTAAGCTTTGGCATAATTGGGATCGAGATCGATGGCGAGATCGTAATCGGAGATCGCACCTGTATTATCACCCATTTCACATTTGATATTACCGCGATTATAAATCGCTCTGATATGTGAGGGTGTCATCGAGAGCGTTCGATCGTAGTCAGCAATCGCCGCTGAATTATCGCCTAAATCGTGTTTTGTGTTGCCTCTTTGATAATATGCTTCAGTACAATTGGGATCGAGTTCTTTGGTGGAGCCTCTCCACAGGAGAATCGCTCGATCGAAGTCAACAATTGCCTCTTGTTTATCGTTAGCAGCCAGCTTAGCTAAACCTCGATAATAATAAACCTTGGCATAATTAGGCGCATGTTTAATCGCCCAACTATAATCAGCGATCGCTGAGGCAATTTTACCAGTCTCTACGCGAGCACGACCCCGATTATAATAAGCCTTGGCATAATTGTTATCGAGATTAATCGCACGATTGTAATCAGCGATCGCACCGGCAAAATCTCCTAATTGTCCTTTGGCCAAGCCGCGATTGTTATAAGCTTTAGCATAGTCGGGATTCAACTCGATCGCGCGGTCGTATTCTGCGATCGCCCCTGTGAGATCTCCATCTGAGTGTCTATTTATCCCTTGATGGTTATAATTTTTAACTTGGTTGGGATCGATATCGATCGAAACACTATTGTCTGTCATTGTTATATACATCTCCCATCAAATTGTATTTTCATACATTCTAATTATTATTAGCATGGTGATAAATACTGTCGATCGATAACAAATATTATCATTTTACGAGCGAGGGAGTGCTGTTGTTGCTGAATAATCTTGCGTGGCTTCAAGTATATATCTATACAAATCGATCGCTTTCTTCGAACTACGTTAAAAAATGCCCCAGCCAGCTTGACTGCGACACTAAAAAGATTAATCGAAAATGAATAAAGTAGAACGGAATGCTGCTAATTGCAGCATCGTTTCTATTTTGTCGAACCACCTGGTGTAGTAGTTGGCGAACTGCTCCCAGGAACAACGGTGTCACTGCCCGGTAAGGTATTCGTCGCGGGCGATGTTCCCGGATCTGCATTCGGTGCGGAACCAGGTGTAGTATTAGGGCTGCCAGTTTTGCTAGTGCCAGAGCCAGGCACTTGATTTTTGCTACCAGGTAAACTCGTGCCCCCAGTGGAACCGCCAGTGGAACCACCAGAAGTACCACCAGTGGAACCACCAGAAGTACCACCCATGGATCCGCCAGAGGTACCGTCTGGAGTGGTGGTTGTCCCTGTTTGAGCGCTAGTCCCAGTAGACTTTTTCTTCATCGAGCCAGTAGTAGACTTTTTAGTAGAAGCACTTGGCTTCTTGGTTTTCTTAGTTGTTTGAGCCATCGATGTTTCGATAGCCACAGTAGCAGTGTGAGCAGCAGTATGGTGTGCGACTGCCGAATTAGCCAAGGCGATCGAACTTAAGGGTGCGAATACTACCGATACTAAAGCAATGCGCTGAATTAGTTTGTTCATGAAAAGTTGTTAATTTGTAGATGTTTTACCGAACATTTACGTCAAATAACGATACTTAACGTTCCCCCATCCTAACACTGAAAATTATGTAATTGTAAAATACAGATAATACAAAACTGAGTTTGCAACGGATTTATCTGCTTATTTCAAACTATTCGATCCGGCTGAAATAGTTGCTGAGACTGCATTAAGACGCATAAAAAAACAATTAAAAAATTGCTTTCATAAATTCATGGCAACGAGCGATAAATTTTTGTGAAAGAGCGGGTTTCGACCCAAAATGGAGATGGGTGTATGCAGCCTGTACTTGGTAGCTGTGCCAACCTTCAGGGATGAATGTAAGATTTGATTCATAGCCTTTTAGAGAGAATAAAGGTTGAGGTGAAGAGTCGGTAAGTGTCGATCGATGAAATTCATGCCCCCAAATCCGATCGCCAGCATTTAGTAGCAAAGTATCAGTTAATGTCGTCAGTTGCCGATAACCTAGCGTCAAACGTTTACCCATCACTGCTGTCGTTGGAAATATCCCCACCATTGGATGAGATCGCTCGTCAAAATCTACAATTCGATCGCACAAATACATCAAGCCACCACACTCAGCATAAGTCGGCATTCCCGCCTCGATCGCCGCTCTGACAGCTTGCCTGACTGGTTGATTCGCTGCTAATGTTTCGCCAAAAACTTCGGGAAATCCACCACCAAAATACAAGCCATGAATGCCTGTGGGTAATTTTTCATCGGACAACGGACTCCACTCGATTAGCTCGGCACCTAAGTCACGAAGTAGATCTAAATTATCTGCATAATAAAAATTAAATGCGGCATCCTTAGCCACGGCTAATCTAATTTTTGACTTATAGGGATGTCCCCGATCGGGATCCTTGGACTCTGCGCTACCTATTCGAGCTGTTGTGGCTAGTAATGGTAATAACTTCTCCCAATCAAAACAGCGCTCGCCCACATCTGCCAGTCGATCGAGTGTGGCATTGAGATCGGTCAACTCTCCCGCTGGAATTAGCCCTAAATGGCGATCGGGGATGCGCAGATCGGGTTGCCGTCTCAATACTCCCAAGATGGGTAGATGGAGCGGTATGAGGGCAGCAGTGAGCAATTCGAGGTGTCGATCGCTGCCCACCTGGTTGAGAATGACTCCCGCGAGCTGCACCTGCGGATCGAAGGTGCGATAGCCATGAGCGATCGCCGCGATCGATCGAGACGTGCTACTACAATTGAGAATCAAGACTACAGGAACATTCAGCAGTTTGGCGATCTGTGCCGTACTCCCGGCATCTGTCGCCCCCGATGCACCATCGAATAGCCCCATTACCCCTTCAATTAGCGAGTAAGCAGCAGTTTGACTATGTTTATCGAAACATCCCCGCACATAGTCATTAGAGGTCAAAATCGAGTCGAGATTGCGACAGGCTCGCCCAGTCACATAAGAGTGAAACATCGGATCGATATAGTCTGGCCCGACTTTAAACGACTGCACCGTTTGCTGTCTGCGTCGTAGGGTAGCGAGTATAGCTAATGTGACGGTGGTTTTACCCACCCCGCTTCGTTCTCCAGCGATCGCGATCGACATCTTAAAAAATTATGAATGATGAATTATGAGTGATGAACTTATGAATTATGAGGGTCGGCTCCGTCAGACTTTGCTCGAACTCTACGGGTTGACGGTTACGTGTCGAATACCGATCCCCATGATAAATTTATTTTAAGTATTGTTGCCGCTCGGTGATACAATCGATGGTGGTCTGTCAGGCTCAAACAACACCAAACTACTGTGAACTCTACCGACGAAACACCTCAACTGCCACAAACAGTTGATGAGAAAACTACACCAGCGGAATCTAGTGTAACTCGATCGTCAGAGGACTCGATGGGTGAGTATCAACAACTCAAACGTGAGTTGTATCTGATTACTCTAGCAATTACTACCGTGGCATTTGTCACTGTAGCACTAGTCTATGAATTGAGGGTCGCCTTCAATTACCTCTTGGGAGCCATCGCAGGAGTAGTGTACTTGAGACTGCTTGCAAAAGACGTAGACAAGATCGGTAATGATTCCACAAAGTTGAGTCCCAATCGTCTTGCCCTATTCGTAGGCTTGATGCTGGTAGCAGCTAAATGGCACGAACTACAAATTCTGCCAGTCTTTTTGGGTTTTCTCACCTACAAAGCGGCACTTTTGGTCTATCTTTTACGGACGATCTGGCTTGAAAATAAAGCAAGCTAAAGTATCGACCACCAATCGCAGCAATGCAACTTTGCTCAAAGATCGCAAGACAATCCTAGATCCACATGTTAGATGGTTTAAACATCATAAATTCACTGCCCTTAGCGGCATTGGATGTCGGTCATCACTTATATTGGCAGCTAGGTAACTTCCGACTCCACGGTCAGGTGTTCCTTACTTCTTGGTTTGTCATCGGGTTGTTGCTGATCGCATCGATTGCCGCAACGCGGAATATTCAACGTATTCCCAACGGGGTTCAAAACCTGATGGAATATGCCTTGGAATACATCCGAGACTTAACCAAAAACCAAATTGGCGAAAAGGAATATCGTCCTTGGGTTCCATTTATTGGCACCCTATTTTTATTCATCTTTGTATCCAATTGGTCTGGAGCATTACTCCCGTGGAAATTAATTCACCTCCCGTCAGGTGAGTTAGCTGCCCCAACGAACGACATCAACACTACGGTAGCATTGGCATTGCTCACGTCCTTGGCTTATTTCTATGCAGGTTTTCGCAAACGCGGTTTGGGCTACCTGGCTAAATACATCCAACCGACCCCAATCCTCTTACCGATTAATATCCTCGAAGACTTCACTAAACCGTTGTCCCTAAGTTTCCGTTTATTCGGGAACATCCTTGCGGATGAATTAGTGGTCGGCGTACTAGTATTACTAGTTCCGTTTATCATCCCGATGCCAGTTATGCTATTAGGGTTATTTACTAGCGCGATCCAAGCATTGGTATTTGCTACTCTAGCTGCTGTCTATATCGGTGAAGCGATCGAAGGACACGGCGAACACGAAGAAGAACACTAAATCAGTGGCTAGTGGCTAGTGGCTAGTGACTAGTGCCATTTAGGTGGTAAATAGTAGCTAGTAATTGGTAGCTGCGAACTGATATTCTCAACTAATATTCTCTCAATCATTTTTTTAAGGTAAACACATCATGAATCCTACTGTTGCTGCTGCTTCCGTAATCGCTGCTGCTCTCGCTGTTGGTCTAGCTGCAATCGGCCCTGGTATCGGACAAGGTTCCGCTGCTGGTTCTGCGGTTGAAGGTATCGCTCGTCAACCTGAAGCTGAAGGCAAAATTCGCGGTACTTTGCTGCTCTCCTTGGCGTTCATGGAATCTTTGACCATCTATGGTCTAGTTGTCGCACTGATTCTGTTGTTTGCTAACCCCTTCGCATAATCCTTACAGTCAACTCGATGGAGTGGAACGGACAGTAGGAAATCGCTACGCGAAATTATGAATTATGAATTATGAATTATGAATACTTATCCGTAAGTATTTTATTGATTCTTAAGTCTTTGTTTGAATTTACGTCAGTTGGCGATCGTCAGGGATAAGCAACCTTTTGGAAAGCTGGCGGTTTAAATCAGATGACTTAAAACCGCTGAAGTAAATCCACAAATCTTGCCTAATCCCGACTTCTGTGCTGCCGATTTCCTCCTGACCTAAAAATTTCACAGAATTTAGAAAACCATGATCCCACAATGGACGCTATTGTTGGCAACAGCCGCAGTAGAAGAAGCAGAAAAGGGTAAACTGTTTGACTTTGATGCAACCTTACCACTGATGGCAATTCAATTTGTCGTTTTGGTTGCCGTATTAAACAAACTGTTTTACACGCCCCTCGGCAAAGTATTAGACGAGCGCGATGAGTATATTCGTGGCGGTTTGGGTGGTGCAAAAGCTAAGCTTACCGAAGCTGAAGAACTCACCAAAAAGTACGAGCGAGAATTAGCCGAAACTAGACGGGCAGCTCAAGCAGTAATTGCGACAGCTAAAGCTGAAGCCCAAAAAATCGCTGCGGGACAAATCGCTGAAACTCAACAAGCAGCTCAAGTCCAACGCGAGCAAGCCCAGCAGGAAATCGATCGGCAAAAACAATCTGCTTTTACAGCCCTAGAGCCACAAGTAGAAGAACTCAGCCGTCAGATCCTGACTAAATTATTGGGTGCGGAATTAGCTAAATAATAAGCTGTAAAACTAAATTAAAAAAGTTAACAGCGAACAGTTATTAGTTAGTTGCGATTGGAACACAAGAATGAAACCGATGACAACTAACCAAAAACTGATAACTACTAACCGATAACCGATCGCTGATTCAAGCACATATAGTTATGATGGGAAATTTCTTATTCCTCGCCACATCCGAAGGTGGTTTCGGTCTAAATTCAGATTTAATTGAAACCAACTTATTTAACATCACCCTAGTTCTGGGGTTTGTCGTTGTCTTTGGTCGCAAGCTCCTGGGCAATATTCTCTCCGAACGCCGCGCATCGATCGAAACTGCGATTAAAGATATCGAGGTTCGTCAGAAACAAGCCATCTCTGCGCTAGAAGTCGCTAAGCAAAATCTGGCTCAAGCGCAAGCCGAAGCAGAAAAAATTCGGCAATCGGCAATTACGACAGCAGAAAGCGTTAAGGCTGAAATCGCGGCTAAAGTCGCCGTCGATATCGAGCGGATGCAACAACTAGCTGCTGCCGATACCAGTACCGAGCAGGATAAGGCGATTGCCGAACTACGCGCGCGGATCTCAGCCTTGGCGATCGAACGAGCCGAAGCACAGCTCAAAAATCTGTTGACCGATTCGACTCAAGCTGAGTTAGTCGATCGCAGTATCGCGATGGTAGGAGGTAAATAATGAAAGGTAGCACGGTTACACCTTACGCAGATGCACTGATGTCCCTGGCGCAGTCCCAAAATCTGACTGACGAATTTGGCAGCAATTGTGCGGATATCCTGGGGATGCTCGATGGTTCGCCAGAATTAACCCAAATCTTATCTAATCCGATCGTTAAAATCGCTGATAAGAAAGCCATTTTAGGCAAGATCGTCGGCGAGACGATTCACCCCTTTATGGTGAACTTCTTGATGATTTTAGTCGAACGGCGACGGATCGTGAATCTGACTGAGATTTGTCAGCAGTATCAAGCGGCGCTACGGAAATTAAAAGGGATCGTCCTCGCTGAAGTTACCAGTGCAGTCGCATTGACTGAAGCTCAGACTCAATCCGTTCGCGATCGAGTCCAAGGTCTGACCAATGCCAGTAGCGTCGAAATCGCTGCCAAAATCGATCCAGCGATTATCGGTGGCGTAATTATCAAATTTGGTTCTCAAGTGATCGATTCCAGCCTCCGCGCCGAAATTCGTCGCTTGGGTCTGAGTATTGCTTAATTAGGGGATAGGGAATAGGGAATAGGGATTTAATAAATACTAAAAACCTAAAATCTAAAGCCTAATACCTAAAGCCTAAAGCCTAATACCTATAGAAAACTTACATCAGTAATAGATTAATTATGATTAGTATCAGACCGGACGAAATTAGTAGTATTATTCGCCAGCAAATCGAACAGTACACCCAAGATGTAAAATCATCCAACGTTGGTACTGTATTACAAGTCGGCGACGGGATCGCACGGGTGTATGGCTTGGATAAAGTCATGTCTGGGGAACTCGTTGAATTTGAAGATGCCAGCGTTGGTTTGGCGCTCAACCTAGAAGCCGATAACGTCGGTGTGGTACTGATGAGCAACGGTCGCGATATCCAAGAAGGTAGCGCGGTCAAAGCAACTGGTAAAATCGCGCAGATTCCAGTCGGCGATGCGATCGTCGGTCGCGTAGTCGATGCATTGGCACGACCCATTGATGGTAAAGGCGACATCGCTACTACCACTACTCGCCTGATCGAATTCATGGCTCCAGGAATTATCGAACGACGTTCGGTATACGAACCCATGCAGACCGGGATTACCGCAATCGATGCGATGATTCCCGTCGGTCGCGGTCAACGGGAACTGATTATCGGTGACAGACAGACTGGTAAAACTTCGATCGCGATCGATACGATCATCAACCAGAAAGAAGAAGATGTCGTGTGTGTATATGTGGCGATCGGTCAAAAAGCTTCCACCGTTGCTAACGTAGTTAACGTGCTCGAAGAAGCTGGCGCGATGGCTTACACGGTTGTTGTCGCGGCAAACGCTAACGACCCTGCGACCCTCCAATACTTCGCACCTTACACTGGTGCCGCGATCGCTGAGTACTTCATGTACCAAGGTAAAGCGACGCTGATTATCTATGATGACTTGTCCAAACAAGCCCAAGCTTACCGTCAAATGTCCCTCCTGCTCCGTCGTCCACCAGGACGCGAAGCTTATCCTGGCGACGTATTCTACATTCACTCTCGCTTATTAGAGCGCGCTGCAAAACTCAGCGACGAACTCGGTGGTGGTAGTATGACAGCGTTACCGATCATCGAAACTCAAGCGAGTGACGTATCCGCATACATCCCGACCAACGTAATTTCGATTACCGATGGTCAAATCTTCCTCTCTTCCAGCTTATTTAACTCTGGTCTGCGCCCTGCAATCAACGCTGGTATCTCAGTATCTCGGGTAGGTTCTGCCGCTCAAACCAAAGCAATGAAGAAAGTTGCTGGTAAACTCAAACTCGAACTCGCGCAGTTTGACGACCTCCAAGCTTTCGCTCAATTTGCGTCTGACCTCGACCAAGCGACCCAAAATCAACTGTCTCGCGGCGCGCGGTTACGCGAAATTCTCAAACAGCCTCAGTACTCGCCGCTATCGGTAGCCGAACAAGTGGCTCTAGTATATGCTGGCTTAAATGGCTACCTTGATGATATCCCCGTGGAGAAAGTCACTGGCTACACCACAGCCTTGAAAGATTATCTCAAAAACAGCAAGCCTGAGTATGCTAAGACCATCAAAGACAACAAAATGCAGTTGACTGATGAAGCTGAAGCAACTCTCAAAGCCGCGCTAGTTGAGTGTAAGAAGTCGTTCTTAGCGACAGCCTAGTTGGGGGATAGGGGATAGAGGGTAGAGAGTAGGGAATAGTGATTATTCCCGATCTTTATCCTTTATCCCCATCATATATGTCAGCTATGAATGGAGTGAGGTAATTATACTAGCCACTAGTCACTTCCATCACTAGGATCTACCTATTAAAAATAAATAAAAAACTAAATTATGGCTAACTTAAAAGCGATTCGCGATCGAATTCAATCGGTTAAAAACACTAAAAAAATTACCGAAGCGATGCGGCTGGTTGCGGCTGCTAAAGTCCGTCGCGCCCAACAACAAGTAATTGCTACTCGTCCCTTTGCCGATAAATTGGCACAGGTTTTATACAGTCTTCAAAGCAAGTTAAAATTTGCTGACGCAACATCTCCTTTACTCCAACAACGCCAAGTAAAGTGTGTTGGGTTATTGGTAGTTACCGGCGATCGCGGTCTCTGTGGTGGTTATAATAGTGCCATCATCAAAAAAGCCGAACTTCGCGCCAAAGAACTTAAGGCTCAAGGAGTGGATTACCGATTTGTAACAGTCGGACGTAAAGCGACTCAGTATTTCCAACGTCGCAACCAACCGATCGATGCTACCTACACTGGTTTAGAACAAATCCCCACTGCTGTAGAAGCAGGTAAGGTCGCGGATGAATTACTCTCGCTCTTCCTTTCGGAAACTGTAGACAGAGTAGAACTAGTTTACACCAAGTTCGTCTCCTTGATCGCTTCTCGCCCAGTAATTCAAACGCTGTTACCGCTCTCCCCTCAAGGTTTAGAAGTACCAGATGATGAAGTGTTCCGGTTGACTACTCGCGGTGGTAATTTCGCCGTCGAGCGCGAAAAATTAGCTTCTACTACTCCACCCCTCCCCAGCGATACGATCTTCGAGCAAGATCCCAATCAAATCTTGGATGCATTGTTGCCGTTATATCTTAATAATCAACTCTTGCGTTCCTTACAAGAGTCTGCTGCCAGCGAACTTGCTGCGCGGATGACAGCAATGAATAACGCCAGTGATAATGCCAAGGAACTGATCGGTACCTTGACACTCACTTACAACAAGGCACGTCAGTCAGCGATTACTCAAGAGATTCTCGAAGTCGTCGGCGGTGCTGAGGCTCTACAGGGTTAGAATTTGAGATTAATTTAATATTATTGATGAGTGCTCGATCGAAGATCGAGCACATTTTTTATTTAACGTGAGTCATCAATGGGCCGCGCCGCAGTTCGGTTGAAACCCACATTCCGCTAGTCCAAGCGATCGAAAAATAATTAAAACGAAGCCATTGGATCGTAGAGATTGTATTCTCAATAGTCTTATCCTATCGAGAATGTGCTTTCGATCGCAACACAGAGGCTAAATCGCTAGAAAGGTTGCTACAACAGGATTATGGATCTTATTATTTTTTAGCCGAACGCGCAAGCGCACCCCCAAGGGTGGTCGAACTAGCGGAATGTGGGTTGAAAGAAACAAAGTCAGACAAGAGAGAAATGAGAGAGTAATCGGCTCTACCGAACTTGCTATGCTAAGTAGTGGATAAGAATCAAGTTTAATTGACAAAATTGATAATTTTGAGTTATGGAAGCTTGGTGCAGCATAAATGACAGATTTTATTATAGAATAGTAAGATCTTGATTTCTGGCAACAAATAAGCTTGAATTGCATTATGTCATCCAAATCGCAACTAAAAACCATTAATGAAATTCTTAATATCGACGGAATGACCGTCACTGCTTATAAGATCTTAGATGAAATCGGTTATTTTATTTATCTAGAAAATCAGCAATTAAAAGCAGTGTGTCCTCATTGTGGAACTGAAAGTAATAAACTTCATGAGAATCACCAATTAACAGTGAGAGATCTACCATTCGGTGAACATGATGTTTACCTTAAAATTAATCGTCGTCAATTCAAGTGTATGAGTTGTGGTCGAAAATTCAGTGAGGAATTAAATTTCATCAAAAAGAGAAGTCATTTCACCGAGCGAATGAAGCAGAAGATTGTCGAAGAGAGTCTAGCTAGTGATATTAAAAGTGTTGCCAAAAGAAATGGATTAAGTGAGCAAGAAGTGGAGACAATAATCAAAAAAGCTGGGGTAAATCTAGTGCAAAAAAAGCCAGAGAATTTAACCAGACTAGGAATTGATGAAATTGCCTTTGTTAAAGGGCAAAAAAACTATTGTGCGGTGTTAGTAGATCTAGAAAAAAGAGAGTTAATAGCCATCTTACCAAAAAGGACTCAAGAATGTATTGGTGAGTGCTTGAAGTCTTGGGGTTCGGAGGTTTTGAACCAAATTACAGAAGTAAGTATCGATCTATTTTCATCATACAAAAGTCTGGTAAATGAATTGATACCAAATGCTGAAGTGGTTGGAGACAGATTTCATGTAATGAAACAGATAAATGAAGAGTTAGATCGAGAGAGAATTAAAATCAAAAGAGAGGCTGAGAGGGTGAAGAACAAAGATGAAAAGAACAAGAAATTAGCAGCATTAACTCACAGTAAATATGCAATACTCAAAAACGAAGCGGATTTGAATGAATTGCAAAAAGAGAAGTTGAAAGAGATTGGAGACGTTTTTCCAGAATTAGCAGCAATGCACAAAACAAAAGAGTTATTTAGAGATATATTTGAATCAAAAACAGATTGGGGAAATGGGCTAATAAGCTTGTGTGACTGGCTCAAGAATGCTTGTGGGAAATTCCCCAAGAGTTGTGGAACTATTAAAAGATGGATTGGTGAAATAATTGCCTATTTTGATAATAGAACAACTCAAGGAGTCGTCGAAGGAATTAACAATAAACTCAAGCTAATAAAAAGAATGGGATATGGGTTTAGAAATTTTGAGAATTTTCAGATCAGAAGTTTGCTAGCATGGCATTTCAATCCTTGATTTAGCATAGTAAGTTCGGTAGAACCGAGTAATCTAATAATAGGGGTAATTGGGGGAAAACGCAGAATTCGGACAAATCTGCGTTTTCCCCCTGTTGACGGTGCCAAACACGTCACCAATCTCACCACGGAGCGGTTATGGATTCTCCAGTTCTTTGGTGCTCCTTGCCGCAAATATTACCTCCTTTTCTGATTTACGACTCTCCTGCTATTTTAGGGAAAACAGCACAAATAAACACCAATCGAGCGTGCCATCAAAGCCCCTTTACCCCCTTCAATAAGATTAAATTATCACCATAAGTACGGGAGAGCCTGTGGGTTAGATCTCCGTAACTTTGAATTTGTATTCAACAGTACCATTGCTTGCATATCCATTGATAACCAATAAATAAGTACCGTCACCTGTTAATGTGGTTTCAAAATCACTGCCGAGATTGCTGCCATTAAAATACCGATCGCCAGGGCCTGATAACGACCAGTTGCTATTCACAAAACCAGTAATTAAGGAATCGAACCGGAGTTTTTGTCCGGCTTTACCATTAATCCGATAAACATCGGTCTTTAATCCAGGATTGAGGGTATTGGTGATGGTGTTGTCGAGGGTAATAGTGGGAGCAGTAGTTGTATCTAATAGTCGGAAACTATAGTTACCAGTGCTGCTACCCGAACCATCGAGAATTAGGCGATAGGTGCCAGGTTCGGTGAGCGTAACCGGACCTCGATCGCTATCGGCATTACCATTAAAGAATACTGCCGTGCCGCTGGGACTGACCAACTGAGCATTATTCACAAAGGTATTATTAGTCAGTAGGGCATCATAGTACAATCGTTGTCCGACTGTGCCCACGAATGTGTATTCATCGACTTCGCCTGGTTCGGCAATAGTACCAGTGACCGTAATCCCCAAAGGCATGGGGGTAGAGGTAGTAGTCGGATTGGTGACTTTGAAGCTGTAGTTAACATTGCCAGTAGTAGTATAACCATCCAATACGAGATAATAAGTACCGCTGGTAGCAATAGTGGTTTCAAAATCGATACTCAGATTACTACTGTTGACATAACTATTGTTTGGCCCGTATAGCGTCCAAGCGGCACCTGTGGCGGTGGTGAGGGCATCAAAGAAGAGTCGTTGTCCTGCAGTGGCATCGATCTTGTAAATATCCGACTCCAAGCCAGGAGTCAAGGTATCAGTGACGGTGGTGGCTAGTTTGACAGTGGTGGCGTTACTAAGATCGAGCAACCGGAAGCTATAGTCTCCCGTATCAGCTGCGTTGCCATCGAGGCTCAGTTTATAGGTGCCGGATTCTGTCAGGGTAAACGGTGCCCGATCGCTATCCGCATCGCCGTTGTAGAATGCGGTTTGACCGCTAGGACTAATCAACTGTGCGTAAATGGTTGAGGTACTGTTATTGATTAATGCGTCGTACAATAACCTTTGTCCGGCAGTACCTGTGAAGGTATAGATATCTTTTTCACCCGATTGGGCAATGCTGCTGGTGACGGTACTACCCAAGGTTAGCTGCGTACTGGTGGTAGTCGTATTAGTAACTTTAAAGCTGTAGTTACTATTCCCGCTGGTGTTGCTACCACTAATTACTAACAGATAGGTGCCATCGATCGCCAGCGTCGGTTCGAGGTCGGTGATATAGCTACCACTAACGGACTGATTATTCGGATCGTACAGCGTCCAATAAGCATTATAAGCATTAGTGGTAGTTAGTAGAGAGTCGATATAGAGCTGTTGTCCAGCTGTCCCGTTAATCCGATAGATATTGGTTTCTACACCGGGGGTCAGAGTGCTGGTGACGGTTTCGCCTAGCGTAACGGTTGGAGCCGTACCTGCATTCAGCAAATTGAAACTAAAGTTACCCGTATCCGCGCTATTGCCATCGATAATTAGTTTGTAAGTTCCGGCTTCGGTGAGGGTAAATGGTGTCCGATCGCTGTCGGCATCAGTGTTACCGAATACTGTCTGTCCACTCGGACTAATCAACCGCGAGTAAATAGTCGAGGTAGTGTTATTACTCAAGCTATCGTAGTACAAGCGTTGTCCCAAGCTACCCATAAAGGTGTATTCTTTAATTTCTCCCGGAATAGTCAGGCTGCTACTTACAGCAGTGCCGATCGTCAGTGCTGCGGTGGTGGTAGGTGCATTGACGACTTTGAAACTGTAGTCGATATTGGCTGTAGCATTATTACCGTTGAGGACGAGGTAATAAGTGCCCGTGTAAGGCAATGTCATCTCAAAATCAGCACTGAGACTGGTTCCCGCAATATACTGATTTGTGGAGTTGTAGAGATACCAAGTTGCACTGGTAGCATTAGCGAAGGAGTCGAAGAACAGACGTTGGTTGGCAGTGCCGTCAATGCGGTAAATATTTGTTTCCAACCCAGGTTGGAGTTTGTCTGTCACCGCTTTGTCGAGTTCTAGAACGGGTGCCGCAGTAGCATCAATGAGATTGAAGCTGAAATCAGCAGCGGTAGCATTATTACCCTGAAGTAAGAGGTAATAGGTACCGCTTTCCGTCAGCGTCAGCAGATTGGTATCGCTATCAGAGTTTTGGTTGATGATGTTGCTACCAGTCGGACTAATCAACCGTGCAGTAACGACATCAGGATCGCTCTGGAGGGCATCATAAAAGATTTTTTGACCTGCTGCACCCACAAATTTGTAGGCGACAGTTTCCGCACCATTCGTGAGAGTTTTGGAAATCGGAGTGCCCAAAGTCAGACCGATCGCTCCTGTATCGAGATCGATCGCTTGGAAACTATAGGCTCCCGTACTCGTAGCACTCGATCCTTTGACGGTGACGGTATAATTGCCCGAACTATTCAACCGCACGGGCTGGATGTCGTTACTGGCAGTAATGGATGTCACTAAGACATTGCTGGGATCGCGGACTTCGATCGTGAGGTTGGTGGCATTGAGACTTTGCGAGTCGAAGTAAACGAAGGTTCCGGTTGAAGCTGTCAGGGTGTAGTTAGTTTGTCCGCCAGCAGCGATCGTCCCACTGCGAACGGTATTGAAACCGCTCTTGGTGACTGGTGCATCGCTAACATCGGTGACTTGGAAGTTGTAATTAACCGTTCCGCTAGCGTTATTACCATCGATCGCCAAGACATAGGTGCCGTCGTTAGGCAAGGTAATATTAAAGTCCGTAGCGAGGTTGTAGCCACCGAGGGAACTATTATTTAAGTTGTAGAGCGTCCAGTTACCATTGGCGGAACTCGTAAGCAGAGAATCAAATTTGAGTTTTTGTCCTGCCGTACCGTTGATGCGATAAATCAGGGTTTTCAAGCCGGGATCGAGCGTACCGGAAATATTCGCATTCAAGCTCAACAGGCTTGCAGCACCAACATCGATGAGATTGAAGCTATAGTTGCCCGTATCCGCACCATTGCCATCGACGACTAGTTTATAGGTGCCAACCTCGGCAAGTGTCACAGGAGCGCGATTGCTATCGGCATCTCCATTAAAGAATATCGTCTGTCCGCTAGGTGAAATTAACTGCGAGTAGATGGTTGAGGTAGTATTATTACTCAGCCCGTCATAATACAAGCGTTGTCCGGCAACACCCGTGAAGGTGTAGGTATCCTGTTCGCCCGATTGGGAAATAGTACTAGTAACGGGAGTTCCCAACGTAAGTGCTGTAGTAGTCGTGCCGACACTGGTTACTTTAAAGCTGTAGTTACTATTACCACTAGTATTGCTGCCGCTAAGTACGAGGAAATAAGTACCATCGCTGGACAGGGTAGATTCAAAATCAGCACCTAGACTAGTTCCACTCACGGCTTGAGTATTGGGTCCATATAGTGTCCAGGAAGCGTTACTGGTATTGAGGAGAGAATCAAAGTAGAGTTTATCGCCAGCTTTAGCCTCGATCTGGTAGATATCGCTTTCTAATCCTGGGGTAAGGGTATCGGTGACTGTTTGACCTAGAGTAATTGCTTTGGCCGTACTCAGATCGATGAGATTGAAGCTATAGTTGCCCGTATCCGCACTATTACCATCGATAACTAGTTTATAGGTTCCGGCTTCGCTCAGGGTCACACCCCGATCGCCATCAGCATCCAGGTATAATACGCTTTGACCGCTGGGGCTGAGTAATTGAGCGTAAACGAGCGAGGTGGTATTATTACTCAGCCCGTCATAGTAGAGGCGTTGACCGATCGTTCCGGTAAAGGTGTAGATATCCTGTTCCCCTGCTTGGGAAATCGTGCTAGCAACGGGAGTTCCCAATGTAAGTGCGGTGGTAGTCGTGCCGACACTGGTTACTTTAAAGCTGTAGTTGCTATTACCACTAGTATTGCTGCCGCTAACTACGAGGAAATAAGTACCATCGCTGGACAGGTTAGATTCAAAATCAGCACCTAGACTAGTTCCACTCACGTACTGATTATTGGATCCATACAGATACCAGGTGGCGTTGGTGGTATTGATGAGGGAATCAAAGTAGAGTTTATCGCCAGCTTGACCCTCGATCCGGTAGATATCGCTTTCTAGTCCTGGGGTCAGGTTACTAGTAATTGTGTCTCCTGATTTAATGACAGGAGCTGCGCCAGCATCGATGAGCTTGAAGCCATAGTTGCCGATGTTGTCTAAATAACCATCAATTACTAGTTTGTAGGTTCCGGCTTCGGTCAGGGTAAAGGGCGATCGATCGCTGTCGGCATCGCCGTTGTAGAATACGCTTTGACCGCTGGGGCTGAGTAACTGAGCGTAAATAGTTGAGGTGGTATTGTTTCCCAAACCGTCATAGTACAATCGTTGTCCGATCGCTCCGGTAAAGGTGTATTCCTTCATTTCCCCTGGTTGGGCGATCGTGCTACTCACAGCGGTGCCCAATGTCAGGGCGGTAGTTGTAGTCGGCGGATTCGTCACTTTAAAGCTGTAGTTGACAGCAGCGGTACTACTAGAATAGCGATCGAGTACGAGTAAATAAGTACCGTCATTCGGTAACACCGTCTCGATGTCGTTGCTCAGGTTAGTACTAGTAATATACTGGTTCCCCGTACCGTAAAGCGTCCAAATACTAGTGGTTGCATCCTTGGAGAGGGAGTCAAAGTAGAGTCTGTCTCCGGCTTTGCCATTAATTTGGTAGATATCGTTCTCTAAGGAACCATTAGGTAGAACATCGGTGACAGTCGTACCAAGTGTAATTGTCGGCGCACCATTGCCATCCAACAGGCGGAAACTAAAGTCGCCAGTGGTATTGTTAGAGGACTTGACGGTTACTTTGTAAGTACCACTTTCCGTCAAGGTTACAACATTATTATTGTAATAATAGTAATCATAACTGTAGTAATTAACGATCGAACGTCCGCTGGGACTCGTAATCTGGGTGTAGGTATTGGTGGTAGCAGAGTTATCGAGCAGGCTATCGAAAATCAGGCGAGTTCCGGTGGTTCCGGTGAAGGTGTAGATTTCATCATCTCCGGCTTGGGCAATTTTGCCAGTAATTGCCGCGCCTAACCCCAGAGGTGTAGTCAAGGGACGTTTGGTGAAGTTTAGGGTAAGTGGTGCGGTTAGTGAGTTACCCGCTCGATCGCTAATAATACTCGGATCGACCTTGACTTGATAGTTACCTACAGGTAGTTCGCTATCGGGGGTAATAACCAGAGTTCGATCGAAACTGCGGGTTTCCAGAATTTTAATCGGCGTAACGGTATCATCGCCACCGCCAAGGACACCATCTTTACCTAAATTGGTGAATGTGACACCGGAAGTATTGAGTTTATTAACATCGATCGCCTCATCAAATTTGACGACAATGTTCGGAATAGTTTTCGATCGTGCGCCTGCGATCGGGGTAGTTCCTAACACTTTGGGCGCGAATTTATCGACGCTGAGGTTTAAGGTTAGGAGATTGGATAGGGAGATATTACCCCCCGTATCTGTCGCCCGTACCTGAATATCAACGGTGTTTTTAGTTGCGGTAATCTTGGGCGCAACGACAGATAAATCCCAGGGGAAGGAAACGTCATTAGCAACAACCTGACCATCTACTAATAACTCTACATTCCGCACTTGAACGTCATCGGTGATATTCGCCCGAATTGGAATCGTCGAACCTTCTTGAACTTGAATTCCGGCGGTGTTGGGGTCGAGATCGATAGCTGTTGTATCGATCGAAATTGTCGGTGCTTTGCCTTTGTTATCGAAAGGTAGGTAGTTAATAACTTGCAGGTCGCTCGTACCGTCAGCAACGTAGGCAATGCCAGAGGCTATCGCCGCATCGTAGGTAAACCCAGGCGTATCGATCTGGGTAATAAAATTATCAGTTTTCTGCGAATCGGCGGTGCTGTAGATGCCTAAACCTTGACCTTCAGCGGATACTACAGCTAGTCCCGAACCATTGAGGGCGACATTTCGAGCGGTAAAGAAGGTATCCGCACCGCTAATTAATTTGGGTTTAGTCGGATCTGAGACATCAACGGTACTCAAACCGCTACCTGCTAAATATGCAACCCCATTACCCACAGTCAAGCCGACTTCACTCGAAGCAATACTGACAACTAATTGGCCGAGCACGGTCGCGCTACCTTCAGCAGAGATATCGATAACTGAGAAGGTATCGGAACCACTGACATAAGCATATAGTTTAGAGCCTTCGCGCGCTAAGCCCGTAACGGTGCCGGAACCAGGCAGGGTGAGGCTTTGTAAGTCGTCTCCAGTACTGAGGTCGATCGAATGCAGGACGTTACCGACACTAGCATAAGCAATGCCGTCGGCTACTTCGACTTTATTTGCTGCTAGGTTGACGGTTTTGATGAGTATAGGCAACATGCCATCGGCAACATTTACCAATTGCAATCCACCGGAGTTGGTTGCGACTGCGGCGATATTGAGTTTGTTATCGACCCCGACTGATGTGGCATCGCCAGGGAGATTGAGTTGACCGAGGACGATGGGGTTATTAAATTGGGAGGCGTTGACAACGGCTAATCCATGAGAACCCGTAGCGACGTAGGCGGTTTGCGTTTGAGAGTTGGTGGTGGAACCGGAAACTACAATATCTTTGGCTTCGCCTTGGAGGGGGAGCGAAGAGATGATGCCAGTGGGGAAGCCACGACCATTAAGGGGGTCTAGCCCTTGTTTAAGTTTTGCACCATCACTGATACCATCACTAGTAGTACTGAATTTGTTAGCGTCAGTACCTATAATGTACTCAGCCATATCACCCAGCCCATCGCTATCAGAATCTACTAACGATGCGGAAGATACAGAAATATCACCAAAGTCAGTGTTCAATCCAGATGTAGAAGTTAATCCTGTAGCCCAACCATACAATTCTGTTTCTGGGTTATAAAGAGAAATAGCATAGTATTGATTGGCAGGAAGAACTACAGAAAAAGATCCGTCTTTACCTGTTTTTCCCGTAAGGACGTTGAGTTGGGGATTTGGACTGGCTAAATCGGAGTACTGAATGCGATAAAAAAATTCATTAGAAGCAGGTTTACTCTTTTCAGCAATTGTTGCTTCATTGACAGCATTAACAGCTAAAAGAGATACTGATTCCAAAGCTGATAAAGTGGCGATTGCCTGGATAGATAGTATGTTTAAATTATTAGTACTAGAGGGATTTTGCGAAGGAGGGGCAACACGATATCTTTCCTCTTGTATTTTTTGAGTTATTGAACCCCCTTTGTTTTGAATCTCATTTCCGATACCCCGCATTAATGATTCCCACCCCCATTGTTGAGGTAATTGTCCTACAAAACCCTCGACGGGTCCTCTTGGTCTTGAGGCTCCTGCTGTATAGAAAGTTACCGTTCCATCAGGATTTTTGGAAAATCCAAATTCTCTAGATCCTTCTTCAGGATGACCATCGAGCGTTGTGAATCTGAATCTATCAGATTGCTTTTCCGTTAATATGACATCTATTCCTTTACCATTCAAAGTTCCTAGTGTGGGTATGAGATTAAAAATATTAGCAGTTCCACCACCGATGCTTATATGGTAAATGTCCCCAAGTTTTGGATTTGGATTTTTGTCAAAAGTATTAATCCCATTAAAAAATGGATCTTTAATAGTCCCATTCAGATCTTTAGCAAGTCTCTCAAGAAATTGTTCTGGTGTTAATCCAGGAGGCATCTTGACGGTAGTTGAATATTTATCATAAAGATAATCTCCATAACCATCATCGATATTTTGAATTTTTCGCCCATTTTTTTTAAGACTGTCTTCAACTTCTGGAGGGTAGTTATTATCCAATAATCGACGATGTGGTGCTGAAGTATTTGGATCGAATCGATCCGGTGTATTGCTGCCCTTACCTTTGCTTGGTGTTCCTGGAGCCACAAAATGCCAACCAGGAGCGATTACGCCAACCCCAGGATCGGAAACGATCGTTTTCCCATCCGCACTTACCGTACCCGTACCAATCACGATCCACTTACCCGCATCATGATCGAACGACCAGAAGAGACTCTTCTCACCTGGTTTCAAACCATCCAAATTGGGGAATTGAATCGGTGCGGGGACATCAAAATTGGTCGAGCCGCCTTGAGCCTCGCGATTGAATCCACCTGCGCCACCAGCTTGGATCGAGATGACCAACTTCGGATCTGCTCCTGGTGGTAACGGTGCGGGTAGCCGCTGGGGATCTACGGGGATAATTGTCGCTTGAGTTGCCTTATTGCCAGCATCATCCTGTGCCGAGCCTGGATTGAAGGTGACTTTTACCTCTTTCCACAGTTCGGGATCGATAGTCGGGAATTGTTTCTGTAAAAATGCCTCAGCCGCAGCACCGAAGCCTACTTTAGTAACCTCCGTCGCCGATAATGGTTTGACATCGCTCGCCGCCATGGGGGGGAGGTAGACATTGAATGGTGTCCCATCCATGATTAATTGCGTAGATTGCCCTGGTACGCTGTGGAAGGGTTTACCCAAACTAGCGTATTGGGAAGCGGCTGAGGAACCAGTGGCTTTTGCACCATCGATGTAGACAAAAAATTCGGGTGCGGGGACATCCTTGAGAATGAAGTAACCTTTATCGTCAGTAGTCGCGGTGACATCGGTGAGCGAGTCGAGGCGGATGGTGACACCTTTGAGCGGGATATTCGAGCCGTCGGCATTTTTGTTGTAGGAGTCGTAGACATAACCCCAGACATCCGTACCCTTAATCCGCGTAATTGGAAGGGTAGTAAAGTCTGCCGTGGCGATGCCCCCAGCTTTACCGTCGCCATCGCCATCGATCGCGACTCCATCTCGTCCTAAAATTTTCGTACCATCCACAACTATGCGCACTTCTGTCGAGGAAGGTAGCGGAGAATCGTAGAAGAAGGTAGCAAATTCTTCAGTGCTAGAAACTTTGATTCTGCCCGCGATGCGTTGCCCATTGGCAATTAGATAGAAGTTATCGCTATTAACTGTCGTCGGATCGATTTTTTTGCCAAAATTGACGACGGTATCGCGATTCAAACCGACCATTTCTTCACCATTAGCTGGTGAAATTGTCAGCCGCGCCGCTGCGACACTCAGATCGAAGGTTTGCGCCGCAGTAGTCGCATTACCCACAGTATCGGCGATTCCGGCTGCTACTGCTAATTTATAATTTCCAGAACCGAACGCTGCGGCTAAGTTGATGCGAACTTGAGTCGGACTGAGTTTTTGGATCGAAGCAATGGTTGCAGCTTGTCCATCTTGAGTACCGCCGAAAATTTTGAGGCTATATTTATCAGCGGCAAAAGCGGCATCGGTAACTGGTTCGTCAAAGGTGAGTTCGAGGTAATTGACTGCAGTTGAAGCAAGACTCGAAACAGCAGCCACAGGCGGAGTAATATCTACCGTTGCTGACTGAACTGTCAAGGAGAAGGCGGTATTATCGCTGCTATTTCCAGCCGGATCGATCGATTTTACCGTGAGATTCTTCACGCCATCAGTCAGTGTAAATGTGGTAATTTCCCACGTACCATTTACGGCCTTTGTTTCACCTAATTTAGTCGTCCCCTCAAAGATTTGAACGGTAGCTCCCGTCTCTGCTTTACCGATAATAGTTGGAGTTTTGAGACTAGTTACCGTATCGGGATCGTCTTTGATTTTTATTTCAGTCGGTGCGATTGGTTTGGTGCTATCGAGAGTAAAGCTCAGTGTTGATTCGCTAGTAGCATTACCAAATTTATCTTCAGCCTTGAGATTCAGTTGATACGCGCCATCGGCTAATTGTCCGCCATTAATTTGGGCGAGCGCGGCTTTATCTAGGTTAAAGGTGCCGTCAGCGGTTAATTTAGCTAAGACATCGACAAAGCTACCAGTATTTAACTTCGCTTGAAACTTAGTTATCTGACTCGCATCGGTGAGAGTACCCTTAATCGTCGGATCGCTGGTAATCTTGTCGCCATTACTACTGCCAGTATCAGTTGCTAAAGCAAATTTAACTACGGGTGGTTGAGCATCATTAGCCATTGCTAATGAATTTTGGAGCACGTAATTACCGATCGATTTACCAGTAGTTTGTCCGTCGATATTGGCAGAGTTGAAGTGAATCCCGCCATAGATCCGACTGATACCAGCTTCGGTAGCCGCCGCATTGAAACTACTAAATGTCCGATCGATTCCTGGCGTACCCAAGGAATTGATACTAAAGCTGATATTGTCACCCAATAGCGAAGTTAGCACCGTTGCAGCGGCTCCACTAAAGGTACTATGTCCCGATATGTATTCAGGGAAAGGTGGGGTAGTAATTAGTGGCTTCCAATTCGGATCGGCAATCGTATTCGGATTGCCATCGGTATCCGCCTTTTGAATTGCCGTAATCGGTCGCCAGAAGTTAAATTGATATTTGGCATCCCACGCGGCAATTCCCGCATCGGCTAGGGACATATCTAATAACGCAAATAGCCGCGCATTATCCAGCAGCGAATTACCCTTGCTTGCAGCGACATTTTGAGCGATTTGGTTCCAATGCCCTGGCGGTGTAAATGTCCCCCCGCCATCCGCCCAGAATTGGGCGATCTGGGTCTGGTCGGCAGTGCGAGTGGTACTATCTATACTCCCCAACTCTTTGACTTGGTTAAAGTCTGCTGTATATTTGTCACTAGTCAATACGGGTTCGCCAGCAGGACGGAATTGCGAGCCGCTAGTCAAACCAAATGGCGTGACATTTCCCCATTGAGGTGCTAGAGCCGCCGCAAATCCAGGCGCGGTAGGTTGCCAATCGCCAGGATCGGTGCCTGGGGTATAAGTAACGGTTTTGCTCGCACCATCGTTACTGCGGAATGCGAGGAGATCGTCAGCGACTTGTTTGCCAAAAGCAACCCCATCATCTTCTGCCTTACCATCGGCAATTTTTGCTAGCGACGAAATCAGGGCGTTATCGAAGTAAGTTTTCTGCTTGGGATAGAGTTGGAGCAGGGTGTTATACGCAGCGGCAGCAGCAGCGGCTTCTAAGGATGCACCAGTAGGAGCCGCGCCCGTGAAATGATAGTTTTGATAAGTATTGGCAAAGCTATTCACCGCATCAAAGACGGCGGTTTGAACGATCGCCATATTCCGCGAAGCTAATGGCGGTGCGGTTTTATCCGTATAAACCGCATTCAACAGTACCCCATTCCAATCTAATACGACATCACTACTATCTTGGGTGACACGGCGGATCGTGTTAGTCTGCGATCGCGTATTTCCAGCTAAATCTACCGATTTAACCGTAAACGAATTGTCACCTACAGCTAGAGCTACCTGCGAAAATCTAAATTTACCCTGTGCGTCAGCAATTACCGAGGCATTGGCACTCTCTTTACGGGTTTTGAGAGTAACAGTAGCATTAGCTTCGGTTTGCCCGATGAGATCGACACTCCCAAAACTCGTCCGCGAGTCGCCGATCGGTGCCGAATCATATAAGCTATCTAGCATGAACCCCGACGCGGACGGTGGGGTCGTATCTAAAGTAAAGTCTAATGTTACTGGCTCCGCAGCTTTACCTTGACGATCTTCCGTTTGAATTGTGACTTTGTACTTCCCATCTGGTAGCTGACCACCATTAAGTTGGGTTAGCGTCGCCGCATCCAAACTGAAATTGCCACTAGCGTCGATCTGTGTGGTGATATCGACAAAGCCGCCATTATTTAAACTTGCCTGAAGTTTGCCGATCGAATTTAGATCGGCAATCGTACCCACAATCGTGGGATCTGCGGTAATTCGATCGTTACCATCTACCCCCGAATCGAATGCCAAAGCCACGCTTGCTAAGGAAGCGGTGGCACTCGCCAACTCTACCGGAATTGAACTACCATCGCTCCCAATTAGAGTCCCCCAATCGTCTTCTGCTTGTAATGCGGCTAATTCTCCAGGTGCAAACGGTAGATCCAGCACCAATTTTGCAAAAATCGCCCCTTCATCTCCTGGCGTATCTTGAGAATTAATTTGGGAGTCGATATAGTGCCCCATTTCCTCTAGCAGTACGCTAGCTGCCGCTTGGGGAGCGACTAATTGCGGATCTAGCAGTTCTTTAGATAAGTAAATGCGATCGCCGTCAAACGCTCCTTTTGCTTGGAGCCGCTCGCTCGGTAAAATGTCGCCCAGTACGATATTGGCACTTATCAACTTATCGAGTGCTTGCCAACTTTTATCTGGCTCACGATCGAATCCATTCCCAAACGCCAAATTCATCTTGCTAGCAAAATCAGGAGATTCCCTAAAATCTCTCAATTCCTGCTGAACTAAAGGCAATAATGTTTGCTTGAGATAATCATCTTCAACACCACTCAATTGTAGCGACGCAGCACTGCCTGATAATATATTAAGTATCAAACCGTTCTCGCTATTTTTTGCCAAATCTTGCAGATTACCCAACAACGGATCTCGATTTTGACTGGTGCTGCTATTGCTTATGAATTCATTCATAAAATTGGGTGTGAAGAAATGGTATGGTTAATGTTCTGATTTGGAGCTAGATTACTTTGGCGGTTCCTCGATCGACAAAAAGATTATTGCACTCTAAAATAACCGGAACACAACCGTGTCCGAGGTGAATGTAATATTTATACTTCTTGAAAAAATTATCTTATGGATTTTTTATGATGTCAACAAGAAATCGTTAAGAAATACAACATTGCGTAATAAGGGTTATTTGCATAAACCCTTATTACGCCTATTTGCTGAAATTAATCGATGTGTGTGTGGATAAGTAGCATGTAATTATTAAATGGGCTAGTATGTGGCAGAATCCATTTTTATGTAGTTTTTATATCCATGTTACTCATGTTCGCTAATAAAAAAATTGCCTTGGCAGGTGTTGGGTTTGCTATCGGTGTAGCATCAACTTCGAGCATTTCCATCGCGCAAGCTGCAACTCTTCTTAACTATTCTGGAACTACAGCAGGCGCTCCTACATGGAATCGACCTACCGACGATTCTTTGCCTTCCCTATCTCCGACTGGAACGGCGGTTAGATATAGCGTTCGAGGCTTTAGCGTCAGTGCTTCAGGTAGCTATACAATCCAGAGTCAAGCTACGATTCCCAGTAATTGGGATAACTTTACCGTTTTGTATCGAACTGCTTTTAACCCTAATACTCCACTCGTCAATTTCATCACTGCTAATGACGATCTTAACGGGATTACAGGCTCGTCGGGATTTACAAGCGCTCTGGCTCCAAATATCAATTATTTCTTAGTTACTACGGGCTATGGAAACACCGATGCCGGACAATTTTCCAATACTATTAGCGGGGTGGGTGATATTGGTGGAATTTCGGCTACAGCAGTTCCCGAACCTGCAACAATTTTAGGTAACTTAACAGCTTTGGGACTCGGAATATATACCAAACACAAATTGAAGGGGAAAAAGGTGCATTCGATCGATAAAGAAACGTAATAGCTTGAAGTGTTTAAATTTAAGAGGATATTTGGACGCAGATAGTTTGCTAAATATATACTATAGAGAAGTCTCGAGCAGGCTCATCTAGCTTTAAGCGGGGTTGTTTAGGCTGATGAGTATAAGCACTTAATGCTGTAATTAAATTCAACATAAAAAAGTCTGAAACATCGATCCACGGATTGTAATTTCGACCGCTACCTTGTCCTCGACCTTCGTTTGTATATCGATCGAGTTTCTCTTCTGTCCAATATCTCTTGTTTCTGACCATATGAAAAATCTGTAAATGCTAATTAAACACTCACAGATGATAGCATACAACTTTATTGGTCAGTATACGACTTTATTGTTTAGTATACAACTTTATTGTGTTTCCACAAAGATAAAAATCAAATTTTTTAGCCTATTCAACAGTTACCGATTTGGCTAAATTACGAGGCTGATCTACGTCTAATCCGCGCATTGCGGCAATGTGATATGACATCAATTGCATCGGAATAACTGTTAACACTGGCGATAACAATTCATCCACATCTGGTACGGGTAAAACCTTATCAAAGATCTCTGCTGCATCCTTATCACTAGCAGCAACTACCCCATACAAATGGGAATCTCGCGCCTTAGCTTCTTGAGCATTTGATACCGCTTTTTCATATACTTTCCCTGGCATAGTAATCGCAATTACAGGTACTTTAGCATCGAGGAGCGCGATCGGGCCATGCTTCATCTCGCCAGAAGGATAACCTTCGGCATGGATATAACTGATCTCTTTAAGTTTTAAGGCACCTTCTAGGGCGATCGGGAAATTAATGCCGCGACCGAGGAAGATGACATCCTGGGTTTCTAGGAAACTATGGGAAAGTTCTTCGATGTATTTCTCCTGGGTTTCGAGGATAACTTCGATTTGTGAGGGGAGGACTTTCAAACCAGTGATGATTTCAGCCAGTCGATCGACTGTAATAGTCCCGCGACGATGGGCTAGATCGAGCGATAAGAAGTAAAACGCCATCAATTGACCCATGAAGGTTTTAGTGGCGGCTACGCCGATTTCCATGCCTGCATGTGTGTCGATTACGCAGTCCACGACGCGGGTGATAGCACTATCTGTCCGATTGGTGACGGCGAGGAGGCGGGAGTGATATTTGGGATCTTTATCCTGGCGGCGAGACTTTTCGATTTCAACGGCAGCTAGAGTGTCAGCGGTTTCACCAGATTGGGTAATCCCGATCGTGAGAGTGTTCGGTGTTAGAGGTGGGGGTGAATAACGAAATTCGGACGCATATTGAATGGCGGTGGGAATTTGGGCGAGTTCTTCGAGGAGATATTTACCCACCATGCCAGCGTGGAGACTGGTACCACAGGCAACGATTTGGATATTTTCGAGATCGGCGTAGATGGACGCAGGGAGATCGAGTTTGAAGGGCGATTTATTGCTACCTGGAGTCCAATCGAGATCGAGATATGCTTCGAGACAAGTTCTGACTACGGCTGGCTGTTCGTAGATTTCCTTGGCCATAAAGTGGCGGAAGCCTTGTTTTTCAACCGCGATCGGATTCCAATTAATCGTATGCGGCGTGCGGCGGACTTTTGCGCCTGCAAATGTATAAACTTCAGCTCCATCTCTAGTGAGCCGCGCCATTTCTCCATTTTCTAAGGGTAAAACAGTGCGGGTATATTGGACGATCGCGGGCGTATCTGACGCGCAAAAATATTCGCCTTCACCGATGCCAATTACTAGTGGTGCTTGTTGTCTAGCTAAAATTAGTTCGTCGGGATAATCTGCCGAAACTACCGCGATCGCAAATGCACCAGATAATTTATGTACGGCCTGTCGGACTGCTACTAGTAAAGTATCGGCACCTTCGGCAAAGCATTGGGCGATTAGGTGCGGGATGACTTCGGTATCGGTTTCCGATCGAAACTCGTGTCCTTGTTTCTTTAATTCTTCCCGGAGTTCGCGGTAATTTTCGACAATGCCATTTTGGACTACGGCTAACCGACGGTTGGTATCCGTGTGTGGATGAGCATTATACTCTTCTGGTTTGCCATGCGTCGCCCACCGCGTATGTCCGATGCCAATAGGAGCATGATTGGGGGTAATTTCAATTTTTTCGCGCAGATTGTGCAGCTTTCCTTTGGCACGAATACAATCTAGTTTTCCTTCGAGGACGGTGGCGACTCCTGCGGAGTCATAACCTCGGTATTCTAGTTTCTCTAAGCCTGAGACTAAAATGGTTTGAGCTGGTCGATTGCCAATATACCCAACAATTCCACACATAAAGTCTAATTCTCCCGCAACGGCTGTCCTAGTTTTGGCAAATTTATGGCAATTTCGCCATCTTCGAGGTCTCGATCGATCCTCTAATTATAATTGCCCAATATGCGATCGAATGTAACAGTTAGTGCGAAAGTCGTCAAAAAAAGTTATTAGCTAGTAGCTAGTTAAGTTGCGAGGCTTGCAGCTTATTTCATAATTCATAGTGGCTGATGACTAAAGATACAATTAGGCACCCTTAGCCACCAACCACTAATGAGATTTAGTATGCTAAACCCATGCTGCGAGTAGTTTCCGCACCTAGGTAGACGCGAATACTCAGGAAATCCGTAGGGCAAGCGGTTTCACACCGTTTGCAACCAACGCAATCTTCCGTGCGCGGCGAAGCGGCGATTTGCCCTGCCTTACAACCATCCCAAGGTGCCATCTCTAATACATCCGTAGGACAAGCCCGAACGCACTGAGTACAGCCAATACACGTATCGTAAATTTTGACGGCATGAGACATTTAATCATCCTCCCAACGATAAAGCTTTAGGGAAACTAAAACTAAGAATCAAGGCTTAGTTTACCGCAGCCACTCATGCTAGTTCTCAAAAAGGCTACATAAGTTAAAGGTTTTTAACTTTTGACGATCGAGACGATGTTGTAAAGATCGTCTAGAATAGTGAACTACGCTTACTATGGAAACTAGATGACAGAACCAGAGTCTTTGCCGACCGAGGTAATTTTGACCCAATCGCGGCAAGTTTTAGCTAAAGTTAAGTTGGATTGGACTCCCCAACCTGGTAATTATCTCGATTTGGCGGGTAATACTTATGTGGTATTAGAACGCCGTCATCGCTATCATCTGCAATTCGGTCGCTACAAACTCCACAAGATTGCGCTCTACGTGCAATCGGCTAGTCGTCCAGAGGAGCAAAGTCTTATCGACGGTCAATGGGTAATTGGTGACGCTACTTGTGTGTATAATGCTCGATCGACCCTCATTCGCTGTGCGATTCAGCCAATTGGGCCATGTGAAGGCTGCAAGTATTGGGAGAGTAGAGGGTAGGATGACCGAATAATCTTATCGATTACCTCCGGTAGGCTACGCCAACGCCTAAAAAGCGGGGAATTCTTCCTTGCGATCGAATCCCCCGCTTTGATACTGGTACTTAGAAATAGCAGATTCAAACTGTTGCCACTTCTAATCGATCGATTGTTTATCTGCTTGCGCTTTGGTTAGTTTCCGCTTCAGCGCAACACTAGATCCCGCACCAAAGAGTGTGCCTAAGATCGTGAATGGTTCGGGGACGGCAGTAGTAGTAACCGCACTGACATTGATGTTATCAAACTGATGTCCCGCACTAGTTGTAGTACCCTGACGCCAATTGACGGAGACTAAGTTAGTGAAGTTAGTGAAGTTAAAAGTCTCCAGGGTAGTTAAAATTGCATCTGTGGTAAAGGATTGAGTGACAGTAGTACTGTCAGCTCTGGTACCCGTAAATGAGACAAATACCGATCCAAAGCCATCCAAATCGGTTAAATCGATCGAAGATAAATTAAATGCACCACCACCGACTTTGGTTAGAGTAATTTGCTGGGTACCGGAGTTACCAAAAAGAACTGTCGAGCCTAGATATAAGGAATTCTGAGTGCCGGGATAACTGAAAGTTGCTCCTCCACGAGAACTAAGCGTAAAACCACTTTCAGTGTAGGGAGGCTCTAAAGTATTAATGGTGTTATTATTCACAGCCAAGCTTTCAAAATTCATGACGATCGCTTGGGCAGGAGCAGTAGCGAGTAAAGACAAAGCTGAAAAGCTAGTTATAGCAAGGGCTTTGGCGATTGTGGGGGGGTAAAAGAGAGTTGCTTCATTTGTTCGATTGTTTGATAGGTATATGGCAAATGTAGAGTAGCAGGCGATCGATCGAAGAGAGATGAAGAATATTTACTCTCGGTCGAACTCGCCTATTATCTTACATCTGTAATGTGCCCAAATCGATCGATATGTATGTCGATTGAGTTACAATTCAGCCGAATATTTTAGTAATTCAACGCTCCCTAATCCCCAATTCTAGTGGACTTTCAATTCCGGTTCCCCCAGAATTGTGGGTTAGGGGGCAATTTACAGACACCCGCTCAGATCGATCGATCCAAATGCCGCGATATATTAGAAGTAAGGATCGATAGTGACAAATCCGTGGAGGTTTTATGACGATTGCGACTGCGCCAGTTGAGACTCAACCATTGCTACTCGACGTGAGCAATACTACCTTACATGTCACGCCAGAGCAGTTTGACAAGTTGTGTGCTGACAATCCCGATTTACACTTAGAATTGACCGCTATTGGAGAACTAATTGTTATGCCCCCAGCCTTTCCAATTAGCGGTCGGCAGAATTTAGAGTTGGGTAGTCAAGTTTATGTTTGGAACGAACGCGCCGGATTAGGCGACGTGTTTGACTCGTCAACTGGATATGACTTTATCGCCATCGGCGGCGGGAGGCTATCGCCAGATGTATCGTGGATCGAGAAGTCGCGGCTAGCAGGAGTGCCCCTCGATCGGTTTTTGGAAGTCGTACCCGATTTTATTATCGAACTACGATCGACTAGCGACAGATTAAATACCTTACAAGCCAAGATGCAGGAATATCAGCGGCTAGGCGTAAAATTGGGATTATTAGTGAATCCTCAAGACAAACAAGTAGAAATTTATCGAGGGGGACAAACAGAGATCGAAACCCTCGAAGTTCCCCTATCTGTCAGTTGTGAGGATGTTTTACCTGGATTTGTGTTGAATCTGAAAAAAATCTGGCAATAGCAAAGATTAGATAAGTAGTTATGTGTAAATAAGTTTGAGAATAAAGTAGACTAAAACCCATGCTGTGGGCATTGCCCACCCTACGGACTGTTCACTATTCACTGTTCACTAATAAAGACTAACAGCTAATCTCTAATCCCTGAATTGACGCGCCCTGGAGGACTTGAACCCCCGACATTCGGTTTTGGAGACCGACGTTCTACCAACTGAACTAAGGACGCATGATGAAATGAGAGTGCGATTCCTGACCCTGTACTTTAGTATAATCGTAAAATAGAGTTAACGGTCAGGACACCCAGATAAAGAGCTGGACGATTAAACCAAGGGGCGATCGAACCGCTGTTTGACGCGAGTTGCTTTACCAACGCGATCGCGAAGATAGAACAATTTGGCACGACGGACTTTACCGCGACGAATTACTTTGATGTTGTCAACTTTGGGTGAGTGCAACAGGAATACCCGTTCCACGCCAATCCCTTGGAAGACACGTCGGACAGTAATAGTCTCGTTGATTCCACCATTACGTCTGGCAATAATAATGCCTTCGTATGGTTGAACCCGTTCTTTATTACCTTCTTGAATTTTCACGCCTACACGGACGGTGTCGCCAATGTGAAGGGTAGGCAGATCGGATTTGATGTATTCCGCTTCGATCGAGCGAATAATTTCCTGAGCTTTCATGTGTTTTGGAAAAATTCACAGAGTTTTATCATATCAGATATACAGAGATTTGTCTAATATATTGAGACAATCAGACGATTGAGTTGGGAAGATCTCGCGATAAGCTAGATGTATGAAGGTCTGGCTGGCTGCTAGCCCAATCTCGATCGTTGAGCTATACTTTGTTAAATCTCTGTAAGCTGATGACTGTTAACATATTATTAACCTTGCTATATCGATCCTATGCCTCTAGATAGCCTGTTCTCGACCCAAGGCATCATGGTGATGCTTCTTGCAGCCTACGCTGGGGCGATGTGGCTGTTTCTGACTAGTGCCCCCAAGGTCCACACTTTGATGGTGTCCGACCTCCAAATCGCGCAGGATTTATATGAAGGACTACTGAATTTACCGATCGCGCAAGTCCCATTGCATTACTATTACGATTACGAGCAAACGATTGGTAGTGCGGGGATAGACCCGATGTATTTAGCCGCACCGATGGGTCGAGCTAGCGTCAGAGGGATGAAAGCTTCAGATGGATTGTGGTATCAACTCAAGAAAAATACCCAACTTCACATCATTACTGGGGCGAGTACGGGCGACAAAAATCGTCAGCGTCACGTTTGTTTCGATCGCGATTGTCTCGAACAAATTCTGATGCGAATTCAAACCCGAGGTATCAAACATCGGATTCGCAGCGAAAAGCCGCTGGTCTTTTTAGTTAAAGATTATGAAGGTCAGATTATTGAAATGTCGGAAGCAGCCAGCTAGTCAGTTTTGGTTGGCCAGAATTGATGTCGATCTTATTTGGGATTTTGGATTGAATTCACGATAATACTCATGCTCATTAATCCTAAGTTTCTAGTCCAGATCCCCTAAAACGATGACAAAATATGGATTGGCACTGCATACTAGCAGTCCAGCGTTAGGTTTGGCGATTGGTAATAGTCGTGAGGATTATCGCGATCGGGTATGGGATTTAGGACGGGATACTTCAAATTATCTCCATCCTTATCTGTTAGAGTTCTTAAGTCCACAAACGTGGCAAGATTTGGCTTGGATTGCTGTCGCCAATGGCCCTGGCGGATTTACAGGTACTCGATTGGCAATGGTTACGGCGCGCACATTGGCGCAGCAATTGGAGCTGCCGATTTTTACAATTTCAAGCTTGGCTGCGGTAGCGTGGAGCTTACCGCAGCAGCATCCGTGCGAGATCGGTACTGGAACGGTCGCGATTTCGATGCCCGCTCAGCGAGATGAGGTGTTTGTGGCAATTTACAATTTAGCACCCGATCGCGATCGCATCACGGTGATGCTCGCGGATACGGTCTTATCGACTACTGAGTGGAAATTGCAATTAGCTCGATCCGAGCCTTGTTATCATCATCAGATCGATCGATCTGCAAATCTATCTGCTACGGTTAGAGATGTGTGGGAATTGGCACAGATTGCTTATGGTGAAGGTGAGCGACCTGATTGGTCGGTGGCATTACCTTTTTACGGTCAACATCCGATCGTCTTACAAGACAAGATTACTAGAGTGGATGGTCTGACGGTCATTAATTCTTAACTCTCGATGCTAATGTGCGATCGCACAAGGAAATGTACTCATGCGTCCAGCCGTTAGCTAGTCTCTCTTCAAATTTAGGCGCTCGCAAGCACGTCGATAATCCGGTTGACTAGCCAACCATTACATAAGCATTAGCTTGAATCTGTTGTTTGAGTAAATCGGCAAGTTCCTGCAATTGCGCGATCGCTTCTGCACCTTCAAGCTTCATTAACTCCCGATCGTCGCGCAATTCAGTCCAGGTAATCCCATAATCGGATACCAGGAACCGGATCAGATGGTTTGGAGCCAGACTGACCATGAAATTAGCACTATTCATTTCGTCGCCGCAGGTGTAGCAAGCAGCCTCATAGCCGCCGCGCTCCAACACCACAGCTAGAGCCTGAAGGCTCATTACTAGGTCTTTGACAAATTCTCGATGTTGACTTGCTAGTCTAAGAAACATAGCTCTCCTTTTATTAGCACCACTTTATTCTAGTATAACCTTTATTATTTTTTAATGTTTCTCTGATTGACAATCTTAATGTTTTGGAATTTTGTGTACCGATCGACTGACATCCCAAACATTCCTAGAGTTTGACAGCATCGTCAGTGTGAGATCGTCGTCACAGCTACATTTTGTGTAGTAAATTGGCAGCACGGGATGCAGCACCAATTACACCAACTTGGGGATTGAGGATAACATACACGGGGATGTTACTGAGTAAATCGCTCACTCTCCCTTTATGATTGAATGCGGCAATAAATGTGCCATCAGTCAATAGGGGTATATTCTTGGCAGCGATGCCCCCAGCCAGATAAAGACCTCCGTAGGGGAGAATTTTTAGAGCCAGGTTTCCAGCTTCGGCACCGTATGCCGAGACAAACATTTTCATGGTGGCGATCGCAAGTGGATCGGTTTTCGCGATCGCCATTGATGAGATCGGTGCCGCTGGATCGGTGAGCTTCTCGGTTTCAGCTTCCCAAGTTTTAACTACACTGGCGATCTCAGGATTTTCGGCAAGGTTGGTAGTATCGCGGAGATATTGATAGATGGCGACGATCCCCCGCCCAGAGACGATGCGCTCGTTCGAGACTCGCTCGATCTGCATCTGCTGACAAATATATCGAGCCAACTCAAATTCCTCAACCGATCGTGCGGCAAAATCACAATGTCCGCCTTCTGTGGAAATAATGTTATAGTCCGTCCCATTGTGAATCAACAAGCCCTGTCCCAGTCCCGTACCCGCGCCGATCGTTGCTTTTGGAGCGTTTGGATGGGGTTGTCCGGATTGAAGCGTGTAGAGGTCGGATGGTGGCAACTCCAGCACTCCATAACCGATCGCGGCAAAATCATTGATTAATTCGATATACGCAATCTGTAACTCCTGTTGGAGCCGTTCTGCATTCAGGTGCCAGCCGAGATTGGGTAAATATGATGCTCGATCGACTACTGCGCCAGCAATTGCCAAACATGCCGTTTTTAGCTCGAGATCGTGCCCAAAGTTAGTTTTGGCATGCTCGATAAATTCGCTGACGATCGGTACTAAATCTGGATACTTTTGACTGCTGTAAATTTGCTCGGCGGCAACGTGATGCGGGGACTCGATTTCGACTAATCTCAACAGCGTTTTTGTGCCACCGATATCGCCTGCTAATAGATATTTCATAGGGTTTGAACCAAATCTGTACAGAGATACAATAGTAAATAACTAGAGCGTTACTTCCAAGATCTTGGAAGTAACTCGTAATCTTGTTAACGTCTGAGCGAGCCGATCGAGATTAGCAGTTGCTACATTAAAAATTAGGCATGGCAGATCGAGTTAACTCGATCGTTAGCACCGCCTCTGTGAGAGAATCGCGCTCGAATCGGACTTACTTGATATACTGAACAAACACGCCGAGACTATAATCGCCATCCCTTTAGAATGCAGCCTACAGACCCTACTAAATTTACAGACCAAGCCTGGGATGCAATTATCAAGTCACAGGACGTAGCGAGAAGATCTTTCAATCAGCAGTTAGAAGTCGAACATGTCGCGATTGCCGCACTGGAACAGCAAGATTTAGCTATCAAAATTCTAAACCGAGTTGGAGTAGATGTCGAAAAATTAGCGCGACAACTCCAAGAATTTACGACTCGTCAACCCCGACTGAACCAAGTTGTCGATTTGTATTTAGGGCGCGGGTTAGACTTATTACTGGATCGGGCTGATGCCGCACGGGAAAGTCGGCAAGATGATGCGATCGGCATCGATCATCTTATATTAGCTCTCATGGAGGACGATCGGGTCGGACGGCGGTTGCTCAAAGCCTTTAATGTCGATCGCCAGCAATTGGAAACAGCGATCGAACAGCAACGCGCCACCACACCCAAACCAAAATCGCTGCCGCCAACAGCCGAGGTATCTGGTGATGCGATCTCCAGATATGGCAAAGATCTCACCGAAGCAGCTAAAGCCGGAAAGATGGATCCAGTAATCGGTCGCGATGAAGAAATTCGGCGCGTCGTGCAGGTACTATCCAGACGACAAAAAAATAACCCTGTCCTCATCGGTGAGCCAGGCGTGGGTAAAACCGCGATCGCTGAAGGATTGGCGCAGCGGATCGTCAACGGCGATGTGCCCGAATCACTCAAAGATCGCACCCTGATTTCGCTCGATATGGGTAGCTTGATCGCAGGTGCCAAATTGCGCGGTGAATTTGAAGAACGGTTGCGATCGGTGCTCAAAGAAGTGACCGAATCTGCCGGACAAATCGTGCTATTTATCGACGAACTCCATACCGTCGTCGGTGCTGGCGGCAATCAAGGTGCGATGGATGCCGGAAACTTGCTCAAGCCGATGCTGGCGCGGGGAGAATTGCGCTGTATCGGTGCGACGACGATCGATGAGTATCGCAAGTATATCGAGAAAGATCCCGCCCTAGAACGCCGGTTTCAGCCCGTCCAGGTGAACGAGCCGAGTGTCGAAGATACGATCTCGATCCTGCGCGGATTGAAAGAACGATATGAAGTCCACCACGGTGTCAAGATTAGCGATTCCGCGCTTGTCGCTGCTGCCAAATTATCGAGTCGGTATATTGCCGATCGCTTTTTACCTGATAAAGCGATCGATCTCGTCGATGAAGCCGCCGCCAAACTCAAAATGGAGATTACCTCCAAGCCTGCCGAACTCGAAGCAATCGATCGGCGGGTGATGCAATTGGAGATGGAAAAACTTTCGCTCCAAGGTGAAAATCTGCATAGTGGTAGTTATCTCCCCACCCAAGAACGGCTGGATAAAATCGATGTCGAGATTGTCACGCTCAAACAAAAGCAGGGCGAACTCACCAACCAATGGCAAGGCGAGAAGCAGCTCTTAGATGGGATCAAAAGCCTAAAAGAAGAAGAAGAGCGGATTCGCGTCCAAATCGAGCAAGCCGAGCGGGCTTACGACCTCAATACCGCAGCCCAACTCAAATACGGTAACCTCGAAAAACTCCAACAGGAACGCGAAGTCAAAGAAGCCGAACTCGCCCAAGTCCAAGTCCAAGGTTCGACCCTGCTCCGCGAACAGGTATCTGAAAGCGACATTGCCGAAATCGTCGCCAAGTGGACGGGGATTCCTGTCAACCGCCTGTTGGCTTCAGAACGTCAAAAACTACTCCAACTCGAATCGCATCTCCACCAGCGAGTGATCGGGCAGCAAGACGCTGTCAGTGCCGTATCTGCCGCAATTCGGCGCGCGCGTGCGGGGATGAAAGATCCCCATCGCCCGATCGGTTCGTTCCTATTTATGGGGCCTACAGGTGTCGGTAAAACCGAACTGGCACGCGCGCTGGCCGAATTTTTGTTCGACAGCGACGAAGCGATGGTGCGCCTGGATATGTCGGAATACATGGAGAAACATGCAGTTTCGCGACTGATCGGTGCGCCGCCAGGGTATGTCGGCCATGAAGATGGCGGACAACTGACTGAAGCCGTCCGCCGCCATCCTTATTGCGTGGTCCTGTTCGATGAAGTCGAAAAAGCCCATCCTGATGTTTTTAATTTACTGCTCCAAGTTCTTGACGATGGCCGAATTACCGACTCCAAAGGGAAAACGGTCGATTTTTCGAATACTGTGATCGTGATGACCAGTAATATTGGCAGCGAGCAGATTATGAAGACCTTAATAGCACAAGAACGAGATAATACTCAAACTCACGATCTGCGCGAACAGGTAACTAATTCTCTGCGCGCTCACTTCCGCCCTGAATTTATCAGTCGGATCGACGAACTCACTATTTTTGAGCCGCTCAAGAAGACCGAACTGCGTCAAATCGTCTCGATCCAAATCCAACACATCGAGCGGATGTTGGCAGATCGAGAGATTAAGATTCACCTCTCGTCCGCCGCACAAGATTATCTCGCCGATGTGGGCTACGATCCGGTCTATGGTGTCAGACCGCTAAGACGTGTCATTCAACGAGAAATCCAAAACCCGATCGCCACTAAAATCTTGGAAACTACTTTTGGCGAAGGTGACACGATTTATGTCGATTGTGCCGATAGTTCCCAAGAGTCGCTCCGCGATCGGACGTTAACCTTTGGCAAAAAACCGCTGAAGGTGAAAAAGCCGACTCCAGCAGTCATTCCTGAAGTAATTTTACCTACTGTTGTGGCTGAAAAATAATTGCACCAGCTTGCTTTTTGGCGAACAACGCTCGATCTAATCTGTATTGACTTAATAGATCTCACACCTAATATTGGTTTACGAACTAGTAGCGACCGAAACTTTGAAAACGGTGGTTGCAATCGATCTGCTTACAGCGATAGGGATACAAATTAACTAAGGCAACTGCCCGATCGACGAAATCTATCCGTTGCGATCGGGAGAGCGATAGACCACCGCATTTTGGGCATTTGCGATCTGTTTGAGATTTCGAAGTATTGGAAATCATATGGATCCAAAAGTGAGAGGATTTTGTATATCAATGTTCTAGTTTAATCAATTAGAATTTCCCTTAAACACAGTTTCGGTATAATTACGTACGAGAAAGCACTTGGATTGCGCCGATCGCTCGATTTAATTCACGACGATCGAGCAATATTGCTGAGTGCGATCTCGGACTATTCCGATTTCGCGTGAAATTTTGAAGGCTGAACGCTACAGTCGAAGTAAGTATTCGCCAAAATAGCTGCCTGCGTGCGATCGCGCAAGTTTAACCGATTCAAAAGATTGGTGACATGGTTTTTAACCGTACCTTCAGAGATGTACAGTTTGCTCGCAATCTCGCGATTATTTGCACCCGTAGCAATCAGTTTTAAAACCTCTAATTCTCGGGGGGTAAGATCGACCAGCTCCGGTGGCAAGCTGACTTCGGTGCGCTCTAATCGACCGGACATGAGTTTTTCCATCATGCCAGGGGCTAAATGCGTGTAACCGCGATCGACTGCTCGAATCGCCGCCGCAATTTCCTCTGAGGGCGTATCCTTGAGCAAGTAACCTTTCGCACCATATTCGATCGCTTTTGCTACGTACGTATTGTCGTCAAAGGTAGTCAGCATCAGAATATTCACGTTAGGAAACTGCTGGCAAATGCGCTGTGTAGCGGTAACGCCATCCATTACTGGCATCCGAATGTCCATTAATACAACATTTGGCTGGAGTGCTTTCACGCACTCGAGAGCGATTTGACCATTTTCTGCTTCGCCTACTACCTGTAAATCCGGTTCGAGTTCTAGCAATGCCTTCAATCCCTGACGAATCAGATTTTGGTCGTCTACAAGGAGAATGTTAATCATGGGAGGGGGATAGTAGAGATTAGTGATTAGTGACTAGTAAATTTACCAGATTAGATACTCGATAGTTAGTAAACTCAGACGCGCCTTGCGCGTTTGAATCACTAGTGACTAGTCACTATCCTAAAGGAATAACCGCCATAATCTGACAACCTTGGCCTGGTGCGCTGCTGACCTCAAATTTACCCTGTAACGACAGGACCCGCTCGCGCATACCTTGCAAGCCAAATCCAGTAGAATTGTGAGTGGGATTGAAACCACGCCCGTTATCGGCGATTTTTAATTCGATCGCATTAGCAGTGCTATGAACTGAGACGATCGCTTCGTCAGCCTGCGCATATTTAGTGATATTTGTTAATGCTTCTTGGACGATCCGATAGACCGCAGTGGCGACATCCGGGGGTAGCATTGGGGGAAGATCTAAATAACAGGTAGGTTCGATCTGATTAGATAACTTGAGATCGTCTACCAATTTATGAATCGCAGCAGGCAAATCTTTCCCCTGCAATGGGTCGGAGCGGAGCGTCGAGACTGATTCGCGTACGTCTTGGAGCGCGATCGAACCCAGGCGTTTGGCTTCGGTTAAGACCTCACGCGATCGGTCGGGTTGAATGTGTGCGAGCTTGAGTGCCATTTCCAGATGGAGATTGAGCGCCGTCAGCGAATGCCCGAGCGAATCGTGGATCTCGCGCGCGATCCGGTTACGTTCCTGGAGCGTGGCGATTTCTTCAGCTCTGAGCGCATAATTACGGATGCGTTGATTGGCGATCGCCAGTTCCTCTTTAGCTTGCTTTTCTGCCAAAATGCGATCGACTAATAGTTGTAAAGACAGAATGATGCCGCCAAACATGGCGACAAAGCCCCACCGAAATTCGTTGCGTTCGGTGCGATCGGTCGAGGTAGAGTGCGGACGATTCTGAATTTGGGAAGGCAAGGAGGAGTGACGATCTACTCTAATTGTGGTTGTCAGCAGCGAAATTGCAAAGATCCCGCCAGTAATCCACAGTCGATATTGCCGCCCAAAAATCAGATAACTCCGAATCACGACGATCGCATACAGCACACCCACTGGCCGCATTCCCAGTGCGCCAGCGAGCGAAATCGGCAGAATTTCGGCAATGGTGTAGAGAATTTTAATCGATAACTTACCAGTTGACGGTAACCGCAAACCCATGACTGCCAAGAGGACGACCACCCCAATGTTGAGCCAGACAGGCTGGTCGAGCGAGCGATTGCGATGTGGCGATACTTCCAATGCCATCACTACTGCAAATAAAATCCACTCAACATATAGTAACAACCGCAGAGGATGACGCATAAAAACATTACAGGGTCGCACCTCTAACATAACTCGATCGAGCCAAATATAGATCGTGACCAAGGTAACGATCGAGTGGATACTTTGGGCAAGATCGAAAATAAGTCGAGCGCATGTGCCGCTCTACCGCATTGTTGCGGTAGAGCGGCACAACGAACTGCTAACTGAGTCTCAAAATCCTCGCTCTAGCCGTGCAGATTAGGGATGTTTGCCAGTTGGTTGGGCATAATAGTAGCAATTATCTTCATCTACTAGGTTCGGTAAATGCAACTCGTCTCAGTGCAGTCCATTAATACTCGCATCCAAGAGCTTCAGACCGAGATCGAACGTGAGATCGCCGCCAGATCTGCGACGCAAAATTTAAGTGCGATCGTATCGAGTAAAGCACTACAAGACATTACCGAGCGACTAACAAAAATCCATAAGATTTTGAACATTCGGCGCTATAATCTCATTTTTATCGGACAAGTGGGTGCGGGTAAAACAACGGCGATTTGTCACCTGTTCGACCTCGTGCGGGAAGTCGAAGCTACGCGGTTGAGAGGATTGAAACAAGTCAAAATTCAGCAGGTTAAGGAATTACTTGCTACAGGTGCGGGGAAAACGACGATTTGCGAGGTAGTAATTAAACCCAGTCAGCGCACTTGGATCGAAATCGATCCTTATGAAACTGCCGAACTCCAACAAGCGATCGAAGAATTTGGGTTGTGGATCTGGCAAAAAACACATCCCGCCGCGATTAAGGAACGAGTGGAAATTCCACCTGATGAATTACTGCGGGCAATTCGGAATATTGTTGAGCTACCTGAAACAGTAATTAATGGTAAGATGTGCGATCGCGCCTTGGAATTTGCCGCGAGTTTTACAATCGAGCGGTATCTAGAGTTTAAACAAGAATTAATCGATCGTGGCCGACTAGCCCAACGGGTTAAAACCGAGATTTATCCGAGCGATACCGATGTGGATACCAGAGCATGGGTCGCCCGCATCTTTCAATCTCTGAATGTAGCTACGTTATCTAATTTCTCGATTCCCAAACGAATTTATCTCAATCTCTCATCAGAGTTTTTAGATTTTAGTAAGTATCCGAGATTTGGCTGTATTATCGATACCAGAGGTTTAGATTTAGCAACCAAAGATCGCCGCGATTTAGCACATTACATCCGCGAAACAGATGATGCTATTTGCATTTTTACCGAAAGATTTCCAGCCGCTCCAGCGAATGTAATTCAAATTATCGGTAAATATTTAACCCCAACCGCGAAAGATATCGATACGAAATTTGCGCTATTGGTAATGCCACGTAAAGGTGAACCAGAAAAATTGCTGGGTGCAGACGGATGTGCTGTTGACGATCTGGCGCAAGGGATAGCACTACGCAAAGCAAATATCGACAATGTATTTAGTAATGAGGATATTAACTTCTCCACAAATAATATTTTATTTTATGATGCGCTCCAATGTTATGTGGGTGATGGGAGTCTGGATTTATATTGTGAACGCTCGGATATCGATGCCGAGCGCGAACGGATCTTTACCGAGATCGAGAGGCTGATTGACGATCGAGAACAACAACTAATTCACGAACTAAACGAATCAATCAAGCAATTTCAACAAATAGTTACAGGTAAGAATCTCACTGAAATTGAGGATGCGATCGTTATAGATGCTGTAAAAAAGATTGCAACTGCGAGCGAGCTTTCGCTAACAAATAATCTATTTTCAACTGATTATCTGGAGATGTTGCCCGAACATCATTCGGTGCTGCGCGCTACCAATAATCGTTACGGGCAATATGAATTGAGAGACATCGATATTTACTTTAATGGGCGATATTTAGCTGAGAGTTTGACCAGACAAATTACCCAGATTGCCAAAATCGAGATTCTCAAAATCATTAGCAATGTTGAAGCTGAAATTAGCGATCGTTCGACATTACACCCCCTGATGCAAAGATTACGGCATCAAATCGATACAAATTATGAGGCGATCGCGATCGATCTCAGTACTGAAATCGAGGCTATTTTAACCGATCGAATTTTGGCACCTCAAGATTACGCTGAATGTATTTTTTGGCAACAGGCGATCGATCGGTGGGGTCAGGGTTCGGGATATAAAGTCGATGTGCTCTTATTATATGCCGAGCGAGTCGCAGCGATCGATCCGCTGTTCGTTGAGTTAATCCACACAGCATGGAGATCGCGAGTCATCGAGCCGATTCTCACCTTTCTCGGCGAGGCACAACCCATCGCCGAGCGTTAATTATAGCGAGCGCATTTATCTAAAAATTGTTACTTTAATCATGGGTCGGTAGAGTTAAATCTATGTCGAGGGATAGAAAGCGATCTAGATCGAGCATGACTTTTTTTTTAACTACGCGATCGAGATGACGACGATTGGAATTATGAAGGTTTATACTGGTAACGAACAGCACGCGATACCTGCATGAAACCTTATACAGCCTCCTTGGATTCGGGTTGGCGACACGAGTTCATCCAAACCAATAATATCCGGTTGCATTGTGTAACCCAAGGTGAGGGTGAGTTGGTGATCTTACTTCATGGTTTTCCCGAATTTTGGTATTCTTGGCGACATCAGATCCCCACTCTCGCGCGCCATTTCAAAGTCGTCGTTCCCGATCTGCGGGGCTATAATTATTCCGATAAACCTGCCAGCGGCTACGATCTCGATACCCTCAGCGGTGATATCCAGGGGCTGATCGAGGCGCTAGGCTATGTCAAAGCGCATATTGCCGGACATGACTGGGGCGGGGCGATCGCTTGGCATCTCGCCCAAACCTGCCCCCAAGTGCTCGATCGGCTGGCAATTCTCAATGCCCCGCACCCCCAACGGTTACTTCAAGAAATGTCTGGTAATCTCGATCAACTGCGTCGCAGTTGGTACATGTTTGCGTTCCAAATCCCTGGCTTGCCAGAATGGTTGATCCAACAAAATCTCAAAGATTTTATTCTGAATGTTTTTAGGGGACAAGCAGTGCGCAAGGGTGCTTTTAGTGCCGAAGACAATAATATCTATCGTGAAGCACTAGAAAAGCCAGGTGTCCTAGCCGCCGCTCTCAAATATTATCGCAATCTGCTCGCGCCAAACAATTGGCTCAAAAACTGGAATAACACTCCATTGCCGATTACCGTGCCGACTTTGATGTTGTGGGGAGAGGAAGATAATTTCCTTAGCAATAAATTAACTGAAGGCATGGAACGCTTAATTTCGGCTCCCTTTAAGCTCAAATTAATCCCGCACTGCGGACACTGGATTCAACAAGAAGTCCCTCAAATAGTCAATCGCGAACTCTTGAGTTTCTTTCAGTCGGATAAGTAGTGACTTCTCTTATCATTTACTAGCACCAAGCGATGACCGAACTGAATGTATCTTGGGAAGAATACCATCGATCGATCGAGTTATTAGCAGCTAAAATTCATCACTCTGGGGCTAAATTCGACCAAATTATTTGTCTCGCTCGCGGTGGGTTGCGAGTCGGCGATATTTTTTCGCGAATCTTCGATCGACCGTTGGCAATTTTGGCTGTCAGTTCTTACGATAATGATAGTCACGAGCGAGGCAAGCTGGCGATTGCAGCTCAAATGACAATGACTGCCGATCGGTTGGGGAGTCAAGTATTATTGGTTGATGACTTGGTAGATTCTGGGATTACACTGCAACAAACTGTAGTCTGGTTGCGCGATCGCTATCCACATCTTCAACAGATCCAGACTGCGGTGCTTTGGTATAAAGAGCGATCGATTTATGTGCCCGATTATTATGTCAGTTATCTGGCTGATAATCCGTGGATTCATCAGCCCTTTGAAAAATACGATCGGTACTCGTTCTCAGTCTAAAAAGTAAGAATGACAAGACCGGGCGCTACTCTAAACTTTGAGTTGCGTAATCGCAATATCACCATTGAAACAGACATCCACGTCGGTACCTGGAGTACGCGGACGATCGCGATAAACTCCGGCATAACTTAACTCATTACCACTTTGACGATAATCGATCGGGAGTGGGTCGCAGGATGGCTCGCAGAAGACGAGTTGAGGTAAGGGATCTATCAGACTAGCACGATAGGGAAGATTGACGTTCCAGAAGCTTTGAGGTGACAATGGGAGGGATAATAAGCGATCGAGTGCATATCGTGCTAATTGCACGCTAATCTCCCAATCGATCGGGTGGGGACTTTTCTTGTATTGTGAAATGGCGATCCCGGGAATGCCTAAAATTGCTGCTTCGCGGACTGCTGCTACCGTACCGGAAATATAAGCATCTACACCTAGATTTCCACCTGCATTTATCCCCGACAATACATAATCTACATCTAACTGAAGATGTTTGATGGCAATCCGGATACAATCGGCAGGAGTACCCCCGATCGCATAATCACAACTCGATGTGAGTATAGCCGATGCGGGCGGATGCGGTCGGGAGATGATCGCGATCGGTTGGTGCGTTGTTACCTGATGTCCGCAACCAGACTGATGTTCTAACGGTGCGACGATCGTCCCCTGACGATCTACGACTAGTTGTAGCGCAGCGATACCTGGAGCATCGATGCCATCATCATTAGTTAGGAGATAACTAGACATGCGGCTTAATTCAAAATTCACCATCGCTCTAGTATCGGTAATGACGAGCATCTACGTGTGCAATCCAAATAGTTCTTTACACTTAGATACGCGAATAGATGCTCCAGCCAGAGATTGAGGGATGTAGACCTGGGGAGATCGGTGGATCGATCGACACGTTCGGGCAATAAGAAGATCGAGCACAGGTAAGTAATATTACCAGCTAAAGCTACGCGATTATACTGAGCAAAAGGTTTCAGTTAGGCTATAGTAGTTAAAGATATATGCTATAAACTACAAGTAACTTTGCGCTACTTTGTCATAGCCCGTTGGCCACCTTATCTATCTAGAGGAGTTCGCTGGAAAGATGTTTACCAATTTGATCGCTCGAATTCACAATTGTCTGCGGGAAGAAGAGATTCTTCAAGCCAGTGTAGAATGTGTCAAACAGGCTTTAAATTGCGATCGGGTTGTAGTTTATAGCGTTCAGGAGCAAAATTTTGGCAAGATTTTGGCAGAGGCGGTAGAGATCGAATTTCCGAGAACCTTAGAAACGACGATCGACGATCCTTGTTTTAAATCGCGACATGTCGAACGCTATCGTCAGGGAGCAATTACCTCGATCGAGAACATCCATGAAGCACGCATGACACCTTGCTACATCGAGACGCTCGAACGGCTGGCAGTTAAAGCAAATTTAGTTGTGCCAATGCTGTTGCCCGATAAAGAACTCTATGCCTTGTTGATCGTCCACCAATGTTCGCAACCGCGTGCGTGGACGCAGGCAGATATTACGCTTGCCGCACAGATGGCATCTCAAATCGGTTGGGCGATCCATAATGTGCTCAGATGGTCGGAGTATCAAAAAATTCAAGCATCACTCGATCGACATTACTACTATCAAGATTTACTCACAACAACACCGCAAAAAATTCATAGCGGAAATACTCGGATTGAAGTTTTACAAATTGCTACCGCACAAGTGCAAACAATTCTCAAATGCGATCGAGCGATCGTCTATGTGCCCGTCGAACCAAATTCTGGCCTAATTATCGCTGAATCTAGATTGCCTGCTTTAGCATCGATTCAAGATCGCAAGATCGAACTTCCATATCTCGAGCATCGTTATATTGAAGAATACCAACAAGGTAGAGTTCGGGCGATCGATAATATTTATGAGGCTGGGTTGAGCACGAACGCGATCGAAAACTTGGTAAAAATTGCTGTCAAAGCTAATATAATTGTACCGATTATTAATAATAAAAATGAGGTGTTGGCTTTATTGGTCGCACATCAATGTTTTAACTATCGCCAGTGGCAAGATGTCGAGGTGGAGTGGTTGCGCCAAGTTGGGATTCAAACTGGCTTAGCACTTACAAAAGCTCAGTTGCAAGAAGAAATAACCGCGATGAAATCTTCGCTCAAAAGAGCTAGTAGAGTGAAGGAAGCGATCGCTAGCGCCGACACCAAAATTCAGCAAGTAAAACAGTCATTAGCTGATTCAGTACAAACATCTGGTGAGGTAAAACATTTGATGAGATTACTCAATCGGGAAGTCAGTTCTCTAACAACTAAGTTGTCAGATGAAGATATAAATCTCGCTCGAATTATTACCAAAAAGTTACAAGCAAATGCCGAAACAGCAACCGCTGTCACTACCTCACTTCAAGATAAAATTGACGAGCTATCAACTGTAATCGACTCTGGAATTCAAGTATATAAATCCCGTAAGTCGCTGGAAAGGATAAATAATTAAACATCCCCTTAAATACGATCGATCCTTACAGTGGCTCGTTCTGGCGATTAGCGGACGAGAAGAGCACTACTTTTTTTACTACAAATAGACCCAATCGATCGGGTCTATTTGTAGTAGAAAAAAAGTATCCTAGCGATCGAGCGAACTCAACGATCGCCGGGAACAATAAGTAAGTCACGCGACAATTTTGGCTGAGATCGGTAGCTTGATGCTCGGCTGTCGAAACCTGTATCCCTGACACAGCAGCATTTATAGGTGTTAGATTGCATGAGGGTAAACATCAGGTTTAACGAGCGCTACCCACACACTCTCCATTAGTATGGTGCGGAGATCGATACCTTCGGTAGTCTGTTAACTTTAGCCTCCAGCCAAAGCTGCTTGAAAAACCTCCCAACTCATCCGAGCGATTGATTTGCGACAGTGACATCCTGCAAAATTAATCTGTAGATCGAACGTTTCGCGGATTTGGCTAAGGATCGCTGCTTTGGCAGCAATCTCGACAACTCTCTCATCTATATCGTACCCCACCCGAAGATGAACTCCACACACCAGCTAGATCTACCTAAGTCTGAAGTCTATACCCAAGCTCGAAAATTTTATCAACAGGGTGATGACAATGCCTTCAACGGGGAACATATTTTGGCGATCGAATGCTACACATTAGCAATTGCCCTCGATCCTAATTTTGTCCAGGCATATTGCGCGCGGGGTGAATCAGCGATCCGACTAAAAAAGTACGATCGAGCTGAAATCGACTATAAAATAGCGCTCGAACTCTGTCCGAAGTTAGCTCTAGCTGAGGGTGGTTTGGCAAGAGTCTACTATAATTTTGGCAAATACCCAGCAGCGCTAACCGCCTGCAATCTAGCAATTAAGCACGATCCTAGCAACATCGATTTTTATTATTATCGTG
>CBDFFH010000041.1:0-136641 GCA_965246715.1 Chamaesiphon sp. | reverse complement strand
CGATCCCTACTGGGCAAAGGAAAAGGCGGCAGATCATGCCACCAATTTCATGTACAATCGCCAGCAACAGGTCGGAAATCTCGCGGGGATGATGCACCGACCCCCATTAGTCGTATCGCCCTATGATGCCGAATTATTCGGACATTGGTGGTATGAAGGCCCGTGGTTTATCGACTTCTTCTTCCGCAAGTCGTGGCACGATCAAAATACCTATCAGATGACTCACTTGGCAGACTATCTCCGCGCCGAGCCGACGCAACAAGTCTGTCGTCCGTCCCAGTCCAGTTGGGGCTACAAAGGTTTCCATGAATACTGGTTGAATGAAACCAATGCTTGGGTCTATCCTCACCTGCATAAAGCAGCCGAACGGATGATCGAATTAGCGCGGATGGAACCAGCAGATGAATTACAGTGGCGCGCGCTCAATCAAGCCGCAAGGGAATTATTACTCGCGCAATCTTCCGATTGGGCATTTATCATGCGGACGGGCACGATGGTACCATACGCCATTCGCCGCACTCGATCGCACCTCGTACGTTTCCACAAACTCTATGAGGAACTGAAAGAAGGGAAAGTCGATAGCGGCTGGCTCGAAAAAATCGAAACGATGGATAATATTTTCCCCAGTATTAATTACCGGACTTATCGACCGTTATAGATTAGTGGTGAGTAGCTAGCGATCGCTACCGATGTCGATCGAATGTTAAATTAAGCATTAATTAAGTAGTGTATCTCGATTGATATGGTCAACAGCTCAACAACAAAACTCACCAAGGCAGAATTTTGGCGACTAGCAGATGCTGCCGATCGTACCTATGAATTAGTTGATGGCATCGCAGTCCCCAAAATGTCTCCTAAATATTTTCATGCTCGATCGACCCGTCGCATCCTAAACATTTTAGGGGAGTGGGCTAAAGATCGGGGTCGTGCCGAAATAGAGTGGGCTTTCGATCTGAGTGATGACTACACACCAGTACCGGACTTAATCTATGTTTCCTTCGATCGATTGCCTGAAAGTTGGAATGAGAATATAGCTTGTCCCGTTGTGCCTGAATTAGCGATCGAGATCATCTCACCCGGACAAACTTTCGGACAATTGACCCAAAAAGCTAGTAATTATTTAATCGGCGGTGTTTTACGAGTATGGGTAATAGATCCGTCGGCTAAAAGTGTAACGGTATTTTATCTCGATCGTGCGCCCGTTACCTATATCGGCACAGGCATAATTACCGACGATCTCTTTCCAGATTTATCGATCGAACTAGATATTTTGTTTAGATGACTATCGATCGAAGCCTCGATCGCTAATTGATGAAATGCCCCAATAGCACATTTTTTTAAGTTGCTAGCGATAGGATCATCTGTATTTTTAAACTGTAAACTGTTCAATAATTATGCTATTGATATTACTTTGGTTTTTACATGTATTTTTTGGCTGCCTTTAATGCAGTATTCAGGTTGGAAGCTAGCTATATTTTTTAGCAATAATTTAATAAATACTGAAGAAACACTGAAAAATTCTAATCTAACTGGCTATTTTAAAACTTCTGTTTTCTTAGCTGTACTAATGTTATTTCTTGCCTTTACAGTTGGTTCGTGCCAAGCTCCAGATACAAGTATCCAATATTTTTATTGTGATTGAGATAATAAGTCACCAATGAACATATCAAGCACTACCTACAAGTTTGAATTTTGACTATAAATAGAATCTGATGTTAAAAAATAAATCATGCTAGCAAAAAGAATCTTACCCTGCCTAGATGTCAAGGCCGGACGAGTAGTAAAAGGCATCAACTTTGTGGAGCTAAAAGATGCCGGAGATCCGGTAGAATTAGCTCAAATTTATAACGATGCTGGCGCAGACGAATTGGTATTTCTAGACATCACTGCCAGTCATGAAGATCGCGATACGATTATTGATGTCGTTTATCGCACCGCCGAAAAAGTATTTATCCCCCTCACCGTTGGCGGCGGGATTCAATCATTAGCAAATATCAAAAGCTTGTTACGTGCGGGTGCGGATAAAGTCAGCCTCAATTCCGCTGCGGTACGCAATCCAAATTTAATTAATGATGCTAGCGATCGATTTGGCAATCAGTGTATTGTAGTCGCGATCGATGCCAAACGCCGTCAGGATCTAAGTAATCCTGGCTGGGATGTCTATGTCAAAGGTGGGCGCGAAAATACTGGCCTAGATGCGGTTTTGTGGGCGCAGGAAGTCACTAAAAGAGGTGCGGGGGAGTTACTTATCACCAGTATGGATTCGGATGGCACGAAGGCCGGATATGACCTGGATCTAACGCGATCGATCGCTACTTCAGTCCAAATTCCCGTGATTGCTTCTGGCGGTGCTGGTAACTGCGAACACATCTATCAAGCCGTCACCGAAGGACATGCTGAGGCGGCATTATTAGCTTCTTTACTGCACTATGGCGAGCTGACTGTCGCTGAAATTAAAAAGTATCTACATCAGAAACAAGTACCAGTTAGAATCTGAATTGGATAAAATGTCTAATTGGATTTTGGATTTTGGATTGTCTCTGACCTGAAAGAAGGGAAGATCTAAAGGCGGAAAGTTTTTTGTATGTATTTCTCAATGATTACTAATATCGAACTATTAAAGTCAGAAATAATTAGGCGCAGACTGGCACGAGAAGATGAGTTATTAGGTTGTAGTCAGAAAGAAATAGAGTGGCTTAATAATAAATATGGACAATTACCACTAGCTTATCAACAGATCGTGCGATTATTAGGCTATGGAGCGGGTAAATGGCTTGGCGATCGTGAATATGATTATGATGTTCGTCGAGCTGTCGAGCTTACTAATTGGATGAGAGATGATAAATATCTCCTAGATGATTCTGGAGAACCAATCGAGCGATTAAAAAATGTTTTCTTTATTTCTGGAATGCACGCTCCATATGGTGGTGGTGAGATGGGATTTATTGAAATTAATAGTAATGCCCTAGATTCGCCTGTTTATTTTATCGATATGGCTTACTCCAATGATAGTATCGAGGAATGGCTTGGTACGATCGAGTTATATTATCGATCTATTTGGGAGTGGATCGAATCATCGGTAAATCGTGCCGAGCAGCAGATGATTGCAGCAAAAACAGCAAAAGAAGAATACGATCGCTTACCATTTTTTTTAAGGTTATTTACCTAACGTGAGTTCGGGATAAGGAAAATCGATCTGCTCCGTTCAAGCACCGCCCTGAACTATAAGTGTTTCGTTCCGAAAGGCTACGCCAACGGGCTAATAGCAAAAGTTCGTTGAAACGAACTAATCAATTGGGCAGTTCTCTGAAGAGAACTTTTGCTATGAGCAACTAATTCATTTGAGGGCGGTTCAGAAACGAAGCTAGGAGTCATTAAGTGGACATCTTTAACCCGAACTCACGTTACCTAACGTCAGTTTGGTTTAAGGATATTGGCTCCGCACTAGCACCGCACTCGATTGTGTCTTGTTGCGCTTTTTACGTCGGGAAACCCGACGAGCGCGCACCGCAAATCGGTGCTAGTAGTGCGAAGGCGGGTTTCGATTATCTAGGCGCGAATTTATTCGCCAGCCTTTGGCACCCAAACTGAGACAGATCCACCGTTACAACAAAAATCACCCCATCCATCTTTATTGGTGATAACTGGGATGGAGATCGCTTTAGTGATATCGATATAGGTAGTATCGGGTTTAGCAGTTTCCATCCATTTTGTCCCCGCATCGCCATTACCCATTACCACCGCCATACTCGCAGGATGTTCGGGCGTACCCAGGCGCGTCCACCCGATCGTATTTGGATGGTCGAAATAATCGTACTGCTTGCCGTAAGCATATTCGCGCCGAGCTTGGAGCAATCGATCGAGTATAACCCGATGCGACTCTAACACGATCTCATATTCGTTCCCATCACGCCCGCGATCTTTATATTTTGCACCATAATAGTCGCCGTAGAACACGCAGGGATAACCAGCTTCGCGCAGTAAGATTAAGGCATATGCCAGCGGCTTGAACCAGTTTTCGACGACGGATTCGAGGGATTGGAGCGGTTGGGAGTCGTGGTTTTCGATGAAGGTGACGGCGAGGGTGGGCTGATGGCGGACGAGGGTATTGTCGAAGATCTGGCGGAGATCGTAACTTTCGCCTTTAGTACTGGCAATGTGGAAATTATTGTGTAGCGGCGCATCGAAGAGGTGAATCTTACCTTCGGTTTCGGTGATGAAATATTCGAGCGCGTCGAGTTCGTAAGACCAATATTCGCCAACGGTGAAGAGATCTTTTTTGGCGTAGCTATTGAGATCTTTGAGCCAGTTATAGAAAAATCTCGCATCGATATGTTTGACTGCATCTAGGCGGATACCATCAAATTTAGTGGTGTCTAGATACCAATTACCCCAATATTTGAGTTCGCCTAATACTTCGGGATGATCCATGTCCAGATCGCAACCCATCAGGTAGTCAAAATTACCTTTTTCGATATCGACATTGCGATCGAATGTCTTATCTTTAATTAGATAAATGGCTTTTTGGTTTTGATTGTCAACGTTATAATCGATCGCGTCGAAGTGCCACCAATGCCATTCCATTGTCGAATATTTACCTTTACGCCCTGGGAAGGTAAAATGCGTCCACCCTTCAATTCTTTGGTAGTTATCGATCGGTTGAAACCGATTATTTGGATCGAGCGGAGTTGCCTCAAATTCCTCGGTGGCATCGGCACCCAATTTATGGTTTAAGACCACATCAGCATAGATTTGAATTCCCGCAGCATGGGCACTGTCGATCGCGCGGACGTACTCATCTTTGGTACCATACTTAGTTGCAATCGAGCCTTTTTGGTCGAATTCACCCAGATCGAACAAGTCATATACCCCATAGCCGACATCATAACCGCCACCAGTGCCTTTATATGCAGGTGGCAACCACAGTGCGGTAAATCCAGCTGAGGCTAACTCTGGTGCGGCTGTTGCCAATTGATTCCATAGCAGTCCACCTGGAGGCAGATACCAATGAAAATATTGCATCATTACCCCATTAATTGCTGGCATCGATCGACTCCTGGTTTATTTTGGATTTAGCGAGTCAAGACAGGATTTTAGATTGGTTATTTCAGCTAATTCTGCTCGGTCAAATTAGATTGTACTATGAGGATTACTCAATTTGAATTCTGTACCAAAAATCTAGCTCAAAAAAACTTTAGGCTGTTAGTAGCCGCAATTAAATGAGGCACTGCTTCAGCAGACCAATTGCCCTCGCAACTCCGCCCGGTATTTAAAATCAATCGGAGGCTGTACTCGCTAGCCGTCCCTTCAACTTGCATCCAGATGAGATCGCTTTCGGCTTCGCAGGCGATTTTCTCATCATCCATTAATTCTGCTTGGATCGATCGCATACTATCGACTAATTGCTTCAGTAGGCGCTCGAAATCTGCTAATTCGGCAGCAGTCAGCTCGAATGCCCAATCATCACTACCGACTAAGCCTGGATTTATATTTGCCCGATTCCAACCGATGCGCCAGCCAGCACCGGATTTAAGCACTTTTTCCATAAAAATCGGGGTACCGCTTGCTTGCACTGAGCGCAGTCGAAGTGTGGGTACCCTTGCTTGGAGTTAATCTCCTAAAATTTCTGGTTGCGTGAGTTCGTCAGACATTTCGATAATGGCACGCATCACCGGTTTGATCGTGGGATCGTCGATATTATCTGCTTCGTAACGATGGCGTTTTTTCGCGCGGTTAGCTACTTGGACGGTGATTTTATAGCGATTAGAAGCTGCGCCAATCAGTTCCTCGGCTCGATAAGCAATTTGGATCGAGTCAAAATGAGAATGCGAACGACGTTGAATCATATTTACTCCTAATACAGTCCTGTCCGCTTCTATTGTACCCGACGGATCGACAAGGGGGTAGTAGGGTAATGGCGCGATCGATCCTCGCGTGCGCTCCAGATCGCTCCGAATGAGCGTCGACACTCGATCGGATTACGGGAGCGTTAGCGATCCTTCTTCCGGTGTGGTAGTTTGCTCTTCAGAACTTACTGAATGGTCGCTCAGACTCCACAATGTGAAGCCTGCATAACCCGCGACACCGAGCGTTAGTGTCAGGATAAATATGGCTAATAAAAATGTTTTCGAGGGCCGAAAGCCAGATTGGAGTTCGCTTTCGTCGTCGGTTTCGTCGCTAGGTGATGCGATCGAAGGCTCGACAGATACTTCTGAGGCTGTTTTGGGTGATTCGATCATGATGTTAAAAGGTGTGCTAACCACTACTTGAGTGAATCTCATGAGATTGCTTTGCATTTAGCATTCCCCAATTCCTGGTGATAATAAACAGCACGGAGTAAGTAAATGCCGAGGGATCGCGCTCCCCAAGATGGTGTTCTCCACCCACGTGAGGAACACCATCTTTGGTTTAGCCAGGACAGCGTAAAATCTCGTAACGTCGACCATTACTGTACTTAAATCTTCCAGTCGGACGGCATCTGGTGCGTCCGGAACAGCTTAAAACTGGAGTGCCTTTGAGGTAACGCCCAGTGGGACGACAACCAGCTTCAGCCAGAGTTGTGAAGGAGCATAAATCTAATGCTAGCAACGCTCCGAGTGTAACTCCGAGTGCGATCGATAACCGAGACGATAATAAATTTTTCATGGTTACAGGCAATATTTGTATAAATTCTATCATCGTTACTTGAATTTGTAGTGATGATGAAACTTTTCTCAAGAATTGTGTTAGATCGACCGCTCCTGGCGAGCAGACAATTCGCACTCAGGAAACGATTGCATCCGCAAATTCATTTGAGGGCGGTGTAGAAACGAAGCCAGGAGTCATCGAGCAGGAATATTTATCCCGAACTGACGTTAGGGAATGAGGATTTAAGAATATGCAGATCTACTCTCACCCAATCTGTAGTAGGGGCAATTCATTAATTGCCCCTACTACAGGAGGAATTGCAAGTTATTTAGTTCTTATCACTCAGATGATGCAGCACACTAATTACTCATCTTCAATAGATAATTTGCTGCCGCGATGCCCGATCTAGCTGCACGTTCTAGCTGTAGAGCTGACTCGGCGATGTCTGTTGCCGAAAAAGCATCTCCAGCGATCGCAAATAGTCCTGGCTGTTGTAAAGCTAAAAAGACATCGCCGTAGCATGTTTGCGGTTGACTATAGAGCCAGCGATGCACTTGGGATTCGACAACGTTCGCACCCAACCATTGGGATGCTCGATCGATTAAAGTAGCCGCGATCTCTGCTTTGTCCATCTCCCAGTGAGTGTGGCTGAATTCAGGGGTCGCTTGGATGGTGACAGCAGCAGCTTGTGGCGAAGTACCTTTTTGCTGATTGCAAGCGATCCAAGCTAATACCGGATCGTCCAGTCGCAATCCACCTGGGGCGGGGATGGCGCTGGGTTTATCTAATAGTGCCAGGAGCGTAAGACAAGGCTGATAGACTACTGTTTCTAAGCGATGCCTGATTTCTAAGGGGAGATCGATCGCCGAATTGTCAAGCAATGCTAGAGTTTGCGGGACGGGAGCGGTAATTAGTAAATTATCGCCTTGGAATCGATCGCCATTTTCTGCCCGCACCAGCCAAGCTGAGGATTCCCAAGCTAGCTCTACCACAGCTGTTTGAGTCCGGACATCTAGATCTTTGGCTAAATGTTGAGCGATACTCCGACTACTTTTCGTCCCGCGATAGCCTGGTGTTCCGGTTGCCACATCGAACCAGCGATCGATTACTCCCTGTTGCAGCCATTCGTCAACCCACTGTTGAAAGCTCGGATCGCTAACCGCAAACAACTGCATTCCATAGTCAAACACACCCTCCCCGTAGCTGGGATGAACGATGCGACGGGTGGCTAACCGTCCGCCAATCCCGCGCCCTTTGTCTAATACAGTTACATCGATGCCTTGACGCTGAAGCACAGTACCAGCAATCAACCCAGCCATCCCACCCCCAATAATGATGCACGATCTTGGCTCTGTGCTGGTCGATCGAGTGGATGATTTCATAGTTTGATGATAACAATCGCGGCTGGAGTGCTAGGAGATCGATATCTTAGCAAATTTTCACTATCCAATAATCGCTAACTTCGCAACAACTAATCGGCGTTTCTAATTTGAAAATTTAAGTAGTTCAAACGTCGAATTTGTAACTTCAATCTTCAGTTAGAGTTTTTGACAAATATCTCCCATCAGAGAGAGATATTTACGATCGAATCATTGTTACGATCGGTGGCAGTACTAAAAATAATCTAGCTCTTTTTATTAATTAAAGAGTGTGACTGTTTTGTAAGGTCTGAGAAGTCGAAAGTTTGGTCGCAGTTCGAGCATAGCTCGCGGCATCAGCAAGACTAGCTCTAGCCAATAACTGATGCTGCGGCCTCATTTAGCTAGCATTAGAGCGACTACGGCAGCACATCTTAGTAACTCTTTGCGTTACAACAAGCGATTGAATATTTTGTTAAAATGTCACAGCTAAATAAACTACTGCATTCTTACAAATCACTTCATAACTAATGCAGCGATCGATAATTTCAATATTACTACACTGAGCTGACCATCATCCATGCATACTATCGATCGACAGACCTGGATTTCTCAGGCAGAGTATGCCAAAAAGCTCCGTCCGCTACTCCCACAAGCAGCATTCTTACCAGATAAGAGTAAGGTTGTAATTTTATTAGTTAACGTCTCAATTTTAATATTAGGCTGGGCGATCGCCGCTCAGCTCGATCGCTGGGACTGGTATTTATTGCCACTCTATCTACCACTGGCTGTAGCAATGGGTAACAGCATCACAGTGCTGATTTTTAGTACTCATGAAGTACTGCATAGTGGCACGATTAAAAGACCTTGGCTTCGCCAGCTTGTGAGCCTATTAGGTTGGTCGATGGCTTGGATGACTCCCACATTGTGGAAAGTAATTCATCATCGCGAGCACCATCGTAAGACTAATTCTTTAACAGATCCAGATCGTAATTATCTGCAAACACAACCCGATAGCTGGGGCAAATGGATTCACAATCTGTTCGCACCCTCTGCTGAAGTAAATCCATTCTGGTTCCAGATTGGCATGACTAGTGCCTGGGGCATTCATAACTTCCGTAATATCATCTCGGTACTGATCTTTAACGATGGTTTGGTTGATATTCCGGTAGTTGCATTTAAGGTGAGTGCCAAAGAGCGACGGTCGATCGCGATCGAACTAGCGATCGTCATTGGGATTCATCTGAGTATTTGCGCTTGTTTAGGATTTCATCCGATTAACTTACTACTCGGGTATTTTTTGCCGATTTGGATTGGCTATAGTATGGCCATGTTTTATATTTATACCAATCACTTGCTATGTCCGATGACAAGTATTAACGATCCACTAATTAATAGTGTTTCGTTACGGATGCCAAAAATCTTCGATCTACTGCATCTCAATTTTTCGTATCATACCGAGCATCATATTTTCCCCGAAATAAACTCGGATTACTGTCCGATGGTACGTGAGTTATTGCAAACACATTATCCCGATCGATTTAATTTATTGGATGCAAGTGCAGCTTGGCAATTAATGTTAAATACCCCTCGGCATTATAAAGATGAGAATACCTTGACAGATTGGTCTGGTAAAAAGGCGATCGATTGCCCGTTACCCGTTCCTAGCAGTCTCCAGTAAAGCTCGTAGAGCACCAATGCATAGATACTATTGCTGCGGCGACCCGAGGATACCCACAAGGGGCACCCCTACAATCTATCTGTAGGGGTGCCCCTTGTGGGTATCCTGAAGATATACGTTAATTACTAATGTTTTCGTACTGGTACAAGATGTGAGTTAACGCGATCGCACATCCATCCTATCCGCCCGATCTTATGGCTATTACTGGGTTGGTGCTAGCATCCAGTCAAACCGAAAAGTCGTGCCGCGCTCTGTTACTGGAGAGACGATCGAGATGCTACCGCCTTGACTTTCGACGATCTTCTTGACGATCGATAGCCCGATTCCAGTATTATCTTTATTAAAACCAGCCAACGTTTGAAAGATTTCAAATACCCGATCGTGATGTTCTGGGGCAATGCCTGGGCCATCATCGGTAATGGTAAATTCCCATCGATCGGCTTGGGGTGTTGCGGTGACTCGAATCGTGCCGTCGGGAAGATCGTGATGTTTGTAAGCATTAGCAATTAAGTTGGTCAAGACTCGCTCTAGCATGACGCGATTGGTGAAGATCGGCAGAAGTTGGGTCGGAACGAGGATCGTAAAACTGGGGGGAATGTTTAACGAACTGACGATCTCTGCCAGCAACCGATCGACACTAAAGGTTTCTAAATCGATTTTAGTCCTACCAATCCGGCTATATTCGAGGATGCCATCAATCATTGCATCCATCCGATATACACGCGATCGCATCAATTCGAGATGCTGTTGACTCGCAGGGTTTAATTCCCCAGTGAGATCTTCTTCGATCCATTGCGACAGATTGGTAATCGCGCGTAAGGGTGCTTTGAGATCGTGAGAGATAACGTGGGCAAACCGATCTAGTTCTTGATTTTTCGACATCATCAAGTTATTTATTTTGGCAAGTTCGGTAGTTTGGGCTTGGAGGTCAAATTCTGCTTGTTTGCGATCGTCGATTTGCTCGATTACCGAAATAAAATGTAGTGGCGTACCAGTAGCGTCTCGGCGCAATGACACTGTCAGATTTGCCCAGACGAGCCGACCCGATTTGCTAATATAGCGTTTTTCCATCGTGTAAGTGTCGATCTCACCAGCGATCAGCTGACGGACATACTCCAAATCTGTGGCGAGATCTTCAACGTATGTAATATCTTGGAAACTCAGCTCGGATAATTCTGTGGCTGTGTACCCTAATATTTCACACAGCTTGTGATTGACTAACAGCCAGCGACCAGCTAAATCCACATGGGCGATCCCAACTGCTGCTTGCTCGAAGGTACTCCGAAATCGCGATTCACTCTCCCGCAGCGCTAATGTTGACTGAATGCGATCGGTAAGATCGGAGATGACACCACTCATCCGGATCGGCGTGCCCTCATCATCGTAGTAAAAGCGACCGAATCCTTGAATCCAATGGATACTACCATCTTCCCAAACGACGCGGTATTCTGAAGCGTAGTCTGTGCGCGTTTTCATCGCCACATCGATCGCCGCGTTGACTCGATCCAAATCTGCTGGATGCACTCGCCGCTCCCAATTTTGATAAGAAGCTGCGGTTCCCGGTGCGTATCCGAGCAGGATCGCATGGTAGGCATTCCAGGTAACTTCTTGGGTCGCGAGGTTCCAGTCAAATAGACCCATCCGCGCGCCATCAAGCGCCAAAATCATCCGCTGTTCGCTTTCTTTGAGTGCGATCTCGGTTTGCTTGTAGCTAGTAATATCCTGCGTTATCCCAGTCAGCCGGATCGGTCGCCCATCGAGATCGTAATCAAATCTGCCGACTTCTCGGAGCCAACGCAGACTGGCATCTGCGCCGATCGTGCGATACTCAACTGAGTATTCGTTACCCTCAACCATCGCTCGATCGATTGCCGCATTTACACCAGCTAGATCGCGATGATGCACGCGACCTGCCCAATCTACCTGAAAACACTCGACTTCACCCGGTGCATAACCTAGTAATGACATCTGCGCGTCGTTCCAAACAACTGTTTGGGTAACTAAGTCACAGTCAAAAGTGCCGATTTGTAACGCGGTAATCGCTCGATTTTGGTAATCTTCATTTTGATGTAGCGCTCGTTCCATGGGCTGACCTTCAGTTTTAGCTACACCATCGATCCTGGCTTGGCCCGATATCAGTTGGCGTTTCCGAGATGCTGGTATTAACCGTTCCGATTTTACTACCGAGCGAACGTGCTATTTCCTCGATAAACTTTGCCCTGTAGCCCCTTGGTATTGCCAGTAGCGGAGCAAATATGGAAACTTGGAGGGAGAGCATTAGCGGGAAATCTTGCTGGTAACTATAGCTGCGAACAAATCGATCGGTGCTAAAAAGTTACCATATATATAACGAAGCTAGGTGCAAGATTGAAACGCTGTAAATTATTGTTATTTTAACAGAATGTTAGTTGGCTAAAATTTAAATAAGATATATTTAAACATCATGCGATTACTTCGTTAAGACTAATACACCCATCATTCCAGCCGCGATCGGGTAATGTACCGCTGTGTTAAACCCTGCGGCTAAACCTAATCTCACCTGATCTTGTCCGGTCGGAAATCGATCGAGGCTGGGGTTTAAGTAAGCGTATTCATCCATCATGCCCAATGCTGTTGCTTTAGGCACGACGATCGCGTCTAGATACCATTGTTGAAAGCGCCGGATGACAGCACTATCGGGGCGATGAAAATCGAGAATTGCGACCTGGGCATCAGCTTTCAACACTCGATGTAACTCTTGCAAACAACGCGGGATATCGGTAACGTTGCGTAAACCATAACCCATCGTGGCCGCATCGAAATAATTATCCTCAAATTGGAGATTTAAGGCATCAGCTTCTACCCACTCAATTTGAGTTAATGGTGGATAAATCTGGGTAATTCTTGCTGCTGCATTTGCCAATTGAGCGGGAGCAAAATCAGCACCGATAACCTTGCCAGTCTGGCCGACTTGTTTTGCTAATAGTTGGGTGATATCGCCACTACCACAACACAAATCCAAACAATTATCTCCCGGCTTAGCTCCGCTCCATGCTACAGTCATTTGTTTCCAAACCCAATGAATGCCAAAGCTCAGATCGTCATTTAAGCGATCGTACACCGGGGCGATCCGATTGAATATTGCTTGAATATCTGTAGATGTATAGTTTGATTTAGTTTGCATTTAAATAGCTGATTATTTTAACTAAAAATGGTGGACATTGCCCACCTTTCCTAGATTGGTTCTTATACACCTAACTCGGTAGTAACTCGATCGGCTGCTATTTTTTCAGCATCCAAGCGACGTTTGCGGGCATAGAGTTGAATTGTGGCAGCCATTAACACCACCAATCCGACAATTAGATAACCAGTAATATCGGTAGGCAGACCATTTTTAAAGATTGCGAGTAACACGATCGCAACCAAAAATAGGGTAGGTAATTCATTGAGCGCGCGGAGTTGCTGACCGCTCCATTTACACTCATCTACTGCAAGTTTTTTCATCAAAGTTTTACAGTAGTGATGATAGCCGAGCAGTAAGACTACCAATCCAATTTTAATATGCAACCAGCGTTCGTGAATAATCTCAGGTTCTGTCGAAATAATTCCCGCTGCCATTGCGATCGTTAATAACATTCCCGGCGTAGTAATAATACTATAGAGCCGTTTTTCCATGATTTGGTACTGCTTTTTGAGAATACTTCTAGCGGGTTCGGGCTTGTCATTTGCCTCGACATGGTAAATAAATAACCGTACCAAATAAAATAAACCTGCAAACCACACTGTAAAACCAACAATATGAAAAGATTTAAACCACTGATATGCCATAGTCAATTTTGGATTTTGGAGTGAATTTATATTATGAGTCTGCTAGATTGCTTGTCGATCGACTGGCGATCGAAGATATATTTAGGTTTGAGCTGCTAGAGTACGATCGCTAGGCTATCCCAACGGGTCGAGGAATTTACCCTGTATCCAGATTAGGCAAAACCTTGACGATTGCCAACGCGATCGAGTTAAGCTTAATAATCTGCAACGAAAATCGGCAGCGATCTGTCCTGTGATGATGAACGTGGATCGGATGGGAAACTAGCTACCGATCGAGTGTCAACCGCTAGACTCAGGTATCGATGGTGGCTTGGTTCCGCTCCCATAAATAATGTTGCTACAAGCTAGGCGCATGAAAAAATGCTAAGAGAAAGATCTCGCTAGAGATACCCACCTTATTAAGCGTCCAAATTAATGCCTTTATGTTTTGCCGAAAGCATTAAAATGGTTAGTAGTTAATAGCTAATTCCGATCCTCTAAACAATGCCTAATTCTATCGTTGAAATCTTGACGGCTGATGAAATCCGCAGAACGATCGTGCGATTGGCTTCGGAGATTGGCGAACGCTGTCGAGATTTATCAGAGGTAGTATTAGTCGGAATTCAGACAAAAGGGGTGCCACTGGCACATATGCTAGCCAGACAGATTGAAATCTTAGAACATGTCAAAGTTCCAGTAGCAGCCTTAGATATTACATTTTATCGCGACGATCTCAAGTCGATCGGGTTGCGAACGCCAAGTAAAACGGAAATACCTGTAGACTTAACTGGCAAGACGGTTGTGTTAGTAGATGATGTGATCTATCAAGGGCGTACTATTCGCGCTTCGTTGAATGCTGTCAATGAATACGGTAGACCAAAACATATTTTACTCGCAGTCTTGATCGATCGCGGTCATCGGCAGGTACCCATTCATCCAGATTTCGTCGGCAAAAAGCTCCCGACATCTCGTGAGGAGCAGATTAAGGTTTATTTTCAAGAGTACGACGGCAAGGATGCGGTCGAGTTGATCCGCGCAACTTAGGTAACCCAAGTTGCTACTTACACTCACAACGATTTCAATCGTTGGCAATTCTATAGGTAGCAACTTAGGTTAGGTAAATAACCTTAAAAAAGTTGCTGACTATTAGTGAGTTAACATCGTAATCAAACCTTGCTGTCCGACGAGAACTTCGCGAATCAAACTAATAATTGCCACCCATACAATCGGTGTAATATCCACACCACCGATCGGTGATATGAGCTTGCGAGAAGGAGCTAGAAACGGCTCTGTTGGTGCGATGACAATATTGAACGGAAACTTCTTACTTTCGACTTGTGGATACCAAGTCAACACGATCCTAAAGATAAATAAGAATGTCATCGCTGCCAATAACAAGCTAACAATAATACTAAATAATTGAATATTCTCAGTCGTCATACACTCTGCTGTTAGGTTAGTTAATAACGAGTCGATCGATTAAATATAAACTCTGTAGCTAGATTTATCCCAAAATCTAGCTGGTGGGTTATGAATATGGGAGGTCAAGCAAAAACGCGATGCTGGAGTGAGGGCATTTGTGCGCGGGCGCGGAGCAGGCGCTCGGGACTGATTTCAGCGATCGCAACACCAGGTAAATCGCCAGCATCAGCTAAAATAACCCCCCAAGGATCGATAATCATCGCATGTCCGTGAGTTTGACGCATCGCATAGTGGGTGCCAGTTTGTGCGGGAGCGATCGCATAACAGGTATTTTCGATCGCCCGAGCTTGCAATAAAACTTGCCAGTGGTCTTTACCAGTGTAAGCAGTAAATGCTGCTGGCACAAACAACACATCCGCACCTAATTTGGATAAATGGCGGTATAACTCTGGAAACCGGACATCATAGCAGACTGATAAACCGATCCCGCCTAAGTCGGGAGAGTGATACACATCGGGCAATTTTAGCCCCGCCATTACAGTTTTCGACTCGCGATAGGTATTGCCATCCGGAAGATTGACATCGAATAAATGTGTCTTCTCGTATCTACTCAGTTCTTCGCCATTGGGGCCGACTAGCAATGCGGTATTGTAGACCTTACCCTCAGTTCCCACAGGTACCGGAAACCCACCACCGACTAAGGTGACTTGAAATTTTTGGGCTGCTGTTTTGAGGAATTTTTCGGTTTGCGTCGCAATTGTTTGAGCCAGTTCGATCTTATCTTCTTCAGTACCCAGAAAAGCAAAATTCTCGGGCAGACTAACCAACTCAGCACCCCGACGCACGGCTAGTTCGATTAGTTCTTCTGCATGAGCCAGATTTTTCTCTAGATCTGGCAAACTCGTCATTTGAATCGCAGCAGCAAGGTAAGATTTCATCGCAAGGTTCTGAGGTGTGAAGATGAGGTAAGGGAGTGAAAGGGTGAAAGGGTAAGGGGGTGCGGGTGAGTGGATGGCTTGATACACTAGTTACTAGCCACTATCCTCTATTCCCTATCCCCTATTCCCTATCCCCTAAATTAGCTTAGTTGCTCTCAATCCAAAGAACAGACCCATGGCAATCCCAAACATGATACCCATGAAGCCTAGATAAGCGATCGCTCCAGACATGAATTTATCTCCATAAGAACTATTCATCTAATATTAAATCATTGACTGGATCGTAGCGGATATAAGACAGCCGATCGAATCATCGCCTCGGACATCTACAATTTAAGATATATTCACAACTCATCGCTCATGGAATCGATTCAAGTCAATTTAGGCGATCGCTCGTATGATATTTCGATCGCTGCTGGAAATCTCGATCGGTTGGGGGCAAAGTGCCGCGCGCTGCAATTGGGTCAGAAGGTGATGGTAGTATCCAATCCCACAGTAGCTAAACTGTATGGGGCACAGACGCTCGCATCTTTGCGACAAGCTGGGTTTGAAGTATCATCCTGCGAATTGCCAGATGGCGAACGCTATAAAACGCCTAAATCGATCGAACACATCCACGATCTCGCACTGGCAAATGGGCTAGAACGCTCGTCTACCCTGGTAGCATTGGGTGGTGGCGTGATTGGAGATATGACGGGATTTGCGGCAGCTACCTGGCTGCGGGGCATCAATGTGGTGCAGGTGCCCACGACCTTACTCGCGATGGTAGATTCGTCGATCGGCGGTAAAACCGGGGTCAATCATCCCAAAGGGAAAAATCTGATCGGTGCGTTTCATCAACCGAGACTAGTGCTCGCCGATCCAGAAGTCTTGGCGACGCTGCCAGCGCGAGAATTTCGGGCGGGAATGGCCGAAGTAATTAAATATGGGGTTATTAACGATCGAGTCTTGTTCGAGCGATTGGAGCAGTCTCGTAGACTCAAGCAGAGCGATGTTAGTTTAGAACTTATAGCTACTATTTTAGCACGATCGGCTGGAGCAAAAGCAGCTGTTGTCAGTCAAGACGAACACGAAATTACCGGACTGCGGGCAACGCTCAATTATGGGCATACGATCGGTCATGCGATCGAAAGCGTGACTAACTATACTGAAGTAAATCACGGTGAAGCTGTGGCTTTAGGGATGGTGGCAGCCGGACGATTGGCTGTAAAGCTCCAACTGTGGACGGATACTGAGGCACAACGACAAGAAGCCGTAATTCAAAAAGCAGATTTAGCGATCGAACTACCGCCCATCGATTTAGCTAAAATTATTGAAACGCTCAAATCTGATAAAAAAGTTAAAGCTGGTAAAGGAATATTTATCCTCCCTACTACAATTGGGGCGACGAAAACGATCGCTTATGAAGTAGGGGATTCGACCGGAACTTTAGTTTCAGATGCAGCGATTCGAGCGGTTTTAACCGCTATGTTGCCGATTGCAAGTACTTAGATTGCAGGTATTCTATGAAACTAGAGCGATCTTCAGCGATCGATTATTGCCGCGCCCACCGAACCCCAGTCATTAAACTTGAACTATCTCACTCGATTCACCAACCTGTCGCAACAGTTTCCAGAGAATCTGCGATCTGTCTGGCGGTGGCTGCCTGGGCCGATAGCGGCAGCGATCGCGATTGGCTTAGTGCAACTAGGTGCCAGTCAACCAGTGGAAGATTTCGCATACAATCGGTTGACTGAGCTGCGGGGAGAGCGAGCTTGGGACGATCGCGTTGTGGTGGTTGAGATCGACGATGCTAGCGTTGCTGAATTTAGAGATTTACCAGGCAATCGCGATTATTATGCCAAAGCGATTGATATTCTGCATAAAGCAAAAGCTAGCACGATCGCCTTTGAAGATATTTTCAGCAATATGACACCTGCTGATGACGAATTTATTAAGGCAATTAATAAACATGGTGCTGTCATCCTCGCCCAAAATTGGGATCGCAATGGCAAACTTGTTGCGCCCACCCGGAGATTAAAAGCCGCAGCTCAAGCTGTCGGACACATCGATAAAGTCAAAAGTAACGATGGGACGATCCGACAAGTTCAACCCTATAAAAAAGAGACTTATTCCCTAGCTTGGATGACGATCGAAGGATACAATCTGAGTAACTATCCAGAAATCGAACGTCCGCCCAACGATCGTAACTTCTGGATTAATTGGCCGGGTAAAGTCAGTAATGCCCATCATTATTCATTTAGTTCGCTCCTAAATCCGAAGACCGATCGCGATCGCCAGTTGCTGGAAAAAGGATTTAATAACAAAATTATTTTAGTTGGCGTAACTGCTGGTGGGATCGATCGGATCGATACGCCATTCGATCGCGGAGAAGGGGCAAGCAGTATTTATCTTCATGCGGCGGTCGTCGATAATCTCCTCCAACGCAATCAATTACAAATCATCCCCAATGAATGGTTGCTATTAATTTTATTAGGCGTTAGTCCGATTTTGAGCGATCGACTCAGTCGGCTCTCGCACGGCCAAAGATTGCTAGGTGTACTAGCCTTAAGTGGGGGTTGGGTGGCGCTCGTCACGGTAGCTTTAGCCAATAATTATTGGTTCCCAGTAGCCTCACCGATCGCGCTCGTTTTACTGACGACAATCGGAGTCGCTTATTTCGAGCGTCAATACACTGACTTTCTCGTCAAACGCGAAATCGACAGACTGTGGCAAACCCATCAAATTAACTTAGTCGCCCGCACGATCGTTGCTGAAGACAACCCACATTTTTCGCCGATTCCTGTTGGTAAAGTTGCTAAATTAGCCACCCTCGCAGCTGAATTAGGCCGAGCACAATCCGCGCAGACGGCGATCGCCAATAGTTTATCGATGGGACTATTAGCCACCGAATTAGACGGAACGGTATGGTTTTGTAATTCGGTAGCTTCGCAACTCTTAAATATCAATGTCGGCGATAAAATCGAGCGCTGCTTGATTCCCAACTGGCTGACATTAGAAGAGTGGGAAAATCATCTCCGCGATCTACATACTTATCGGAGTTTGCCAGCCAAAGAAGTCAAACATAACGACAAGATTTTCACACTGCGATTGGAGCCGTTATTTAATTGGCAGGAAATCCAGCGTGATATCATCGATGGTAAAAAGATCGAAGAGATTTCAGTAGTATCGGGATTTTTATTAGTAATTGAAGATATCACCGCATCTAAACAACTACAATCATTATTGATCGAACGCGAACGGAATAGTCGGCAAGAATTAACTAAAGAAAATATTGCCTTAGAAAAAGCGCGGCAACTGGCAGAGGCAGCTGGCAAGATGAAGAGTGCTTTCTTAGCAAATATGAGCCATGAAATCCGCACGCCGATGAATGGAATAGTCGGTTATACAGATCTATTGCTAGGAACCAATCTTAACGAAGAACAAAGAGAATTCGTTGAAGTCATTCGGGGTAGTTCGGATAACTTATTGACAGTAATCAATGAAATTTTAGACTTTTCTAAGATCGAAGCAGGTGAAATGCACTTAGAAAAGATTAACTTCAATCTGACTAACACCGTCGAGCAGACGATCGATGTCTTAGCCAATAATGCTTATTCTAAAGGCATCGAATTAAGTTGCCGGATCGAACAAAATATTCCGAACAATCTCCAAGGCGATCCGACAAGATTGAATCAAGTATTAACTAATTTAATCGGTAATGCCGTTAAGTTTACCGAGCGCGGCGGAGTATCGATCGATATTAGCGCGATCGCGACTACCGATCGGCAGACGACACTTTACGTTCAAGTTCAGGATACGGGTATCGGGATCGCCCCCGATAGTCAAGACAAAATTTTTCAATCATTTTCCCAAGCTGATTCTTCTACGACTCGGCAATATGGTGGTACGGGATTGGGATTGGCAATATCCAAGCGGTTGATCGAAAAGATGGGCGGCGAGATCGGCGTAATTAGCGCGCCAGATGCCGGATCGATTTTTTGGTTCACACTCACTTGCAGTCGGGCAAGTGTCACCGCAGAAAATATTCAGGACGCAGAAAACAGTCACAAACTCACGCGGGCGATCCGGGGCAAGCGCTTACTGATCGCCGGAAATTGGGATCATAGTCGTTATGCAGTTGCGGCAGCGGCAGAACATTATGGGGCGATCGTGAGTACGACGACGACGACAATTACCGCGACTAATCTCCTACTGGAGGCGGTGCGCGGCGGCGAGCCATTCGACCTACTCATCACCGATCCGATCTTCCCCGATAGCCCCGAGATCTCCTTGCCAGAGCAGATCGGGCGCTATGCCGAACTAGCTAATCTGCGGATAATTGCTACGGTGGCGTTCGATGAATACGATCGCGCCCAACTGCTTCTCAAGCAAGGGAAGATTGCTGGCTACTCCTTCAAACCCGCCAAACCGCTGGCGATCCTCAATAAATTTACCGAATCGAACGCCACGAATGCTGCTAATGCAACTCGATCGTTTGAAAATGCGACCGCACCCAAGCCACCACTGCCACAAAAACTACAAATTGGCTTGCGGATCCTCGTGGCGGAGGACAATAAGATCAATCAGAAAGTCGCGCTCAATCAACTCAAAAATTTGGGCTATGAAGCCGATCTCGCCTGCGATGGCGAAGAGGTACTGGCGAAGATTGCCTGCCAAGATTACGATGCGATCTTGATGGATTGTCATATGCCCAGACTCGATGGCTATGCTACTACCAGAAGAATCCGCCAAAATGAGGGCAATCTGCGTCACACGATCGTGATTGCCCTGACGGCAAGTGCCATGAAAGAGGATCTAGAATTAGCAATGGCAGCCGGAATGGACGACTTTTTATCTAAACCCGTGCGCAAGGAAGAACTTGCTGCCAAGATCGCTGAGTGTACCCGATCGTTATCGTCAAATAACGATGCAAGTATCACTGCCGCACCAAGTAGCCAGGTAAGTCAGAACTTGCCCCAAGCGCGGCAGCTCGCTCCTGTCGATCCGCCGGAATTGCCTGTAGATCTAAACTATCTCCACGAACTATCTGAAGGTAATGCTGAATTCGAGCGCGCGATCTTGCAAGTTTTTGTAACTAATAACCAACAACAATTGCAAATCGTGCGCGCGGCACTCGCCAATCGAGATGTAGGGACGATCGAACACCATATCCACGAGATCAAAGGTGCTAGTGCCAATGTCGGTGCTGTTGCGATCGCGCAATTAGCGCTCCAAGTCGAAGAAGTAATTGCTAACAGTAGCTTTGAGTCGACTGAATTACCCATGCAGGCGATGCTCGCGCCACTATTGAATGAGATCGAACATCTCACGCAAGCGATCGGTCAAATGCATCAATCCCCATTTAAATTAGGCGACAATATCTAGATCTAGCCTAAATTAATTCAGGCGAGGGAGGCTCGCGCTCGAACCTCCCTCGCCTGAATAGTTCCACAGCAAATCGTCTGTTAGCTGCTTGATTCGGATTAACGTCGATAATTGTCATGCCGATCTTCATACCGCTCCCTGTATCTGTCAGAACGGTGTTCGCGATACTCTTGGTAGCGGCGGCGTTTTGCTTCCCATCGCTCCCGTTCGTACCGTTCGCGATCGTGGTCAGAATAACGGTAACGGTCGTTATCGCGCGAATTGTCACCAATCTTGATAATTAGTTGAGCTTGGAGATTGTCGGCAGGTCGAGCCACAACTGGGTTGGCGAGACTACTAGCATTAGTGGCTGCTAGTGATGGCTGGGCGAGGCTTGCCGCAGCAAGCAGCCCCATAATAACTGATGTTAATTTCAACATATCTGAATTCGGCTCTGATGAGTCTAGTAAATATTCGACGACCCAACTCTAAAAAAATTGCTGCGCGATCGATATTTATCTATTCTATGATTGTTATTTAAGATAAGCTTCCTGCTAAGGTCACGATTTAATTTTCATTCAACCGTGACTAAAGTAACGATCGAAGATTTCAAGAGGGTTGCTTCGCCTACGGAGCCATAGATGATGAGTGTGAATGAGTATCGCTCGATCGTCTAAAAATATCCAAAAATCTTACTAAATAGCTCGAAAATTAGCTGCTACTCATTTCATTTTTATGTAGACACCAGAGCAGGCACGACCGAAATCAGATCGCGCTTAAATGATTTATAATTTGTATTTTAAATAACCGATTTATGGAATTTGCTGTTTATCTAAAGTTCGGTAATTTGCGACTGTACCTATGCCCATTTGCGATCGGATTGCCTACTTTGTAGTTTGACAGTTGGCACTCTACAGGTTTTGCCGCAGCAGTGTAGCTATCTCGCCAGTGTGTCATGATGGCGGGTGGGTCGATTGGGGGGATTGTCGGGGTTAAATCTTTAAGTCATCCTTGCTCTATGTCATCCGACGCAACTTTGTGAGGTAGTGTTCCTGTTAGACCGATCGATTTTTATCAACTACTCAGTGGCGCGCGATCGGCTACGAGCCGACCGATTATTGACTTTGGGTAAAGCAAATGAAGCTATTAGACAAACTTCCACCAGAATCATGCATCGATATCCAGACATCACTGTTAGTTTGCTCAGATAAAGTCACTCAATGAGTAATTCACCTCTCGATCGAAAAATTTGCTACTGTGCGATGTGGTGCCATCTGGCAATTTTAAGTGGGGAACCGCTAATAATTGGAATCCTAGCCATATTCCCTAAAATACTCCCACAATCTGCTAAGGTCGAGCAGAATTTAAATATATTTTTCGGCTTCCTGTTTTTTTCGCCAGTATTAGGTTGCCTTTTATCGATTATTTTAGCGGTAACAATCTGGAGGCAAAATCGCCGTCGTCACCCATTTATCGAAGAATCTGGCAGAGAGGTTGTGAACTGTCTTTTGTCAGTTACCTTGTACTTGGTTGTACTCGACAGCATCATTTATGTTAACTGTACTTATGGCGATGTTTTGCGAACCAATCTAGAGGCATTGCTTGGATTAGTTACAATGTTTGGAATTTTTGTCCACATAGTTATAACTTTATTAGTATTAACGAATGCGATCGCTGCAAGTATTCAGGCGGTGAAGGGTAAGTTGTTTCATTATCCGTTTATCATTCGCTTTTTTAGCTAAATTCAAGTAATGAGTAATTTACATCTCAATCGATCGGATAGAGAGCTGCAACTCGACAGCTTGCAAACTCACCGCAACAATCTCACTGACTTATACCAAGCCACCACCCGACAATTTGACTGTACCTTGAGTGGTGCCGATCGCACGAACCTCGAAGCACAGTTGGGCGAGATCGATCGGCAACTGAGCGAAGTCGAGCGAGAAATTAAATTGCTGACATGAAATTTGGATGACAGATCGACTTATACTAAGCGAACTATTTGTCGATCGTTGCAAACTTTTCTATGGCTGCGAGCAAAATTTCCTTCGGATCGGTCAAGCTACTGCTACACGAGCGCCGTAAGCTGCTCTCTACCCAACTATTAGTATTGGGCATAATAATTACGGCTAGTTTTGTCGCGATCGCACTATTTGCACCGCTATTACAAGCGATTGGTTTACTCCAAGATCCACAAGACTTATTGGGTAGCGCGACACCGCCATACAATCCAATCAATCAGGCACCCTCGTTGCAGCATTGGTTTGGCACCAGTCGGGAGGGATATGATGTGTTTGCGCGGACGCTATTTGGTACCCAGGCGGCGCTTCAAGTGGTAATTTTGGCAACTTTGATGAGTTTGCTGATTGGGGTGCCGTTAGGGATGGTGAGCGGCTATTTGGGTGGCAATCTCGATCGGGTTTTATTATTCTTAATGGATACGATTTACACCTTGCCGGGATTATTATTATCGGTGACGTTGGCGTTTATCGTTGGTAAGGGGGTGTTTAATGCCGCGATCGCGTTGAGTATTTCCTATATTCCGCAGTATTTTCGAGTGGTCCGCAATCAAACTGCGAGTCTCAAGACCCAAATGTTTGTCGAAGCGGCACAGGCTCTAGGTGCATCGACTGCTCATGTGTTGAGAAAATATCTGTTTGCAAATGTGGTGCAAAGCGTACCCGTACTCTTTACACTCAATGCAGCCGATGCGATTTTAGTTTTGGGTGGTTTGGGTTTTCTCGGTTTGGGTTTACCGGATGAGGTGGCGGAATGGGGGCACGATCTCAAACAAGCTTTACCTGCACTTTCGACCGGGATTTGGTGGACGACTTTGTTTCCTGGCTTGGCGTTGACGTTGATGGTTACAGGGTTGTCGCTATTGGGCGAAGGGATGAGTGAGTTAATCAATCCGCGCGATCGACAACGATAACGGGAATAGGGGATAGAGTCGGTAGGATTTTTGCAACATCTCAGAATAAGTTAGACATGACAGAAGTAATCGGGATCGATCTGGGTGGTACGGCGATAAAATTGGGTCGGTTTACGCCAGATGGGACTTGCACCCAGTCGCTGAGTGTTCCCACCCCACAACCAGCACATCCCGAGGCGGTCATCGATACGATCGTGTATGCGATCGAGAAATTAGCGCCAGAACGCGCTGAGATTGCGGCGATTGGGGTGGGTACACCTGGGCCAGCCGATGTCGGGGGACGGGTGGCGAAAATTGCCATTAATTTAGAGGGGTGGATCGATATCCCGGTGGCTACCCTGCTGCAATCGCGGACTGGCATCCCCACGATCGTGGGAAATGATGGCAATTGCGCGGGATTGGGCGAACGGTGGTTGGGTGCAGGGCGACATTACCAGGATTTTGTCTTATTAACGTTGGGTACGGGGGTTGGGGGTGCGGTCTTTCTGAATGGAGAGTTATTTACTGGACATGCAGGAAGTGCGGGGGAGCTAGGCTTGATCGTGTTAGCTGCCGATGGCCATCCCTGCAACAGTGGCAATCGTGGCTCGCTCGAACAGTTTCTCTCTGGCCAAGCAATTCGCCGGATCGCTGGCAAAGAACCGCACACGCTCGGAGAATTAGCCGCAACAGGCGACCCTGATGCGCTAAGATTTTGGGAAAGTTACGGTCGTAACTTAGGCATCGGGTTGACGAGTATCATGTATATCCTGACACCGGAAGTCGCGATTATCGGCGGCGGAATTAGTGCCAGTGCCAAATATTTTCTGCCTGCAGCCGAGCGAGAGATCGCCAGTCGAGTGATGGCGGTCTCCCGTCCGGATTTTAAAATCATCGCCGCAGAACTAGGTAATCAAGCAGGGATCGCTGGTGCGGCAAAATTAGCGTGGGAGATGTTAAAGCGGAAAGGATAGCAACTACTCGATCGAATCTGGAACCCACCCCGCCCTCCGAGCACCCCTCTTTGGAGGGGAATTTAAAAGCGATATAACAGTCAGAGGTTGGAGCGAACGGGCATAAGTTTTTTGGTACCAACAGTCGATCGATATTCATTAGTCACTAATCCCCATTCCCTATCGTGAACATTCGCCTTTTAATCCCATTTTTCGATCCTACTGTCAAAGATTGGTCGTTAACAGCCCGATTGATGCGATGGTTGACTTTCCTCTGGTTAGCGATCGGGCTATTCGTGCTATTTTCTGCTTCTTATTATCATGGCGAAGTGGAAAAGAATGATGGCTTATACTATTTTTTACGCCAACTCATGGCGATTTCTGTTAGTTTAGTCATCTTTAATATTATCGTTCATCTGCCACTCCAGAAGCCACTCAAAGCAGCTTCTTGGCTATTATTGGGAATCTTAATATTACTACTACTAACTGTCTTTACTGGTATTGGAAAAAATACAATGGGGGCGACGCGCTGGATTGCCCTCGGGCCGATTCAATTGCAGCCATCGGAGCTAATTAAGCCCTTTCTAGTATTGCAAGGTGCAAAAATTTTTGGACGTTGGGACAAATATCCTGTCAAGGTAAAAGTAACCTGGCTGGGTGTATTCGTCCTCGTGTTGTTGGCTATTTTGAAACAACCCAATCTCAGTACCACATCATTGTGCGCGATCGGGTTGTGGTCGATCGCTTTTGGTGCGGGATTACCACTACGATATCTAGCTGGAACGGCAATTGGTGGGGTGTTGGTGGCATGGGCGAGCATGATTATCAATCCTTATCAGATGGCGCGAATGCTCTCGTTCCTCAATCCTTGGGCAAATCCGCGCGGCGATGGCTTTCAACTGGTTCAAAGTTCGATCGCGATCGGTTCTGGCGGTTTATTAGGCAAAGGGTTTGGCTTATCGCAGCAGAAATTGGACTATTTACCAATTCAGGATACGGATTTTATTTTCTCGGTATTTGCGGAAGAATTTGGGCTAGTAGGTGGAATTTTGCTGTTGCTGATGGTGATGAGCTATGCCACATTAGGCTTGCTGATTGCTTTACGGAGCAATCATCCGGTACATCGCTTGGTGGCACTCGGTTCGACAACTTTTATCGTCCTGCAGTCGCTGTTTAACATCGGTGTTGCTTCCGGAACGCTGCCGACTACGGGGTTACCATTGCCGATGTTCAGTTATGGGGGGAGTTCGATCGTGGCTTCACTGATCCTATCAGCACTGTCGATCCGCGTCGCTCGTGAGTCTACGGTGGCGAAGGTGATTCCGCTACGGGAGAGGTAAGGAAGAGTTAGATATTTTTCCTGTCTTCCCACCAGTCCCCACCTTCTCCAGAGAAATCAGTCATTTACACGGTGACTAATTTTCCTATTTAGGATAGGCTCTACGTGGTTGGAGCGTATTTTTACAATGTCCCAAATTACCAAAGCTAGAGCACCATTAGCCTTTTTACCACCTAAATTTAATGTTTGGGTACTGAGACTATTAACTTGGGTACTCCCTTATTGGTTGAAACACAAACTGCAAATCAGTCGGATCGATGCTGTCGATATCGATCGATTGGTGGAAATGTATAAGCAGTCTCAGATGGGCAAGCTACGGCTGGTATTGGCTTTTCGTCATCCCAGTAGCCTCGACCCATTTTGCCTGGGATACTTATTAACCAAAATTTTGCCTGCGGCGGCGCGGAAGCATCGGATTCAGCTTAGCTCGCCTGTATTTGCCCACTTCCTCTACGATCGCGGGATTCCGCTGTGGGCGGGGGAATTTGTCGGTTGGTTGTTGCCGAGATTGGGTGGCATCCCCATTCATCGCGGTCGTGCCGACAGGTTGGGCTTGAAGACAGCAAGAGACTTACTGGTTAATGGTCTGATGCCGCTGGCATTGGCACCTGAAGGCGCGACTAACGGACATAGCGAACTTGTCAGCCCACTGGAATCCGGTGCGGCTCAGCTCTGCTTTTGGGCGATGGAGGATTTAGTCAAGGCGGGTAGAAAAGAGGATGTGTTTATTGTCTCGATCGGCATCCAGTATTATTATGTCGACGAACCATGGGCTAATCTGGAACGACTGATCCATCAATTGGAACTCGAATGTGGCATGGTAATAGATCGACACGATTCGCTCGTAGCGATCCAGCAAAAAGATGGGCGACCGATGCGGAAAATGCTCTACGACAGGTTTTATAAGCTCAGTCAAAATCTCCTCTATCAAATGGAGAATTTTTACGCTCAGTTTTACCACTATCAAATTCCCGAACGTCCACTGTTAGAAAGAGCGATTTCACGGACGGAAATTTCTCAAAGATTGCAACATATTTTAGATTTTGCGCTCCAAGTATCGGAAAGTTATTTCAACGTCACCGCCAAAGGCTCAAAGACCGATCGTTGTCGGCGGATCGAACAAGCGGGTTGGGACTGGATCTATCGGGAAGAACTCAAACCCCCGCAGAGTTTATCTACAGTCAGTCATAAATTAGCCGATCGGATTGCGACAGAAGCCGATCTGCGGATGTGGCACATGCGGATCGTCGAAAGCTTTGTCGCAGTAACGGGTTCCTACGTCAAAGACAAACCATCGATCGATCGGTTTGCCGAAATTACGTTATTACTATGGGATCTCGTCGCTCAAATTAAAGGCGAAAATCCCGCCCAACATCCGATCCTCGGCAAACGTCGCGTTCAAATTACGATTTGCAATCCCATTCCGATTTCTGATTATTGGGATCGTTATATCAGCGGTCGCCAACAAGCCAAGCAAGCCGTCATCGATCTCACGCAAGAGTTACAAACAGCGATGGAAGGGACGATCGATCGGGGAAGAGGTTAGTAGCTAGCCACTAGCCATTATTCCGATCCCCAATCTAGCCAAATAGATATTACAATTAAATTAACAAAATTTAATCACCTTCTCATAGTTCTGGCGTTATCCATGACCGCAATTCCGCCATCTGCAGTGTCCCCCATGACACCAATTATTTCGCGCCTGACTAGTAAGCTCAATCGTCTCGATCCCTCACCTGGGCTGGTAGTGATGCTACTATCCGTGCTCATTGGTGGAGCGGCAGGGTTAGGCGTGATTTTATTTCACTACCTCATCGACCTATTTCATAGTTCGACTCATGCACTAATTGTCGATGATGTCAAGGCATTGTTTCACATCCAAGGAGCTTGGCTATACGCATTGATACCGCCGATCGGTGGGATCGTCGTGGGGATCATGCGGTGGTATTGGCGGGATTTTGGCCCGAATATGAATTCGATGATCGCGGCTACTCAGGAAGGTCAGAAAATCACCCCCTGGCGGGGGTTGGTAAAAATGGTCGCAGCAGCGGTATCGCTGGGAACGGGCGCATCGCTGGGGCCAGAGGGGCCGAGCGTGGAAATCGGCGCGAATCTAGGGATGTTTTTGGGTCAGATGTTAAATGCCTCGCAAGAACGGCAGCGATTATTGCTTGGAGCGGGTGCAGCGGCGGGGATTGCGGCTGGATTTAATGCCCCGATCGCTGGCGTATTTTTTGCGTTGGAATTAGTATTAGGTACGACTTTTGCTACTTCAGCCGTGAGTGTAGTGGTGCTGGCTGCGGTAGTTGCCTCCCTAGTCGCTCAAATTGGCTTGGGTGGAAAGCCAGCTTTCGCCCTACCTGTTTATGAGGTGCGTAGTTTATTCGAGCTACCGCTCTATCTTTTGCTAGGTGGGTTGGCAAGTCTAGTGTCTTATGCATATACTCAAACGCTCGACGTAGCACGGGAAGCTTTTCAGGGTCGCGTTAGTTATTTATCCTGGTTGGGCAAAATTCCCCGCTGCTTGACTCCAGTAGTCGGTGGTGCGATCGTCGGTCTCGTGGCATTGAAGTTTCCACAGGTGACAGGCATCGGTTATGAGACGATCGAGGCGATGTTGCAGGATGTCCAATTTTCGCTGCCTTTACTAGCCTCGATTTTGGCGATTAAGCTGCTGATGACATCAGTAAGTTTGGGCAGTGGCTTAGTCGGCGGTTTATTTGCTCCTTCGATGTTTCTGGGCGCGACGATGGGGGCGATTTATGGCAAATCCCTAGTCTTGTTATTTCCGGCTCTTAGCAGCCAGATTGCGGCTCCGCCAGCCTATGCAATGGTGGGAATGGCTGCGGTACTCGCCAGTAGTGCCAGAGCGCCCTTGACGGCGATTTTACTCATGTTCGAGCTGACCCGCGACTATCGGATCGTCCTGCCTGTAATGGCCTGTGTGGGTTTGAGTATTTGGGCGATCGAACGCATGAATCCCAAAGCTAAAACGCCAGATAAGTTAGATAAATTAGCACTGAGCGTTCAACCCGATCGAGATCGGGCGATCCTCCAAAATTTGTGCGTGCGGGATGCGATGGATACTAACTACCTCCAGTTGGGATCGGATGTAGATATTCTGGCGGCTGGATTGAAATTAACCCAAAATAATTGTCATAGCGCTCTAGTCATCGACACTCGGGATGAGTTATTGGGGATCGTTACGCTACACGATCTCAGCCGGGCGATCGCCCAAGCAGAAGCTTCCCCAGAACCAGATCGATTGCTAGCTAGTAGCGTCGGTAGTATCTGTACCAAATATCTGTTTTATGCCGAGAGTGACGAGCCGATTAGCGAAGCACTCGATCGGATGACGGCCAGAGGTTTGCATCAATTACCCGTACTCGAACGCCGCGCTGGTATTGGCGTAAGCTTATGCGATACGGCTGCCTGTTCGGGTGCCTCGCTCAAGGAACATTGTGTCGTTGGCATTCTGCAACAAGAACGGATCGCCCTTGCTTGTAGTGTCGCAGCTACTCGTCAAGCCCTAAGTAAATACGTGGTCGTACCACATGCACTAACGCCAGTTTTTGGAGCCAAAGGGTAATCGGGGAAGATCGAGAGCTAAATCATAAATATTTCTACTCCCCTTGCTCCCACACTCATTCCCCAACAGCAACCCTCATCGCGTTATAATTCTTTACGGAAGCCTCATCAATTGCAGCCAGTTATGACAAACCCCGTACTGAATAGTTTTTTTGTCGGTCGTGCTTTAGCACAATCTATCAATGACAAGCTGGGTGAGACATTGACATATACCTTGAGCGAACTCGGCAAGCTTGATGCCGAACAGGGCGAAAAACTCTGGCAGTTTACCCAAGAAGTGCTAGAACGTGCCGCCCGAGAAACCAACAACGCTAGTGGGCAAACTACTACAGTTAACGCTCAAGGGCAATCGATCGATATCCAAGAAACGATCGATGAGCTTAGAGCAGAAATTGCCAGACTCAGAGCTGAGATTCAAAAGTATCGAGTGTAAAGGATCGGGGATAGGGAATAGGAAATAGAGAATAGCGAACCGTGGCGAGTGACTTCACAAGCTTGAATTAACTGAAGAAAACAGGTTTCAGTCATCCCCTTTAAAGGGAATCAATGTAAAGTTTTCCCTCTTTAGATCTGCCGTCCGTTCGCGGAACAGACAATCCAAAATCCTGCTTGGTGCGCTAAACCTACATCGGGGAACCCTTAGAGGTTCCCTCCAATAACGACGAGCGCGCATCCGTAAAATCCAAAATCCAAAATTGAATGACTGCTATTTCCGAAGCTGGAGTGCCGCCGATTCAAGGCGATCGAATGTTATTACCACCCGAGACTACCGTACTAGAGTCGTCTGTTATTTCCATGTCCAAAACTACAACAGATCCTCAGTTTAGTAGTGACAATCGTACCTATCGGTGGAATCGAACTAATTACTCCAAGCGACGGCGAACGATCGATATTTGGTCGTTTTTTCTGACTTTCCTGAATGGTTCTTGGATCGACGGTCAGAAGTGGAGTTATATTGGTGGCTACACTGAGGCAAAACAGGCAGCTAGGCGGCGCAGACAAGCAATTTGGATTCGGGATACATTTTTAGAATTAGGCCCCACTTTTATCAAGTTAGGGCAGCTATTTTCCACCCGGGCCGACTTATTCCCAGTGGAATATGTGGAAGAACTCTCAAAGTTACAAGATCGCGTACCCGCTTTTAGTTACACTCGGGTTGAAGAAATTATCGATCGGGATTTAGGTAAGCCAATTGCCGAGTTATTCGATCGATTCGAGCCGATTCCGCTAGCTGCGGCGAGCCTGGGACAGGTACACCTGGCAAAATTGCATACAGGCGAGGAAGTTGTTGTCAAAGTTCAACGTCCGGGGCTGCAAAAGTTATTTACGATCGATCTCGAAATCCTGCGCGGAATTGCTAAATACTTTCAGAATCATCCCAAATGGGGCGGTGGTGGCCGCGATTGGCTGGGGATTTATGACGAGTGTTGTAAAATCCTGTGGGAGGAAACCGACTACATCAGTGAAGGCCAAAATGCCGATACCTTCCGCCGCAACTTCCGAGCGCAAGATTGGGTGCGAGTGCCCCGCGTCTACTGGCGATATTCTTCAGTTCGGACGTTAACATTAGAATATCTGCCAGGGATTAAAATCAGCGATTATCAAGAGTTGGAAGTTGCAGGACTCGATCGGCAAGCGATCGCCCGTCAGAGTGCTACGGCGTATCTCCAACAACTGCTCACCGATGGCTTTTTTCATGCCGATCCGCATCCCGGAAATGTAGCTGTCGAGCCAAAAACTGGAGCCTTAATCTTCTATGATTTTGGGATGATGGGGCGAATTGCGCCTGGTACCAAAGAAAAACTGATGGATACGCTCCTGGCAATCGCCGGACGCAATGCCGATCGGGTCGTCAAAGGTTTAGTCAGTTTGGGTGCGATTGCCGCCGATGCCGATACCGACCCGATTCGGCGCTCGATCCAGTACCTCTTAGATAACTTCTTGGATCAACCGATCGAAGGTCAATCGATCGCGCAGATTACCGACGATCTCTACGATATTGCTTACGGGCAACCGTTTAGGTTTCCGGCGACGTTTACCTTTGTGATGCGCGCATTTTCCACGATCGAAGGTGTCGGCAAAGGACTCGATCCCGATTTCAACTTCATGACCGCAGCCCAACCCTTCGCTTTCCAAATTATGAATAGTAACGGTAATAGCAACCCCGATTCCAATACTTTCTTGGCTGAAATCGGCAGACAAGCCGCTCAAGTCGGCACTTCTGCACTGGGACTGCCTCGGCGGATCGAAGACACGATCGATAAATTAGAGCGGGGCGATCTGCGTGTACGCGTGCGATCGAGTGAAAGCGATCGCTATTTGCGCCGACTCGGGGCGATGCAACAAAACACTAATTATGCAATCTTAGTGGCAGCATTCACATTGTCTGCTACGATGCTATTTGTCAATCAGTATGCGATCGCCGCAGCAATTGTTGGTGCTGTAGATCTCATTACATTTGTAATCTGGTTTCGCCAAATGCGAAAACTAGATCGCCAAGATCGGATGCCATAGGTTACGATCGATTAGTGCCAATTTGGGTACTATATAATAGTGGCAACCTTTGACTGAAGTTCTCCAGATAATCGGGATTGCCAACAATTCTGCTGCGATCTCTGGATCCAAACTCGCCTTCTCTCCATTTGTCTGTTTTAAAACTTCGGATTGTTAATCGGTACAGGCATTAGACTATGAAATCTCTGTTCGCAGGTCTCTCAGATAAAGGTATGGTACGTAGTGCCAACCAAGATGCATATCATATCGATCCTGAAGGACGATTTTTTATTGTCGCCGATGGTATGGGCGGTCATGCTGGTGGGGAAGAAGCCAGTCGGATCGCGATCGAAACGACACACACATATCTGAGCCAACATTGGGAAACCGAACCCGACACCAAAAATCTGCTGGTACAATCGCTAATTGCGGCTAACGATGCAATTGTGGCCGATCAAGAAAAGAACGCCCAACGCGGCGATATGGGCACGACAATCGTGATGATCTTGTTCCGCGATGATTTGGTCTGGTCTGCTCATGTCGGTGACTCGCGACTGTATCGGCTCAGAGGCGATAAATTAGATGCAATTACCGAAGATGATACTTGGGTGGCTAGAGCGATGAAATTGGGGCAGCTCAATGCTGAGGAAGCCAAAATTCATCCCCTTCGTCACGTACTCTCGCATTGTTTGGGTCGTCGCGATTTGCGTCAGATCAACATTCAAACTCAAGATGTCGTCTCTGGCGATCGGGTGTTATTGTGCAGCGATGGCTTGACTGAAGAAGTCCCCCATGATGAAATCGCCAGCCATCTGCACACAGGTACGATCGAAGAATCGGCGCAATCCCTAATCGATGCAGCCAAGCAGCACGGCGGTAGCGATAATATTACTGTCATCATCGCTCAAATGGAATAATTGCCTACTTGGGATCTGTGGGGGCGGGTTGATGAAGTTGATTTTGGTTTTACTCGTAACCTTGAGCTAAAACCCGCCCTGACTCACCAATAACCGTTCGAGAAAATAGTAATACCTAAATATAGAAAGGAAATTACTGCTTAAACCTCAAGTATGTCTCTCCTAAGCCTTTTTGCATTTCATAACTAATTAGCTTAACAAACTCTTTTTCGTCGTTTGAAGAAGGTAAATCTTGAAAATTATCAGAATACCAGATTGCAACTTCTTGGCATGTTGGTAATACTCTCAGTATAAGTTTACCAAAAACTGTTTCAGTAAAATCTTGCCCTTCAGCAACAAAGTTATAAGCTTCGTTGAATAGATCGTGGACAGGTTCCCTATATCTCTCGCTCGCAGGATACCAACATAAATCTAGTTGCTCCTGAGTAAATAATTGATTTGCTATATTTTTCAAAAAGCTGCTTGAGTCATTTATAGAAATACTATCAATATTTAAATCTTCTAAAATAATTTTAGATGGATCGCTAATAATTAGCATGAATTGTGTCATCGTTTATCATTTCTATGTAAAAATCATACAACAGTTGTAATTAACTAACGTGAGTTCGGGATAAGGAAACTCGATTTGCTGCGTTCCAACACCGCCCTGGACTAGAAGTTCGGGCTAATAACAAAAGTTCTCTGAAGATAACTGCATGTTTTTAATCAGTCCATTTCAATGGACTTTCACTATTAGCCCCAAATTCATTTGAGGGCGGTGCATAAACAAAGCTAGGAGCCATTAAGCGAAAATCCTTAAACCGAACTCACGTTAACTAGTATCATGAGACTAAACATCTTTTATGTTTACTAGTGAGATTCGTGGTTTTATGCTTGATATCGCTCGAGCTATTGAAATCAAAAGCAGAAACTTTCCCTATAAACCCGTATTTTTAAACACCTAAAGAACCACGAGTGACACCTAATCGATCGATCAGATTCAGATCTTTCCACAGTTCGGTACCACTAATTTGACCGCCGATTAATTGTTGATAATAACCGATTGTTTGACTTATTTGTGCTGGTGATTCATTCGACAAATTCGAGTCCGAAAATTATAGACACCTAATGCAATCAGGCGGTGAATATATTCAGCTCCAGTTTGAGCGGTGCCGTTAAATACCGTATTTCGACAGCCAGCATCAGCTTGGAGGATATGTTCGGTACCAACTCGATCGCGTAATTTCACCTGATGTTCTTCGCAGGGACGACCGCAATTGGTATAATCGGTTCCTTCAGATAAGAACGCACAGAAAACGCAATGCTCCATATGAAACATCGGCATGTGTTGGTGGATCGTCACTTCAAACCAGTCGCGGGGACAACTACGGATCAAGGCGGTTAATTGGTCGATATTTAGGTCGTAGGAAGCCGTCAGCCGCTCTAAAGTATAGTTTTGATAGAAATACTCAGCAGCTAGTGAATTCGCCACATTTAGGGCAAAATCTCCGACACACCGTTCGCTTTTAAAAAACTCTAACTGGTCGTAATTTCTGATTAAATAACCATCAGCATCACTCGATCGCACTTGTTCTAAAATCCAATTTTCACCAGATTTAGTAATTCGTGGTGGTGCCACAAATATCTGCGGCGGATTGATTTTTGTCTGTTTGGCGGCGCGAACTAATTGGACTGCTTCGCGATATTTACGCGGATCTTCGAGTTCGCAATAAATCAGCACCGCACCGGATGCGATCGCAGCGGGAATTTGGTCTAATTTACGCACTAAAATAATTAATTGCGGTGGCTGGATCGAGATATTTCCAACTTCAGGCAAGAGATCTTTTAATTGACTAGTTGGCGATAATTGCCACTGTTTGGGTTGGCTGCGCACCTTTGTTAATTTATTAACTAATTCCCGTCGCAGTTGGTTGAGTGCGCTGACAGGTAAGATCGGCTCACCAACTAAATTATTTGTCAAATTCCCCAAACAAAACGGCGTATTTCCCAATCGTCCTAATTGGGATTTGAGTTTGTCGGTAGTTAATGGTTGATTTTGGGCGGAAACTAATAATAGCTCCGATTCTACTTGGACCACATGCCCCAGCTCATCGCGGGCGATCGCAATCAGTGGCTGGTTGACTGCTCCATGTATTTCTAAATCGATCGGACGTTGAAATTGTGGGACATCGCCTGCATAAGTCTGACGGACTTTTTTATCTAATTCTGGATCGCTGGTTTTCCAGATTTTATCACCGATCGAAACCTGCCGAAAATTCACAGCGCCGCGCCCGAAGGAGAGCATAGTTTCAGCATTATTACCATTACCTTTAAATACCTCATATACCCGTCCGCCCTCTTCCCTGACTTCTGGGTGTCCGCAGTCGAAGACGATCCCATCACCAGCTTTAATATCGGCAATCGGATCGATCGTAATTGCCTCGCGATCGGGATAAACTCTGGTTACTTCGCCTAAATATACACCCCGTTTTTTTCCAAATCTGGCATGTACTAAAGCTTGATTGTCGATGCCTTCAAACCAGCCAGTATATAAGCCCCGAGAGAATGCCATTTCCAGATTGTATGTATCGCGATCTCGATCTGGTTCCAGTGCTAAATCTGCACAAATCTTATCTAAAGCAGATCGATAAACTCGCGTCACGCTCGCCACATATTCAGGTGTTTTGAGTCGTCCTTCAATCTTCAGACAGCTCACACCAGTTTTAACTATTTCTGGTAATACCGAAATTCCAGCTAAATCTTGAGGACTGAGTAGGTATTTCCGATCGCCTAAATTATATAATTCATTATCGACAATCAGATCGTAAGGCATCCGACAAGCTTGGGCACATTCACCCCGATTTGCCGATCGACCGCCTAATGATTCGCTCGTCAAACATTGCCCAGAATAGGCAACGCACAAGGCACCATGCACGAATACTTCTAAGGGAATTGAGATCTTGCGATCGCCTAATTGTGACTGAATCTTCTCGATTTCTGTCAGCGAACATTCTCGCGCCAAGACAACTAAATTGCAGCCCAATTCATGGGCAAATTCTACCCCAGCCGCACTCGTCACGGTCATCTGGGTAGACGCATGAATCGGAAAATCTGGCGATAAATGCCGAATTAACCGACAAATTCCCGCATCTTGAACGATCGCGGCATCGACACCCGCTAAAATAATGCTGCGAAGATACTGCTCGACGGCGGGTAACTCTTGAGTAAAAATCAGCGTGTTCAGCGTGACATAGCCCTTGACACCACGCTGATGCAACCACGACATCAATTCGGGTAAATCGCCTTCGGTAAAGTTATCCGCCCGCATTCTGGCATTAAACCGCTCCAACCCAAAATAGATCGCGTCTGCACCATTTTCGATCGCGGCTTTGGCACATTCCCAATTTCCGGCTGGCGCGAGCAGTTGCGGACGATGGGTAAGAGTGGAGGTGGTGGCGGTTGGCATTGCGAAGCTTGTGCGCCGGCTGCGGCGGTCGAGTGTTGAGAAGATAAAGTCTACCTATCCCTTGTATTCTAGACTCGATCGAGATTGCTAGAGCAAATTATTCATCTAGATAGTGGAGTGTTAGCAAAAATCTAACAGCATCAAACAGCACCTAGAACGCTTGCCAATAGAGCTTTCTGAGCGTGCATCCGGTTTTCAGCTTGATCCCAGACACGCGATCGAGTACCTTCTAAGACATCATCAGTAATCTCTTCACCCCGATGAGCTGGTAGACAGTGCAACACGATCGAGCTAGAATCGGCGATGGTTAGTAACTGGGCATTGACTTGATAGGGTTGGAACACCGGAATGCGCGTATCCGATTCTGATTCTTGTCCCATACTCGCCCAGACATCGGTATATACTATATTCGCCCCACTGACAGCTTCCTCGGCAGATTGGGTGACGATTATTTGTGTACCTTTAATTGCCGCGATCGATTTTGCTTGAGTAACTACCTGTGGATCTGGCATAAAATTAGCAGGACAGGCGATCGCGATATCCATCCCCACGATCGCACAACCCAGCATCAGCGAGTGTGCCATATTATTGCCATCGCCCAGATAGGCAAGCTTCAATCCTGCCAACTGTCCGAAATTTTCCTGAATCGTCTGCAAATCTGCTAATACTTGACACGGATGCTCGAAGTCTGTCAAGGCATTAATAATCGGCATCCGCGCATACTTGGCATAAGTATGTACGTCAGCGTGGTCGAAAGTACGAATTGCCAAGACATCTAGATACCGATCTAATACCCGCGCCGTGTCAGCCAATGGTTCGCCCCGACCGATTTGCATCGCACCGATATTCAAATCGATCACCTGTCCGCCTAACTGCGTCATCGCCGCAAAAAAACTTACCCGAGTGCGCGTCGAAGCCTTATAAAAAAGTAATCCCAAAGTCTGCTGACAAACTGGCTTAATCTTGCCCTGCTTGAGGTCGGCAGCAAGTTGTAATAGCGCGAGCGTCTCCTCAGTACTGAGATCTGTCATGCTCAGTAAATCCCGACCTTTTAAGCCACTCATCCGATCGACCCTCAACAACTATAATTTATCAACGAAACTTGAGAAGGGCTAATTTTAACATATGAGTACATTGAAAATCGACGATCGAGATTGGGATTTATCTAGAGCTGAATTTGCCGATGCGATCGCCAAAGGGTTGAGTCGCGCCTTTTTATATATCAGAACTCATGGATTGGATAACGTCAAAGATCTAGTTTTAAATGCTTGTCTTCACGCAATTACCTCCAATCCGCAATGCGAATAAAGTCGAAATCGATAGTTATTTTCAATGCTTGCTGAGACGCTATGCCTTGTGGAATCGATTGTTTTACTCGATTCCTCACGCCACATATTTGTAAACTGGAACTTCAGTAAATCGTTGGCGCAGCCTCTTTGAGAGGAGAATCGGGTGCTTCCCCACTTAGGATAATTTATGGTAAATGCTCCACTGATGTTCTCATGCTTGAATTCTCGACCTTATCGATCGACTGCTGTATTAAATTTAACAAGCAGTTTTAGCGATCGTGCTTGTTACTACATCACATGGGTGAGGGTACTATTAATATATAAAGAAGGTATTTCTTTTGTATTCGATCTAATTCTTATTTGGTTCGATCGGAACCAAAATAAACCACATGAAAAGATTTTCGATCGTTTGTGGATTGATTTTAGCAGCTACTCTCGCCCCGATGAACGCGATCGCGGCAACATTCAGTCAATTGGTTGTCTATGGCGATAGCTTGTCCGATCTGGGTCGAGCATATGACCTAACGAAGACTACAAGCGATCCTGCTCCACCGTATGGTGCTGCTACTGGTGGCAAGTTCTCTAACGGCCCGATTTGGGTGGAGTATCTAGCCGCCAGTCTAGGTTTAGCAATCGATAAAAATACTAATTTCGCGGCAGGTGGTGCCACGACGGGAAAGGTAAATACCACCTCGGGCGTTGCTGCTTTGGGTGGAATTCAAAATCAGCTTGCAGGTAGTTCTATTAGCGATGCTAATGCCCTCTATATTATTTGGGGCGGAGCCAATGATTATCTAGGCGGTGGAAGTACAGATCCAACTATACCCCTCGATAATTTGGCTGGGGAGATCTCTGCGCTGGCCCGACGCGGTGCTAAAAACATTTTAGTTTCCAATTTACCGGATTTAGGTGCCATTCCGCTTGTTAATCAGGTTCCTGCTAATGCGATAGCTTTGAATACTTTGACCCAATTCCATAATCAAGGTCTAGCAGTGGGTATTGATAATTTACGCAAACTTAATCCTAGCGTTAATTTGACTTTATTAGACGTTAATTCATTATTTAAACAGGTTGCTACCAATCCTAGCAATTTTGGATTTACCAATGTCACCGACTCATGCTTGAGCGCGTCTGGTATCTGTAACGATCCTAATTCTTATCTATTTTGGGACCCGTTTCACCCGACTACCACCGGACATCAGCTCATCGGTAATTTAGCATTTAATACCGTGTCTACATCTGTCCCCGAACCAACAACGATCTTGGGTTCGCTCATTGCTGGTGGTGCGATTATCGCGTTCAAACGTAAATTGACATCATCTAATCTAAAATCCAAAAAGCTAGTAAAGAGTACTTAAAATAAGCGATCGATTCAAAGAAAAGAGAAATATGAAATTCCCTGGGAATTTAGGGTTTACCCCTAAAATAAATCATCCCTGAATTCAGGAATGCCAAGATGTTAGTCCACTACATCCAAAAACTTAACTAATTCAGTCAACTTATCCCAAGCCGCGCCACTACTCATTACTATTTTTGCCAGCTCTACCCCTTGCTGATGTGCTCCCAAGGGTACGAGATTACCCACTTGCAACGCTAAGCCCGCATTGAGTGCGACTGCATCGCGTTGGGCGGGAGTCCCTTTACCTTGCAAAATTGCGGTGAGAATTGCCGCATTTTCGGCGACATCTCCGCCTTTGAGTGCCGAAAGTGGTGCGGGGGTAAGTCCCAATTCCACAGGATCGATGCTAGTAAGTTTGACTTCACCATTAGTTAAAATTGCCAAGTCTGTGGCATCGCCCAAACCAGCCTCATCCAACCCCTCGCGTCCGTGTAGCACGATCGCTTGTTGAGTACCTAAAAGACCTGCTGCTTCAGCGATCGTTTCCAGCAAATGTGATGTAAATACCCCGATAATTTGTCCGGTTGGGCGCAGGGGATTGACGAGCGGGCCGATGAGGTTGAATACCGTCCTAATTTTTAATTCCTGACGCAGCGGAGCCACGGCTTTCATGGCGGGGTGCCAGCCAGGGGCGAATAAAAAAGTGATGCCGACTTTATCTAATGCAGCGGTCACACATTCTGATGGAGCGGTCAACCTTACTCCCAGCGCCTCTAATACGTCTGCGGAGCCGACGCGACTGGATGCAGACCTACTCCCATGTTTTGCTACTTTGACCCCTGCTGCTGCCGCAACAAATGCCACTGCAGTGGAGATATTAAAGGTGGATGCGCCATCGCCACCAGTACCGCAGGTGTCGATGACTGGAAATGGATATTCGATCGCGGGTGATTGCAATACCTGCGCCATTCCTGCAAGTTCGGGGACGGTAATTTTTTTGGCTTCTAAAGCCGCTAAAATCGCTCCAGAAAGGACGGGCGGAATGTCACCGTTGAGCCAGCCCTGCATGAGTGTGGTTGATTGCGATCGACTGAGCGATCGACCATCGAGGAGTTGTTGGAGGAGTTGCGTCCAGAGTTCGGGGTTAGTGCGGTTCATGGGAGATAAAACAAATAACAATTAACTAAAAATCCACGCCTCTTCTGAGATCTACACCCCGATCGGCATAATGTTTGTGACAGATCATTTCCGAATGGACGCTAGCAAGATCGAAGTAGGCGGGAGTATTAAAACAGCGTCCCGTAATAATTACTTGAGTATCTTCAGGTTTATCGAGCAGGCATTGGACGATCGGATCTTGGGGGAGCAGATCTAAATCGACCGTAGGGTTTAACTCGTCGAGAATAATGGTCTTATAGAGTCCAGAGGCAATCGCACTACTGGCGATTTCCCAGCCTCTTTCGGCCTCAATAAAGTCGATCTCCTGCTGTTTGCCGCGCCACACGATCGCATCGCCACCGCACCGATGATGGTCTACTAATTGTGGATAACTTTTTTTCAGAGCATCGATCGCGGCATCTTCTGTATAGCCAGTACCACCTTTGAGCCATTGCATAATTAATACTCGATGGGATCGGTCTTCGCCGATGCCTTTCCCGATCGCTTGTAAGGCTTTGCCGAGTGCGCTAGTAGATTTACCTTTACCTGCACCTGTATAAATTTCGATGCCCCTAATCCCTTGCGCTGCGGCTTCGGGGTGATGATGTGCCTTCATCTCTGAATGTAAATCGGCAATCTCCAGTAAAGCTGTGGGGGTGTCTCTCCCAGTCACGATCACTTCGAGGTGAATGGGTTTGGCTTGTAGGATGTTTACGACTTCAGCGACATCGAGCAAGCCTAAGTCCAACGCAGGATTCATTTCATCGAGCACGATGACCGAATATAAATCCGAGAAAATCGCGCCTTTAGCAATCGTCCAAGCCCGATTGGCTTCGGCTCGATCGAATTCGATGACTTCATCTCTACCGAAATATTCCGACCTACCCGTTCGGACTCGATCGATTAAATGGGGAAAACTTCTTCTGAGCGCGGCGATCGCGGCATCCTCATCGTACTCCCGATCGGCTCCTTTCAAAAACTGGAGTAACAAGATCCGAGTATCTGCACCCGACTCGATACCCAACCCGATCGTGCGTAATACCACACCCAAAGCAGCTTGGGATTTACCTTTACCCGCCCCATCATAGACGTGAATTTGTCCTTTAGCACGTTCTGTCCGTTTGGTTGCCGTGCGAATCCCAATTCCAACTCTAGTCAAGTTATTTACCTCCTGATTTGTTAGCGATCGATCGTCATTTAACCCATTACCTACACTTTAATTTCCGCTGACGCTTAATTAATGAGTTTTAGTCATTTGGCGTACATTAGATCTAGTTTTTCGATTGAAATTGATACCTTCAGCGAGACTCAATTATAGACAACTTGGTAGAGTCGTTGTTTATAATGTCTGTAACTTCGGATCGATCGCCCTTCGTTATTATGAATCTCGCACTATCGCAAATCGGCACCCAAATGTCCAATCTGAGCGGCGTTCGCGCCATCATGAAGGATATTCAAGAGACGCTCTCAGCTCGAAAAGGGCAAGAGTTTATCAATCTGAGCGCGGGTAATCCAGTGATTTTGCCAGAGATCGAGCAAATGTGGCGAGATTATACACATGAATTATTAGCTGGTCCCGATTATGGCGAAGTTGTCTGTAGATATGGGTCGAGTCAAGGTTATCAACCCTTAATCGATGCGATCGTCACCGATTTTAATCAGCGTTATCAGCTGGCTTTGACTGCGCGAAATGTCTTAATCACTCCTGGCAGCCAAAGTCTATATTTCTATGCCACCAATGCCTTTGGTGGGCATACGGCTAGCGGAAACATGAAACAGGTAGTCTTACCGTTGAGTCCCGATTATACGGGTTATGGGGGGATGGCAATCGCACCAGATTCGGTAGTTGCTTATAAGCCGACGTTAGATATCGATGCTGCCCATCATAGCTTTAAATATCGCCCAGATTTCAGTCAGTTACAAATCTGTGAAGATACTGGTTGCGTCTTATTTTCGCGTCCCTGCAATCCCACAGGTAATGTGCTTACAGATGAAGAAGTCCAGAAGATCGCCGCTCTAGCAGCTAGTTACGATGCGCCAGTGTTGATCGATTCGGCTTATGCCCCACCATTTCCAGCACTCAACTTTACAGAGATGACTCCGGTATTTGGTGAAAATATTCTGCACTGTATGAGCTTATCCAAGGCGGGATTGCCTGGAGAAAGAATCGGGATTGCTTTAGGTAGTGAAAAATACATTGGTGCGTTGGAATCATTCCAAACTAATATGTGCATCCACTCCTCCCGCTACGGACAAGCGATCGCGGCTAAAGCCATTGCCAGTGGGCGGTTAGCAGATTTGGCAACTAGCGTCATTCGTCCATATTACCAGCACAAATTCACCGTCCTCGAAGCCGGATTGAATGAATCGATGCCCCAAGATCTGCCCTGGTTCCTGCACCGGGGCGAAGGCGCGATTTTTGCGTGGATGTGGTTCCAAGATCTCCCCGGAACCGATTGGGAACTGTATCAAGCCCTCAAGCAAGTCGGTATTATCGTCGTCCCTGGCAATTCATTTTTCCCTGGTTTGCGCGAAGACTGGGCACACAAACAACAATGCATCCGTATCAGTCTTACCGCCAGCGATGAAGATATTGCGATCGCGATGAAACGTTTAGCGACAGTGGTTACTGAAATGTATCGAGGTAAATGAAAACTAAAGTTTGCGATCTAGAAATCAGCTCAAACCCTGGTGGTGGGCATTGCCCACCCTACTGGCTAGGTAATGAAGAGCCGGAAATTTAGTCCGCGTAGGCGGACTTTGCATCATGAGCGGAGACTTCCAGTCTCTAGGCTCTTCTTATCCCAAACTGACATTAACTTATTACGCCATTCTGGTTTCGATCGCCCACCGTGCTAATTCTGTGCGATTACTCAAACCTGTTTTGCCGAGCATGTTCGATACATGACTTTCGATCGTCCGTTGGCTGACATTCATCTGTTGGGCGATTTCCCGATTTGCGAGTCCTCTGGCAACTAATTGCACGACTTTGAGTTCGGTGGGTGTCAGTTCCACACATGCCGGAACTTGAATCGGGGAGTTATCTTCACCGATGCCGTCGTTATGTAATAACAGCCGATTGGTTTGTTTGAGCGAGGACTCGACTTGAGCGACGAGTTCTTCTGGCTCGAAGGGTTTGACCATATACACGTCAGCACCCAAGTTCAAACCCTTGATCCGATCTTGGCTTTGACCTTTCGCCGAGAGAAATAGCACGGGAATCCAACTGGTACGCGGATCTTGACGGACATTCTCGATCAAGCCATAACCATCCATTTCTGGCATCATGATGTCACAAACGATCATGTCAGGGAGATCTTGAGAGAGCAGTTGCAACGCTTCTTTCCCATTGTCGGCAGTGACCACTTCATAGCCCCGAAACTCTAGATAATCCTTGACTAACAAGATGAGATTGGGGTCATCATCGATTAATAGTAATCGTTTGCGATCTTTTCCACCAACTGCTTTCATAATCTTCTGACTAGAGTTAATCGTTTGTAATAACAGAGAATTTATATTTAACCACCTAATCCGAACGGCTTGCCGTCGATCTCGTTAGCGCAACCGCTCCAATCGGAGCAGCACGGTTTTTACTTTGGGAAACCCGAATCGCCACGACAGCAATCGAACTACTACCTATTATTAAACTCACTCAAACAACATCGTTCTAAAGAAAGCATTTTAATGTTAGTAGCTAAGCGATCGATTCGACCAAATATAGATATTCGGCAGATTTGGTCTAGATATTTACAGCCTTGAAATCCGCCACCTAGTCTTTGAGGTAACGAAGCTGCTGTCAGTCGAATCCTCCTAGACAGAAAGGCTTTGGCCGGAAGTATTCAGGGGTGGGTGTCTCTAGATAATACTCTAAGATTGCACTTGAGTGGTAATCATTGTAGCCGAATTATAAATAAGCTCGGACTAGTAGATAAAATTAAAAGTTCTCGCAGCGATCGATTTAAAGGATTGCCGCTGCTACTTCGATGCGATAAATAGAGCAATCTCGGGCATGGATCGCGGTAAGATTTGACGATCTCGCAGACACTTTAGCCAGAAATGTTAGTACCGATCGATCTCAATCTACTTTAATTAATGGATGTGTTAAAAATGCGTATTCTGTGACGATCCGATCGGCTAATAGATGCTCTTGAATAATCCGTTCGATTACTGCTGGTGTAGCAGAATGGTACCAAACACCGTCAGGATAAACAACAACAATCGGCCCGTGATGACACACACGCAAACAGTTTGCCTTCGTCCGAAAAATACAGCCCTCATCTGCGTTAGGCCGATCGAGACCTAATTCTTTGAGGCGGCGTTTGAGATAGTCCCACGATTCTAAACTAGCAGCACGATCGCAACATAGCGGTTTCGTTTGGTCGGCACAAATCAGAATATGACGGCTGATGCGATCGAGTCCCAAGTTCGCGATCGAGTCATCAAAGATCTGGCGCTCGACTAGTTCGTTATCCATAATTTACGGTTAAATCGATCGGCAGGTATCTCTAGATTTTACTTGGTGGCGGAACCTGCACTGAGGGTAGAAGATCTCAATTATGTAATTAGCACAAAATTACCTGACGGCTGGCGTACCGAGTGGAGTAGCTGCTGGAGTCGGAGTCGGCGCGGCAGTACCAACAGCAGTTGTGATACTAACTTCCAATTTGTAGTTAGCTGGGGTAACTCCTGGCGACGAGACGATCTCGATCCGATAGTCACCAGCTAGCGGCAACATCCCTTCCCAGTTAACGCTATTTTTGGCATAGACATCCACATTTGCCTGGTTTGGGGCCATGATATTCATTGTTGCCCCAGGTGGGTTGACGATTAAGCTAGCTTTGAGTTTTTGCCCAGCAACCAAATTCCCGATACTAATTACGGTCGGGCGGGTTGGGTCGAGCAGACCTTCTTTGATGCTAGATTTACCGACTTCAACTACTAAGTTTTCAGCCACTGCTGTTGTTGCAGGGGTTGTCGCTACAGGCGATGGTGTGGGAGTTGTGACTTCTGGGGTCTGACTGACAGGAGCGTTCGAGACCGCTGGTACAACAGTTGGAGTGGCGATTACATCAGAAGTTTTATTGCCTGTATTTGATGGCATCATCGATTTGATGGCAAAGAATAATGGCACGATGACGACCATAAATGCTGCTGCCGAACCTAGCGCAATTCCCCACGGAGAATTGAGAATACCACGAAGGGGATTTTGGTGCGAGGACTTATTAACCTTGGCATTGGACTTAACTCCAGTCGTCCGTTTGCCGCGCGACAGCGGTACTGACGATCGCGAGTTCGTTGATGTTGGCGGCTCGGAGCTGGGTTGTTGACGGGATGCTTCGCGAACTTGACTGAGATCGGTCGGCTGTGTATCTGGGTCTGTGCCTGATGTGCCAATGAAGTCCGATACCGATCGCAAAGCTTGCGCGACTTCGTTGGCGGATTGATAGCGGCTATTGGGCACCCGACTGAGCATTCTATTGAGGATTTTGGCAAACCAAGGTGTGAGCGTCGGTACCCATTGATGCCATTTCCACGTCATCGTACTTTTGTCGATCAGACTTTCCGGCTTACGTCCGGTCATCATCACCACAACTGTGACAGCTAAGGCATATAAGTCGCTATTGGCATAAGCTTCTCCAGTTTGAAGTTGCTCGCCAGGAGCATAACCAGCTTTACCGACAGTAGTTCCTTGATGAATTTGGGTGGATACTTCTAGTTGTGTCACGCCAGCTTTGACCACACCAAAGTCGATTAGTACTGGGAGTTTATCGCGATCGCGAAAAATAATATTATCAGGTGAAATATCCCGGTGGATGATGCCCATATTATGGATATGCGTAAGCACGGGCAGCATATCTTGCAAAAATTTGACGGCTTCGGCTTCGGTAAAAGTTTTGCTGTTTTTGAGACGTTCGCTGAGTGTTTTGGCTACTGTTTTGCCTTCAGCATATTCTTGCACCAAAAACAGCCGTTTTTGCTCTTCAAAGTTGGCACGAAACTTGGGAATCTGTGGATGGTTAATCTGGTACAATACTTGAGCTTCACGCTGAAATAGCTCCTTAGACTTTTTCATTGCGTCGCGACCGCGATCGGTGGGACTAAATTCTTTTAGCACGCACATCTCATCAAAACATCCTGTGTCTTGAGATAGATAAGTACGACCAAAACCCCCTTGACCTAACACTTTGGTCACGAGGTAACGCTGTTGTAGCAGTGTTCCCAATGTAATTGGTGGTTGCATAACCTGGATTTACGCCTCGAACTAAGGAGCGATAAAGGATTTACTAAATCGATCGACAGGGCTAGTTGTCGAATTCATTTGCGCTGTCGATCGATTCTGGCAGTAGAATATCGATTGCGAAGTAGTTCGGAATGATAATTACAGAACGGACACAATATAAAATAAATATTATGCCACCCGGCTTCACAATTATAGCCCCATAACATTTTTAGCTAGAACGCGACAAAGATTGGATACCTGGATGCCAAGCCAGCACTGAAGATAAGATTATTAACTAATTTTGGAGCGAGATAGGTGAGCTACCCGATGATAGCTAATCTTGAGTCTATTTGCTCTTATCATACCCTCGCACTACTCCAGATCGTTCATTTCTGTCTCACAAACTCGATATGAAAATTTTGCTTGTGGATGACGAACCTGCTTTGACCGAACCATTGAGTCGGCTGTTAACTAGGGAAGGTTATGTCATCGATGTCGCCGCAGATGGTCGCACTGGAGCTAATTTGGTAAGTGTTGGAGATTACGACCTACTAATTTTGGATTGGATGTTGCCAGACCTGACCGGGTTACAAATTTGTCAACAGTTGCGATCGCGTGGCGATCTCACCCCTGTCTTATTTTTGACGGCTAAGGATACACTCGACGATCGCGTCCTTGGCTTGGATGCAGGTGCTGACGACTATTTAGTCAAACCGTTCGAGCTGCGGGAATTACTAGCGAGAGTCCGCGCGCTGCTGCGGCGAGTTCACAATGTCGATCCCCATCCAACTCACTCTAAGTTGCAAGTAGACGAACTCGAATTGGATGCGGACAATCAACTTGCCTATCTGCACGGTCGCAGTATCGAACTCTCAGATAAAGAAACCCAATTACTCAGCTATTTGATGCAGTATGCTGGACAAGTCGTTACCCACGAACGCCTTCAAGCATATTTATGGGGTCAAACTACGCCGCCGAATAGTAATGTCCTCGCTGCACTCGTCCGGCTCCTACGGCGTAAAATCGAAGTAAAAGGCGCTCCAGAGTTGATTCAGACTGTCTATGGTAAGGGCTATCGATTGGGAGTTATCAACAATGATGGGTTGTAAGGTGAAGGAGCAATTCAGTAGGGGCAATTCATGAATTACCCCTTGTATCCGAACGGAAGGTCAAAGAGTAAAATCTGCGATCGCTCGTCAACAGCAAAAGGCAAAGGGAAATTCGGATTGCCCCTAGGGACACCAAGCCCGTTAGTGTAGATCGAATCACCTGAGTTTAAACAGTGGCACCAGTCAAAACTCGACAGTATCAGCGGTCGCCAGATCGTCGATCGGGTAAACCTGCATTTATAAGGATAGTTTATCGCCACTAATTGCGGTTGAAGTGGCCCTTTAGCACACAGAAACTAGAGATGAGTAGTTCAAACCAAGAGTTAGATATACTCGGCATCGACATTAGCAAAGCCAAATTTGCGACCAAAATCGCGCTGAGGTCTTCTCAGCGTGGGTTTTGGTCAAGACGACGTAGCTTTGCTCAAAACCCACATTCCGCTAGTCCAAGCGCTCGAAACATAATTAAAACGAAGCCATTGGATCGTAGCGATTGTATTTTCAATAAGCTAAGACTATTGAGAATATGCTTTCGATCCCCATAAAGGAGCTAAATCCCTAGAAAGGTTGCTACATCTTCTAAATTATTGGCGATATTAACCTTTTGGTAAATAACGGATAGTTCCTGCCAAATCAGTGTCATCGATTAGATGAAGGCTGCTGATACTACCAGACTGACGAGCTTGACGATATTTTGCGTAGGCTGGATCGTTAATAAACTCAGTAGATCGCAAAGAGTAGGAAAAGGGTAGAGTCTGGCTAGACAAAAGAAAAACAGCCATGACGACTACCTCAAATTTATTATCCCAGACCCCAGCGTTAACCGATGAAGGCACATTGGAATCAGCCATCGATTGTTTTGGCAACTTCACGCTTATCTCGATATTCAACCAAATTAATCCGAACCTCAACGCTAGGATCTATAGTAAGTTTGAGTAAAGAATCTAACGGTAAATTTGGGTTATTGCTTGCCGACTTCCGAACTTTTGCATCCGGATCTCGGATAAGTTAGAGTAATATATCGGGCGGTAAACTAGGATTGTTACTTACATAACTTTGGATAACTGTATCCGAATCTTTCGCTAGTTGAGCTAGTGTCGATATCGGCGTTTTTGGATTGTGTGCTGCTAAAATCTTGGCATGGCGATCGCCATTTTTTACTACTTGTGCTAGTGCGTAGGGACTATCTAGACGACGTACTAAGATTTGATTAGTCTCAATCAGTTCTCGTTCTTCCTCTTTCTCTAAACAGAGCTTGGTCATGTTGAACCAAAGATTCGGTTGGAACAAACTCCAACTAAGCTCAATCAAGAACAACTACTAATTGCTCTAGAATTAGGGTCTCCTGGGTATTTGGTGATAAGCGTTACTTGTATTAAGTCCTGTAATGCTTTCAAGACCGATCGCTGCCGAAAACCGTAGCCTAAGATATATTTTCTACCACAAACCCAGGAGAGCCATTTAGTTTTACAATGACACTATTATTAGGCGGATTGGCAGCGGTAAACGGACAATTGGCAGTCGGTACTTATAGTATCCTCATTTATCTCACCCAACGCTTATTATGGCCGTTGACGAGATTGGGTGAAACATTAGATCTGTATCAACGCGGGATGGCATCGACGCATCGGGTATTCGATCTCCTCGATACGCCTGTAGCGATCGATTCTGGTCATTTGGCACTACCATCGGTGCAGGGTGAGATCGAACTAAAAGATGTGACGTTTGCTTATCAGGGACGCACTACTACTGTTAAAAATTTATCATTACTCATACTTGCTGGTAAAACGATCGCGATCGTCGGCGCGACGGGTTCGGGCAAAAGTACGTTAGTGAAGTTATTACTCCGTCTCTATGAAATTCAATCGGGAGCGATTACTCTCGATGGGATAAATATTCGAGATTTACATCTGGCGGACTTGCAAAAATCGATCGGTTTGGTCAGTCAAGATGTATTCTTATTTCACGGTTCGGTAAGGGAAAATATTGCGTATGCGAATTATGATGCAGATTTAAACGCAGTAATCGCTGCGGCTACAATTGCCGAAGCTGATGACTTTATCGGGGGGACAACGCCAGCGGATTGCAATTGCTAGAGCGGTGTTAAAGAATCCACCAATTTTGATTCTCGATGAGGCAACTTCGGCAGTAGATAATGAGACTGAGGCTGCCATTCAAAGATCGCTCGATCGCATTACTCGCGATCGTACCACCATCGCGATCGCCCATCGTTTATCGACGATCCGCAATGCACATCGGATTTACGTGATGGAGCAAGGGCAATTAGTTGAATCTGGTACTCATGAAGAATTAGTTGCCGCACGGGGTATTTATGCTGGGCTGTGGAGTATCCAACAAAATGCTAGGGTTGCACAGACTTAATATCAGCTGAAAAATCCAGACTAGACGATCGAGGCTCGATCGTCTAGTCTGGATACAAAGCAGAGCGAGATTATAAAGATCGAGCATTACTACCCGTAAAATATCATCGCGCTCTGAATGGATGACTATTTAAGCAAATACAAATTGAGTTAAATTCGCTGCATTCAATTGCGATGCTTGAATTCCGCTCAAGGTAGCTAGGGTTTGAGTGCCAAACACGATGTTTGTATCCGCACCTACTTGAGTAAACTTGATGGTTGAGGCATTGATACCCAGACTAGCAGCACCAGTGAAGCCAATTACATCTGTACCGATTTGGAAATCAAGTACGGTGTTTGGGGCATCGGGTAATTCGCCATTAACCAACCAGAATTGGTCACTGCCTGCACCACCAGAGATCAGGTTACTGCCACCAGATTGAACGTAGAACTTGTCATTGCCAGCACCACCTAATGCGCGATCGCCTTTACCGAGGTAGAAGGTATCGTTACCAGCATCGCCGGACATCCGGTTGCCGCCGAGTCCACCAGTAGCATCGAAGATATCGTTGCCATTACCACCAAAGATGACATCATTTGTGCTGACATAGATGGTATCGTTGCCATTGCCAGTATCGATGCGGTTGCCACCTGCGAAGGAGGAAATCGCTAAGTCGATGATGTCGTTACCATCACCAGTGAAGATGACGTTGCTCTGACCATCGAATTTAGCGCCCATAGTAGCGACCAGATTGTCATTGCCAGTAGTACCAACAGGAGTAGGTTCGTTGTCAATTACAGTGACTGTCGCCGCAGATTTAGTTGCATTGGTAGCGTAGCCAGTCCCAGTCGCTAAGGTTAAGGAGACGGTTTCATTACCTTCAGCCAACACATCATCTACTGGCGTGAGGAGAACATCCACAGAGGTTTGACCTGTGGCGATCGTCGCAGTGCCAAGCAGTCGAGTATAATCAACACCATTGGTTGCAGTTCCGCTCACGGTATAGTTGACGGTCAATGCAGCAGTAGCTTTAACATCGCTCGTAATCCGGAAAGTACCTGGGGTGCTATCGGTTTCGGTCGCAGTTGGCGTAGTTGCAGCAATGCTAAGAGTCGGAGTAGTTACGATCGAGCCTGGAGAACCTGTCTCTAAGCCGTTGAACGAGACGAATCCGCCATTAGTTCCAGCTTTGCTCAATGTCGAGACAGTCGGAGTCGGTAGCGTACTAGTACCGAGACCAGCCGCGTTATCGAAGGTAAACAAGAAAGAGGCAGTGGAATCAACGAAGCTAATGCCAGTAATCTGTTTACCGCTCGCGTCGAAGATATTTACCGAGTCGCCGCCAGTACTCAATCCTACGCCCGATCCGCCGTAATTGCCAATGACAACACCAGCGGGTGGTGTTTCGGTGCCGAACCAGGTGGTCGAGAATTTAGCATCGATCGCCTTGTCGGTAGAGCCATCGGCTAGACCTTCAATAAAGATAACTGACTTCCCAGCCGCGATGCTCGTCACGCCTCGGAGTGCCACCGAAGAACCGAAGGAGTTCGAGTTATCATCCATCTTCCAACCAGTGATATCCACTGCGGTGGTGCCAGTATTGGTTAGCTCGAACCAGTCGGCAGCGTAAGCACTATTGCCGCTACTCCAAGGTGATGCCTCGGTGATAACGATCGAGGCGGATGCGGGGGGATTCACAACTGTTCCGGTAACGCCTAGCGTAAAAGTCGTACTGGCATCTGGGGTGGTGCCAACAGTTGGGTCGTCAACATTGACCGTAGCGCTATAGCTAGCTTTGGTTGTCGAATTTAGCGTGGTTCCGGCTTTGAGGAACAATGCACCGCTACTAATCTCAAAGGCGCTAGCATCAGCACCAGTCACGCTCAGGTTATTAGTACCTTTACCGTCATCGGTAATCGCAATGTCAGCTATTTTAACCGCAGTTGTGGTGCTAGTGGTTTGAGCGATCGTCTTGACTGGATTATTTAGCGTTACAGCCGTGGGAGCTTGATTTGGAGTCACTGCGCCAGTCGGGGCATATACCCACAGCTGGGGTCGGGTGATATCACCACCACCATTTTCACTAGTGACGTACAAAAAGCCGTTTTTATCCATCGTGATTCCTTCATGGGATTGGTCTACGACGTTTGGAGTAACAGCAGCATTTGTCAGCGGGGTAGTTAGTCCATTAGCTTTTGGATCGATCGTCAACGTGCTATAAATCTTGCCAGTGCGATCGATGTTGACAACTTTGCCCGATTCCTGACTGAGTACTAGCAGGTGGTCGTAATCATCTTTACCGATCTGGCTAGCCAGCGTCGAGACAGAATAAACATCAGCGAGATCCGCCAAACCGAGAATTGTCGGGTCGAACAGGTTGACTGAGTTCTCTGTAGTGGGCGAACCGTTGGATGCGGTACCTTTAGCAAAATCGATCGTGGTTTGGAAGATGCCTTCTGGCCCAGTTTCTTTAACTAATACGAATCCGCTCGAAAATGGATCGTAAGTGATACCTTCAGTTCCGATATTTCCGATCGTCGTGCCGAGTTTGACAGTTTGAACTCCGCCACCAGCAATTATTTTGCCTGCTGCATCAACCGTTTTGTCACCGTACAGCGTAGCATTGGGAACGTAGGTAAATAAGTTCGCCTGCCGATACCGCTCCTCCTGTAAGACAAACTTCCCGCCACCGACGTAGGTCAACCCTTCTGGATCGTAGAAGTAGGTGCCCTGGGGTTTAGCAGGATCGGGAGCTAGGGTCATCGAGTTGATTAATTTCCCTTGCTTATCGATTTGAACGATCGACGTACCGCCGTCGCCTTCAACAAATAGGGTATCGGTATCCCAGTTATAAGTTACTGCTGAGACTTCTTGTGCCAACAAACTGCCAGGAGGTGTAACAGTACCTGGATGCGAAGGTTCGGGCAGATCGTAGCGACCGACTTGAACGTATGTAGATAAGTCGATCGAGGTATTATTTTTGGGCGGAGTTACTACGGGAGGAACGACAACACCATCATTATCGGTAATGATGAGGTTTTGAGCTGTTGTAGTGCCTAAGACGATGCCCGCAGAAGGACTCGATATTGTGAATACGGCAGTCTCAGTACCTTCAACCAAGGTGTCGTCGACAACGGTGAAAGTAGCAGTACCAGAAGTTGCGCCACTAGGAATCGTAATTGTGGGGCTGCTCAGAGTATAGTCGCCAGCAGTAATCCCGGTACCCGTTACAGCCAATGCCACTGTTTGAGCGGTAGCCACCGCACTCGTCGCGGTGGCGGTAACGGTAATTACCGATTTAGCTGTTTCAGAGCCAGCATTGCTACTTATGGAGAGATTTACCGCTGGAGTTACTACGGGGGTAACGATAACACCATCATTATCGGTAATGATGAGGTTTTGAGTTGTTGTAGTGCCTAGTACGATGCCCGCCGAAGGACTTGAGATCGTCAATATTGCAGTCTCAGTACCTTCAACCAAGGTGTCGTCGACAACGGTGAAAGTAGCAGTACCAGAAGTTGCACCACTAGGAATCGTAATTGTGGGGCTGCTCAAAGTATAATCACCAGCAGTAATCCCGGTACCAGTTACAGCTAAGGCAACTGTTTGAACGGTAGTAACCGCACTCGTAGCGGTGGCGGTAACGGTAATTACCGATTTATCTGTCTCAGAACCAGCATTGCTACTGACGGAGAGATTTACAGCAGGAGTTACAACAGCCGCACTAATCTTACCTGGAGAGCCAATGTCCAAACTATCAGCCGAGAGGAACGCACCGTTGGTGCCCACGACGCTCAAGGTTGAAACAAGTGGACTTGTTGCCGCGAGTGCAGAAAGGGCAACCCCAGCCGTGTTATCGAAGGTTTGTCCAGCAGCGGGTGCTACACCAGGAGTTGCGACACCGAAGCCGATTCCAGTAACCCAACCACCTTTAGCGTCGAAGAGATTCACCTCATCGCCAGAGCCACTGAGTCCGACCCCAGATCCGCCGTAAAACCCATAGGTGAAGCCTGTGGGCACACTAGTCGTTGCATTTCCAAACCATGCGGTCTGGAAGTTGGTAAGGACAGTTGCATCAGTTACTGTGGTGGAAGAGTTCTCAATAAACACCACCGATTTACCAGCGGGGATGCTTAGCAAACCTCGGAGTAGAACCGCTGCGGTGGAAATATGCGAGTTATCATCGATCGACCAGCCAGTGATGTCTACTGCGGAGGAGCCAGTATTCGTTACTTCAAACCAGTCAGCTCCATAGGATCTGGTACTACCGGAAGGATTCACTTCGGAAATGATAATCGCCATAAGTCTTGACTTTTAATAGATAAAGATTCTTCGATCGAGAAATTAGCAACGGTTCTAAAAAACCAGTGAAGTCACAACTCTTTGAGAATTGCAATAATTAAAGTAAGCGTTCCCACATTTGTAGGGCAAAACTATAAATATTTTTTATTCAACAGAAATTTACAAAGTTGAAAAATTCTAGCCAATAGCAGATTGTACGATCGTTAGGTTATGTGACTATTAATCTAAGGTTAATTTCCGCTAGCGAATGTGTGAGTTATAGCGTGTAAGAACGAAATATTAGTTGGTATTGAATGGCAATACTCGATCGAGCAACTAAATTCACAATCGAATTTATCCTAAGTGCAAGCTAAACGTATTAGCAATACGTAAATATCGCTACTATACTCAAGTCAATATTAGTGTTTATGCGTAAAAAAAGATCGTCACATCAGCGTGACGATCTAATAAAGTTGTTTTTGTAATGCACTACTTACTTCGCTAACATCCCAATATTAAAACTTACGCTGATGCGGGTATCTTCACTCATGTTAGTTTCCACGCCATGTAGGAGCCAACTGGGAAACAATAACATCATCCCGGCTTCGGGCTTATAGCTGATTTTCGGTAGAGTCCATAAGTTAAACTCCACTATTGGCGGATTTAACATCTGTGCAGCCGAGCGCGGATCGCTAAAACTCAAAACTCCACAATTTTCAGGTGTTTTGAGATAATAAACCCCACTCAAGACCGAGTTGGGATGATTGTGCAGAGCATTTGAAGCATACTTACCATTCACCATCGCCCAGCAAGTAGTGATATTAGTAGAAATTCTCTGTAAATCCCAGCGCAGAAATGTTGCTACTTCGATTACATTGCGATCGATTATATGTGTCAATTCAGCGAAGATATCGAGTTTGTGCAAATTACTCGCACTGTGCCATCCTAGAATATTTGACAACTGCTCGCCTCGACAATCGCGCTGCTGCTCGCGATCGATTTCTGCCAACAGAACGGTGTTTAATTGCTGATAATTATCGATTGAGAAATGCCAAATGGGAGTAGGGAACCAATCAGTTCTGGAGCTTGACATAATTTAGCTTAATCTAGTCGCGATCGAGTGATGAATTTTTCTAGTCATGTCAATCATAATCGATGACGATTACTTCGCTGCATCCCAAGTACTAGCTGCTAAAGTTACGGCTTGCTCGACAGTTTTTTCGCCGCTCATTGCTGCTTGGAGATTTTCATAGATGGCTTTTTTCAGCACGTTGATATTTTTCAATGGCGGAATCAACACATCGGATTGTGATAGTTGTTCCGCACTAATGAGTTTTCCTTGTGCTAGCGCAGATTTGTCCGCACTACCGCCCAATTTAGCTTTATAGTCGGTAATGGCTCGATCGTTTGAAGGTAAGGTATCTGAAGCTTGGGCAAAAGCGAGTTGATTCGTTGCATTAGTCACAAATAACGCAAATTTAACCGCAGCTTCTGGTTTATTTGTGGTGCGGGGAATCACGAGATTCATCACGGCTACGCCTTTTTTACCAGTTTGTCCGGTAATTTGGGGCGCGACGGCTGATACTTTAGCAATTTGTGGGGCATTTTTGGCGATCGTATCGATAAATGGTGCCCCAGCAAACAGCATCGCTGTCTCGCCAGATTGATACAGTTGAATTCCTTGTTTGTGACCCTGTGTTAGGCTTTCCTTGGGCAATAAACCTTGTTTGTAGAGATCCACCCAATATTGAAAAGCTGCTTTTCCAGCCGGTGTATTAAATGCAGCTTTGCCATCTTTATTTACTAATTCAACACCCATTTGGACGAAGGATTCGAGCACGTCGTTACTATCTTCGGCGACGAAAGTAGTAAAGAAGGCATATTTGCCAGTTTTGTCTTTAATTTGTTTGGCAGCTTGGGCTAATTCTTGATAAGTTGCTGGCGGTTTGGCAATACCCGCCTTGGTTAGCAGCTCTTGATTGAAGATCGTGACATTGGTAGTCAAATACCAGGGAAAACTAAATGCCTTGCCATTGAGGGTGCCAGCTTGCCAGATCCGTGGGAGATATTCCTTATTTTCACCTTTAGTTAAAGCTGTATCTAAATCCAGCCAAGCATTTTTAGTTGCCAGTTGGATAGCAAAATCTGGATTGAGATTGACGACATCGGGAGCGGTTTTGGCCGCCATTGAGGCTTGAATCTTGCCCTGCATCGCACTCCAAGGTACATCTACCCAATGAACTTTCGTACCGGGATTAGTTGCTTCAAATTTAGCGATCGCATCTTTAAAATAGTCATTAAACTTAGGCTGAAGTTGCATCGTCCAAAATTCTAACTGTGGACTACTCGCACTCGGCGATTTTAGGCAACTTACCACCCCGGTTAAAATCAGTCCCAACAATCCACAAATTAGAAACCGCCGAAAATTAGTTATCTTATACATTGTCTCTCACACCCTTCGATCGATATCCAGGTATTATCGGCGATTTGGGCGATCGGCACTAGTCATTAATTCCCTATCCCCTATCCCCTAGATTATGTTTCACCATGCTTCGATTCGGACTGCTAATATTCATCGATCGATCGCATTTTATGAATGCCTGGGATTTGATGTGAGCGAAAGATTTACTACTGGTTATACTCTGGCTTGCTGGATGGAGGGCGCGCTCGGCAGGATCGAGTTAATCCAAATTCCCGAACCCAAGCCAGCTCCAGATGCTTTTAATGACGAGCATTATGTTGGTTACTATCATCTTTCCTTCGATCTGACAGCAGCGACTACAAATCTCACCGACTGGTTGGGTGCTTTGTCCGACCGACTCCAAGCAGCTACTCAATCTACTCCAAAAATCTTACTCGCCCCTGCCCAACAATCGATCGGCGAAACAGTCTATGAAGTCACCTTCATCGCCGATCCTGACAATCTACCCTTGGAATTTATCCGAAAAATGACTGAATAGATTAGCAATTAATTTTAGACACAGCCCCAAAAGATCCACCTTATCAGTTCAACATTTTTACTAATCTCTCTATTAATGTAAACAAAAGTTAAGATATGACGTTAAAATGTTTTACCAGCTTGACAGTCCGATCTCGATACGTTAGATTACTTTTATACCCGGGTAAAGCAGTTGAGAATCGTATGGAAGACAAGCAAAAGGTCACCTTGTACCTGCCCCCACAGCTACATCGTCAGTTGAAGATCCGTTCGGCAGTAGATGCTGAATCGATGTCTAACATCGTAGAGAAAGCTGTGGACTTTTACCTCACTCATTCTGATGTGGTAGATGGCATCGAGTTGCATGGTTCGACTCATCAAATCTATAACTGTCCTGAGTGCGAACATCCGGTCGTAATCAGAGATGGCGAGATGGTAGCTCTCGGCCAACAACCAGGGATACTCACTGAAGATCTTTCAAATTTACGAGCGGAGGAAGCGGCAGCTTGCGACCGCGCTCAACCGCAGCAAGATCTAGCAGTAGCTGCCGGGTAATGACTCTCTTGACTACGATCGTGGTAGGAAATTGAGGCTGGCGTAGTCATCATCTTTTGAGGCATAGATAGTCATGCAAGAAGAGCTAAATATTCTAATCCAAGCTCAATATCCCCTCATCTATCTCGTCACTGCCGAGGAAGATCGCGCCGAAAAAGAGATCGCCACGATCTCGCAGATGAAGCACAGCCCACGCAAAATGTACGTGTGGACGCTGACTCATGGGATGGTGGAGTACGGCCAAGCCCGCACTACTCAACACAATACTATCTCGCCGGAGGCGGCGATCGAGTGGACGACCCGACAAAAAGATCCAGCGATCTTTGTGTTCAAGGACTTACACCCGTTCAAAGATTCCGCAGCGGTGACGAGATGGATCCGCGATGCCATTACTAGCTTCCAAGGAACGCAGAAAGTAATCATTCTGATGTCACCGATTCAGCAGATTCCGATCGAACTGGAGAAGGAAGTAGTAGTCCTAGATTTTGCATTACCCGATTTAGCCTCACTCGATCGAGTGCTAACGCAGCAACTAGACCGTACTCGTCAAAATCGGCTCTCGGCCGAAGGGCGTGAAAAACTCCTCAAAGCTTCATTGGGTTTGACCAAAGATGAGGCTGAGAAAGTCTATCGGAAAGCCTATGTCAAACGCGGCAAAATTACCGAAGCCGAAGTTGACATCGTACTATCTGAGAAAAAGCAACTAATTCGCCGGAACGGAATTCTAGAGTTCATCGAAGAAGATGAAACAATCGATTCTGTCGGCGGTTTGGAAGAACTTAAGGGATGGTTGGTTCAACGTTCTGGAGCCTTCTCCGAACGGGCGCGCGGCTACGGACTGCCACAACCCAAAGGGATGCTCATTTTGGGAGTACCTGGTTGTGGGAAGTCGCTTATTGCCAAAACCACATCCAGACTCTGGGGTTTACCCTTACTCCGTTTGGACATGGGTCGGGTATACGACGGTTCGATGGTCGGGCGCTCTGAAGCAAACCTCCGTGGCGCGCTCAAAACTGCCGAGTCGATCTCGCCAGCAATCTTATTTATCGACGAACTCGATAAAGCGTTTGCCGGAACATCGGGTTCAGCTGATTCCGATGGCGGTACGTCCAGCCGGATATTTGGTTCCTTTCTGACTTGGATGCAGGAAAAAACCTCACCCATCTTCGTGATGGCGACAGCCAACCGCGTCGAACGACTACCAGGGGAATTCTTACGCAAAGGACGATTTGATGAAATCTTCTTCGTAGACTTACCTACTCAGTCCGAGCGCGAAGCTGTATTTAAAATTCACTTGAGTAAGCGTCACCGAGATTTAGATCGCTTCGACCTAGAGCAACTGTCAAAAGTTGCCGATGGTTTCTCGGGAGCTGAAATAGAACAAGCTCTAATCGCGGCAATGTATGATGCTTTCGCCCAGGATCGGGAATTTACCCAACTGGATATCATCGCCGCCATTAAAGCTACTCTGCCCCTCTCGCGGACAATGACAGAGCAGGTAACTGCTCTGCGAGATTGGGCAAGACAGCGAGCGCGTCCCGCCGCTGCCTCAGTCGCGGAATACCATCGACTGGAGTTTTAAAAAGCTTGCTCCGCCCAACGGAGTCAAGGTGCTAGAAAGTCCGATCGGGGAATAATAAACCTATCGACACTAGCGAGGAGACCGAACACAATCTAGTTTACAACAAGATTGCGTGCCCGAATAGTTCAAGTTGTCGTTTCTCTTAGCTCAATATTTATTGGAGGAAATCGATATGTCTCACTTCAGCACTCTCCGTACCAAAATCACCGACGCAGAAACTCTCAAAACTTCTCTGCGCGACCTCGGTATCAACGTAAAAACTGAAACCGATCTTCGTGGCTATCAAGGTCAGCGCGTACGTGCCGACATTGTAGCTATCTTAGAAGGCGATTACGATTTAGGTTGGTCTCGCAATAGCGATGGTTCTTTCGACCTTATCGCTGACCTCTGGGGCGTTGCTAAAAAGCACAACCAAACCGAGTTAATTAACTCGATCAACCAAAAATACGCAGTCAACAAGACTTTATCCGAAGTTCAACAACGCGGTGGTCTTCAAAATGCCAACGTTACATTGGTTCTCCAATAGTAACCAGTCTGCGCGTTATCAAAAGAATGGGTCGCTCCTAGCTAGGAGCGACCCATTTTTATCAGCATTAATAGCTGTTCGCAAGTCGAACGCTCTAAGAATTTTATTCAGATAACTTTGCTGCTATTAGTCGATCGAGCCGAGCCAGAAATCGCCGCAGTTGCCAAGCTCCATGTCAATTATGTAGGAGAACTCACCACCGACGGACGGGAAGAAATCGATGCTATCTTCCACACGGCGCAACTGGGACAAAACGATCGCCTTGCAGTAGAATTACTCAAACTCGGTACGGTACCACCGGAATTTTTGAGCGAATGGGTACCCGCGAGTCATCTCATGGAAGCATTAAAAAGTCCCCATTTATTGCGCCGCGATCGAATTAAGTTTCTCGCGCGTTTGGCTCAGGAAGACAGTTTAGAGCCACGTTTACAGGTAGCAGAGTCTCTAGATACTCCTGGTGCGGTACTAGAAAATTTGTTAGGAGATATAGAGTTAGCTGTCAGATTGGCAACCCAGCACAATCATAATTGTCCGTCAGCAGCGATGGAATCGATCGATCTGCAACAATCGATCGCCAGTAATTGGGAAACAGATCCAGCATAATTAGCATCATTGGGCAAAAGTAAGTGGGATTGGATTCGGTTGCAGGTAGCCCAAAATCCATCGGCTAGCCCAGAAACCTTGAACGAATTGGCACTCGATCGCGTTTACAAAATTCAACTTGCAGTTGCTAAGAATCCCAGCACGTCTGATACTGGTTTAGCAAACTTGCTGGAGAATAAGGAAACAGAGGTTCGAGACGCACTCGCAAAACATCCGAATGCAGATACCACAATTTTACTGAGACTGTTAGATTATGACGAACGAGCTATCTTGCGTCGAGAAAATCTAGCTGTAGAAATTTTACAACAAATATTCGCTTTGGCAATTGCTACCAGGGATAATTGCTCAAATTTTAGAGATATAGCACATTACTTAATCGGGCAATCGAACACACCAGAATCTATATTAGATTACTATAGTAAGTGGGATTTTGAATGTCCTAATGACTCTCAGAATAGATATTTGTTTGAGGAGGAAGATTTATTTGAGGATGAAACATCTACTGACGATCTTGAGTTATTAACTGACGATGAGTTTCCTCGAACAGATCCAAAAGATGTACGCATCAAAAAAGATATTTATCATCAAGGTATCTCGTGTTGGATCTCCATCGCTCATCATCCTAATGTGTCAGCAACAATCTTAGAAAGATTGCCCAAACATAATTATCTCAAGCTCGATCTGGCAGTTGCCGCAAATCCACTGACACCGCTCGATCTAAAGCAACAAATTTTACAAAAAGTTCCGCCCGATCGGTTAGAGCTGCTAAGTGAAATACCGAGACTCGATCGAGAGTCACTGCTAGAGCAAGCTTCTGGCAGCAAATAATCAGCTCTCCCTTTGGTGTTCGGACTCGTATATTGAAGATCGACCAGATTATTGCTTGCCAAGTTTGTCCGCGATATTGTTTTCCATAAGATAACAATCGCTTGAGAGGATGAATATTATAATCCATTAATTTTTATCAAACATCAAAAAATATTTTACCGATGTTAGCCGATCGATCGACTCGATTGCTCCTTTAATAGATGTGGAACGATAATCAGAAAATAAGTCCACCAGACGACGATCGCCACAGCCACAACTATAGTCAACCAGATCGTGTGAAAGATCGACCAATTACTAGCGATGATGATTATGCCAGTTAGAATAATCGTCCACGGCTGACACCACCAGGGTTTAGATTGCCATAAATCGTAAGTTTCAGTTGTAGAGTTGGGCGTAGATTCTGTCATGATAAATTATTCAAAATATAATTAGTAATTATTCACTGTTCGCTGTTCACTGTTCGTTGTTCATTGAATTTATCCAAGCTCGATCCCAACCATCGCCGCCAATTTCTAAGCCAGCATTAATACTGCTTGCCTTAATAATTCGATCGCCGCGACGGGTAGATAATTCGATCGACAATCGACCTTTGAGTGTATCGCGACAACACATGACCAAGCCGCTTTCTGTGGGCGTACTTACCATCGTACCAGCTAAGTCAGTGGTACCTGTTAGCTCGATTTGAAAGTCGGGGTTGGTGGCTTGCATTCGCCATTCTCCCCAGGGTTGAATTTGCCAATGGATTTGGGAATTCCACGGCACAAATTCATAAAATCGATCGCGATAATGGATGCCAATCATCGCTACTTCTTCAGTGTTCCACAATACTTTACGTCTTCCGCCACCTGCGGTAATTGCTAAGCCTACGGTGTCTGTAAAACTATTGCAATTTAGCCAAAACCACTTCTCGGGAAAAGAGCGTCCCCAGTTTTTCTCACTATAAGCTGGTGTGTTATTAAAGTTATATCTCTCGCCGCGCCATTCGATCCAGCCCGTCGCCAAACCATGCGCCATCAAAATCTGCCATCCAGGTTCAAAGATTGGCAAGAAGGATAACAACCCAGCGGTAGCCTGTTGTGGTTGGTAGGGATTTCCCCAGCCATAGATGGGGACAGTATCATAGCACCAACGACAGTCTAGTTCGGGGAGTGCGCCTTGATGTAAGGTAGCGGCAACTTGATAGCCACGTTTGACGGATCGATCGAATTCGACAATTGGTAGCTGTTGTGGGGCAATATCTAAATCGGTTTCTCCCCAATGTCCTAAGCTTAAACAGTCTCCAGTCGCCCAAAACTTGCTCGGCTCGGGAAAAGATGCTGACAGATATTCTTCACTAATCCCTAATAGTTGCGCGGCTCCACCACTATGTGAATTTTTGCCGAGCGGATCTTCAATTGAATACATAAACGCAAAAGATTCGCGAATTTTCGGCAACGTCACCCGAAAATACCACCCCTCAAAAAATCCTGGATCTGTTCCGTTCCAATGATAGCCACTATGCGGTGTCTGCAAGACTCGCTCCTCGCGTACTAGTTTGACAAAACTTAATTAATGAAACAGGCGATCGGAAAAACCAGATACTCTAGAAAAAATAACTTCCAAATAAACTGATAAAAATTAGCGATCGATCGTTGCGCTTCGAGATCGATATCTTGACTGCGCCACCATAATAATCCCATTAAAGCTGTATGCGACCCCACAAAGAACCAAGGATTAACTGTTGGTAACAGGAGTACGCCCGCACCGATCGTTAATATATAAGCCAAAGTAATCGCCCCTCGCGTGATATTAAACACGGCTGGCTTACCTAATGTTAATGTAAATGTCTGAATTTGATACTTGCGATCGCCTTCGAGATCGGGTACATCTTTGAAAATTGCGATCGCGATTGTAAATACTAGAATAAATAGCGTGAGAATCCAGATACTCGAAGGTAAGTTATCGGTACCAATCAGAACTCGATTGAAATGTGAAAAGATGCCCAAATTGACGATGCAACCACGAACTGTCAAAATACAAATAGCCGCCATCAAGGGAAATTGTTTGAACCTAATCGGTGGAACAGAATAAGCCGTACCGATCGCTAAACTTGTCAGTACGGTTGCGAATAACCACCTACCTAACAGAGCTGATAACACGATCGCTAAAATACCTGTAATGCCAATAATCCATTTTCCTTGTGTAACTGAAAACTTCCCACTAGCTAAAGGTAGATCGGGTTTATTGATCCGATCGATCTCGATGTCATACAGTTGATTCAATCCGACGATATATACATTACCGCACAAACAAGCGATCCAAGTGCCCAAAAGTTGCACTGCATTCGCTACATCGATCGAACTATTCGTAGTGGCAAGTGCAATCGCATACAGCGCAAAAACGCTCAGACTCGTGCCAATAATCGTATGGGGGCGGGAAAATTTCCAGAATTGCGACAAATATAACATCAAAGATAATTGATAATCATCATTCCCCAATGTAAGTGAAATAACCAGGAATGAGGGTAAACGGTGCAGGATTTACACCGTTCGTTACGCGATGTTATTCGATCGTGTTTACTCATTAGGGATAGCGATGGTGAATAAACACATCAGATCGCTCTCATTTAATCGAATTGAGGCATAACTCCACTCCCTGTTCCAGCGAACGCTCTCGCCACCGTCGATCTTGTGGAACAAATACTTCTGCTAACTCCTGCTTCGCCCACTGATAGGATCGCTCCTCTGGTTGTCCCCACCAATAAGCGCGATTTTCGGCGCGCAACGCTTTGAGAACGCGTAGCATCGAGTAAGTACCAAACTCTGCCAGGAGAAAATCATAGGCGAGATGGGGATACGATGCCTGACACCATTGCCCAAAAGTCCCCCGCGACTGATAAACTAAATCGCCAGGATCGAGAGTTAAAACTCGATCGCTCCCAAATTGTTGTTGCAACACTTGACTGCGTGGAGAATTTTTAGTAACTTCGGCAAATAGTTTATAAGTCCCCCACTTACCCAAGCCTGAATGTAAGTCGAGATGAATTACCTGCTGCGATACACCCAACCATCTTCCTAGATGAGCGGTTAAGATTTTCTGCGTTTGCGATGGTGCCCTCCCGCCAAAAAATAACCCTTGCGGAAACTCATACTGTCCGACTGGTAGCGTGTTTTTGAGGTTTGACATCCCATATCGATCGATAATACCCAGCGATTTAAGTAAAAATGGCTCAAATCTGGAGGGTGGAGATTGCGGATTGAGGAAATTATTTAATTGGGGATAAGCCTCGGGACAACCACGATAAGCCTCGCCTGCTAACAGAAAATTCCGATTGAGGTCGATATTATCTTCATTCCACCGTCGATACCATGCACACCCAAAAGGATTGAGCATATGAATGACGATAATTGCTAGCTCCTGTGGCAATGGATAATCTGGTAAATACCGTTCTAATAGCGCCAACTGTACCGCCGCACCAAATAAACCTTCAATTCCATGCAGTCCACTCGAAATTACTAGTGCCCGATTTGCCAGTGGATTACCATACATGGCGACATCGATCGTAAGATTGTCATTAATCGGTGCTACTGCGTCAATCTCATGGGACTCTAGCCGACACCCCAATAGCTTGGCAGCGCGTCGCCATCGCGATCGCGCTGTAAAATAATTAGGGGAGAAGTAGGTCATAATTTATCATTTTTAATTTCTATGCCCAGTCAATCTCAATTGTGGTTTCAACCGTTAATCTGGATGGATTTTCGGTTAGCAGTAATATTTACAGTCCTCATCCCACTGATTTTACTATTGTGGGCCTTCGCACAAAAAGCACCAGTCATTCAAAAGCTACTAATTATCTATTGGCGAGTATCTAGTTTACTCGCGATCGCCGTATACTTAGCGATCGGTTCGGTGTCGATTAGTTATATCGCTTCGTTTGTAGCGCAGACGATGATTCCACTCTCACTGTGGTTTTGGGCGGATCTCAATGAAGAAATTGCCGATCTACCACCGAGTTCGCTTAAGTTAGGATTTACTTCTTGGCGATGGGCGACTACGGCTTATTCTGCCCTCAGCGCGATCGCGGTAATTCCATTTTTATCTTGTGCATTTAGTGGCATCAACACAGATTATTGTCAGTCGTGGTTTCAACCATCTTGGCTTTATTATCACATTTTTCACGCCAACTCCAAACCAGAATTTCTTGGGTTTATCGGAATTGTTGGATTGATTATTTATAGCTTGTATTTAGTTTACTTTTTAGTCGTCCGGCTCGGCAAACAAGGTCGCTCGGCAATGGTTGGCGATGAATAAGATTGGGAGTTATGACTTATGAAGCAAGAGTTTAGTTGCCAAAACTCTTGCTTCTCTTCGTGTTAGAGCGGGGCTAGATCTAAACTATCCTTAATTCCTTCACAACTCCGTTGGTGCTGTAATTTCGAGATAATCTTTCAACAACGCTTGTAAATAGTGACGACAGATCGCGGTTAACCCACATCTAGCAATTGCTAAATGTGGGTTTTGACGTTTGGTAGTGCCAAAAATCTGACAATGGCGATGAAAATCCAACCAAGATCGAGCGAGATCGAGCGCAAATCTGTGAAATTTGGCTATTTTGACTCCTTCTTCACTGCGTACGCTCCAGACTCCATCCAAAACGTCCATTAAGGCATGAATTAGCCGCTCTTCGACTGAGTGCTCAAAAATTAGCGTTGGTTGTGGTATGAGCCGATTTTTCGAGTGACTGAGATCGCATGTGTGCTGTGGTGGGAAGTGGCAAACCAACCAGTTGGGGGTTGTAATCTGCCAAGTAGCAGACAGCGAGATTAATCGATCGGTGCGCGCCAGTGCCAGCACCGAGCAGCATCGAGCGTGTGCATAGATCGCGACTGACAAAGATGAGGGATCGAATTCTCGATCGATGACAGATTCTGGCAGCGAAATCGGCGGTGGCAGAGCATCGCGTGGCAAGTCGTGTAGATAATTGAGCCAAGTCACGATCGATCGCGGATGGAGTTGAAAGTAAATGTAGCCAGATTCGTCATACCAAACATCCATTTCCAGATTGTCAAGATTACCAATTACTCCAGCTTGAACCGGCAATGGTAGATTTTGGCAAATCTCTAATGGTGTCGATCGTAATTTTGCGGCTAATCGATGGGCGATCGGGCTGACATACTGGTATTGTGATGTTGGGACTCGCCTTATCGGTAGTTCGATCCGTAAATTTATGGATGAGTCGCTTGCTGAGCTGTCACTAGTCCGTTGGTGGAGCTTTTCCGCTGGCCTTAGTAGATCCCGATCTGCCCAGATAGCCGGAGTATCTTCATTTTGAGGTCGAGCTGTGTAATATTTTATAGTTACCAACCGCAGATATTCAGCAATCGTGCCAGCAATTGTTGGTGCTAATGGTAGTAAAATCGATTCTGACAAAGGAAAAATCCGCATACCAAAGACTCGATCGCTGAGATCGAACATACTCCAGACTACAATAAAAATGATTCACTACATCAAAATACATGTAGAATCATTGAAAATCACGAGCCGTTCTGCTGGTTTGATATGCACTCACCATCTACCCCACCAAAAAATAATGCTCGCTCGTTCTCAAACCTGGCATCGCTTGCTAGATTGGGCACAAGAGCACTATCGCTATCGAACGTTTAGTAAAGATGCTCAAATTCCGACCCGTGCAGGTTTATTGTATCTAGTCCAACGGGGGACGATCCGACTGACTGGATGTGCTGAAACAGAACCAACTCCATATCCTCACCAAAATACTACCCCGATCGAATTTCAGCTTCAAAGTGGCGATGAAAACTTTCCTCGGCTTTGTTGGGGCGGGTCAGCCGTTTGAAATCGTCGATCGATCTCCGTTTACCCTCCAAGCTTTTGCACATACAGACAACACTTCAATTTTCTGGATGTATTGGCACGATTGGAAAATTTCCCTAGTTTCCGACGGGAAATTTTAGATTCCTTCCGCTACCAACATCAACGGAAACTACTCTGGCTAAATACTCTCGGCCAACGCCACACGATCGAACGCTTACTGGGCTATTTAACACTATTAATTGAAGAGTTTTGGCGAACCCTGCAAGGAAGGCTATTGTCTGCCTTTTCCCCTCACTCACGCTCAAATTGCTAGCGCGATCGGGACTACGCGAGTTACAGTCACCCGCCTGATGAAAGAGTTACGCGAAGAACGTAAGGCGATTCAAATTAAAGATGATAACCTCATCTGTTTGATCGCCCCAGCTCAGACAGAATAATCACTAGCTTGAGTGAGAGCGATCTCGCTTAGTTAATGGCCCCGTTCGATCGCCAACTAAGGCGAGCTTATGGTATTCATAAGCTCGCCTTTTTAAATTTTAGTACCATGTTCATAGCTTACTAAGCAACAGATATTTCCAACTTATAGTCAAGATTCTACCGAAGTTGGATTTAATAAAAATGTTGCGGCTCGTTGAGCTGTTGCTTCCGAAACTTGAATTTGGGTGAGTTTTATCAAGCCGTCTTGTAAAAATAAATCTCTAACTTTGACATTATCACCCGTATTAAATTTGGTCTCATAAAATACTTCTTTAATTCCTGCTGAAATTACCAGTTTTAGACAAGTTAAACATGGTTCTAAAGTGACATAAATACTCCCTCCACTGGTCGAAATTCCGTGCTTAGCCGCTTGGGCGATTGCATTTGCCTCGGCATGTACCGATCTCGAAGGTAATGTTTTACTAGCATTACAAGCACTCAATTCAGGATAGCAGTATCCCAATGTCGTACAATGCTCCGAACCCGATGGCGAACCATTATAACCAGTTGCTAATACCTGCCGATCTTTGACTACCACCGCACCGACTGGAAATGCCAAACATGTCGATCTTGTAGCGGTTACTTTTGCCAGCATCATGAAATATTCATCCCAAGTCGGACGCGAAGAGATATCGTACATAAGTTAGGGAATAGGGGATAGCGAATCAAGACAGGGAACAGGGAATAGTAATTAAGCTGTTCGACATCTAAATCGAGTTATGGATGATGGTTTTAGTGGCTAGTGACTAGTGGCTAGCGATGCGCAATCCTCGGGTTCCCCGAGGGTTTACAAGCGATCGAGGCAGTGGTTAGTCACAGTAAGTATTTGAGGATTACTATCGGTCTTTAACGAGCGACGCTCGAATACTCAATTTGAAAGCATGTCAGCTTAATGATACGGGCAATTTATGAATTATCCCCAATATTAATTTCGATCGCTATAGATATTAGACGATACAATACTTGTTACTTAGGATCGATCTAGTAAATTATCAGTGGTTTTGGCGTATAAATTTGAAAAGTGAAAGGTTTACTGCCTGACATGCAATCTGAGAAACTCTTGGTAAGATATGGCGGAATATATGGTTCAAACTCTTTGTCTAGTGACTGCGGATCTTGAGGAAAAAAAGTATCACAATTATAACTTTCTTCCAGACGAGAAAGATAGATGATATCGAGATCGAGTCCTTGGATTACCTGTTGATAGATATTAGCTCCACCACAATAAAATATTTTAGTGTCTGGATTTAACTCGATATCTCCACAATTGATATCGGTAGTAAAATTCAGATGCAATGGTGAATGCTCGGCTGCAAATCGCGATCGACACTCGTTAGCCTGAGATGTTATCACTACATTTTGCCGACCCTTTAAAGGTGCTTTATCCCGAGCGAACATTCCATCAAAAGTCTTACGTCCCATCACGATCGTATGTCCCATCGTTAGATTCATAAATAGCTTAAGATCGGCGGGATAATGCCACGGCATATAACCATCTTTACCAATCCCGCCATCTTTATCGATCGCTGCAATTAGAATTTTTTGCATAATTATCTATACTGCTACTGGTAATTTAATAAAGGCACCATGTTGATAATTGACTAATTGAATCCGATCGATATCATCATAAGTCAGATCGAACATCGATCGATCTCCCAATTGACTCATATCTAATTGCGGCAGCTCATAAGCTTCCCGACTAGCATTGCGATAAGGTTCGACATGATCCACATATACATGTGCATCGGTAATCGAATGATAGAAATCGCCTGGTTCGAGCTTAACTTCTCTACAAATCAGTAACAATAACAGTGAATAGCAAGTTAGATTAAAAGGATTACCCACGCAATGATCTGACGATCGCTGTTGGAGATGTAAATTTAATTTACCACCTTGATAATTTAACGTAAAACTATGATGACAAGGTGGTAATTTACTGATAGTCGCATTCGGTGGATACCAAGCAGTAAGGTGTAGTCTACGCGATCGAGGATTGCGTTTTAATTCATCAATCGCCCATCGTAATTGATCGAAACAAGGGATCGCGATCGACTCTTTTTCATCTACAACTAAATCGTGCTGATATTTACTATCAACTAAATTAACTAATACCTCCCCGTCGCACAAATAGTTGCTATCTCCGCGCCGAATTGGCGCTGCATAATTGGGAACTGGATAATATCGCCAAAACCTACCATAAGCAGTTTCTAAATTGCCATCTGCATCGCTCCAAGCATCCCAAATTTTAGTATATTGCTTGAGATTGCGAATATGTGGCTCGCCCGATAGATACCAAATCATTTCCGTGACTAAGCTGCGCCATTGAATCTTTTTATGAGTCAAAATTGGGAAAGCTTGAGCAGTTACAGGTAGCCGATAACTCAGTCCAAATAACGAGATGGTATCAGTTCCCGTACGGTTTTTTTCCCTGGTTCCCTCAGAGAGGATTCGATCGAGGATTTCCAAATATGTTTTGTCTACTACGTTCATGAATAATTCGTAATTCTCAAGTTAGAATATTATATTTTTTGTTCAACTATTATGGATGGTCATAGTCTTCAATTTCAGGATCTATTTGGCTAGCAATCTCTTTAGCTAAATCCCAATCTATGTCTATCAGATCTTTGAATAACTCATCCCATTCCCATTGCCTCAGTTCTTCATCAAGATCGATCGTCCCGTCTATCCGATCCAGAGACACCAGATGGTACCATGCAACCGGAAAGTCATGGCAATAGTCAAGATCGCTATTCTCACCGCCGACACAGGAATAAATATCAATCAAAGCTTTGGGAATCGGACGAATTTTGGTAATTGCTGATTCTATTTGTGCGAGTGAAGATCCGTACCCGATTTTTTCCTCACACTCAGGATATTTTGAGATATATATCTCTCTCAGTTCTCTGATTAAAGCTTGAGTATTCATTGTTGATGTTGAGAGAATTAATAAGATTCGTAGGTTGGGTTGAGGCACGAAACTCAACAACCATCAATATCGATGTCGAGGATGTTGGGTTTCACTTCGCTCTACCCAACCTACAGATGGCACCTTCAAACCCCTGTATGCCCAAAACCACCTTTGCGTTCACCCACAGTCGTTAACGTATCTACCACCCGCTCTTGAGCCACACACACCTCTAGATACATCACCTGCGCGATTCTCGCACCATGACTAAATAGATGCAAATCTCTACCATGATTGATTAAACCAATTCCCACCCAGTCTGGATAGTGTTCGTCCACAATTCCTGGGCCATTAATTACCGTAATCGAATTCTTGCATGCCAAGCCACTTCTGGGGCACACCAGCATGGTGGCAATCTTCTGAGGATCGTCTGTACTCAAACCAACCTTGAAACCCGCATTAACGATTTTCTGTTCGCCTGGAGCGAGGATAAAAAATCTCAGTTGCGGTTCATGTTGCCGCAATAACTCGATCGTTAAATCTTCAGAGACTTTCTTGCCATTAATATGTAACGAACCTTCTGGGTATTTAGCTAGGAAAATATCGCGCTGGGCGCAGACAGACTCCAAAAAATCATTTGGAGGTGGCGATGGTAAATAAGCCTTCACATCCAAAGCCGCCGCTCTATCTACGGCTCTGAGCGGTCTAAATTCTGGATCTGCTAGGACATATTCGACTGAAATCACAATCTTACGCTCGCCTCGGTTCGGCTTCACAATTTACCAATTTTTATCGTACTCGATCGTCTCATGCTTAACTAATTTTTACAAAAACTCCCGATATTTCTAAACTTAACTAATTTTTACAAACTAACGATTATTCTAGGATTTCTCGATCGGTTAGTGGCAATCTCGATCGCTAATTATGGCCGAATAACGCCATTTGAGTCCCAATCTTCCGCTCTCCTCAGTCACCTCCGAACCTTACTAGCCACTGCGACAGGGTATCGGCACAATTTCCGATCGATTTTCTGCGTCTTTCCTGCTCTGTGACTGCGATCGAGTATTTTTTGTTATTGTTCTAAATTAGTCTTAAAACGAACACAAAAATTACTAAGGCTGATAGTGGTGACTTGAGACAGAATTATTCAGATCTAGAGAATATTAAGTAACCTATAGAATAGATTAAGCAATTTAAAATCCAGATCGAATTGTAACTTTTCCCCCATTTCTGGGGAAGTTAGTGAATAATGCTAGACGTAGCAGAAATTTTATAGATAGTTCTTCTCGTTTGAGATCGCCCACATTAAGTAATGGAGACTAGCAGATCGTGAAACTGGCAGTATATGGCAAAGGTGGAATTGGCAAATCCACAACTAGTTGCAACATCTCCGTCGCGTTGGCAAAACGCGGCAAAAAAGTCTTACAAATCGGTTGCGACCCCAAGCATGATAGTACTTTCACGCTGACGGGGTTCCTGATTCCGACGATCATCGATACACTTCAAGAAAAAGACTATCATTACGAAGATGTCTGGCCTGAAGATGTCATCTACAAAGGTTATGGCGGCGTTGATTGCGTCGAAGCTGGCGGGCCTCCCGCTGGTGCTGGTTGCGGTGGTTATGTAGTAGGAGAGACAGTTAAGCTGCTCAAAGAATTAAATGCTTTTGACGAGTACGACATTATTTTATTCGATGTACTTGGCGATGTGGTGTGCGGTGGTTTTGCTGCACCTCTAAACTACGCTGACTACTGTTTGATCGTGACCGACAATGGTTTCGATGCTTTATTCGCAGCAAATCGGATTGCCGCATCTGTTCGGGAAAAAGCACGGACACATCCTTTACGGTTGGCTGGTTTGATTGGGAATCGCACATCTAAGCGCGATTTGATCGATAAATATATCGAAACAGTTCCGATGCCTGTCTTGGAAGTTTTACCGCTGATTGAAGACATTCGCGTTTCCCGCGTTAAGGGTAAGACGTTGTTTGAAATGGCGGAAACCGATCCTTCGTTGGAATATGTTTGTGATTACTATCTGAACATCGCGGATCAGATTCTAGCGTTACCTGAAGGTGTGGTACCGACGGATGCTCCTGACAGAGATCTGTTTAGTCTGTTGTCTGATTTCTATCTCAATCCTGTTGAGCCGAAGGTTCAGGATGCTAGCGAGAAACAGGATCTGATGATGGTTTAGGGGTTGGAGGGGTGGCGGGGATCTACCCACCCCCCTTCGGGTACCCCTCCGAGGAGGGAATTTTCCGCCCTAATCAATTTTGAATTATTTTAGATCGGTAGGTTGGTTAGGGTAAATTGAACCCCAACATCCACGCTAAAAATTCCCCTCCTCGGAGGGGTGGCGCGTAGCGACGGGGTGGGTACCCCTTCAACCGTAGCCAACGAATTAAAAATTATATTTAATGGAGAATATTTATCATGACTGTTGCAGCAGAGCCACAGGCGTTAAATTTTGAATGCGAAACGGGTAATTATCATACCTTCTGTCCGATTAGTTGCGTTGCGTGGTTGTACCAAAAGATCGAAGACAGCTTCTTCCTCGTCATCGGTACCAAAACCTGCGGTTACTTCCTCCAAAACGCGATGGGAGTAATGATCTTCGCCGAGCCGCGTTATGCGATGGCAGAATTGGAAGAAGGCGATATCTCCGCCCAGTTGAATGACTATGCCGAACTACGCCGCTTGTGCGAACAAATTAAAAAAGACCGTAACCCTAGCGTGATTGTCTGGATTGGTACTTGTACCACCGAAATCATCAAGATGGACTTGGAAGGATTGGCTCCGCGTCTGGAAGCTGAATTGGGAATTCCGATCGTTACTGCCCGCGCTAATGGGTTAGACTATGCCTTTACTCAAGGTGAAGATACCGTCCTCGCCGCAATGGCGGCGCGGTGTCCTGAAAAAGCTCCTGTCGCTCAGGAAGATAAGGATGAGCGCAATGCGATCTCCAAACTGATGAACTTCGGACGCAAGAAAGAAGATGTCACCATTTCCGATTCTGAATACAAAGATCATCCACCACTAGTATTATTCGGTTCCTTACCCGATCCTGTCGTCACCAACCTGACACTAGAACTGAAAAAACAAGGTATTAAAGTCTCTGGTTGGCTCCCAGCTAAACGCTTTACCGAATTACCCGTCCTCGAAGAAGGTTATTACGTCTGTGGCGTGAATCCCTTCCTCAGTCGCACCGCTACCACACTCATGCGCCGTCGTAAGTGTAAACTAATTGGCGCACCATTCCCCATCGGACCTGATGGCACCCGCGCCTGGATTGAGAAAATCTGTTCGGTATTTAATATCGAACCCCAAGGATTGGACGAGCGCGAAGCCCAAATCTGGGAAGGCGTGGAAGAGTACGTCAAACTGATTCGCGGTAAATCCGTCTTCTTCATGGGCGATAATCTCCTCGAAGTTTCGATGGCGCGGTTCCTGATTCGCTGCGGCATGACAGTCCAAGAAATCGGCATTCCCTACATGGACAAACGCTACCAAGCAGCCGAACTCGCCCTATTAGAGAAAACCTGTCGGGAAATGAATTCGCCATTACCAACAATTATGGAGAAACCCGACAACTATAATCAGTTGCAACGGATTTATGCCCAGAAACCCGATTTAGTCATTACCGGAATGGCTCATGCGAATCCGTTGGAAGCACGGGGAATTACAACGAAATGGTCGGTAGAGTTTACGTTCGCGCAAATGCACGGTTTCACTAATTCTCGCGATATTCTGGAGTTGGTAACTCGTCCGCTCCGCCGGAATGAGAACCTTAAGGATCTCGGTTGGGAGAAGTTAGTCAGAGATGAAGCGATAGTCTAAATTACTGACTATTAAACTTAACCGAGCTTATAAATAAGCTCGGTTTTTTAGCAATTTGAATTAATGGATATTAATAAAATTTTTAGCTATTTCTAAAGCCCATGAGATCTCTAGACTTATGTAGTCGAAGCAAAGAAATATTAGTAGGTGAATTTAGCCAATCTATAGTAACAAAGCCAAATCTGTTGTAAAAGGCCTTCAGTCTATAGCCATAAGCTGTTAAATAAACAGGTTGTTGAGTATTGTTGATACAATACCAAACCAAGCTACTACCTATTCCTCGATTTTGATGTTTCCTTGAAACTAATAATGAAAAGATATATTGATAATCGGTGAGAGTATCACAACGAACATATCCACAAACTTCATTACCATGTTCAACAAAATAGATAACTATCATCTGCTTTGCTAGAAAATTAAGCTATGCTAGATACCAGGAAAAACAGAATAATAAGTATACACAACAAAACATTATAACAATTACTGTTGCCCAAGACTTAGAGAATATTGAGAATATCGATATTAAGAAAAATAAAATTGCTAGAGTCTTATATTTTCCACTCTTTCCAATAGCTGCAAAATATACTATTCTGATTAAGTCCTCTTTCGTTGCCGTTCGGAGAGAATAGCCTGGTGGCAATGCAAATATTCTATCTGAAACCATTTTTGATTAGAAAAGAGATTAAATCTAATGTATCCATCATTTTAATCGATTTTTATGACTCGATCGCATATCAAAGATAGGATCTGTAGATGGCTTTGTTTATGCAAATAATCACCGCTAAATTCGATCTCAAACAAACCCGCCCATCTTCACCAGGAGCGATTGTGATAATTTGGGCTGGTGACATTCGATCGATTGCTAGTGGGGTTGGGCAGGTTTGATTTAGATTCTTAGAATTATTCGTAGGTTATTCCATAAACCTGCCCCTACGGATTTGTGTGTGAATATTAGATTTAAACTAATTTGGTTGCTGTTTTAATCGATCGATATCACTCGATCGATATTGTAAAATACAGACATAACATTCTAGATCTAAACGGCTCTTGGCAACACTACCCTCAGAAAGTACTGCTATTATCGCGCTTATCAAAGCTCAGTGCCTATCAATTGTCAATCTTGCCACCAAAACCGAATGGCAGATCTGTAGGTTGGGTTGAAGAATGAAACCCAGCACACCCAGCAAAGTTCCTTTCATCCATTAGACGATAATTATGTCGGCTCAGTTGCTCTGAAAGAGAATCGATCTCAACCGAATCTGCTTATCCTCGCCAGGATCGATCGATTGTGATAATTTAGGATGATGACATGCGATGGGTTGTTAGTGGGGAGGGCAGGTTTGATTGAGATTTTTATAACCATCTGAGGTTGTTCCATAAACCTGCCCCTACAGGTTTGTGTGGGTGAATTGTATGTAAGATTCTATCGATCGAACTCGCCCACCAGCATGGATCGATCGCTATCATAACTTAATCATCTTACGAAATTCATTTGCAGCATTCAATCGAGAAGTTTCTGCCATCAAGACACAACGAGTTAGCAGATCGATATCTAATGCAGTCAGTTCGGGAATTTCACTACGGGTAATGCGATCGTACTTACCATCTCGGAGACGATAGAGACTAAACACTCCATCTTGCCAAAACCAGACTTCGGAGATCCCTAATATTTCATATCGCTGAAGCTTATCGTTACCACCACTGGTTAAAACTACTTCAATTGCTAAATCGGGAATAGATTTAGATATGCCAAAACAGTAAGATTCATCAGCTTCGAGCGAAACTTCGCCTTCCCGTTCTTGAGTCATCGAACCCGTCGGTTCAAATTCAATCGCCATTTCCAAGCAAAATAACTCAATTAGCATTCCAATAATGCTTTTAAACAATTCGTGAGTTCTTCCTGGCATCAGAATTTCGATCGTTCCATTGAAGTAGGCAAGCCGAATACCTGAAGCCTCGGCAAAGCCAGATTGAATCAACTTGAACTGTTGCCAATCGATGCCAGAGTATACAAACTGTCGATCGGTATTTTTTGAAAGTAATAGGGCTTGATTCATCATCGATCGCTCACAATGTAAGTACTTCCTATAAAGATTTTAATCGATATCAATTGAGATCGAACCCACCTATCCCCACCAGGAGCGATTTTCGTTCCGTAAGCGCAAAGCGCAGGCTTTGCCAACGCGTAGCGTTTGCCCTAGCAAAAAGGCTACGCCGACGAGTGGGATGCGTAAATGATAACATTCGATCGAGCCTATGCCAGTTTCCGAATTTTTTCTTGGAGACGAGCAAATGTATTTTGAGGATCTAACTTTTGGGCAATTTGCCACGCTCGAATTGCCCGATCGAACTTCCCTTCTAGCGCGAATAATTGCCCTGCAAAAGCGTGAAAGGCTGGATAGTGGAAATGTAGGGAAATGGCCTTATCATTCTCCGCAATCGCCCCTGAATAGTCTTCAGCCACGAATAGCTCGATCGCGTGACGGTGATGAGCAATTGCGCGATCTTGTAATTGAATTAGCATCGTTAGATCTGCACCACATCGATGACAAGGCGCGATCGAATCTGGAGATGCAGCAACCCGATAGGTTGCCCGACAAACGGGACATTTCATGAATTAGTTTCGGAGTTACTGGTAGCGTAATAAATAAAATCTGTTAATTCAGCTTGTGTTGCTTCGATCGCAGTTGAGTTTCCAGCAGCTAGCGAGACTTTTAGTCGATCGATTAAGCCTGCTAGTTCCTTTACTTCCTCGGCATCTTCTAAGCTTGCCAAAACTGTTTGACTGCGAGTTTGTAAGTCTAAGATTTCGTTCGAGGCAAGGGCATTTTCTGGGCTGACAGACTGCGCTAGTGACATGCCTGAAGTCGGTGTTTTTTCGATATCCCAGCCGTCGGCAAATAGGGTGTCTAGTTCGGCACGGGCGGAGATTAGTTCGTGGCTAGATAAGCGATTGATGGAGCTATTGTTAACTACCAAACTACCCTGGTTGCCTTTACCTTTTTCGGTTGCGGTGACAGTGAGAATACCATTGATGTCAAAGTCAAAATGGACTTCCACAACTAGCGATCCAGCGGGACGAGGGGGTAAATCTTCGATCGTAAATGAACCCAGGGGGACATTCTCCTCAGCGGCGATATTTTCGCCTTGAAAGACATCGATTTCGACCTTGGGTTGATTATCCATCACCGTCGAATAAACTTCGGAACGGGAGACGGGGACGACGCTATTGCGGGGGATAATCACGCTAAAGAAGCCGTCTTGCAGCCCCATCGGGGTATCGATGACGGCGGAGATGCCGAGGGAGTGGGGACAGACATCGACTAAAATGGCATCGATCGATTCTCCCGCCATCACACCTGCTTGAATCGCCGCGCCGAGGGCGACACAGAGATCTGGCTGTACGCCATCGATCGGGGCTTGTCCTAGATGTTCTTCGACCATTGATTGGACTAATGGGAGGCGGGTGGAACCACCAACGAGGATGACCCGATCGAGATCGTCTTTTGATAAGCTGGCATCTTCTAATGCGCGATCGATCGCTGTCAGCGTCTCGGTCAATAATGGTCTAATAAGGTTCTCAAAATCGCTGCGGGCGATTTCAGTCTCCAAGTGCAATCCGGTGCTGCCCTTGGTGCCGAGATAGGTCTCTCTGACGGTGGCGAAGGCATGGGAACTCAGGTCGATTTTGACCTGTTCGGCGATTTGGAGCAGTCTGGCTTGGGTGGCGGGATCGTCGGGGATCTCGACTTTGTGAGTCTTCCGAAACTGTTCCGCGAGATGGAGTTGCAACCTGCGATCGAAATCATCCCCACCGAGGCGATTATTCCCATGACTGGCCAGGACTTCGGTGACATCACCCGTAATTTCGACGACCGAAACATCGAAGGTACCACCGCCTAAATCATAGACTAGAACGATCTCACTCTCTGCCGATCGAGCATTATAAGTCAGAGCCGCAGCAGTGGGTTCGTTAATAATTTGTAAAACTTCTAATCCCGCCACTTCGCCCGCTAGTTTCGTTGCCTGCCGTTGGGCATCGGTAAAATAGGCAGGGACGGTAATTACCGCTTGGGTGACGGCTTCGCCTAATATTTGTTCGGCGCGTTGTTTGAGGGTTTTGAGGATAATTGCTGAGATTTCGTGGGGGAGATACTGACGAATATCATTGGTGTCGATGTGGAAACTCGTTTGGACATCGGTACCCATCGATCGCTTAATTGACTTCACCGTCCGATCGGGTGCTGCGGCATACTGGCGCAGGGCTTCGCGTCCGACTAATAACTGTCCAGTCGCGCTAAAACCCACGCAAGATGGCAGCATCAAACTGCCATCAGCGAGCGGCAAAATCCGTGCTTGCCCATTTTCAACGATCGCGACTTCCGAGTTAGTCGTGCCTAAGTCAATCCCAACAGTTCTGCCCATGAGGTAATCTAGTAATTATCGATCGAGTTTTTTGATACTTGAAATTGCAAGTCTCTGGCAATTCTAGCCCAGAGCCACAAAAATATCTATGTTTGGCAACAACACTTCAATACCTTTTGCCCATGTCCTCAGCCCAACTGCAAACCCTGTTAGCCCAGAAAAAATATCGACAGGCGATCGATGAAATTAAAAAAATTCAGCGATCGCAGCCAGATTTTGTCTGTACTCCCTCTGAAGCTGAATTATGGCGACTGCGTGGGCAGCAAGAACTGGAAAAAAGCGAGTTTAAAGCTGCGGAAAATTCCTTTAGACAAGCATTAAAACTTGGATTGGTTGCAGACATTCATTACTGGTTAGCCAAGACGCTACTGGCTCAAAATCAGTTGGATGCTGCACTGGAATTGATTAGCATTGCATTTGAGCATAAAACATTGCCCAAGGATGATGGGATTTGCTATTTCAAACTATTGCTAATTAAAGGCGATCGAGCCGCCGTTGAAAGCCTGATTAAAACCCAGCCCAAACGTTTTAGTACGGCGCAATTAAGCTGGGCGAAGGGAGTATTGGAACTACAAGCTGGCGATCCGCGATCGGCCGTGCCCCATTTCAGTAAGTTGAAAAAACCGCTCACGCCTGGGGATTCGATCGATGCCTGGATGACATATACCTTGCAACAGCAGGGGAATTGGGATGCCGCAGGTTTGAAGTTAGGGTTTGGTGGGATGAGGATGTTGGCTCTTTTTAGTCAACCGAAGTTTCCCAGTCATCCCGCCTTGCAAAAGTTGGCAATGCTACAACAGGCGGTTAATGGCGATGGACGGCAGACGATCGTCCCAAAAAACGATCGCGCTGCCCAAGAAGTCTTGACTGCGCTGTCAGCCGTGAAGTTGATGGCTGAGGGTAACTTTCATGATGCTGGTCATGCGATCTTGAAACTTACCTCTGCCTCGCCGCGAATTGCCGAATTAATAGCGTTAAAATCGACAATTTTGACAATCGCCGGCGAACAGGCGATGACTCAAGGCAGATCGGACAGTGCGATCGCGCTTTGGCAGCCACTCATGCAAGCCAAAGAGCTAGATCCAAAACTAGCTGTTAATTTTTCACAGGTATTGGATGAAGCGGGCGAATATCAAGAACGCCAACGGTTATTGACGCGCTTGATTAAGTGGATCGAACAAGATGCTAAAAAGAATCCCACCACTTGGCCGGAAGATCGACTCAATCGCACCCTCGCCCACGCGCACTGCGCGATCGCGGATTGTGCGATCGCTCTCGGTCGGCACCGCGTGGCTGTAGGAGCGGTGGAGCAAGCAGCACGAATTTGTCCCACCTCAGCGGAAGTCTTCGGTCGCCAGGGATTAATTGCGTTTCTGGCAGACAATCCTGTCGAGGCGATCGATCTGTTCGTCACAGCACTAGATGGGGGTTGTCAATTCATCGAAGTGTATAAAGCATTGCAGCAAGCCCTAATCGAAACAAACCGTAAGCAGGAGATACTCGAAATCCGCAAGCGTTATGGCAAAAACTTCGGCGATCTCCAGATCGAAGCCGAGATAAATATCGAACCCTGGATCGAGAGCTTGTCTACTCACGACTATGACTCATTCAGTCGATCGCTCCCATCCGAGAAATCTACCGAACCCACCCTCCGAGCTTGCCAAATTTTCAAAGAGTCAGCAACAGGAAAGTCTACAAGTACGGGCAAAATTTCGATCGACCAAGCCAAAGCCACCACCGCCTGGGATAAACTTTTGAAAGGGTTAACTGCACCGCAACAGTTACCAGTACTTCAAGCGATCGTGTTATCGATCGAAGTATTATCGAAACGGGACAAAGGTATCGCCGCACTGAGTACGGCATACATGCTGAAAATTGTCGCGCTGATTCCCGCAGTCCCGGAAGCGCAAGCCATTCATCTCATCGTCTTAGCCATCAAAGAAAACAATCCAGCTAAACTGGAATTGCCATTGAAGCTCTATCTCGCTGCGGCTCCCCAACCTGGCAATGCCCTAGCCTCACTCCAACTCCAAGTGCGGTGGTTCGCCCAAAAGACATCATTGCGATCGTTTATCGAGACATCCCTATCCCACGAACCCCAAAATCCGCTCTTGCTCCTAGCCAAAGCGACAACTTTTTTGCCTCATAGTAAACCCTATGACGAATCTCGATCTGCAGGCTTCGAGCTAGCTCGGCGGTTGCAGGATGCTAAAGCTTTACAAGCATTCCGCGTCGAAGATTATTACCTCGAACAGCAAAGAATGCAAAGCTTTGGGTTTGATGACGATGATGATTTTGAGGTAGTAATGCCAGCCATGCTGGGGGCAGCGCTCGAAGAAATGATTCGCGAAACCTTCGGAAAGAGGATGTCCCGCGCCGAACTCGATCGATTGATGCCCATCCTCAAACAGAAATTTCTCAACGATATGCCCGGTCTGAGTGATGACAGTTTCGATGATGATGATTTTGAGGATGACGATGATATTGACTTAGATGCTATTTTCGGCTCACCAAATACCAAAAAACGCAAACGCACCTTCATGGATCTTTAAAAACGATATTCATAATTCATAATTTAAATGACTTCTCCCCACGATCTCCTCGGCATTCAACCAGATGCCACCCCAGCCCAAGCTAAAGCCGCCTACCACACCAAGTTACGCGAATTTCCTGCCCGAACCCATCCTGCCGAATTCAAAGCTATTCGTGCCGCTTATGAGGATATTCAGAAGGGTTGTAAACGTTTAAATGAGAATTTCTTCAAGCCACAACCACTCGGAATTTCGATCGATCCAGCCGTCATCGAGCAACTGAAAAAAACACTCACCGCCCATCTAGAAGTAAGCCTAGAAACCATGCTCCGAGACACATTTTAATGAGGTCAGAAGTACAGGGCTATTTCATTCTCTAAAGTTGGGATCTGTAGGGGCAGGTTTATGCAAATATCCTTCGATATATATCAACAATTTTTTAGTAGAGGCAGACAATCATTAGTCGCGTAGGGTGGGCACTGCCCACCATCTAGGTTTCAGGCATAATATATTTTATAAATAATTGCACCTACTTACTTACCAACGATTTTTCAGCAAAATCTGCCCTCCCCACTAGAATGAACTAGATCCGAACAGAAGTCAGAAGTCAGCAGGATGTTTATCGATCGACAAGAATTAGCAACTAATCAAAATTGAACCAATGGACACTTTCTCAGAGCGAGCAACGATCGATCGACAAGAACTAGCAAATCGCTTGCTAGACTATCTTCAGACAGCTCCAGAACTGCCAGAATATCTTGGCGAACCGCCTGAATCACTACCCGCCTTCGATCCCTATCAAATGGTTGGTGAATGGATTGCTTTACGTCAGGAAATAAAGCAACAAAATAAACTATTCCAATCAACTAACGTCGAACTTCAACAGTCATTAGATTTAGAACGATTGCGTAACGAACAGTTGCAATTACAACTTACCGCACCAGCCCCAAAAACTGCGGAAAATCCTAGCTCATCGAAAGAATTACTGGCAGTCATGGACGATCTCGATCGAGTCATCGCCCATCACCAAACTCAAATTGACGCAATTGCCATCACTCCACCCCCACAACTCAGCTTGTGGCAAAAATTAACTGCCAAACCCGATCCAGTCCCAACGGAAACTACCGCCACCTATCTCGCAGCATTAACCAGCAATCAAGAAGGGATCGAGATGATTCGACGATCGCTCCTGACGATCCTCCGTCACCGCCAAATCACCCCAATTCTTGCGCTAGGAGAGCCATTTGACTCCCAATGTATGTACGCGATCGCTCAACAACCTAGCGACTCAACACCTGCCGAGCGTGTCATTCAAGAAGTGGTACGGGGTTATCGACAAGGCGATCGCATCCTCCGCGAAGCTCAAGTAATTGTTGCGAGTAAATCGATTAAGGCTGAGAACAGTGCTTCTGCTTGATTTTTACCGATCGTCGATCGGCATCGAATTTTATGGCGATGTTCAAAGCATTTATCTTACTAGTGGGTGCGGCGTATTTGATTTTCACTGATACTACTGGCGCTCCCAGATAAAATCGGCAGGTGATGGTGGTTGCTTATCGCCTTCATCGGTGAGTAATACCGTCTTGTGGGTAAATTTTGCTTGTCCCATCCGGCGACGCACGCGATCGGGGATACCATAACCATAGAGAATATGCGCTCGTCCAGCTAATACGACGACGCGAGTGTCGGGTTGTTGTTTGACGAAGTTGGCGACTCGTTCCGCCATTGTTTCATCCCACAATAATTGGGCGGTGTAAAAGCGATCGAATGTTTTACTCGCTATCGATGCGCTGCCGAGATGTTGCTGATAACTAGTCAAAATCGACTCTCGATATTGAGTATTGCTACGATCGATCTCTGCCAGTGGTGGAATATATTGAAGATCTTCTTTAGTTAGGCTATCTAGTCCTTGTTTGGCAACTTTACGCGTAATTTCGGTTGGAGTATTTAGGGCGATTAATTCAAGCCGATGGGTTTTGGCAAATTTTAGAAGTGGAACGAAATCATCCCAACTAAATCCCCAACGGCGATCGAATTCTGTTTTAGTTCTTAACTCGGTTTCAGTAATATTACCTGCTAAATAGCGATCGAGGAACGGTTGTGCCGGACGTTGAAACATTTCCATACCGATCGCTAGACGCGGTTGGTGATTAATTAATGCCCGAATAATTGCTAACTGCTGCTGACGATCTGCTAGGCGATCGTGCGTTTCCCCAAGATACACCACATTTGCTGTTTGAAGTTGTCCGACGATCGCTTGTTGTGATGGTGTGAATTGGAGATCGATTTGTGGAAAACTTGAAATTTCACTATTTTCTAGTGCGATTCCGGCTGGCACAAATGAGCCAAACGCAAAGATATTCCCGAGCGCAATTACAATTAACCCCAACCCGAGTGCGGCAATCCGGCGTATATTCATATTTAGATGGTGTATTAAGATGATTTGTAATCTAAAGCGCAAATCGCAATCGATTAGTGAATACTTAGTTAAGATAACGCACGATATATCGATAATTATGTCAGAAACTACAGATATTGATGCTGGACTTCCGGCGACGAGTGCGATTGAGAAATTGAGTTATCGAGCCATGTCTGCAGGCTGGTTTGAATATCCGATCGTCGTACATCCCCATCATACCGATTATGGCGGGGTTGTCTGGCATGGGACTTATCTCACTTGGATGGAAGAGGCGAGAGTCGAGTGTCTACGATCGCTCGGGATTGATTTTGCCGATTTGGTGGCGCTCGGATGCGATTTACCAGTAGTAGACTTATCGATTCGCTATCGCCGCGCTTTGAGAATGGGTGAGTCCGCGATTGTCAAAACGCGGACGATCGATATGGAAGGTGTGCGGATCGTCTGGGAATATGAGATTCAGTCAGAAGATCGGCAAATTGTCTATCTCACAGGGATGGTGACACTGGTAGCAGTCGATCGGGAAAAGGGGAAAATTATGCGGCAATTACCGAACACGGTTAAAGATGCCCTCGTCAAACTGCGAGAATGAGCGATCGATTAGGCACGACTATAAAGCGACGAACGATCGACAATCGGCTTAGATATTACGTATAAGATACTGATAATTAAAAAAGTTATTAAAATCACTACTAACGGAAATTTACCAATTAGTTCGCCAGGTAGCACGCTCAAAAATTGCTTGGGCTGGGTGACTAAACTCCAACTATTAAAGCGGATAAATCTACCGATATAAATACCGACTGCACAAGTAAAATGTAGTCCGATTTCCACAATACTTGTATATCGATCGAGGTTGTTTTGAATCAGATACTTACTAATATTCACAAGTGAAAATACATAGGAAAACCAGCCGATCCCAATAAAAACGATATAGATTGGCACGATAATTAAAGTAATCGCCCAAACCGAACTAATAGTTCGTACTGCTTCATAAAAATGGATGATATCTGTTAGAATATATGGTGCATTTGGCAAAATTGCAATAAATGGTAATAATCCAATCCACCAAAACAGCGATCGACTTTTATTATTTGGAGAGCGCAATCTAGCATCTAGGATAATTAATCCGATAATTAAGCTAACCGCGATCGCTAAAAAGATCGCTCTGACTCCCCATAAAGACAGCATGACTCTTTCTAGTACTTTCAGCAAATCTCCATCGTTGTATTTTTTAATGCCGATCGAAAAGCTAGCAGCTAATACAAGATAAGTACTCCAGACAAATACTCGCGATTTAGGCTTGTAAAAAAGGGAAAAACTGAGAGCAAGGGGAATTAATGCGAGAAATACATTCCAAGCAATCCGACCGATATCTTCAGCGATAATATGCTTTAATCCCTCTGTCCATCCTGAAATTTGGGCGAATTTTATCACGCTCCAATAGTTGTTGGATACCAGCATCTTTTGAATAAAATAAATCTAGTAGATTAGCAGTAATAAAATAAGCGATCGAACGATTCACTTTACATAAGAAGCAACCTTTTGATGCTTCCGATCGATTAGTAAGTTGTTAATTAGCTCGTTCGATCGCGATAAGCATATTATAACTACTTTATAAAAAACCTAGATTTGTACCCTTACCTGCATGAACTAATGCTAGTTGCTCGTATTTCCGGGCGTGAAGAATTAACTCCTCAGCCTCTACATCTGTCACCGCTCGCAGGTATTTTGCCGGGACACCTACCATCAATGAATGGGGTAGGACATCTTTTGTCACCACGCATCCTGCACCGATGATACTGCCTTTGCCGACGCGGACACCATCTAAAACGATCGCCCCAATCCCAATCAGACAGCCTGTCTCAATATAGGCTGAATGAATTACCGCGCGATGCCCGATGGTGACATCAGCTGCTAAGATCGTGGGTTTACCAAGATCGCCGTGAAGGATTGCGCCATCTTGAATATTCGTCCGCGCACCAATTTCGATCCGTTCGACATCGCCACGTATTACCGCACCGTACCAAATACTCGCGCCATCATCGATCGAAACTCGTCCGATGACGGTTGCATTAGTCGCGACAAAAGCCGCCCGCGAGATATCTATAAGTGCCCAAAATGTGGGTAAATCGAGCTGAGTCATAATTTTGAAGTGCCGAAAATTAGGCTACAATCATCCTAACTCGATCGCGGCCCAAAGATTTAGCTTGATAGAGTGCTTTATCAGCGGCATGAATCAATGCATGGAAATCATTTTCATAGGTAGGTACGATCGTCGATACGCCAACGCTAATCGTGACATGCTCGCAAACAGCTGAGGCTTCATGGGTAATTTGTAATTTCTTAATTGCCGAGCGTACATTTTCGCCAACAGAAACCGCACCTAAAGCATCGGTATTTGGTAAAACGATCGCAAATTCTTCACCACCATAACGTGCCACCAAATCGCCACTGCGGCGCACGGCATTTCGCATTGCCATGGCAACCTTAACCAAACATTTATCCCCGGTGGGGTGCAAGTATTTATCGTTATAGTTTTTAAAAAAGTCCACATCACACATGATTAATGATAGTGGTGCTTTAATTCGCTTCATCCGTTCCCATTCGTTTTCGATATAGTCATCGAAACCGCGACGATTTGATAGCTTAGTGAGGCTATCTAAATTGGCTAATAATTGGAGATTTTGATTGGCTTGTTGGAGTTCGCTCAATTGTTTCTCGATCGAGTGCGATTGGCGGATGAGATTTCTGACGCGCTGACGCAGAATCGATAAATTAATCGGTTTGGTAATATAATCAGTCGCGCCTGCGGCAAAAGCTCGATCGACTGATTCGTTATCATCTAAGGATGTAATCATCAAGATGGGCGTGAGTCGCTCGCCTAAATTTTTGAGTTGCTCGCAAAACTCAAATCCATCTAAAATTGGCATCACCGCATCGACGAGAATCAGATCGGGACGGTGCTCCTGATATGCTGCAATCCCATCGTTACCGTTTTTGGCTAAAATCACCTCAAAACCGTCTTCCTCCAGCGATTCACTGACCCTTGCCCGCACTGTGAGGTCATCATCAACCAATAAAATTCGCTGAAATTTGGGTTCGGTAGTATTCATAGTAACTCATGTGAACGATCGTCGATTTGTTCGTGCAGGTGTTGTGTTGCTCTGTGACGCAGCCTCTCGGAGCAGGATAGAGATCTGGTTACGATTTTGCTCGATTCTACTTACCCAACATAGTGTACCCACAAAGCATTCCGAGAGTAGCTGCTGGTTAGTTGATTTTTCAAAGATTGGTAGATGTCGATCGCTGATAATTCGAGCGTTACCGGGCGTTGCTGAATTCAGGTATGAAATGCACCCCTACAAGAAAATCCTATCCCGATTCAGCAATGCCCGTTACTTTGATTTTGCTAGGATAAGCTACTCCATCAGAGGAATTTGTCATCATCCTGTCCTATTTTGCCCGATCGATTTAGTGGTACAATTGTCCCAGATGGATCGCCAGCCCTTCGGAAATCTACACCACAAACTCTCGCTGCTCCGGCAAATCGATCGCCTTACTAGACTAAACTTCATCTTTAAAGACAATCCACGATCCAAAATTGACTCAATTTAGCCCTGTACTCGGACAAACACAAGCCGTAGAACTGTTGACTCAAGCAGTCAGCCAACAACGGCTCGCACCTGCTTATCTATTTTGTGGTGCGGAGGGCGTGGGCAAAAGTTTGGCGGCAAGGTGCTTTATTGAGCTATTGTTCTGTGATGGCATCCTCGCGAGCGATCGCGCCTTAGTAGCGCAAAAGTTGCGTCAGGGCAATCATCCCGATGTATTGTGGGTGGCACCCACATATAGTCATCAAGGTAAACTCCTCTCAACTGCCGAAGCTACCGCAGCGGGAATCAAGCGCAAAGCACCACCGCAAATTCGGATCGAACAGATCCGTGAAATCGGTCAATTTTTATCGCGTCCGCCGCTAATCGGCTCGCGATCGATTGTGATTATCGAACAGGCGGAGACGATGGCAGAAGGCGCAGCAAATGCCATCTTAAAGACGCTAGAAGAGCCAGGACAAGCAACGATTATCGCGATCGCCTCGAGCCTAGAGTCGCTGCTGCCAACGATCGTGTCCCGCTGTCAGTGTATTGCCTTCGAGCGACTCGATCGGAACTTAATGGTGGAGATCTTAACCAAGCTGGGAAAAGCGGAAATTCTCGATCGTCCAGAACTGTTAGGACTAGCTCAAGGTAGTCCTGGCGCAGCAATCGCGCTGTGGGAGCAGTTGCAATCTCTGCCAGCAGATTTACTCGATCGATTGACGAAATTACCCCTCACCCGCCGTCAAGCATTGGAACTGGCAATCGAAATCGATAAACAGTTGGATGGTGCCGAGCAATTATGGTTGGTAGATTTTCTGCAATATACCTATTGGCAACAGTACCGTGTCCCCCACATCGTCGAGCGGTTAGAGCAAACTCGATCGCAATTACTCGCCTATGTGCAACCCCGCCTAGTGTGGGAATGTACTCTCCTAAAAATCGGCGAGACTTATCGTTAAATTAGCTCGATTTGAAACTCTAAATTTAGACCATCTCTTAATTAAACTGCGTTACAATAAACCTTCTGTATGAGTAACCTGTCTATGGATCGACAATTTGAACTGGTAGCACCGTTTAAACCAACCGGAGATCAACCAGGAGCGATCGCCCAACTCGTAACTGGATTAAAGTCTCAGCAGCACTTTCAAACATTACTGGGTGCGACGGGAACGGGTAAAACTTTTACGATCGCCGCAACGATCGCCCAACATCAAAAGCCGACACTAGTATTAGCACATAATAAAACATTGGCCGCGCAATTGTGTAACGAATTGCGGCAGTTTTTCCCCCATAACGCGGTTGAATATTTCGTCTCTTACTACGACTATTATCAGCCAGAAGCTTATATTGCTGTCAGCGATACATTCATCGAAAAAGCATCAGCAATTAATGAAGAGATCGATATGTTGCGACATTCAGCAACCCGATCGTTATTCGAGCATCGCGATGTAATTGTGGTCGCGTCGATTAGTTGTATCTATGGATTGGGAACGCCGGCCGAATATCTCAAAGCAGCAATTCCGCTCAAAGTTGGGATGTCGATCGACCAGCGAGAAATGTTACGGCAATTAGTTTCGATTCAATATAGCCGCAATGATATCGATCTCAAACGCGGTAATTTCCGGGTGCGGGGAGATGTGGTAGAAATCGGCCCGGCTTATGAGGATCGGATCGTGCGCGTCGATTTTTTTGGTGATGAAATCGAATCGATTAAGTTTGTCGATCCGGTAACGGGTGAAATTTTGCAAGATGTCAATAAATTAAATATCTATCCAGCGCGACACTTTGTGACACCTGAAGAAACCTTAACCGATGCCTGTAATGATATCGACCTCGAACTAAAACAACGAATTGCCGAATTGGAAAATAACGGTAAATTAATCGAAGCACAGCGAATCGATCAACGGACGCGATACGATCTCGAAATGTTGCGCGAGGTTGGCTTTTGTAACGGGGTGGAAAATTATTCGCGTCATTTAGCCAGACGAAATGCTGGCGATCCACCAGAATGTTTGGTCGATTATTTTCCCGATGATTGGTTGTTGGTAGTTGATGAATCTCATGTTACCGTACCGCAAATTCGGGGGATGTATAATGGCGATCGCGCGCGCAAAACAGTCTTGATCGATCATGGTTTTCGCTTGCCCAGTGCGGCAGATAATCGCCCATTAAAGGCCGATGAATTTTGGGAGAAGGTCAATCAATGTATTTTTGTTTCGGCAACTCCTGGAGCCTGGGAAATCGAGGTGTCTGAGGATCGAATCGCGCAGCAAGTCATTCGGCCGACGGGAGTAATCGATCCGGAAATTTTTGTGCGTCCGACTGAAGGACAAGTAGACGATTTATTAGGGGAAATTCGCGATCGTGTCAAGCGGGAAGAACGGGTGTTGATTACGACGCTAACTAAGCGGATGGCTGAAGATCTTACAGAATATTTTCACGAACGCAGCGTGCGGGTAAAGTATCTTCATTCCGAAATCCAATCGATCGAGCGGATCGAAATCATTCAAGCACTCCGAAATGGAGAATTTGATGTCTTGATCGGTGTTAACTTATTGCGGGAAGGATTAGATTTACCGGAGGTATCTTTGGTCGCCATTCTCGATGCTGATAAAGAAGGTTTCTTGCGTTCGACCCGATCGTTAATTCAGACAATCGGCAGAGCTGCACGGCACATTCGCGGACAGGCAATTTTATATGCCGATAAATTGACAGATAGTATGATTGCCGCAATCGATGAAACCGAACGTCGGCGGGGGATTCAGATGGCGCATAATAAATTAAATAATATTACGCCCCAATCGATCGTCAAAACAGGTGGCAACTCCATCCTCCAATTTCTCGACCTCTCGCGACGATTGAACGCTCAACAACTCGAAACAGTTATCACCCATGTGGATGAATTATCGCTCGAACAAATACCAGATGCGATCGTGCAATTAGAAGCAGAAATGAAAGTTGCAGCTAAAGAGTTAGAGTTTGAAAAAGCGGCGAGCTTGCGCGATCGCATCAAGCAGCTACGCAGTAAATTAGTCGGCAACATTTAGAAAATATTGTTAGCATGCAGACAGAACTTTTAGAGCTTCTGTCTGACAATTGCTAATGTCCGATCGGCTAGTTCGAGCTGACCTTGCTTTTTAAATAATGCTGCGGCTTGAGTTAAATCAGTAACAGCGCCTTGCTTATCACCGAGTTCGGATTTAGTCACACCACGATTGTAGTAAGTTTCCGGTGAATTGATATTCAAGGCGATCGCCAAATCATAATCGGCAAGGGCTGCCTGTTTATTTCCCAAGCTGTACTTTAAGAAACCTCGGATACGATAAGCTTCATAATAGTCAGACTTTAGTTCGACCGCGCGATCGTAATCAGATATTGCGCCCTGTTTATCGCCTAACTTGTATTTTGCATTACCCCGATTGTAGTAGACTTTCGCTAATTTAGGGTCGAGCGAGATCGCCCGATCGAAATCAGTAATTCCTCCCTTATAATCGCCAGCTTCAGCTTTAGCAGTGCCCCGATTGTAGTTAACTTCTGGCAACTTAGAATTTAAGACAATTGCCCGATCGTAATCGGTAATTGCGCCCTGTTTATCACCAATTTGATATTTGGCAGTGCCGCGATTGTAGTAGGCTTCGGCAAATTTGGGACTTAACTCGATCGCGCGATTGAAATCGGTAATCGCAGCCTGTTTATTGCCCTGTGCAGATTGCGTCGTTGCCCGATTATAGTAAAAAATTGGATTTTTTGGGTCGATTGCGATCGCGCGATCGAAGTCAGACATCGCTCCAGCAATATCTCCAGACTGATATTTGGCAGTGCCGCGCTGAGTGTAGATACTGGCATTATTAGGATCGATACTTGCAGCGCGATCGAAGTCCGAGATGGCACCCTGTTTGTCGCCGGAGCCATTTTTCGCAACACCACTATCGATATAAGTTTCCGCCTTCTGAAGTTTGGAAATGGTGGAAGTGGTGGCAAGATCGGGCTGAGACTGAGGAAGTATCAAGACGATCGCGCCACCAGCAGCAAGTAAAAAAATCGTCAAAAGGGTTGCTTTCATGGCAGAGCAAATGGATCTAAATTCATTAGAGCGTTATCGAGTCATGATTCCCAGAATTTGTCCTTAGATTGTAATAATACTAGAAACCTTTACTCAAGTATGTCTGATTTGTCCGACTGAGTGCTAACTAGCCCCCGATCGATATAAGGCGATCGCCTAACCACTCATCACCTGCTAAAATTAGTTATAAACAGCAGTAACTTGAGTACAAATGCGTATCCTGGCTCTTGTCCCTGGTGGAATTGGCGACCAAATCCTCTTCTTCCCCACATTAGATAACCTCAGCGGGCATTACCCAGAGGCGGAGATTGATGTAGTCGTCGAACCTCGATCGACTGCGGCATACCGCGTTTCCAAGTCTGTCAATAAAGTTATCCCCTTTGATTTCAAAGATACCAACGGCCCTGCGGACTGGGGTAATCTCCTCGGCATCATCCGCGACAAAGAATATGATGTCGCCATGTCTCTAGGCAGGCGCTTTGGTGTTGGCTTCTTGCTCTGGCTGACTGGCATCCCCACTCGGATCGGTTACGCCGCAGGTGCCGGGAGATTTTTTCTCTCCAATCCGGTTGAGTTAAATCAGAACCAATATGCCGCAGCAATGTTCCACGATCTGGTCACAGGTCTGAACATAACCGATGCTTGCCCCGATTTAGTTATCAATGTACCCAAAGCCGATATCGACTGGGCAGAAACAGAACAAGAGCGCTTGGGCATCAAGGATAGCGGTTATGTCTTGATTCATGGTGGTGCGAGTCAACTCGATCGCACTACTGAGATCGATAGGATTTATCCAGTGAAGCAGTGGCAACAGATCGTTAAAGATTTGCAAACCCGCAAGCCAGAACTACCCGTAGTCTTGATCGAAGGCTCGGAAGCTGATGCCTTTATTAGCTCGATTCAGGCAATTTCCCCTGATGTGAAGGTCATTAACCCGACAGATATCGGTAAACTAGCCGCGACAATCGCTGGGGCAAATCTATTTCTGTGTACTAATAGCGCACCGATGCAGCTAGCCGTAGCCGTTGGGACTTATACGATCGCGTTATTCGGCCCCTCCGATCCACAGAAATTATTACCCAATAACGGACGTTCGATCGCGATTAAATCTCGCACGGGTAAAATTGCCGACATCCCACCATCCGATATTTTAGAGAGAATTTGGAAGGGCTAGGGAACGGGAAACAGTGGAAAGCAGGATAATCCGATCCTCTCTCCTTAATAGAACTTAATCATAAACTGTCTGGTTTAGCAGTGAGATCCGATCGATATATATCTCTTGGCAGATGAATTGGGCGATCTATTTCTCTTTCTAGGTGGTCGTTTCTTCTGCATTTCAGCAGCGGTCGATCGTACAAGCGGCTGAGAGAATGCAACAATATATACGTCCTACAACTGTTTGACTAAGTTTGTGGAACCAATTATGCTACCTGTCGCACCTAGCGGATATCGTCCCCAAAGTTCCGATTGCTCGATCGAGTCCGATCTGCTGCTATTTACCTTATTGCGACGGAGGACTCCTACCCAGCGTTTGATGCAATCCAGCTCGTTAATGCGTAGTGCCAGACAATTATCGCTCAATGCCCACCGTCAGCGATTTCCCCATCTTAGCACCAAGGAATTAGGACATAAATTAGCCCATTCTTGGCTGCAAGAATACTGTCCCCCAGATTACATTCCCGCTGGTAATGAGATGACATGGATTCAAGATTCGATTCAATTGGCAAGTGAATTACACGCTCTTTTGACGACTCACTCGATCGAGTATTATGTCACGGGTGGCGTGGCAGCAGTTGCCTATGGTGAAAGTCGTACCACTCAAGATTTAGATTTAGTGCTGGCTGTAGATATAGCCGGACTACCAGCACTGGCAACTATTTTTGAAACTGCTGGTTTTTATGTGTCGGGACTAGACGATGTGCTAGCACGAAGGATGTCTAGTTTCCAAATAACTCAAATCGAGACAATTTCTCGTGCCGATCTGATGCTCTCATCAGATACGGAGTTTAGCCGCAGTCAATTTACTCGTCGCCAATTAATTCCCATCTCGATGGGTAATGAGGTCTATTTTGCATCGCCAGAAGATCTTATTCTCAATAAGTTATTATGGGGCAAACAAAGTCAGTCAGAAAAACAGTGGCGAGATGTTTTAAGTATTATGAAAACCCAGCAGGATAATTTAGATTATATTTATCTGGGCGAATGGTCGGAGCGACTTAATATCGAAGATTATCAACGCGCAACGATCGAAGCTGGCGTAGATGGTTTTATCGATCGATAAAGCTGGCGTAGATGGTTTTATCGATCGATAATCGTGAGTAAAGAATTCTATCGATTAGGTGTCATTGAGCTGATGATTGTGGGCAAACATTATGGTAGTAATTGTAGGATATGTAATAGTAGATTTTTTTCAACAGCAGAGGCATAGAGAGCGCAGAGGAGTAATATGAGTGAAAACAATATTTTTAATAAATTTTCGGAATATTCAAAAGAAATATTGCGTAAAAACAACATAGATGGTGCGATCAAACCACTTGTTAAGCAGCAAGCTCAAGAAATAGAGCTAGAATTTGTGCGTGGAGGTTATGAATTTCCGAGCATAGTTAGAGATTTTCTTGAGCTTTGTGCCTATTTTGAGATTAGATTTCCATACCAGAACGGAAAACCTTACCATGAAATACTTACAGCAGACCCTACCGGATATATAGATTTAATCGACCGATTAGATTTGTATGAGGCTTATGGCAAGCAATTTTGTCCGATAGGCTATTTGAATGATGGCTCAGAAGTAATGATAGACGAAGATGAAAGTTTATATGTATTTTTGGATGGTAATTTAGATTTTTTTGATCAGAGCTTGGTTTCTGGACTTGATGAAATATTTAAAGGTAATAATCGCAGTAAGACCAGAATTAATAGATTGGGTTAACCTACCCTCTCGCGATCGGCATTCGCCAGCCAGTACCGAAGGCGCGATCGGTAATTTTCAATCCAGGAGGAGCCTGACGGCGTTTGAATTCGGCGCGTTTGACTAGGAGTGAAATTCGATCGACTGTGTGCCGATCGAATCCTTTAGCTACAATCTGTTCGGGAGATAGATGTTCGCAGACGATCGCTGCTAAAATCGCATCCAAGATTTCATAAGGTGGTAACGAATCTTGGTCTACTTGTCCGGGTTTGAGTTCGGCGCTGGGTGGCTTGGTGATGATGTTCTGCGGGATAACTTCTCGATTACGATTCAACCATTTGCATAGTGAAAATACGCGCATCTTTGGTACATCAGCGATGACACCCAAACCACCATTCATATCACCATACAACGTACAATAACCCACTGCCATCTCGGATTTGTTGCCAGTCGATAATAGTAAATGACCAAATTTATTTGAGATTGCCATCAACAAGTTTCCGCGAATCCGCGATTGAATATTTTCCTCAGCCAATCCAAATTCAGTACCTTTAAATAATGGCTCCAATGTCCGATCGAATCCCTGCATTAATTCGCTGATTGGAATAGTTTCGGTCTTAATTCCTAAATTAGCAGCTACCGCGATCGCATCTGAGACAGAATGCTCCGAACTATAGAGCGAAGGTAATAATACACCCAAAACTCGCTCCGATCCGATCGCCTCCGCAGCAATCGCCGCCACCAGAGCCGAATCGATCCCACCGCTCAAACCCAATACAACTTTTTGAAAACCACATTTATGAATGTAGTCGCGCACACCTAATACTAATGCCTGCCAAATTTCGGCATCCTCACAGTCGGGTATTGGCTCGATCGTACTAGGTTTTAAATCTTGTTTAGACTTATCAAATTCGACGATAATTAAGTCAAGATCGAATGCTTTACCCCGACAGATTAATTTGCCTTGTCGATCGAATCCCAAACTCGTACCATCAAAAATTAGATCGTCATTAGCTCCAATTTGATTGACATATAAAATCGGTCGATCGTATTTAACCGCTGCATGTTTGAGCATGTCCGATCGCAATTGCTGTTTATTCAGACAAAATGGTGAAGCTGAAAGATTGATCGACAGATCGACATTTAATAATGCCAGCTCGGCAAGTGGATCGATCGCATAACTGAGTCTTCCCCAAAATTCTTCGTCATTCCACAGATCTTCACACACCGTCACCCCGATCTTAATCCCCTCTAAATCGAAGTAATTTGCCTCACTACCAGGCATAAAATAACGATTTTCGTCAAACACATCATAAGTGGGCAATAGCCGCTTGTGGAAGATATTCTGAACTTTTCCAGCAGTTACCAGCGCGATACTATTAAATAATGGTTTGCCACCTGCGATCGCAAATTGGGGATTGGGGGTTGCTAGTCCGATGAGGACGTGTAACTCTGGTGGTAAATCTTGTGCTAATTTGTCGAGGGTTTGTCCCATTTCGGCGATGAAATTAGCATCGAGCAATAAGTCGCGGGGTGGATAGCCACAGAGCGAAAGTTCGGGGGTGAGGAGGAGTTTTACTCCTTGAGTTGCGACTTCTTGGGCGGTTTTGAAAATTTGTGTGGCGTTATTTTGGAGATCGCCGATGGTAGGGTTGAGTTGAGCTAGAGCTATTTTCATTGTTATTACATAAATTATTTTAGATTGCTATTTATTATTAATACGTGAAAATCAATAATTACATGCATCAGGTACTTCATCACAATTAATCCATTCTATCTCTTTGGTTTTGTCGCCAGTTAAGCAAAAATGGTTTATTGCTTTCCAAGCACTGTCTGAGCTAATGAAAAAACCAATTGACGCATACAATTCAAAGCTATATTCTGTGACTTCTTCTCCTAGATTTGACACGTCGCCTAAAGACAGATATTCTATTCCTAATTCTTCGTTTTCCCTGTCATATCTATTATATCTCAGATAAATACCGTAATCATTGTTAGAAAATATCATTAATGTATAATATTTACACGAACTATAATAATGAGTAATAACTATTCCACCATTGCTTTGACTCCAAGATGAGTCTGATGTATTAAAGATAATCTCTCTCAATCTGTCCATATTAATAGCATCAGGATTTTTAATCACTATGCCATCTATATCTTCAATTATTAGAATACTTTCCATGCTTTAAGTTTTATTTAATAAGTATGAATCTATGTGTTGATAAAAATGTCAATGTGAATTTTAGTTTTCAAGATCCAACAAGCATTGACTAATTTCACACAAATAATAATGGCTTGTCCTTCAATGGTGCAAATGCCACCGGATCGAAGCGATATAAGCTAGCAGGTCTACCGCTGCCGCGAGAAGCTTTCATGTCTGTCTCCTCCAGAAATTTTAACTTAATCAACCGATTGCGAAAATTAGAATAATCCGAGAAATTTTCGCCGAGAACGGTTGTATATAGTTGATAAAGATCGCTGAGAGTAAATAGTTCCGGCAGCACATCAAAGGCGATCGGACTGTACTCTAATTTATTCCGGAGGCGTTGGTGTCCGTATTCGATAATTTGACGATGATCGAAAGCAAGATCCGGTAATTTATCGATCGGATACCAAGCAATTCCCCCCACACCTGTAGCAATCAACTCGGCAGCTTCATACCTGACTAAAGCAAAATAACTGACAGAGAGATAGCGCACATCATAGCGATCGGCAGCTTCGCGCGGATCGCGTCCTGGGCCGCCAAAGGTGTAAAGTTGTTCGAGATATAAATTATCGACCCGAATTTTCTCTGCTAAAATGCGATCGGCAGCGACTTCTAATGTTTCTCCCTGCCTGACTAAAGTACCAGGTAAAGACCAATACCCGATGTATGGTTCGTCATGACGCATGACTAGTAAAACTAGCAGCCGATTTTGGTGGGTATCGATCGAAAAGATCGCATTATCTACACCTACTTTAAAATCAGCAAGGATCTGTTTTGGTTGAGAATGTTCGGAAATTAAATGTTTTTTCAAGTTATGCTCTATCATAAAATCGATCGTTGTCTACTAGCCTTGATTCATAACTTAGAATTCATAATTCATAATTCATAATTTATACAGCTCCTGTTGGTGGATATATTTTGCCACTGCTGGAGTCAAACCTTCGATCGCTGGCTCGGAGAGTAATTTATGCGATTCGCTGGGAGACAGATGTGAATGATTGGTACGGACGATTGTCGAAGAAACTGCGGGCGTTGCCAACGGTGCGATCGCGATACGTGCGCCTAAGTCGATCAGCTTATCGATGCTAGTTGGATCGATATTATTGCCTGTACGCGGCACGATTAATAATTTGACTTGGGCTAATAATTCAGCAGCTCGATACCACTGGGGTAATTGCTCGACTAAATCCGCACCGATTACCAAAACAAAGTCAGCATCACTCCAGATTTCTTTGGCGGTAATTAGTGATTCGATCGTCCGGCGACTGCTTAACTCTGGATAAACTTTGGCGCGATGACCGATCGCTGGATCGATTTCAGCAATCAATAACTCTAGCATCTGCGATCGTTGTGCTAGCGATGCCCCATGCACTTTAAAAGGATTATCGGCTGCCCAAACTGCCACTCGAATCTCCTGTGGAGAGGCTCCGCCAACGAATTGCGATGCCAACCAACTAATAATTTCCTGATGGGCGATAGTTGGCGGATCGGCACTGGTTCCAAATAAAGCAACCTGCATTAAGGGGGTAGGGAGTAGGGGATCGGGAGTAGCACAGAGGGGATACTTAATTGTGAGATCTTGCATCGTGTTTATCCTCCATTACCTAAGCTTTGAGTCAGCCGGACTAAGGCTGGAGAAAGATCGACTGGTGCAATTCGATCGTAATCGATATCTCGCAAGTCTGGAGGTAAATTAGCTACACTTAGACCCGTTCGGTGTTTGATTGTTGCCAGATCTTCATCCGATCGGAAGCGCTCGCCGTTGTGCATGACAAGGTGTAATAAACCTTCACCTTCAGAGACTAAACCAAGAATATCTCGATCGAATCGTCCAGCTTGAAATTGCCGAAAAATTTGTTTTTTACCAGGGTAAGTCATCTTACCTGCAGATCGTTTCATCGTGGGAATATTATCGATTTCGACTAGTTTGTATACCCCATTGACTGGGCTACCCGTCACTAATTTTGTACCCAAGCCAAAGCCGTTAATCGGTGCGTTCGCCGCTCTCAATTTGGCGATTTCCCATTCATCCAAGTCGCCGCTGGCAAAAATATCTACTCCAGGTAGGATCTCCTTCACCTGTTTGGATAAATCAATTAAATCTCCAGAGTCGAGCCGAATTCCGGATAGTTCCATCTCGCCAGCCGCCACCCGTGTCGCTAAAGCTGTTGCCGCCGCGATCGAATCATAAGTATCGATTAATAATGGCGCTCCAGGAAAGTAACGGTGAAAAGCACTAAAAGCCGCTTGTTCGCTACCCGCTAATGCACCTAAAGCCATCACCAGTGAATGTGCCATCGTACCACTAGGTTTAACACCCAATTGTAAGGCAGCTAAAACATTTGAGGTACTGTCTAACCCACCAGCGATCGCTGCCCGTGCTGCCCAGAGTGAAGCTTGGGGGCTGAAAGCGCGGCGAGTGCCAAATTCGAGTAAGAGGGCATCGGCACCAGCCACATCGCGCAATCTCGCGGCTCTGGTGGCAATCAGGGTTTGATAATTGATGGTATTGAGGAGATAAGTCTCTACGAGCTGGGCTTGCCAGAGTGGAGCTTCGATGCGGAGGATCGGTTCGTTAGCAAAAATAACTGTTCCTTCGGGCACTGCCCAGACATCGCCTGTAAATTTGGCGGTAGCAAGTAGATCCCAAAACCGATCGGGTGCGTTAGTAAAAATTCCGGTAGCTTGGAGTTGAGCGATCCGATCGGGCGTAAACCGCAGTCGTTCCAGATATTCTAGGGCTTGAGTCAAACCCATCGCTACCAGGTAACCAAAGCCTGTTGGTAATTTCCGTACAAATAATTCAAAGCTAGCTGAGGCACACTCGACCGCTTCGCCTGTATAGCAAGCCGTCATCGTCAATTGATACAGATCGGTCAATAAGCTATAATCTTCAGTAGATAAGCATGACAGTGACTCTACCTGATGAAAGCTGGTATGATTCGGGAAAGTTTGTGGCTTCATCAATTTACGCAAGTTAGCTTTCCTATATTATGGTGATAAACACCATAATATGTCAACTAGTATTTTAGTACTTGTTGTCATTCTCCGGATCGAAATCGAGCGATCCCCAGTCTCGACCCTTTTGATGAAAATGGTATCAGAAGTGACATGGGAGGGTAAGATTATAGAAGCATGCATCAAGTACTGTTATCGCAGTCAACGATTCTGTTACTAACTTCGTAAACCACCGCCAGACAGTTGCGTATATAGATCGCAACGAAGAGACGGTAGAGGAGAGTAATTGATGTTAAATTGATGAGATTGCAGAAATTGGGAAATTGGTAAAGCCCAAATGATGAAACTGATAACTGCAAACTTCCAAACAGTTAAAGCAGAAATAGTCAATGTCGGGCAAGGTATGGATTGACTCTCTCTCTCAGCGGCTACGCCAACGATTCGGATGGGGAGATGGATCGATTTACTAGTTAGTGATAATTATTGAATACAGATCCGTTAGTCTAATGCTGTCATTTCACACCTTGTCAGACAACATGTAGTAAATCGCAGCCGCTCAACGTTGCAACCACGATCGTCCCAAGGCATAACCATTCCACGTGTATGGATAATTTAGTGTTGCTAAGATTGTTGGGAAGGGTGGTCTCGTCGAGTGTGCTGTAAGTTAGTAAGACTACAAACTTAATCAATGAAGATGTTCTTGGGTGGAGGTAAATTAAACTATATGGAATTTTCGATCGCCACGCTGCTATCGCATGTGAGTTCTGATAAGTTAGTTGCCCCAAAATTACTGGAAAAAAAGTTGGGTTGTGAAACCCCCGCAAGTGTCGAGCAGTTGGAATTGGCGCTGGAGTTACTAGAAAAAATCGGCATTTTGGTGAAGGAGAAAGGGAAGTTTCGGCGCGAACTAAGCGATCGAATTGTCGAAGCCAAGCTTCGCTGCTCTAGTAAAGGGTTTTGCTTTGCAATCCAAGATGAAGAGGCTGCTGATGATATTTACATCCGCGAAAGTCATCTCAGTAATGCCTGGAATGGCGATCGCGTGTTGATCGAGACGATTAAAGAAGGAACGCGGCGGCGCAGTCCCGAAGGTGCTGTCAAGCTGATTTTAGAGCGGGCAAATCCTTCCGTCTTAGCCAAGGTCAGAAAATTGGAAACGGGTGAGTATCGCGCGCTCCCATTGGACGATCGGCTGTTATTCGAGTTGGATGTGATGCCAACCGGGAATGGCGATACCAATGGGCACGAACCGATCGCGCTAGATGACATCCTCGATCACTTAGTGCATATCGATGTCGTCCGCCATGCGATCGGACAAGATTTACCAATTGGTAAGGTAGCACGGGTATTAGGGACTACTGCTGAATCGGCTGCCGATCTCGATATCGTCACCTGCAAACACGATCTCCACCTCACCTTCGGCCCCGAGGTAGAAGCCAGTGCGGCCAAGATTACCACTGGATTTAAAGATCGGCTGGCTGAAAAAAGAATCGATCTGACCCAGCTACCGACCATCGCTGTCAGTGCCGAAACCGGGCCGACCGACAATGCGCTGACGATCGAACATTTAGATGGCGAGATCCTCCGGTTGGGCGTACATATTGCCGATATTGCTAGTTATATCGCTGCTGATGACAGACTCGATCGCGAAGCTAAAAAACGCGGGACAGCCGTATATTTAGGTGAAAATACCATTCCGCTCTTACCTGCAGCCATCCACGCTACTTGCGGTTTTAGCCCAGGTGTCGAACGGCTGGCGATTTCGGTATTTCTCTCGCTCAACGAGCGCGGCGAGCTGATCGAATTTACGATCCAACCGAGCCGAATTCGGTTGGATTGGTCGCTCCACCCCACTGACATCGAGGCGATCTTGGCCGATGGAGTCACGAAAATCGACCCACAAGCGCTCGAAATCGTCAAACCGATCTGGAAGACGATCGCGCCAGCTTTTCGAGAGCAGCGCCGATCGAGAGGCGGTCTGGAAGTAGATTTGCTCCAGAAGCAAGCCCCGTTCGCTGACGAAGGCAGGTTGGGCGCGATCTTTTTAGACGATCCGCTCTCGCTATTGACCGATGTGATGGTGATGGCAAACTACGCTGTTGCCGTACATTTGCAGGCATTACAGGTGCCCGGAATTTATGCGATCCAGCACAATCCAGATCTGGTGGAAGTTAATGACTCGATCAAACTAGCAATCAATTTGGGTCTAAATTTCGAGGGTGAAGTCGAGACGGAAATTAGCGTCGCTGACTTACAACGGCTCAGCCAGCAATTTGCTAGTTCGCCAGTGCCACAAGTCCTCAATTATCTGTTCAAATCCCTGCTCAAAACCACGGTATATAGTACCAAGCCAGGCACTCACTTCGGACTAGCGATCGAAAATGGTTATACCCACTGTATTTCACCACTGCACCGCTATCCCGATATTTTAGTTCAGCGGGTGTTGCATGAAGTATTTGCGACCGGGCGCGATCGCAAGACTTCTCGAGCTAAAGAAGTGGTCGATCTCTCCAGTAGTAGCTGTCACGGTCAAATTACCTGGAACGTGCTCACGCCAACAGTTCAGCAAGAACTAGAAACCCAACTTACTGGTATCATCGCCCATCTCAACGATCGCACCAAGAGCGCCCAAGATGCTGAAAACGACCTCGCTGGGTTACAAAAAGCGGAGAAGATGAAGGCGCGTACTGGGGAGATTTTCCAAGGTTTGATCACTGGGGTTCAATCTTATGGCTTCTTCGTTGAAATCGAGGATTCGCTAGTTGAAGGCTTGGTACATGTCAGTTCGCTCAAGGATGACTGGTACGAATTTCGACCGCGTTATGCTTGCCTAGTAGGACGCAAAAATCGCACTTCTTACCGTCTCGGCGATCGAGTAGAAGTGCAAGTCAAAAGTGTAGACTATTATCGCCAACAAATCGATTTAGTCACCGTCACCAGTGTCTTGTCAGAAGCCGCAGCAGCCGAGGCAAATCCCGACGAAGCCCAAATCGAGCCAACCTCTTTAGAACGGGAGCTAGAAGACGAGTTCGAGGGCGAAGAGTTCGATCGAGAATTTGAGGAATAGTCGCTAGTGGATAGCATTCTCCGCATGTGTTGCACCAAGCAGCTGAACGAGAAAGTGGATAAGTGAAAAGTGACTGGTGACTAGTCAATCTTGGCTAGTCGCTCGATAACTTAGTTCACCTGAGTTCGGGATAAGGATCTACACTCAATGGCTTCTGGCTTTGTTCTTGCACCGCCGCCGATTGAAATCGGGGCTAACAATACAAAGTCTGCCTAGGCTTTTGCCGCTCGCGGCAACAACCGGACTTTGCAACACGAGCCACGATTTGCGGCTCGCGCTCGTCGGGTTTCCCGACGTAAAAAGCGAGACAAGACACAATCGTTGGCAGTGCAGGAACGGAGCAGATATCCTTATCCCGAACTGACGTTAGTTCCATCATTTATAATTTATCATTCACAATTCATAATTTAATGAAGCCCCTCATTCTCGGCGTTACTGGCGCATCTGGCTTAATCTATGCGATTCGATCGATCAAATATCTACTCGAAGCTGACTATCAAGTCGAACTAGTGGCATCTCGATCGACTTATGTAGTATTCCAAGCCGAAGACCAACTGCGATTACCCAGCGAACCCGACGAACAGGCTGAGTTTTGGCGCGAGCAGGCTGGCATACCAACTGCGGGTAAGTTACGTTGTCATCGCTGGGGAGATGTCGGTGCAAATATTGCTAGCGGCTCTTTTCGTACTCAGGGAATGGTAATTATTCCCTGTAGCATGAGTACCATTGGTAAATTGGCGGCGGGATTGAGTGGCGATTTACTCGAGCGCGCCGCTGATGTCCAACTCAAAGAGGGCCGCAAGTTAGTTCTAGTGCCGCGTGAAACTCCATTTAGTCTGATCCATCTCCGCAATCTTACTACCCTCGCCGAAGCTGGTGCGGCGATCGTTCCAGCAATTCCTGCCTGGTATCATCAACCGCAATCGATCGAGGATCTGGTCGATTTTGTCATTGCCAGGGCTTTAGATCGGCTTGAGATCGACTGCGTTCCCCTCAGGCGCTGGAAAAGCGATGAGTAAGATCGGACTCTTTTTCTTAGCCCCACTTTTTAAAATTTATTTAACGTCAGTTCGGGATAAGAATAGCCTGGAGACTGAAGTCTCGGCTCATGATGCAAAGTCCGCCTGTCTTGACGCGCTAAACCCTCGGGGAACCCGAGGAGCGCGCGTCGCTGTCTTGAAAAGGTGCTCTACTTGGGGAAGCCCCAAGACCGCACTTTTCGCTTCGCGGACTAGATAATTAGTCCGCGAAGGCAGGCTTTTGCCGCTCGCGGCAACAACCGGACTTTGCACTATTAGCACCGATTTGCGGCGCGCGCTCCTCGGCTTTGCCGAGGGTTTAGCGCGACAAGACCCAATCGAGTGCGGTGCTTGAACGAAGCAAATATCCTTAACCCGAACTCACGTTATTTAGTCCCGTCGTCTACCTAACTACAGCCCCTTGGAGATCGATCGTTAGTGGTTGAGCTTGGGCTTGGATATCGTGAGTTGCCCAGGCTTGGGACATAGCGCTAGCGACTGCCAAGGCACGTTCTGCGGTAGTTAAGGCTAGCAATGTCGGCCCTGCACCACTAATAACCATCCCATAGCCGCCAGCAGTTATTACGGCGCGTTCGACATCAGTGTAGCCAGGAATAAGTTTTTGACGGTAAGGCTGGTGGATGCGATCGACCAATCCCGCCGTCAACCAATCGGCATTACCTGTCTCCAAACCTCGGATTGTTAAGCCTAAATGTGCCGTGTTAAAGATCGCATCGGCGCGACTGTACTCAGTCGGCAAAACGCTCCTAGCCGCTGATGTCGAGAGTTCAAAATTGGGAATAGCAACTACTGGCACAATGCTACTATGCCAGGGAATATCGGCAATCGCCCAGCCATCCCTAGCCGTCGCCGCTAAGCGACAGCCACCGATTAAAGCTGGCACGACATTATCGGGATGTCCTTCCATCTCGATCGCCAGTTGCATCACCTCGGTTGCGGATAGGGGCGAACCGGCGATCGCATTCGCCCCCAACAAACCGCCGACAATCGCTGTCGCCGAACTGCCCAAGCCTCTAGCTAGCGGCACGCCTAATTCGATTTCGAGTTGGATGACCGGCGGCTGACGATCGATTCGAGTATACAATCTAAGAAAAGCTTGATAGGCGAGGTTGCTCTCGTCGATGTTGACTTTGGCTGCTTCTAAGCCCCGCACGGCAATTACGAGACTGTCTGTATCGATCGTTGTCAAAGTAAACTCGTTGTACAAGCTGAGTGCAGCACCGATGCAATCAAATCCCGCTCCTAAATTAGCGGTGGTAGCAGGGACGCGAATTGTGGCTATAGTCGTCATATCAGCGATGTTCGGGGTTGAAAGTGTTTGTTAGCTAACAGTAATTGTAGATGAGCTAGGTTATTTTGCAAGATGTAAATGAATGTCACAGAATGCAAAGTATTCTAACTAGCGATCGAAATTAAGCGGCTCGATCGCTTATATAATGCTAATGTATAGTTAGTCACAAAAAGGTGAGGTAGTTACATTATTCAATTATAGATAATCACCTACAAAAGCTGACGCAGACTTTCAAGGCAGTGTAATCGATCTTGTCAGTAAGGTGAGTAAAATTCGCTACAGCGGAAACAATTGTTTCCAAAATTTTTCTGCCTATCTCAACTTTAACCACAACCTAAATAGTAGGAGATGCTTATGAAGCTTGTGCTCCAGAGTAAGAACATCGAAATCACCGATGCGATCCGTGACTATGTAAACCAGAAAATTGTCAAAGCCGTTAGTCATTTTGAAAACATTACAACTAGCATAGATGTGAATCTATCAATTGCTAAAAATCCCCGCATTGCTGCATCACAAGTAGCTGAAGTGACGATATATGCTAATGGTGCAGTGATTCGTGCCGAAGAAGCTAGCGAGCACTTATACGCAAGTATCGATCTAGTTGCCGATAAAATTTCTCGTCAATTACGCAAATACAAAGAACGGAGTTTTAATAAGAAAACCTCGGCAGATATTAAAGATATTAGCGAAGAATTAGACTTAAAACTATTAGATTATAATCTGACTGACAACCGTGCTGCGACATTACCAGCAGAAGTAGTGCGGACTAAATACTTTGCCATGTCAGCACTGACGATCGAAGAAGCTTTAGCTCAACTGCAATTAGTCGATCATGACTTCTATATGTATCGCAGTATCGAAACTGGCGAGATTAATGTCGTTTATCGTCGCAACCACGGCGGATTTGGGGTAATTCAGCCTCGGCAAAGTAACGGCGATAACGGGCATGAAAAAGTAGCCACTGCAACAGAAGCTGTTGCCTTAAAACTATAGGCTAAATTAGTTTCCCGTTGGTAGTTTTAATATATTAACTATCGATTTAGTGACTCGGGAGGTTTAATGATTTAAATCTCCTGACTTTTTTGCGATCCTTTGTTGGTAATTACTCCGCTCTCGCTGACTTCTCGGAGAAGTTGTTGGCAAATAGCTAGAATCTCGATCGAATCAGCCCATCGATCCTCGCAAGGTATCGATGGGCTGATATCGTTTAATTATCGCTCGGCGAGCGAGTAACTAGAACCATTCAGAGACGGCTTCTTCCTTTGTATTGGTATTTTGGGAAGGGGTAGCGCGATCGAATGTCATATGAATCGAGCGTTGTTGTTCGCCATCTTTGGCTACAGCGACGATTGGATAATCGATATTGCCATCCTGGAAGGACATCTGGAACCGGAATGTGCCATCGGGATTGAGCTTGATGTTCCGTCCGCCGATCGAAACTGTGGCATCGGGTTCGGTAGCACCATAGACGATCAACTCAGCATCAGCAATCAGCCAGAATTGACGTTTGCGATCTGCTGTATCCATGCCAATTCCTGACATGCCAATGCCTGACATATTTACGCCAGAAGCAGTTGGTAACGCCCACATGCCAACGCCAGAGGGGAAGACAAACGAACTGAGCGACTCCATCGGCGAGTGTTGCATCGAACCATAGAGCGAACCAGCCACCCGCATTGATTCGGTTGATTCTGCCATCCCGAAAATCCGTTCGTAGATCGCGTTGCGTTCGCTGGTGCTCGCACCACTATCTGCACCAGTGGCGGCTGAAGCTTTGTGGCTGGGAGGTACGAGTTCGACAAAGGTTTTCCCTGCCAATTCTTCTTCCCAAGGTACAGTAATAAAGATATCCTCGATCCAGTCGGAAGGATAGACAGGAGGAATACCGACAGAAGCAGAGCGAGCTAAGACTAACCAGCGTCCGTCGCCACAACGGTAGCCAATATCGATCGAGTAGGAACGATCGCTCACTGGAATCGGTAAATACCATTCCCGCGCCATTTCATCGATCGGGTATTCTTGGATGCTGTGAGGGCTTTGATGCTCTAAATTGATGTCAGTCACATCATAGATGCGGAGCGCCAATTGTTGCCCGCCATGATAGCGCAACTCATTTTTGTGCTCGATCGGGATGTCCCAGTAAGCATAAGCCCATTGTGGATCGCGTGGCATTAAGACGATCCGACTTTCCCCATAACCGCTGGGTAAATCGCCCAAGCCTTCATCCGCGCTAGCTAGCTCAGCAGCAGTAAGATCGACATCGACTCCGAGTTCAAATTTTCCTGCTTCCACTGCTAATTGTGCCTCCAGTTGTGTTGATGGGCTTTGAGTAGACTGAGTACTCTGAATTTTCTGAATTTCTTCCAGGAGTTGGGATTTCCTCATCCTGCTGTAACGGGAGACTCCACAGGCACTAGCCACGCGGCGTAGTTGTCTGAGAGTCATTTCTTCTAATGAGTTGTCTGTCGTCACGATCCGACCTCCGAATAGTGTGTAGATGCTAAATCTTTCGGACTTGCATTTACACTTGTTGTCACTTAAGAAAATTTGCTGTTGTTAGTCAGTCGCTCGACTAACTGGATTAGAGCGGTTGATTAAATTTCTAGAATCTACCGATCGAACGCTGAATTCGATCTGTATGTGACTAAATTACGATCTTTAAAAATATAGCCATCGCCAAGGTTATTAGGACAACAGCGATTGAAATCGCCGCTGATGATGCGAAGTCCGCCTACTCGGACTAATCAAAAAACGTCCTAAAGATCTTGGCTATTGCTATACATCTGTCCAGTGGAGATAGTTGGGTCTGAAAAGAAGCAATCTTTTTAGTGACTATTCACAAACGACTGAGTGCATATACCTATCTAACAAAATTACCCCCCGATTAGTCAAGGGGGGATCGCCTTTATTTTCTAGGGTTTGATGAGTCTACGTCGTTTGGGCGATCTCAATTGTGATGAAACGTTGACAATTGAGATCGCCAGCTCTCCACTAGTCAGCTGTAACGTCCAGACAAGAGAGTAGCACCCGAAAATTTGCCAACGGTTTAAATTCCCAATAATCCCATTAACATTTCGGGAACGGGTATCAACATCAAAACTAAAATAGCTAAGATCGATACACCCAAGGCATCGCGCCAGTTATTGAGTTCGGAGACATCATTCAGTGCGGGTTCGTCGATCGCCGGAATTAGCGAAACGACAATCGCCAGAAACAAGAGATCTTTACTCTCAAATCCTGATGCGCGAAACCGAATAAACCCGACGATTAGCAAGACAACTTTACTCAATTGACTGACGATCGCACTGGGTTTTTGGCCGAACATCGCATGAACGATATAACCGCCAGATAATCTCCGCAACGGCATCAAATCGATCGTAATAATCAATAAACTAATGTAAGCAGCGATCGCCACCCCATGTAAATCGATCGCCCGCTCTGCCATAAATCGACTCCCTAATGCTAGTTTGCTCAATACGGCAATTAATAGTGAAAAGCGCGGATTGAAGGCGTGAAAGCTAAATAAGCTGGCTTTGAGATCGAGTGGCACTACCACTGACTGCCCCAGCCCCCAAATCAATAGCGGAATCGAGATGACTAGACCCAAAAACGATGCCGCAAACCCCAAATCGAACACAGCTTTGCGATTGGGAATCGGCGATCGCATTTGTACCAGACAGCCGTAAGTACCGGGCGGAAATGGTAGGGGAATAAAATATGGGAGATTGGTCTCGATCCGATAAAATCTGGCAACTAAATAACGACCGAGATCGCGTAGCCCCAAGATCGTCATGATACTCAAGGCATAAGGTAAGCCCGCCTGAAGCAGATCGGTGAGCGAGCCAGCTTTAAATCGGGATAGTGCCGCACCAAAATATGTTGTGGGCAGGAGTGTTAAAAATAAAAGGGCGAACGCGATCGTATATTCGAGCCAGCGTCGCGATCGCACGATCTGAGTATATTGGGGACGCGGTACTAAGGCAAAAAATGGTTTGCCAGTAGATAAACTATATTGAAATAAGATAAAAAATCGCTCGCCGAATAAATCTTCGACATTCCGCACGATCGTTTCGTAAGCAGTGTCGGAATTAGTGCGTAATTTACCCCGACACAATACTGCTTGCGGACGGTATTCAATCTTTTCTAAAAAGAAGACATTCCACGCAAAACAAGTCCGTAAAATTGCTTCTTCTTCTGGTTCGATCGGTCGTACGACGATCGGTTCTTCGGTACGTTCGGGTTCTGGTGTCAAAATTTCAGCGGATTGCTCGTTCGATCGATCTTCGACTGTTTGGCTGGGATGCTCGGCATCAATAGGCTGTTCGAGTGGCTTTGCTAACGAACGTGGTTTCGGTTTACCCCAGTCTAACAATCGCCAGTACAAAAACCAACAAATCGAACAGATTAAAACGGCGGCGGGAACTGTAGGAATTTGTTTGCCTGAGGCAACAGCGGCTCCAGTTAATAGCGGGGGAGTCATCAGCACTGCCCATAAGATCCACAACGGCACTGCGGTCATCCGACTGACAGTTTGATGCAGAACGAAATATGTCAGAATCCCCAATAAAACTAAGACGAAAAGTAAAGACAACCACATGAATAAAATTAGTAGTAATCGATCGAACTCGATCTAGGATGTTGCCGTCGATTTATCGTGTATATCCGCGACAGTAACTGTAGCTAAGCGATACCTGCGGCGATCGTAAATTGGTATAATCCAAAGCGTAGCCAAACGCGCTTTCATGCCGCCAGAATTAAACTTGTCAAATTTATCATTTCCTCCCACAGCTGCTGTTGGTGGCAAACTGCCAACAGAAATTCTGCCAGGTATTTTTGCTTTTGCGCCAAACCGCGACACATTAGGCGGCACTGCTTATACGATCTTAACGTCCGCAGGTAATATCTTAATCGATAGCCCAGCTTGGAACGATGTCAATCGACAGTTTATCCTCGATCGTGGTGGCGTGAATTGGATGGCAATCACCCATCGCGGCGGTATTGGCAAAACTACAACCATCGCCACCGATCTGGGTTGTGAAGTTATCGTGCAAGAACAAGAAGCTTACTTGCTACCAGAACTTAAAGTCACGACCTTCGAGCATAAATTTAATATTAACGATAGCATACACGCGATCTGGACACCCGGACACTCCCCCGGATCGAGTTGTATTTATTTTGAGGGTAATGGTGGCATACTCTTTACTGGCAGACATTTACTCCCAAATCAGTTGGGAGCAGCCGTGCCGCTGCGCACTGCCAAAACTTTTCACTGGCCGCGCCAACTCCGCAGCGTCGAGGCGATCTGGCAACAATTTCCGTCCTCGCAACCGCTAGCGTATATCTGTCCTGGGGCGAATGCTGGCTTGCTCCGAGGAAAAGGATCGATCTGTGTATCCTCCTAGTTTTGGCGGAGCTTAGCAATCGCTTAGATCTCGCTCGAGAGCCAAGATTCACCCCAAAATTCTGCTACAGTAAATAGGCAAGATCTCATCTATCAGAAAAACTTTTACTTCTCATTAAAGGAACCTATTATGGACTTCGACTTTAGACTCTTGATCGTCCTCGCTCCCCTCGCGATCGCTGGTGGTTGGGCGGTATTCAACATTCTCCCGTACGCTCTCAAACAAATCCAAGGTCTACTGAGTGAGAAAAATTAATCGATTCGCTCACATGTAGGGCTAGCAACTAGCGACTAGGTGTTTTGGGATCGAACGCTCCGTTCCACTACCAACCCCAGCCACTAGCCACTAGCCACTAGCATAAACTTGCCCATCCGAGATTTTAAAATCTTGGGCATTCGATATATTGCCAGATCTAAAATCCGGCGTTGCTGAATATGGGTATGATTTTTTGTAGGGGTGCCCCTTGTGAGTACCCTGAATCGATGCGGGGTAAGCACGAGGCATTACCCCTACAAAAATTGTTTGTGCGTTTCATCCATTAATTCAGCAACGCCTAAAATCCTTCTAATTGGTCTACACGCAGCCAGACATTTGGTGCGGGTACTTGACCGAATTTAACTAGGGCATACTCACCACGTAAATCTAATACCTCGCCTTTGGTTTCAAACAAATATTTAGGAAACCGCGAATCGCTAGCTTTGGCTTCCAGACTGTTTGCTAACTTACTCGCGATCGCGCGAACCGAATCTCCTTTTTTTACTGCCATAATCTCATTTCGATACTGCAATTGTTATTTACCAGGATACACGAGAAGCTTACCCCATACTCTGGAGTAAGCTTCTGGTTAATTAATGCCGATCTTAACGGCGGCGACTACCAAATCCAGAACTCGAACGGCTGCGACCGCCGCTACCGAAACTGCGATTGGAAGGACTGCTCTGACGCACGGTAGAGCGACCCGATTGGCGAAGCGTACTGGTACCAAATCCCGAACCAGTCGATCGAGTGCGTTCGACCGATCGATTGGTATTAGTGCGAGTATTACTACCAAAATTGTTATTATTCAATCTGCCCGTCGTGCGTAATGTCGTCCGATTGACTACTGCTGGTGGGGGAGCATTATAGTTATTTTGATAAACAGTGACGGCTTGACCATAAGTACGTCCGTAGCCACCATAACCAAATAGTCCACCACCGGAATTATAGACAGGGGGAACATAATACTGTGGACGGAATAAGGCGTTACTAATGGCTTGTCCGGCAATTTGTCCGGCTACAGCTCCCGCAAACGGTGTCCAGAAATTTGACTCCCGTTTGACTACAACAGTTTCTTTTTGTCCTGTTTGGGGATTGGTTTGAGCCTGAGTAACGTTGTGGATGTACTCAATTTTAAAATCTTGGGGGATGTGTAAGGAGGCTTGACCGTTTTCAGACTTGAAGTAAGCTTTTTCGTTAGCTTTTACTTCTTCATCGGTCAACCGTGCCATTTGTAGATTAGTGGTACGGTAGGCTGGTGGGGTGCCAGCAGGTGTATTCAGCAGCATCAGGTCGTATTCGCCATTAGCATCGTTATAGGTAGCTTGCTGGACGGGATACTTACCATCGGCGATCGGTTTTTGGTTGGTGTTATTACTCACCGTGGGATTTTGGACGGAAGTAGGCGACTGTTGGGTTTGTCCCTGAGATGCCCGATCGTTATTTCCGGAGCCGCAAGCTACAGAAGTTACCGATAAGGTCAAAGCCATAAAAATTATCACTAATCGACGTAACATATAAGCTGATTTCATGACTGTTGTGTTTTTTTATTTTAGCTAATTCTCAGGTCGCGCTACAATTTACAATTTCGATCGAAATCTCGGCGATCGAGTTGTTTTATACTTATAATACCCGATGCAATCGCGATCGCCCAGGCAGCAAACCGATCGGCAATATCTGGTTAACCGCATCCCCCTAATTTGGTGAATATGTGTATGTGGATATTGCCAATAACGATCTATAATTCATCGCTAGGCGGGTGGATACTGCCCATCGGCCACCTAAATCGCTCGAATTGCTACTAATAACTAGCTTCGATCTCCTAGTTGCTAAATTACAATGGAATCAACTCAGGAAAATTTTGCAATACTTGATCGTCAGTAAGTTCGTCACCAAATCGTGCCGGTGAGAAATGAACGTAAATCGCGCGGAGACGTTCTTGATAGTGAAGATTGATTAAAGACTTCAATCCAGCTTTCAGTGGGGACATGTCCGCAAGATCGGTTTCGAGGCTTGGTTCCTCGCCTTCTAATGCTACGGTAAGCATCACGATTAAATTGCGCGTTGGTGGTAATGTCAATTGCTCGTTAGGATTACTAGTCCCACTCAAATCCGGTTCGCTCAAATAGCGTCCGGCAGAATCGGTGAATAATTCATTGGCATAGTCGCCAGCTGCACCTTCATCCCAGAATACATCACCTTCATTTGCTGCCGATCGCCAATAAGTGTCGTATTGCAATAGATTTTGACAGATTTCGACCAATCCCTCGCCCACAATTGTCAGATCGCCATCAGACTCGATCGCTTGTCTGGCAGCTTGATTTAAAATTCCCAGTAGTGGCGAAACTTCTTCACCACCCAGATGGACAAAAATTCGCGCTACGACAAATTGGGTTTTGCCTGTCAATTTATTAAACTGGTCGCGTAAGCTCATAATCAAATATGGGGGTAGATGGGTAAAGAAAGGGGAAAGGGGGAAATTCTAGCATTGTCCACTATTCACTGTTCACTGTTCACTATTCACTGTCCAATCCATTCTAGAACACGATTCCAACTCCACCAGGGGTCGCGATCGGAATTTAAGTTTTGACAAGATTTGTTACTGATATAGCCAACATGTCCGCCGTGGGGGGTGAGGATGAGATCGAGGTTCGATCGAGTATGGGCGATCTCGCGCAAATCCCCAGCTAGTGTCGGATCGAATAACGGATCGTCAGCGGCATAGATAATCAGTACTGGCTTATCGATCTGTTCGAGAAAATATAAGGGACTAGTCGCCGCATAATAGTCTTTGACAGTGGCAAAACCCAGACGGGGAATCACTAATTCGCGATCGAATCCCCAAATCGATGTAGCCCGTTCGATCGCTTGCGGATCGATTTCGGTAGGATGATATTTGTGCAGTCCCCAGGCTAATTTTCGCAGTTCTTTGGAGATCGATCGTTCGAGATATTTGCCTGTGGGATGCGCCATCAGATAAGTCAAAGATCGATCGGATTCTAGGCTGGGACAGATAACCGCGCCGCCAGCAATCTCTGGTACGTCCCGACCCGCTTTTACACCCCATAGCGCCAACTGACCGCCCAAAGAGTACCCAATTACCCACATCGGTGCCGGACAGCCAAGCTGGACGGATTGGCGGGCAATCCGCACATAGTCTTCACCCTCATGGATGCCGTCAGATGTTAGTTGCGGCGATAGTTCGGCGGTTTTCCCATGTGCGCGCCAGTCAAATAAGACAACAGCATAGCCTTGCGCATAGGCTTTGCGTCCCAAAATCCGTAAGAACCATTGATTGTCTAAAGTTCCAGTGATCCCATAAGTAGCAACAATCGTTCCTTTCGGATTGGTAGGAATTGCATAGATCCCAAAAATCGGTACATCCCCGTCGCCCGAGAAAATATGCTCGTGGTAAATTGGCTCGGATTCGATCGTGTATTTTTCCCAATCTCGGCTGATGCTCAACGCGGTATACAGCGTCATGGACAAACCGGATTGCAACCACCAGGGGGGTGTGTATTGTGGATTCAAGAGCTTACGGGGTGTGGGAAGTTGGCGAACTCAATCATCCTTAATGTTAACTAATTTCCCGATCGAGGGTAGTTGATGATGTGAACTCACTACAAAATTCTCATTAAATCCAGATTAAATCCTGGCATCACATCCTGACAATCGATCGAGTTTGGAGACTGCAAAACTTCTATTGAGCTGTTCGATCGATAAATTTCGACCCGATTATCTTGAGGATTAATCAATAATCCCAGCTTGACACCTAGTCGTTGATATTCGAGCATCTTAGCCTGAAGATCGTTCAATCGATCGGTCGTAGAGCGCAACTCAATCAGGAAATCCGGCACCACCGGAATAAATTGTCTGAGCGAAACATCTTCGAGGCGAGAGTTTTCAATCCAGGAGACATCGGGAGAGAGTTTACCGCCACCAATTGCTGAGAAATCATAACCAGTGGAAGAGTCAAAAGCTGTCCCTAAGCGAGTGCGTTCGTTCCAGTTGCCTACTTGGAGCGCCAAACTCAGATTTCTTTTTCCACTCTCCCCAAACGTCGGGGCCATAACAATTAATTTTCCTTCTCTAGTCAACTCCAGCCGCAAGTCCCGATTGTCGGCACATAACCGATCGAATTGTGCTGGCGTAACCTGAAGATCTGCACTGCGAATATTGACTAAAAGTGTTTCGGTCTCTGAGGATTGAGCCACGTTCATAAAACCTCCACGCGATCGAGTAGTTTTCAGTGTATTTTTATTATGTCAGAATCGCGAGTGCTACTGATATATTCGAGCGCGCGTTCGATCGTCAGATCGATCGGTTGTTTCGATAATTACGCTAACTAACCGATCTCGGATCGCTACTGGCTCGGTTTCAATAGAGGAAACGCCAGATCGACCCCTTATGATGGAAATATTAAAAGTTCAAAATGTCAAAAAACTCGCTGATATTTCTTACTTTAAGTCCCTGACTAAGATTATTTATTATCCACATTGTCACGTTATTAAAGTGGAGTCCTTTGAGTTCGAGCGGCACACGATCGATCGCGGAGTGGTATTGGTAGAGGTCATAGACTTACATTCCAAGGAGCGTGCTAAGCCGATCCGGTGGGATCGACACGGGATCGATGCGATCGCGGCTGAGGAAAATTGGGGCTTATTAAGTCACTTTTTGTATCTAGATTTTCGCAACCATCTCATTCAATACAGCCGGAATAACTTAATTAGAAAAATCAAAAACAAGCTCGGTTTAAATTGATAGTTACTCAGCAGTAGAGCGCGCGGGTAATGTCAGTGTCAAGGCAGTTTGTCCCGCAGGTGTAGCGTCTAGCGTCAGATCGCCACCGTGGGCATAGGCGATCTCCCGTGCTAGGCTCAGTCCCAATCCCAAGCCTTCAACATGGCGATTGCGGGCGGGATCGCCGCGATAAAAGCGATCGAAGATCCGGTTGCGCTCTGCTAGTGGGATGTCATGAGAGCTATTCGAGATCGTCACTAAAATTAGGCGATCGCGCTGTTTGGCTGAAATTTGCACCCAGCCATTCGGCAGGTTATATTTGATGGCATTACCGATCGTATTTTGCAAAACTTGGAGGAGTAGTGCCCGATCCGCACTCACTGTCAGGGATCGATCGATCTGTACTCGCACTTCTAATTCTGGAGCTGACAATTCGATATCTTCAGCTAGATCTGCCAGTAGCTCAGATAACTCGACTTCAGCAGTATGCACGCGCATTTGTCCAGCATCTGCTAATGAGAGTAGCAATAACTTGCGGACGATCTCACTCAGATGGCGAACTTCATCGAGTAACCCACTCAACCGTTGTTGTAACTCCGAACCAGCAGGGGCAGCTTGCAGCGTGCGTTCTAAGTCACCCTGTAAGATCGATAATGGTGTCTTCAGCTCGTGAGCTGCATCTGCACTAAATCTGGAAGCTTGGGCAAAGCTCCGCTCCAACCTTGCCATCATTTGGTTGAATACCTGCAATAGTTCCTCGAATTCGCTATCGGTACGATCGGTCGGTACGCGACGATCGAGTCCTTTGACAGTGACATTCCTTAGATTTGCAGTTAGTTCCCGTACTGGTGCCAGCGCCCGTCCGGACAGCCACCAAGACCCGATCGCGATCGATCCGAGAATCAGCGGAATCACCACGGCAAAAGCATTCCGAATCGCCGCCATTTCACGATCGAGCGTACTTAAATTCACGGCAATTGCCAACCGAATCGGCGTAGCTGTGACAGCACCCACCCGCCAAGAACCCGTGGCTGTCGATTGAGTGACTAACGGCGCGAGTTGACTGGGCAAGCGCATCCCTTCGCGAAGATTGGCTGGAGGTGTCTCCAGCGGCGGTCGTCCGAAGCCTTCTGGCGGTGATGCAAAGGCTGACTGATGCGGAAATGTCGTAATTTTAGTCAGATCTGTTGTCCAGGTTGGAGATTGAAAGACTGTTTGAGATCGCCGATTTTTGACTAGTAGTGCTAAGTTAGTACGGGCATCGATCGCAAAAGTTGAGGACAGAGAGTTAAAGTATTCTTCCCAGTGCTGTCTGGGTGTAGGTCGATCGGCTTCACGCAATAATTGATTTTTGATCCCATCATCGATCCGATTGAGTTCGGTATGATAAATCAACCATAACGATACCGCACCGAAACCCACTAAAGCGACACCCGCCAATAGTGATGACAGGAGAGCGATCCGCAGCCGAAAGGAGCGCGATAAGTGATTTTGGATTGTGTCCACAGCTGGCTAGTTAAGTCAATGTCTGGGTTAATAATTCATTCATCGGGCTTGCGAAACCGATAGCCAACACCCCGCACGCTGTCGATACAGGCCATTCCCGCCAACGGCTCGATCTTTTTCCGCAATCGTTGAATACAAACATCGACGAGATTGGTGTTGGGATTGAAATCATAGCCCCAGACATGTTCGAGGATTTGAGTACGGGTAAATACCCGCCCAGGCGATCGCATCAGATATTCGAGTAAATTAAACTCACGCGTAGTCAGTTCTACCGACTGTCGATCGCAAGTAACTTCTCGCGTAATTCGATCGAGTTCGATCGATCCGACCCTGAGTAAATTTTGGTGTTCGCCCGATCCACGCCTGACGACCGCATAAATGCGCGCGATCAATTCTTCCACAAAAAACGGTTTGGTTAAATAATCATCCGCACCAAGATTTAAACCTTCCAATCGATCGTCCAATTCATTCCGCGCCGTCAGTAACAATACTGGCATGTTGCGTCTAGCTTGACGCAAACCTTTGAGAATCGCCAGTCCATCCTTCCCAGGCACCATGATATCCAAGACGATCGCATCATATTCATGCTCCATCGCTTTGAGATAACCATCATTACCGTTATCACAATAATCAACGACAAAGCCGCGCTCTTTCAATCCTGCTCGGACAAAATCAGCGATTTTTATTTCATCTTCAACATAGAGAACGTGCATAACCGCTAGGCGGAATTATAAATGATGAATGTCGATCGAGCGAAATAAATAAATATCCAAATCTAAATAAGCTTAAAAATCGTAGTTTGCTGGGTGGACACTTTCCACCAGCTAGGTTACGGCTCTTGCATAGTCTCGTCAAAATCGATCCTGTCGTCTTGACTAGAACGATGGTACATCTTCAATTTACTCGATTGCTTAGCATTACTCGATCGTCATTACAAATCTGTAATGATGAAGCGGGTCGAATTGTCATAGATGTATCGTTCAATTGGTATATGTGCATATTGTGACTCTCCGATCGATTATTCAAGCAATGAGACAGTTCTGGAAAATAGGCAATCGTAAATTTGACTCCCGTCGAGCGATATCGCTGGGCTTATTTCTAGTGGTACTATTATTGACCACAGGATATCACAGCTGGTTTCAACCGCCAGCAGTCGCCTATAATCCGATCGCCTACAAGCCTTCAGTTGCCAATGTCGATCTCCACCATATTCCGATTGGGGATGGGCGAATTTCGACTAAACCCGAGCAAGGATTTGTCTGGTCGTGTCGGACGCAATTTGGCGGGCCGCGCAGACACGGCGCACATGCTAGTGGCAATTGGATTCACCAAAACGCCACTTATGACTTCACTACCAAACCCACAGTTAATGGGAATGTCTATTGGCCGGGAGATTTTAAGATTGCCATGAAGGATAATCAGCGCGAGATTATCAGCAATCGTCTCCCCCAAGATCCGACGGGAAATTTCCCAATTTCACCAAAAGATGATGCTTATGCATTCGATCGCAATCCTAACTCGATTCGATCGGTTTCAGCCACGCTAAATTTAACCGCCAACCCCGAACTTGCCGCCGAGCCAACTTGCTTACCGATGGGTCAAGTCGGTATCCTGCTAAATGGTGGTTATTTATTTAACGCGCTCGATGCCAATGGCAAAGATGCTGTCGCTCACGAAATCCAAGATAGCTGTCAAGGACACCCCGAGCATCGCGGCACCTATCACTACCACAGTATTACCACCTGCCTCGACAAACGCGATCGGGGTAAAGGACATTCGGCATTATTAGGTTACGCGCTAGATGGATTTGGCATCTACGGTCATCGCAGCGAAGGCGGTAAGGTGATGACGAATAACGACCTCGATGTCTGTCACGGACACACCCATGAAGTCGAATGGGATGGCAAAAAGCTTAGCAAATATCACTATCACGCGACCTGGGAATATCCCTATACAGTCGGCTGTTATCGTGGTACACCTGTAAAATTGGCACGACCTCCCAGACTGGATCCACCACCAATGCCCCCGCCAGGGGATCTGCCACCACCGCCTCCCGATCGAATATGAATGTAGGTGCCGCGAGATTATTTGTCAGCAGCGATGGCTACTCAGTACCAGCGATTAAAATCGCGCCTACCTTTACAAAGTCCGCCTTCGCGGACTAAGATCTCAGTCCGCGAAGGCGGACTTTGCATCACGAGCAGCGGTTTCTAACCGCTGAGGCTGAGATCGCTTAAAATTCATAATCTGGATTGCCAACCTGAAAAACATTTAGCCCCAAATTGCGCCACATCCTACAAACTTTCGGTCGATCGTCGATTACGCCCAACACATTATATTTGCCACGCACATGTAGATAATATAATTCTGACTTGAGAATATCATCAGCACGACTATCATCAGCCGATCGCATGAATAGATCTTGATGCTCGATCTTGTGCTTCTTCAACCATGCAATCGTTAAGTCACGGCAAACACTCGATCGACCGGATAACACGATAATCGTTGTATCGCGTCCCAGTTTTTCAACCAGCCTTGCTACCGCCAGATTGAGATCGTCTTCATCGACTCGATGCCACTCAAAAGGATTGCGCTTATTATTAATCGCTAGCGTGCCATCGATATCTACTAAATAACAATCGGGTAAATTTGGATCGATTGTAGGTGCTGGTTCTGGCTGCGCCAAGTATTCATAATACATCTGCTCGATCGCTTCTTGCCCGACAGAATTAGGCCTTAATAAATCGCGCTTGATACATTCTACCAAAGGTACATAAGTAAAGTCCTGAATCACAAGTTTAGCTGCATACTTTTCCGCTAACTCGTTTGCTCGTTTGAGATGAACGGGATTGAGATTGGTATCCGACCAGATTACCGAATAACCCTGCTCGAAATAATACTCCGTCAACAAATCGCGCACTTTCACGATCCGCTTCTCTCGTTTACCCGTACCACTCAGTTGCAACCGCAAATCATCTTTACAAAGATTGGCAGTTTCTGGATATTTTTGGATATATTCTTTTGCCCAAGTTGTTTTACCACTTGCAGGTAAACCTTTAGTAATAATTAGTTTCAACATCTTTTGTTTAGGCTCTGCTGTCGTCACTCGCTCTTCCTGTTTATTCCTCTCCCGCTTGCTCTTATTCCCCTCCTCGGAAGGGTGCCCGATAGGGCGGGGTGGGTTAGGGTTGGAGGTAGCCAAGCTAGTAGTTTCTACATCCGAAGCTTGCGAGTCGTCTTGCGACGATCGAAATGGACGCTGATAGTCAGGTTTAATCAGCTTCCAGATGACTTGACGATAGTCGCGTTTATCCAACATCAAAAATAGAACGCCAGGATATTTCTGGGTCTGAAAATATAATGCAGTCTCCTTTCGATCGCCTAAATCTTTAAATGCTTGTAGACATTCAGTTTCGATCGCCTGATATTTAGTCTCTAGTTCTAACTTAGTATCTTTTACCCAGTTATAAAACTCATCGGGAACGGAATCAAGAAACTGGTCGAGATCTTGATTTTGGCTCAGACATTCCCAAATATCCTTGGCTTGGACTCTGGTAATAATTCGGTGCAACCGGACATAATCAGCCAGTTTATACTTCAGCCGAAAACCATTCGGCCATCTAAGGATAAATCCCTCTTGGTTATGCAACTCAGCTTGGCGCGAATCGATCGATGTAATCCATTCCGGTAAAGTAGTCGCTGGATAAGTTTCTGCTCGATCGATCCAATTTACTTCATGATGTGCTAACTCCACTCCCGTCTCGGTATGTACTGCCGCCAATAATACCAACCGTCGATCGTCACCATAGTCTACAACGATCCGATTACTAGGATAGATAATTTCAAATAGATAGGTATATTCGGTGTCGAGAGTAGCGACATCAGCTTGATAATCAGCTAATAATAACCGCGCCATGTGTGCTTGCTCTGAGGCAAAACTGCCCCGTGAAGCTACTTCCCACTGCCCTTGATAGTGAAACAAAATAATCAGCGATCCATCGAGCTTCTCGTAAATATTTGGCACACCATCGGGGATTTTACCCTGATATTCTTGGAGATTAAAAAACTTAGGTAACGGTCTCGCGATCGGTTGATAATTGTTATCTAACACCAACCCCCGACAGTGCAATGTCGCATCTACCCAATATCGATCGAATTGAGCTTTGGCAGTATAGTTATAAATCGTCAACGGCAAGCTGGGGTGAGTCTGGCTCAGGATATACCCCTGTTGGATCAGCGATGGTAAAGTTTGGGGGTCGAAGGGTAAGTTAGTCATGCGTGCTGTCGGTGTGAGCAGGTTGGTTTAAATCTAAGTTACCCGATCGTCCTTCCCCGAAGCTAATTTATGATTCGATCGCTCAACCAAAGTAATCGCAAGGTTTTTGGGTAGATCGATCGATTCAACCTGGGGGATACCCCGAACTACTTTCTCAAGAGATAAACCGTCTATGAGAATATTAGTTCTGTAAAAAGGTCAGTATGAGATTCTCGATATTCTTTCAACAATCTACTTGCTTGAGGATGCCAGCCATCATTATTTAGTTGAGGAAGTGGAAACGGAAGTTTTTTAACTTCATAGGAAATAGCTTTATCTGTAGCAACTAAACGAGCTAAATGCTCGCAATTCCAGCCTAGTAACCCATAATCCCAATCCCGAAAATACATCATAGCCATACATAACCGATCGATTGTCTCTGCTGGAGTAAACTTTTGAACGTTTGGTACCAATCGAATATTTAAGTCCGATTTCTTAAATAGTTCAAATACAGCAGTATCAAGGATCGAGGTATTATTGATACCGATTCCATAATGCCATACTCCAGTTTTGTACCAATTAACGAGTTGACCATAGTATTTACTACTAGTATCAACCTCTTGATATATTTCCAGAATCCGATCTTTGATTGTCTGTAGAGGTATTGCCATTATGAATATATTTAATCTGATATATCTAAATTACCCCTACTGACATCAAGACTAACTTACGATTTTCATCTAGGAACGGGAACTCGATCGATCGTTCCAGCGATTACTTTATCTATTTGCAAACCATCCAATTGAGCTTCTGGACGCAAGACTAAACGGTGGCGGAGCAGGGGGATGGCGACTTGTTTGAAATCATCAGGAACGACCATCTGACGCAGATCGAGCCATGCAGCGGATTTGCTCGCTTGCAACCAGGCGATCGCCGCGCGGGGAGAGGCTCCTAGACTGAGATCGGGGTGTTGACGCGTCTCGCGGACGAGGTTGAGCAGATAATCGATCGCATTGTCGTTGACTGTTACTTTTTGAACCTCGCGTCTGGCTTGGATGCAGTCTGCAACTGTGGCGATGGGTTGGAGCGGGTTAGCGTCGCCTCTGGCTCCTGGTTGCTGGCTGAGCGCACCTACGAGCATTTCGCGCTCGGCGGCGGCAGCAGGATAATCGATAATTAACTTGAATAAAAATCGATCGAGTTGCGCTTCTGGTAACGGATATGTGCCTTCAAATTCGAGCGAGTTTTGGGTCGCGATCGTCCAAAAAAGTTCGGATAATGGCATTCGATCGCCATCTAAGGTCACTTGACCTTCGGCCATTGCTTCGAGTAATGCTGATTGTGTTTTGGGTGGGGTGCGATTTATTTCATCGGCGAGTAAAATCTGCGTAAAAATTGGCCCTTTTTTCAGGATAAATTCCTGATTTTTGAGATCGAATATATTCGTTCCTAAAATATCAGCGGGTAAAATATCTGGGGTCAGTTGGATTCGCCTAAAATCTGCTTGAATCAGTTGCGATAGTACCTTCACCATCATCGTTTTCCCCGTCCCTGGTACACCTTCTAAGATGACGTGACCGCCACTTAGGAGGGCAATGAGTAGTTGCTGAGTTGTTTGCTCCTGTCCGAAGACAACTTCTTGTAAGGCGCTACCGAGTCTTTTAAAGATTGAGTGAGATTCAGTCATTTTGTTGGTGAATAGTAGTTAGATAATTTGGTTTTTAGATTGCGTAGATTTTGTAGGATGGGTATTGCCCACAGCATCAGCTTCGATTGCAATAAAGCAGTCCACATCTCACATATTTTGTAGGGTGGGCAATGCCCACAGCATCAGCTTCGATTGCAATAAAGTTAATATATTGGTGAGAAAGTATCGGAAAAGTTTGGCAGTCGATCGATTGATTTTCAGCAACAATCTATCTGGTGGGCAATGCCCACCCTACTGGCTACTGGCGTGACCGGACTAAAACTGTGTGTAAAAAGATCTCAGAAAGTATACTAATTGTAGTTTCAGAACTCTAAATGCCCATAGTTTTAGTCTGGTCGTCCCACTACAATTATTTTTAATTTAATAACATTCATGATTCATAACTCATAATTCTTTAGTAGTCGATCGATATTTTGCAGTTTGGCCAGCCAGATACTCAATTCGATCGATGTCAGTCTGCGTTCTGCTGTCGTCAATTGTAAGACATAGCGGAGATCTTCTGTTGGTAATTTCGTGCGCTTTTCCCAAGCATTAATCAGGATCGGTGCGGTGACAAGTCGATCGCTCCCCAATCCTAATTTTCTTTGCCAGGACAACTGTTGGGTTTTACCGATCTTCTGGACGACAAAATCGCTACTATTGGCTTGGCGTAATACTCCACCTAAAGCTTGGATATAAGCTTCACTATTTTCTATTTCTGGTACTTTGGGGATAATTACCTTCCCGAACCGTCGATTTTGCTGCCAGATGAGTACGATCGTTCCCAGTAGGAGATTGAGAACGGCAATTAAAAATGGAGTTTTGGATAGATATGCTAAAACATCAATTTTGTCAGTATCGTCAGCGATCGATTCGCGATCGATGGGAGTACCTTTTTGAACGATTGCTTTCGCTTTCGGTTGGCGATCGATATAGCCGTGGATATATTCATCTACTAAAATCTGTTGGCGATCGTCGGTAACAATTTGAGCTAATAATTTATAGTTTGGGAGAAAATCTTGAAAGGCATTAGCCGCTAGATATGGAGTTGTGGCAATAATAACGCGACCTTGCTTGAGATCGAATTGGGTAATTACATGTCCAGCACGATCGCTCAAAATCGATCGGAGCGGTGTACTTGGCGGCAAACCAATGTCAATTAGCTTCTGTTTGAATCTGCGCGTAGTTTCAATCCTAACCTTACCCAGATCGCTGTCTAAATCCTGACGAAACGGAATTTCCCACGCTGGAGCAGTCGCGCCTAAAACGACGAGCGTATTACCACGCGCGACCCAATCTATTTGCGTCCGACTCAGGTATAGTCGGTCTAATTTATTGTTAACTTGCAGCAGGGTTGTACCCTCACTATATGTCTCAGATTTTGCTAATTGTACGAATGATTTTTGCCAGCGGTGGATGTTAGCGCCACGATCGAGCATCGTCTGATACCAGCCACTATATCCGTTTGCGGCGATACTATAACTCGATCCTGGCTGTCTGGGATCGCCACCCATCGCACTGAAGACAGTTAATAAAACGATCGCGATTATTGCTAATAATCCAAATTTCCAATATTTCTTAAATAATTTCCGGAAGTCTTCCATGCACGCTTACAAATTGCCAACTACTAACCCAAGCTGTTCCTCGATCTGTCGATAAGCTTGTTGGCACCGCTCGAAACTTGCTACTGTAATCGGCAGATTCCCAAAATGAAGCAGTTCATGGGTCGATACCAAGACCTCACCGATCTCGATCGAGGGTAATGTCCCTAGCATTTTAAGATACTCGCGATCGGTACGACTAGGTTGATGGGGAATGAGATCGGCATCATTCAACCGTTGGAGCATTGCCAAGTACAACCACCGCGTGGCTTGGGTATAATCTCGATCGCGTTGAAACTGCTGCGATCTCGCTAATAATTCGGCCACGGTATATGTTGGTTCGGGCGTTTTACCCACATCTAAATTTAACGATCTATTTGCTTGCCACTGCTGCCAATAGGGATAGATAACCTTATAACCAAACCAAATTATCGACCCAGCTAACACCAGCCAGGCCAACCGCACTAAAAATCCACCCAACCAGGGGGGAAAGATATCGAGATTTAGATCGCGATCGTCAGAGCGCAATTTGACCTCGATCCATTCTCCTAGCTGTTGTTGGAGTTGTTCGCCTTGCCAGCGCCAACTGCTTTTCTCGACGGGTACAGTCATATCCTAACCGTATGCTAAATCCCAATCGGTCGATCGCGTCAAGCGAATTTGGGCTAGCGCCATAATCGTTGGGATGATCCGCCCGTAATTAGTTGAAATCGATCGCCAACCGAGATCCGCAAAAAACCAGCCCCACATGGCTGGCCCTAAAATTGCAAATACACCGCGTACTGCCACTTGCTGGGTCGCTGTAGCCGCCATACCGCGTTTTGCCATATACATGGCGATATAACTTTGCACTTGGCTGGTAACGGCAATGCCGCCCCGCACGAGTGTCTGTTTGGCAACTTCATAGGTAGCAAAATGAATTGCAAATTGTCGGGCGATCTGATGTAACACCATCGGTTTAATCACCGAACTCACCGCGATCGCACTGCTACCTTTTAAGATTAATTTAATCGGATCGTGCTGGATGTGGGCGGGTAAGGGTCGATCGAATTTAGTCTGGGCTAAAGATTTTTGGACTTTAGCAGTGAGTTCGCCGCGATCGCTACTCGGTAATTTATGCCAACTTTTGCCCATTAAATGCAGGAAGACTTCTGCTTCTAAGTCTGTGGTGCTGAGTTGGGTTGAATAGGGGATTTTAAGATATCTACAGACGCGGACTAGAGCTTCGCGGTAACTAACTCCTTGAGTTCTGCCCTGCAAGACTGTAATGCCATCTGCTGCCAAAAAGCGAAAGCGATCCTCGATCGCATCCAACCAGATCTCTCGCTCCTGACTTTGGACTTCCATTAAATCTGGAGTGCGGACATAATCCAATGGATTGAATTTCCGGCTGAACAAAATCTTAGTTAACTGCTGTAATTCTTCCTCGGTAGCCAATTCTAAAGCCGTTCGCAACTCGTCCAAAGTAACTTCCTCCCACCTAAACATGCTCCGCACCATCACTCTACAGTGTACCGCACCATTTTTAAAAACAGGGGTCGATCGTCACAACCCTTAGCCTAATTCACCGATGGTAATTCCTTGATGGTGGCTGTGCGTTTAGGAATATCGACATCAGCAACAAAATGCTTGGTGCCAGTAGCGTAAATCACCAACCGTCGGTTGGTACCTTTGGGGTAGATTAAGATAATTTTATCGATTTCCTTAATAATTTCTGTATAGTTGGCACCAGAAACATCAGATAGCGCGATCGTCAGTCGATCGCGTTCGTCGAGTGTCTTATCTCCGTTGGTGTCGGTTGTGACCTTTTTATACCAGAAAGTAGTAACTTTTTGCGGGATGGGGGCTGAAGTTGAAATCTTCCCATATTTAGGCTGCGGCGCAGGTTCGCCAAGTTGCTCCAGCTCAATAATTCGCCCAGTGTTATTCGCTAATAATTTTGTAGCCGATAAGTTGTCGCGATGGACGAACATATAGTTGCGAATGTCGATGTTGCTATCATAGCTGCGGTTATATACTGCTGATTTAATCTGTTTACTGATACTTTGACGCTGTTCTGCTGTCGCGATATAAATCGGTGCGTATAGATAAGGAGTCCCACTAATCGTCTGAAAATCCGTCATCCAGACTTTGGGCGCAGTAGCTGGGCTTTCCTGCGCGACACTTCTGACAGCATCTGGCACTGAGGCTGTTTCGGGCATATTACTAGAAGCCACTGGCGCTCTACTACAGCCAGCTGCGATCGATAACATCCCCACCACACCAATTAATTTCCACAATTGCTTAGACATCGACACTCACTCAATTAAGAAAAATCTCGATCTAAGCTACCACGTGTCAATGTCTGATTCCTTAAAAGGTGACAGAGTGAAATGAAACCAGCACCTCCCGATCGAAAAATTTATCGGAAGGAACTTAGAAATAGCGATGAAAGTTAGAGGTTCTCAGCAGCTAAAATTCTAGCGATCGGACAACAATCGGCGCGACTTAACTTATCACAATCGATAAGTCATCCGGTCAGCCGTAAGCCAGGATTTCGCTTAACACCTTTCGAGACAAGGACATTACCCGATGATATGCATCGATCTTATCCTGCTGGCGAAATAAACAAGCGGCACGCTCTAAGTCTTTTACAGCTTGCTGTCTGTTGCCCAACCGCTCGTGGAGAATTCCTCTGATATGATAAGATTCAGCATCCTCGGCATCCAGATCGATGACGCGATCGCAATCGCTCAAAGCGCCAGCATTATCTCCTTGGGCAAATTTAACATTGGCGAGATTGTAATAAGCCTCGACTAAATTAGGATTGAATTTGAGGGCAAGATTGTAATCGATAATTGCACCTTGACAATCACCTAATTCAGCTTTGGTATTCCCACGATTGTTATATGCTTTCGCTAAATGCGGATCGATACAAACGGCAATATTGTAGTCAACGATCGCCTCCTGTTTATCGCCCGATTCAGACTTAGCAAGCCCTCTATTATTGTAAGCTTCAGCAAAATTAGGTTCTAGGGCGATCGCGAGATCGTAATTGATAATTGCGCCGTGATTATCGCCCAATCTAAAATTAGCAATTCCACGATTGTAGTAAGAGCTAGATTCGTTGCTGCGTCGACCTGTCTGATAATTATATCTCTCGTTCATTTTCTTATCTAAAGATTTTTACAAATGGGACGATCGAATCTTGAAATTATGTTTAAAAATTGTCCAGTGGCGATTTATACCGAATAGTCATGAGTGACTGATATATACATCAAACTGTATAGCTGACTGAGTTAGAGTATTAGATTTGACTGACTTGTGACTACTTTCGCTCTGACTTAATGTTGTAATATCGATTTAGTTGTCCGCAATCGCTAGAGATTCGGATCGCTGCAATTTATTTCTAAAGTAGTTGGTGGGCGCTCTCCATTCGAACTCGATCGCCATCTCAGTTCGATCCTGAGATCTGACTGACTCGATCCTGACTTGTGACTGACTTCGATCTGACTTAATGTTGTAATATCGATCTAGTTGTACGTTGAGGCTTTATGTCCAGATCGCTCCGAGTCAAACAGGATTGCCTGGAATTAGTCAAATTAGCACTCAGACGTAACGGATTTCCCAGCCAAAGAGCGCTAGCTGAGGATGTCGGATTTGCGCGGGCAACAGTCAGCAATTTTCTAATGGGTAAGCCTGTTGACTTCGCAACTTTTGAAGAACTTTGTCGGCGATTGGCACTGGACTGGAGCGAAATTGCCAATCTTAATTATGAAGTTTCCTCCCAGACCATCAACAAAAATCCAGTTTTGCCTGAAGCAATCGATGTCAGCGAAGACAGATTGCCCCGCTACCCAAGCGGCTCGATCCCACTTGGTTCGACATTCTACTTGGAACGCCTCCCTCAAGAAGCACAGATCGATCGAGAAATTAGGAAACCTGGCGCATTAGTAAGGATTAAAGCGCCCAGAGAAATGGGCAAAACTTCGTTGTTGCTAAGGGTGCTCGATCGAGCCAAACGCTTGGGCTATCATACTGTCTGTTTGAACCTAGAGCAAGTCGATCGATCGATCCTGAGCGATTTCGATCGATTTCTGCGCTTGCTGTGTGCCAATACCGCCCGCCAGCTTCAGCTCAAGCCACAGCTAGAGGCGTATTGGGATGAGGATCTTGGCAGCAAAATTAGCTGTACTACCTACTTCCAACAATATCTACTTGCGGAAATTAATACTCCCCTCATCTTGGCGTTAGATGAGGTAAATCAGTTGTTCGAGCATCCTGAGGTTGCCAAGGATTTCCTCCCCCTGCTGCGCTCTTGGTATGAGGAAGCCAAAACTCTTCCAGTCTGGCAAAAGCTGCGTCTAATCGTGGTGCACTCGACAGAAATCTACGTTCCGCTCCAGCTCAATCAGTCCCCATTTAATGTCGGATTGCCAGTTCAGCTCAACACCTTCACCCAGCAGGAAGTGCAACAGTTAGCTCGCTGCTATGGACTCGATTGGGAGGATGGAGTGGCAGCCCAGCAACTGATGCAGAAGATCGAAGGACATCCCGCACTGGTAAATATCGCACTTTACCATCTCAGTCGTGGGGAGGTAACTCTGTCACAACTACTGGATAATGCTGCTACACCCACTGGAATTTATCACGATCGATTACAACGTTATTGGGCAACATTGGCCGAGCAGCCAGAATTGGCACAAGCACTCGCGACCGTCATGAATGCTCCAGCGCCGATCTCCTTAGCGCCGATTCTAGCTTATAAGTTGAGCAGTTTGGGTCTGATCGAACGAGTAGGAGAGAAAGCAGTCCCAAGCTGTGAGTTATATCGGCAAGCTTTTAAACAGCGGACAGCGGATAGCTGACAGCATTTCGCGCACGCCTTTGTTCCCCAACACAAACAGCACAGCTCGATAATTCAGCGTGACGATCGACACTACAAAAACTAAATTTTAGCGGTAGAATAGCAGATAACTTTGACTAACGCTAGTCGATCGCAAACTTGGAGTTCGAGATGAAAAAGAAAGTTGTTATCTTGGGTGGTGGCGTGGCGGGGATGAGTGCCGCTCACGAACTAGCGGAACGGGGTTTTGATGTAGCGGTATATGAAAATAACGACATTCCTGGTGGCAAAGCTCGCAGTATTCCGATTCCTGGCAGTGGCAAAAATGGTAAAAAAGATCTACCAGGAGAGCATGGCTTTCGTTTTTTCCCCGGCTTTTATCAGCATATTACCGATACGATGAAACGCATCCCCTATGGAAATAATCACCAGGGGGTATTTGATAATCTGGTCGAAGCAACACAGATTTCGATCCCACGTTTTGATAAAGAAGAATTAATCTTCCCAGCTAAATTTCCCACGACGATCGACGATATTAAATTATCGCTCCATGCTTTTACCCAATTAATTGCCGGTCAGGTCAAGCTTACGGAGCAAGAATTAACATTCTTTGTCAGTAAATTATGGCAGTTGATTACCAGCTGTGAAGAACGCCGGATCGGTGAATACGAGAAAATTGATTGGTGGACTTATATCGGAGCCGATAATTTTTCTGCGGAATATCGCAGTTTGTTGGCTAAAGGTCTGACCGAATCATTGGTGGCATCAAAAGCACATCTCGCTAGCACGAAGACAGTCGGCGATATTCTGATTCAACTATTACTAGATCTGAGTAATCCCACGATTAGTACCGATCGCTTGTTAAATGGCCCAACAAACGAAGTATGGATCGAACCTTGGTTGGCACACTTAAAAACTTATGGTGTAGACTATCACTTCGATAGCTTAGTTACTGCCATCAATTGCGATAATGGTCAGATTACAAGTGCCACGATTAGAAACTTAGAGACTAATCAAGAGTATGAAGTTGAGGGTGACTATTATATTGCCGCAGTCCCGGTTGAGGTGATGGATCGACTGATTCTCAACAGTCATCTCGATCGCTACGACCCGAGTTTGAATAACATTCGTACTTTAGCTAAAAATGTTGCTTGGATGAATGGTATTCAATTTTATCTCAAAGAAGATCTGCCCCTTACTCACGGACACATCTTACTTGTCGATACACCCTGGGCGCTGACAATGATTTCCCAAAAACAATTTTGGGCGAATGTCGATTTAAATGAATATGGTGATGGTTTAGTCAAGGGAATTTTGTCAGTAGATATCTCTGATTGGGGGCCATTTAATGATGTGGAAGAACCCCAAAGCAAAGGGATTAAAATTCATAAATATGCTAAAGATTGTACTGACGAAGAGATTCAAGCGGAAGTTTGGGCGCAACTCAAACGCAGTTTAAATGTCAACGGTCGGGAAATTCTCAAAGATGAAAATATCCACTCTTGGTTTCTCGATCCCGATATTATCGATCCAGAAAAAGAACTGTTGCAATGGATCACTTTGCCGGAGGTCGATACAGTCACTCTCGACCAAGCAGCCGAGCATTTACGGTCGAGTCCAAATTTGCAACAGGTCAAACCCCCAGATACCGCAGAGATGCGCCAAGAAGCCAAAGAAATACTTCAGGCACTGATCGATCTCGGTTATGTGAAAACGATCGTGCGCGAGGATGGCACGACCGTCTATCAATCAACCTTTGATATTACCAGCAAGCTCAATCTCGAGCCGTTATTGGTCAATCTCGTCAATACTTGGCAACTGCGTCCAGATGCTACGACGCGGATACCAAATCTGTTTCTTGCTTCCGACTATGTTCGGACTAATACCGATTTAGCTACGATGGAAGGTGCAAATGAAGCGGCGCGACGAGCGGTAAATGCGATCATCGCCGCATCTGGCAATCTGGCGATTCCTTGTAAAATCTGGGAATTACACGAACCGGAAATTTTTGCTCCGTTCCGATTTTACGATCGGCTCCGCTATCAGGCGGGATTGCCTTGGGCCTAATTTCGTCTCAGCTCACCGATTTCTTGCAGAAGTTGGGGAGCTATCGGGGATCTGTCCGGGGAGTTTGGATAAATTTTTAACAATATAACTTAATTATGTTAATAATTCCCGGCTATGAAATTTTGGAACAAATTTATAATAGTGCCAATTCGCTGGTGTATCGGGCATACTGCGATCGAATCAAGCGCACCGTTATTCTCAAGGTGCTCAAGCCCAATTATCCTACCCCAGCCGAATCGAACCGATATAAGCAAGAATATGAGATCTTGCAATCGCTAAAATTAGACGGTGTAATTAAAGCCGATCGGTTGCAAAAATATCAGAATACGCTGCTAATTTGTTTAGAAGATTTTGGTGGAGAATCTTTGGAAATATTGGCACAAGCGCATAACTTTACGATCGCGGAAGTGCTCTCATTAGCGATGCAGATTGCGAAGACACTCGGCGAAATTCATGCTGCGAATATTATTCACAAAGATATCAATCCGTCTAATATCATTCTCAATCGATCGACCGGGCGGATGAAGATTATTGATTTTGGTATTTCCAGTATCTTCACAAGCGAAAATACCGCGATTAAATCTCCGCATGTTCTCGAAGGTACATTAATGTATATGTCGCCAGAACAAACTGGCAGAATGAATCGGAATTTAGACTATCGCACGGACTTTTATTCCCTGGGGGCGACACTATATCAACTGCTGACTCACCGCCTGCCGTTTGTCACTACCGACCCGCTAGAGTTAGTTGCTTGTCATCTTGCCAAGCAGCCCATCCCCCCGCACCAACTGGTGCCAGCAATTCCGCCAACTGTTTCCCAGCTAGTGATGAAACTATTAGCCAAAACAGCCGAGGAGCGATATCAAAGTGCCGAGGGACTCACGGCAGACTTAGCGACGTGCTTGGAGCAGCTACAGCGCCAGGGAACGATTGTGGACTTTCCCCTCGCACGCCGCGATCTTTCTGGTAAGTTTCAAATTCCCCAAAAACTCTATGGTCGCGATCGAGAAATTGCGATGTTAATCGCCGCATTCGTTCGCGTAGCAACTCCACTAGAGCAGCGATCGAATGTGGAAATGATGCTAGTAACTGGTTACTCCGGCATCGGTAAATCAGCATTGGTGCGGGAGATTTATAAACCAATTACTGAGAAACATGGCTATTTTATTACTGGTAAATTCGACCAGTTTCAGCGCAATATTCCCTATTCGGCGATCGTTCAAGCATTTCGATCGTTAGTGCGACAGATCCTCAGTGAAAGTGAAGTCGAACTCGATCGGTGGAAGTCAAAATTGTTGGCAGCTTTAGGCACAAACGGACAAATAATCATCGATGTCATTCCGGAAGTAGAACTAATTATCGATGCTCAACCAGCCGTCCAGCGACTAGAACCAATAGAGTATCAAAATCTATTTCACCTAGTATTTCAAAACTTCGTGCGAGTATTTTGTCAAGCCGCTCATCCGTTAGTTATCTTTCTCGACGATCTGCAATGGGCCGACTTGGCTAGTCTGAAATCGATCGAGTTAACAATGAGTGATGAGGGACTAGAATATCTATTTTTGATTGGCGCTTATCGCGATAATGAAGTCAGTCCGATTCATCCATTAATTGTGACGGTAGAGGGATTAAAAAAAAATGGTGTGACGATCGGTGGTATCGTTTTAGATCCGTTGATGTTACCAGAAATTACCGATCTGCTTGCCGACACTCTCGGCCAGGATACCAGTATCGTTCAACCCCTAGCAGAAAAGATCGTCGCGAAAACTCAAGGCAATCCCTTTTTTATAAATGAATTTCTAAAAGCTTTAGTGCGAGATAACTCGATCTCCTTCGATCGAAAAAAAGGTCGGTGGTTATGGGATATTGCCACAATCGAACGGCAGGGGATTGCCGATAATGTGGTCGATTTAACGATCGATAAACTTAAGCAACTACCCGAATTGACGCAACATGTCTTACGGTTAGCAGCTTGTGTTGGTAATAGTTTCGATTTATATACACTCTCCATCGTCGCCCAACATTCGCCATCTGAAGTATTTGCTGCACTGTTACCCGCAATTCAACAAGGTGTAATTTTACCAACTTCCGAGCTAGAAGCTGTCGGAGCTGAAGCGATTGAGTCTCAATTATTAGTCCTCAATTATAAATTCTTACACGATCGGCTTCAACAGGCAGCCTATAATCTCATTGACGATCTACAGCGCCAGGGAGTTCATCTCCAAATCGGTCGGTTGCTACTCAAGAATACATTACCCGAACAAATAGCCGAAAAGATTTTTGATTTCGTTGTCCATCTCAATCAGGCGCGAGATCTAATCCAGGAAGATAGCGAAAAGTTAGCATTAGCTCGATTGAATTTAATTGCTGGGAAAAAAGCCAAAGCGGCGATCGCTTATAATTCAGCCTGGGAATATTTGAATATTGGTAAGCATTTATTAGGCGATCGTGACTACAAAAATAACGCCCAATTGTTTTTCTCGATTCATAAAGAATTAGCTGAGGTTGAATATATAATTGGAGATTTCGATCGCGCCGAACAGACGATCGATTTTGCACTTGCACTGGCGAGATCGAACATCGAAAAAGCCGAACTCTATCGGATCGCGATCGTTATTTATACTACGAGTGCTAGATATACAGAGGCAATCGAAGCTGGTCGAAAAGGATTGCTCTTAGTGGGTATTGACTTACCTCAATCTGATATTCTGTTAGCAATAGCTAGCAGAATATCGCAAATTAATCAAAAGTTACAAGTACAGAGCATCGATCTATTAATCGATCTTCCAGAGATGAGCCTCCCGACCATAACAGCAGCAATTAAAATTTTGGGAGCGATGGATACGGCTGCTTATGTATTAAATTTAGATCTGTTCGCTTTGTTGACTGTCGAACAAATCAATCTTTACCTCAAATATGGTAATCCGCTAGAATCAGTCAATTCTTACTCTAATTATGGTATTGTCATTATCCAAACATTGGGCGATTATCAAGCTGCTTATCAATTTGGTTTGCTACAGTTGAAGCTAAGCAAAAAACAGAACAATGCCAATCAAAAATGCAAAGCTTCTTTAATATTTGGTTATTGGATAAGTTGTTGGCTGAAACCACTCAAATGGTGTAAATCCATCTTAGAAGATGGATATAAATCTGGATGTGAATCGGGTGAGATATCGTTTTCGTCTTACAACTTATTGTATGGTTTATTTGTTGATTTTTATAGTGGTGTAGAGTTGGATGCAATTCGAGAAAATCTTGTGCTATGCGCTGATTTTTGCAAGAAACATAAAGTAAATTTGAGTAATAAGTTAATTTTTCCTTTGCAAATAATTATCAATAGCTTAATAAGTGCTAAAGATAATGTCAATTTTTCAGTTGAAGGAATGAGTGAATCTCAATATTTAGAAAGTGATAATGCCCCACAGACAATCTATATTTATCACGTTTTTAAAACTCAAGCTTTATACTTTTGCGGTAGCTCGATCCAAGCCGTCGAATCCAGTCAAGCAGCTGAAGAACTATTGATGTGGGTTGCAGGTAAATACTTTATCGCGGAGCATAACTTTTACTACTCATTAAGTCTTATCGATCTCTATCTTGCAGCTTCAGATCGAGATCGGCAGCAATATTGGCAGAAATTAGAAACTAACCAACAGCAGATGCAGATTTGGGCGGATAACTGTCCAGAAAACTTCCGGCATAAATATCTATTAGTTGCTGCTGAAATAGCCAGAATTGCCGATCGGTGGCAAGAAGCAATGGACTTGTACGATCTCGCGATCGCGGCTGCTAGAGAACAAGAATTCATCCAAATTGAAGCTTTAGCTAACGAACTAGCAGCTAAGTTTTGGCTGAGCCAAGGGAAAGAAGCATTCGCACAAATTTATCTCAAAAATGCTTACCAAGGATACCAACAATGGGGCGCACAAAGTAAAGTCCAAGAGCTGAAAAAACGCTATCCCCAACTAATTAATTCAATTTTTGCAGGGACTGAAACTACGTTGCGCCATACTTTGCCACCGCTCTTCCCTAGTAAAAATGACGCGATCGATTTAGCAACAGTTATCAAAGCATCCCAAACAATTTCGAGTGAAATCGCCCTCGATAAGTTGCTCGAAAAGTTGATGAAAATCGCGATCGAGAATGCCGGCGCTCAAAAAGGCTTTTTGCTATTGTCTGAGCGCCGAGATCTCCATCGAGAGGATGATTATCGTTGGGCGATCGAAGCTGAAGGAGCGGTAGATCGGGACGAGGTTCGGATTCTCCAATCGCTGCCGATCGCGACAATCGATCCAGTTACCCAAACTACTTACTTGTCAGTCGCGATCGTCAATTATGTCGCCAATACGCACACCAGTGTGGTTTTGAATGACGCTGCCTTGACCGGACGATTTATCCACGACCCTTATATTAGTGTCGCTCGACCCAAATCGATCTTGTGCGCGCCATTGCTCGTTGGTGGCACCGCGCCAGGAGAGCATCGATGTAAGCTTTATGGCATCTTATATCTAGAAAATAATCTTACCACTGGCGCTTTTACCCCAGAACGGCTAGAAGTATTACAAATCTTATCTGCACAGGTAGCGATCTCGCTGCAAAATGCACAACTATATATTACATTGCATGAAAATGAGCGGAAGTTAAATCAATTCCTCGATGCCGTCCCAGTGGCAATTGCCATTCTCGACAGTAATGGCAACCCTCATTACATCAATCAGAAAGCACACGAACTATTGGGTCAGGGCATAATTGCCGAAGCTACACCAGATCGCTTGTCAGAGATTTATCAAATCTATCAAACTGGGAGCGACAAACCATACCCTGCGGAAAATTTACCGATCGTGCGTGCATTGAATGGGGAATGTTCCTCGATCGAGGATATGGAAATTCACCAACCTGAAAAAATTATTCCGATCGAAGGTACTGGTACGCCGATTTTTAACGATCGCGGTAAAGTTGCTTATGCGATGGCTGCCTTTCAGGATATCACCGATCGCAAGCATGCGGAAGCCGATCGGCTGCTGTTCACCCAACAACTAGCACAGAACAATCTCGACCTATTGCAAGCAAAAGATGCCTTAGCTGATTATAGCCACACGCTCGAACAAAAAGTTGTCGAGCGCACCCAAGAACTGTCCCGTACCCTTGAAATCCTCAAAGCTACCCAGTCC
>CBDFFH010000040.1:0-47519 GCA_965246715.1 Chamaesiphon sp. | reverse complement strand
TCTCAATTCTTAGATCTGTAGGGACGATCCGCTCTTGGGAAGTAGTCATGGAATGCTCCGTTCAGCTTGATAATTGTACCGCTCGCGCAGCGTCTCAAAACGAGACTGGCTAGTTCAATTTTATCACATTTAGCGGCTCGCTGTCGTTCGCTGGTACTATCCGGGCACACTAACAAAATGACAGTTTTTTGGATAATGCGATCGGTTGGGTACCCCATCCCCGATCGTGAATCGTCGAGGCCAAAATCCAGTTGTGAATTTACACCTAACAATCAGCTGAGAGATCGAAATTTAGCTGCTTTTCGATCGAGCTAAACAATAGCCATTTTTACACGATCGAGTTAAGCGGTAATACGTGATGAGTTACATTATGATTGATGTTGAGGCTGATGGCCCGATCCCTGGAGATTATTCAATGATTTCCTTCGGAGCCATAATTGTAGAGCCTTCACTGAGCAAAACATTCTACGCCCAAATCAAGCCAATTTCGGCAAAGTGGATTCCAGAATCTCTGCAAGTATGTAATTTCACTCGTGAAGATACTTTAACTTTTGACGACCCGCAAATAGTGATGGAAAGATTTTTATTATGGATTGAAGCTGAAAGTATTAGCAGAGCCTTCTTTATTTCTGACAACAACGGATTTGATTGGCAGTTTATTAATTGGTACTTCCATCATTTTTGTGGCAGGAATCCATTCGGACATACATCTAGTAATTTAGGCTCGCTCTATAAAGGTCTATCTAAGGATACGTTTGTCAACTTTAAGCATCTGCGAAAAACTGCACATACGCACAATGCCTTAGATGATGCTAGAGGAAATGCAGAAGCACTATTACAAATGAAGGAAAAATTCGATTTAAAGATTAGCTTAAAATGATTAGCTAAAGCAGAGATCGCTAATCGAGCATTCCAAATACTTCGACATAGGTGTCATAATCAGTATCGCTAAAACAAACAAAACTCACACCGAGAATAGTGTTATCTAGTGCTAGAAATGAATACACAGTTTCCAGCGCAACCCGAGCGGCTAAATCCACCGGATAACCATATACCCCACAACTAATAGCGGGAAATGCGATCGTGTGAAGCTGCTGCTTTACCGCGATTGCCAAACTCTCGCGATAACAACTAGCCAACAATTCTGGTTCTCCCCTATTCCCATCTTGCCAAATCGGGCCGACAGTGTGAATTACATATTTAGCAGGGAGTCGGTAGCCGCTAGTTATTTTTGCCTGACCAGTTTTACATCCATTCAGCCGCCGACATTCAGCAAGCAGTTCGGCTCCTGCGGCGCGGTGAATTGCGCCATCTACCCCGCCACCGCCGAGTAACGAGCTATTGGCGGCATTGACGATCGCATCGACCGTTAGCTTAGGTGATTCCCGATAAAAAAGCCACCCAGTTATAGTACTATTTTATTGGTAAGCCGAAGAAAGGAAGATAGTAGTATTGTTTAGCAATAAAACCGAACTCACGTTAAGTAGTAGCCAAAGAGAAGATTTACGGCTAGCTTCTGCTAAATTAAGCGGTGTAAAACGTCGTTACTTTCAAGCAGAAATGGCAATTAAATATTGCCAAGGAAACGCTAGATTGACAGAGAGGATATTTGGTTGGAGTAGAGAAACTGTAGCACTAGGGTTAGCAGAGAAACGAACTGGAATTATCTGTGTAGGAGCGCAAACAGGCTTTAGTGGGGCAAAAAGATGGGAGGAAAAACAACCAGAAGTTGCTGATTCACTGAAAAAATTAGCAGAGTCACATTCGCAACAAGATCCAACATTTGCAACAACGATTGCGTATACACGATTAACAGCGGCAGAAGCCCTCAAACAATTAGCCCAACAGGGTTATATGCCGGAGCAATTGCCATCGCTGAGTACGATGATAGAAGTTTTAAATCGAACGGGCTATCGGCTCAGAAAAGTAGTGAAAGCAAAGCCTCAAAAAAAATTGCAGAAACCAACGATATCTTCGAGAACATCAACCAGCATCAAAAACAGTTAGAATCAAAGAGAATCAAACGATTAAGTATTGACTGCAAAGCGAAAGTCAATATTGGAAATTTAAGTAGAGGGGGGAAAACTAGAGGAGATAATCAAGCTAATGACCATGACATGGGCTGTGAAGAAAAATATATCCCATGTGGAATCGTTGATGAAGATACTGGAGCTTTACAGATTAGTTTTGGTAGCTCTTATAAAACAAGTGATTTTATTGCAGACACATTACAGGACTGGTGGGACATACTTCTACTGGAACAGCAGCAGACGATCGAGAAGATCCAAATTAAGGTGGATAATGGCCCTGAAAGCAGTGGTGTGCGAACTCAGTTCTTAAAAAGAATGGTAGACTTTTCAGATAAAATTGGTAAATCTATTCACCTAATCTATTATCCACCTTATCACAGCAAATATAATCCGATTGAAAGATGCTGGGGAGTTTTAGAAAAGCATTGGAATGGGGCAAAGTTATTAAATGTATCAGCCATGCTAGCATGGGCAGAGAGTATGACCTGGAAAGGATTGCATCCTATTATTCAATTAAATAGTAAGATTTATCAAAAAGGTATTTCACTCAATAAATCAGCAATGAAAGAAGTGGAAAAAAGATTAGAAAGGAACCCACTACTCCCTAAATGGGACATTCTGATCCGCCCTGCCTAACTGGTATGTTCTTTATCGGGAATCACCTTAGTAAGATCGCCTTGAATAATCCCCATCCGTTCCTGGGGTACTGGGTCGATAGTCATTCCTGATTTCTTTGCTAGAGTCCAATTGCTTAAATTGTAGCTGGAATCGATTTAGATCCTGAGTTATTAGAGCTTGAAGCGATGTAGCGGCTGGTGATTATCGACCCGCGTAGTTAATGCTCCCAAAAAAACAGGGCACCGATCGTAAATTCAATTTTGGCGATTCTCTTACACAGAGGCTCCACTACCGAATTTATGAAAAGTGCCGTAGTCCAAACAAACTCTATATTCATTATTCCCTAATTTCCCCAATAGTTAACAGACTCATTCATAATATTGAGGGAAAATCGATCCGAGTATTGCTGCTCGATATGGTATAATTGTGGGCTTTGCAACTGGTACCCGATCGCTATAAATGAAAGCTCAAACTATCGCTCGTGAGTTGGCTCTGCTAGCTCTGCCCCAACTATCCAAGGCGCAAAAAAAGTTAGCGCAAGAACAGCCCCGCGAATTGCAGTTGACGCTAGAAGAAATGATGCTGAAAGCGATCGCGACACTGCGGGAAGAAACCCAAGAAGCCCTCGAAGCCGCCACCGCCGAGCTACAGCGGAGTAACGATCGACTCTTAAATAGTCAAACTCGGGCTAGCGATGTCAATGGTGCCAGAGTGATGACCCAAGACGCGATCGAATTAGTGCAGACAGCGATCAATCGGCTCGGACATGCCTTAGAGATGCCCGAACTGATCAATAACTTCAATCGCCCTGAAGTTCGCAGTTATGCCTTGCAATTATTAGTTACAACAAACCAACAAGCCACAGGGATCGATACGTTATTGAGTAAAAGTATGGTCGATTGGCAACTCGGTCGCCTCCCAAAGATCGATTGCGATATTCTCCGCCTCGCAGTTGCGGAGATCGTCTATCTTGGCTTGGAAGAACGGATCGCGATTAATGAAGCGATCGAGTTAGCAAAACGTTATAGTGACGACCAAGGACGTAAATTAATTAATGGTGTACTCCGGCGGGTGACCGAACAGCTGAAATCTGAGGTATAACGGTGGTTGAGTGACTGCGGACAGATTGTTTGACGGCAAGTCATTCGTAAATATTGCTGCTGTGGATTCGGCGATCGTCACCAAGTAGAGAGGTGCAATTAAATCTACAATCTTTTTGGGGTGGGTAGTGGCCACCATTTAGCTTTCAGCTTATTGAAATCTTTTTGTTTACTAGGCAATTCATAACTCATAATTTTTATATGGTTTTTAATTGGTTTCGTCGGAAATTCGTTGACGCAGATTCTCCAACGGAGAATCCAGCTGAATCTGATTCAGAGTCAACATTAGATCCCGAACGATTAGCAGAATCTGCTAGTGGGGAAGATGTAGCAGCTGCGGCTGAAGTAGATCTTCCCGAACCAGCTAGTACCGAAGTTGCTACCGACTATTTAGCATGGGCGAAAGCAGCCTATCAAAATATTCAGCAGCAACAAGCCACCACACAGCTAGAAGTTGCGACAGCAACAACAACCAGTACTGAGTCCGAATTGACTGCTGCCGCTGAAGATACTGATGTCGAGCCAGTTTCAGCCCCAGATCTTGCCGAACCAACGATTGTCGAGATCGAGCGTGCGGAAACACCGATTGTAGCAATCGAACCAACGCCTAGAGGAGCAGAAAGCGCGATCGATCTGCCAGCTTCCGAACCAACAACTGAAGCGCCGAGCGATCTAGCAGCAGCCGACGACGAAGCAGAAACCATCCCGATTTGGGCGCGAGACGACCGTCAAGAGCGACTAGAACGACTCAAGGCAACTGCCATTGAAACAGTCGAACCAACAGCGCGTCAGCAGCCAGATATCGACCTCGACGAGGACTTCTTGTGGTCGGCAAAAGTCCTGGCAGATCAGGGCAGAACGCCAGAACAAGTATCTTTAGATGAGATTAACTGGCTCAAGAAATTACGTCAGGGTTTAGACAAAACCCGACGGGGATTTGTCAACCAATTTAAAGCGTTGATCGGTCAAGGGCCACTCAATGCCGACGCGGTAGAATCGATCGAAACGCTGCTCCTGCAAGCCGATGTCGGGATCGAGGCTACCGATTATGTAATCGAGACATTACAAGCAAAATTGCGGCAGGAGTCGCTGCCCCCAGAAGAAGCAGTCGCCTATCTCAAGCAAATCTTAAGAGATATCCTCGATAAACCCTTCCAACAAACTTATGCTGTTGAATTTATGCCAGTGCCAGAGACACTAAATATCTGGTTGATGGTGGGAGTAAATGGAGTCGGCAAAACTACCACAATCGGTAAACTCGCCCATATGACCCAAAAATCGGGGTATAAATGTTTGATTGCGGCTGGTGACACCTTCCGTGCTGCTGCTGTCGAACAAGTCAAAGTCTGGGGCCAACGCAGCGGGATTGAAGTCATTGCCAACCCCGGCCAAAATACCGACCCCGCTGCCGTCGTTTTTGATGCGATTAGTGCTGCTCGATCGCGAGGAACTGAGTTATTATTAGTCGATACAGCGGGACGACTCCAAAACAAAAAAAATCTGATGGATGAGTTGAGCAAAATTCGGCGAATTGTAGATAAACAAGCAAATAACGCTCAGATTGAATCTTTACTCGTTCTCGATGCTACTTTGGGTCAAAATGGCTTGCGTCAGGCGCAAGTCTTTGCCGAAGCGGCGAAGTTAAGTGGCGTGGTATTAACCAAGCTAGATGGTACTGCCAAAGGTGGTGTCGCGCTAGCTGTAGTCCAACAACTCGGTTTGCCGATTCGGTTTGTCGGTGCTGGTGAGGGCATCGAGGATTTACGTCCATTTTCTAGCTATGAGTTTGTTGAAGCTTTATTAAGTGGTTAGAAATCAGGAACCCCGATTGTAAATTATGAACTATGAACCACACATTACGCCCATATCTACACTTAAAGAATTAGTCGCAGATCTCAATCGCCAGCAGAAGAAAACTCACGAACTACTGAGCAATCTTGGGTTTGCATTGCGGAGTTTTAAAAATCTCAATCAATTTTTAGAACTGATTCCGCTGATGGTAACGCGGGTAACCGATGGGGAAGCGGGCGCGATTATTTTATTTAAAAAAACTGGTCAATTGCAAATTCAGCAGTTACATTGTCAGGGCGACAGTGGTTGTATCAATTTGCGTCAAGGCATCGAAACTGCGATCTATCAAACGCTCGCGGACGCTTCTGATGGTCGTGAAATCGGATTTCACAAAGATTTTTGGGAGAAACTTGAAAGTAAGATCGCGGCAGATCTCGATCGCGAGATTCAGATTTTCAAAACGCCAATTTTGCTCGAAAGTGGCGAACGCGGTCGATTGTATGTATTCACGCGCAACTCTACCTATGAGTGGACGGCAGATCGCCAAAAATTACTCCAATTAGTCGCCGATCAAACTGCGGTAGCCATCCATAACGATGAATTGACCGTTGAATTACGCAAGAAAGAACGACTCGATCGCGAGTTGGAAATCGGTGCGGAGATTCAAGAACGATTGTTGCCAAAAAAATTCCCCGATATTCCTGGCTTGGAATTGGCAGCATGTTATCTTAATGCCGATCGCGTCGGCGGCGACTATTATGATTTTATTCCGGCTAACTACGATCGCCTCACCAACAAACAAATCGATGCAGCAGTAACTAATAAATGGAGCATTACGATCGGTGATGTCATGGGTAAAGGTGTCCCAGCGGGGCTGATTATGACCATGACGCGCGGGATGCTGCGTGCTGAGGTACTTAACGGTCATTCGCCAGCACGCATCCTCCAGCACCTCAATCGGGTAATGCACGCCGATCTGGAAAATTCCAGTCGGTTTGTCACGCTATTTTATTCAGAATACGACCCCACATCCAAAACCCTCACCTACGCCAATGCCGCTCACAATCCGCCCTTGTACTGGCAAGCCGCGACCGATCGCATTTCCCGATTGGATACTTCTGGGATGTTAATTGGACTCGATGCTGATTCTGAGTATGAAGAAGCACGGCTGCAACTCCATCCTCGAGATACGATTATTTATTACACCGACGGCTTTACGGATGCCGCCAACAAGGACGGGGAAAGGTTTAATGAAGATAATCTCATTCATACCTTCCACACTGCCTGCCAACAACAGCTAGATTCCCAAGCTACACTCGATCGGATCGTCGAGACGATCGATACTTTTGTAGGTGTCGATCGGGATAATGGCGATGATATGACGATGGTGGTGATGAAGGTTCGGGATTAGGCGATCGGGATTAGTGGTTAGGAATGAGGATTTAATAATATACAGATCTACTCTCACTCCAATCTTTGGTAGGGGCAATGTCTTGTCTCCCTTTTCGCCTCGGGGAACCCGATTCGTGACAAGTTAAGGAGCGAGCGCAGTTGTCAAGCCGGGTTGAGCGGAAGGCTCAAAAAAGAATGAGCCTTCCCTGCTCGCTTGGTCGGGAAAGGGGTCAATCATTAATTTCTTGAATGGCTTTCGGATAGATTTAATAATACCTAAATCTCTATTTTCAGGAGCTGCAAAATATTTAATGGGGTCGGTAGCTAAACCTTTGTGATGGGCAACATAAAAATGGTAAAGACCACGATAAATCATCTCTAAAGAAATGCGGTCAAAAGGAAGAGATAGCTCATCAGCAATCGCATCGCCAAGATCGACTAATACAATATAAAATAGCCAAGTCCCCCAGAGTTGCAACTTAATACCATTAAGTGAGCCTGTCCAGATATAACTCAATCCTAACAATCGTTTGACAATATTAAATGCCTCTTCTATTCGCCATCTTCTACCATACAAATCGGCAACTACGTAGGGTGGTAAAATTAATGGGTCAAGCACGCTAGTTAGATAAGAGTACCAAGCTTTACCCATTTTGATTTCCACTAATCTCATCGTGATACATGGAGTTGTTTTATTACCAGCACCCATTGTTACTATTCGGTCGCGGATGCTGTAACTATTCGTGAATGCGCTCTCGACGGTAAATGATGCTTTGTTGTTTAGGCGGGTAATTACATGAACATTCCTTTCGATTAGTTGTTGCCAAAACAGATAATGACAAAATCCTCGATCTAGTAAAATTAATGTCTGGGGCTTGACTAGCTTTAGGATATCTGCCTCAAACTTCATGTCACTAGCTTTGGCATTCGACTCAAACCAAATTTCTACTGGTAGTCGGGTTACTAGATCGATGACTACTCCTATTTTTCCAGCTAATTGATTTTTTGGCACATCTGTCAGACTTTCTAATTTCTTGAAGATTGCTTCTAATGTTGAACCGTCACTAGCCCAAACTCTAGCAAATTTAGTTCGGGCAAATTGAATACTGGAGGGTAGTTGTCTTTTGTTGCGACTGTGCCATTTTCGCTCGAATTCTGGCAGTAATTCTCTAAATATTCGCTCAAATATTTCAGCGGGAAATGTCAAAAATCTCTGTGATAATGCTTGTTGGCTGACTTGTGTTGGTTCGCACCAGAGAAATCCTTCTCTGGCGAGTATTCTGCTGAGTTCTCTGACTCCAGCTACGTCTCGCCAAATTAGTGTCAGCACTGCTGCTACCATCAGCGGCAGATTCAGTATTCTATCCCTCATTCCGAGTTGGCGATAGTACTTTTCTTGTGCTAGTACTGCTGGCGTGACTAGCTGTTCTAATTGTGCTGCTATCACCTCCTCTTCCATCATCGGACGTTGTTGTCGCTTGGCGTGGTCGCGATTTGTTGTCCGCTTTTTAGGCATGTGTCAAATTTGGTTCTAACTCTTTGCTAGTAACAGTTTGACATTTTTTCTTTCTCCCCTTGACAACCCTCGGTTTTTCTTAACTTGTCACGAATCGGGGAACCCGACGGGCGGGAGCCGCTTCATGAATTGCGCCTACCAAAGAATAATTGCTAGAATCCAAAATAAATTACTTATCGTAATTTATCGATCCACTCTCTGGCTTGTTGATAACCGCCGATATCTTTTTGGGTGCGAAAGAGTTGAGCGGCTTTGCTAATATCTAACTTAGCGCCGGATCGATCGCCGAGACTGTGACGGCTGATGCCGCGATTGTAATAAGCATCAGCAAAATTGCGATCGAATTTAATTGCCAGATTGAAATCACGAATGGAAGCTGGTAGATTGCCCGCCATAGCATGAACGTTACCGCGTGCATTGTAGACATCGGCATCACTAGGAGCGATCTCGACTGCGCGATTGAAATCCGAGATCGCACCCTTGAGATCGTTACTCATGGCTTTGGCAAAGCCACGATTGGAGTAAGCAGCTAGCCGATCGGGATGAGTCTTGATAAATTCTGTATAATCAGCAATCGCGCCAGCATAATCTTCTAGTTCTTGTTTCTTGAGCGCCTCATCGAATAACTTGTCACTCTCAGGAGAGGAACTAACATTTAACCGTTCTAAGTTTGGTCGCCAAGATGACTTAGCCGTCGCACCTAGTGCAAAGCTATTGTCACTAAATTCAGATGCTCCAGTTAACAACAAGAGCGTAATAGCCATTTGAATAGGTTTCATCGACTTCTCCTACTTACCAAAGGCTCACACTAGATATTATAAATCAATGTTTGGCAATCTTGTGTAATATAACACTTCACTATCCTGTCTGGCAAGTGACTGTCTAGATTCCAGAGATGTTAACGCTGCTGGCGATTGTCGAGATCCAGCAGCATCGCCTCACGGCCGAAGTAGATCGATCGAGTAAAATTAAATTTATGTATCGGGATGCATCAACCCCTATCGTTAAAACCATATAATTGTTAAAATTGATGAAGAATTTGCAACACACTGGGAAAACGCAGCCGTTATGGGTCGATTAGGGGTTTTACTACTAAATTTGGGCGGGCCGGAGCAATTATCGGATGTGCGTCCGTTCTTATTTAACCTATTTTCCGACCCGGAAATTATTCGGATTCCGATCGCTGCGTTCCAAAAACCGTTAGCTTGGATTATTTCAACTTCACGGGCCAAGAAATCTCAGGCAAATTATGAGAAGATTGGCGGTGGATCGCCGCTGCGTCGCATTACCGAGGAGCAAGCCCGCGCGCTCGAAGCTGGGTTGCACGCGCAGGGGGAAGAAGATGCCAAAGTTTATATTGGCATGCGTTATTGGCACCCATTTACTGAAGATGCCCTCGTCGAGATCGAGCGAGATGGGATCGAGCAATTGGTGATTCTGCCGTTGTATCCTCAGTTTTCGATCAGTACGAGCGGTTCGAGTTTCCGCGCGATCGAGAAAATCTGGAATGAAAATCCCAAGCTTCAGCCACCTCGCTACACCGCAATTGCTGATTGGTATAAAGAGCCTGGATATCTCCAAGCCATGTCCGAATTGATTGCCACCGAAATCGATAAATGTCCCAATCCAGATCGCGCGCACCTATTCTTTAGCGCGCATGGTGTACCAGTCAGCTATGTGGAAGAGGCTGGCGATCCTTATCAGCTGGAGATCGAAGATTGTACCAAATCGATCGTCCAAACCTTAGGACGACAAAACGAGCATTCTCTCGCTTATCAGAGTAAAGTTGGCCCGATTGAATGGCTTCAACCTTATACCGAAGATGCGATCGTCCAATTAGCCGAGCAGGGAGTCACCGAATTAGTCGTCGTCCCGATTAGCTTTGTTTCCGAGCACATCGAAACGCTCGAAGAAATCGATATCGAATATCGCGAAATCGCCGAAGAAGCTGGCATTCACACCTTCAACCGCGTCCCTGCGCTCGACACCAACCCAGTCTTCATCAAAACACTCGTCGATCTCGTCCTCAAAGCTGCCGCCGCACCTGCTGTGGATATCGCTCAAGTGACCAAGATGAAGAAGAAGATCAAGATGTACCCACAAGAGAAATGGGAAATGGGTCTGACTAATGCGGCGGAAGTATGGAATGGTCGGTTGGCAATGTTAGGTTTTATCGGCATCGTCGTCGAATTAATCAGCGGTCGTGGGCCATTGCATCTGTTTGGAATACTGTAAGAAGTCACTAGTTGTTAGTGGCTGGGTTGGAGGATAACGAATAAGGTGCATTATCCTCGGTCGGTTCAGATATTAAATATCGGGCATTGCTGAATTTGGGTATGATTTAATTGCAAGGCAATCCCTAAAATTTAGGGTAGGGGCAATTCATGAATTGCCCCTACCCTAAATTTCATAACCATATTCAGCAGGGCCAAATATCGCACTTTATTATTAATTAGCCACTAACCACCTCCCTTTATGAACGTTCAACGCTGGATTGCCCGACGCGAAGCACAATGGCAGGAATTAGATCGATTGCTGCAACGCGCCCAACAGCGTGGAATCAAATCGTTAAATGCTAAGGAAATAAGTAAATTATCGAGTTTGTATCGCTCTGTAGCAGCAGATTTGGCCCGCGCGAATACCAACCAGATCGGCCAAACAATCGTCCAAGAGCTACAGGCACTAACTACACGCGGATATAGCCAGATTTATCGCGGTTCGCGGCGACAGGAATTGCAAGGAGCGATCGATTTTTATCGTTGGGAGTTACCACAGGTGTTGCGGCAAACGTGGGGATATACTGCGATCGCGTTTGGATTGTTTTTAGTTGGTGGGCTGATTGCGTGGTGGTGTTCCTGGCAAGATGCCAGCTTTATGTCGCTAATCGTTCCCGAATCGATGATTGAGAAAGTCCGAGATCGACATCAACTGTGGATGGGTTCGATCTTGGGAACGGAACCTTTTGCCGCAACTAGCATCGCAATTAACAATTTGAGTGTTGCCTTCAAGATGGTTGGCGGTGGAATTTTAGTTGGGTTGTGGACGATTTATGCCCTATTTTATAATGGATTATTAATTGGTGCGGTCGGCACTTTAGTCGGGCAAAATGGCTTAGGCTATCCCTTCTGGGCATTCGTTTTTCCGCACGGCGCATTAGAATTACCCGCGATTTTTATTGCTGGTGGGGGCGGTTTATTAATCGCCAGAGGGCTATTATTTCCTGGTAGCTATCGCCGACGCGATGCTGTACGAATCTATGGTTTACAAGCAGCACAATTGGTACTGGGAGTAGTACCGATGTTATTAATTGCTGGGGCGATCGAAGGCTTCTTCTCACCTCAAGATTTCATTCCGAGTCCGGGAAAATATCTGGCCGGAACGGTAATATTTATACTGTTTATTCTTTACACATTACGTCGAAAAAAGATGATATGAGTTCGAGCTGAGGCTGTTGGGTTTCATATTTCTCTACTAAAGAGATTGACATTTCCCTGTGCAAGCACCAAAACACTGCTTGAGATGAACACACAAGGGCATCAGTGTCTGAGGTATCCATTCAATGAACCGTTGATAGCTGGGCAATTGGGGGAAAGCATTTGCCCAATAAACACTCACATGGTCGATGTAATAATGCTTAAAATTTCGGTAATGGTGCTGATGAAATGTTCTCAAAATCGTCATGATTTCACTCAGGCAGCGGTGCAATGCGGGCGGGTTTCCCACCCATGCAATTGCAACAAGACAGAGGCTTGTTGCAATTGCATGGGTTTTGCTCCCATCGGAAATGAGTTGTAAGTGCCAGCTCGGTTCAAACTTTTGGCAGAAATTGTCGATATCACAGAATAATGCATCTAAACTATTCATAGGAGGGGGTGCTAAATCGTTGATAGTAATACCTTTTAGCTTAACGCCCCCTCCTTTTCTTATCCCGAACTGACGTTACTTTACCCTGCGAAACGAACTTATGGACAACACGGATAGAAAGATTACATCGCAAATAATTGATTCTGAAATAATCTGTTCAATATATAAGATAAAACGCAAGAATCGTGAAAATCTTAATACCAAACTTTTTTCAGAGATTGATAAAGAATTTAAGACATATTTGTTAAATTCAATTTTGCTTAGAGCGGATGAGGAATTATTGGTTATTTCACCTATCGCTCGAACTCAATGGATAGCATTAGGTAACTATGGAATACATTATTGTCAAAATAATTATTACGATCGGCTAGACTATTGTGATATATCTAAATGCTCTATCGGCATAGAAAAAATGTGGAAACTAGGTAATTTCAAAGCTTTCATTGAAAATAAAAATCTAGAAATTACCAGCAATAATGGTTGTGAAATCTTGCTTACTGTTGCTGACACCGAAATGGTCAATCAAACTTTATCAGATTTGATTGGCTGGGCATCTTACAAATCAAAAGAAATGTAGGATGGGCATTGCTCACCACTAGATTTTAGGCGATAATTTGGCTTGTCCAGAACCAAGCATTCTAGATCTGGTCGGCTAATTCATCCTCTAGTAACCGCAGCCGAGGATACTGATAACCAGCTACAGTGGTGACGATCGTCATCGCGCCCATCAGGATAAACATTAGACCGATGCCTCGACCGGCACCAACCCCGATAATTTGACCGACACTACCCGCTAAAGCACCATCTACAGCCATTAAAGGCTCGAACACTCGATCGGCTAATGGCCCAACGAGAATGTAGGCAAATGGTTGTAAGGAACTCCCGAGCATTCGTTCGACGGCAAAGACCCGACCTTGTACATTGGGGGCAACTTTGGTTTGCCAGATATATTGGCTGGAGATATTAATAATTGTCGAACCAAAGCTAAACAGGAACGTCGCTAGCGCGATCGGCGGAATCGATGCTTGGAACCCAGTTAATAACAAGCAAAATCCACCTAACAGTTGAAATCCGAGGATTGCCGATACTTGGCGGGAGGGAGTTTTACCCATGCTAATCAGCAGAGTGCCGAGGAGCATTCCGACACCATCGATCGCGTAGACGATGCCTAGTACGCCAGCATCGGCAAAGGATAAGACTAGGGGCGCGATTAGTTGACTGACGATCGCCAGGACGAAGTTGCCCACCATAAAGATCAGCATCAGACCCATCAATCCCGGTCTAGCTTGGATATACTTCCAGCCATAGGCTACCTCCGCCCAGAACGAGACCGGACGATCTGTATCCGCCGTGGGTTCGGGGTCGGGAATGCGGACGAGGAGCAGGGTGCAGATCGAAAACAAGAAGGTACCAAAATCGATCGCGATCACACCTGGGAGTCCCAAACTGACGAGCAAGAACCCGCCGAGAACGGGCGGCAACAGCATGGCGAGGGCATCTCCGGTCTGAATCATACTATTGGCTCGATGGAGGTGTGCTTTGGGCACTAGCATGGCAATGGAGGCATGATAGGCGGGGGATTGGAAGGCACCGAAGGTGGAGGCGATCGCGACGGCGATATAGACGTGCCAGACTTCTAGCCGATTGCTAAATACGAGTATGGCGATCGCTACCACACATAATCCCGTACCTAAGTCGCTGAGGATCATGCACCAGCGGCGGTTCCAGCGATCGACTAGCGCACCCGCGATCGGCGATAACAGCAGTGGTGGCAATAGGGTACAGAGGGACGCAAAGGCGAACTGAGTCACCGATCTGGTATGTTGATAGACCCAAATATCTAGGGCAAAACTAGTCAGCCCCGAACCGATAATCGAGACCATTTGACCGAGCCAAACTAGGGTGAAGACACCCATCCCGCCTGCCCGTCTAAACTGTCTGAGCATGTTGGTGTCCTCCCTGAGTTGTTAAAGATCGATCGAGACAAAATTGAAGTTGAGCGGCTAACTGCTGCACATGAGGTTGAGCGACCATCGTGTGATGATCGCCAGGGAGCCAGTGGATCTCAACTCCGGCGCGGGCGAGGTTTTCCCAGCCGATAGTGGGGTCTTCGGCATCTGCGGCTACACCATCTTCTGCGAGGAAGAGGGTAACTTTGCCTGGATATGGCTGGGGAGTATATTGATTTGCGGCGGCGATATGGCTTTTGAAGAGTTGGAGCAACCGTTGCGCTTGGGTTAGATCTGCTTCAGGTATTGCACCCAAGACTGGGGTCTGACTGCGGGCGAGTAGCTCGTCGATAAATTCAGCATCGGCGGCTTCGTTAAATGTTTCGATTTCGGTAAATGGATAGGTATCTAATAAGGCGAGACAGGATAACTCCTGTCCTTGCGCCTGTAACTGTTGTGCCATCTCAAAGGCAACTAAGCCGCCCAGACTCCAACCACCGATCGCATATGGCCCTTGGGGTTGAACTGTCTGCATCGCTGCGATATAGTGCGCCGCCATCGCTTCGACCGTATTGAGTAGTTGTTGTGATTCGCTCAACTCCAGCGATTCGAGTCCATAAAATGGTCGAGCGGGATCGATCGATTGGGCGAGATCGAGATATGCCAAGACCGTGCCACCACCTGGGTGGACGCAGAAGAAGGGGGGCTTGCTACCGTAGGGTTGGAGGGGAATGATGGTGGATGAAATTGAGGTATCGGGTTGAGCAGCAAGCATGACCGCCAATTCTTCGATCGTGCCACCTTGGAATAAAGCGGCGAGGGAGATCTGGCGATCGAAATGTTGCTGAATCTTGGCTGTCAATGTCACCGCTAAGAGAGAATGACCGCCGAGATCGAAGAAGTTATCGCGAATCCCGATCGGGTGAACGTGGAGGACTTCCTCCCAGATCTGCATCAGTTGGAGTTCGATCGCATTGCGCGGCGGTACAAAGTTAGTATTCAAGCTGAGTTGAAGATCTGGTGCGGGTAAAGCGCGGCGGTCTACTTTGCCATTGGGAGTCAGGGGGATGGACTCCAGCAGGATGAATGCAGAAGGTCGCATATAGTCAGGCAACTGCTGTTTCAAAAATTCCCGCAATTCACTAGTAATCCCCTCCTGGGAGGGGTGGCGCGTAGCGACGGGGTGGGTAAGCCCCTCAGCAGAGTAATTAGGCACCACATAAGCAATCAGATGTTGATTATTTGGTGTATCTTCGCGAACGATGACCACCGCTGTATCGACTTGAGGATGGCGGGTGAGGACTGCTTCAATCTCCCCCAATTCGATCCGGAAACCGCGTACTTTGACCTGATCGTCAAGGCGACCGAGAAATTCGATCTGACCATCGGGCAGATACCGCGCTTTATCGCCAGTTTTGTACATTCTGCCCTGAGCGAACGGGTTGGGAATGAAGGTCAGTTGGGTGAGTTCGGGATTGTTCAAATAACCGCGTCCAACCCCAACGCCGCCGACGTAGAGTTCGCCAGCAACGCCAATCGGGACTGGCTCTAAGAGCGAGTCGAGGATATAGAGTTGAGTATTAGCCACCGGACGACCGATCGGTAAATTTAAGAGTTCAGCTGCGGGTGTCTGGTAGAGCGGATAATGGGTGACATCATCGGAGCATTCAGTCGGCCCATAGGCATTCATCATCGGAATCTGGGGATAGACTGCGAACCATTGACGGCATAATTCTGGCGGTAAGGCTTCTCCAGTCAGGAGGAGCCAGCGAAGGGAGTTGAGTTGCTGCGCCGATCGATCTCCTAGCGTGAGATTCGGCAGCATCATCCGCAGTAATGATGGGACAACTTCGAGAATCGAGATCTGTTGTCGATCGACAAACGATAGCAACTGAGCCGGATCTGCGGCGATTTCCTGGGTGACAATCTCAACGCTACCACCCACTAATAGAGCTACCAGAAATTGCCAAATACTAATATCAAAAGTCTGGCTAGCGGTTTGTGCGACGACATCAGCCGATGTTAATTCCAACGCTTGCACCTTGGCATACAGATGATTGAGCATCCCCCGCTGTTCGAGCATGGCACCTTTGGGCTTGCCAGTGGAGCCGGAGGTGTAAATCACATAGGCGAGATTGTCTGGCGTGCAGCGGCTGGGGAAGTTTTCACTAGGATAATCCAGCCGATCTAACTCTTCGAGCGGGAGAACTTGACTGGATTCGGTTGCTAAACTGGCGTATTGACTCGCACTCAACACGATCGAGACTTGACTTTGCGCTAAAACTTGCCGCATCCGTTCGGCGGGATGGTGCGGATTTAAGGGTAGATAAGCTCCCCCAGCTTTGAATACCGCGAGCATAGCGGTGAGAAGATCGATATTGCGATCGAGCATCAACGCAACGAGGGTTTCAGCGGCAACTCCCCGCTCGACCAATCCTCGTGCCCACCGATTGGCGCGATCGTTTAACTGCTGATAAGTCAGGTGGCGATCTTCACACACCACCGCGATTGCGTCAGGGTTCCGTGCAACCTGTGCTTCAAATAATTGGTGGAAGCAGAGATCTAGTGGATCGTCAGTTTGCGTCTGATTCCAATCGACTAATAGCTGAGATCGATCGATATCACTCAACAGCGGTAACTGGGCAACACTCAGTTGGGGGTTGGCGACAATCCCCGCGAGTAAGGTGTGGAACTGCCCCGACATCCGCTCGATCGTGGTCGGGTCGAACAAGTCGGTATTATATTCCCACGCACCTTCCAATCCTAGTTCCGTCTCGGCGATCGATAGGGTCAGGTCGAACTTAGCGTTCACATTTTCCAATTCCAGCGGCTTCAGCGTCAGCCCTGGTAAACTCAGCTCCTGCATCGGCGTATTTTCTAAGACAAACATCACCTGAAACAGTGGCGTATAGCTCAACGACCGCTTGGGCTGAAGTTCTTCGACTAGTTTCTCAAATGGTAAATCCTGATGGTCTTGAGCATCCAAGGTCATGTCTTTGATGCGTGCCTGTAGTTCCAAGAAACTGAGATTGCCCTGAACTTGAGTCCGTAAGACGAGGGTATTGACAAAAAAGCCAATTAATGGCTCTAATTCTTCTCGATTACGATTCGCGATCGGTGAACCGATGACGATATCCGCCTGACCGCTGTAACGATACAGGAGTGTGGCAAACGCAGCCATCAGCGTCATAAATAACGTCGCTCCAGACTTTTGACTCAAAGGTTTAATCTTGTCGGTTAAATCGCGATCGATTTGAAACTCTTGGGTTTTGCCGCGAAAGGTCTGAATCGAAGGACGCGGGCGATCTGTGGGCAGTTCGAGTAATGGCGGTGCCCCCGTCAGCAGTTGTCGCCAATAATTGAGTTGAGTTTGCAACACATCACCAGTCAACCATTGCCGTTGCCAGTAAGCAAAGTCCGCATACTGAATCGATAATTCTGGCAGTGGGGAAGGCTGTTGGTCACAATAAGCGGCATAGAGGACAGTCAACTCCTGAATGAACACCCCCATCGACCAACCATCCGAGATCGTATGGTGCATCGTCACCAGCAGCACATAAGATCGATCGCTGAGTTGGAGTAAAGTAACTCTCAGCAACGATCGAGCTGCTAAGTCAAACGGCTGTTGGGCTTCAGCCTCAGCGAATTGCTGCACCTTGCTAGTCTGTTCGGCGACGGGAATCGATCGTAAGTCAACGACGGAAACGATCGAATCTGGCGGCTCGACAATGACCTGAACTGGCGTATCGCCCACCAGTTGAAAACTAGTCCGCAGGATCTCATGGCGGCGAACGATTTCTAAGATCGATCGCTCTAGCGCGGCGATATTTAATTCCCCATTCAACTCCAGCGCAACCGGAATATTATAAGTCGCACTCGATCCATCCAATTGGTTGAGAAACCATAGTCTAGTTTGAGCGAATGATAGGGGTAAATCTAGCATCCGATCGACTGGTTGAATCGAGTCTGATGCGGTGTTTGTCGATTGAAGGAAATTAATAATTTCAGCTTTGCGATCGGCTAATTGGCTCCGAATTTCTGGTGTCAATATTCCCTTGGGCGCGTTGCAACGCAGCCGGATATCGCCTTGACTTTCGTTACGATCCAGCCACAATTTGATATCTCGATCGCGCAGATCGGTTAAAAATTCTTTAATAGTTAGCATGTTTTATAAAAGCGGTTAATTATTATTATTTTTAATACTTGTTTGCCCAGCGATCGAGTGCAATTAAATATAAAACTTTTGTAGGGTGGGCATTGCCCACAGCGTAAATTCGAGAGTAATTTAGTCTAATTTACAAGTAGCTGGGTGCAGATATTTATTAGATAGAGAATGTTTATCTCCTAGATGGTGGGCACTGCCCACCATCTAGGAGATATCTTATGCTTCGTTTTTAGATCTGAATCCCCCAAACCCCCTTAAAAAGCTTGCTCAGATCCGGATCTTAGTCCCCCTTTTTAAGGGGGATTTAGGGGGATTTACCCACTAGAACGTAGCAATTAGACTTCTTAGACACCCTCTAACTAAAACTCAAACTCCTCCCGATCGATCTCATCCCCCTCAACCTCACGTAAACTATCAATCCAATCACTCAACCCCGCCACCGTCGGCGACTCAAACAACCGTCGCAACGGCATCTCCACCCCAAACATCGATCGCACCCGACTCACAATCTGCGTCGCCAACAACGAATGTCCCCCCAAATCGAAGAAATTCGATCGCATTCCCACCCGTTCCAACTTCAACACCTGTCCCCATAATGCCGCTACCGCGACTTGAGTCGGCGTACTCGGCGCGATAAACTCCGCCGACTCTGGCTGAAATTCTGGCGCAGGTAAAGCCTTGCGATCGATTTTGCCATTCCCTGTCAACGGCATCGACTCCAACATCACGATCGCATTAGGCACCATATAATCTGGCAATTTTCCCTTCAAAAACTCCCGCAATTCACTAGCAGAGGGACATGGGTAAATCCCCTCCTGGGAAGGGTGGCGCGCAGCGACGGGGTGGGTTCCCCCCACCACATAAGCAACCAAAACTTGACGACTAGCAATAACGATCGATTCCCGCACCTGTGGATGACTGCTCAACACCGCTTCGATCTCGCCCAACTCGATCCGAAAACCACGAATCTTCACCTGATAATCGAGCCGTCCCAGAAAGTCAATCTTGCCATCTAGTAAATACCGGACTTTATCACCCGTTTTATACAATCGCCCTGCCCCAAACGGATTGGCAACAAAAGCTTTCGCCGTCAAATCCGGCGCATTGAGATAACCGCGTCCGACTCCGGCTCCGCCGACGTAAAGTTCGCCATCGACACCGATCGGGACGGGCTGCATCCCACGATCGAGGATGTATAGTTGGGTATTCGCTACCGGACGACCGATCGGAATAGTTAAGACATCCGGTGCGGGTGGCTGGTGAATGGGATAATGGGTGACATCATCCGAACACTCGGTCGGCCCATAGGCATTCATCAGCGGGATGTTGGGATACAGCGTCAACCATTCCCGCACTAATTGAGGCGGTAGAGCTTCACCCGTCAGCAACAGCCAGCGTAGAGATGATAGATCGATCCGATGCGATCCGATCGAATCCAACATCATCCGCAGTAGTGACGGGACGACTTCGAGGATCGTGATGCTCTGCTGGCGGGCAAGCGTAAGCAGTTGAATCGGCTCTGCGGCAATTTCTGGCGGGACGATTTCGACTTTCCCGCCGACGAGGAGCGGCACGAGGAACTGCCAAATACTAATATCGAAAGTTTGACTCGCAGTTTGAGCGACAACATCCGCTGGGGTTAACTGTAAATCGGTGACTTTGGCGAGGAGATGATTGAGCATTCCTCGGTGTTCGAGCATTGCGCCTTTGGGCGTACCTGTCGAACCGGAGGTGAAGATGATATATGCGAGGCTGTCGGGGGTCGATCTGGTTACAAGATTCCCGCTATCTGCATCACGACTGTCGAGATCGGTGAAGGTGAGAATTTGCGCGGGGGTATCATTGGGCAAAGATCGATCGCTCAGAATCAGCCCAACTTCGCTTTGGGTGATAATCTGACGAGTGCGTTCGGCAGGTTGAGTCGGCGATAGAGGTAAATAGGCTCCGCCAGCTTTGAAAATCGCCAGCATCGCGGTCAGAAAATCGAGATGGCGATCGCTAAAAACACCGATCGGGGTTTCTGGCTCGATCCCTTGGAGGATCGGGTGATTCGCCCAGCGATTCGATCGATCGTTGAGCTGCCGATAGGTTAATTGCTGCTGTTGGTAAGTAGCCGCGATCGAGTCTGGATAATGCTCGACGATACTGGCAAATACTTCGGGGAAGGTACGATCGAGCGGATACTCTCTGTTGGTTTGATTCCAATCGCCCAATAGTTGTTGCCGCTCGGTGGGGGTGAGGATGGCAAGCTGTTGAACTGGCGTTTCGGGCTGGGTAACGATCGCCGCAAGGAGAGTTTGGAAATGTCCGGTCAACCTGTCGATCCGCTCTGCATCGAATAAGTCGCTGTTGTAAGTTAACTCCGCCGCGATGCCTGTCTCGGTTTCACCCATCGACAGAAATAGATCGTCCTTCGCCGTCAGATCTTCTAGCATTAACGGCGTGAGCGTCAAGCCTGGTAATGCCAATTTCCCCATCGGGGCATTCTGAAATACGAACATCACCTGGAAGATCGGACTGTAACTGAGCGATCGCTCCGGCTGAAGTGCTTCGACGACTTTCTCTAGGGGGAGATCCTGATGGTCGTAAGCTCCTAAAGTAGTTTCCCGCACTCGATCGAGCAGTTCCCGAAACGAGGGATTACCAGTCAATTTAGTGCGGAGTGCCAAGGAATTGATAAAACACCCGATCGAAGCTTCCACCTCACTCCGATGCCGATTGGCGATCGGCGAACCGATGACGATATCATCTTGACCGCTATAACGGGACAGGAGGAGGGCAAATGCCGCCAATAGGGTCATAAATAGCGTCGCACCCGACTGTTGGCTCAAGTCCTTGAGTTGCTGCGTCAGAGAGGCATCGATTTGGAAATAGATAGTTCGACCTTCAGAGGTTTTAATCGCCGGACGCGGCCGATCGAGTGGCAATTCCAGCAGGGTTGGTGCGCCTGTTAACTGTTGTTTCCAGTAATCGAGCTGCTTGTCCAACACCGCCCCCGTCAACCATTGGCGTTGCCAAGCGGCAAAGTCACCATATTGAATCGGCAATTCGGTAAACGGCGCAGGTGTGCCACTTGCAAAGGCAGTATAAAACCCCGCTAGTTCCTGAAACAGAATCCCCATCGACCACCCATCGGCGGCAATATGATGGATGACCAACAGCAGGTCATATTCCGTCGCACTGAGCTGAATCAAGGTCGCCCGCAGCATCACCTCCGCCGTTAAATCGAACTTATACTCGGCAGCGCGTTCGAGTAACCGATCGATCTTTGCTTGTCGATCGCGACGATCCGACTCTTGACTCAGATCGATCCGATCGATCTGCACCGATTTAGACTCCGCCACCACCTGAATTGGTGCTTCATCCACCTCATCGAATGTTGTCCGTAACACTTCATGCCGATCGACGATCGCATCGAGCGTTTGTTGGAGTGCAGCGATATCTAAGACACCTTGCAACTTAATCGCGATCGAAATATTAAACGGGTTATCCGGCTCTAATCGATCGAGAAACCACAATCGTTGTTGGGTAAAGGATAAGGGACAATCGGCGGAACTGTCCCGCTGAGAGATTTTGCCGCTTTTGACCGGATTTTTTTGGGCTAGCTTTTGTTGGAGTAATGCCAGCTTTTCCGGCGAAAGATTGGCGATGCGTTGATTAACGGTATTCATAAATCTTTTATTAATAAAATCAATTTTTGATTCATTATTTACTACGACCGGAGGGGCGGGATTATGCTATTTTTTGGCTACGCCCGAGAGGGTGTGTTTAACGCAAAGGACGCAAGGAAGGCGCAAAGGACGCAGAGAAAGAACTTTTACTAGCCAATTCAAGCTTCGGCTAATTCCAATTCAGCCAAGAGTCGCTCCATCTCGTCGTCGTCAGTCTCAGCCACCATGTTCTGAACGATGCCCACAGCTAGCTCCGCGATCGTTTGGCGTTCAAACAGCGTCCGCAATGGCAGCGTCACATCGATCGCATCCTGAATCCGCGAAATCACCTGAGTCGCCAACAGTGAATGTCCACCCAATTCAAAGAAATTGTGGTGAATTCCCACCTGCTCTAACCCCAAGATTTCTGCCCAAATACCTGATAGAACCTCCTCAACTGGATTGGTGGGAGCCACGAAAGTATTTTCCAGTTCCGAGTGGTCTGGGTCGATTTTTGCCAGAGCCTTACGATCGATCTTCCCATTCGGCGTAAGCGGCATAGCATCCAACATCACAAACGCCGCCGGAATCATAAAGTCCGGCAATTTTTCCTTCAAAACCCCCCGCAACTCCTGAGCAGCACCAGAGGTCAAAGTCCCCTCCTCGGAGGGGTGGCGCGTAGCGACGGGGTGGGTCAGATCTGGAACTAGCACCAAATAAGCCACCAACTGTTTCCCCGATTTATCCTCCTTAGCAATTACCGCCACCTCCCGCACACGCGGATGTTGACTCAGCAACGCCTCAATCTCCTCCAACTCGATCCGGAAACCGCGAATCTTCACCTGTTGGTCGATCCGACCGAGAAAATCGATATTCCCATCCGATCGATAGCGCGTTAAGTCACCCGTCTTGTACAACAGCCCAGAATATGCTTGCCCGAACGGATTCAAGATAAATTTCGCCGCAGTCAAATCGGCACGATTGAGATAACCTCGCGCTAAACCCGCGCCGCCGATATGCAACTCGCCAGGGATACCAATCGGCACTGGTTGGAGATTGCGATCGAGAATATAGACCTGAGTATTGGCGATCGGTCTGCCAATCGGCAAGGGTGAGTTACTATCGGTGCAAATCGCCGTCGTCGCACATACCGTCGCTTCCGTCGGGCCATAACCATTAATAAACCGTCGTCCACTCGACCATTGATTTGCTAAATCTGGCGGACAAGCTTCACCTGCGACAATTATCGTCCGCAAGCTGGGGATTTCGACCTTGGGCATCGCGGCTAAAGCAGATGGTGAGAGAGTGACATGGGTAATCCCCTGAGTCTGCAATAGGTTCAGTAAACCTCCACCGGGCATCAAGTCATCTCGCTGGGCTAGATGTAGACTCGCACCGACACACAGCGTCATCACTACTTCCGAAATCGAAGCATCGAAACTGAAGGACGCAAATTGCAGCACCCGACTATCGGCATGGACATCGAAGACTTGAATCTGGGCTAGTGCCAGATTGCACAATCCTTGATGCTGGACTAACACGCCCTTGGGTTTGCCTGTCGAACCGGAGGTATAAATCACATACGCCAGATTATCCGCTTGTACGCCGCTATTTAACTCCGTCGCTGGCTGGTTAGCAATTTTAGACCAATCGGTATCCAGACAAATCACCTGTGGATGTGCGGGTAAATCTGCCTTCAACCGCTGCTGTGTCAACAACACGGACACCTGAGAATCTTCGAGCATATAGCCGATCCGATCTTGGGGATAAGCTGGATCTAGGGGCACATAAGCACCCCCAGCTTTGAGAATCCCGAGCAATCCGACAATCATCTCTACGGAACGCTCGACGCAGATGCCTACCATTACCTCTGGTTTGACACCCAAGGTTTGGAGATACTGGGCGAGCTGGTTGGCGCGATCGTTCAATTCGCGGTAGGTTAATCGTTGTGTCTCGAACACTACGGCGATCGCATCGGGTGTGCGTTCTACCTGGGCGACGAACAGTTCGTGAATACATTTATCCTGGGGATACTCCGTCTCGGTGTCATTCCACTCGTAGAGCAACTGCTCTAATTCAACCCCAGTCAGCAAGGGTAACTGCGCGACACGTTCTTGCGGAGTAGTGACGATACCGGAGAGTAACGTTTGGAAATGTCCGGTCAGCCGATCGATCCGATCGGCATCGAATAAGTCGGTATTATAGATAAACTCCGCCCGCAGTCCCGCCTCGGTTTCTGTTACCGAGAGCGTCAGATCGAATTTGGCATTGACATCCTCAACTACGAATGGGGTAATGGTCAAATCTGGCAGTACCAAATTTACCGCCGGATTCTGTAAGACGAACATCACCTGAAATAGCGGCGTATAGCTGAGCGAACGCTCTGGGTGTAATTCCTCAACTAGTTTCTCGAATGGGAGATCTTGATGTTCTTGAGCATCTAGAGTATTATCCCGCACTCGATCGAGTAATTCCACAAAGGTGGGATCTCCCCCGAATTGGGTTCGCATCACCAAGGTATTGACAAAGAAGCCAATTAGTGATTCAACTTCGCGATGATTGCGATTGGCGATCGGCGAACCGATGACCAGATCCTCTTGACCGCTATAACGGTAGAGCAATGTCGAAAAAGCTGCCAATAGCGTCATGTACAAAGTCGCCCCAGACTTTTGACCGATCGATTTCAACTGCTGGGTTAACTCCCGATCGATTTCGAGCGATGCAGTTTTGCCATTAAAAGTCTGAATCGCTGGACGCGGACGATCTGTCGGTAGTTCTAACAGGCTGGGTGCGCCGGATAGTTGTTGCTTCCAGTAGGCGAGTTGACGATCGAGCACCCCGTCCCGCAACCATTCCCGTTGCCAACTCGCAAAATCGGCATATTGGATCGGTAACTCTGGCAAAGTGGAGGGCTGATTCGCACAGTAGGACTGATACAACGCAGCCAATTCCCGCACCAAAATATTCATCGACCAACCATCAGAAATAATATGATGCATGGTCAGGAGCAAGACATGCGATCGATCGGCTAATCGAATCAATGTCACCCGAAATAAGGGAGCCTGCGACAATTCAAATGGTCGCCGCGCCTCAGTCAGAGCTAATTCTTTCAATCGCTGAGATTGTGCCGATTCGCTCAAACTTTGCAGATCGATCGGTGGTGAGAGTGTGAATTTTACCGTTGTAATTTTCTGGACTGGAGCATCATCAACTAGCTCAAAACTAGTCCGCAATCCCTCATGTCGGCGAATGATTTCGGCGATCGCCCGTTCCATCGCACCCACATTCAATTCCCCAATTAACCGCAACGGTTCGGGCATATTGTAGGCAGCACTCTCGCTCTCTAATTGACTGAAGAACCACAACCGCGCTTGGGCGAACGATAGGGGTAGAGATTCAGTTCGATCGATTGGTACGATGGCGGTTGACTGTGGTAGTTCGACTCGATCGCTAGTATCGATCCACTCGCTCAACTCTGCCACCGTCGGCGATGCAAATAATTGACGCAAAGGCAGATCCAGACTGAATTGCGCCCGCGATCGCGAGACTACCTGAGTAGCCAACAAGGAATTACCCCCAAGATCGAAGAAGTTATCGTCAATCCCCACTCGTTCCACCTGTAAAACTTCTGCCCAAATCTCAGCTACCGCAACCTGAGTAGGTGTACTCGGCGGCACATAATCGCTACCGATTTGCAAATCTGGCACTGGCAGAGCCTTCCGATCGACCTTACCATTCGGCGTAAGCGGGATCGCCTCCAGCATCACCACTGCCGCAGGCACCATATACTCCGGCAACTTCCGTTTCAAAAAGTCCCGCAACTCGCTCTTAATCCCCTCCTGAGAGCCGTATGCGTAAATCCCCTCCGAGGAGGGGTGACGCGAAGCGACGGGGTGGGTTCCGGACACAACATAAGCAACCAACCGCCGATCTCCAGGACGATCCTCTCTAACGATCGCCACCGCTTCCCGAACGTGGGGATGTTGTGTCAACACAGATTCAATCTCACCCAATTCGATCCGAAAGCCGCGCACCTTAACTTGATAGTCAATCCGATCGAGATATTGAATATTGCCATCAGGCAGATACCGCGCTTTATCCCCTGTTTTGTACAGTCGTCCCGATTCCGCAAACGGATGCGCGATAAACGCCAGTTGCGTCAACTCAGGATTGTTGAGATAACCGCGTCCGACTCCGACACCGCCGACATACAGTTCGCCAGCCACGCCGATCGGGACGGGTTGCAACAGGGCATTGAAGATATATAGTTGAGTATTCGCGATCGGACGACCGATCGGTAAATTGACGACATCAGCGGCGGGTGCTGCGGTTAAAACATAATGCGTCACATCATCCGAACACTCCGTCGGCCCATAAGCATTCATCATCGGAATATTCGGGCAGATCTCGAACCATTGACGGCATAACTGTGGGGGTAGTGCTTCACCAGTCAGGATCAGCCAGCGCAACGAGTCTAGGGTTTGTAACCTTTGAGAGTTGAGATTCGCGAGCATCATCCGCAATAGGGATGGGACGATTTCGAGAATCGATACCTGCTGACGCTCGACTAATTCCACCAACAGGGCTGGATCTGCGACCGTTTCTTGCGGCACGACCTCGACTCTGCCGCCAACTACCAGGGCTACCAAAAATTGCCAAATACTAATATCAAAGGTTTGACTGGCGGTTTGAGCTACTACATCGGTAGCGGTTAATTGTAAATCTGTCACCTTTGCAAACAGGTGATTGAGCATCCCCCCCTGTTCGAGCATCGCGCCTTTCGGTTTGCCCGTCGAGCCGGAGGTGAAAATCACATAAGCTAAGTTATCGGGAGTGCAGCGCACGGGTAAATTGTCGCTGCTAGACTCTAGGTTATCTAAATCTTCGAGGACGAGCAGTTGGCGGGAGTTACCGGCTAATGTTTGGTAGGTACTAGCGCAGAGGATGAGCTGTGCTTGGCTTTGCTCTATAACTTGATGGATTCGATCGACTGGATGCTGGGGATTTAATGGTAAATATGCCCCACCTGCTTTGAATACCGCGAGCATGGCGGTGAGGAAATCGATATTTCGAGCGCTCAATAACGCCACCAAGGTTTCAGCAGCAACTCCATGCTCGACGAGTTGATGCGCCCACCGATTTGCGCGATCGTTTAATTGTTGATAGGTGAGTTGGCAATCTGCGTAGACGGCTGCTATTGCATCGGGGGTCTTCAGCACCTGAACTTCAAATAATTGCGAGAAGCACTCGTTTAAAGGATCTGAAGTTTTCGTGTTATTCCAATCGATGAGCAACAGTTGCCGATCGGCAGAACTCAGCAGGGGTAATCGATCGAGTTTCCGTTCGGGATTGGCAACGATTCCCGCCAGCAAGATTTGGAAATGACTGGACAGGCGATCGATCGTCCTCGCGTCGAATAATTCCTGATTATACGACCATACAGTTTCCCAGCCCAACCCTGTCTCGACGATCGACAGCAGCAGCTCGAACTCGTTTGTCACCTTGGGCAAATCGCCCCACTCAAACATCACCTGAGTCAGCGGTATATGACCGAGCGACGGCTCTAGATGGAGCGCTTCGATCGTTTCGATGGGTAGATCTTGGTGCTGCTCTGCTGCCAATCTAGTTCGATCCACCCGCTCTAAGAGTTCGAGATATTTCAGGCTACTTGTAACTTGAGTCCGCAATACTAGCGTGTTGCAGGTGGAGAGTCGATCGGGTAAAGCAGTGTTTTTGACGATCGGCATTCCGACTAAAATATCTTCCTGCCCAGAATAACGGGAGAGTAACGTCTTAAATGCTGCCAATAAAGTCATCGCCGAACTACATCCCGCCTGTTGGCTCAGCATTTGGAGCGATGCCATCAGGGGCGCGGATATTGCCGCAGATTGTTTGGCAATTTGGCAAGTTTGGTGACGCGATCTCGGGCGGTCTGTGGGCAGTTTCAACAAAGGCGGTGCATCAGCTAATTGCTCCTGCCAGTAGGCAATTTGCAGATCTAAATCTGCTCCAGTTAGCTGTTTCGTTACATTATCTCTCTTGTGAATATTAGTCATTGAACCTTCTTGTCAAATCGATTGGATAAAATCTGCATCTTAGAATTTTGTCAACCAAACTTAAGCTGCAAAATAGCGGTCGGACAACTCGATCTCAACACCGATAAGATCGATTAATTATTAATTAACAGTTGCTAGTCAAAATATATTTTAATAACTGTCGATCGACTGCGGTTCTTTGCGATCTAACCACGAACTCGGTAAAAATGATTTGATGACAGTACCTTGTTGTTGTTCTTTCGCTAATTTACAAGCTAGTTGTCCTAAAGACAGGTCGAGAATTCCCAGCCCAAAGGGGCTAAAAATCTGGAGCTTGTTATTGTCTATTTGCGGTGCGATCGCTCCATTGAAAACATCGCCAATGGTGCCGCGAATAAAGTTTCTGTTGCCTACTTGTTTTTCAGCTAAATGGATTGATGTTTCTGCGCGAGAAACATGATCGATATCATCAACGATATTATCTGCTGATAAGATAATCTCTGGAGATAAATCTCGCAGCGAGGTATGTAAAATAATGCAGTCGGAACGGCATTCTGAAAGATCGGTGATGTGTGGCTTGCTGGCAGTTGTCGCCAACGCAATTACCGAGGCACTTTGAAAAATAGATCGAGGTTCTGTGACGATTATAACCTCTAACGTGGTAGATAGTTCATAGCACTTACGTTGAAATTGCTCTGCGCGTTCTTGGCTTAGATCGTATATCAGCAAGGTTTTAAAGGCTGGATGAGTAGCCAACAAAAACCGAACGGTTTCAAAATTAATCAAACCAGAACCGATCGTGCCAATGGTATTCACTGTGTCTAGAGATCGATCGCCGCGCAAATATTTAGCTGCCAGTGCTGCGCTTGCTGCCGTCCGTTTGGCACTGATCGTCGAACTCTCTAAAATTGCCTGAGCGTGTCCGGTTTGAGCGGAATTTAGAATTAAGACAGCAGAGGCACGTTCCATCCCTAAAGCTAAATTATCCGGGAAAGACGCAATCCATTTTAGTCCAGCAATATTAGCATCCCCACCCAAATAAGCGGGTAACGCAATAATCCGATCTCGATCGTTATTCGGAAAGCGTAAGAAGTTAGAATGCGGTAAGCTGCTATCGCCTTTTGCATGGATCTGATAAGCTGATTTCACAGCTTCTAAGATTTCTAGATCGCGCCCTTGGAATAGCTCGATAATCCGATCGCCTTTCAACAGTAGAATGTCATCATAGTTCATAGTTAATCTCCGATTAATAATTAATATTTCCCAGTTTGCGGCGATCGATCTAATCAATATCGATCGAATTCTGCCGAACCTAAATAGCTATAGCCAGAACCATTCATGGGTTGATAATATACCTGATAAGTTCTAGCTAAGCCCCATAACTTGACACGATTGAGGTCGATCGTTAAATGCGTATTCGGCGGTAATAGTTGCTGAAATTTAATTTCAATCTCATTGCCAGCAGCCTGTCGGATTAACGGAGATAACGATTGCCGTGTGGTGTCATTGTAGATATCGATATTGCTACCGACTTTTAGATCTGGGGGAACGCTAATCTTGAGGCGCTCGATCCCAGTCGTCGGGAGCATGAGTTGAATCGTATGTCGAACTTGAGTAGCTCTAGTTTGCGGAAATTGCTCGGTTCGATTGACAGCACCCGTTCCCACCCCATACGCCTGAGCTGGCGCGATGATATCGAGAGAACCGATGACTAGGACTAGCAGCAATCCTAGCAACGTGAATAGCCGATCGATCGAGATCGATTTGAGTGAGGGATATAGCATAGTTTTAGTTCCAATCAATTTCACCGAAGTTTTCTGCAACCCAGCTATCCGAATAAACCGTGTCTAGATAGCGTTCGCCACGATCGCACAGAATTACCGCACAATTAGCACCAACGGGGATCTCTGCCGCTTTTTTAGCGATCGCACTAATTACTCCCCCAGCCGAACCGCCAGCCAAGATGGCTTCGTGCCGAAGCAACCGACGGCAACCCACCAGGCAGTCGCGATCCGTAACATGCATATATTCGCTTTCCAATCCTGGTAGCAGTAGGGCAGGAACTTGTGCCGCGCCGTGTCCGGGGATCAGCCGTTTACCCCGTTTGTCACCAAAGATTACACTACCTTTGGCATCAACAGCGATAATTTTGGTTTTGAGATTGTGATTTTTAATGTATTCAGCACAGCCGCGCAGGGTGCCACAGCTTCCAGTCGTTAAGAACAAATAGTCGAGTTCGCCATCGAGATCGCGGACGATCTCATGCATTGTCTGGTGATGCGCTTTGGCATTATTGATGTTGGCATATTGATTCAGCCAACAGCTATTAGGAATCTCCGCCAGTAATGATTTGACACGATCGATCCGTGCGGGTAGAAAATCACCAGTAATCGGATCTGGTTCCGATACCAAATTTACTTCTGCACCATAAGCTTTGAGAATGCTGAGGTTTTGTTGAGTTGTTTTGGGATCGACGACACAGATAAACCGCAAACCAAACATAATACAGGCTTGAGCTAGTCCGATTCCTAAGTTACCAGAACTAGATTCAACAATCGTCGATCCTGGAGAAATTTCGCCGCACTCGAATGCCTGCTTTAACATATTCACAGCGGGACGATCTTTAACGCTACCACCAGGATTAAACATTTCCAATTTAGCAAATAATTGAAAGTGAGCATCTGGATAAATTTGAGTTAGTCGAACTAGCGGAGTATTTCCAATGATTCCTAAAATTCCCGGAGCGATCGAAGGTTTATCTCGACTGTCGATCGGATTAGATTTTTCGACCAAGCGCATGTGCGAATGCCGCTTTGGATCTATAACGTGGAGAATATTTGGCTTGAGTGTAATAGATGATTCTAGTTCGAGTTCAGAGATTTGTAGTGACACGTCTGGCTCCTTTGTGAAGATGTGAATATTTAAATATGGTTGTCGCAAACGAGCAGTTATAAATCTTAAACTTGATGAAATACTGAAGAATAGCTCGTCAATGAGATAAATTGCTCTTGGTTGTAGCTACGATGTAGCTTTGTGCTATTCCAGAAAAGTTAAGTTTTTAATCTGAATTATTTTGTTATAAATCGATCGACAAAATCTTATTTTTTCTCATGACAATTTATCAGCTCTCAACTTACCTTGGAGCCAAAATTATCAGATATTTTTAATTATTCAGAGTTTTTGCCAGCGGTGATTTTATACCCCACTAACCCTAACTACGAATAGAATTTAAATTTATGCAGCTCGATCGAGCTTAGCAACCGATCGATAAAGTACTACGCGTTTAAGTAGATGTTTGGCAATGCCAAATGTATAAAATAATTAAACGAGTATACGTATCATTAATCGAATCATGACAATAGGTATCGGATGTCCAGTGAATTGGGTTATGCCAAGTTTTTGGTGAACATGGAGTTGGTGACTCCGCCACCGGCTGTCTTGGATGATGTGGGGATATTTGCCAGCCACTGTAGCCGAACCGATCGCGACAGAACAGATGCTCGAAGTTCAAACATCACTTTTGGACTCGGCTCAGGTAATGCTTTCCAGGTTTGTACCTAATTAATGACATCAGCGATCTCAAAAGTTAGATTCTAGAAATTTTGGAAGATTTATCATTTATATTGCTAGGCCGCTCTAAATTTAATATCACATCAAAATAATCGATCGGCAGTTACAGTTTCACAACGATCGCGGAAATATTATGATGGATTATTTTTGATGGCAAGTACCGATCGGGATAACACCTCGATTTATACTGCGCTACCGCTAGCACATTAATACCAAGAGGATTTTTATACGTCAAGCAGTTTATCTTATTGGGGTAAGGCAGTTTTCAACTCAGTCAGTTCAACTCGATCTTTAGCAGTAGCTATCCAGGGGAAAGGCTGCGCCAACGAGATGTTGACGCTTGCCAAGAATAGTTATGAATCCAAATCTTTAGGCATGACTGTCACCAAACGATCCTTGCCATCGCGTAAAATTTTGACTTGTAAGCGCTGACTGACACGACTGTTTTCCATCACATCTTGCAATTGACCCGCATCATGAATTTGGGCACCATCGACTTCGAGAATTGCATCGCCACGACGGATGCCAGCGATCGCTGCGGCTGTTTTGGGTAATACGCGGACGACTAAAACCCCATTAATTTCGGGAATTTGGAAGGGTGCATTCGGATCGTTGTTATTTTCGGAAGCTATTTCTGGTGTGAGTGTGACCATTTGCACGCCCAGGTAGGGGTGAGCGACTTTTTCCCCACGCGCTAATTGAGCGGAAATCGTTTTTGCTTTATTAATCGGAATCGCAAACCCAATTCCCATCGCATCCGCCCGGATTGCTGTATTGATACCGATCGCTCGTCCCCGAGCATCGAGCAACGGGCCGCCCGAATTACCCGGATTGATCGCCGCATCGGTTTGAATGAAATCGAGTCGTTTATCGGTCATCCCGATGGCAGAACTCGAACGTTTGAGAGTACTAACTATCCCTAGCGTCACGGTATTATCTAGCCCAAATGGGTTGCCAACAGCGATCGCCCAATCACCAACTTTAACGCTATCTGAGTCACCCAATGAGACGATCGGCAGATTTTCCTCACCACTAATTTTGACGACTGCAAGGTCGGTCACTGGATCGATTCCCCGAACCTTACCCTGAAGACTGCGCCCATCTTTGAGGATTACAGTAACTTTATCTGCTCGATCGACTACATGGGCGTTGGTGAGAATAATGCCATCGCGATCGATAATAAACCCCGAACCCTGACCGCGCAACATTTGCTGTTGTGGCAATCCCGACATCGCTTCGTCCCCAAAGAATGGATCGATCCGGCGCGTAATCGTGCGCTCGGTATCGATCCTGACGACCGCCGCACCCACACGATCGACCGCCGCACTCACAAAGCTATTCCCGCTGGTGTCGCTGGATATCGCCGTCACTGGCACCGCTGCGAGCATCGGCAAAGGGCTAAAGGTAATCATTATCGCTGCGATCGTTACAATCGCCCAACCTAGTTTTAGTAGTTTCATATTTCAGTCAACGATCGATCGAGAATAAGTCCTACACTCTATTGTGCCAATTTTTCCGACCATAGCAAAACACTAGGTGCAACAATCTTGCACGTACTAAAAAAATATCCCCGACTTCTCGAAGAAGTCGGGGATATTTAGCCACTAGTCACTAACTATTAACCGCGCGCTCTTGGTGCTCTGGCCTTAGTTGGTGGTGTCTCAGGTGGAATCGGTCTGCTGAGGATCGGACTAGGCTTACAAGGGCAACCTACACCCCCACCAGCGATGACCACGAACTGGTTGAAACCACTACTACTAGCAGATACACCATCGTTCCAGCCAATTCTTACGCCTTGGGTGCCTAATGCAGTTGCTTCGTTATCAAATGCCGCAACCCGCGTGCCGCCATTCTTCTCTAAAGTAGAGTAGACAGTTACTGGTTGCTGACCTTTAACATTTGAATCTAGGTACAGTGAATAAGGCGTACCGGATTTGAAGGTAAATTCAGCATAAGGTTTTTTAACCGATTTACCGACAGTACCAACACGGTTGCGACCTGGCTTATCTTGAGCGCGAGTTTCGCTGATCAGGGGAGTTTTCTCGCCTGTCGCTAGATTTACTACTCCGAAAGTAGACTGTGCCGCATTATTCGATCCTTGAAATTCAAACTCGATAATCGTATCTCGATCGAATTGAATGGACTGGTTGTTAAATTGTTCGGCTGCACTAGCAGACTGAACGAGGCTACCGAATGCGGTTGCGGCAAGAACGCCACAGCCGATGAGTAAGTTCCGAATTTTAGATATTTGTGTCATGTTTGGCTAACCTAACTGTGATTGTCGATCGTCTAAATTTTGATAAATCGTAATTATCGCAAAGCTGGTGACTGAGATGGTGTAGAACGAGCGAAGATCGCCCGTTCTCAAATTAGAGCCACAAATGTTGCGATTAATTCGCGCTCTTTACCAAATAGGGCTGGAAACCTTACTCGATACAGTTGCAGCCTCAGTTTTAACAGATTCGAGGAACTGTCGCGCCTCAGCCTTGGCTTTAGCTAGTTCTGCTGCAGCTTCTGCTTCAGCCGCTCTGGCTGCTACTAATTCTGGACGATTGGTGTTATTCGTGCCGACGGTATCCGCATTCGGACAACCACAATTTGCAAGATCGCCTGATTCCCGACCGTAACGGACAGGAGTGGTATTAGCTGCATTGGGTTGAGCGGTTTCTGCTTGAGCCAGAGCTGCTGCTGTTCTGTCAGCATTAGTCTGTGCGATGCTGATTCTTTCTGAGAAAGAATTAGCTGTAGAAACTGTGGTGGGGCTGAAATTAGTAGTGGTAACACCACCGCCGCCGCTCGACGAAGGTACGCTTGGCGCGGGGAAAGTGGTGACATTACTACCACTTTGGTTACTGCCGCTGGTTACTTGCGCCATCGCTGATGGCGTGAAGCCAGCCAATGTTGCAGTCAAGAGCGCACCACAACTCACGATCGCTTGATGATATTTGGAGATTTTTAACATTAGGGTTCAACCTTGCTTGATGGTTAATGACGAAATAGGGAACTTTTGCCAACATACAGAATCGATACGGAGCGATCGATTTTTGTAATTCTATTTTAGAAGTTAAAAGCTACACTTGCACCCAAAACAAATCTGGCACTTTCACCGCTGATACCAGTAATATCGCGGAAAGCTGGCGTGATGACCAAGGGGAAGTTGTCGAACGGTGCGATCGATACGCCAGCTGCCAAATCTTGTCCGGTCCATTCCACGACCGCGCTCACGGGTCTAGCAACCCGCACACCTAGAGAACCAAATACACCCAGTCCGCTCCGACTATCACTAGGCAAGATATTTCGATCGAATGGTAAGAATACACCACCACCAACACCACCTGTTAATGCCACCCGGCTGAATGGTGCGTTGATATCATCGGTAGTACGGAAGATTTTGGTCGCAACTGCATAGTAAGAGTTCTTGGGATAGTCCGTTTGACCGCTGCCAAAAACAACTTGAGCGAACTGGTTCCAACCGAGTGCTAGCGCAGTATCTTCAGAAATCCGTTTATGTACTTTGGCGTTAAATGCACCGCTACCAAATCCCGAACTCGATCCGAAACTATTGATACTGTAGGACAATTCTACCCCAACAGCATTGACAGCATCACCCAATCCAACGCCAAAACCCGCTTCACCGTCAGATTTATTACCGAATCTAGTCCGATTTTGGTAATCGCCTGAGATAAAGAAGAGATTGCGATCGGCACCAAAACCGACGGGATTGAAAATTGCAAACTGTGGGGATGTTTTCGGATTGTAAGTGTTGAACTTATCGGTTGATTGAGTCTGAGATTTGTTGTCTTTGATGGTGTTTAGCTCGTTCTGGATCTGCTGGGTATCAGAATTAGCTGGTGGTGTTGGCGCTGCGGGGGCTGCACTGGGGGTATCTGTAGGTGCAGGAGGAGGTGGTGGAGTTTGTGCTAAAGTTTCTTGAGAAATCGTGACTTTGTTTGCACCCTGGTTATCAGCTCCAACCATTCTACCCAAACTAGCTGCGGTACCAGTTGTTGCGCGGTTGCTCAATTCTTGTTTGGGACTAGCATGAGCGGTCGCTGCACCAACTAGAGAGATCGTCCAACAGCAGGAAACGTACCACAGTAATCTTTTCATCGTTAAAATTCCCCTAATATTAATAGAGATAAAGTATAAATCCTTTGTAACTTGAAGTTGCGCTAGTGGCATATTTGTCGATCGAGACCCATCCAAATATTGATGGTGTTACGTTCGGAGCCACTATGTCTTCACTAAATACTAGCACGACCAAGCTTAGGAGCGTTAGCCATCTTACTCATTTAGTTACCGATCGATGCAATGTTTAATGATAGCTTAGTGTGAGGATTCGCGCTGTGCTCGATTCATAATTCGGGTGAATTGCCCGAACACAAACTAGCATCTTTATAGAGCTTATTTGAAGTCAGCCATTGAGTTTAAACCGATTTTTATGGTTGCTCTATTGCCGTAGAATTATTGCCCGACTACCGACTTCAAGCAATCGGTATTAAGAGTGAGACCAGAGATTTTCAGTAAAAATACTGAGCTGTATTTCTACTGAAACAATTTGACAAATCTGAATTGTGTCTCCCGATCGATCTACCTTTAATATATCCAACAGATAACACAAAATTCATTGTCATACGCTGTAATTAAAAAAATATTAGCGATTTAGGTCTCTCAATTATTCTGATAGAATCCACCACTACTCTAATTGTTCCCTGCAGACAGCTCTAACTAACATTTAACAGCGGATCGAATTAGATAAAAGCTAAATGTGCCCGTAAGTGCGGCATGGTTACCACTCGGATGTCGCAATGAACCGCACGCGCGCCATTCTTGACAGTTGCGGGTGCCACGCAATGAAATGTGTCGAGTGCGGGTCGGCAATTCAATCGCTACTGGCTAATATGAGATAATACTTATTTAAGAGCCGAGCCAAGAATTTATCACTAATGCCGACAGCGACCACCGCCCCGAGTATGACTGCCTTTCCGCTGAGTGCGGTAGTAGGTCAAGAAGCAATCAAATTAGCCCTCCTGCTGACAGCCGTCGATCCGACGCTAGGCGGTGTCGCGATCGCTGGAGGTCGCGGTACGGCTAAATCAGTGATGGCGCGGGCGATTCATTCGTTATTACCACCGATCGAGATTGCGGTGGCAGGAACGAGCAATTGCGACCCAAATAATCCCAGCGAGTGGGACGATCGATTATTGGAAGCCCGCTCGCTGGCTCCCGATCCCGAGCTAGAAACCAAGATCGTGCCCGCACCATTCGTGCAGATTCCATTGGGAGTAACCGAAGATCGTTTATTAGGCTCGGTAGATTTAGATAAATCAGTCCTCGCTGGAGCCGCCGTATTTCAACCTGGATTACTGGCTCAAGCACATCGGGGCGTATTGTATATCGATGAGATCAACCTCCTCGACGACCAGATCGCTAATCTCTTGCTCGGCGTGTTAACCGACGGTCGCAATCAAATCGAACGCGAAGGAATTAGCTTTCAACATCCCTGTAGACCGCTGCTGATTGCCACCTATAATCCCGAAGAAGGTTCACTGCGCGAACATTTGCTCGATCGCATCGCCATTTGCCTATCGGCTGATGGCGTACTAGAAATCGCCCAGCGAGTCGAAGCCGTCGGCCAAGCGATCGCGTATAGCGTATCGCCGCAGACATTTTTAGCGCAATACACCGAAGAAGTCGATAATATCAAAACCCAAATTCTTCTGGCACGCGAATGGCTCAAGGACGTGCGAATTAGCCGCGAGCAGATTGCCTATTTAGTAACAGAAGCTTTGCGCGGTGAGGTGATGGGACATCGCGCCGAACTCTTTGCCGTGCGGGTAGCGAAGGCCGCAGCAGCATTAGAGGGACGTACCGATGTCAATGCTGACGATTTGCGCCGAGCGGTAGAACTCGTCATCGTTCCGCGTGCGACCGTCATTCAAACGCCCCCAGACGAAAATCCACCCCCACCACCGCCGCCGCCACCACAAGACCAGTCGGAGCAGGAGCAGGACGAGCCAGAGGATGAAGAAGATAACGAGGATGACGAACCGGAAAATGAAGACCAGCCAGAAGAGCCACCGAATATCCCTGAAGAATTTGTCTTCGATATCGAAGGCGTAATTTTAGACGAAACCGTGTTGTACTTTGCCCAAACCGCCCAGCAAAAACAGGGCAAATCGGGCAGCCGCAGCCTGGTATTTTCTGAAGATCGGGGCAGATACGTCAAACCGATTTTACCCAAGGGGAAAGTTAAGCGAATTGCCGTAGATGCGACCCTTAGAGCAGCAGCACCCTATCAAAAATCGCGCCGGTTGCGCCAACCCGATCGGAAGGTGATCGTCGAGCAAGGCGATATTCGGGGCAAGAAACTCGCACGGCGTTCTGGTGCCTTGGTAATATTTGTCGTCGATGCGTCGGGTTCGATGGCACTCAATCGCATGCAATCGGCCAAGGGAGCGGTAATGCGTCTCCTCACCGAAGCCTATCAAAATCGCGACCAAGTAGCCTTAATTCCGTTCCGAGGCGAACAAGCTGAAGTGTTGTTGCCACCGACAAGATCGATCTCTATGGCCAAACGCCGCCTCGAACGTCTCCCCTGTGGCGGTGGCTCGCCACTCGCACACGGTCTGACTCAAGCCGTCCGTGTTGGGGTCAATGCCCAAAGTTCTGGCGATGTCGGGCAAGTAGTCATCGTCGCCATCACTGATGGACGGGGAAATATCCCGCTGGCACGTTCCTTGGGCGAAACGATCCCACCCGATGAGAAACCAGATATTAAAGCCGAACTCCTCGATATCGCCAGTCGGATTCGTGGGTTAGGAATTAAGTTACTCGTCATCGACACCGAGAATAAATATATTTCAACTGGATTTGCCAAAGAACTCGCCAAGCAAGCCAATGGTAAATATCACCATCTCCCCAAAGCCACCGAGCAAGCGATCGCGGCTACTGCCATGAGTGCGATCGGCGATATGCGGTAGTCAACCCCAGCGGCTAAAGCTGCTAAGCTGTCGAAAGCGATCGATTCACAGAATCGGTACGATGAGATCGACATCCATACCAACTTCTATAATTGCAGATCGACGATCGGAATTTCTCAGCTTGAATTTTCATCACGGCTTGCTCGCGTTGACGATCGAGAGTGGCGGGAATATTCATAATGGCTCGGGATTGGTGAATGGGTACAAAGATTGCCCCTCGATCGATCGAGGGGCATTTTGTTTATTTAAAATTGAGATTCGATCGTTTTAGGTTTGGGCTGGGGTTCGTCCGTTCCAGGATTGGGGATGCGATCGTCAGGCTGGGGGGCGGTAGGAGTGGGTTGGAAGATTTTCTGGAGATTGTCCATATATTCACCGAAGACTCGAATGACTTTGACAGCCTCTTCTCCAGTCATGGCATGTGCTTGAGTGGGAGTGAAGATGGCGGTAGTTAGTCCGATAGCGATCGCGGCTGAAGTTACAATTTGTTTGAGCATGGTATTTAGTGATGGATACAGCACTTCCGACAGCTATCAGGTACAGTACAAGTCCTGAAAGTTAGTCAGAGAGCAATCTCAGGATAGAAAAGAGTGTGCCTCATGACAGCCGGAAGCGCTGTAAGTAATAAATCTCTAGGGGCAGCCCCTTGTGGGTGCCCTGTTGGGACGGAGCCGAGATGGTGAGGGCGGGCATGAAGCACCGCCCCTAAAAGAATCGAGGTCTAGGCTTCATTCGGAGTCGCGCACCACCGCAGCCCTAACCGCCAAACGACACTAGCTTTGCTTTGCTACCATATTTTTCGCGACAGTACTGAAGGGCTGGTTTGCTTCCCCGTAAGCCTTGAAAGAGGTTGATCCGCTCGTGGATGAGGATACAGCTATTTGGAAAACGGGAGAGGGAAGGCTGGCAAAGTAAGATATCTTGGAGGGTTCCGAAGCCAGGAGCAGCAACTGCACGGGTGGGAGCAGCAACGGTAGTAAGTGAGATCGCACTTACAAGGGCACCTGTGGGCATAATGACTGGATGGTTAGTCATACCAGCAGCAAAATCGAAAAAAAGCAGGAGATCTTTGGTCTAAGTTGTATGCAGGCTATCTGAAGATAAAAAAAGGCACTGAAGCAATCTCGATTAAAACTAATAATGATGTAGAGATCGATCGACTCACCTCAATCTCCAGTCATGGTGATTTGGCTGAAAACAAGATAGATATTCCAGCGCGGGGACATTTTCTGGAGTTAGAGACATCCGAGTTGCAGAATTTGATAAGATTGAGACAAACAGAGCGAGATGGTAATTTGTGGCTTCGAGAATTTGATACTGGAGGAATAAATCAAATGTTAAATACTACGATCGATGAAAATAATTTACCAGATCGAGTAGATCCTGGTAGAAGTACAGTTGTTGGTATCTCTGGAGGTAGTTGTTCTGGTAAAACATGGTTATCTCGTCAATTTCAGAAGCTTTGTCCAGTATCTGTTTGTGTATTCGATTTAGATGGATATTATAAAAACATAAATGAGGTGATGAGTCTAGAATATACCCATGATAATCCTGATTCTATTAATTTTGATGATGCTCTATTTGACTTAGCTCAGCTAAAAGCAGGGCAAGCAGTTAAGATTCCAGAATACAATTTTGAATCTCATCAACAAGAAGGATCTCGGCTTTGTATGCCTACTTCTATTATCCTTGTAGAAGGTGTTTTTTCATTTTCAAAGCCGCGATTTTTACAGGAATTTGACTTTAAGGTTTGGGTAGAGGCTGATGATGTCACTCGATATCAAAGACGTTTAAATCGAGATGTTACAGAAAGAGGTAGAGATACTTTAGAGGTCGAACAACGTTATGAGCGAAATGTCAGACCTGGGTATGAAAAATTTATTTATCCTAACAGAAGAGTTGCTGATGTTACCATTCATAATGATATAAACAGTGATTCCATTCCAGAAGGATTATATGCTTTAATCGCTTACTGTCTTGTGGACAAAAATATTTTTAATAAAAAAGCATAGCAGCTAGATAAACCCCGATCTAAAAAATCGCCAAACTCCACACCCTCAAACAGATCCAAATCATCTGGCTCATCACCACCGAGAATATTCTCGATGCCCTTCCCCCCAGAGCAAGAGAACTTAGTAGCGGCGATTTGGAGTGCGATCGATTCTCATGCTCAGAGGCTACGCCAACGATTCACCGAAGCCTAAAACCACCACAGCCAGCTAAAATAGAGACACCCAGCAACGAGGCAAAATCATGAGTCCCGTAGTAGTAGAAATTTTGCAGCAAATCGAGTTGCTCCCCTTAGTCGAACAAACAAAAATCCTCAGACAACTAGAACAGAAAATTGAAACTGCAACGGCTCACAACGCTGCACTGTCAAATCCTGCCAACACTTCCCAACAGCAGTGGCAACAAGCCGTCGATCGGATTCAAGATCGAACCCCGACTTCCCTCGATCTTCAAAGAGCCAGTATTTCCGATCTGTTCGCCAAATTTAACGCAGATGACGATCTAGAAGAACAGCAACAAGCCCTAGAAATCATCAACTCCATCCCCAGAATATCGATATTTGTCAATGCGAGAGACTGGCAAGATATCTAGATATATCGCCAAACTCTCGCATCCCCCAAACCGATCTAAATTATCTGGCTCACCACCACTGATAATATTCCCGATGCCCTTCCCCCAAGCAAGAGAATTTAGTAGCGGCGATTTTGGAGTGCGATCGATCGATTTACTGAGTAGATACGATAAGATCGACATGCATTCACCACGCTATCAATATATTTAGGGTCGATCGTGTCAACAACAGAAATTATCTTCCTAGTAGAACAAGCTCCCGAAGGTGGCTATACAGCCCAGGCTCTCAACGAGTCAATTTTCACCGAAGCTGACGATCTAGAAACATTGAAGATCGCGGTCAAAGATGCCATAAATTGTCATTTCGATATATCCGAACAGCGTCCAAAAATCATCAGACTGCATATTGTCAGAGATGAGGTATTCGCGGCGTGAAAGTTCCGAGAGATTTATCCAGCACTCAATTAATTAGACTCCTATCTAACTTCGGCTATGAAATCACCCGTCAAACGGGCAGTCACATTCGTTTAACCACTCAATCGAACGGACAACATCACATCACAATCCCCGCACACGATTCACTCAAAATCGGGACTTTAAATGCTATTGTGCGGAGTGTCGCCGAACACTTCGGTTTGACTAAGGATGAATTTCTAGAACAGATGTTTGGTGAATAAATCTCGATCGTATTTCCGATGCCCTCCCCCCAGAGCAAGAGAACTTAGTAGCAGCGATTTGGAGTGCGATCGATTCTCATGCTCAGAGGCTACGCCAACGATTCACCGAGGATTAGAGTCGATTCTCGTTTCAATTCTCCTAGCGGAGAGGCTACGCCAACGGCTAAAATTATCCTATGGTTGCAGTCTCAACCAACTAAATATTTATGAATGCTTATAAAATTCGATCGATCGTGATGGCAGATGGCTCGATTGTCCTAAAGGGATTACCGTTTAGCGTTGGTAAGTCAGTAGAAGTCATCATATTAGATGATGTATCTGCCCAGGAAGTAGCAAACCCGATTGACGAACGCTGGAAATCATTGCAAGGCTCTGTCACCCGCTACGACGATCCCTTTGAGTCAGCTATTCCCCGATCGGATTGGGATGTGCTGCAATGATTTTGCTGGATACTCACATCTTGATTTGGTGAATCGATGACAGTCCAAGATTGTCGAGAGCGTCATCGGCAAATTATTCAAGCACGACAAGATGATGGACTGGGTATTAGGATCTACTCCTGTTGGGAAATAGCCAAGCTAGTAGAGTATGGAAAATTAGAGTTGAAATTCTCGATCGAAGATTGGTTGGAGATCGCTTGATCTCACCCGAATTTACGAACGATCGATCTAACCATTTCAATTATTATTAAATCGACACAGTTACCAAGTTTTCACAAAGGTCCCGCAGACCAAATTATTGTCGCAACTTCGATAATTTCATAAATTCCGTTATTAACAGCAGATAAGAAAATTATTGCCTATCCTGATGTCACAACACTGAGCTAACATCGTTAGCCTCTCTAAGAGCGAATCGCCAAACTCCAACACCCCAACCAGATCCAAATCATCTCGATCTCCAAATACATTCAACACACCATAAATGCCATCAGAGGGTGTCTGAAAAGGGGGTAGAAAAGCTCCCAAGATTATGAGAATCTGTCTAATAAGTAAAACAAAGACAGAAAATCATGAGAGCAGCAAGAAAATCATACCTAACGGACATAACCAACGAACAATGGGATTTGCTCAAAGAATTCATTCCAGCGGCGAAACCAGGAGGTAGACCGAGAAAAGTGGATCCAAGAGAAATTGTCACCGCGATTTTCTATATTTTGAGTGCAGGATGTCCGTGGCGAATGCTACCCCATGATTTTCCGGGATGGCAGACAGTGTATGAGTATTTCCGCAACTGGCGAATTGAAAAAATTTGGGAACCAATCAACCGTACTTTTAACCAGTGGGTGAGAGTTAGCGGTGGGAAAGAAGCCACTCCTAGTGTCGCCATCACGGACAGTCAGTCGGTTCAAATCGGCAGTACTCAGCCTGAACCCCAAGCGGTAGGCTGCGATGCGGGGAAGAAAGTTAAAGGTCGCAAACGACATATTTTGGTTGATACTTGGGGACTACTGATGGTGGTAGTGGTCACTGCGGCGAAGATGGGAGAACGCGACGGCGCAAAATTAGTTCTCCCTAAGTTGCAACAGTACTATCCTCGACTCTTTAAGATCCTGGCTGATGCTGGCGATGATGGTGCCCCCACGATCCAATGGACGATGGACACTTATCATTGGATTTGGGAACCGATCGAACGTACCGACAAGACTACTGGTTTTGTCCCTCTACCACAACGTTGGGTTGTTGAGCGAACTTTCGGTTGGTTTAATTGGTCTCGTCGTTTGAGTAAAGATTACGAGATTTTGACTGATACTGCTGAGGCTTTTCTCTATATCCCACATTCCGCACTTCAATTTTTACGAAAAGCAATCCATAGCTAAAATCAACCTGGAAGTATATTCGTGACATTTGCAATATCAAAAACTCGCTCGAATGAGCATGACAATTTTCTAGTCTTTGCCGATCTTTAAAAACTAATTGGTCGGAAATATTCAATAGTGGTTGCAACAATGAATCTCTTTAATACATCATGATAAAATTCAGTTAGCTAAATAGTATTTTTGACAAGCTTCAGGTAAAAACTCTAGAATTCGGCACCGCTCTTCAGTCAAATTACTAATTCTTTCAATCTCGTCAAGCTGAAAGTAATGAATTCCTTGAAAACACTGGAATATCCATCTTAGAGCTGGTCGATCTGTTGCTTTATTCAATTGATTTTTTACTGAAGATTTTCTGGCTTTCAGACCATTCCTGATTTGTCTCTGTCCAATTGTATACACTAAAAGACTTAATCCCATCAGCATCATCATTGTTTCTACTCTTTCGGGATTTTTGACAAATAGGCTGTCTGCAAAAAACAATGGATTTTTGAGAAATCTAAATCCTCTTTCGCAGGATTGCTGCTGCTTATATACAGTTAATATTTCCGAAGTTTCTAATTCAGTTTCGCTTAGTATGTTAGTTGCCAGTATAAATTTTCCAGCTTGATTTTTGATGTCATCAACTAGTTCTTTGTTTTCGATCGATCTACAGGTAACGGTATGAATTTCTTGTCCTTTTTTGTTGACTTTACTGAAAGTTTCAATTTGAACTATTTGATGATACTTTAACTTAGCTTGAATCTGTTCGATTGCTGTCAGTGCTAATGATACCTGCTCAAATTCTAGCTTGATTATTTTGTTGATTTCCTTGCTAGCTTTCTCTGCTTCTTTTTCTAGGCGATCGAGTATTTTCTTTAAATCTGATTTCTTTCTTTCCTCGCTTTCTACTATCATCCATCTTTGTTCTATCCCTCCATATATCACTTGTGATGACGAATACCGACAACCTTTGCTGCTACTATCTTTCAGGCTTTCACTTTTTACTGTTCTAACTAAATCTTTTGCTTTATTTATCGATAATGGTACTCGGCTTATCCATTTTAAATCTTTGATTAATATTAGATTTTTTGCACTGTATAAAGCACTATCCGCTATCATGATACTCTCAAAATCTGCTTGCTGTGAGTACTCGACTAATATTCTTCCAAACATTGCTTTGTCTGACTCATTCCCCGAACCTCCTCTAATAAATATTGGGATATCTCCATCACTACTCACTATTAGATCTAGTACACACTGTTTGAGATCTGGTCGGTGGTCTCTTGAGTATCCTTCTGTAATAAATATTGGATTTTCTCTAGTTACCTCTAATCTCTGTTCTTCCGTTTCATCACGCTCTCGATTATTGTATTGTCCATGCAAATGAAATGAAGTTGAATCTAAATGAGAATACTTAGTTGATATTTTGTATTTCTTAATTACTGACAAACCAATAATCAAAAAAATATTATTCAGCCCATATTTATATAACTTATCCATCACTCTTCCGAGTTTGTCATCATTCAATTCCTCTGCTTTGACTCCTGCTCCTAATAAATGTTCTACAGCTTTATCTTTGAAGAAATTTGAAAATAAGTATAATGGTTGTGCAACAAATCCCAGCCCATTTAAAATAATTGCTTTAACAACTTCTCCACAATTAATCTTTTCTCTAGAATCTGTCCCTAATAATTCATTTACTTTTTCTACAATTCCTATTTCATCTATAATTCCAGCTACTATCCCTAAATGGTCTAGATTTTTAATCTCAATCTCTTCTAATTTATAATTCATTTGTTGATAAAGTTAATGGGAGTTTTAACCATAATTTTATCACTAAATCACTGCTTCGGTTGTAGTATGGAGACTGTTCTGATTTCGTCTTTTAATTACGTATTTATTTGTCGAATAAGTAATAAATAAGTCTAAGTGTCTGTCGTTAAAATTGAAGTGCGGAATGTGGGCTATATCGCCATGATTCGCTTATCCCTCCGCCGTCTCGCCTGACTTTTCAGACACCCTCTGAGTGAGTTGGCGATATGCGCTAAGATTTCGCCACCAGCCCCTATTTGAGGCTACAGTGGTCACCGAAATATGGTTGACTTCATTCCGAGAACAGTAATTTTTAGCCCCCCCCTTGAAAAGCTACCGCGTACCGACAAGTTTGTTAGAGTTGCTGTGTAGTCCCTTTACCCCACCCTAGCCCTCCCCTTAGAAAGGGGAGGGAGCTAAAGCCCCGCTTTCTAAGGGGAGTTGGGGGGTAAACCAACCTAAAACGAAGCCCAGCCAACTGATGTATACGCCGTAGCTCCGCTTCGGAGGTATTGGAAAATGTCAAGCCCTCTCCGAAGGTTGTGAAAATAGCCCCAATAATGGCCCCAGCACAGCCCCAAACACAAAACCTCCAGCATGTGCCCAATAAGCCACCCCACCGCTTTCCATCCCTACCATCGTTCGCGGTGCAAGCGTTGCAAACCCATAGAGCGCTTGCTGGACAAACCAGATCCCCAGATAGAAATATGCTGGAATATTAAATACTAAGGGGAAAATCCCGATCGGAAATACCGTCCGGACATTGACCTGGGGGAAGCGAATGATATAAGCTCCCATCACACCCGCGATCGCGCCACTAGCACCTAGCGAGGGAATCTGCGAACCCTGACTGAAATACCATTGTGCCAAGCCAGCTAGCACGCCACACGCAAGGTAAAAGAACAAGAACTTAAAATGCCCCAACTGGTCTTCGACATTATTGCCAAAGATCCACAGGAATAACATATTACCTGCGACATGTAAAAACCCACCATGTAAGAATTGAGAAGTAATCAACGTCAACAATTCTGGCGGCTCTCCACCCGGTAAAATCGCTTGAGGTTGACCGATCAGCGAACCAGTAAGTTGAAATGGGACGATTGCCCATTGGTAGAAAAAGTTGGTCAAACCTTGGGGTGAGAAGGTCAGCTCATAGATAAAGATTGCTACGTTTACGGCAATTAAGCCATAAGTTACATAAGGTGTAATGCGTGTGGGATTATCATCATCGATCGGGAACATAATAATTTCGGTGTGAGTTAGCTGTTATTGATGTATCTTCTCTATTCCCATTGTGATACACCCGACCCCAAGTTCGGGAAACCGCACACAGATCGATCGAAATCCGTTTAGCACTCCTAGTCATAGAGTGCTAAATTTTGGAAGAGATGACTACAATAAAATAATATGGCAAAAATCATAGCATTTAACGAAGAATCCCGTCGTGCCCTCGAACGTGGGGTCAATGCATTGGCTGATGCGGTCAAGATTACACTGGGTCCCAAAGGGCGGAACGTCCTGTTAGAGAAGAAATTTGGCTCCCCCCAGATCGTCAATGACGGGATTACCGTTGCCAAAGATATCGAATTATCCGACCCGCTCGAAAATACTGGCGCGCGCTTGATCCAAGAAGTCGCTTCTAAGACTAAGGACTTAGCGGGCGACGGTACCACCACCGCCACTGTCCTCGCGCAAGAAATGATCCGCGAAGGCTTGAAAAACGTTGCCGCTGGGAGTAATCCGATCGGGATCAAGCGCGGTATGGATAAAACAGTTGCGATCTTAGTCACCGAAATTGCTAAGCTCGCCAAACCCGTCGAAGGCAAAGGTATCGCTCAAGTAGCTAGCGTCTCTGCCGGAAACGACCCAGAAGTCGGCGAAATGATCTCCGCTGCAATGGAGAAAGTCACTAAAGACGGTGTAATTACCGTAGAAGAATCCAAATCGCTGACAACCGAACTCGAAGTAGTTGAAGGGATGCAGATCGATCGC
>CBDFFH010000039.1:0-147753 GCA_965246715.1 Chamaesiphon sp. | reverse complement strand
CTGCAAGTCTACTGGCCTCCACGGTCGAGCTTCGCAGTCACATCATTTCCCTATTGAGCTACTCCCGACAGATCCCCTCGCTGACGAACGTTTTTGTCTCGTGCTCACCAGTCACTTTAGTCTGGTAGTTGTGTTAGGGGAAGAAAATGGCACTTTGCGCTGTCAGTTTTCCTTCGATCCTGACGATCTGGATATGGCCTGGAAATCTTTACGCGGGCGGCTGATGCTGACTGCCCCGCATCATTTATCTTATATCGATGAATTAGCAGCAAGATTTAGCCCGATCGCTCCCGATTATCGCTGGGTGATGGCATTCGGTCAACATCTGCTCCACCACCAACCAGTCACTATCGCCCCTGTCGAACAACCCACCACCGCGAAAGTAAATTCAACGGAAGTCCCGGCAAAACTTGCTGCCGATGTAGAATTACTCCAGGCACTCACGCACGAAATTCGCACGCCACTGACGACCATTCGGACGATGACCCGGCTACTGTTGCGTCAACCAGATTTATCGCAACGAGTTCTCAAACGCTTGGGTGCGATCGATCGGGAATGTACCGAACAAATCGATCGGATGGAGCTGATTTTCAGCGCGGTAGAATTGGCAACTACCCAACCATCTCAAGCAGTAGATTTGACTACCATGTCGATTACTCAACTTTTGGAAAAAAGCCTACCCCAGTGGCAACAACAAGCCGAACGTCGCAATCTCGACTTAGCGGTGGATATTCCGCACAAACTTCCCGCCGTCGTCAGCAATCCGACGATCCTCGATCGAGTCCTCACGGGATTGGTCGAAAACTTTACCCGCAATCTTCCTTCTGGCAGTCGCATCCAAGTCGAAGTCACCCCCGTCGGTGACAGACTGAAGCTCCAACTCCAATCCCAACCTGAAACCGACGAATGCGAACATTCCGCCCCAAATAAACGCCACTCGACCTGCAAAGGCAGCGCTTACGCTATCGGTCAATTGCTCACATTTCAGCCCGAAACAGGCAATCTCAGCCTCAATATGAATGTGACTAAAAATCTCTTCCAACTCCTCGGCGGTAAACTCATCGTCCGCCAACACCCCCAACAAGGCGAAGTCTTGACAATTTTCCTCCCACTGTCGATGATTAGTGGCTAGTGGCTAGAAAATTCCCCTCCTGGGAGCGAAAAGTGCATTTGGTCGGCTAGCCTTTTGGTCGGGTACCCGACCATTAGACCATTAGGTCTTGGGGTTTCCCCACCCTTCGAGCACCTTTTCAAGACAGGGGTGCCCGTTGGCGAAGCCTTTCCGTAGGAATTAGGGTGGGGTGGGTAAGATCTCCGCACCTCACTAAATATCACACCTCCCCAACTTTCCCGAATGCCTTGGTTTGTCAAAATTGAAACTGGAATCGTGCCCAAGCCGGAATTCGATCGATACGTACCAGCCCACAAAGCTTATGTCCAAGATTTAATCGATCGTGGCCATCAAGCCAAAACTGGATATTGGGGAGAACGCGGTGGCGGGATGATGTTATTTCAGGCGACATCGCTAGCTGAAGCGGAACTAATTGTTGCCGCCGATCCCCTGGTCAAACATCATTGCGTTACTTATCAATTGCATGAATGGCGCATTGTCTTGGGTGATTGAAATCGTATTTATGCTATATTAAAGGTCGGATTTGGACTCGTGCGGTCGTAACACCTAAACCTTGTCAGATAGCCGAAACTAGCAGCAACACAGGATGCTTGCAGCAGGCGCGAACTCCGAATCTTAAAATTTTTCTCAGATCGAATAGACGGCAACGCCAACCCACACTGTAAAAAATAGCATTGTGTTGACGATCGAACCAGTAAGATTCATGCTATGATAAAGATCGATCTGGACCCGCGCGGTTGTAACGCCTAAATCTTGTCAGGACTGGAAGGTAGCAGCAATAGGGATGCTTGTGACAGGCGTGGAATCCGGATCTTAAAATTTTTTCTAGACTCAAGCTATCGGTGCCGAATTTCGTTACACATCGGCAAACCGTACCCTCAGACCCATAGTCGATCGCTAGTTTTGTCGTTTATCTTAGTAAATAGATAGAGCGAACAACACTAATACAATCACTTCAGAAGTTAACTATGGCTGGTCTAAGCGATATCGTTCAAAAAGCATTTTACCTTGGTGTCGGTTTGGCCGCTTCTGCTGGCGAACAGGCTGGTGAGAAGATCTCAGGATTGAGAGTACAAGCACAGAAGCTTGCCGATGAGATGGTCGCCAAGGGCGAGATTACTACTGAGGAAGCTCGGAAAATGGTCAACGATATGATTGAATCGGCCCAACAACCCAACCTCAACCAATCCGATAGTACTACTGCCGATCGACCGATGAAAGATCGCGAACCCCGCCGGATCGAAATCGTTTCAGAAGGCGAAGAAGCTACCAAACCATCTGGCTCGACTGAAAATATCAGCGACATGCGAAAGCAGGTAGAAGCGCTGCAAGAAGAACTCAAACGCATGAAAAATAGCTAAAAATCAGGAATTAATGGTTTACGGCTATTAAAATAACTAATATTTGATGTGCCATTTCGATCGAAATTGGTGTACAATTTGAAAATTGGCATACCTGGAGAGGTGTCCGAGTGGTTGATGGTGGCTGACTCGAAATCAGCTTTGGGCTTATACCCAACGGAGGTTCGAATCCTCTCCTCTCTGTAGATTTTACAAAAAATATTTAAAACTCGATCGACTCCCTAATTTATGTTAAGGGGTCGATTTTTAATGCGCCGAACCGCCTACAGTAATGCTAGAACTCAGGATGCTATCCCAGTTAGTAGATGATTATTACCATTACTGCGCTCAAGGGTGGTGTCGGCAAGACGACCACATCGATTCACCTTGCTGCCTGCCTTCAAGAAAACGCCCCTACATTACTCATCGATGCCGATCGCAACCGTTCGGCATTGGTTTGGTCGCGCGAAGATAAATTACCCTTTACAGTTTCATCTCAAGCTGGTGCTACGGCAGTGATTGGCAAATACACGCATATTATCACCGATACCCAAGCGCGTCCCGAACAAGACGAGCTAAAAGATTTGGTAGCTAGTAGCGATCTCCTGATTATCCCTACCACACCAAATCACCTCGATATCGATACTACGATCAAGTCGGTAGAATTGCTCGAAGGCTGGGGTGCCAAATATAAAGTGCTGCTGACGCAAGTAGACTCGCGGACTAAAACCGGACGCAATGCTAGAGCGATCCTCGAAGAAGCTAAACTGCCGCTGTTTACTGTCGATATTCCGCTGCTAGTGGCATTTGAGCGATCGTCCAGTCGAGGAGTCATCATCAGAGATTACAACGACCCCCGCGCCCAATTTGGCTGGTCTAAGTATCAATCGGTTGCTAAAGAAGTTTTGGGTAAATGATTATTCAACCCTAATTAACGTGAGTTCGGGTTAAAGATGTCCACTTAATGACTCCTAGCTTCGTTTCTGAACCGCCCTCAAATGAATTAGTTGCTCATAGCAAAAGTTCTCTTCAGAGAACTGCCCAATTGATTAGTTCGTTTCAACGAACTTTTGCTATTAGCCCGAACTTATAGTTCAGGGCGGTGCTTGAACGGAGCAGATCGATTTTCCTTATCCCGAACTCACGTTAATTAAAGCAATGCTGGTAATTTTAATCGCAGCGATACAAACAAAGTCCGCCTAGGCGGACTTTGTTTGTATAGCAACCGCCAAGGCGGTTAGGACGCTTTGCTGAGAATATCTTCCATTGCATCTCGAAGACAGGGAAATTTATCCATTTGCTTGCGGATGCGGCTTTTGAGCCATGACCAGCATCGCTCAATCTTGTTGAGATCTGGCGAATAAGGTGCAAGATATAATAAGTGGCATCCTGCTGCTTCAATTATTTCTTGAATCCGTCCACCTTTATGAAAGGTAGCGTTGTCTGCTATTATTACCTGTCCAGCTTTTAATATTGGGACTAAACAAGTCTCTAGCCAGATTTCAAATACGCTACGGTTACAAGCTCCTTCTACAGTAAATGGTGCTAATAATTGTCCATTACACCAAGCTGCAATCATATTAATTCTCCCGCCTCTTTTTCCACTTTTCAGTGCCTCAAACCTTTTCCCTATCTCATTATATCCATAGCCATATTCATCTCTATTGTCCAGTCCTGCTTCATCTATATAGACTTGCTCTTCTCGGCTATATTTAGCTAGCTCTTCCTTAAATTCTCTTCTTTTTTCTTCATCCCTTTCTCGATACCCATAAGTTTTTTTTTACGACTAAATCCAATTTTCTTTAAGGCTCTTGAGATTGTTCGGTCACTAATTGGTATCTCCCATAATTTAGCCATTTCTTCTTGAGTTTTATCCCCATTTGCTCTCACAAATTCTTTGAATCTTTCCCAGTCTGTAATTTTATGTCCATTTCCTCTTGGCTCATTTGGTTTTGCTTGATAATCTCCGGTCTTGGCGAGTTGCGCTAGCCACAAGTGAATTGTATTTCGACTGACTTGAAATACCTGTGCTGCCTCACTTTTTTTCATCCCATCTAGCTCAATTGCTTCGATTACTCTTTGACGTAAGTCGTAACTATATGGCTTTGGCATCATTCAGTATTTACTCAGGGCTTGCTTGTCTATTATCCGCTCTTACTGTCTTAACCGCCTTGGCGGTTGCTATAATTGATGCCTTTCAATCCAATATTCTAAATCGCTTGAATCCACTCTTTAATTTGATATTCTGTCCAGATGCCATGTTGCCAATAGGGATCGGCTTCAACCAACTGACGAACGACAAGTTCATCCTTCGCTTCATAAATCCCAAAAACCTTAGTCAAATCTTTTGTTGGGCCGATCGTGACTAAGATCCCATCGGTTTTTTGTTGTGCCAATCCAGCCAGATGTGCTTCTCGGTAAGGCGTTCTTTGATTAACGACATCCTCGCAATAACTACCCCACATCACATATTTAGTCATAATTATCCATTTATTCGATCGAGAGTAATTATACGATCGATCTCAATCCCCAAGATTGTGACTGAACTAAAGTAACGTCAGTTCGGGAGAAGAAAATTCATTTTGCTTCGTTCTAACCCCGCCCTGAACTAGAAGTGTTTCGTTCCGAAAGGCTACGCCAACGGGCTAATAGCTCAAGTTCGTTTCAACGAACTAACCGATGTGGCAGTTCTCGTCAGAGAACTTTTGCTGCTAGCCCTCGCTTGGTGCGCTAAACCCTCGGCAAAGCCGAGGAGCGCGCATCCGCAAATTCATTTGAGGGCGGTTCAGAAACGAAGCTAGGAGTCATTAAGTGGACATCCCTAACCCGAACTCACATTAAAGTAAGTCACCAGTCGATCTAAATAATGAACCAATTATGTCCAATTAGATCGAGGTCATTAATTCTCCAGCCCAAATTGCCACATCATAAAAGCGAAAATATCGGCACGCTCCTGAATCAACTGGGTTTTGGTCGAGCCAATGCCGTGCCCTGCTTCATAATCCATCCGCAGCAACACGGGTTTACCACTTGTCGATGCAGCTTGAACTCTGGCAGCAAACTTGGCTGATTGCCACGGCTCGACACGCGGATCGGTAATCCCATGCGTAATCAACATCGCTGGATAATCGATCCCATCCCGAACGTGTAAAAATGAATCCATTTCATAGAGAACCTGAAAACCTGCTTCAATCTCACAACTACCAAATTCAGGAATATTAGGTATACCATTAGGTGTTCTCTCAAGTCGGACTGCATTCAGACAACCTACCCGTGGAATGGCAACGGCAAACAGATCGGGACGCTCGGTAATTGCTCTACCGATTAAGATGCCGCCAGCACTTGCACCTTCACCTGCTAGTTTGGCTGGTGAAGTATATTTTTCCTCGATTAGATATTCGGCACAGGCGATAAAATCTTTCCAGGTATTTGGTTTCGTTTGTTGAAATCCAGCTCGATACCACTCTTCACCATTCTCACCGCCACCACGCACATGCGCGATCGCAAATATCCCCCCGCGCTCGTACCAAGCACATTGAATCTGTAGATAGAAGGGGTCGAATGAATAACCATAACCACCATAGCCCGTCAACAAACAGGGATTTGAACCATCTAGTTTCATCCCTTTTTTGTGAATGATTGACAGTGGTACCATCGTGCCATCATGAGATTTGACCGTTACTTCTGTCGCAACTAAATCGTGGGGAGCATAATATTTACCCTTAGGCTGCAATTCTAAATCGGCCAATAAATCGATCGTGGGATTGTATTCATAGTGGCTCTCACATTTTGTCCAAGTTTTGATGCTGATGAGAATTCCATCTGCAAGAGGGTCATTTTTCAGGAAATTGACAGCTCCATCAGATGGTAGTTTTAGGCACTCTATTTTGCCATCATAAGTAATCCGAATTAACTTACCAATTCCGTTTTTTGTAGCGATCGCATACAACGCATCATTAGCCGCAAATATACTCCTGACGATTGAATCACCGTCAGCCAACACGGTTTTAGCAGCAGCTAGATCGGGATTAGTCAAGAAAGTTTTGATAATCTTGAAACGAGCGGCATTCTTAGAAGTTCGTAAATATAGATCTGATCCATGTGCCGTAAAACTCTTAACTTCATCAGCAGCATCACAAATTTTTATCCATTTTGGTGCATTTTGGCTGAGTGAATCGATCGTTGAAACATAAGCATCGATATTTCGCTGCGTCCCATTGAAGATAACCGCGATCGCATAGCCAGACGATACGCAGGTAATACATGGCCAAACAGTCGGCGAAGTATCTTCTAATGGTGCGCTTCCATGCTGGAGGACAACTCGATCCTGTTCTAGTTCTGTACCCAGCCGATGCCAATAGGTTTGACTGTTTTGGTATCTTTCGATCGCCGCCATTCCTTCTTTCATCTCTTGGAGTCGATGATAGAAAAACGATCGGTTATCGGGCAACCAGCAAGTTGATTCAACCGTCCGCGAAATCGGTACATCGATGTCCTGTAATGTTTGAGTGTCCAGCACATAGAGCGAAGCATCTTCTGAGCCGTTGGCGGAAACTAAGTAGATGACATATTTGCCATCCCCTGATGGGTTAAATGTATTAATAGCGTGAGTATTGCCAGTCTCCTGGCGAAATCTGTCGGGATCTACCAATAAAATTTCTGGACTATCCAGACTCGATCGCATATGGAGTTTGGCGACATCATCTTGTGAATCGATCTTGAGATAGAAAATGTTGCCATTAGCTAGCCGCCGGATGCCATATACCTTGGTGGGAATCGAAGCATCTAATTCCCTCATGCGATCGACAAAAGCATCGCGTCCTGGCAGTTGTGATAGAGTCTCGATCGTATAGTCAGCCGTAGCTCTTACCCACTGTTGTACTGATGGATCCTTGAAGTTTTCCATGTAGCGATAGTTATCTACTACATCCCTACCGAAGTAATTATCGATAACTGGTTCGATCGGTGCAATGGGTTGGTTGTTTATTTCAGTCATGTAGACACCTTAAATTTAGAGATTGGTAAATCGTTTGGTTCAGATAGAGTGATAACAAATCCTAATACTGGTCGCTCCAAACACAGGTGATTTATCGTCTTACCACGGACATTCCATCACAGCTTGAAAGTGAGTCTGAGCAGTCATAATCTCGCTCGAGATTTAGATATTTAAAACTTTTTTGATTCATCATCGATCGCTTGGAGTTTAGCAAAATTACAATTTTCTACCGCTCGATCGGCATCATCTTGACTTTGAAGATAATTTTGCCATGCCGCAGGTGCAACTAGATAATTACCCAATTTATCCGCGACTGCTGTGGCGAGTTCGGAATTGGGGAAAAAGCATTCAAACATCTTCGCGCAACTTTCAGCAGTCAGATAACCTAGCTCGAATTCGCGATCGCACCTACCGGGGCGAATTAGGGCAGGGTCGAGCAGTTCGCGATGATTGGTAGTTAGGATAGCGATGCTGCCTTCGACTGCGCCTGCGCCGTCTAGGGTATTGAGCAGAGCGCTAAATGAGAGCGCGCCCAAGGAACGGCGACCCTCGAAGACGCTATCGATATCTTCGAGTGCGATAACAGAAGTAGCGGTAATTTCCGACCAAGCGCGGAGCAGCGCACTATCGTCCATATCGGTCAGGGAGAGCGATACGAGCTGCCGATCGTAATGACTGGCGATCGCTTGAATCAGCGAGCTTTTGCCCGTACCTGGGGGGCCATAGAGGAGATATCCGCGTCGCCAGGGAATCCCCCGTTGACGATAAATATCCCGACTTTTTAAAAACCGATCGAGATCGGTAAAGAGTTCGCTTTCTACCTTTGCATCGATGGCTAAAGTTTCGCGACGGCGTTTGGTTTGGGTACGCACGATCGAAATCGTCCCGCCGATCAGCCGGACTGTGAGCGGTGCTTCAAGATTGTAATTTGCTTCCAGCGCCGAGAGCCATGCCAACATCTGCGGTTGCCAAGAGCGTAATGTCACGAGCGTGATTAACTGGGTATTTTGTAAATCGGTAACTTTGAAATCATGACGGCGAATTGCCAAATATGCACCTTTGTAACTCAAGCCAATCCAGCCATTGCGCGGTTGCAGCCTGGTTTTTAGCGTTGGTGACTCGATCGCGGGTGGGACTAGTGGTGTAGCTGTGTAAATTAATTCGCTAAAATTATAAACTTTACCCGTCCGTTCTAGCTCCCAACAGACAGCACTATAAATCGGATTGGTATCCGCAATCGTCACCTGACAAGCCAATCGTTGCAATCCAAATTGAATCGCCATCTTGAGCAAGTCGCCCCCATAGCGCAAAACAACACCGCCAAGAAATAACCAAATCGGATTGAGACTATCGAACATGGGGAAAGTGGATGTAGTTTAAAGACTAGAACTTTGAGGCTAATTGCGTCGGTTGGAGATGACATTGCGGAGGATCGACTAACCCAGCCAGATAAAGCAAACGCCGATCGCGAGCCATAGCGCTGTTAAAATGAGTTTTCATTAAGGTTTAATATCTTCGATCGATCTACGGCACATCATATATTAACGTTCAACGATCGAGCTTCAGCTGTCTATGCAATACTCCTACTGCGAAAGGATCGAGCGATCGACCCTATCGGCTCAGCTACAGGAAACCTATCGGGAGCATCCCACTTTTTATTAGTTGTTTGTAGAATAAAGTATCAAGAACCAGTCATCAGGCTATTGAGCGATCGTGTTTATTTTATCTTTGAGAATTTTAAAAAGTGGGATGCTCCCAAACCTATCTCTCGATCGAGGCTTGCAAACTTGCTGAATATCAATAATTATTACACTTACTACACAATGTAATAAATTCAATTAAGCTAGTGTTTCGGCTGAATTTATTTACCACGCCCAGACATTAGTAATCGATCGGCGAAGTGTATAAAGTAGAATTTTATCAGGAGAGCGATTGTGAATAGTTATCAAGTGTTTAAAGGTCGCCTAAAATATGGAATTCCCTATCTAGATAGCTATGGCGGAAATCCGCATTATGTAATTTTATTAGAATTGGAATCTGATTCGGGTTCGTTTTTTAAAATTGTCACAAATGTGAAGTCTGATTCTAGTTTGACTGGTGCTGATGGTTATCACTTACTGTACTCGTGGGATAAGTATTTTGCACATCCACTCTGCTCCGATCTTTCAGGCTTGACGATGGGACTGCACAGCACAGGTTTTCCCAAGTTAGATTATTGTCACGATCGAGATCTTATTGATTTCTCTCGAATGCGACCCGTCCCCGTCGATGCGGAAGGGGAATCGAATGATTGTAACGATATTCTGAATGAGATGCTAACCATCGATCTCTCAAGACCACCATTCTCTTACCACTATCAGGGAAAAGGACATGCAGAAGATCGCAATGCTTATCCTCCATCTACTGAAGCAACTGTTTATGGTTTTGGGTTTGTTTTTCCTGCTAAAGATGGCCTGCATGAAACACATATGAACCAAGGCAATCCTGTAGTTCGACACGCACGTCGAGGAGGTCGCATCAAAGACCATTCCCAGGAAAATGGTATACATCAAGATGGAGCAGTTATTGTTGAAATAGGTGGAAAATTTCAAGCTTTCTTTGCAGCTTTTCAGACTCAACTGATACCCACTGATTCCAAAGGGTTTCCCACCAGGAATGCACACCCCATTCTAAATCGCATGAGATAAAGCCCGCCTCGACGTTGCCGAATCCGAGAATGGCAAACGATCGAAACGATCTCCACCACATTCTGCTCTCAAGATCGCCGCATGAAAGCGATCGAACCTAAAAAAACACCAAATTCGAGGAAGATATTAAATCTATTCTGACTTATAACGTTGCCAGTAGATACAAAGATGCTAAGGACAACATCGATCTCACATTCCGCTGTTTCGATCGCCTAAAAAATAATTAGAGCAAGAATCCTTGTCTAGTAACACTTATAGCCAATCGATCGGGTTTGAGCGTTCGATCGAGTATTGTCATCAACCTTGACTTATTGAGAATCGATCGAGAATAAATTGCTACAATCCCTATTGCCTCGTTTTAATTATTTTTCGACCGCTTGGACTAGCGGAATGTGGGTTGATATCGATTAACTGTTGAGCTTTTTACCTAAGATTTGATTAGCCAATTTAGGTTCGGCACGTCCGCCTGTTTGTTTCATCAATTGACCGACAAAGAAACCTAAGAGTTTAGTTTTACCGGCTTTGTATTGTTCCAATTCTTTGGGATTGACAGCAATAATTTCGTCGATAATTTTTTCTAATTCGGCAGGATCGGAAATCGAGATCAGACCTTTGCTTTCTACGAGTTCTTTAACGGAACCGCCGTGCTCGAACAGTTCGGGCAGAATTTCTTTAGCGATTTTACCGCTAATCGTGCCATTGTCAATTAGGCCGATTAATTCTGCCAGAATCGTGGGAGTGAGTGCGATCTCTTGTACGCCGATTTTTTGATTTTTTAGGTAGGCGGTAATGTCGCCCATGACCCAGTTTGCTGCTTGCTTGATATCCGCACCAGCGGTAATTGCTGCTTCTAGATATTCAGCGATCGATCGATCGTCTGTCAAGACGCGGGTATCGTAGGCAGATAAACCGAGTTCGTCTTGGTAGCGGTGGCGCTTGGCGAGGGGTAGTTCGGGTAATTCAGCATTCCAGGCTGCCTTTTGACTATCTGCCAATACCATTGGGGTTAAGTCGGGTTCGGGGAAATACCGATAATCGCTGGAACCTTCCTTGCTCCGCATACTAATCGTGCGTTGGGTGCCTTCTTCCCACAGGCGGGTTTCTTGGAAGATTGGCTCGCTATTGCCGATTGCGGTAATCTGCCGATCGATCTCATAATCGATCGCGCGTTGAATGGCACTAAATGAGTTCATATTCTTGATCTCTACCTTTGTACCAAACTCCACTCGTCCCACGGGACGCACGGAAATATTCACATCGCAGCGGAGGGATCCCTCCTGCATGTTGCCATCACCAACGCCCAAATAGCGGATGATGCGGCGAATTTCTTGGGCGTATTCGGCTGCTTCGATCCCACTCCGAATATCGGGTTCGGAGACGATTTCGACGAGGGGAACGCCGGTGCGATTGTAGTCTACTAGCGAGTAACTCGAACCAGCTAATCTGTCACTACCACCGTGAACGAGTTTCCCGGCATCTTCTTCCATGTGCATCCGCGTGATGCCGATTTTTTTGCGGGTAGGGATGCCAGCTTCGTCGAGGATTTCGATTTCTACCCAGCCGTGTTCGGCGATGGGTAAGTCAAATTGGGTGATTTGGTAATTTTTCGGTAAGTCGGGATAGAAATATTGCTTGCGATCGAACTTACTATAAGCAGCAATCTGGCAATTGAGCGCCAAGCCAGCTTTGACGGCGTATTCGAGGACTTTCTCATTCAGGACGGGTAATACCCCAGGCATCGCCGTACAGACGGGACAGATATTATGATTGGGAGTAGAACCAAATTCAGTCGAACAGTTACAAAAAATTTTGGTAGCAGTATTGAGTTGACAGTGAGTTTCTAACCCAATGACGGCTTCATATTGGATTTTAGTCGGGGTAGCTACGGTCATGCGACTATAAAAAATTAATGTGGAGCGGAATATTCTCTCATTGTATCGCGACGCGCGTAGAGCGTCGCAACTTGGCGAGCGAACCGATCTGGGTCGGGGGTATTTCTGATAAGATCGATAACGATCGAGGTAACTAACATGAACATCATCGTGGGCGAAAATAAGTTTGTTAATTTTATTAATCGATGGTTGAGTTCGATGGCTCGACAATTGACGATCGTCGTTAGACAACGTGCAAGCTGGCGATCTGTCTTGGCAATCGCGCTCGCTTTCGCACTATCTGGTTGTGTTAAATATGAAACTGGAATCAATTTTTATAGTCTCAATCATGGCGAAATTATCGAGCATATTCAGCTCGGCAAAGAATTAAATAGTTTCAATCGAGATGCCGTTCGTTCGTGGCTGGCAAGTATCGAGCAACGTACCAATCGCGCAGCAGGTCGGATCGAGCGAGTTAGCGATCGCGAACTCACAGTCATCATTCCGTTTCATAACGCTCGGGAACTAGTTACTAAAATAAATCGATACTTTAATCCGGAGCCGACACCTCCAGAAACTCGATCTCAATTCAACTCGCAACTTTGGCTCGAGCAAAATAATTTCTTCCTGGTAGTCCGAAATCATCTCACTTATGACATCGATCTGCGTTCGCTAGCTGTTAAATCGATCGATCCAAATGTGGCAATAACTGCAGTAAATTCTGTCGATTTAGATTTTAGCTTGAGCAGTCCTTGGGGCGTAAAAAGTAGCGATCGAGCGACCGATATCGTGGGTACTAAAAATGTAAACGATCGTCAGATAAATTGGCAACTCCAGCCAGGAAAATTAAATCATATCGATGCGGTTTTTTGGTTGCCAAATCCCTTGGGGATTGGCGCACTCTTAATTATTTTATTCAGCCTGGGTGGCTACTATCTTAAATATCGGCAACTTCCTTTTCAGCCATCGGTCGAATCAGCGCGAACTTCGTAACCGATAGACTACAACAATTGCGCCAGGTGTGGGCATACTTGCACCTGTCAAGCTCTATTGACAACCTTATAAAGATAATTAAGCGATCGATGTTATTAGATCTAGACAATAAGCAGAATAAAAAGCTGGCAATTTGGGGAATGCTGACTGTCTTTTTAGTGTCGATCGCCTTAAGATTTTGGGGATTAGATCGATTTAATGTATTTGTGTTCGACGAAGTTTACTATGCAAAATTTGCTAATAATTATCTTACTAATACCAAATTTTTTAACTCTCACCCACCGCTAAGTCAATATTTAATTGCGATCGGTATTTGGATTGGAGATATGTTACCGATCGGTCGAGAGACTACCAACGACCTCACCGGATCGATCCGTTCTACGTTTAGTTATCGGTGGATGAATGCCTTATTTGGTTCGTTAATTCCGCCGTTAGTAGCCGCGATCGCTTATCAACTTACGCAGCGATTGAGCTTTGCATTTTTGGCAGCTTTATTTATTAGTTTAGACGGTTTATTTCTCGTTGATTCTCGCTACGCACTCAATAATATCTATTTAATATTTTTTGGATTACTCGGCCAATTTCTCGTACTAATTGCTAGTAGAAGTAATGGTAGACAGCAACTATTATTTATGGTCGGTGCGGGGACTTCTTTTGGTGCATCAGCCGCCTGTAAGTGGAATGGATTATCATTCTTACTAGGTATCTATCTACTGTTAGCAATAGCTAGAATCTTACGCGGAATAGTATCAAAAGATGTAGTACTCAAAGAGCAATTATTACTCGTTCGCAGTACAGATCGAGACTGGAATTTTCCCAACTCCATCTTGATTAGACTATCGAGTATCGATTTGTTTAAAATATTTGCGACATTAGTAATTATCCCGCCAATCGCTTACAGTCTGTTATGGATTCCACACCTCATTCAAAATCCCACGCCCAATTTTCTAGACGTACAATGGTCGATTTTAAATTATCACGAGCACGTCGGTAACGGTCGCGATATCCATCCTTATTGCTCCAACTGGTATACTTGGCCGTTACTTTTTCGTCCCTTAGCTTACTATTTCAAAGAATACAAGCCAAATTATTATTATGACGTGCATGCGATGGGCAATCCACTGTTATGGTGGTTGGCATTAGTTACAGTTTTTGTCTCACTTTGGTCGATTATCAAAGAGTCAGTTCGCAGCTCGACACGGGAACTAAACGTTCAGGCAATAAGTGTGCCGATATTTATCGCGATTAACTATGCTGTAAACTTGTTACCATGGCTAAAAGTTACCCGTTGCTTGTTTATTTACCATTACATGGGTGCCGTCTTATTTGCGATCGTCGGTTTAGCTTGGTGGGTAGATATATGGTTGCGGAGCAGTTCTAAACTTTTACAGATCGTTGGGTTGACAACAATATTCGGCGTTGCTGCGGCGTTTGTATTTTGGCTGCCGATTTATTTAGGATTATCGATCGAAAAAACAGATTTAAGTCTTCGATTGTGGAATTTTTGGTTGTTTGATTGGATCTAGAGGATATCTAAATCGATAATTGTTTTTCAGCTATCCTCTACACACCTGATAATTCGATTATTCACGACCGAGACGATAACATCGATGTTTACACCAAGATGTTTGACAGCGATAAGGATATACAAATAATATAGATAATATCTTATCTAGTCTTTTGCTACGTCTAGATCGAATCAGCAAACCATCACATTTTGCACACTTGCGAATGGTAGTCGAGAGCAGAAATCGGGGGGCCATCTATGTCATCTGTATTAATGAGAATAGCTTGAAAGATATCATAAGATTCGATCGATTACAACTACCAGTCACAGCTCGGCAGATAGTAAAATTACTAATTAAATCTTTACTCCTCGGATAGCAAAATCTAGTAACTCGATCGGGTGGAGGATTTTAGTCTGATGTCCTTGCAGTTCAAGATGTTTAGCAATCTGTAACGTGCAACCAGGATTGGCTGAAGCAATAATTGTCGCTCCAGTAGCTACCAAGTTGGCTACTTTTTGTCTACCCAATTCATTCGCTGTTTCTGGTTGCAGCATGTTGTATACACCAGCGCTACCACAACACAACGCAGCATCTAGTGGCTCTGTAAGTTGAATATTGGGGATTTGGTTGAGGAGTTTACGAGGTTGGACGCTAATTTTTTGCCCGTGTAATAAGTGACAAGCATCTTGATAAACTAATGTAAGTCGTTCGCTAGAAATCGGTAATAACTCAGTAGTTAATTCGATCTCAGCCAGAAATTCCTGGACATCTTTAACTTTTGCGGAAAAATCGATCGCTTGTTGGTGATATTCAGGATCGTCTCGCAGCAATTCGCCATATTCTTTTAATGTATGTCCACAACCTGCAGCGTTGATAATAATCACATCGACATTAGTATCGGCAAAATTATCGATCGTCTGTCTGGCAAGAGTTTTTGCTTGTTCTTCTTGCCCTTGATGATGTGGTAGTGCCGCACAACAACCTTGAGGTTGCGGGATGACAATCTCACAACCATTAGCAGTTAGGACTCTAACTGTAGCTTGATTGACGCGATCGAAAAATAACCGCTGAACGCACCCTAAAATCATCCCCACTCGATATTTTTTAGTCCCCTGTGCGGCAATTAATTCGGGGAGTGTATCTTGAAACGTACTGAGGGATAATTCGGGGAGATTTGATTCCATCCCCGCTAAATGTGGCGATATTTTTTCAACTATCCCAGTCTGGCGGACGAGTTTTTGTAATCCGAGTTTCTGGTAGACAAATAGCGGAATTAGCAGCCATCGCAGGCGATTGGGGTAAGGAAACAGCCCAAAAATGAATTGTCGATACAATCGTTCTACGAGCGGACGGTGATGATTGCGTTCGATTTGTGGACGCATCGACGCGATCAGCTTGTCATACTGCACTCCTGACGGGCAAGTCGTCGTACAAGCCAGACAACCCAAACAACTATCAAAATGACTCACAACCGCAGGAGTCAGGTCGATTTCGCCCTTGTTGAGAGCATCCATCATATACACTCTCCCCCGTGGCGAATCCATTTCCGTACCCAACACACGGTAACTAGGACATGTAGAAAGACAAAAGCCACAATGTACGCAAGCATCGATCAGCTTGGGTTCGGGTGGATGTTCGGTATCGAGGGTAGGTGATTGCATTGTTACTATTTACTCCCCTCCTCGGAGGGGCTGCGGGGTGGGTGCCGAACTGGAATGATTTTGGATACTTAGGAGTTCTATCTTATCGTCGATCGACAGTCAAGGGCGCTGGGTTTATGAAGATTGAAGTTCTTTCCATAACTTGTCCACAAAACTCTCAAGTTCAGCCACTTCATAATGGTTTGAACCAATATCGAACAAATATTTCATAAACTGGATACTCACAGATTGAAAGGATAGCAACGGCTGAATTTTTGTGATTTCTTTAGCTCGTTGTCTTTGTTGGGCTTTAGATAATATTGATGTCTGGAGACTCTTGAGTACACGCTGATACTCATAATTCTGCTTCAAGTCGAATTAACTCGCAATCATCGTGACGTAATGCTTCTGCCCATTGCACTATGCCATCATCGATCGTCTCACCGATTGGAGCTATCCTGCTTACGGCTGCCCAGCGGGTGAGATAGCTAGAATTACTAGTTGCCATCGATTCAATATCTTTAATCGGTTGACAGTGATAGAGCCGATATTCATAACCATAGATCCCATCCGTAAACTTTTTATCGACCTCACAAGTCGGGGGTAAATTCATCGGCGCATAAATATTAATCGCCCACAGGTCGATCGGATTTCATACCCGATCGATCTGTGGGCGTAAAATCTTGGTAGGTGGACAGTCGCACTCGCAAAATCGCTGCAATTGATGTCGCCACAAATTCGCCGATTGCTAACGTCCCAATATTGGTGAGGGAGTTTCCCGCCGATACAACTGCGACAAGACAGCCAGACAAGACACAATCAGCGGCGGGACTCGAAATCAGCAAATATCCTTAACCCGAACTCACGTTGAGTTTCGATCGATGCGATCGAAACCCCAACCAGCAGGGAGCGATCGCGCAATCGACACCGGGAGCGCGCTTTATCGTCAAGATCCAGCTACTAAAGCGGGTTTAATTTGAGTAGCTTGATGCTTGTTAGTTTCGCGATCGACAATTTTGCGGAACTCATCACCATCGATCGTTTCTTGGTCGATGAGAATGTCTGCCAAAATATCCATCAACCAGCGATGCGATCGGAGGATATCTAGGGCTTGTTTATGACATTCTTTGACGATTTTCCGGACCTCACGATCGATCTGAGCGGCAATGGCTTCGGAATATTCTTGGTTCTCGGTATTCATCGCAACCAATCCTAGTTCGGACATCCCGACTTGGGTTACCATCCAGCGGGCGATCCGAGTCAAGCTTTGGATATCACTATCCGCACCAGAATCAACTTCATCTTTCCCAAAGACGATTTCTTCAGCCGCCCGACCGCCCAGTTTGACTGTAATCATCGCGAGGAGCTTGGCGCGACTATCCAAACCTTGTTCTTCATTTGGTGTCGACCAAGTTAATCCGATCGCTTGTCCGCGTGGTAAAACGGTGACTTTTTGTAATGGTTCGTGTTCTTTGAGCAATGTAATCAACAGCGCATGACCGATTTCATGGTAGGCAGTCATGCGTTTGAACTTACCGTCCATGACAACCTTACCCTCCATCCCGGCAACTACCCGATCGATCGCATCGTCGATTTCGGAAATCGTAATCGCATCCTTGCGACGACGCGCGGTGAAGATCGCCGCTTCATTTAATAAGTTGGCTAAATCTGCACCTGTAAAGCCAGTAGTCCGACGCGCAACTGCTTCGAGCGAGACTGCGGGATCGACTTTTTTGTCGCGGATGTGTACCTGGAGAATCGCTAGCCGACCTTTATAATCTGGCGGATCTACTTGCACTTGCCGATCGAATCGTCCGGGACGTAATAGCGCGGTATCGAGCACGTCGGGGCGGTTGGTCGCGGCGATGATGATTACGCCGTTATTGCCCTCAAATCCGTCCATCTCGGTCAGCAATTGGTTGAGAGTCTGTTCCCGCTCGTCGTTACCACCACCGATACCTGTGCCCCGCTGACGACCGACTGCATCGATCTCATCGATAAAGACCAAGCAAGGAGCATTCTCTTTCGCTTTTTTAAATAAGTCGCGGACGCGAGATGCGCCGACACCGACGAACATTTCGACAAATTCCGAACCGGAAATACTAAAGAAGGGTACGCCAGCTTCACCAGCGATCGCTTTAGCCATCAGGGTTTTACCCGTTCCTGGCGAGCCGACTAACAACACACCTTTGGGAATTTTGGCTCCGACGGAAGTAAACCGTTCGGGTTCTTGCAAGAAAGTTACGACTTCTTGCAGTTCTTCTTTGGCTTCTTCAATTCCCGCGACATCATCGAACATCACGCCCGTTTTGGCCTGCATCTGGAATCGCGCGCGGGATTTACCAAAATTCAAAGCCTGTCCGGAAGCATTGCTCGATCGGCGGACGATCGCTGACAACACTGTAATTACAAAGACTAAGAGTAAGACATTGCCTAAAATACCGAAAATTGCGTTCTTATCCACCGAACGTTGAACGCTAAACTCAACATTTTTATTATTGAGCTTGTTAAACAACTCCGAATTGTCGTCTAGTAACACAACTTCTTTGATCCGCGCCTTGTTGGCAGCCGTGTCTACTACCGTCACCTTGGCAATCTTAGTAGCCGGGTCGAGTTCTACCTTCGACACCAATCCACTATCTACCTCCTTGAACAGTTCCCCGTAAGTGAGCGTGTTGGGATCGTTTTTAGCTAGAACTGGGCTGCCCCAGACAACTCCCTGAGCGATTAGCAAGCCAGCCGCTAGTCGCCACAATGACTTAGAAAATCGCTTCGATTTGACTTGGGAACTGTTACGCATATGTTTATTAATGTCCTTTACCTGCACCTGATACCGATCTGTGGGATTGAGAATTAGTTCGATGCGATCTACGTCCTAAACTCTTGCATCTTCTAGTGTAGCTTCAGTTTTATTATTGCCATATTTGACGAGGGAATTAACATTTTAGTGTCGAGGGGAGAAGAGGGGTTAGGGATTAGGCTTTAGGGGTTAGAGAGATCCTAGATTAATAATGGATTAAGATGGCGTTACCGTTGGCGTAGCCTCGCAGAATGCGAATCTGAGGTATGGTTTTGCCCATTTCGCAAAATATCCGCTCCCCTAAAGCCTAATCCCTAATCCCTCTCAGCTCTTAACCACCTTTGCCAAGGGCGAGATTTGCTTGACTTCGGTATTGAGATTGACGAAATAGAGTTCGATATTCAGCTCTGGGTAACGCTCGCGAATTGCCCAATAAGCTTTACTGAGATATTCAGTGTGAGTTGTCAGCTCCAATTCGGGATTACTCGCGAGACTGGGATCGATCTTATATTCGTAGACAGCACAATCTTGATGATCGAGAACGATCACCTTCTGGATATGATGCAGCCGATAGGAGATATCTAATTGATCCCAAAATGCTTCAGCATCGTACTGATGTGGCATGCCACTGAGCGCGAGTGAGGCTCCCGCCAAGGCAGTAAAGTCATATTGGCCTCCCAAATTTTGGAGCGACAGAAAGTAACGTTCTGCCTCCAAAATTCGGTAATCGATACAACTGAGCACGAGTGCCTTGGGGACTTTTTTTTCGGCTCTGGCCAGCGCCGGCTCGATCGTCAGGGCTGTTGCCAGCACACCCGCGCCGACGAGATGGCGGAGAAATTGACGGCGATTTGCCATCGATGACGCGACAAGAGCGTCACGATCGCGCTGAAAACACTGACAACTATCCGGCATGTTAGTTCGCTCTGATTGGAAAAAGTCAACTCCACCGCGTAACTATCGATTCTCGATGCGAGACGCTACGCGAACAAAGATTGTAGCGATTCGGTTTATGGTGAACAGTCTGTATAGATATTTTATCAAAAGCTGACACGATCGCGTAGGGTGGCTATTACGGCAACGGTTAACAAAATCTCGGTCGCTCGAGTCTCATGGGGTTGTTTGGCACTAACTATTTTGGTTAGTTAGACGTAGGCGGTTATGATACAATGAGTGCTGCCACACAAATATTTAACTAACCTTCATACTCTAGGTGAAAGTCACATGCGCGAGTAGTTCGATGTGCCAGCGGGAAGATTGACTCCCCGATCTCGAAACATCTACTCCGTAAATGCTTCAGTATATTAAGAGTGGATAATTCCAATGTCAAGCAGACAGCATCCGTTCGTGTCGCGTTGCTACAACAAATCGTCGATCGTTAGTCGCCACGGGTTTTGAGCTTCCGCACTGTTAGTAAATGCGAATTGTGTTCTCGGCTTTAGTTAATCTTCATGATATCTATTCAACTGATGCCTGCATCAACAGCCAAGTGGGACGATCTATTACTCAATGCCGATCTCGATCCGGCTCAGCTCGAACGGATGGCTGACAATGTAGAGACGATCGCCATCGCCTTAGTAGCACTGACACAAATCGGGAAGATCGAGATCGGACAAGCCTCCCGAGATTTGCAATTAGAGTCGATCGTGGCCGAGTGGATCGATAGCTGGTCGTTGCCGCCAACCAAATCGCTCCAACGACTTGACGTTAAAGAACTCCGGGCATTAGTATTAGTTATCAGTCATCTCGCCCACGAGTATCAGGCTCTCATCCGGCGCAACATTAGTTATTGGGAACAAACGATCGAGTATCGTCAGCTACCGCTGCAATCGCCCTCGTTAGCCGACTACATAAGTAATTTTATTAAAATATATCAAGAGCGCAGCGGCAAACCGACAGATTTAGCTTTTGAAATTCTCTCTAAAGCTGCGCTCGGAGTGCTAATCGAACTGTTATTTTACAGTAGCCCGAAAGGTCACAAGCGACTTTGGAACGCGCTATTACAAAGGTCTCACTTATCAGCCAGTTCGACAACTCAAATTTAAAATACTTATTTTCAGATCGATATGGAATCTCACAACTCGCCAACCAGCACGTATACCGCGCCAACTTGCACCCTCAAAGTAAGTAGCAAGGCCAAGCAGTTATCTCACCTCGATTCGCAACAGCCACCGCATGTCGGCAATTTTGTGCTGGAGATCGATCATCCCGATCGCGGCGAGTTAGAGCGCACTACTTTACAAGGCGATCTGCGGTCATTAGAAAATCTCCAGTCGATCGTCAGCACTTATATCACCGACCTGATCGCCAAGTTTCCGATCCCAACCACCACCGATAGTCACTCACCAGCACAGCCGCAGCATTTGACGGAGATCGACCCACCGAGAGATCGATCGGTGCCCGCACCGCCCCCGACACCGCCAACATCGGGACTGATGCAAAATTTGCCAGGACTGCGCAATAGCCAGCCCAAAACCGCAGCAGAGACTCCCCCTGCTGACCGATCGACACAATCGGGTCATGGTAAAATCTCAAAATTAATCGGGTTCATGAATCAACGCGATCGCCAGAATCTGCCCCAAAGCGATCTCGCCCGATCGATTCCCCCCAGCTCCGTCCCGCCCAGTCCTGCTACGGATGAGTCCGAGACCGCCGCAAATACACCCAAACAACCCTATCTGACAGGTGGCAATCGATCGCTCGACCACCAACTGCATCTCGGCGATTTAGCCACTCCTGAGTCTGGGGAGATCCAGATCTTATCAGCCATTCAATTATTCGATCTTGCGACAGTTTTAGATGAGTACGTCGCAACTCAAGTAACTACCAGCCAAAGTGGTACTAAAGTCCATGCCCAATCGCTGGCAGCGGGTGGGGTCAAGCGAGCGGAGGCCGAAGCTACTGCTGCTTCACTATCGCGGTTGCCCAATTTACCCCGAATGACCACCGAGCCAGAAGCAAATCCCGTCTACTATCGGCGACGTTCTCGATCGGGATGGATGTCGGCGATACCTTGGGCGGCAGCGGCCGCACTCCTAGTCGGCGCACCATTATTACTGTTTGGTTCCGGCTCGAATAATTCCTTCCAGGAGTGGGCTGGCACGCTAAAAATGCCGAACTGGCTATCGGCCGATCGCACTGGCGATAAAAAACCAGTCGGATCGCGCCCGACAAGCTCACAACCAACTAATTCGAGTACTGGCGCTGATGGCACCCTCGCTACTAATTCTAGTGGTGCTCCGAGTGCGGCACTGCCCAAACCTTGGCAAGCACAGTCGGTGCAACCACCCAAAAATACGCTACCGACTGCACCTACTGGCAGTCAGAGCGGGCAAATTGCCAAAAATAATCTTGGAACCACTACATTGCCAGCGATCGTCTCTGGCACACAGGCTCCCATCAATCCATTGACAGGAGGGATCGGTAGCGCACCAAGCGCTGTCACAACGACACCACCTGTTGCTGCTAAACCTAGCACCAAGATCCCGACAACTCCCACCAGCAAAACTACTTCAGTCGCTGCAGCAAAAACCAACCCATCGACCAAAGCAACACCAAAGGCAACTAATACTGGCAATATATCGCTATCTACCCAACCGATTTTGCTGCCACAAGATCTCCCTAGCGATCGCAATTCGACCCCCCGCTCCAATCAAACTGCCATCCCCCCACAAAATACCCCAGTTGGTGGCGGCATCAATCCACCCGCGATCGTCACTCCACCCGCGATCGTCGATCCTTACACTCCTAAAAAAGTCACCAACTCGTCAGTCAAACCAAAAATCGCCACCAAGCCCAGACCCCAAGCAAGCTCCTCAACAGTACCATTTTTGACCCCATCTCCCACGATCGAGCCAAAGACGTACAAATCCAATCCCAATCTAATTACACCCCAACCGTCATCAGCGGAGAAACCCGTACCGCCTAATAATATCACTGGTGGTGAATCCCCAACTCCAGCAGTCGTTCCCGATCGACCCATTCAAGCCAGCAACGGCCAAGTAGGTGCCGAGTCAATTGAAAATTCGTCTCTTCAAGAGGCCAAACGCTATTTTCAAGGCAAATGGAAAGCCAATCCCACCCAAACAAATTCACTACAATACGTCCTTGATGTTAACGGCAAAAATGGTGTAGTGCGGAGCGTCAACCCTCAAGGTGAAGCTGCAACTGACTATCTCAAACAAACCAAACTCATCAAGCCAGGTCAAAAAATTGTCTCGCCAGTCGCAGGTAATAGCGACCAAAAAATCCGGGTACTGCTCCAACCTGATGGGAATGTCGATACATTTATCGAACCTTAGGAGATGTCGAAAAATATAGTCAGTTAGTAGGGTGGGCACTGCCCACCGATTAGGTTTCAGGCATTGTCTATTTAATAAATAATTATACCTACCTATATAAAGAAGCGATCGGTTTATCTTCAGTAAACCGATCGCTTCTTTATACAGTATTCCCCATTATTAGGTAGGATAAAACTGAAATTTAGACAGCATCTTCTAAGACTTGACTAGTAGCTTTCCATGTCAAGATCCCCGCGATCGTGACGATGATACTCATACCCCAGAGAACAGGCTGTAAGCCAAATTTATCTGTCAGCGGGCCAGTAATAACTAGTGGGATCGCCACAGCAATATTCACAGCATTGTTTTGAAAGCCAAACACCTTGCCGCGCATCGATTCTGGAGTCTTTTCTTGGATGAGAGTTTGCATCGGTACGGCAATTAGCGACGCACCAAATCCTAAAACTCCCCCACACAATAAACCCATCCAGATATTATTAACGAATGTAAAAATTGCTAGCACCAAACTCATTCCCAAAAAACCTACTAAGGGGAGTGATTTTTGTTGAAAGTGACTGCCCCAATGACCCAAAATTCCCGCACCCAAAACTAATCCAATCCCTGCTGCGGCCACCAAAAACCCAAATTGCTTGGGTTCTAACCCAACTTCTGCCGTAAGTTTGATTGCCAGCACGGGCAAGGCAGCGATCGTGAAAGACAACACTGCTATTTGCATCATCGCATTTAATAACAACTTATTGCTCCGCAGATACCTAAACCCATCTTTTAACTCATTCCAAGGATTGATTCTTTTACTATCGTGACGATTATCTAAAGTTTCTTCGATCTTAACCAACTGTCCCAATCCGGCTGCGGCAAAATACAGCGATGCTACCAGTATTTCTTGTGCGCCATTTTTACTAATATTAGTTGCAGCAGTCAAAATTGGTTCGCCGATCGCAAATCCGACAATTAAGGAAGCAGTTTGCGTTGTAGTAAATAAAGCATTCGCCGTTAATAAATTCTCGTTCTTGACAACCAATGGAATCGCAGACTGTTCGGCTGGTGCGAATGCTTGAGTCACTGTCGAGCTAGCAAAAGTAATCACCAACAGGATCGCAAATTCCTTTGGCAATACCGGCAATAAGAGAATTAACAACCCTCGCAAAATATCGGCGACAACCATAATCTTCTTTTTACGATGGCGATCGACAAATATTCCCGCCGCCGCACCAAAGAAAATTGCGGGGATAGTAGTAGCTACCATCAAATACGAACTAGAAGATGCCGCAATTTTAACTGGGATGTTGTAGCTCGGTAACAACGCAATCGACATCACGATCAATACTTTATCTGCAATCTGCGATAGGATTTGCCCGCTCCACAGGAGTAAAAAATCACGATTTTTGAGTAGCGCTTTAAATCCGCTCGCTTCTGTAGGTGTTTTCGCAGGCAACATAGGCCGATCTATAAGTTGGTGGGGTAATGGGGGTGGGTGTATATATTTGCTAGCGGTAACTAAATCCCAATCGATCTAGTTTGAAGATTCCGTACGGCTTCAATATTGAGGATGAGTATGTAGATCCGGTAATTGTCGATCGTTACCTGCGATTGTACCTAGTTATGGAGCGAAAAATTTAGTTAGATGTGACACTTAGGTGAGTGGACTCTAGCTGGAGCGATCCGAATCGCGACTATTGCTCGATCGAGGACTTAATGCTATAACAGATATACATTTAAGATCCGGGGTAAATTCCGTCCGGCTGGTTTTTAAAAAATGCATAGTTTACGAGATCGGTGTCGCTACACTCACCAACTGAATGCCTCTACACTCTGTGAGTCACAGCTCGATCTAGCCAAACTTGTTGCTAACATCGCTCGTCGGCTACGACGGTAAAAGTTATTTATCTGTGGTGCAATCGGTGCGCCTCCATGATTCAGAAATAGGTTCGGAAATTTTCTCCGAGCGATATTTTGCTTTATTAATAAATTTTTAGGAGTATTTTCATGGCGAGCGAGTCGAACCCAGATCCCAAATCCAGCGAGCAACCCACGACGATTGCCTATTTGACTAGTCAACTCGATCGGGCGATAATCGCGGCATTGGGGGCTGAATATGCTGGGACAGATCCACAATTAGTGCTGTCGAGCAATCCGAAGTTTGGCGATTACCAGGCAAATATGGCGATGGGTTTAGCCAAGCAGTTGGGACAGCCGCCGCGCGCGTTCGCGCAATCGATCGTCGATAATCTCGATGTCGCCGAAGTTTGCGAGCCGCCGCAAATCGCCGGGCCAGGTTTTATTAATTTTATCGTCAAGCCCAGTTATTTAGCCACTCAACTCCAAACAATGCGTGCGAACGAACGCTTGGGAGTGCCAGTAGCAGCGCACCCCCAGCGGGTGGTAGTAGATTTTTCTAGTCCGAATATCGCCAAGGAGATGCACGTCGGACACTTGCGATCGACTATTTTGGGCGATTGTATCGCGCGGGTATTAGAATTTCGCGGTCATGATGTGCTCAGACTCAATCACGTCGGCGATTGGGGGACGCAGTTTGGGATGTTGATTCTCTACTTGCGGGAAAATTATCCCCAAGCGCTAACCACTGCCGACGCGCTCGATTTGGGCGATTTGGTCGAGCTGTATAAGCAAGCCAAAAAACGTTTTGACGAAGATGCCGAGTTTCAAGAAGCTGCCAGAAAAGAAGTTGTCAAATTGCAAGCCCAAGATCCCGAAAGTATCAAAGCATGGCAACTGCTCTGCGACCAATCGCGGCGAGAATTTCAGGTAATATACGATCGCTTGAACGTGCGACTGACCGAACGGGGTGAATCATTCTATAATCCCTATTTACCTGCGGTAGTTGCAGATCTGCGCGAGTCGGGATTATTAGTCGAAAGTGACGGCGCACAGTGCGTTTTCATCGATGGTTATACGAATAGAGAAGGCGAGCCGTTACCGCTAATTATTCAGAAAACCGATGGTGGTTATAATTATGCCACTACGGATTTAGCCGCTGTTAGATATCGGATTCAAGCCGACAAAGCCGACCGAATTATCTATATTACCGACTCCGGACAAGCGGGTCATTTTGCCCAATTTTTCCAAGTAGCGAAACAAGCGGGATGGGTGCCCAAGAATGTGGAAATCGTTCACGTTCCATTTGGGTTGGTGTTGGGTGAGGACGGAAAAAGAATTAAATCTCGCTCGGGTGAGGCGATTAAATTAAAAGAATTGCTCGATGAAGCGATCGAGCGATTCCGTTCCCTTTTAGAATCGAGATTGGCCGCAGAAGATCGTCATGAGACTCCCGAATTCATCGCCAATAGTGCCACAGTTGTCGGTTTGAGTGCGATTAAATATGCCGATTTGAGCCAAAATCGGTTGAGTAATTATGTCTTTAGCTACGATAAGATGTTGTCAGACAAAGGGAATACTGCACCCTATATGATGTATGCCTACGTGCGGGTACGGGGGATCGGTCGTAAAGGTGATATCGATTTCGATAATCTCGATGACAACGCCCAAATTTTACTCAATGAAGAAGCAGAACTCACTCTTGCCAAGCAGCTACTTCAATTAAGTACGATTATTACTGAAGTCGAACAAGACTTACTACCCAATCGTTTATGCCAATATTTATTTGAACTCAGTCAAAAATACAATCAATTTTTTGAAAATTGCCCAGTTTTACAAGCAGAAGAACCGATCCGGACATCGCGAGCGATCTTATGCGATCTCACGGCTAAAACACTGAAGCTAGGATTAAATTTATTGGGTATTCCTGTATTGGAAAGGATGTAAAAATATAGATAGGCGGACAGTGCCAACCCGCCGAAATATCTATCGCCACCCAAAATTAGGTATGAACCTCCTCACCAAACCCTCTGGGAATTTCCTATCCTTGAAAACAATCGCCCTAGCGGTGTTATCGAGTTTGGCTTGCGCTTGCAATCCCCAGAAACCAGATGTTCTTAATGCCCAAACTCCCGCGCCATCCTATCGTCTAGTCTCAGTGGTGAATGGATTAGAGCACCCTTGGAGCGTAGCTTGGTTGCCAGATCGTACCATGCTCGTTACCGAGCGTCCTGGGCGGCTGAGAATCGTGCGAAATGGGGTACTCGATCCTAATCCGATCGGTGGCGTTCCGGCGGTATTTGCCAGCGGACAAGGGGGATTGATGGATATTTCGCTCCATCCGCAATTTGTCAAAAATCGGCTGGTGTATCTCACCTATGCTCATGGTACCGACACCGCCAATCGCACGCGGTTAGCTAGAGCCGTATTTGATGGCAAAGACCTAAAAAATCTCCAGGTTATCTTTGATGCTTCTCCAGTCAAATCTGGGACACAACATTTTGGTTCGCGGATTACTTGGCTACCAGACAATACGCTGTTATTATCGCTTGGTGATGGGGGCAATCCACCACTGACGATCGATGGTAAATTACCGCGCTACCAAGCGCAAAATCGGCGCAGCCAGCTCGGTAAAGTCCTCCGACTCAAAAATGATGGTTCGATTCCCCGCGATAATCCCTTCGTCAAAGATGCGAGTACCAACCCAGCAATCTGGAGCTACGGACATCGGAATATTCAAGGCATGACCTTCGACCCAGTTACCAAAAGAGTTTGGGCGACAGAACACGGATCGAAAGGCGGTGACGAACTCAACCTGGTTCAAAAAGGTAAAAACTACGGCTGGCCGCTGGCTACATACAGTAAAGAGTACGAATTCCCTAATCAAGATATTTCACCGAATAAATCATTACCAGGCATGGAAGATCCCAAAGCAGTTTGGACACCTTCGATCGCCCCTTCAGGTTTGACAGCGTACAATGGGAAGCGATTTCCGCAATGGCAAAAAAATCTCTTTGCAGGTGGTTTGGTCGAGCAAACGTTGCGAAGAATCGAGCTAGATGCCAATGGTAAAGTCGTCAACCAAGAGAAGATCTCAATTGGTGCGAGGGTTAGAGATGTCCGTCAAGGCCCCGATGAGTTATTGTATATTTTGACTGACGAATCTGACGGTCAACTCATTCGGCTAGAGCCAGCACAACAGTAAAATTAACTCCCACATGCAAGATTATCGAGTATTAATTCATCCAATAACCTATCAACGATCGAGCGATTATCTCGATCGACTTAAATCTGGTGCGATCGCTGGTAAATATTTAAATCATAAGTTAACAGAGCGAGATTTAACGCAGCTCTCGATCGCGGAATTTATCGAACTATTAGTACAAACAAAACAGCCATTTATCAACTAGATTTAACTCCGTTGTCATAACATTCTCTACGCATTTGAACATTTTCTGTGTAAACCGTACCCAGTTGTCCAACAGTCCTTATTTGTTGAATTTTCGAGTACATCTTACCAACTCTACCTGCTAACCCTTATTTAAGGAGTCCACCGCTCCAGAATTAATTCCTCTAGCTGAAGGTTAAAAGAGTCGTTTTATTCGTTCCTCAGTTCAGTTATTTTGTAGTTTTAGGTTCTCTCATTTCGCCCACGATTCCCCAGAATTGCATTTATGGCGTTCAACATAATGCGGGTCTTTTCACACTTTTTAAGTGTTATCTTGTGTCGTTGTCCGACCTTGAGTTCGGTCGGTCACGCTCAGACGCTTTTTCCGAGAGTTCAACTAGTGTTTAACCATGACTACTTACCTATCCGAGTTGCCCCCATCTCAGGTTTGTTATCCTCGTTCTGCTCCCAGCTTCACTTTTAGAGTTTATTCTCCATCCATGTGGGCAGTTTTAGCATCACGCCATTCCTAGCGGGTGAGACTTGTCAAATTTGGGTTCGACGCACTCACACTAAACTGAAGTTATCTCTACTATATTTCTGAGTTTTCACTCAAGGCGGTGTAGAGACGATTTTCCTCCTAAGTCCTATCAGACTTGGTTTCAATCAACGAACCGCACAAACGTAGCGTGAAGTAGGGTAGGTAGCCAGCGAGTTACCATTACTGGTACTTTTCCAACCACCCCCCTCCAAACTACGCATGACCGTTTCCGTATCACGTAGCTTTCCGGTAATTTTTACGTTTGAAGGCTTCACCATCGTAGCGACCATATTGAATTTTCTCGTGGCATTGACGGCAAACTACTAAAGTTTTACGTCTACGTGCCGACATTTTCTTCATCCATTCTGGACGTTCTTTGCATCCTTGTTGCTTAATATCTGCTAATTTGCGAATATGATGGACTTCAATATTGTCCGTTGCTCCACAAATTTCACATTCTTGGGCTAAAAGGCGTTGAACGACTTCACTACGTCCGTTCCAGATATGATTTGCCTGATTATCATCAATTTCGACCCACTTGTTCCACTGCAAAGAAACTCCACCAAAATAAGTTTTCAGAGGTAATTTTCCATCACGTTCCACTGTTACTTGTAGCACCCGATAAGTGCCATCCTTTGTATCAATGGTTGCACGATATCGCTTGTAAATTTTCTGGCAAGTGGTTTTAAACTTCTTTGCCAAAGTTTTTACGAGGGAAAGCTCTGTAACTCGTTTAAGTAAGGATAGCGTGTGGAGGTTATAAGCCATACGGTAGTATTGGACTACTCCTCGATACTCCGCTTGATATTGGCTAACTATGCTGTAGGCATCATCGTTGACCCTTTGTGTCAGGTGTATTGGTTTTCCAGAGCGCATGTATTTAAGACAATGGTCTTTAATAACGCTTTTGGGCACCCTTAGCCCCACGCTACCGTTGATACATCTTTGACCACGATGGTCATGTTTATCATCGGCATGTAGGATGTGAATTTCGTACCCCAGGAATTTAGCAGCCTCATCCCTTGCATGGCTGATGAGGGTCTTTTCATCACTGAGTTCCAGTTTTAACTCATCACGTAAAAACGTGGCGATTTTCTGTTTGATTTCCACAGCTTCAGATTTTGAACCAACTACTCCTAACAAGAAATCATCGGCATACCTTGTGTACCAAAGGCGACGAAAGTTTGGGTCATTGGGGTCACGGGACGGAATTGACTGTGCCTGTTGGTTCAGCTTCCGTGCTGCTTCCAGTTTTCCAGCTTTTCGGGCAATTGATGCAGCCTTAGTTAAGTCTCTGTACGGAGGGTAAACAATCCTTCTAAGACCTCGTGTGTATGCTGGTATTAGTTCGCATTCGACGTATTTGTCCAGTTTGTCTAGTACCAAATTGGAAAGTATTGGGCTTACCACTGCACCCTGCGGAACTCCGCTATATGTGGAGTTGTATTTCCAGTTTTCCAAGTAGCCTGCATCAAGCAAACCCTTAATTAGTCGGATAAAGCGATTGTCGTGGATTTTATCTTGTAGTATTTCCACCAGAATAGTATGGTCTATTCTGTCAAAACACGCACTAATATCTCCTTCGATAAACCACTTTGTAGCTCGACCTTTTTGGGTAATTTCTTTCAAGGCTGTGTGACATCCACGCTTTGGTCGGAAACCGTGAGAATGTTCGCTAAATTGCGGTTCATAGTAAGCTTCTAGTATCGAACGAATTACTTCTTGAAGTAATTTATCAGACCAAGAGGGCATACCAAGGGGTCGTAATTTACCGTTTTTCTTCGGGATATAGGTACGTCGCGCTGGTGTCCATCTATAACGCTCAGATCTCAGAGCCTCAATGATGGTATTAATTTTCTCCAGGGACATTCCATCTACCGTTTCCTTTGTAGCACCGGGTGTCATTGCACCTGTGTTGCTGTTCAGCTTGGCGTAGGCGCGTAAGTACAAATCTGGGTGATATAGCAGTCGATACAAATCTTCTACTGGCAACCCACGTTGTCCGCGTTCACGTATGATGTTCAGTATCGTTTCGGCTGTTCGCATCTCGCGTACCTCTCGATTTCTGTTTCATCTTTATTACCTGTTCTACTTCGCCATGTAAACGGCTCTCCCGTTTGCCCTGGTGGGGCGTTACTCCCACGACTACTATTAGAACTCCGTCACCATAGGACTCGCGTCCCTTAGGCAATCCCATGTTCCGTCACTGATGAACGTATAAAGAACGACTTAGGTTCCTACTCATATCCTTGAATAAGTTCATTACTTATTGCTCACTGGTCAGGGTGTACCATTAACGAAAGTTGAATTAATGGCTACCAGTGACATCGGTGTACAAACGTGATACCGAAGGATGTGCAGTTCCACCTCTGGATATTGGGGTTCAGGCAGTTTAGCTTTAACCATATCGTTCAGGCGTTGCAGAGCCATAACATACACGTTTTCTGTTATTCTCCGCTTTACGAACATGCTCTTGTCCCCTTGCCCTTTCGGGTTTAGGTAAGTTGTTCGCCTTGGAGTCAGTTACCCTGAACTCCAGCCAACTGAGTTGGCAATTCAATCAGTGCGTACCACGGCGCACAGTTTCCCTTCACTACGCTCCTAGTTTACAGATACTCGGACAGCGTTAAACTGCCTTTCTGACTCGCACTTCTCTATGTATAGATTTGTTAAAGGTGGTTAGACGTGACGCGACAGGTTATTGTCGGGTAGGTGTCGCGTAGTTTAACGACAGTTCACGTTAATTCATTATGAGAAAACTCCCCTTAGCTTCGATACCGCTTTAGGCTAGCCGTATCGATTACTTTTGTGGTCTGCACTCTGGTTGTTTCATTACTTACTCGACCGTGACCGGACTTCAATTAAGTCTTTTACACAGGGGTAGAGGGTGTGAATTCTCTAGTGGAAAAGGCTCCACGGACTAAATGACCAGTTCAGGTCGCATTCGAAGCTTGCGCGCCACTAAGCGGTCGTGCAAAATCTAGCTCGTATCTGGATTTTATGCTCTCTGGCGTTGCTGGATTAGGATATGATCTAAGGCGATCGAGAGAAGTAACAAGAGCAAATATCTAAATGGAATGTCCTGAATGTAGATCGTCCAATATCAATAAAAATGGGCGAATAAAGGGAAAGCAGAACCATATTTGTAAAGACTGCGGACGGCAATTTATAGATTGTTATGAAGCACACAGAGGATATTCACCACAAATCAAGCAGAAATGTTTGTCAATGTATGTTAATGGGATGGGATTTCGAGCAATAGAAAGAGTAATGGGTGTGCATAATACAACTGTCATGGACTGGGTGAAGCAAGTAGGGGGAAATCTCCCAGATTACTATAATTCAGACCAAATACCAGAAGTTGGTGAGTTGGATGAGTTAGAGACGTTTGTTGGCTCAAAAAAAACAAGATCTGGCTCTGGACGGCAGTAAATCACTTTCAGATGGGTATTTTAGGATGGGTATTAGGCGACCACAGTGCTAAGACATTTAGACCGCTATGGGAGAATTTGGTAAGTACATGGAAATGTTATTTTTATGTGACGGATGGGTGGAGGGTCTATCCAATATTTATTCCAGATGGTGACCAAATCGTGAGTAAAACTTATATGACAAGAGTTGAGGGTGAAAACACTAGGCTCAGACATTACTTAGCTCGATTAAAAAGAAAAACATTATGTTATTCTAAGTGCGAACAAATGCTAAAGCATTCTATTAGATTGTTAATTCATTATCTTAAATTTGGTGAAGTACCAACTCCTAATTCAGTTAGTTCTGGCGATCGACGGCACAGATTACCTCTCGATCGCCAAATCATATCTTAATCCAGCAACGCCTATGCTCTCTAAATCTTGCAAAGGTTCTCGTCGTTGGGCACTTTTAGCTAATGTGTCGTAAATACCGATCCAAGGGAGCTACCCAAACTGATTACAATAAAAATGTAGCGCGATCGATGGATTCCCCACCCAGCAGCGATCGGAGATTGTCACTAGCGCTACTTATATAAAAAGCTTATTCCTAGTCGCATTATGCAACCAAACAATCCCCAGCAATTTACCGAAAAAGCTTGGCAAGCCGTTACCCAAACCTTAGATATTGCCAAAGCTTCACAGCACCAGCAGATGGAGTCAGAGCATTTGCTCAAAGCACTGGTCGAGCAAGATGGCTTAGCAACGAGTATCCTCAGTAAGGCTGGGGTAAATCTAGCTCAATTCAGACAAGGGTTGGACAATTATATCGATAAACAACCCAAGATTTCGGGGCCGATTAGCTCCGTGTATTTAGGACGCAGTATCGATACATTACTCGATCGAGCAGATAAATTTCGCAAAGATTATGGTGATGATTTTATTTCGATCGAACATCTCGTTCTAGCTTACCCCCAAGACGACCATTTCGGCAAGCAGTTTTTTGCAGAGTTCAAGTTAGAAGAAAGTAAATTAAAAACGATCGTAACCCAAATTCGTGGTAGTCAAAAAGTGAGCGATCAAAACCCTGAAGGTAAGTATGAATCGCTCTCCAAATATGGACGCGATCTCACAGAATTTGCGCGTCGGGGTAAACTCGATCCAGTCATCGGTCGCGATGATGAGATTCGGCGGACGATCCAAATCTTATCGCGCCGGACTAAAAATAATCCCGTTCTCATCGGCGAACCTGGTGTCGGTAAAACTGCGATCGCCGAAGGATTAGCCCAGCGAATCATTAGTGGCGACGTACCACAATCGCTCAAGGATCGGCAGTTAATTTCGCTCGATATGGGTGCCCTAATTGCTGGCGCAAAATATCGCGGCGAATTTGAAGAAAGACTCAAAGCCGTCCTCAAAGAAGTTACCGAATCTCAAGGACAAATCATCTTATTTATCGACGAAATTCACACAGTCGTTGGTGCTGGTGCGACTCAGGGGGCAATGGATGCCGGAAACTTGCTCAAGCCGATGATGGCACGGGGCGAGCTGCGCTGTATCGGTGCGACCACGCTCGATGAATATCGCAAGTATATCGAAAAAGATGCTGCTCTAGAACGACGGTTTCAACAAGTATATGTCGATCAACCGAGTGTCGAAGATACGATTTCAATCTTGCGCGGTTTAAAAGAGCGGTATGAAGTCCACCACGGTGTGAAGATCTCCGATAACGCGTTAGTGGCAGCAGCAACCCTATCTACACGGTATATCAGCGATCGATTCTTGCCGGATAAAGCGATTGATTTAATGGATGAAGCTGCCGCCCGACTGAAGATGGAAATCACTTCCAAACCCGAAGAATTGGATGAGATCGATCGGAAAGTCCTCCAATTAGAAATGGAACGGTTATCGGTCAATAAAGACACCTCTACCGCCGCCCGCGAACGGCTCCAGAAAATCGAAAAAGAACTGGGAGATCTCAAAGAAGACCAACGCGCGCTTACCGCCCAATGGCAATCGGAAAAAGATATCATCACCGATATCCAAACCATTAAAGAAGAAATCGATAAAGTCAATATCGAAATCCAACAAGCCGAACGCGACTACGACCTCAATCGCGCAGCCGAACTCAAATACGGCAAATCGATCGAACTTCACCGCAAACTCGAAACCGCCGAAGTCAAACTCGCCCAATCCCAAACCACGGGTAAATCCCTGCTGCGCGAAGAAGTGACCGAAGCTGACATCGCCGAAATTATCTCTAAGTGGACGGGTATCCCTCTGACAAAATTAGTCGCCACCGAGCGGGAAAAACTCCTCTACCTCGAAGACGAACTGCACAAGCGGGTAATCGGGCAAGAAGAAGCCGTCACCGCCGTCGCCGAGGCGATTCAACGTTCGCGCGCGGGGTTGTCCGATCCCAACCGTCCGATTGCGAGTTTCATCTTCCTCGGCCCGACTGGGGTGGGGAAAACTGAATTAGCAAAAACGCTAGCTAATTATCTCTTTGATGCTGAGGATGCACTGATTCGGATCGATATGTCCGAATACATGGAAAAACATGCTGTCTCTCGCTTGATTGGTGCACCTCCAGGTTATGTCGGTTATGAAGAAGGCGGACAACTTACCGAAAGCATTCGCCGTCGTCCCTATGCGACGATCTTATTTGATGAAATCGAGAAAGCACATCCCGATGTGTTTAATGTCTTGCTGCAAGTCCTCGACGACGGACGCGTGACAGATTCTCAAGGTCGGACGGTAGATTTCAAGAATACCGTAATTATTATGACCAGTAATATTGGGTCGCAATATATTCTGGATCTAGCTGGTGATGACTCCAAATATATCGAGATGAAAACTCGGGTATTAGATGCGCTCAGCCATAGTTTCCGGCCTGAATTTCTTAATCGGATCGATGATACGATCATCTTCCACAGTCTCAAAAAAGACCAATTGCGAGATATCGTCAAAATCCAAGTCGCTCGGCTCGAAAAACGGTTGGTCGATCGCAAGTTGTCACTCAAATTGGCCGAATCTGCGCTCGATTTCCTGGCAAATGTCGGTTACGATCCCGTCTACGGTGCCCGTCCACTCAAACGGACGATCCAAAAAGAGTTGGAAACAATTCTCGCCAAAGGCATTTTGCGGGGCGACTTCAAAGAAGGCGATACGGTGTTTGTCGAGGTGCAAAACGAACGATTGGCATTCAATCGTCTGCCATCAACAGTCACGATGCAATAGTCGATAGTTTAAGCTTCAATTTGGGGCATTGCTGCTGGGGATAATGTTTAGGGGTAAGCCTCATGCGCCTACCCCACTGGGCATTTCTATCTGAGTCGGCGAGTCGTGCGGAACATGAAATAATCGGCGTTGTTAAATTGGGGGATGAAAAAGAGGAAGGGGAGAGTGGGAGATGTTCGGTTAATTACAAAAACAGTAAATCATCCCTAATATCAGCAACACCAAATAATCCTAGTCTAATCGCTATTTTTATGCTGGAAGAACTCAATCCAATCGCGATCGATGCCAAAGACGCACCCCCACGCATTAAGCCCTCAAACTATCCCGAGCCATTTGCATCGCGGATGTCAGGGCGGGTAAAGCACCCACTCGGCGACTTATTTGGATTGACAAACTTTGGAGTCAATCTCACCCGTCTAGCGCCGAAGGCAGTCTCTGCACTGCGCCACGCTCATTCTAAACAAGATGAGTTTATCTATGTCTTGGAAGGGTACCCCATATTACAAACCGATGCAGGTCGCACTCAACTAGCTCCAGGTATGTGTGCGGGCTTTAAATCGGGTACTGGCAACGCTCACAACCTGATTAATGAGACGGAAGAAGAGGTTGTATATCTCGAAATTGGGGACAGAACACCAAGAGATAAAGGGACTTATCCAGATGACGACCTTCAAGCAACACTAGTAGCGGGTAAGTGGCAATTTACGCACAAAGACGGTACGCCATACTTATGAGTATGGCGATTGTAACGTACCGAAGGCAATAGCTCGATTGAATAAATCTCATCAATCATTTAGAATTGCTACATATAGCTATATTCTCAAATAGTTTTAACTGAATATTTGAGAGAGGACTTACCATATTTACAGAGCTATCTACGGTATATTCAAGAATACAACGAGCGACGTACTCTGCAAGCTTAACAGGAACGGCATTGCCGATCATCTGTTCTAAGTCTGATTTATTTCCTTTGAATTTAAAGGCCTTTGGCAATTTTTAAAAATTGGTAACAAAGCATGAATTTAATCGTAAGTTTTCGGTAATGTTTCCTATATAGACGATCGACAAAATTTCATTATTTAAGTAATTGAAAATACTAAATTTTAATAGAGATTGCTCGGTAGCTATTTAGTACCAATAATCTCGATTATTAATCTTATTAAATGGCGATCGGTGCTCTCGGTTGCTAGTTATTTAGAGATGATTCAGTCAAGACATCCTCAAATAGTGCCTTCGATCGAGACTTCGGTGGGCATACTATTATTACATCCCTACTACCAAAATTAAAGCGGTAATTTAGGCGATCGACCCTACTTTGAGACCGCCCGATCGTGATATATAGAGCACATCGTCTATTCATTATCCTCGTCAGTGCCTTTTTCCTCATCATTATTAGCGGAAATTGGATTCAATTACATGCCACCTCATCAGCCAAAATCGTAGTCAATCAGGTTGGTTATTTACCCACTAGCCCGAAAGTTGCCCTGTTAGTCAATAGCAACACAGCACAGCAACAAATTGAGTTGGTAAATAGCAGCACCAAACAGACGGTACAAGTCATTATCCCCAGTCAGTCAGTGCGCGATCGAGATAGTAACGATCGATTGCAAACTATTGACTTTAGCCAGATCGATCGACCTGGGAATTACTTCCTCAGAGTGGGATCGATCGAGTCTTATCCATTTGCGATCGCATCCAATGTCTATCAAGAACCAATAATTAAACTCCTCCGCTCCTATTACCTCCAACGCTGTGGAGTCGCGATCGACGATCGCGTTACCGAAATTCGCCACGCACCTTGTCATCTGCGGGATGGTGCGATCGCCCACCAAGATCCCACAAGTCGAGCTGGTAAAACAATTCCAGCCACAGGCGGCTGGCACGATGCAGGGGATTATGGCAAATATGTCAGCACCACAGCCGTTACCACTGGGCGACTATTGAGTCTATACGAGCATAACCCCAAAGCATTTCCCGATCGCCAATTAACCATCCCCGAAAGCGGTAACGGTATCCCCGACTTACTCGATGAAATGCGGGTGGGATTGGATTGGATGCTCTCCATGCAGCGATCGGATGGGGCGATTTATCGTAAACTATCTGGTAAAAAATGGCCGCAGATCGTTGCGCCGGATGAAGATACTCAAACCCGCTTTATCTATGGTATTTCTACTCCTGAAACAGCGAAATTTGCCGCAGCAATGGCGATCGCCGCACGAGTATACGCTCCCATACAGCCTCAACAATCGGCTATCTATCTCAAAGCATCTAGACAGGCGTGGGAATACCTTCAAACCCAACCAAAGATGAAAGTTGATTGGGTAGATGGTGACGATAGCGGTTCGGGGAAATATCTAGCATCCCCCATCGATATCGAACCCAGTCTGAAAATCGATACAGACGATCGCCTGTGGGCAGCAGCAGAGCTATTTATTACTACTAAAGAGAGCCAATTCGATCGATACTTCCTTCAACAATTACCTAAGTTTGACTACACCCTATTTGAGTGGAAAGATCCTTCAGCTCTGGGAATCGCGAACTATCTAAGTGAGATCTATACTCCTGGCTCCGAGCGGATTACAGCACAGATCGCCCAACAAATCCTCAACCGAGCGGATGCACTCGTTAAAAAAGTCTCAACTAGTGGCTATCATTTGGCAAATCAGCGGTTTATCTGGGGATCGAACAAGATGATAGCTACAGAGGGGCTGACGCTAATATTAGCTTATCGAATGACCGATGGGCCTGCCTACCGCCAAGCCGCGATCGATCAAATCGATTATCTACTCGGGCGCAACCCATTTAACCAAACATTTGTCACTGGCATCGGTACGCATCCAGTTCGACATGTCAATCATATTTTTGCTCGCGCCCGTAAAATCGCTATTCCTGGATTACTAGTGGGTGGTGCTAATCATGATGCTCAAGATGAAATTGCACCCAAACATCGCGGCATACTCAGCTATCTAGATGACGAAAAATCTTACGCTACCAATGAATACGCGATCGATTACAACGCCGAGCTAATTGCGCTGATGAGTATGGTAGCAGAGTAGAGGGGTGGATGAGTGGATGGGTGGATAGGAGTTGAGATCGATTTACGATCGATAGAAACAGAAATAATGCACTAATCTAGCTGCCGAATGTGGGTACTCTAAATAGGAATGTAAGTTGGTGGATTGGTGAATGGGTAGACGAAAGCGTTCGCACATCAACACTCTCACACTCCGACCCATCCACACTCCGACCCATCCACTTTCCACAAGGAGCAATTACTGATGTTTGGATTAGTAAATAAAGGCTTAGAAGATATGGTTTGCAGCCAATATGGTGAAGAAACCTGGGAGGAAATAAAATCCGAGGCAGAAGTGGAGATCGAAGCTTTTATTAGCATGGATTCCTATCCCGATGACATCACGTATCGACTCGTCGATGCTGCTAGTGCCGTCATGGAAATGCCAGCAACAGATATTTTAGAAGCATTTGGCAAATATTGGTTGCTCTTTACTGCCGCTGAAGGGTTTGGATCGCTGATGGAAATGGCAGGTGATAATTTACCTGAATTTCTGCAAAATCTGGACAATCTTCATGCCCGTGTGGGCTTGAGTTTCCCCGAACTGCAACCACCTAGTTTCCTCTGCTCCGATCTAGAACAGGAGTCACTGAAACTACATTACTATTCAGAGCGCCCTGGCTTGACACCAATGGTGGTAGGAATGCTCAAAGGTTTGGGAGAAAAATTCGATACTGATGTTGATATTCAGCTTACCAACAGCAAAGAGCGAGGTAACGACCATCAGGAATTATCGATCGGTCATCAACCAAAATGTCCATTCAAACACTTGCTTCATAGCAATCACAACTAATCTAAACTTCACCTCACTATTGTCTTACTAGCGGTTCCAGACAGGTTATACCACAATGAGTTTTCCCGAAAATATCTCCATTGCTGAATATGTATCGACACCAGAGTTTTCACCACTCCCTGATTTCTTTGCGACGATTTTTCCATTTTACCTGGTTTTAAACCGCAACTTGGAAATTATTCATATCGGACCTGTAATCAAGCGTTTATATCCTGAAATTTTAAGCTATAAAAAATTTCAACAACATTTTGAGATTAAACGCCCCAATGTAGTCACTGATTTTGATGCTATTCGTGCCTATCCCAGATCGCTATTCTTGTTAGAATCACTTAAAAATGGAATGCTACTCAAGGGACAAATAGTATACGTTGATTATGAAGAGGTTATTCTGTTTCTGGGATCGCCGTGGATCACCGATACTAATACAATGGCTGATTTCAAGCTCAAACTATCTGACTTTGCCCTTCACGATCCGGTTGCTGATTTCTTGTTTTTACTTCAAGCCCAAAGTACTTCGCTCAAAGATGCCAAAAGATTGGCCGATAAGCTGGCCAAACAGAAGATCGAAATTCGTAAAGCCTTAATTCAGGAAAAGGAACTAAGCGAGTTAAAAACTCGCTTTATTACTACGGCTTCTCATGAATTTCGGACACCTTTAGGAATCATCTCCTCATCGACGGGATTGCTTGAAGACTACGACCATAAACTCGATCGACCCAAAAAGCTCAAGCATTGGCAGCGGATTCAATCTGCTGTCAAGCATATGACAACGTTATTAGAGGATATTCTATTAATTTATCAAACAGATGCGGGCAAACTAGAGTGTAAGCGATCGTCATTCGATCCGATCGCTTTTTGTCACGAACTCATCGAAGAACTCGAAATTAGTAGCAATGCAAAAGGTCGCTTTAACCTGACTATTAATCATACTAATGCCATTAGCAATCTCGGGGAAGAGTTTTTAGTGTTTATGGACATAAAATTAGTCCGTCAAATCCTGACTAACTTGCTCTCCAATGCCATTAAATACACAATAGGAGATAACCAAGTTCGGTTTGATATTATATTTGCCAGTGACACAGTTATCTTCAAAATTGCCGATCGCGGGATTGGAATTTCCGATGAAGATCGAGTTCGTTTATTTCAATCCTTCCATCGCGGTAACAACGTCAATAATATTCCTGGCACTGGCTTAGGTTTGTCCATTGTCAAGCGATGTGTGGATCTACATGGTGGCACGATCGATCTTACTAGTGAACTCGATGTTGGTACGACATTCATTGTCAATTTACCTCTAAATTAAAGCTAGAATCACTATTTCCCCCTATTCCCTAACTTTATGACAACTATTTTAGTAATCGAAGACGAACATGACGTTCGCGAAAATCTCCAAGAAATTTTAGAAATGGAAGATTTTGATGTCCTAACTGCTGAAAACGGTAAAATTGGCTTAAAACTTGCAATCGAGCAGCAACCTAATTTGATAATTTGTGATGTAATGATGCCAGAACTCGATGGCTATGGCGTGATCTCTTCGCTCCGCCAAAATCCATCCACCATCAAAACTCCCTTTATCTTTTTATCTGCAAAATCTACAGATGAAGATCGCGAAAAAGGTTTGAAATTAGGTGCGAATGATTATTTGACCAAGCCATTTACACCCAAACAGATCTGTAAAGCAATTGATGCAATGCAGATTGAATCTTAAACTATTAAAAATCTATAGATGTAAATATCGATCGTCAAGCACTACCACCCATCCCCTATACCTACCTCATAATTCAAGATGACTACTATCTTAGCGATCGAAGACGATACCAAAATTCGCGAAAACATTCAAGAAATTTTAGAATTAGAAGGCTTTGATGTCTTAACAGCCGAAAATGGCAAAATTGGCGTGCAATTAGCGCAAGAGCATCATCCCGACTTAATTATTTGCGATGTCATGATGCCCGAACTCGATGGCTACAATGTGCTAGTTGCGCTACGTCAAGATCCCGACACGCTCAAAATTCCGTTTATCTTTCTGTCTGCTAATGCGACTAAAGCCGATTTTCGCAAAGGTATGTCTTTAGGCGCAGATGACTATCTCACCAAACCATTTACACCTGGAGAGCTGCGTGAGGCGATCTCTATCCGCTTAGAAAAACAGACAATGATGATAACTCAGTACGCCCAAGAACTCGAACGAGCGATGGAATCGTCTTTGCAACCTATGACAGCACAATTCCAACTAGCGACAGGAACGGTGACTTGTCTGGCTGCTCCTGTCAAAGTGATTCAACCTATTGGTGTTTTGGATGTAACTAACTGTAGCCAATTGCGGCGAGAGATTATTGAAATGGCTAATGCTGGTTTTAGTAATGTGCTATTGGATTGTCAAAATCTGACTTTTATGGATAGTTCTGGATTAGCCTCTTTGGTATTGGCTTCTCAAAAGGTGCGGGAAGTCAACAGTCAATTATCTATTTGTTCGATCGATCGGCAAATCAAAATGTTATTTGAATTGAGTAGCATGGATGATATTTTGGAAACTTTTCCTAGCCCAAAGGAATTTTACATTAATTACAATATTGACAATTAGTGCCTGCTGAATAAAAGATAAAATTAGGTTACCCTACGATCGAAGTTAATATTAGTAAAGCGATCGGGTGTATATTTATTCACAAGATCTCGATCGTGAATCGATCTTTTTTCCGCACGCAAGCTCGCAATCGATCGCTCAACAAACTTTCATACTGTGGGTATACTGGTAATCTCGGCTGTAATGTCCAACCAGCGTTAGCTAATAATGCAGTCAATTCGGATAACTGCAAATGATGATAGTCAGGATTTACTTCATCCTTGGGTACGACTCCACCCAAATCTCTTACCCCCGCTGTCAGGCAAGCTAACAGTAACTCTGGATTAGGGATTAAATTAGGTGGTATTTGAATCGTAATATCTGCGGGTAATATCTGTCTAGCTGACTGAATTACTTGAGGTAACTTCTGGATATCGAAACCCAATTCAGCGAAACTCTCCTGAGAGCCAGGACTATATGGTTGTAGAATAACTTCCTGAATGTTTCCCCAGCGATCGTGAATATCGGCGATCGCTTGCAAACTAATTTCCCAATCGGTTTCAGCTTCACCGATGCCTAAGAGCAAACCCGTCGTAAAGGGAATTTTTAGTTCGCCAGCCCAATTGAGTTGTTCGAGTCTAATTGCAGGTAATTTACTCGGTGCATGACGATGAACGCTTTGGAGTAATTCTGGAGCGAGAGCTTCTAACATCAAACCCATTGAAACATTAACTTCTGCTAATTTCTTCATTTCAATGAAGCTCAGACGGCCAGCATTAGTATGTGGTAAAAAGCCCAGATCTAGGGCGAGATTACACAGATCGTAAATCCGATCGATCCAAGCTTGGCGACGGGAAGATTGGGAATGAACTTCACCACTCAAAATCAAGATTTCAGAGATATTTTTACCCTGAAGTGCGGTGAGAATTTGAGTGGCTCGATCGATTGTCATCCATGTGTCTGCGCCAGGCTCGACCCGAAAATTGCAGTAGCTACACCGATTGAAACACTCATAGGTGGGGACGATCGTATATGCCGGACTGTAAGTAATAATTTGCATATGGTAGTTTCTAACAAACAGTAGGGGTTTTAATTGTTCCCCGATCCGGCTGTCCTTCGCCTTAAAAGACTGAATTCAATTACAAAGATTTAGGCGCATGACCGTATCTAACTCGGTTATATTCCTCGACCAATCTACTCTCAGAAACAGATTTTTGTTCCTGTACTAAAATATTACCAAATTCAACTAGGCGATCGATTGTAAAATATGGCTTGGGAAAAGTGGGCTTGATACCGCTAACAGGATTGACAACTTCGATCGATAGTCGCTCCAAACCAACTTTGTGAATAAATTCCCTAATTTGCTCGTCATAAATCCGCGCGCGCATCGCAGCAAAAAAATCGACTGCTTGCTCGGGAAATCGATCGACTAAGCCGACAATTTCACGGTGGGAAATATTATCCGGTGCAAATACACCACTGACAATCCCGATTTTATCCTCGCGGGTCGGTACCCAATAAAACTTTTCCATCCGACCATCGCGAACCAACGGTGCGTAAAGCGTCGATAGATCGTTCCCAGTCAAAATAATCGGAATCCGAGGTAACGGTGTCGAATCATAACTACCAGGCAACTGGACGTTAGTTGGATTATCGGCAATATTCATCAGCGTAGCGTTGACCAATTGGGTATTGACTGTATACTGGGTACCTTGGTCGAATCTCCCCGCACCAGCATCGATATCATTAATTACCAGTACCGCCATTCGCCCGCGTACCTTGACGATCTCCGCCGCTTCGCGATACCGCAGCCGAATCAATCGCGCCGAATCACCCGCATCGGGACTCTCCAATTCTCCCGCCGAAATGTGGATTGCTTCCACCTGCATCCGATCGAAGACTAATTCGCACTGAAAAGTTTTTCCCTCGCCTTTACGCCCGTGTACGCCCAAAATCAGCGGCACTTTTACCCCAGGCAGATCGAGGAAGTTCTTGGTGATATGTACGGCTAATTTATCGAGAAAAGCAGGCGCGATGTAGTAATCCATGAAGTAGGGAATAGGGATTAGGGACTATTAGATAGTGGCTTGTGAATAGAGTTTAACGCGCAATGCGCGTCAGGAAGACTCCAATATCAGATCGAAATACCTGCCATTATTCCCTATCACCTATCCCCTATTCCCTATTCCCTCTCGAAAAACGATCGCCGTTTACTGCTATTGTAAGTGGGAGAAAATTGGAGTTGAGAAGATAAATAGCATGGGGACGACTTACCAGCGAGTATTGCTCAAGTTGAGTGGGGAAGCCTTAATGGGCGATCTCGGTTACGGCATCGATCCCACGATCGTGCAAGCCATCGCGCAAGAAGTATCAGAAGTCGTTGCTACTGGCGTTCAAGTTGCCATCGTCGTTGGTGGAGGCAATATTTTTCGGGGTGTGAAAGCTTCCGCACAAGGGATGGATCGAGCGACGGCTGACTATGTAGGCATGATTGCTACTGTAATGAATGCCATTACCCTCCAAGATGCGCTAGAACAGAAGGGAGTGCCAACTAGGGTACAAACAGCAATTGCGATGCAAGAAGTCGCCGAACCGTATATTCGCCGCCGGGCTATTCGTCATCTTGAAAAAGGGCGCGTAGTGGTTTTTGGCGCAGGTTCTGGTAATCCGTTCTTTACGACCGATACCGCTGCTGCACTGCGAGCGGCTGAAATCGATGCTAATGTAATTTTTAAGGCTACCAAAGTCGATGGGGTATATGACTCCGATCCTAAGCTCAATCCTGATGCGAAACGATTTAAAAGTCTGACTTTTAGTCACGTCCTCAATCAAGACTTACGGGTGATGGATGGTACCGCAATTGCGATGTGTCGGGAGAATAATATTCCAATTATTGTATTCGACTTGTTCGAGCGAGGAAATATCCAGCGCGTAGTTGCTGGTGAAACAATTGGTACATTTGTAGGAGGTTCTTGTGAAGTTTGCTGATGTTGAAGATCGGATGCAGAAGGCGATTGAATCCGTTTTAAGAGCGTTTAATACGATCCGTACGGGACGGGCGAGTACGAGTTTACTCGATCGCATCACGATCGATTATTACGGTACTCCCACCCCATTAAAATCGCTGGCAAATATCGGTACTCCCGATTCGACCACGATTACGATTCAACCATTCGATCGCGGTAGCATGAGTACGATCGAGAAAGCGATTTCGCTCTCAGATATCGGCTTGACTCCCAATAACGATGGTTCGACCATTCGCTTAAATATTCCACCACTCACTGGGGAACGCCGCAAGGAATTTGTCAAACAAGCGGGTAAATACGCTGAAGAAGGCAAAGTCTCGATTCGCAATATCCGTCGCGACGCGATCGATTTTGTGAAAAAACAAGAGAAAGCTAGCGAAATCTCCGAAGATGAATCTAAAGATATCCAAGATAAAATTCAGAAACTAACTGATAAATACGGAGCAAAAATCGAGCAAGTATTAGCGGAGAAAGAGAAGGATATTACGACGGTTTAGTAAATAGTGGCGAGTGAGGGTGGGTAATGCCCACCTTCTAAGTTTTACAACAGAGCAATTTAATTTACACAGCGGTTCGAGCGAACCGACGAGCTGCTGTCTGTCGATCGGATCTAGCTGCCAGTGCGAATATTTGCAAATAGAACAGCTACCCCCAGTGACTAACAATCGATCGCTAGTCATTAAAATTTAGATTACATAGATAACTACCTACTCGTTTATGAAGATAAAAGTAGTTGAAAACTTTGATGGTAGTTTTACCCTCGAATCACAAGTACAAACGATTTTATTTGGATTACTTACTGGAGAAAAATTTATCCAACAAGTTGCCGAACAAGCTCAGTGTCAAACTATCCTATTTACCGAACTATTATTTCAGCCAGTCCCTTACAGTCCGGGCACGCCCAAAGGGATGCCTGCGGAACTAGAACAATATTATCAATCTCCAGATTATTTAATTATCAACGTACCGCCTAATTTTATGTTCGCGGCGAAGATTTTTCAACCCAGTCGTTTGTGTGCGATTTATCAAAAAATCGAGAAGATTTCTAACTAATAATTACTAAATATGTCCTCGCCTAACGATCTTCCAAGTCTCCACAGCTTGGAGTTTTTACCATATATTAACGATGCCGGAGAACTACCTAGTGAATTGCAAAATCGGGTCGGTATTTATGCTATTTTCGATTCACAACAGATCTTGCAATTTGTCGGTTATTCCCGCGATATTTATCTGAGTCTCAAGCAACATTTGGTAAGACGACCGGAATCTTGTTATTGGCTCAAAGCTACCACGATCGAGCGGCCGAATCGGACATTTCTCACTGAAGTTCAGTCGGTTTGGATTGCGGAAAATGGCAGCATCCCGATTGGTAATGATACAGACAGCTCGATTTGGTTAGATCCGATCGCTACCAATTGTGCCATGACCGCAGCCGAAAGCGCTAGCTTTGCCGATCTCGATGGCCTCGCGCAAATCAAGCTACTCAAACAAGTAGCCAGACGAGTCGAAGAAACTATTCTCACCCAACTCAAACAACGTGGCGTTCAAACCGAAATCCGCTTTAATCCTAAATTGAAAGAACAAGGGCTGTTGGATTTGAAGTAGTTGACGATCGGTTATTGGATGAGTTCAACTGAGAAATTATAATTCATAGTTATTCTCGCGATTGTGGTAAAAATGGACTATTCTTGGCACCAGTAATGCGTTTGAGCCGGACAGTTTGTAAAAACCAGCAACCTACAGCGCCAGGAAGCGAGAATAACAACCACAACGGTGATAATAAGAATGCTAAAACAAAGCCACTAATTGTCGCGATCGCGCCTAAAAATTGTAACAAGATAATGCGTGGTCGGCGGTGAATGGTACCGATCGAGATCGTACCCCCTTGCAGCCACCAATAAAGTGATTGTAACCGACCATCGAGCCAATGATAAAGTGGTTGACGTGTTGTCGGATTGCCAGCAGCGGTCACAAATACTTTAACTAGTAGGTTCCGTAGGGTTAACACGAGCTTGGTACACAAACCGATCAAGGCAACTAGGGGCATATTTTCCCATAATTTATCAACGCCGACTCGATATTGATTACGAAAGAAATGCTTTTGTTGAGTTGCTAGATTGGTAAGCGATTGATGAACGATCCGCACGATCGTATGGGGATTTGATGTCGGTGCTGATGAGACTTGAGGGAGAATTTTGGTTGGCTGCGAAGTTTGAGTTGAAGGTCGATTATTTAATGGAGGTCGCCACCAGGAAGGTTGTTCGTCTAGACCCTCGACAATCGAGTGAACGTCGCTAGTCAAAATCTCATGCTGTCCGGCTAGCACGATATCGGCTAAGATCTGTTTAAGTTCCGCTCGATCGATTCGGAGTTCTGGTTGTGCTAAATATTGGAGATGTCGGGCGATTTTTTGACGTTCTACACCAGATAAATGCGGGAGTGATTCGGTAATCAACCAATCTAGATATTGTGCCGGACTGCAATCTGTTTTAGCGGCTTCGCGGCTGATGAAATTAGCAAAAGCCATGACAGATCGGGGTGTAACGATGCTTTCAATAATCCGATTCAATCCATCCAATCGTCCCCACAGGAGATCGTTAGATCGCCAAGATTTTTTAAATAACCCGCCGATATTGTACAGCTTATTTCCACCGAGTTTTTCTTGAGTATTCTTACCGTGTCCGATCCCTAATTGCGCATTTTCTGGGCTGATACAAATCGGGTTGATAATTTTTTTGTCACTCAAACTAGTCAGATATTCAAATGGATATAGCTCGCGATCGATCGCATCAAAAGCGTGCCACTGTCGGAGTAATTCATCTGTATACTGATTTGTCGAGCGACCGATCGCCGCTTCCGCTACTGCAGAAATCTGTTTTAAGATACTGGGAAAACTGCGATTGCCGTCGTTATCATACTCCAAATGCCGATCCATCCAGATCGATCGATGGAGGTCGTTACTTTGATGGAGATCGGTAATTCGGTGCTTGATTTGAGCGAAGATATTAGAAATTTGAGTTTGCGATAACCACCGCGTCTGACTATTGGCGACGGCAAATTCTGGCAGGTTTTGCCAAAATTCCTCGGTAATAGGTTCGAGTGTTGTTACATCTGATTTATTGGGGATAAATTCCTTAAATCTCCGCTCATCTAGTAAAAATCGGTGCAGTCGAAAAATCAATTCATAGACTAGTGCCCGGAGTCGGCGATCGTTTGGTTCTTGATTGATCAAATAGTAAAAGTAATTACTAACAGACCGATCTTTTAATAATAACTGGATCCCAGCCCGAACTACCTCCAGCAACTTGATATTGCAACTTAGTTGCATCGATAAGTGTTGGAGTTGTCGATAGGTTTCACTATCGATCGCTCTTTTTGGTAACTCAGCAATCCGATCGATTAGATAAAAATGCTTGCGAATGCTATACTCTACGTCTAAATCGACAACTTGTGCTTCAAATCGAGCGAGTAATTTATGATAATGATTGCGATCTTGCTTATTCCCTAATTTATTAGTTAAAACAACTTCAATCTTTTCTAGAATCGTCGAGTAATTAGTGTTTTGAGAGCTGAGATCTGAATGTAGTAATAATGGTAAATTGCGATCGCGAAAATCAAACAATCTACCGCGCAAATAAATTTGAGACTGAGTGATATCGGCACTTTCGAGTAATTGCTGCGAGTCGATGGCCGCTTCGGCTCGATCGATCAGTGTTTGATAGCGGCGAACTTTTTGATTGTGTTCGTGAATCGTACGCAGATCGTTAGTAATACTCTGATAGATCGGTACCGATAATACTGTAGCTTGTAAAATTCTGCTCGTTCGGGCTTGTTTACTACCGCTCAACTGCACGCGCTCGTTTAAATGTTCGGGATTGGGATCGACATAAAATAGCTTGCGCTGGCCGGGTTTATGCGGCAACCGATAATGAGTGGCATCGATCGCACAAGTAAATGGAGCGTTATCTAATAGCCCACCATCGAGAAAATATAATTTGTTATTGCCCCGCTCTAGTGCCGGATCCGGTGAATAATGTTGCTCCAATTTACCCCAGATCGTTAACTGGCGATCGATCGAGTTTTGACGATCTCGGACATCGACTTCTACCAATGGAAAAATCATCGGTGTGCCAGCCGTAATCTGACATAATTTTGCTAAAGCTTGATGAGTATCCTCTGGCGATCGCGGTAACTCGGGATCTTTATAATTGGGATTGAATGGTTCTTTTCGACCTTGGCGGTGCTTGAGATGAAATAACGTGCGATGATTCTTGCTCCCTAAATTGATGCCAGTTTCATCTAACGTCCGATCGATTCTGCCCAGATAATTAGTCCCAGCAATTGCCAGATCCAATTCTTTGCTAGCTGAATACCACTCCTGGGGCGGGCGGGGCATTTTATGCTCCCATCCTCTTGCCAAGACTGCCACTGCACCCCGCTGATAAAAATTCTCGTTAGTTCCAATCGATTCTGCTGTCTGTAATTTAAATAAACTAGGCTTGCGGATCGACTCGAGCAGATCCCCACTATTGCGCCAAATACTAGCAAAGGCACTAAAATCTACCAATTCGCGCGCGTTACTATTTGTAATTGCATAGCTTAATAAAATGCCATTGATACCACCTGCCGAACTTCCGGAAATCAGATCCACTACTAAATCGGCATCGGTCAATGCCTTGACCAATTTATAGATGCCTCTACCGCGAACTGCATTATAAAATTCTTGGCAAACACCATGGGTATAGATTGCCAACGAGAGTCCGCCATGAACCACCAACCCCAACTGCATTTCGTGCACAAATTTTGGCTGGTAATAGCTACGTTGATTAGACATAATGGCAGGTTGCAAGCAACTACTGAACTAACGGGGTCGGGGGATGAAAATTTAGCACGATCGGCAGGATCTCGATTGGATAATCTAGACACCACATTACAACGATCGTCTCTTATCTTAACAGGCTATCTGACGCTTGGTGGCATCTACACCGCTGAGTTTGAAGATCCGGATCGACCTTGGACATTTGCGGTGGTTGTTCAGCAGACTACACTAAAATAAATTTAGATTGTGTAGTCGAACCACCCCGAGCAAGGATAAAGTTTAGTGCGATCGTCACCGTCACAGCGAGCCAACTCATCCCGAGAGCTTGCGAACCACAAGATTGGTACCGAGTCAGATATCGTCCAACTCAAAGCCGAAATTTTACATAACCACCGTCAGATCGAACGCATCCGGCATCATAACGTACGGCTGATTGCCCGATTAGCCGAGATCGAGGCGCGAGCACCAGGTCGCACGCCCGCTGCCAATCGTGCAGCCGAGCACAATCAGCGGTTGAGGGGCGGTGCGCCTAGTAATCTCAACCACAGTCGTCGTCGCACTGCCTGGTTAGCGCGCTGCTCGATTGCGGTTATCTTTGCGATTGGCTGTGGTTGCATCGGCTTTGCGATCGCCAGAGTACTCCTCAAGTAAAATGACTGGCAACAATAATCAAGCATCCCGATCGAGCCAAATTGTGGCAAGCTGAAGAGGAGATAATTGCATCCAAATCCCCACAGTTTTTTGTATATGCAGACCCTGCCAGCACCCGCTCAGACCGCTTATAGTAACTTAGGTACCGATACGACGATCCATCGCCGGAAGACACGTCCGGTAGCCGTAGGGAGCATCATTATCGGCGGCAACAATCCAGTTGTCGTCCAGTCGATGATCAATGAAGATACACTCGACATCGATGGTGCAGTCGCCGGTATTCGCCGTCTCCACGAAATCGGTTGCGAGATCGTTCGCGTTACTGTACCGAGCATGGCACATGCTAAAGCCTTAGCGGAAATCAAGCAAAAACTGATCGATACATATCAGCGCGTCCCACTAGTTGCTGACGTGCATCACAATGGGATGAAAATTGCCCTAGAAGTTGCTAAGCATGTCGATAAAGTGCGGATCAATCCGGGACTGTATGTATTTGAGAAACCCAAACCAGATCGCACCGAATATACACCTGCTGAATTTGCCGAAATTGGCGAGCATATTAAAGAGATGCTCGAACCCTTGATCGTATCATTGCGCGATCGAGGCAAAGCGATGCGGATTGGGGTCAATCATGGTTCGCTTGCCGAACGGATGCTATTTACTTACGGCGACACGCCTCAAGGCATGGTCGAGTCGGCCTTAGAATGTATTCGGATCTGTCGATCGTTCGATTTTCACAATCTGATTATCTCGATGAAAGCCTCCCGCGTTCCGGTGATGGTGGCAGCATACCGCTTGCTCGCACAGCGCATGGATGCCGAAGGGATGGATTATCCGATTCACCTCGGCGTGACTGAAGCTGGGGATGGCGAGTACGGTCGGATCAAATCTACCGCTGGGATCGCGACATTATTAGCAGAAGGGATCGGCGACACATTGCGCGTATCGCTCACCGAAGCTCCCGAAAAAGAAATCCCCGTCTGCTATAGCATCCTCCAAGCACTGGGGTTGCGGAAGACGATGGTGGAATACGTAGCTTGTCCGTCGTGCGGTCGCACGCTGTTTAACCTCGAAACAGTCCTCCATCAAGTTAGGGAGGCAACCAAGCACTTGACCGGACTCGACATCGCGGTGATGGGTTGTATCGTCAATGGCCCTGGTGAGATGGCCGATGCCGATTACGGTTATGTGGGTAAAACTCCTGGCTATATCTCGCTCTATCGCGGTCGCGATGAAATTAAGCGCGTTCCGGAAGCTGATGGGGTGACTGAGCTGATCGCGCTAATTAAGGCTGACGATCGCTGGGTCGAACCAGAAGTATAAAGGGCAACCGATCCCCGTCATCATTTAATGGTGATGGGGATCGCTACCCAGCTACCGATCCTCGTAGGTTATAATAGAGTGACACTATGTCGATCGGTACGATCGCGAGCAGTTTACCCATCCCCCTAGTCAGTCGATAAGATGTGCTAAATTAGGGATAAGATCGTGCCACTTTTTCCCTTTCCTGCTAATTTAGACAGAATCATGAAGATCGAAAAACACGGGTTAGTTATTGGTGCCACAGCATTAGTGCTCACAGCAGTCGCAGTTACTGGTGCGGGGCTTCATCTTCCCAAGGGTGTCGCGTTCTTCAAGGATAGTCCCAAGGAAGTAATCGATGAAGTGTGGCAGATTATCGATCGCCAGTATGTCGATGGCACATTCAATCAAAAAGATTGGCGGGCGATTCGCAAGCAATATCTCCAAAAAACTTACAAGAATAAGGAAGAGGTCTATAAGAACGTTCGGTTGATGCTCAAAAACCTCAACGATCCTTATACCCGCTTCATGGATCCCAAAGAGTTTCGGGACCTTCAAGTTGAAACCTCCGGTCAGTTAATTGGGGTCGGAATTCAACTTAGCCAAGATGAAAAGACCAAGCGACTGATCGTGATCGCCCCGATCGAAGATACCCCAGCAGCTAAGGCAGGAATTCTATCTAAAGATATTATCACCAGCATTGACGGCAAAAGTACCACAGGGATGGATGTCAATAAAGCCGTCCAATTGATTCGGGGGAAAGAAGGCACCACGGTCAAATTAACGATCCGCCGCGATGGTCGTCAGGTATTAGATTTCAACCTCCTGCGCCAACAAATCGAGATTCACCCAGTCGAAGCTAAATACCGTCCGCAAGAATTGAATGGCATCGGTTATATCCGACTCAAACAGTTTAGTGCTAATGCCTCAGCAGAAATGAGTGCGGCGATTCAAAAACTCGAAGGTCAAGGTGCTAACGGTTATATCCTCGATCTGCGATCGAATCCAGGTGGCTTGCTCTACGGTGCGATCGATATCGCGCGGATGTTTATCGATGATGGCAAAATTGTCTCTACCGTTCCTCGTCAAGGCGGCGGCGAAACCCAGTCAGCCAACCATACTGCGATTACCAATAAACCAGTAGTCGTGCTCGTTGATGGCGGTTCGGCAAGTGCTAGTGAAATTCTTTCTGGTGCCCTTCAGGATAACAAACGCGCTCAACTTGTAGGTGCCAAGACATTCGGGAAAGGTTTGGTGCAATCGGTTCGTCCGTTGAGCGACGGTGCCGGGATGGCAGTAACGATCGCTAAGTACTATACTCCTAGCGGTAAAGATATCAATCATGCTGGGATCAAACCAGATGTTGAGGTCAAGTTAACTAAGGCTCAAATCCAAACTTTTGTCAAAGATCGTAGCAAAGTAGCTACTCCTGCCGATCCGCAATATGCCAAAGCGCTCCAAACATTACAAGTCGCGATCGCCCGGAATGGTAGTAGCTCAGCTCAAAAAAAGTAACTGACAGGTCGTCGACAGATCTCGCCGAGCCTGTGTGCAACCTGGAAAGCAACCCCAATTGCAATCTCGAAATATCGGTTAACAACCTCACCCATCGTTATGTAAGTAAGGGACTTTATTATCTGCTATTTACCAGAGAGTAGAGCGCACCGTTGAATCCCCCTTAAAAAGGGGGATTTTTTAATACACAACCTTAACTTACGTGAGTTCGGGATAATAGTAGCCTAGACACTGAAGTCTTTGCTTATGATGCAAAGTCTGCCTCGCAGACTATGTATCTTAACGTGAGTTCGGGATAAGGAAAATCGATCTGCTCCGTTCAAGCACCGCCCTGAACTATAAGTTCGGGCTAATAGCAAAAGTTCTCTTCAGAGAACTGCCCAATTGATTAGTTCGTTGAAACGAACTTTTGCTATGAGCAACTAATTCGTTTGAGGGCGGTTCAGAAACGAAGCTAGGAGTCATTAAGTGGACATCTTTAACCCGAACTCCCGTTAACTTCGTAGCGTTACATTAAACTTCTCGACTAGAGCATCGCGCACCTTTTGCTGTAATGGCTCCACATCTGCATCTACCAAAGTGCGATCGAGTGCGCGATAGATCGATCGAATTGCCAGACTGCGTTGTCCTGCTGGGACGTTTTCACCGCGATATTCATCGAAGACTTCGACAGCTTCCAATAACTCACCGCCAGCCTTGACGATCGATTTTTGAATATCGGCGACGGCGACATCTACCGAGACAAAGAACGCAATATCGCGATCGGATGGTGGATAGCTAGAGTAGTTTTTAAATACCGCGACTAGTTGTTCCTCAGCGGCGAGGTAATTAAGGATCGGATCGAGATTGAGTTGGAACACATACACCGCAGCGGGTAAATCCTTCTCCTGCCGGAGTTGCGGGTGCAGTTGTCCGAAATAACCCAGTTTCTGACCCTTCAACCAGAGGGATGCCGTGCGCCCTGGATGGAGTTTAGCATCGGAGCGATCGGAGTGATACTCTACAGGCAATTTCAAGCTCTGGAAGACGCTTTCGAGCATCCCTTTCGCTTCATACCAGGAGAGCGGTTGTGACTTCCCACCAGTCGTCCAGCGCCCCTGTTCGGGATCGCCGCCCATAATGCCCGCTAATACATCGGCTTCGACTAATAATCCAGCTTCGTCGCGTCCGAAGATTTTGCTGATTTCAAATCCTTGGAGTTCGCCATTTCCTTGGGCGAGATTGGTTTGGAAACTTTGAATCAAACCAGAGATTAATTCCGATCGCAAGGTCGAATATTCGGCGAACATCGGATTGACAATTTCGACTTGAGAACCATCGTTTAATTTCTCGATCGCATAAGAATATTGCACCACTTCATTCAAGCCGACAGCTCGAAAAGCCGCCCGAATTATCCGCATTAACTCCTCATCTAAGGAGAGAAAACCCGCTGCTGATTCAGCTGGCAGCGTATCGAGGAAGCGATCGTAACCATACAATCTGGCGACTTCTTCGATCAAATCGATTTCGCGTTCCAAATCGCGATAGCGATAGGGGGGCACGATGACATTCCAGACATCTTCTTCTGCTACTGTCAACTGACAACCCAACGCCGTCAGCGTGCGTTCGACATCTTCGGCAGTAATTTCGCCTTCTTCACCATCATCGTCGATCGCACCCAAAATTTTATTCAACCGCTCCAACCGCAGTTTAATCGTCCGAGGCTGTTGCGAGAAATCGGGGCGACGATCGCTGACATCCTGAGCGATAATCTTACCACCAGAGAGTTGTACGATTAGCTCGATCGCGCGTTGTGTAGCGATTTCCAGTTCGGCTAAGTTCACACCCCGCTCGTAGCGCGTCGATGCTTCCGATCTCATTCCGCCCTGACTGCGTGCCGATTTTCGCACCGCGACCGAATCGAAAATCGCCGCTTCTAAGACGATATTTTGAGTACCTTCAGATACCTCAGTAGTTTCGCCTCCCATGACACCTGCGAGGGCGACGGGAGTATTGCTAGCCGTAATTATGAGATTTTGGGCGACCAGTTGACGTTCTCGTCCGTCTAGCGTCTTGAGGGTTTCCCCTTGCTTCTCACTATACCGAACGCCCATTTGAATCGCGGCACTACCACTCACGGTTTGCAATTTATCCGCATCGAAGGCGTGTAACGGTTGTCCCCACTCCAGCAGGATGTAATTAGTTACATCGACAATATTGTTAATCGGGCGAATTCCTGCCGCTTGCAAGCGACGTTGCAACCATTCCGGCGATGGCGCGATGGTGACACCCTGAATCAGCGTCGCTGAATAAACGGGACAAGCTTGCGGTTCGCGTACCTGAACGGTTAATTCCGGCTGACGGGGAATCGTGCTAGCCGCAACTGTCGGTAACTTCAACGCGCCACCAGTTAATGCCGCGACTTCGCGCGCGATGCCCACCATACTCAATGCATCTGCCCGATTTGCAGTAGAGGAGAGATCGAGAATCACATCATCCAATCCTAATAGCGATCGAACATCGGTACCGATAGCTGGAGTAGCCGGATCTTCCGCTTCGCCGAAGATATGAATCCCTTCCGATTCCTTCGTCAAACCAACTTCCGACAGCGAACAAATCATCCCTTCGGACTTTTCGCCCCGGAGTATCGCAGGTTTGATTTTGAGATCGACTTTCGGTAAATAAGTCCCCACAGTCGCCACGGCTACATGAATCCCCTCACGCACATTCGCCGCACCACAAACGATTTGCAGCGGTTCCTCGCCGCCAACATCGACGGTACAGACGCTTAATTTATCGGCATTGGGATGTTGAATCCGCGTCAAGACGCGCCCGACAATAACCCCATCCGCCCAAGTACTGCGATCCTCGATCGACTCTACCTCAAACCCAGCTAGCGTAAGGGTTTTCGCCAACTCTTCCGGATCTAGTTGGCAGTCTACGAGTTCTTTTAACCAATTTAGAGCTATATACATTTAATTTAAGCAAAGCGTATAGTCGCGATCGGGCGATTGCCGTGTGTGTCAGCAAGCCGTTCGTTTATTTATTGTCGTACAGATCGTCTCTATTTACATCAAGTTAAGTCTGGACGCATCGGTGACAAGTTAAGCCTGTAAGCTAACTGTCAAGAGAGTTTAAGGAGACGGCTCAAAGAAAAATGGGTCGTCAGGATGCCTATGTTCAGGAAAAGGGGCAATAATCAACTTAACATTGGGTTTGCGGATAGTTTTGACAACACCTAGATCTTGATTTTCAGGAGCAGAAAAATATTTAATGGGGTCGTTCGCTAAACCTTTGTGATGAGCTATATAGAAATGATAAAGTCCTCTGTAAATCATTTCCAAAGAAATCCGGTCGAAGGGCAAAGTCATTTCATCAGCAACCGCCAACCTCATTGTCGTCTAACCCTTAACAACAGAATGCCTCCTATGTCAATCACCACTTAGATTTTTATGGTAATTACACACATTTATCAATTGGCGTTGCTGAATATGGGTATGATTTTTTGTAGGGGTGCCCCTTGTGAGTACCCTGAATCGATGCGGGGTAAGCACGAGGCATTACCCCTACAAAAATTGTTTGTGCGTTTCATACATTAATTCAGCAACGCCTATCAATTCTTATTTGCCATATTTACTATCGATCGAGCATACTATAGCAATCCTAATCGATCGCAACTTCAATCTAGCGTAGTTTTAACTGAATCGATCGGAGTATTACAAGCAATCGCATTTTCGATTGGGCATGATTTTAACAAAAAATGTTTAATGACAAACAAAATCAGTGAAAAACAATATCCATTTAGATATAATAGAACAAACAATAACTAAAAACCGTTCGATACTTCTGCAAAGTTATAGTCGATCTTCATTTCTCAGTTAGCACCAATGTCTTACTATGCAATTTATGATGGCAACTGCAATCTGTGTGCGACATTCGTACAGCAGTTAGAGCAGATCGATCGTGGCAATTTATTTCGATATATCCCGATGCAAGACAAGCAAACCCTGGCAGAATTTGGTGTGACTGAGGCTGATTGTCAGCAGGGGATGATGTTGATAAATGCTGACGAGCCGACACAACGTTGGCAGGGTAGTGAAGCCGCAGAAGCGATCGGCAAGTTATTACCTGGAGTAGATCTAGCGATCGATCTATATCGATGGATTCCTGGCCTGAAATGGTTGGGAGATCGCGGTTATTTACAGATTCGTGACAATCGCTATCAGTGGTTCGGGAAACGCGATCGAACTTATATTTCGGATTATCAATTCAAAAGTTGTCGAGACAACAATTGTTCACGATTGTAAATCTTACTGCTGAATTAATAGTAGTTAAATATTGCATACAAATCCCAAGATTATCTCAATCTACACACCTCGATCTAGTCTCAGAGGCTGTTTGAAAAGGGGGGTGAAAAGGTGACCCGACTTTGGTTAAATCCCATCTTAATGATGAGAGCTTAATCTAACGTGAGTTCGGGATAAGGAAAATCGATCTGCTTCGCTCAATCACCGCCCTGAACTATAAGTGTCTCGTTCCGAGAGGCTTCGCCAACGGGCTAAAAGCAACACATGCGGAGGTTCCCTCCGCATGAAAAGCATCCGCAAATTCATTTGAGGGCGGTTCAGAAACGAAACTAGGAGTCATTAAGCAAAGATCCTTAACCCGAACTCACGTTAATCTAGCTTGCAGTCTGTAATGACAATGAAAAACCCCTGTAGGGTAGGCTACAGGGGTGATATTCAGAGTGACTGAGTTAGCTACTCAACACCTTCAATTCGGTCTTCGACCTCTTGATACATTTCACGGAGCTTATCAAGATTCTCCTCACTCGTCTCCCAATAACCGCGACCATTGACTTCTAATAGCGTCGAGACAATCTTGCGGAACGAATTTGGATTGAGATTCATCAGCCGTTTGCACATTTCCTCATCTTTGATGAATGTGTCATTGGTTTCCTCATAAATCCAGTTATCTACTGCGCCCGCTGTCGCACTCCAACCGCTGGTATTCACCAACCGTTTCGAGAGTTCGCGGACACCTTCATAACCATGACTGAGCATCCCTTCATACCATTTCGGGTTGAGTAGTTTCGTCCGTGCGTCGAGGCGGACTGTTTCGGAGAGGGTGCGGACTTGAGCGTTGGCGGTCGTGGTATCGGCGATGAATGAGGTAGGCTGTTTGCCGTCATCGCGGAGGCTAGCGACGATTTTAGTCGGGTCTGAGTCGTAGTAATGGGATACGTCGGTCAGACTGATTTCTGAGGAATCGAGGTTCTGGAAAGTGACTTCAGCGGTTTTGAGGGTGGTTTCAAAGATTTTGCGACTTTGCTCCATCGTCCCTGGATTGTCCGCGCTGAATGCGAAGGATTTGCGTCCAAGGTACATTTCCTGAAGTTCGGATTCGTTTTCCCAGGTGCCGTTTTCCACCGCGAGGTTGATGTTGGAGGAGTAGGAACCGGAAGCGTTCGAGAAGACACGGGTGGCGGCTTGGCGGAGGTTGATTCCCATCTCTTCGGCTTGTACGAGGGCGTGTTTGCGGATGAAGTTCATTTCTAGCGGTTCGTCGGCTTCGGCGGCCATTTTTACGGCTTGGTCGAGCAGGTTCATCTGGTTGATGAACAGGTCGCGGAAGACACCGGAACAGTTGATCACAACATCGATGCGCGGACGACCGAGTTCTTCGAGGGGAATCATGTGGAGCTTATTGATCCGGCCGAGAGCATCGGGTACGGGTTTTACGCCGACCATCCACATGATTTGGGCTAGAGATTCGCCATAGGTTTTAATGTTGTCGGTACCCCAAAGGACGCAAGCGATCGTTTCGGGATATTGGCCGTTATTATCGCGCATCTGCCGTTCGAGTAAGCGATCGACCACTACTTTGGCAGATTTAACTGCTGCTTCAGTAGGGATAGATTGCGGGTCGAGGGCGTGCATGTTCTTCCCTGTGGGTAAGACATCGGGGTTACGGATGGGGTCGCCACCTGGCCCTGGGAGGACATATTCGCCTTCTAAGCCTTGCAGCAACGCGCCGAGTTCGTTGTCGGCACAGACTTGTTTGAGGCAGAATTCCAGGTACTCAAACTGGGTTTTGATTTCTTCGAGGTTGATTTTTTTATAACCCGCAGCATAGAGGGATTCGACCCAAGGTTCTTTTTTACCCATGTTGAAGAAATTCAACTTAGAGACGAGAGACACCCGACCTTCGGCGTTGACTTGCTCTTTGACGAGGGCCGCGACCGCTTCGCGGACGGCGAGGGTCATATCTTGCAACAGTTGGACATCTTCGAGGATACCGCGATCGTTACTTTGATAGATCTGCTCGAGATCGCGGCCGAGTGCTTCAGCAATAATCCGAGGTAGACCTTTAATACCTTCCTCCTCTCGATCGAGTGATGCGATATTAACTAGAGTTGCGATCGCTTCTTCGGCGGTGGGTGGCTTACCAACGACGTGCAAACCACAAGGCAGGAGACGCGATTCGATTTCCATCAAGCGACGATAGACCGAACCAACGATATTATCGCGGTCTTCTTGGCTCATCGTGCTAGCATCGATATCGGGGAGTTCGACATCTTTATCTAGGTTGCAAATCCGCGCTTTGTCCATAATCGTATTGACGATTTGAATGCTACGTCCGCTATCTCGGAGCGATTGGTACGAACCGACGAGTTCGCCGAGTTCTTGCAAGCCTTTATATAAACCAGCATTTTCCGCTGGAGGGGTCAGGTAGGAAATAGTTTCGGCATAGGAACGACGTTTGGCAATCGTTGCTTCGCTGGGATTGTTCGCGGCGTAATAGTAGAGGTTCGGAATATTCCCAATCAAACTGTCAGGGAAGCATTCATTCGACATGCCCATCTGCTTCCCAGGCATAAATTCGAGCGAACCGTGGGTACCGAAGTGCAGGACAGCATCAGCTTCCCAAACTTTTTCCAGGTAGGTATAGTAAGCGGCGAAACCATGGTGCGGACTAGCCGAACGGGAGAATAACAACCGCATCGGGTCGCCTTCATAACCGAAGGTGGGCTGAATCCCAATGAATAGATTACCGAAATGTTTGCCGTAAATAACGAGGTTCTGACCGTCGCTATTGAGGTTTCCTGGTGGCGGCCCCCAGCTTTCATGAAGTTTTTCGGAGTAAGGAGTCAGAGCTTCGTACTCATCGACAGACATCCGATAGGCGACGTTTAACTCAGGGCTATTATATTGCGCCTGGGCATCATGGATGACGGCTTCCATCAATTCTTTGGATGTGGCTGGCAATTCTGGCAAGTCATAGCCGTTCTGCTTCATGGCTTTCATCACTTCAAAGATGGAGCCAAAGACATCTAAATAAGCGGCAGTACCAACATTTCCTTTATCGGGGGGGAAACTAAAGACGGTAATCGCCACTTTTTTGTTTAATTTCGGCTTGCGGCGCAGGTTTGCCCATTTCATCGCACGTCCAGCGATCGCTTCAACCCGATCTTGGAGGGCGATCGCGCGTCCGGTCATCCCATCGCGTCCGGATAAAACGATCGGTTCGATCGCACCATCTAGTTCAGGGATAGCCACTTGGAGCGCAACTTGAATCGGATGGAGACCGAGATCGCTATCTTCCCATTCTTCAGTAGTTTGGAAGACTAGCGGTAACGCCACCATATAAGGACGATTCAACCGTTTGAGGGCATCGATCGCTTTGGGGTGATCTTGACGTGCTGGGCCACCAACGAGGGCAAATCCAGTCAGGGAAATGACTGCATCGACGATCGCACTATCTTTTTTGAGTGGGTCGAAGAAGTAGGCTTCTAAAGGTTTGGAGAAGTCTAGTCCGCCAGCAAAGACGGGAACGACGCGTGCGCCCATCGCTTCCAATTCTTGTACCATTGCCACATAGTGCGCTGCATCGCCAGTAACGATGTGAGTGCGTTGCAATACCAAACCGATACAAGGTGCCAGCGGATCTTTATGGTCGTCCGAGACATCGCGGCGACTGTTGTACCAGTTCAGATACTCTTTCAAATCCTCGAACATCTGTGGCGCGAGGGGGTGCCAGATCCCCATGTCGGGAAAAGTGACGGGATCTTGGTATTTGATTTCCCCGGCAGAGTCAGTGGAATTAAGCGTGTCTTCTTCCTTAAAGACATATCGATCGGCCAACATCAGCAGGAAGTTTTCCAAATTCTCTGGAGTACCACCAAGCCAGTATTGAAAACTCAACATGAAGTTGCGCGCATCTTGCGCTTTCTCCATTGGCAGATACTTGAGAATATTCGGCAGGGTATTTAATAACTTGAGCATTCCATCTTGGAAGCTACCCGCGCCAGCTTTAGCTTTGCGCTTTTTCATGAACTCGCCGATCGCACTTTTGGATTGACCCAATTGGGCAAGGGAGAAACTACCCATTTTGCTCAACCGCATCACGGCTGGCATCGAGGGAAATACTACGGATACATCTAATTTGTCGCGATGAGGTTCTACCGCTGCAACAACTTTTTCGGCTAAATCTTCAATAAAAATCAATGAAGCGATGAAGATATTTGCCGTTTCCATATCGCGCTGCAATCCAGCGTAGTTTTCGGGATCGCGGAGTTCTTCTAAGAGATAGCCACTAATTTCGATCGCGACTTTGGGGTTGTGGTCGTTAATGGCTTTCACAGCGGCAGATAGCGAACTCTGATACTGTGGCTCTAATACGACATAGACCACCTTTAACAACTGTCTACCCCGAATGTCATCGGGAGCTATATGTCTAATGGTGGACTTGACGTTAGTGAACATTCGGTATTGCTCCTACGGGATAAGATTTTAGCGATTCGATCGTGAAAAATGGCTGATATTAAGATTTTAGAGAGATGTGATGCCACTGGAAATAGCGACTTCTTAACATGTTGTAGCGTCAGCGATTGAGTAACCACTCAGTTCTCACTATCTAGTAGTTTTAGCAGAAAACCCCCAACTGGTGGGACTTTCTGACATTATCCGACACAATTTGCAAAGAATAACTTAACATTTATTTGCGCTTGGCGATAAAAATTTTACTTTTTCCAAAGTTTTGGCTCCAGCTCTGTAAATAGGACGATCGAGCGACTCAATACAGTCATCTTACTCATCTCGCCGATCTTTAAGATTTCCAGTTTCCGTACCTAAAGACTGAGTAAAATCCAAGCCCGATCGACTTCCGATCGATAACTCAGCACCTTGGGGCATTGGGAAGGCAAGATCGGGAGAGTATCGATCGATATACAGATAGAATTAATCCTAAAAATAATAAAGTCGTTGCGATATTAAAGTATGACAGACACTATTTTCAGTAAAATCATCCGCAAGGAAATTCCCGCTGACATCGTTTATGAAGACGATCTCGCCCTTGCCTTCCGCGATCTCTATCCCCAGGCACCAGTACATATCCTAATTATTCCCAAACAACCAATCGTCTCATTAGCTCAAGCCAAGGCTGAGGATACAAATTTGTTAGGACACCTACTGCTAGTAGTAAAGCAAATAGCCGATCGAGAGGGGTTGGAAGAGGGCTATCGAGTGGTCATTAATACTGGCAATGATGGGGGTCAGACCGTATTTCATTTACATTTACATCTTCTCGGTAAGCGGGCTATGGCTTGGCCTCCAGGCTAAATCGCCACTGTAAACTAGACTCGATCGAGTAGCGACTTAGATAGCAAAGCTATCTCCAGTTTGAGTAGTTCTATCGATCCCTAACTAGATTTCCCTCGAACTCAGCTAGTTTCCGGCAAAACTAAATGTTAAGAGAATATGAAGGAACGTTACATTCCTAAATATATGCTCTAATATGAAATGCATAGGGGTTGAGGCAATCAACCCGCACCTAGAAAATTCATCGCCATCATAAACAAATGACTACTACCTTACAACGTCGCGAAAGCGCAAATGTATGGGAAAAGTTCTGTAGCTGGGTCACATCCACCGAAAACCGCATTTATGTCGGTTGGTTCGGTGTATTAATGGTTCCTACATTGCTCTCCGCCACAATCTGCTTCATCATCGCGTTCATCGCGGCACCTCCAGTAGACATCGACGGCATCCGCGAACCAGTCGCTGGTTCCTTAATGTTCGGTAACAACATCATTTCTGGTGCGGTTATTCCTTCATCCAATGCTATCGGTCTTCACTTCTACCCAATCTGGGAAGCAGCTTCCTTAGATGAGTGGTTGTACAACGGCGGCCCTTACCAACTAGTAGTATTCCACTTCTTAATTGGCATCTTCTGCTACATGGGTCGTGAATGGGAACTCTCCTACCGTTTAGGGATGCGTCCTTGGATCTGTGTTGCTTACTCCGCTCCCGTAGCAGCAGCAACCGCAGTATTCTTGATCTACCCAATCGGTCAAGGTTCGTTCTCTGACGGTATGCCTTTAGGTATCTCCGGTACGTTCAACTTCATGATCGTCTTCCAAGCAGAGCACAACATCCTGATGCACCCCTTCCACATGTTGGGAGTAGCTGGTGTATTTGGTGGTTCGTTATTCTCCGCAATGCACGGTTCCTTGGTAACTTCCTCTTTAGTTCGTGAAACAACTGAAGTTGAAAGCCAAAACTATGGTTACAAATTCGGTCAAGAAGAAGAAACTTACAACATCGTTGCCGCTCACGGCTACTTCGGTCGTTTAATCTTCCAATACGCTTCCTTCAACAACAGCCGTTCGTTGCACTTCTTCTTGGGTGCATGGCCGGTAGTTGGAATCTGGTTCACTTCTTTAGGTGTATCCACGATGGCGTTCAACCTCAACGGTTTCAACTTCAACCAATCGGTTGTCGATGCTCAAGGTCATGGAATCAATACCTGGGCTGACATCATCAACCGCGCTAACCTCGGGATGGAAGTAATGCACGAGCGCAACGCTCACAACTTCCCACTCGATTTAGCTGCTGGTGAGTCTACTCCTGTTGCTTTAGTCGCTCCTTCGATTAACGGTTAATTCCGACTGATTGAATGATTTAAACCCCCCTCACTAGTGATAGTGAGGGGGGTTTTGCATTGGGGATTTATTGTATCGATGGGGATTTATTGTATCGATTTGGATGACTCGATCGAGATTACGCCATGACCATCCCACCATCAACATTAAACGTTTGTCCGGTAATATATGCTGCCGCCGGGTCGGACGCTAAAAATCTTACCATTCCGGCTACTTCTTCTGGTTGTCCGTATCTTCCCAGTGGAATAAACTGTAAAATTCCCTCTGCCTTCAAATCGTTGGTCATATCGGTAGTGATAAAGCCTGGAGCCACTGCATTTACCGTTATTCCCCGAGTGGCTAATTCCTTCGCTACCGTTTTGGTAAAGCCGATCACACCTGCTTTTGCCGCGCTGTAGTTTGCTTGCCCAGGATTGCCCATTTGCCCCGCGACAGATGCGATGTTAATAATTCTGCCAGACTTTTGTTTGAGCATGATTTTGCTAGCCACCCGAGTACATAAAAATACCCCCGTCAGGTTGGTATCGATTACTGCTTGCCAATCTTCTGGCTTCATCCGCAACAGCAGTGTATCGCGAGTAATTCCGGCATTATTAACCAGGATATCGACGCGTCCCCACTTATCCATCACAGTCGCGAATAAAGCGTCGATGAGATCGGCTTTAGAAATATCTGCTTGGATGGCGATTGCTTCGCCACCACTTGCCGTAATTTGAGCGACCAATTCATCCGCAGCACTGCTAGAGCTAGCATAATTCACTACGACCTTCGCGCCGATCTGGGCTAATTGGATCGAGATCGCGCGACCGATACCTCGCGATGCACCCGTCACGATCGCTACTTGTCCTGCTAATAAATCCGACACGCTCAACTCTCCAATAAATCGAATTTAACTTTAGCAAATAGAGCGATCGAAATAAAGATCGATCGAATATTTGTTAATATATCTTGTCAATAAATCAGCCACTATCTACTTACTGCTTACTACCAAGCGACGGCGAAGTGATTCACTCCGACGTTTGGCAGTTTCATTTTTTGGTTCGAGTTCTAAGACACGCTCATAAATATCCAAAGCCTGAGATGTCAATTTTTTTTGCTCGTAAGCGTGACCGAGATTATTCATCGCCATCACATATTCTGGTTCGATTTTAATTGCTTCTTTATATTGACGAATTGCCATGTCATACTGCTCTTGTCCGAAATAGGCATAGCCTAATGCATTGTAGACAGGAGCCATCGGGGTCGAATCTACATCCTCAGCTTTTAGTGACTTTTTAAGGATGATATTTGCTTGAGAAAACATCTTTTTCTCTAAGTAAATACTGCCTAATTCATAATATTCCTGAACGGTGCCGCGTTCGTTTTTTAGCTTGCGCTCTAATCTAGTTAAGGCACTCTCAATCTTGCGAGTTTTCAGAATTTGTCTGAAGATAAAGAATGCGGCAACAGTCAGTAGCAGTAAAAACGCCGATAGATAAACGGTAAGTAAATCTCGATCTGAAAAAAAATCCATTTTAAATAAGGGATAGGGAATAGGGAACAGGGAATAGGGAATAGGGCAGATTTACCCAATTTTAAGCCCAGATACTCGATCTCCAATTAATTATGATAGCTTGGCTCAAAGCTGATGACACTAACAATTGATAACTGTTAACTATTTCAAGCCCCAGTACCGCACGCGTTCCTGAAGCCAGCCGCTAGTTTGCCAACCTTCGATCGATCGATTGACAAGATCCAGCAGGGCGATATATTTCGTGCCTTTAGGAAGCACAATGCCTAATGCTTCAGTAGATAATTTATTGGGTAAGAGATGATAGGCAGGATTGGCGTTTACCCAGCTGACGAGTAAACTGCGATCTGCCGCAATTGCTACAACTTTGCCTGCTGCAAGGAAATCTTGCGCTTGTTGATAACTATCGACACCGACTAATTGTGCCTCAGGGATGACATATTGCAGTGAGGCAATCGTACTCGAATGGTTCAGTACCGCGACTTTCTTCCCAACTAGATCTCTAGTTTTGACAAGCTGAGGTTGATTGGTAAGGATACTCGTGCCATCTAAATAATAATATCTGCTAAAATCGACGACACGAGATCGATTGGGTGTAACTGTAACTCTAGCAATTGTAATATCTACAGTTCCATCGATGACTACTTTGAGTCGATCTTGATTGGTGACAGGAATTAACTCAATTGCATCTGGCTTACTAAATATTTCTTCGGCTAATTTACGGGCGATATCGATTTCCAAGCCCTGTAAATTGCCACTGCGATCGCGAAATCCTAATGGTGGGGTATTATCTTTGACTGCGACAACTAATTTCCGCCGCTGCTGGATTTCTTTGAGCGTCCCAGCTTGTGCTGATTGCCACCCAATACCCAGACTGACAATCGAGGCAAAGAATAAAGCTGTAAATCGATATTTCATCCTTTATCCTTTATCCTCGATCGACATTTCTATTCTGCCGCTGCGGCTAGCTTGACTACTTGCTCGAAGCTTGCAGGATCGAGAATAGCGATTTGAGCTAACATCTTCCGATTGAGTTGGATGTCGGCTTTTTTCATTTGCCCGATTAGTTTGCTGTAGCTCATGCCATGCGCGCGTGCTGCGGCATTGATCCGTGCGATCCACAGACGACGAAAATCACGTTTCTTCTTCTTACGATCGCGATAGGCATTCCGTAATGCCTTCATTACTTGTTGATTAGCAATCCGATAGAGTTTAGAGTGCGAACCTCTAAAACCTTTTGCTAATTTGAGAATTTTGTTGCGGTGCTTCCGCGCCACGTTACCGCGCTTTACCCGAGTCATATGTTAGATGATGTTAGTTGGTGATTAAAATTGCTCTACGGCATTATTCAGCAGATAGTAAATAGCAATTGGTTGACAGTGGTGACTGTCGATCGTTAGCGATTCCTAAGCTGTCAGTCCTCAAGCTACCAGTGTTGTCATTATCGAGGCCGATAATTTACAAGTAGGGGAGCATCCCACGGATTCTCGCTACATCGGTTTCGTCAACGACTACTGCTTTAGACAGTTTGTTGCGTTTGTCGGAACTTTTGTGTTCGAGCAGGTGGCTCTTAAATGCCTTGCGGCGGATGATTTTACCGCTGCCGCTGGCGCGAAAACGCTTCGCTGCTGCTTTGCGGCTTTTGAGTTTTGGCATTGGAATAAATATCTTTAGACACAATTTACCATTGTACTCTACATTGCGCGTTAATGGTTAGATAATGTTGAGGCTTGGGCATTCGAGCTAGTCTATTCGCTCTTAGTCTCCATCACCAGTGATGCGATCGAGTCATGAAACTTCGACTTCAGGCACACATACTTCGACTACACTCGGTCAAATTGGCTTCGATCGATGATCTACTTGTTTCCATTCGATCGAAAATACCAGAATATCGATTCATGTCTGCACGGCAAATTCGTCAGGATGAATGCCATGATTTACCCACGTAATCGCTGCTGCTGCACTAGTCATCTCTGGTGGTACGCGCAGGATATGAATATGTCCCGTCGAGGGACAAGTCATCTTGAGTAATACCATTGGCTCCTCGTCGATATCGGTATTAATGTTGAGTAAGGTGTATTCTCGCCAAGTGTCTAGATCGATCGCGTCTAATTCCTGACAGATTCGATCGTAACCAATCTGTTGGATTAATATTTGCCTGATTTCTGCATTCTCTTCGTCTAGCAACCATTTAGGACTCCAATCACTCAACTTAGTCCAATATCTACGAGGCGGGTAGATCCCAAGAAACTTTACACGAATTAGTTCTGGCAAAGCTTGCAGAATCGATAAATCATCAATAGGATTTGCGTCTAAATTTATTTCAACTAATCTAGAAAAGCTAACGATGCTTTTTGGTAAATAGTCAATTTTGTTGTATCCTAAATCTAGTTCAATGAGATTACGAAGTTCGTTGAAACTATCTGGGATATGAGCGATAGAATTACATCCTAGGAATAGATAAGCTAAATTATTAAGATTGCCGATACTTTCTGGTAAACATAAAAGTTCATTGACTCCTATAAACAGATGAGTCAAGTTAAGAAGATTACCAATGCTCTCCGGTAAATATTCAAGATAATTATCCTCAACGGATAGTTTTTTGAGATTAGTAAGATTTCCAATACTGTCAGGTAGTTCTACGAGCTTGTTGTCTGTTATGTCTAGTTCTTTGAGAGTATAAATATTCCCAATGCTGTTTGGTAATGACATCAGGTTTTTGCAACTCAAATCTAGTTCGGAAACTCGATCGATCCTCGCCTTCTCAATTATTTCTTCTAATTCTTCTTCAGTCACGATCGATATTCCCCTATTCCGTCAATCTTAAAATACACACAAATCAGAGGTATTTAAAGTGTCATCAGGTAAATATGTGTATTGTGACAACCCAGAGATTAAGTCGAAGCTGTAATTGCGATCCATCTTAAGATACTCATTCCTACGACAACCCCGACTTCTCGCAGAAGTCGCATTAGTCTCAAGTATTAGGTTGAATTGGATCGTCGATCGGTGGATGTCTACCAATTTCTCGATCTGCAAGGCGAATGGGAATGACTCGAGCGCGATTTAGTAGCAATGCATCTACAGTCGCTCTACCAATTATAGATATTCCCTCAGTTGAATACGCTCGGAAATTTTGTTGCGGGACATGATTAGACATTTGCTTCTGGCTGGGAAAACGAAGCATTCCGTACCATCCGATTGACAAAGCTGAGATAGTCATCGATGTCTTCATAACAATCTAGCTCCTCTTCTTCCATTGGGCTGAGGGTGTCATCTTGTTGTTTTGCGAGTAAAGCCTCAATCCGAGTTTGGACGAGACTAGAAGCCTGAAATATGGGAACGCCCTCTACCAATTCTATCCTCACAGCACCTTCGAGGGGTAGATTTAGAGGGAAAGAACGTAAGTTTTGTAAGGGCAAAATTTTCATGTGAATATAGTTATTACCTTAGTCAAAAGATTAAGTGGAGGCTGAAACTGCAGGGTGAACGCACTTAAATTTCCTACTATTTAAAATCCTCGCAAATCAGTTGCAGATTTGAATTACGAAAAGTATGAAAGCTTTAATGGTAAACAAGTATAGCCAGTTAATTATGTTATATTTATTGGAAATTCAGATCGCGTCAAATGAAGCTAAAGCCAAGGCATAGTATCGCAGAACACTTTGGTGACATAAAAGACATTAGAATTGAACGGGGGAAAAAACACAAACTAATCGATATTATCACGATCTCGATTTGTGCAGTAGTATGTGGAGCAGATGGATGGGAAGACATAGAGCTGTATGGCATCACCAGAAAAAAATGGCTGGAGGAATTTCTAGAATTACCGAATGGGATACCATCTCACGATACATTTGCACGGGTATTTTCACAAATTAATCCTGAAGAATTCAATAAATCTTTCCTGCATTGGATTAAAGGAATAAGTAAAATAACAGCAGGAGAGATAATCGCATTTGATGGAGAACAATCTCGAAATTCAAGAGACGAAAAAAATGGTAAAGGAGTAATTAATACGGTCAGTGCTTGGGCAGCAAGTAATAGATTAGTATTAGGACAAACAAAAGTCGAGAGTAAATCAAATGAAATTACTGCATTGCCTGAGTTGATTAATGCCTTAGATCTAGCTGGATGTATAGTGACAATTGATGCAATGGGATGTCAGCGAGAAATAGTCAAGAAAATTGTCAAAAAAGAAGCAGATTATGTAATTGCTGTCAAAAAGAATCAACCAAGTTTATATGAAAGGGTAGAACAGCTATTCAAACAGGCGATTAAAACTCGTGGTGAAAGTCTGAAAACGCATAGCTTCAGCAGTAGAGAGATGAATAGAGGTAGAGAGGAAACTCGTAATTACCTAATGATATCAGACATTGCAACATCAATAGATCCATTGCTAAAATGGCAAAATCTGACTAGTATTTGCATGGTAGAATCAGTTCGAGTTGTCAATGAAAAAACCAGCGTAGAAGCTCGTTATTTCATCAGTAGCTTAGAAGATAATGTTGAAAAACTAGCAGAAGCAATCAGAGGTCATTGGTCGATAGAAAATTCACTCCATTGGGTACTTGATGTTATTTTCAAAGAAGACATTAGTCGAATTAGAAAAGATAATGCTCCAGCTAATTTTGCTGTTTTAAGACATATAGCAGTTAATATAATGAGTCAGAACAAGAGTCGAAAACTAAGTGTTAGGAAGAAGCGATTTCTTGCGAGCCTTGATGAAGAATATTCGCGCGAACTTCTAGAGGCTATTTTAGCCTAAATTTAACTAACCCCAGAGTATGAATTTGGCTAAATATCTTTAGCCGCACTTTTGCCGGACTAAATTGAGTTAATTTAACCTCGTCTTTGGTTTCGATTTTATTGATATTGTCGTAATTGTAGTTAAGCAATCGAATATCATTAATCGCCTATTTTAGTGGCTCTCGATCGAAATAAATCCTGTTTTGATGCGTTCACCCTGGCTGAAACTGCGATCGAAAGTGGTGAAAGTAGTTCGGTATTCTCAACACTTGGAGATTTAGGAATTAAATGAATCTCCACATCATAACCAGCCTCTTTTGCCAAATTTGCCAAAGTATCTAATCTAGGCAATTGTCCTCCTGCCTCAATTCTTGCTAACTGAGGTTGTTTGATTCCAGTGCGGTTTGCTAGTTCTTGTTGAGTTAATTTAGCCGCTTTTCGCATATTGATAATTAGCTGAGCAATCTGAAACTCTTCTCTTAAGGCTTCATATTCTTGTCGAATTGCGGGATCGCTCAGACTCTTGGCAACTACTTCGGCAAGCGGAATTGTTTTGGCAGTCATATATTTTAATCCTCTTGTTCTAAATCTGTAGATTCAATATTTCGATCGAGAAAATCTTCAAGATACGTTTTAGCTCTTGCCAATTCCTTTGACGGTGTTTTCTGGGTCTTCTTCTGAAAGCCGTGCAATAATACAAACCTTCTTCCCGTGTAGAGAAAATAGACAACTCGAAAAGTATTGCGATTTACATCTGCTCTGATTTCATACAGCTTATCTCCCAATGGCTTGATATAGGGCATTCCTAATTCAATACCATTAGTTTCTAGCAGTTGAAAGATCCAGATTAGTTTTGCTTTGGTTTTTTCATCTAGAGATTCATACCAATCTAGAACAGGAGAATCGCCATCGGCATCTGCATAAAACTCAACCGACCAATCAGACATAAGGAAATCGAGCGCTTATAATGTATATGTTATAAATATTAGCTCTTTTTGTCAATCCAGAAAGATCGATTCAAGTCTGCACGGTAAATTTGTCGGGATGAATGCCATGATTGACCCAGGTAATCGCGGCTTCGGCACTGGTCATTTCTGGCGGTACGCGCAGGATATGAATATGTCCCGTGGATGGACAAGTCATCTTGAGTAATACCATCGGCTCCTCGTCGATATCGGTATCAATTTTGAGCAAGGTATATTCTCGCCAAGTATCGAGATCGATCGCGTCTAATTCCTGACAGATTCGATCGTAACCAATCTGTTGAATTAATACTTGCCTGATTTCTGCATTTTTTTCATCCAACAGCCATTTGGGATTACATTCACTCAATTTAGTCCAATATCTGTGAGGTAAATCTACGAACGAAAAAATAACTTGCTCTAGTTTTGGCAATTCTTTTAAAATTGACAAATCAGTTAGCGGATTATGATTTAGATAGATATACGTCAAATTAGAGAGGTTTGTAATGCTGTCAGTTAAACAGCTTAATTGACTGTCACCGATGGATAACGCACCTAAATTACAAAGGCTAAAAACACTATCTGGAATTTTAGATAAATTATTTGAGTCTAGAGTCAAATAATTTAGGTTGATGAGTTTGGCGATATTCTTAGGTATGTCAATAAGTTCATTACCTGCTAAATCTAAAAAAGTCAAGTTGATGAGATCGCAAATGCTGTCTGGTAAGCTAGTGAGTGGACAATCAGTTATACATAATTTCGTCAGCTTATTCAGATTGCTAATACTATCAGGTAACTTTGTAAGTTGAGTATCTTTTAAATACAAATGAGTCAGATTGCGAAGATTGCCAATACTTTTAGGTATTGTTTTAATTTTATTGTAACTCAGATTTAATTTTTTGAGATCTGTAAGATAACCGATATTTTTAGGTACCCCAGTAATAGAACTTCCTTCCAAATCTAACTCTTGAACTCGATCGATCCTAGCCCTGTAAATTGTCTCGTTTAGTACCTGTCTTCTCACGATCGCTCCTCCCCAATCTCATCAATCTTACAATACCCAAAAACAAGGAGTACCCATAGGCACCCCGATAAAATAAATAAGACACTATTCAAAGCAAATTTGCTCCGATCGACAACCGCCCTAAAATAGAATTTCGGGCTAACGTGTAAAGTTCATTGAAATGAACTCTCTCAACCACTAATCCTCTCGCAGTCCACTTCAGTGGACTTTCGCTATTAGCCCCGAATTCATTCGAGGGCGGTTGTCGATCGAAGCTAGAGATTAATGAACCCCAGCAGCGCGTTTGTACGCCTCATCCAACACCTCAGATAAAGTAGGATGAGCGTGAACATAACTAGCTAGATTTTGCACCGAATTCCGCTGCGCGATCGCATTAGAAGCCTCATGAATCAGATCCGCAGCGTGCAACCCGATAATATGCGTCCCCAATACCTCACCAGTATCCTTCCGGTAAATCACCTTTGCCATCCCATCCGCTTCCCCTTCAGCAATCGCTTTAGAATTACCCTTAAAGTAACTCCGCACCGCCGCTACCTCATAACCGCCAGCCGTACCTGCTTCCTTCGCTTGCGTCTCCGTCATCCCTACAAAACTAATCTCTGGGTGAGTAAACGCCGCCGCTGGAATACTACTGTAATCGATCTCACGCGATCGACCGCAGATATTCTCGACTGCAACAATCCCCTGAGCCGAAGCAGCATGAGCCAACATCATCTTACCAGTCGCATCCCCGATCGCCCATAAATGCGGCACTGGTACACCATCAACCAAGACCTCTAGCTTATCATTCACCGGAATGAAGCCTCGGCGGTCAAGGGATACTCCTATAGCCTCCAAATTGAGGTTTTTGGTGTCGGGAATCCGTCCCGTCGCTACGAGGCAAGCATCGACCTCGAGGATTTCGACCACTTCCTTCGTCTTGGCATCGGCTAATTCGATGACGACAGGCGAACCAGGAATTACCCGCTTGGCAAGGAGACTCGATCGTGCGTCAATGTCACGCGGATCGATTAAAATCCGTTTGGCAAGTTTAGCGATATCGGTATCGAATCCCGGCATCAATTGGTCGAGAAATTCAATTATCGTCACTTCCGAACCCAAGGCGGTATACACATCGGAAAATTCCAACCCGATATAACCGCTACCGATAATCGCCACCCACTGGGGCACTGTCTCTAATTTAATCGCATCATCGCTAGTAAATACCGTCTTGCCATCCACCTCAATCCCAGGCGGTACAAACGGAATCGAACCAGAAGAAATCATCACATCCTTAGCGGTGATAGTCTTCTCCCCTTCAGGTGTCGTCACGCTCACCTTCTGCGCTCCCGCCACCGTCCCAAACCCGCGAATGACATCGACATTTAACCGCGTCAAACTATTCGTCAGATCGCCGCGTAACTTCGTTACCAGATTACTCGCATGTGCCGCGATGCCTTCGCGATCGAAAGTCACATTCGCCACCTGAATCCCCATCGCCTTGAGATGGTGGGCATTTTTCATTTCCCGCACTCTGCCCGAAGCCGCCAGCAGTGCCTTGGAGGGGATACAACCACGATTCACGCAAGTTCCACCCATATCCCCTGCTTCGATAATGGCAGTCTTCAGCCCACAACTCACGGCATGAAGCGCAGCCCCATGTCCGCCCACTCCTGCGCCGATAATTACCAAATCATAGTCAAATTGTTGACTCACGTTACTTCTTCCTCGATCGTACTAGTGTTTATTTTCCCTCTCTGGGTTTGGGTTGTAAAGGGAGGGGACACTTCGACTTCGCTCGGTGCAAGTAGGTTTGTGGGGTGGGATGTTTCCACTGTCTGGGTTTGGGCTGGTTTTAGGATTTTGGGTTGGATTGGGTTCGATCGGGCATTACCATTGATTGTATTTTGCCATGTTCGGCATATAGTGCGAAACCATCAGAATATACGATCGATGGCTCACCATCTGCATGAAGGTTTCCTTCCTCATCGAGTACTAATTTGATAGGTCGATCGCAAATTATCCAATGTCTTCCTCCTGGTAAAAACCAGCAACCACATTCCGTTAAAACTTTTTTGTAGATATCCCACTCTTTTGGATCGTGCTCATAGTTTAATTCATTGATGTAAAAGTCAAATAGTGCTGGATAAGTTATCCATTCAATATCAGAATCGATAAAGTTACCATCAAAACGTGTATAGACATCAACTGCTTCCTGTTGTTCGAGTGTTAGCTGTGTTTTCATTATTGAAAATTGTCCTTGTGTTATTAACAATCTGGGTTTGGGCTGGTTCTGAGATTTTGGGTTAGGTTGGATTCGATCGATCGGGGTTAAAATCATTAAGGTACATTCTTATCTCGACATGGTGAAACTCAAAAGAGTTTCAACTTTCGCTAACACTTCTTCAACTAATTCATCAGTAACTCGCTCGACAAATTTTACCTGTCGCGATCGCCAATCAAAACTTTTCACTTGGTCGCTCAAAACAACTCCAGTTGTTTGCATTCCTTCACTGATTTCTACTTCAAAGCTCCATCCTTTCGACTGATTGGTAATCGGACACATCAACGCCAGCGATGAGATCTGATTATACCGAGCTGGAGAAAGAATTAACGCTGGACGATAGCCTGCTTGCTCGTGTCCTATTTGTGGACTAAAGTTGAGTTTGACAATATCCCCTCGCTCTGGAACATAGATCGAAGGATTACCAGATTTCATTACCAACTGGTGCTCCCATTTCAACTTCAGAATGACACCGATCTGGAGTCATGCCATCGAGTAGTTCTTCAAGGGTATATTTTTTCCGGTTTTCTGGTGCAATGACTAACTTGCCATCCACAACACTAATCCCCACCTGCATTCCTTCGGTTAATTCTATTTGCTTGGCAAGAACGCTCGGAATTCTTACTCCCAGGCTGTTACCCCATTTAGTCACAACTTGCAATTGGTTCACTAGCAATACAGATTAAAATGTTTATACATTAATTATACATCGATCGAGAAGGTGGACACAAGTCGAATTTCAAAAACGCTCGATTTTCATCATCCATTTTTATTGTCTAGACAATATTTACTTACGACGATTCCGTGCTTTCCCCAAACCCAGCCTCGCTCGACTTTGAGATAATAGCGCTCGTACGCCGAATCCTGTAACCAACCAAGGCATTCTTCAACATCAACAACTCGACCGTCTGGTAATAGACACGGCACCCCATATTGCACATCGCCATGATGCTCTTTTAGCAACTCGTAGAGGTCGTTCCAAGCATCAATCCATCGCATTTCTATTTCAGCACTCATGACAGATCGATCGGCTACAGCGTAAATATTTGGTTGGCTGTTAATTCCAGATCTGGAAAGATAGATGATTGTAACTTTTCTGCATCTCTAAAAAATTGCACATCAAATTCACCATCAACTAACTGACAGATAGAAATAGTTGGCTGCTTGGGATTACCAATAAATCTCCGTCCACCCAATCCGAGATAATCCACAATCCAATACTCAGCTATCCCCAAATCTTGATAAGCAGAATATTTAGTCAAATAATCATCCTGCCAATTAGTAGGCACCACTTCTACTAATAAAGGAATCGTAGCTCCTAGTGTCAAAATCGATTCCTGTTCCCATCGAGCTTCTTCGCCTAATCCGTGGGTATTTACAACGGTAACAGCTGGCTCATAACCCGACAGGCTATCAACAGACTTAATAATGCAATCGATCGGCATAAAATAAGTCAATCCAAGTCGCTCGATCTCTTTAAATAGCTGACCAGTTATCCAGGCACCAATCTGAGAATGTTTACCTCTAGGCTTTGGCATTTCAATAATTACCCCATTCTGCAATTCATAGCAGTGCTCTGCGCTCTCTGGCAGCCAAGCAATAAACTCATCGAAAGTAGTAGTTTGCGTTGCTAATCAGGGTGAACGCACTTAAATTTCCTACTATTTAAAATCCTCGCAAATCAGTTGCAGATTTGAATTACGAAAAGTATGAAAGCTTTAATGGTAAACAAGTATAGCCAGTTAATTATGTTATATTTATTGGAAATTCAGATCGCGTCAAATGAAGCTAAAGCCAAGGCATAGTATCGCAGAACACTTTGGTGACATAAAAGACATTAGAATTGAACGGGGGAAAAAACACAAACTAATCGATATTATCACGATCTCGATTTGTGCAGTAGTATGTGGAGCAGATGGATGGGAAGACATAGAGCTGTATGGCATCACCAGAAAAAAATGGCTGGAGGAATTTCTAGAATTACCGAATGGGATACCATCTCACGATACATTTGCACGGGTATTTTCACAAATTAATCCTGAAGAATTCAATAAATCTTTCCTGCATTGGATTAAAGGAATAAGTAAAATAACAGCAGGAGAGATAATCGCATTTGATGGAAAACAATCTCGAAATTCAAGAGACGAAAAAAATGGTAAAGGAGTAATTAATACGGTCAGTGCTTGGGCAGCAAGTAATAGATTAGTATTAGGACAAACAAAAGTCGAGAGTAAATCAAATGAAATTACTGCATTGCCTGAGTTGATTAATGCCTTAGATCTAGCTGGATGTATAGTGACAATTGATGCAATGGGATGTCAGCGAGAAATAGTCAAGAAAATTGTCAAAAAAGAAGCAGATTATGTAATTGCTGTCAAAAAGAATCAACCAAGTTTATATGAAAGGGTAGAACAGCTATTCAAACAGGCGATTAAAACTCGTGGTGAAAGTCTGAAAACGCATAGCTTCAGCAGTAGAGAGATGAATAGAGGTAGAGAGGAAACTCGTAATTACCTAATGATATCAGACATTGCAACATCAATAGATCCATTGCTAAAATGGCAAAATCTGACTAGTATTTGCATGGTAGAATCAGTTCGAGTTGTCAATGAAAAAACCAGCGTAGAAGCTCGTTATTTCATCAGTAGCTTAGAAGATAATGTTGAAAAACTAGCAGAAGCAATCAGAGGTCATTGGTCGATAGAAAATTCACTCCATTGGGTACTTGATGTTATTTTCAAAGAAGACATTAGTCGAATTAGAAAAGATAATGCTCCAGCTAATTTTGCTGTTTTAAGACATATAGCAGTTAATATAATGAGTCAGAACAAGAGTCGAAAACTAAGTGTTAGGAAGAAGCGATTTCTTGCGAGCCTTGATGAAGAATATTCGCGCGAACTTCTAGAGGCTATTTTAGCCTAAATTTAACTAACCCCAGAGTATGAATTTGGCTAAATATCTTTAGCCGCACTTTTGCCGGACTAAATTGAGTTAATTTAACCTCGTCTTTGGTTTCGATTTTATTGATATTGTCGTAATTGTAGTTAAGCAATCGAATATCATTAATCGCCTATTTTAGTGGCTCTCGATCGAAATAAATCCTGTTTTGATGCGTTCACCCTGCGTTGCTAATTGAATCATAGCGAAAATCTCACTAGACAATATTTCAGATTACTTGTATTTTAACTTAACTCAAGTGCTTAGCTCTCGATCGACTCGGTTGGATAGAGTGGGCACAGTCTAATTGCTCAGCGACCAGCTCGATCTTAATGAAACAACCAGCTTGTAAAAACATACTTTTGTCCGGTAATCACTGGTAAAGATTGGTGTGGGTGAGTATAATCTGATGGAAAGACGATCGCACTGCCCTGTTGTGGTTTCACTTTTAGATTTTGGCGATCGAAAAATGTTTCTCCGCCTGTAAAATTTTCGTTTAAGTAGCCAACCACACTAACATCTCTAATTGGTACATTACGAGCTACTTCTTCAAAGCGATCGGACAAGAGAAAATTGTCGATATGTCGCTGATAAAATTGACCGGGTTGATATCGTAAAATCGAGCAAGTTTCAGTATTTGTAAATTTAACACCGTAGTCTCGATCGAGATACTGCTGAACAATATTAATTTTTTCTAATAAAAGTTGATTTGTTGAGGCAAGCAAAGAATTATGTTCGTTACCTAAGAATAAAAGGTCATTGCTCCGAATGAGATTTGCGACACTTCCGATCTCAATTCTGGCTGGTTCGAGCTGATAGCACTCAGTAATTTGAATGATGTGCTGGCACAATTCTGGGTCGAGCAACCGCTCGAATAGTAAAATATCTGCACCCAAATTGACAACTGAGAAGTCCATTTTTGTCTGCCATATTTTGTCTCGTATCAGGACACTATACTTGCAAATCGAATACATTCTTCGCTTTCGGAGATCTCACTGAAATAAAGTACCCACTCAACAAATAAACTTAAAGTCATCGATTCGATCGAGACAAGGACGTACAAACGAAATAAAATACCTTCAAACCTATATGGTGAGAGCTATTCATCCTGCAAATCTCTACAAATTCGATCGATCTTAATTAACCTAGCGATCGCAATCGATCGCTCACTCTGGGCTGAATCATGACACAATGATCCTCAGCAGCCTTAAAAAAATAACCAGGATTTCTCCATGTGGCGTGTAACGATTCAATGTTCTGATGATAGCTGGCGCATTCATGGCAAAACCTTTACAACAATCGCCGAAAAATATCCAGCCACTTTACTCTCTTCCAAAAAAATGCCTGGAGATGGTCTTCGGATTATGTCTTACCAACTCGAAGATGTGAGTGATACGGAAGAATTTACGGATGAATGTCAGAGTTTAGAAGGATTTACCGCACTATTTGAATCCCTATAACTTATCCTCTATCTAAAGTATCCAGAGAGTGGGCATTTTTCACAGTCTGGGTTTGAGCTGTTTCTAAGATTTTGAGTTGGGTTAGGTTCGATCCTACTTATCTTCTTTATCTTTGTCGATAGTCAATAACCACACAAATAGCGCGACAGCCCCAGCTTGAATGGCAAGGTTAGGGATAGTAGTCTCTAGCTCTCTACCAGCGGCTAGTTTGGCGACAAATACCACGCCACCGATTGCCGCAGAGCCAGCAAAACTGAAGTAGAAGAAGCGGCGAAACGAGCGGAAGGGGTTTTTGGCCTCAGATTGGAGGCGACGATAAAGTTCGGGATCGATCGATTGTTTTGGCTTTGGAGTTGTCATATTGCGATCGAGCCGATTTATAATAGAAGACTAGGTATATTCATCTTACCTAACCCTGCCGATGTGGCTCAGTGGTAGAGTAGTTGATTCGTAATCAATTGGTCGTGGGTTCAAATCCCATCATCGGCTTATGTACATTCGCCGTACATTAACTAATTATTTGTCACTGTTAACAGATTAGTTTCAATTTAACTAGTTATTTGTCACTGCTTGCCAGCTATTGTTGTAAACTCATATTGGAACTGAGGATTATCTGGTTTGTCGAATTACGTGACTTTATTATTTTTTACAAAGTAATTCACGACCAATTGATTACCTTTCAACTATTCTTGGCAGGGAGAACGCTTGCTATATCAATACAAAAGATTTTAAACTACTCGTCACGAGGAAGAATAGTTGCGACGAGGACTCCATCATTGTTGAAGCGGGTTTCTAGTCCTTTCAACCACTCATCATGAGGAAGAATGGTTGCGACGTTAGTTGTAAATCATGTCTGCCCCATAAGGATTTAAGGCATGTCGATCGCGAACCTAGCCAATCATACTTCTCGCACTAGATCTAAATTCAACTAAGGTCAGAAAGTAAAACGGGTTTTCCACCGTCAAACAAACCCTCATTTTGCACGTTGCAGTGGTTGTTGCCATCATTCAACGCGACGCGATTATTAGTATCTATATTCTATTTTCTAGGTGCAGAATTTGCAAGCTATGAAACTGTTCGTTTGGCATAGGCAGCTAGGGCAATTTCTCTGGCTCGATTCTCGTTCCGAGACGCTTCGCGAACGGTAGGACTTGCCCTGGCTGGTTGAGTACCATATTCGATCGCAATCTCGGACTGTGCAGCTTTACTAATAATTGATTCGCTCAAACGGTTGATGCACCATCCCTCTGTATTATCCTTTTTTGTCTTGACATTAGGGATCCCTTTACTTTACCGCCGAACCGCTGGAGGGTTATAACCGCGTGTTTGTCTCCGACCCCTTTGGCAATCGCATCGAGTTATTGGAGCCAGAAAGAACAACTATCGATCTTGGACTCTCACACATTGGGCTTCCTGTCTTGGATGTCGAGCGGAGTATCGAATTCTACGCCAAGTATGCCAGAATGCAAATCGTGCATCGGCGGATCGATGCTGAGACAGGCGTGGCTGTAGTGTGGCTGTCGGATCTCACTCGTCCGTTTGTCGTCGTGCTGATTCAAAAAGAAGAAGTAACTCCCGTTCTCTCGCCCTTGGCACATCTAGGAGTCGGCTGCAAAAGTCGCGCCGATATGGATGTCCTATGTGATGCCGCACGTCAAGCAGGGGTGTTGATTCAAGAACCCAAATCGGGGTGTCCCATCGGTTACTGGGCTTTTTTACGCGATCCTGACGGTCATACGCTCGAACTTTCGTTCGGGCAAGAAATTGGATTGACACTAGATCGACGAGGAGGGGTAATATATGTCTCGGAATAATCTTCTACGGTTGGGCGGTCTGGCGGCAATTATCGCGGGAATTCTCCGTGGGATTAGCTCCTTCGACCCTGGTGTGTTAACACCCGATCGACTCGAATTACTTTACCTGTTTACCGATATATTTATCCTGTTTGGCATCATGGGGATATATGGCTTACTGCATGAAGCCGCAGGAACATGGGGGCTTTTTGGCTTTTTGCTCGCGATCGTTGGTGATGGCATGATTATCGGGCCTGATGGTGAGATGTTTGGGGTCGGTCTATATCCCGTTGGTGCGGTCATCCTGGCAGTGGGGTTAGACTTGTTAGTCATTGGTGCGTGGATGGCAAATAAACTCCCGCGCTGGATGCTGGTGATGTTAGGACTCTCGACGATCTTCGGTTTTGTCGGCTATTTCGTTCCGACCCTAGGCTTTTTATATGTCCTATCCGGACTACTATTTGCGCTCGGCTTTGCTGGTGCTGGTAGCCAAATTTGGTGGATAACTAGCGATCTCGATAACTTTAAAAACTGACAATCTCAAATAACTCCTAACATGAAAAAAATAGCAGTATTTGGCAACACTGGCGGCGGTAAATCAACTCTAAGTAAGAAATTAGCAGAACTAACTGGTTTGCCACTTTACCCATTAGATAAAATCCAATATCGATCGGGTGGTATTGAGGTGCCGATGCAAGATTATCAACGCCGCCATCAGGAAATTTTGCTGACCGATCGCTGGATTATCGATGGACTTGGTTGTATGGAAACCCTGTGGCAGCGACTCGATGCCGCAGACACCCTAGTCTATATCGATCTACCGCTGTACGTGCATTTTTGGTGGGTGACGAAACGACTGATTACCGGTAGCTTTAAACCGCCCGAAGGCTGGCCGGAACAAAGTCCGATCTTTAAAAGTTCGCTCAATAGTTATAAGGTAATTTTGTTGTGTCACAAATATTTGACTCCGAAATATCGCGAATATATCGATCGAGTAAAAAGCATCAAAAGTATTTATCACATCAGAGCTACAGCAGATATTTCACATTTTTTCAACTCGATAGATCCTGAAAGCCGTAGTTAGATTGCTAACTATTCACAATCTAGATCGCACTGCAATGTCAAAAAAGTAAGTGCCAATACGACAGCTTCAAATCTAGCTTCGATCGGCGTACTGTTGCGCTGTGGTTTTCTGCCCTGGGGGGATGGAAAAAAAGCTGACACCCTTCGATTCGAGCATCTGCGTCCGCTAATCGATCGATTTTATTTATGACTACCGATACAACTTTCATTTTCCGTTCGGCAAATGCAAATGATGAGTCGCCGTTCTCCGATTCGACAAAATTAAATAGCTGGGAGCGAAATAATGGAACAGTGGTATCGATCGGATCTGGCATATATTCATGATGTCGGGCATGGCGATTATGCAACTAAATCTATCCCTGGTATCCTAGATATTCTGAGTCAAAACAACATCCGATCGGGGTTAATTGTCGATTTGGGTTGTGGTAGCGGTCTTTCTGCTTTGGAATTAACAAAGGCTGGTTATTGTATCCTTGGTGTAGATATTTCCGAGTCTTTAATTGCGATCGCCAGATCCAGATTGTCAGATGGCGAATTTCGGATCGAGTCGCTATTTCAGACCGAGATTCCTGCTTGCAATGCAGTAATTTCGATCGGTGAATGTCTCAATTATCGATTCGATCCGGATAATAACGAGCGGACGTTGGCACGATTATTCGATCGGATTTATCGAGCCTTAGTTCCAGGTGGAGTGTTGGTATTCGATCTTGCCGAACCAGGACAAGTTACGACGGGAAACATCGCGAAGGGATTTTCGGAAGGCGAGGATTGGATTGTACTGGTGGAAAAGACCGAAGATCGCGATCGGGCAACATTAATGCGGCGGATCGTCACTTTGCGGCAGATCGGTGACTGCTATCGCCGCGATGACGAGATCCACCATTTACGATTGTATGCAGCGACAGATATTGCGGAACAACTAAAACGAGTGGGTTTCGACGTTCGGGTGATGCGTAGCTATGGGGTTTTCGATCTGCCACCAGCTCATGCTGCATTTATCGCTCGCAAACCCTTGTGAAATCGGGTATGCTCGATCGATCGCTTGCTAAAAAGTCAGGATCGATCGAATTGACTCGCCGCGATGCATCTTATCGAAGGCATCATTGACACGATCGATCGGCATGATATCGCTGACCAGATCGTCGATATTAATCTTGCCATCCATATACCAATCGACAATTTTGGGCACATCCGTTCGCCCTTTAGCGCCACCAAAAGCCGTGCCCTTCCAAACGCGACCCGTGACTAATTGAAAGGGCCTGGTGGCGATTTCTTGCCCCGCCCCAGCGACACCCACAATGACACTGACTCCCCAACCTTTATGACAGCATTCGAGCGCTTGGCGCATCAGCTGGACATTACCGATGCACTCGAAACTATAATCGGCACCGCCGTTGGTTAGATCCACTAAATAAGGGACTAAATCGCCCTCTAACTCTTGCGGATTGACAAAATGCGTCATCCCAAATTTCTCAGCCAGGGGTCTTTTGGCGGGATTGAGATCTACACCGATAATCATATTTGCACCGACGAGTCTAGCCGCTTGAATTACATTCAACCCCACGCCACCCAATCCAAAGACGACCACATTGGCCCCAGGTTCTACTTTGGCGGTATTAATCACCGCACCGATACCCGTCGTTACCCCACAGCCAATCAGACAGACTTTTTCAAATGGCGCATCGGGACGAATTTTTGCCAAGGCAATTTCGGGCACGACGGTATAGTTGGCAAAAGTAGAAGTGCCCATATAGTGGTGCAACATTTGCCCCTCGTAGGAAAAACGACTGCTACCGTCGGGCATCACGCCGCGTCCTTGGGTGAGGCGGATCGCCTGACACAGATTGGTTTTACCGCTGAGACAATAATCACAATTCCGGCATTCGGGGACGTATAACGGAATGACTCGATCGCCAGGTTTGAGGCTCGTCACGCCCGCACCGATTTCTACGACTACTCCCGCCCCTTCATGTCCGAGGATTGCCGGGAACAAGCCTTCTGGATCGGCACCAGACAAAGTATACGCATCGGTATGACAAACACCAGTAGCTTTGATTTCGACTAAGACTTCTCCCGCTTGCGGTGGTGCGAGATCGACTGTGGTAATTTCTAATGGTTTGCCTGCTTGAAAGGCGACAGCAGCTTTAACTTGCATATAAGTACTTATTTGTCGATAGATCGATCGGTTGGTATGTTGTTGGAGCGGGTTTGGTTGAAATATTTTTAATCGGTAATCCCACCAACCCCTAGTAACCACTAGCAAGTTACCATATTAAATATCATGTGACGCTAGTGGAATAATTATATGGTTCAGTCCCAATATTACGGCGGCGATAGCTACTACCGGGAATCGCCACCAGATTTACCTTCTCTGCTCCTCAAAGAGCGGATCGTGTATATGGGAGGGCCGCTGGTGTCATCCGACGACTATAAACGCCAAATGGGTTACGACCCCACCAAGTTGCTGATCGCGCAGTTGCTCTACTTGCAATTTGACTCGCCCGAAAAGCCGATTTATTTTTATATCAATTCTACTGGGACATCCTGGCATACTGGCGACTCGATCGGGTTTGAAACCGAAGCGTTTGCGATTTGCGATACGCTCGGTTATATCAAACCGCCCGTTCATACCATCTGCATCGGTCAAGCAATGGGCACGGCGGCGATGATTTTAGCCGCAGGTACCAAAGGTTTCCGCGCCAGCCTGCCACACGCGACGATCGTTCTCAATCAGCCGCGCAGTGGCGCTCAAGGTCAAGCCAGCGATATCCAAATTCGCGCCAAGGAAGTCCTCGACAATAAAACCGCGATCCTGGATATCTTCTCACGGAGTACCGGACAACCCGCCGAGAAAATCGCCAAAGATACCGATCGGATGTTGTACATGACTCCCGAAGAAGCCAAAGAGTACGGCATCATCGATATCGTCCTCAACAGTGCTAAGGATCTTCCAGTGCCTCTGCCAGCTCTAGTTTAGGGAATAGAAAATAGGAATAGGGAATAGCTCTCAAGCGTTCGGTCGTTAGGAGCACAAGCCCTAATAACTATTCACCATTCACTGTTCACTGTTCACTATTCACTGTTCACTAACATGTCTATCGATCGCATCCTCAAAGTCCCCTACAATATCCCCGGAACTCCCAACTGGCAGTGGATTAACCTCTACACGCGGATGAGCCAGGAGCGCATTATCTTTATCGATCGACCGATTACCGATGGATTTGCCAATAGTACGATCGCTGCGTTGTTATACCTGGAATCAGTCGATAACACCAAGCCGATTTATATCTATATCAATTCCATGGGCGATCCGGTGATGGCTGGGATGGCTGGAGCAGAACTCGGGATGATGTCCGTGATGGCTGGATTGGCGATCTACGACACCATCAAGCATATCAAGTCAGATGTATATACCATTTGTCTGGGTCAGGCAATGGGGATTGCCACACTGTTACTGTCTGCTGGTACCAAGGGTAAACGTGCTTGTTTACCGCATGCCGAGATCGGGTTGATGCCAGCGCGCGCAGGGAGTAGGGGCCAAGCTTCAGATATCATCATCAATGCTGCTGAAGTATTAGCAAAAAAAACCTCGGTTGCTGAGGTACTTGCGGAAACTACGGGTCAATCGATCGAGAAAATTCTCGCGGACAGCGAGCGGATGTTTTATATGACTGCTGCGGAAGCGAGAGAGTATGGCTTGATCGATAAGGTGTTAGAGAGTGCGAAAGAAGTACCAAATTTAGTAGCAGCTTCCCTTTAAGTTCTTCGCCCCCCTTAAAAGGGGTGCTGGAGGATTTAGATCTCAGCCGAAGCAATCAATTTACCGAGGTTTATAGCCTAGTCTCTTACCCACCCCGCCCTATCGGGCACCCCTCCGAGGAGGGGAATTAAGCAATAACTAATAAATAACTAGTAAAATCTATGTCTATTGGAATTCCTAGCGTTCCCTATCGTTTGCCTGGTAACTCAGCAGAACGATATATCAATATCTACGATCGACTGTTTCGCGAGCGGATTATCTTTCTCTTTGAGGAAGTCGATTCGGGGATGGCAAATGCGATCGTTGCCTATATGCTGTATCTAGACTCAGAAGACTCTAGCAAACCGATCTATCTGTATATCAACTCACCTGGTGGCGAAATCACTGCGGGGATGGCAATCTATGACACGATGCAACACATCAAGTCAGAAGTAGTCACCATTTGTGTCGGTTTAGCCGCTTCGATGGGTGCTTTTTTACTAGCTGCTGGTAGTCCTGGCAAACGCCTGGCATTGCCTCACGCCCGGATCATGATCCACCAACCGCTTGGTGGTACCGGACGGATGCAGGCATCGGATATTCAAATCGAAGCCAAACATATCCTCGATACGCGGATGCTACTCAATAAATTGATGGCAGAGCGTTCGGGTCAAACTTTAGAGCAGATCGAAAAAGATACCGACCGCGATAATTTTATGTCGGCGGCTGATGCAATGGCCTATGGCCTCATCGACAAAGTTGTCGAAACTGAAAACGTTCGTTAATATCGATCGAATTGCGATCTAAACATCCCGATCGATGTTACTTAACCTCTATGGTAATAGTAACATCGATCGGGATTTGTGTAGTTAGTTTTTTGCTTTAGCCGCGATCGATAATCCGATCGTGTAAAAAGTATCAAACCTAGTCGATATCTAAATTTGATGCTTTAGAGCCATCACAAGGAACGCTGGAGATTGTCGGTCGATCTTGACACGGCATTACATACAAGCTAAATTGCTGGCTTTAGGTGGATAGATGTGAGCTAAAGCGTTAATTAATGCTTGAGGCTTGGTGATGAATAAATCTGGCTGTTTATCGATTAGAGCGGTAGGTGCATTGAAACCCCATCCGACAGCAACGATGCGGATCGAGATCGATCTAGCGGCTTGAATATCACGAATTTCATCACCGATATAAATTGCATCGGATTTGGAGCAATGATATTGACGCATCATCCTACCGATCGCTTTTCCTTTGCCAAATGTGGAAGCAGTAGTGACGAAATCAAACAATTGCTCGATCTGATTTTGCTTTAAGAGCGATCGAATATTTGACTCAGCATTGGAGCTGACAATTCCCAATCGATAGCCCTGAAGTTTAAGCGTATTTAATAATTCAGTTACACCTGGGAATAATTTTACATTCCGCACTTCGCCAGGAAATTCTTCTTTAACCCGTTTCAACAGAAAAGGTAACTTCCACAAAGCAACTTTAGAAAGCTTAATAATTTCCCAAGAACTTAGATACTTGAGATTAGCTAACTGCTCATCACCGATCTGCAAATAGCCAAATTCAGGTGCTAACCGATTGCTAATTCGCATCAGTGCACCGATTGTATCTGCGAGAGTACCATCAAAATCAAAAATGATGAGCTTAGAGTTATTTTGCATGTGTGAGAAGCCAGGGCACGTTTTAAAATTGTAATCTAATTGACAGAATTTTGCGATCCCCGATTGTGAAGATTTGCAATTGCGTTCCGCCGCCACATCCATGGTTTGATTCTACGCAACGCAGATGCCCTCATGCTGCGATCCCACACCTCGTCTGTGAGTGATGCGAGTTCCTTTAGTTCTGGTGCGACTCGACCTGGATATGGCTGGAAATCCTCGACATCGGTGGGTTGGGCAAAGCTTTGGTTCCAGGGACAAACATCCTGACAGATATCGCAGCCAGCGACCCATCCATCTAAGTTACTCGCTATTTCTGGGGGTAAAGTCGCAGCACGATTTTCGATCGTATGGTAAGCAATACATCGATTGGCATCGACAACATAAGGTTTGATAATTGCCCCCGTTGGACAAGCATCAATACAGCGGTTACAGGTACCGCAATGTTGGGTGTGGGGATCGCTAGGAATGGTTTCTAAATTAGTTACGATCTCGCCTAAAAATATCCACGAACCGTATTGGCGATTGATAACATTTCCGTTTTTTCCGATCCAACCGATGCCAGCAGCTTGTGCCCAATATTTATCTTGAATCGGCCCAGTATCGACATAATGGCGCACCTCTATTTCTGCAAAATTGTCAAGCAGCCAGTTGGCTAATTGCTTGAGTTTTTTCTCTAGTACTTTGTGATAATCTCGACCCCATGCGTAACGGGCGATCTTGCCATAAGCTTTGCCGTGAGGACGTTGGTGAGGTGTGTAGTAATTGAGCGCGACGGCGATGACAGTCTTCGCAGTGGGCATAAGGCGGTAGATGTCTTGGCGGCGAGGATCGGACATCCAGGCCATATCTGCTTGATAGCCGAGGGCTAACCACTCTTGCAGGCGTTGCGCGCTGGGTTGGGTGGTGGTAGGGTCGATCTTCGCAATACCAACGGCATGGAAGCCGATTTCGCGGGCGCGGGTTTCGATTTGTTGGCTGATAGAATTCATTATCAAAAACTAAATTAACTCCCTGGGAATACTCCGTTGTGAGGACTCGATCGAGATTTTGAGTACGATAGTTAATAATGCGATCGCATTATTAACTTCTTCAGCAATTCCGCTTTGAGATCGGAACTACAAGTCCCAAGGTCAAAAGGCTGTTGAGACTTTAAAATACCAAAAGCCAAATGGACTAATTTATGTATGATGGCACCAATCGCCTGCATCTTAGCCTTACCACGACCTAACAATCTCGCATCTGGCGATCGATCTCAAATAGCTAAAGATAGATTTCTCGATTTTGCCTCGTTTTGAGCTAGCGATCTAGCAATCGATCGACATCACTCGATCGACTACTGTTTGCTGAATCCTTGCGCTAAACTGGTGAATTGTAAGATGTATTAACTAAATACCCACATACACCACCCCCTACGCCCTTACACCCCCATGACCAACGTTCCTGTTTCGCGAATTCGCAATTTTTCGATTATTGCTCACATCGATCATGGGAAATCGACCCTGGCCGATCGATTGTTGCAGGATACAGGTACGGTTAGCAATCGGGAAATGAAAGAGCAGTTTCTCGATAATATGGATTTGGAGCGGGAACGGGGGATTACGATCAAGCTCCAAGCGGCGCGGATGAATTATACTGCCCAGGATGGTCAGGAGTACGTGCTCAACCTGATCGACACTCCCGGACATGTAGACTTCTCTTATGAAGTATCTCGCAGCTTGCTAGCCTGTGAGGGGGCATTATTGGTAGTCGATGCTTCGCAGGGTGTAGAGGCGCAGACATTGGCAAATGTCTATCTGGCATTAGAAAGTAATTTAGAGATCATTCCTGTCCTGAATAAGATCGATTTACCCGGAGCCGAACCGGAGCGGGTAAGAGCCGAAATCGAAGAAATCATCGGGCTAGATTGTAGCGGGGCGATTTTAACTTCTGCCAAACAAGGGATCGGAATTCAGGAAATCTTGGAATCAGTAGTGCTGCTAGTGCCACCGCCGCGAGATACGATCGACGAACCGTTACGCGCGCTAATTTTCGATAGTTATTACGACAGTTATCGGGGGGTAATCGTCTATTTCCGCGTTATGGATGGTAGCGTCAAACGTGGTGATAAAGTTCGATTGATGGCTAGTGGCAAAGAATATGTCATCGACGAACTCGGGATCCTCTCACCTACCCAAATCGAAGTAGACGAACTCCACGCTGGAGAAGTAGGTTATTTCGCAGCATCGATTAAAGCAGTAGGCGATGCACGGGTTGGCGATACGATTACGCAAGTGAGCAGACCTGCTACCGCCGCTCTCGATGGTTATGCCGAAGCTAAACCAATGGTATTTTGCGGGTTATTTCCGACAGATGCGGATCAGTATCCAGAGTTGCGGGAAGCATTGGATAAACTCCGACTGAATGATGCGGCGCTCCAGTTTGAACCGGAGACATCCAGCGCGATGGGGTTTGGGTTTCGCTGTGGATTCCTCGGCTTGTTGCACATGGAAATCGTCCAAGAGCGATTGGAACGGGAATACGATCTGGATTTAATTACCACTGCACCGTCGGTAGTTTATCGGGTCACGGATATCCAAGGCAATCAAACTTATATCGACAATCCGAGTACGCTTCCCGACCCCAATCACCGTCAAAAAATTGAAGAACCATACGTCAAATTGGAGATGATTACTCCTGAAGAATACGTGGGGACTTTGATGGAACTATGTCAAAATCGGCGCGGTGAATTCAAAGATATGAAATATCTCACCAAAGGGCGAACGACGGTGATTTATGAGTTACCGTTGGCCGAAGTCGTGACAGATTTCTTCGATCGCATGAAATCAAATACGCGCGGTTATGCAAGTATGGAGTATCAACCGATCGGTTATCGGGAAAATAATCTCGTCAAATTGGACTTGATGATCAATGGCGATCCTGTCGATGCGCTAGCAATGATCGTCCATCGCGACAAAGCTTATAATGTCGGTCGGGCGATGACCGAAAAGTTAAAAGAACTAATTCCCCGTCATCAATTTAAAGTACCGATTCAAGCCGCGATCGGGAGTAAGATTATCGCCAGTGAAAACATCCCCGCGTTGCGGAAAGATGTCTTAGCAAAATGTTATGGTGGGGACATTTCGCGGAAGAAGAAATTGCTCCAGAAGCAAGCCAAGGGTAAAAAGCGGATGAAGTCTGTCGGGACTGTCGATGTACCGCAAGAGGCATTTATGGCAGTGTTGAAGTTGAACAAAGATGCTTAAAAGTTAGGACTCATTATTCACGATCGTTCCTCATGACTCGATTTCCCCATGACTAGTTTGCGAAAGATTTTCTAGAGTCATTACTGTCACCATTCGGTCAAGTTCAAACTTCTCTAAAAATTAGTAGTGAAGTTCGGGAAGTCGATGTCTATTTCATCCCCGATCCCAAACTTCCACCCATCCAAGAATTAGGAATGCTAGCGGAATGGGGCAAGATCTCGATCGAGTAGTAGAGCATCGATTGAAAACACAGAGTACTTATATTTGGGAGGATAATATTCCGGTTTCGCTGGCGGCAGGCAGGCAACGTTCTCCAACTGTTGGTCTGATTGGTTCGGTCTATACGCCACCAGCATATCGTCGCAAAGGTTATGCTACTGCTTGTGTCGCAGCATTAAGCCAAAAGCTCCTAAATGAGGGATGTGACCGTTGTTTCCTGTTGACAGATTTGGCGAATTCGACCTCTAACCATATTTACCAACAGATCGGTTATATTCCAGTCTGCGATTGGTATGAATATTCGATCTTCTGAAAATCCTATCGGTCTCATAATCATAAATCATACCTGTACCCAGCAACACCTCCTAACTTATTCGATCGAGATTCAGCAGATATTCAGGAAATCGACCGTGTTGCACCTCATACTCGCGAAGATGCTCGACAACTCGCCCCTGTATATCTTCAGGCAGAAATTCGACCATTTTGACAATGGTCGTAATCGCCGCAGAAGACAGATATTCGATACAATTAATATACGAAAATTATAGCTCGATCGCCTTAAAACTCTACTGTCAATGGTGCGCGCGGGAAGGGAATTACGTCTCGAATATTGCCCATCCCCGTCATAAACTGCACCAACCGCTCGAAGCCTAACCCAAATCCGGCATGAGGCACCGTCCCATAACGGCGGAGATCCAAATACCACCAATAGTCCGCCGGATTTAGTCCCTGCTCGATAATCCGCCGCTCTAGCACATCAAGCCGTTCTTCACGCTGCGAACCGCCGATAATCTCACCGATTTTTGGAGCCAAAATATCCATCGCGGCAACGGTTTTGCCGTCATCGTTTAGGCGCATATAGAAAGCCTTGATTTCGACTGGATAATCGTTGAGGATGACTGGCTTTTTAAAAACTTCCTCAGCTAAATAGCGTTCGTGTTCGGATTGGAGATCTAGACCCCAACTGACGGGATATTCAAACTTTTTGTCGCACTTTTCTAACAACGCGATCGCGTTAGTATAAGTTAGCCGTTCGAATTGATTTTCGATAATATTCGTTGCCGTCGCTAATACCGATTTATCGATCCGTTCGTTGAAAAATTCTATATCGGCTTGACAATGTTCCATCACGTATTTGAATACATATTTGAGGAACGTTTCCGCCAGATCCATATCGCCCAACAGATCGCAAAAAGCCATTTCTGGCTCGATCATCCAGAACTCGGCGAGGTGACGCGAAGTATTAGAATTCTCGGCTCTAAATGTTGGCCCAAAGGTGTAGACATTACTAAATGCCATTGCCATGACTTCAGCTTCTAATTGACCGCTGACGGTCAAATATGCCTGCTTACCAAAGAAGTCTTGACTGTAATCGATTTCTTTTTCTGGCGTTAATGGGGGATTTTTGAGATTCAGCGTGGTGACATTAAACATCTCACCCGCGCCTTCGCAGTCGCTAGCACTGATAATCGGCGTATGTACCCACAGGAAACCGCGTTCTTGGAAGAATTGATGGATCGCTGTCGCACAGACATTGCGCACCCGAAATACGGCGCTGAGGGTATTGGTACGCGATCGCAAGTGACCGATATCGCGTAAAAATTCAAAGGAGTGGCGTTTTTTCTGGAGGGGATAGGTTTCGGGATCGGCTTCACCGTAAATGGTGACTTGACTGGCTTTGACTTCTACCCGTTGCCCTTTGGCGGGAGACTCGACTAGTTCGCCAGCGATTTCGATCGAGGCACCCGTGCTAATCTGCTTGAGGATGGTGTCATAACCAGGGACATCCCGATCGATTACTACCTGAATATTTGCCATGCAGGAGCCATCGTTGACATCAACAAAGGCAAATTCCTTCGCTTCCCGCTTGCTGCGAATCCAGCCTCTAACGGTAACGGGATCGCCAGGATTTCCACCCCGGAGGATGGCATTAATGTAGGTAGTAATCATTTGGGGGAAAGTGAATAGTGAATAGTGAATAGTGAATAGTGGCTAGTGGCTATTAGCTGAACCATTTCGATCCATCCTCTTAGTTTGCCACAATCAAATAGAAGAGGCGCATTAGCCAAATCTGGATTAATGCGCCTCTTCGATTATTTCTTGCACCGCTTAAATTTACTAGTAACTAGCCATTAGTCACTAATTCACCTACACACGATCGTACTGGTAATCCCGGCACTATCCGTACCTTGCGAATTACTGCACTCCGATCCGTGCTTGTAAATTTTAATAATAATCGGCTCTCGATCGGTGGTAGCACCGTTAGCCGAGACGATCGCATTTTTCCCTGTCGTAAAATTCACAACCATTGGTAGCTTCCCGATTGCTTTTTCGGTAGTACTATCTCTCAAGCGATTATTTTGAGTAACCGTATAATCACCCCAGAGCGTACTTCCAGCCTTGCCGATATATTCAACCCGATACTGCACCTCATTACTCAACGGATTTCCAAACGTTCGCACACCCAATAACCCTACACCTGTAACTACCGACCACAAAATTGTACTCTTCACAGACTTGCCAACCCAATGCTACACAATTCTAATGTACCCAGCTAATTGTACGAAAAGATCGCACACATGATTAAAAAATTATGTGATTTAATCCAAGTTCTTGCGATCCCCAGATCGCTGTCCTCATCAGATCTTCACGAGATGATGACTGGGATGCGATCGAGAATGTTTCCACGGATATTTTTACTACAATCGTGTAGTCTGTAGTAGCCGATTTTCTACCTTCCCATCCGATCGAAATCAGTTGGTTTGTGAAGCGAAGAGAACGCAAATCTTCGCTTCGAGACGGTGTTCGCTAGCGTTGGAATAGACATGGGTGAGATTATAGCTACACCGATAGCCGATCGAGAGCCGCTAGCAACCAGGCGCTCGAAATATATGTTAAAGATGTTGAACCTTTTGCACTTTGTAGCAGTCTAAAAAAGAGGTATGCACAAAAATTTAGAGGTTTAATGTGGGGGGAGTGGCGGAGCGGCTACCAGAGAAGGCTGATGATGAATTGGTGCGATCTAGTCTGAAGGGCGATCGTCAGAGCTTTAGGCTACTCTATCGTCGCCATCAGCAGCGCATTCGACAGATTCTCTACCAACTTTGCGATCCGGTGAGTTTAGACGATCTAGTTCAAGAAGTATTTCTCCGCGCCTGGAAGGGATTGCCAAAATTTCGCCAGAATTCGCAATTTTCTACTTGGCTGTATCGGATTGCTTGGAATGTGGCTACAGATCGTCGACAAACTCTAGCACGAGAGCGATCGCGACTCCAAACGATCGCTCACAGCGTTGACACCCAGCATGACGATCCCGATGTGATGCAGCTCCACTATCAGGATTTAGTTCGCAAAGGACTGAGCGTACTTAGCGAGGAACATCGATCGGTATTAGCATTGCACGATCTCGAAGAACTCCCGCAGAAGGAAGTAGCTGAGATTCTTGAAATTCCGATCGGTACTGTAAAATCTCGGTTATTTCACGCTCGTAGTGGAATGCGGAAATTTCTAGAGGAGTCGGGAGTGCAGATTTAGGGGATAGTGGCTAGTAAATAATAATAACTCATAACAAAATCATCATGAATAACTTGTCAGATGACGATCCTCAACTAACTAATTTTTTGAAGCAACATCGAGCGACTGCACCAACAGAGACTATCGATTTAGAAGATCGATTGATGTCAAAAATCGATAGCGTAGCTACCAGAACCAAGAAAATAAGAGCGGGACGCTTATGGCGGGGAATATTTAGCGGATTTGGGATGATTGCGACTGGATTTGTGGGGGCAACAATTCACTATGTGATGAATCCACCGGAACCGAGTGTCGCAGAATTACATCAACTCGATCGCTATCTTGTCTCTCACGCACGCAGTTTTGTAGTAGAGCCAGTCTCGATCGATAATTCTGACGATCTAGATGCGTTCATCTTACAAGATGATGATATTGAAAATATTTAGATTAGTGGCTAGTAACTAGTGAGTAGTTTTGTGATTATTATATGATACGTACTCGTAAATAATTGGGTCGAAGGACAACATCAACAATTATCGATGAGATGGGGAGTGATTTACCTTATCCGGACGGTAACGCGCATTATAATCGAAATAACCCCCACCAGTGAAGGCGAGGGTTATTTCGATCGAAAGACTGTTACTAGCAGCGCGATCGATATCAACAAAGTTAATTACTAATATTATGACCCAAGCAACCGACATCGACCTCAGAGAAATTAAAGATTTAATCGCGGCTGGGAATTTAGTGACACAAAAGCAGATAGCAGACCTAGCTATTAGCACCCAGAAACAGATCGCCGATCTGCGAGAAGAGATGCGGGTTGGGTTTACCAAGGTCGAGGGACAGATTAATACAGTCGAAGCCAAGATCGAGGGGAAAATCGACAAGGTGGATGCTAAATATGAAGAGAGGACAAAACTCGGATTTTGGGGATTTATCTTCCGTGGTTCTGCGTTGGCGGTACTAGCCGCAATCCTAGTGATTTTTGTTAAATACCTATTTCCGATCTTACCGACAGTTACAAAGCTGTAGACTTTGCCCGAAACCACCTTTTACCCTGTTTTTTACCCTTGAGTAACCCCGCGATCGATCCAACCAAGATCGCCATCGCCTAGTACTGAGCGGCTTAAACAGTATCTCTATTTAAGCCGCTCAGTACTAGCTGCAAAAACATTGCCTCTTTGCTGGGGAAATAGTGGTAGAGGGTACCCGTCGATACTGCTAATTTTTGGGCGAGTTGTCGCATGGTAATATTGCCATAACCAATCTCAGCAAATAGCTCGAAACTCTGTTGGAGTAGTTGTTTGCGGTATCGTTCGCGATCGACGATCTTGGGCATTTATAGATATCGAACGTTTGTTATAAATAATTATGGACTCAAACGATCGGACTGTCAATCGGGTTACTCGGGAAGTCTCGATCTCCTTCATCCGACGGAGTTTAGTGCTTACCGCCGAATCAGATCGAAAGGATGAGTTATGCTATTTGCTAGAGAGATAGTGTCAAAGATCGACTGTGAGCGAAGCCATCCCCATTAAAATTTACTTTTATAAAGTTAATGCGCCGTATGGCTGCTTTTCTAACTTTTCGCCACACCCGATCGAGTTAGCAGGGCGTAAATGGCCGACAGTCGAGCACTATTATCAGGCACATAAGTTTCTGGGAACGGAGTGGGAAGAATTGATGGAGCGGATCCACGCTGCACCAACTCCCGAGCTTGCCGCTAAAATCGGCCGCGATCCCCAACATCCACCTCACCCAACTTGGGATCTCTGTAAATGCGAATTAATGTATGGTGCGATCCTTCAGAAATTCCGCACTCATCTAGATATTCAGCAGATTCTCCTCGATACGATCGATGCTGAAATAATCGAAGATTCGCCGGTAGATTACTTTTGGGGGTGCGGCAGCGAGCGCACTGGGGTCAATTATCTCGGACGGATTTTGATGCAGGTAAGAGCCGATCTCCAGAACTTGCATTAGGGGCAACTAGTACTAACTAACGTCAGTTCGGGTTAAGGATATTGGCTTCGTTCTAGTAACGCCGCCGATTTCAATCGGGGCTAACGATACGAAGTCCGCCTACGCAGACTCTGCATCACCAGCGGAGACTTTCAGTCTTTAAGCTATTCTTATCCCGAACTGAAATTAACTACTGGCTCAATTCACCAATGTATCGACTAACTCGATCTCTTCTGGCTGAAATATGCCATTACGATCTAATACCCAACTTTTAATCTCCGTTACTTTGCCACGAATTACTGAAACAATCGGGTAAGAATATACCTCCCAAGCTCGCTCGCGATCGCAATTAGAAGGAATAGCCAGAGTATCTGGATGCGAGTGAAAGAAACCCACGATTTCTAGTTGTAACTGTCTAGCGCGTTTTTGAGCTTGAAAAATAGCGTGAGGGGGAATGATATAGCGACTGTGTTTAGTGCGATCGAGATCGTCATTTGTCTTGAAATCTTCACTAACCAGCGCGTTGTCCCATCCATTAATCGTCGAGATCGCTTCAGTGACAATCTTGCGATCGCCAATCTGTCGACCGAGTAATATCCCGCAGCATTCCTCTGGGTAGACTGCTGCTGCGTGAGTATAAATGACTTGTATTTGTAATCGATCGATTGCTATTGTCATCGATCTTTTGAGATTAGCATCCTAAAATATGGGCACTAAGCAACAGCTTAGAGTGATGTCTGCTCGTGTCTATTATACCAGTCACCCTAATCCCGAAAGGTGCCAGAGCACCAACCGATCGATAAAAATTTCATCAGCTATCGATCGACAATCAGATTCAGGAAGAGGCTTTTGGCAGTGAAATGGGCTTTACATCTTGGAAGCCGCCGCGCTCGAGATTGGCGCTCGCGAAAAAACACCCCTAGCTAAAACTGTGCGGACGTGCCGTAATTTATTGAAGCTGGAAGTTGCTTTGTGGCTATTTGTGCGTGAAGAGGGAGTAGAGCCGACTAATAATGCAGCGGAGAGAGCCATTCGTCCTGCTCTCATGTGGCGGCGTACTAGCTTTGGCTCTGATTCTGCTGCTGGTAGTGAATTTGTGTCTGGTCTACTCACTGTTGTCTGTTCCCTAAATCTACAAGAACGTAATATTCTGGATTTTCTGGTTGAATCTATCTCTGCTGCTCGTTCTGGTGAAATTCCACCTTCTCTTCTCCGTTAGCCCTGTGAACTTCTACGCTGCTGGCAATGCTTTTGCACAAAGGAAATACTCAGCGACACGACGACTACGCCAATTCCTCATACTTGTAAGACAGCAGATTCGCTGTTTCAAATATCCCAGCCCCAATAACTATTGCGACGAGCGATGCGATCGCATCGATTAGCCCGCTCGAATGTCTTAGATCGACATTTTGCTATCTTTCCGCAACGCTAATAATTAAAATTTACAATCAGCTATCTAGTAAAAATATCTGTCGATCGACAGATTTTGCTTTCAATCTTGGCAGTAAATATGAACCGTTTGTCAGGTCGAACAATCTCCCGATAAAGACCTCCACCGACAGCCATCGTCGATCGGCTAGAAGAGCGCCCAGATTGCAACAAACTCACGCCCTCGGTGCAAATCGCTCGAGCAGTAAAGCTGGGACAAGCACTGGAATTCTAGCCCCGATACTACAGATGAGATTTTGGCTCAGGTCGATCGATCGGGTATTCCAGATCGGGATTGGATCGAAGCAAAAGGGGACTGAGCAAATTAAATCGATCGTATGGTCACGATGCTCGAATTGCTTTCTAATAGTGACTTTAAACACGTCACCCTCTAGCTGTGTAGTGCCAAAATCTGTAGAAATATATCTATAAAAAACTTTACAGATTGTCTCAAACTTATTAAGAATCATAGCTAACTATCAATATTAATTGCAAGATCTCATAGTTCGGATAGGCAATAGTCAAACAGAGTGATAAGCTGCGGAGTAAATGTATTTAACACCGCTCTCAGCTTACATTTAACCACGCAAATTGTTAAATTTATGTATAGAAATAAATCAGAACGTTCCTTGCTCGAAGTAGCCATACCAGCAGCAATCGGCGCAGGTGTTGTAACATCGTTTGCGATCGCCCAAGGACAGCATCCAGCAATTGCGATCGGTATTACCGCGATCGTTACAATCTTTGCTGTAGTTTGCGAACGCTGTAATCTTATTTAAGCTAGTTATTTGGCTGGGCAGTGCCCATCTAGCAAATTTTAGCCTAAGGCTAAAAAATATTGGGTAGTTTATGCGGCTACCCACATTAAGATCCAGAACGAGCGATACGCAGTCTCGACATTAATTGACTGGCTCTATTAGAAATACTGTACCAATCTTCGCGCCTCAACTCATCTTGAGGAAACAACGATCCAGCTAATCCCACGGCTACAGCACCAGCTACCAAAAAATCTGGCGCATTTGCTACACTAACTCCACCAGTGGGAATTAGCGGAATCTGGCCGATCGGCCCTTGTAACACCTGCAAATAACTAACACCACCGACGGATTGAATCGGAAATACTTTAACAGCCGTTGCGCCAGATTGCCAAGCGGTGATAATTTCAGTCGGGGTTAGTGCTCCAGGAACGATCGGGAGTTCGGCATCGATCGCAGTATCAATTAAACTCCGATCGACATGTGGCGAGAAGGCGTATTCAGCGCCACAAGCGATCGCATTTCGCAGTTCATCTAAACTCAAGATCGTCCCAGTCCCGATCGAGCAATCCGGCAATTCTGTCCGCAACAATTCAATTAATTCCCACGGTCGATCGCTATTGGCCGTAATTTCGATTAATTTTATCCCACCAGCAGCTACAGCTTGTGCCATCTTGCATCCCACTCGCAGATCGTCAGCACGAATTACGGCAATTACCCGTTCTGTACGTACTAGATTCAACCAGTTGTTAGTGGAATTATTTTGGATTTTGGATTTGGCGACTGAAATCACGCGGAGGTTACCTCCGCATGTGTTTCAGTCAAGACCGGATTTTGGATTGTTGCCACTATTCACTATTCACTATCCACTGTTAGCCTTACATCATTACTATAATCTTGCACCGCTTGCGCGATCGTCGTGCGTAAATCGACATAAGCCTTAGCAAACGGCGGCTGTTTCTCGGTTAGTCCCAATAAATCTGCCGTTACTAAGACTTGTCCATCGCAGTCTACACCCGCACCGATCCCGATCGTTGGAATCGCGATTTTAGCGGTAATCGACTTCGCTAAATCGGCGGGGATATGCTCTAACACGATACTAAATGATCCCGCACGTTCTAGTGCTACTGCCTCTATTACTAAGCGTTCGCGATCGGTTTCCGTTTGTCCTTGTTGGCGATAGCCCAATTGATGCACTGATTGGGGTGTCAACCCGATATGTCCCATTACGGGAATGCCAATCTCCACCAATCGTTGCACAGTCTGCACCATCGTCGGATGTCCGCCTTCAACCTTGACGGCTTGTGCGCCTGTCTCCTTGAGAATCCTCCCAGCGGAGGCGATCGCGACCTCAACACTAGTTTGATAGCTTAGAAATGGCAGATCGACGACGATTAGCGCCTGTTTGACTCCGCGTTTGACAGCTTTGGCATGATGGATAATTTCATCTAGAGTTAGCGGCAAGGTATTCTCATATCCCAACGCTACCATCGCCAGAGAATCGCCCACTAAGATCAGATCCACTCCCGCTCGATCGAGTATTTCCGCAAACGCAAAATCCCATGCTGTCAGCGCGACGATCTTTTTACCATGAGCTTTAAATTGCAATAACTGGCGGACTGTCGGCATGAATGTACTCGGTGGAATCTAAATATTTCTCGATCGGAAAGTAGACCCAGGGTACCCACAAGGGGTGCCCCTTGTGGGTACCCTCAGATCTCTGCTATTTAACGTGAGTTCGGGTTAAGGATGTTTGCTTAATGACTCCTAGCTTCGTTTGTGAACCGCCCTCAAATAAATTTGCGGATGCTTTTCAGGCGGAGGTTCCCTCCGCATGTGTTGCACCAAGCAGGGACTAAAAGCAAAAGTTCGTTTCAACGAAATGACTGATTTGGCAGTTCTCTTCAGAGAACTTTTGCTTTTAGCCCGAACTTATAGTTCAGGGCGGTGATTGAGCGAAGCAGATCGATTTTCCTTATCCCGAACTCACGTTATTTAAGGGGGATGTAGCGATCGAGTTCGTCAACATAGCTAGTTGCTAAACCTTCGCTAACTCCTTCACTTCTACAGGTGCGGTTAAAGCTGCTTCTAACTCTGATTTACCCAGTCTTGCTTCGAGAATATTCATCACTTCTCGCCCAAAATCATTGGGATTGTCCCGGAAAGCTTGGAGACAGACTTCACCAAAGAACGAACCTAGAGGTTCGGGATTCCAGAGCAACTTTTTCGCTACCCACGGCATGTGACTCATCGGATTGTATCCCGGTTTAATCACATTATTTTTAAACGCATATTCCTCCAAATGCGTATGTGGTTGCAACCCAATAAAGAAAATCGCCGGCTCGACTTTATCCGCGCCAAAAATCTTCTCCATTTCGCGGTGATAGGCGATCGTTTGGCGGATGGTTTCAAAGCGTTCGTCGATCACATTGAACGAATAATTGATCGACACCAGATCTTCAAATCCTGCTGCCTTGAGATCGCGACAGTTTTGGAGAACTGTACGGAGATTGTAGCCCATCCGCATTTTGCGAACTAGTTCTTGAGAACCGCTAGTAATGCCGATCTCAAAATAATTCATCCCCGTTTTTACCATCAATTTACACAATTCGGGAGTGAGATTGTCAGCCCGAATATAGGCTGCCCATTTAATATCCTCCATCCCACTATCGACGATCTTTTGTAATAACTCAATCGCATCTTCGATGTAGCGCCGCGCGGGGATAAACTGTGCGTCGGTAAACCAAAAATTCCGAATCCCGCGATCGTAAAGCTGGCGCATTTCGGCGACGACTTCATCGGCTGGATTGATCCGCACCTGTTTCCCTTCAATTACTGTATAGACGCAGTAGCAGCAGTTGTGGGGACAACCGCGTTTGGTTTGCACGCCGATATAAAAATCTCGATCTTGGAGGTAGTAGCTAAATTCTGGCCAGATTGTCTCGATATAATCGTAGTTGCACGCCGTCTTTTCGATCGGGGCTGGTGGTTCGTGTACCAATCCCTTGCGTGGTGCTTCGCCGACGATATAGCAGCGTTCGCTGGTGAGATCGGCACCCCGAATCATCTTCTCCAATAACGCTTCGCCTTCGCCGATCGACACGATCGCCCCTTTTGGTAAACTCTTAGCTAGTTGTTCGTAAAATACACTCACCGCCCCTCCACCGACGACTAAGCGCGCGGTAGGGTTGGATCGCTGCGCCCGTCTTAGTCCCCGCTTAATCAGTGACATATTCCGCCACAGTTCGGTGTAGTGACTGGCGAGCATCCGCGCCCCACCGAGCGCACCACGTAGCTTCTTGAGAGGGTTGCGATCGTAGAAAACTTCAAAGGAGTTTTGCAGGGGATTGCCGCCGCGTCCGCCGACTGGTGCGTAGATCTGAATGTCGCGCCAGGAATAGACTAACAAGTCTGGCTGAAACTCATCGATCGCGTTATCCAACGCGCTACCATAATCGAGCGGCGGTACAGCACCCACATCAAAAATCCGCTGTTCGACAGTGGGAAACTGCTTATGGATGTGATCCGCTAAATATACTACCCCGATCGGAAAAATTGGATTGCAGGGTAGGCGACAGTAGAGAATCTTGGTGGTAGCCATATTTAAGAAGTATATATAGGATGTCGATCGTCGTTATGAGTGAAGCTATCGCCCTCATCCGTGATGGTTTGTCACGCCGTGCCAAAATTCATCTTTATAAAGTTTATTAATACCTTTAATATAACTTTACACAAAATCACAAGGGAAAGGTAGGCTCAAATTGAGATTGGATCGACATTTTCCTGCGATCCCCTGCAAATGTAAAAAGTAGTCGAGTTTACAGCTTCTCTATAAATGAGAATGTTACTTTGAAGATAGATCCCCATCTTTTGCAGAGACCCAGGCGAAACTACTCCTATGCCTAACAATCTAGATCCATTACCCCAAGACCATGTGGAAGATATTTGCTGCTGCTATGTCAATAGTACCAGTCAGATTCAAATCGCTCGGATTACCAATATCCACAATTGGTACTTTGAACGGGTCGTTTTTCCCGGACAACGACTGATATTTGAAGCGCCCAGTCACGGTTATTTAGAAATTCATACTGGCATGATGGCTAGTTCTATTTTATCAGATAAAATCCCTTGTCAACAACTGATTGTAGGAGGAGACGAGCCGCCTGCTTTGTTTCCCCCCATAATGCTGCTCGAGTTGCAATATGCCAATAAATAATTAGATCGTGTTTGAATTATCGATAGTTGACAAGTTTATCGTTAATAGTTGTTTGAAGAGTTTTCGTTCGCAGGCTTGCTCTGCTGGAGCATCGCCATCGGAGCTAATAATAAAGCTTGCAAAATTTGCAAGCTTTATTATTAGCTCTTTAGTTTGATGTGAAATAATTTTATTAAAAACTTAGAGCGTCAAAATTATTGCGATACTCTAAATTATAGTTATTTTGAGTTGGCAACCAGCCGATCGATAGATGGAACAGTATTGGACGTGCCAGATAGCGCAGCCAACGCCAGAGTATTTGGTTGTCCAGGAACAAAACCAGGCACTGACATGGGCTTTCCCCAAAGCGAGATTAGTGCTGCTGATTGAAACAGGAACCCATTTAATTGTCGGTGATGTCAGCACTAGAAACGGCTGGATATCAAACTCGCCGAGTCAATCCGCTCCAGATCCGGCACTTTTCTAGAGCCGCAGGTAAACTGGCGAAAACAGACAAAATTGATGCCCAAATGATTGCTCATTTCGGTCAAAGTCTCAAACCACCAGTAACCTTATTGCCAGATGCTCAAACCAGAGAGTTACAAGCATTAGTAACTCGCCGCCAACATCAGTTGCTCCAACGTGGTAAACCTCGAAAAGTAGCTTTGGTTGCTTGTCTTCGTAAATTGCTCGGCATTCTTAATGCCATGCTCCGTTAATTAGTTTTCATCGATCCGGTAGTATCTAATTGTGTCACTCGTGGCGGATTGAGACTGCGGAAATAGATTCCACCGATCGAGATTAAGAATCCCAGATAAGCTATTGCTGGCACTAAATATAATTTGTCAGTGTAACCAAATAACGCACTCAAGAGTAATCCCGGAAATCGATCTTCTGGTAAACCTTTGCTCAGATTCCAAACTAATCCGCCCAGGTTGCAGGAGTGCACTTTCGTAAATCGCTCGTGGAAAAAACACATGCCAGCGGACTGCCGATCTGCTCCAGCGACAGTGGCGATCGCGCTATCAAAATGACCTAACGACGACACTACCAGTCCCGATACAATTAGTAAGAGTAGCACACCCATAATTTGAAAAAAGCGGCGGATATTAATTTTCAACCCCCACTTAAATAACAATCCACCGATCCCCGCTGCGACTGACAATCCGGCGAGCGAACCGAGCGAGGGCATCAATCCTTGCTGAAATTTGGCAACGATAAATAAGACAGTTTCAAATCCTTCTCGCAAAATCGCGACAAATACCAGCGTAAATACTCCCCACCCAGCATTTGTCGCCATCGCTTTGCCAATCGCCCCTTCCACCTGCGCCTTCATAAATCGGGCTTGCCCAGTCATCCAGATTAACATCCAACTCAACATCCCGATCGCCACCAGCCCAAAGATCGCTTCCAGAAATAATTCTAGCGTTGCTGCATAGGGATTATCCGACTGGGCGAGGGCTTGGCTTGCTTGTGCTAACAATACGCCCACCATGCCACTGGCAGCAATCCCCGCCGCGATCGCGGCATATACCCACACGCTCAAATGTCCCTGTTTGGCTTTTTTCAAGCAGGCGAGGACGATACCCACTACAAGGGCGGCTTCGACCCCTTCGCGGAGGGTGATGACAAATGTTGGTAAAGCAGAACTAAAATCCACGATTTATTTCCTTTGATTAATAAGCTCGATCTAATTATTTGTTAGTAGTAGCGACTATTTTTACCGAACTTTCTTCGATCTTTTTAATTAATTGACTTACTTGTGCAGGAGTTTTGACTGGAGCTGCTGGCGGGATCGCAGTCGGCCAAACCGTTTTTAACTCCTTGAAAGTTTCCGTAATTATTTTATTAACTTCGGGACTATCTGTGGTCATTTTAGCGGCAATACCTTGATATAACATATCGGCATAAGTAATAAAGCCCCTAGAATCTTGATATTCAATTGCTGCTTTAATTTTGCCATCGGCAATTGCAGCACTATATTCAGAGTTCGCAGTATCCAACAACCCATTAATTACTTGGAGGACAAAACTGGGTAACTGACGTTGCGATTCAGGTAAAGCAGCGATTGCCACATCGATCGACTGCATTGATGCCTTAAAGTTAGTTGTAACTTTGGTATTATCTTTAGCCCCAGCTTTTACTAAATCTTCCAAGGTAATTAAGGTGGTTTTAAATTCTTTGACTTTGCGCTCGTTGAGTTGGTCGGCTACATCTGTATAAATTTCTTCAACTGGATGACCGATATGCGGTTCGGCATCTTTAGGCTTATTCAGATCGAGCAATTCTTTTGCTACGAATAGATGTCCTTTCATCAGTCCAAGCTTGACCATATAGTCCGTATCTTTCGCTACTCCCGTTAAGACGATATCTTCGATCGTCACCAAATCTTTGATTTTATCGAATTGCTGTCGATCGATAACTTTTTTCGAGACTAAATCTTCGGGAGTTTTGTAGGGACGTTCGGCTTGAATTTTATTAGATAAGGCGGGAACTCCCAGTTTAGCTTCTAGTTTATCTAGCTCTGATAAAATCGCACTGTTGATATTGATTTTCTTATCTCCACCATGACTGCCCGAATGTGTTGCTGCGGTTGTGGCTGCATCTGCGGGGGGATTTGCCGTGGTAGTACCAGTCTGAGTAGTTGTCGTACTGCTTTGGTTACAAGCACTAATGATAATCGAAGCTGCGAGCGCAACTATCGCTAAACTGAGATATTGTCTGGTTTTCATAAAATAAATTTAAAATCGATCGCCTACTTGAGATCTCATTTTCTACTTAATGACAATCTATGTCAACTTATTTGCAATTAATTTCTATTAAGTAGTGGCAATAACCTTGAATGCTCCCATACACCCAGCTTCGGAGATCGGATCTTGGTGGGGATGAAACATAAACTGCCCAGGATACTTAAACTGGAACTCTAAAATATGCCGCTCGGCAGTGCCCATGGTCAGGACATCAGTCGTATGACTCGGTTGTATCGTCATCCCCGTCGGAAAAACTTGAAACATATTGGCATGAAGATGGAAAGTTACCACCGGGTCGAGTTCGATCGCGTTGAGCAGGTACACGCGGATGAGTTGGTGTTGATAAATCTCGATTGGGTGCTGCATATAGTAATCTGGCACGCCGTTAAATGCATACAACTCATTCTTGCCATCATCATTGGTATCGTAGCTGCCCATAATCAAAACCATTTCGTCAGCCACTGGCCGGGGTTGCGGCGGATCGATAATTAACATTCCATACAAACCCTTCCCAATGTGACGCGCCACTGGAGCGACGTGACAATGGTAAAGATGCACCCCATAGGGTTCGGCTTCAAATTCATAGATCGTCCCTGTGCCATTACGAATCGGTTTGATGCCATCCATCTCCGCTGGATGAAAACCATGAAAGTGGAGCGAATGCGCGTGTCCGGCGCGATTGAGGAAAGATACCCGAATTAACTCGCCAGCTTTAGCTCTCAAGGTCGGCCCTGGCACTCTGCCATTAAAATTCCAACTATTGAATGAGACTGCCTGATTCAACTGGAGGGTAGTATTACCAGCAACTAAGCGGAATTCCCTTACTGTCCGCCCATTTTCCTGCTTGACCGTGCCATAATCAAAATCCCGCAACGTTTGCATCGGACTGAAGGTATTGCCCATCGTGGGGCTATTAGCGGCAACTGCGGGTATTTTGGCAGTGAGTTTGGGTTTGAGTCCTTGCCATGCCAACGTTGCCGTAGTCAGTCCCAATCCAGCTAAGCCGTATTTGAGTAGTTGGCGACGCTGAAGCAGCGATTTATCTGTGAGTCGATCGAGATTAAACATTAATCTGGGGGCAGGTGGCAATAAATATTAGCAAGTCATTATTAATAGGTTATCGTAGTGAGTAATTAAATTAAATAGTAATAATTATCAATATGTTAGGCTTGAGAGCGCCTTGATTTCCAGGCGGTGCCAATTTAAAATAGTTCGGCGGGATCGGCGGCTTGAAGTTTGCGGATCGCGATCGCGCCAGAACCGACACACATGAGGATTGTCAGCACCAACACAAAAATTGCCCGATCGAGTTTCATGACGATCGAGTGCATTACTCTGACGGTTCGCTCATTTTTAGGGAGGGTAGTCAGATTGCGATGAAAAACGGGTGTAAATGTCGCTGGGAAAGTTCAATAACTGTAAAATCTTTTGTTGAATAGGATTAAGGACAGTTAATTCTGTATATACTTCAGCTCCAACAGCAATCAGAACTATCGTAACTTCCTTAAAACTTGCCAAGAGTCTTTCTGTCGTTGGTTGAGCTGTTGCTCGTTTGGGATTACCAGCATAAATACCGTCCAACTTACTCTTAGAATTATTTAAGGAGAATACGGGGATCTGAATATCGGTGCTATACGACGCTCAACCATCTAAACACCGATCGAATTTAAGAGCAGCGCGATCGCATTGTGGGTCTGAGGTAAACTATCTACCACGATCGCCGTACATAATAACATCATGTATAAAATCGAATATTTAAACATCGATTTGGCAACTTGCTTGTCGGTGGGAGCTTGTAATAATTGCCAAGCTTTATGTACGAAAATCGCACCCAAGCCTAATGCCGCAATCCCATACACTGCTCCAGCCGCTCCCAGCGGATAGACGAGTGCCAAACTAGTAGGCATCAAGATTAGGGTATAAATCCAAATCTGCTTGGCTGTTGCAGCTTCGCCGACAATTACGGGTAACATCGGGATGCCCACTTTGGCATAGTCATCTGAAATCATCAGCGCTAGCGCCCAGAAGTGCGGTGGTGTCCAAATAAACACGATCGCAAATAGCACCCAAGCTTCGATACTCAAGCTCCCCGTCACCGCTGCCCAACCGACGAGCACGGGAATACAACCAGCGGCACCACCGATGACGATATTTTGGGGCGTGTGGCGTTTGAGGAGGTGGGTGTAAATTACCATATAGAAGCCGATCCCCGACATCGCGAGTAAGGCGGCTAACAGATTTGTAAAAAGGGTGAGGATCGTAAATGATAGTCCAGCTAAGACGATCGCAAAAATCCAGGCATGGAGCGGTTTGACACGACCAGAAGGAATGGGCCGATTGCGCGTCCGTTCCATTGCATAATCGATATCGCGATCGTAAATACAATTCATCGTTTGTGCGGAAGCTGCGGCAAACATGCCACCGATAACGGTAACCAGAAATAAGACGGGATCGGTAGCACCATCAGAAGCCATCCACATCGCCGCAGCGGTAGTAATCAGTAATAGCGGGATGATGCGGGGTTTGGTGAGCTGGTAATAGCTTTGGATGACTTGCGCGAAGTTTTCGTGCTTGCGCGGATCTGACAAAGTAGCTGTAGCAACGAGCGACCGATCGATAATTTCTTGCATGTCGGGGGATTTAAAATAAATATTTTGGAGCTAAAAGCGGAAAAACTTTGGATTCGATCGCAGCTTAGGCTTTGGTTAACAGCGGTGCTTCTCTTGCTTCAGCCTCCGTTAGCGTGGAGATCCGAGCGAGCGACCGCCATAACAAAACGGTGAGTACGACCAACGTACCGAGTAACATCGCGCCGACTGATTGATGGATGACTGTCAGGGGTGCGACTTGCAAGTGGAGTTTGAAGGTAGCAACACCCAACAGGATTTGGATGATTAATAAACTACCCGCGATCGTCGCGAGCTGACGATAATATTTAGGGAAGGTTGGATTGCGCCAGAGTGCGAATATAACGGCGATCGAGCTTAGTGTTGCAGGCACGACACCAATGATATGACTATTCATCACCATACACAGCTCGGAGTTGCCGAAACATTGATGTAATGCCCATCGCGAACCGACCAAACCACCGATGATACTTTGAATGTAGACAAAAATCGCAGCGGTTAAGGACAGCCAAGCTACTGTCTTACCACTTGCTGGGGTTGTGGCTTGTCGATCGATTGGCAGTAAACACGTACCAATGACTAACAGTGTACTAAAAAATAACAGTGCCGTGCCGAGGTGAGCGGTAACGATATCGAACCGCAGTAGTTCTGTCACGGTCAATGCACCCAAGCCACCTTGCACTACAATTAAACTCAGCGCAAAAGTTGCCGCCCACGGGAGCCAATGGGGGAGTGTTTGGCGTTTCCACCAGGATAATCCCGCTAAAAGCAGTGTACTCAGGCCGATTAATCCAGCATCTAGACGATGAAACCACTCTAAAAATACCTGAAGATTCATCTGCTGAGTCGGAACTAGTTGCCCATAACATAATGGCCAGTCGGGGCAAGCCAAGCCAGCATTCATCACTCGCGTGGCACTGCCAACTGCCATCAGCAGCAAAGTGGCAAAGGAGATTTTCCAAACTAGGCGACGAACCTGCTGTCGATCGAGATCGGGGGTATTGACCTCTGGCAGAAATCCTGGATCGCTGGTAGAGAATTTGTGGCTGAATACAGGGTTGGACATATGGCAATCGAACATGTAGTTAACTAGGTAATCGAGCATTGCCGCCGCCCGAATAGCGATGCGGAGAGGTTGCCAGTTACACCTAGAGAAAGAGCGCAAAGCTAACTTGACTAAAGTGATGTCTTAGCGATTATTTTCGTGCTAGTTTGACTAATCCTTCCCAAACTAGCATTAATACCTAGTCTGGTGTTGGTCGCAATCGCCTGATGTTAGAGGGGAGCAAATTGGATTAACCCTTACTCTGTCAGCGTTTTACCGTCGATTTACCTAGATCCCAAAGAAATACTTAAAGATTAGATTTGTTAAGATATTTAGGGATTAGAGCAAGGATATCTGCGGCAATTCCTAAGAAAATCTGAAGAAATCTCAAGAAGTGCCGATCGACCCAATTGCCTACGGTACCTTAGTAAAGGTGACAGACATGACTGTCTCGAACGCTAAACTGCAATTATTATTTTAGCCATTAACCAAACTGGGTCGAAGATAGTTCTAAAGTTAGCTCTAGACGGGTATCGTCTAGAGCTAGCATCAACCCATATACTGATATCCCCTACATGTTTAGGTTCCGCTCGACGCTGAATCTACTCGCTCACAGCCTAGACCCTAGTTCCTTTCTTATCCATTCAACAATCCATGAATATTCCTAGCTCAATTATCACCCTCCTGCTGGGCGTCGGGCTAACTTTAGTCAGTCTCTGGTACGGACAAAATCACGGATTAATGCCTGCTGCGGTCTCGGAAGAAGCCACCCACGTCGATGGTTTATTCAATGCCATGATGACGATTTCTGTCGGGTTATTCCTGGGAGTCCAAGGTCTGATCGTCTATTGCGCGGTTAAGTTTCGGCGCAGACCTGGAGAACTCGGCGATGGTTCGGCGGTAGAAGGTAACGTACCGTTAGAAATCCTGTGGACGGCAATTCCTGCGGCGATCGTGTTATGGATTTCGATTTACAGTTTTGAAATCTATAATGAAATGGGCGGGTTCGATCCTGCTGCCGATGGAATGCACGCCATGCACGGAATGCCTGCTGGTAAAGGCAGTGCGATGGCCGCGACGATGGATGGTATGGACGGGATGACTGCACCCAAACTCGAACAGCGAGTGGCAGTTCTTGGTGTTGGGGCTTCACCAGCCAATCAAGGTAAACCTGCCGCAGTTAGCGTCAATGTTTTGGGGCTACAATATGCCTGGATTTTTACTTATCCCGAAGCAAATGTAACTTCCGGTGAGTTGCATATCCCAGTGGGTAAAGAAGTCCAATTGAACATGAACGCGCAGGATGTGATTCACGCTGTTTGGATTCCCGAATTGCGCCTCAAACAAGATGTCATCCCTGGTACTCAAACTCAACTGCGGTTTACCACCAATAAAGTAGGTAACTATCCGCTCAGATGTGCCGAACTCTGTGGCGGTTATCATGGTTCGATGGTGACACGGATGATCGTACATACGCCTGAAGAATACGACACCTGGATCGCTAGTCAGCAACAGTCTACCCAAGCACAAGCTGAAGTAGTCAAACAAACGATCGCGATGAATCCAGTCAATCTTTCTCCAGGTGCTTATTTAGCTCCCTATGCCAAAGAAATGGGCGTAGAGACAGAGATGATTCATCACCTCCAACACCAACACTAATCGATAAGAGAGAACCTCCACAGAAGTAGGGTGGGCAATGCCCACGGATTAAGTTTGAGCTTGCTAGAAATTCAACAATGTCTATAAGTTAAGCTGCTACGAATATTCATGAGACTAGAATAGCTCCAGACCTATATTATGTGCGCCAAGACAGTGCCCACCCTACAAAATTTATATCTCTAATAAAATTACCACTTGAGTAATCGCCACAAATATATATCGCTCTCCTTGAGAGAGGCTATACCAAAGACTTATGACAGCAGAACTATCTATTCCAAAGCAAGCCGAAAAGCTAGCTGATGCACCAAATTATCATCACCGCCGTTGGCAAGACTATTTTTCATTCAGTACCGATCACAAGGTAATTGGGATTCAATACTTCTGCCTTGGTTTTATTTTCTATATTATTGGCGGCTTACTCGCCGAAGGAATTAGAACCGAACTCGCCACTCCCGACTCCGATTTTGTCGATCCCTCGACATATAACAGCATGTTTACCATGCACGGGACGATCATGATCTTCCTGTGGATCGTTCCTGCTGGCACAGGAGCCTTTGCGAATTATCTCCTCCCACTGATGATTGGAGCGCGGGATATGGCATTTCCCAAGCTCAATGCCGTCGCCTTCTGGCTGATCCCGCCTGCTGGTTTATTACTAATGGCGAGCTTTTTCACAGGCACCGCTCAAGCTGGCTGGACATCTTATCCACCATTGAGTTTAATCGGCCCCAAAGCTGGTGAAGCAATTTGGATCTTGAGCTTGTTATTACTCGGTACATCTTCGATCTTGGGTGGGATTAACTTCTTCACTACGATTCTGAAGATGCGAGTGCCGAGCATGTCGATGATGCAGATGCCATTATTCTGCTGGGCGATGTTGGCGACTTCAGCACTGATGCTGCTGGCTACTCCAGTACTAGCTGGCGCGCTGATCTTACTCTCATTCGACCTGATTGCGGGAACCTCCTTCTTCAACCCCTCTGGTGGTGGCGAACCCGTAGTCTACCAGCACATGTTCTGGTTCTACTCGCACCCAGCGGTATATATTATGGTCTTACCCTTCTTTGGGGTAATTTCTGAAGTAATTCCCGTGCATTGTCGTAAGCCAATTTTCGGTTACGGCGCGATCGCTTATTCGAGCATGGCGATTAGTTTTTTAGGCTTGATCGTCTGGGCGCACCACATGTTTACTAGTGGTACTCCGCCCTGGTTGCGGATGTTCTTTATGATCACAACGATGATCATTGCCGTACCGACAGGGATCAAGATCTTTGGCTGGTTAGCAACGATGTGGGGCGGGAAAATCACCCTGAACACGCCGATGCTCTTTGCGATGGGCTTTATCTCCACCTTCGTCATCGGTGGGATCACCGGAGTCATGCTGGCAGCAGTGCCATTTGACATCCACGTCCACGATACCTACTTCGTCGTCGCCCACTTGCACTACGTATTATTCGGCGGTAGCGTCTTCGGTATTTACACTGGCATATATCATTGGTTCCCCAAAGTCACCGGACGACACATCAATGATACCTGGGGCAAGATTCACTTCGCCCTTACCTACATTGGTTTTAACGTGACCTTCCTACCAATGCATATCCTCGGCTTGCAAGGAATGCCGCGTCGAATTGCGATGTACGCGCCAGAGTTTCAGGGTTTGAATCAAATCTGTACTTACGGTAGTTACGTGCTAGCGATTTCGACAGTACCTTTCCTCATCAACGCGATCTATTGTTGCTTCAAAGGTGATATCGCAGGTAGCAATCCTTGGAATGCGCTAACTCTAGATTGGCAAACCAGTTCACCACCAGAAATCGAGAATTTTGAGGTCTTACCCGTCCTTACTACTGGCCCTTATGAATATGGTGAGTCTGAACAGGAATCCAAATCTGACGATAAGGTTTTAACTGCTAGTGGTAAAGGCTAATAGAGCCAAAGATCGGGCTATTTCATGCCCCGATCTTTGGTATTAATTTACCCAAGTTGCTACCCATAACCTCAGCGGTTAGAAACCGCTGCTCATAGTGCAAAGTCCGCCTTCGCGGACTAATAAACTAGTCCGAGAAGGCGGGATTTTGCCGCTCGCGGCAACAACCGGACTTTGCAACATTAGCCACGATTTTAATCGTAGGCATTTCTAGGTAGCTAATCCATATCGATTTCCTAAATTCACTCATCCAAATTTATCATCGAGCGCAGAACGACATAGACCTAGATTATCACCCCATAATTAATTACTAAATATGCAAGGATCTATCTCCGACCAAACGCAGATTAATATTGCTGCCGAATCCGAACATGGTAGCCATCACGAAGCGCATCCCGATCATCGAATTTTTGGGTTACTCGTCTTTCTAGTTGCTGAGGGAATGATTTTCCTCGGCTTGTTTATTGCTTATCTGGCGTTCCGCGCGATGGCTCCAGAATGGCCACCAGCAGGTACCCCCAAGCTCGAACTCATGCTGCCAGGGATCAATACCTGCGTCCTAATTGCTAGTAGTTTGGTCATCCATCAGGCTGATACCGCGATTAAGAAAAATGATGTGAGAGGACTGCAATTGTGGTTTGGACTGACGGCTTTAATGGGGATATTATTCTTGGGCGGTCAGTTGTATGAATATAGCCACTTAGAATTTGCCCTGCGGACGAATCTATTTGCAAGTACGTTCTATGTATTGACTGGTTTCCACGGCTTGCACGTTACTGTGGGCGTATTGTTGATTTTATCGGTATTGTGGCGATCGCTTAAACCCGAACATTACGGTACAAATAACCATTTCGGTGTCGAAGCAGCAGAAATTTATTGGCACTTCGTCGATGTAATTTGGATTATCTTATTTATCCTGTTGTATTTGTTGTAATGCATATCGTAACTCAACAGTAAGATTAGAAAGGTAAGCTCGATCGAGCTTACCTTTCAGAAACTAAATTATGCCCGATCTTCATAACCTAATCGAAGTTAATTGCTCTCATCCAGACTACGGACGACTACTACAACATCGAGATCGTCAAAATCCCAATATCTTGCATTATTCCTTACAACTCAATGATTTCGATTCTTTAGCATGGGAACCTATTCATGGTGGTAGGCAAAAAGATACTGGCAGACTAGCAGTTTGGTCGATCGATTGGAATCACTTTCAACCCGATCGAACACAGCAGCAGGGAAGGGCACAGATTAAGAAGGCATTGCACATTTCCCTGAAAAAGTTTCATCAAAACTGGCAGTATGAACTGTTTCGCTTCAATTGCGAACATTGGGCACGACTCGTATCAACAAGGGATTGTCGGTGCTACCAGATTGCCGAGTTCAAAAAGTTGCAACAGATTCCTGTTTTGGGTTTTCTGATTGTAGGTGTTGCGGGAACAGTTACAGGTGCATGGGAACACAACGGATATGCTCAGGAAGTAGTTAACAGAGTTTTTAGCTCGGCAGCCTAAACAACCTTGCGATCGAATGTAGACAATTGTTAGCTTAGATGTGGAGAACTGTAATACAAATCAGTTAAATCAAGTCTGAGTAAGAATTTGAATTCATCTTACGATCGATTTCGGTAAACGAGATCGCTATTTATTGGCTTGACGACAGAAATCGATCGGCGTGGGTGGAGAAACAATAACTTAGAATTTTAATAGACAAGTGAATTCTGCCTCATGTCTTGTTGCCCAAATGTGAGAGTGATAGACTTGAATTATACTCAGTCTTCTCGATCGTACGATGAATACAACCCCGCAAAGCGGAAGCTCCCCGATCGAGTCGATCGTTCGGGAACTAGAAAAAATTCCCGAACCAATACAACTAAGCCTTTTAGATTTTATTCGTTCTCTCGGTAGCAGCTACGCAGCCGCAAACCAAGCTGAAGCAGGAACGGTAGGTAACAATGCTCCCAATCCTTCAACAAAACGCCGCACTACATCCCCCTTAATCGCTGGTAAGGGAAAAACGCTGGGGGATATTGTCAGCCCGATTGTTGACGAACAGGATTGGGAATGTCTGAAATAATTGTGCTAGATACCCATACCTGAAATAGACGATCGATTGTTATCTTCTTAATTTCAGTCCAATGTATTCGAACATCGATGAATTGGCTGGATGTCGATCGACGACAGAAATCGATCGGTGTGGGTGGAGACGTAATAACTTAAAATTTTAATAGGCGATCTTTTTGATTGGTTAACAGAATGAATCTTCGATCGCATGAAGCACACGAGCGATAAATTACCCTTTCTCAATGCCCTATGTTGGCAAATAGCCGATGTAGATCGAATGACTCGATCGGAAATTCTCCAAACTTACGAACGTGGCTGGAGACATCTGAATGTACTCGCTCGACCTAATGCAGCAGAATGGCAGTTCATTCGCGATCTCAGCTCTGAATCTGGATCGTGGCTGCTGTCTGAGGTGGAACTAAAGGATCGATCGATGATGAAACATCAATGGCACGAATCGATTTTATTAGTACTTCAGTCATTGCGGAGTGAATTTTTTCAAGCAGCGGGGATTTACTTCGGCGGTGGGACACTAGTTAGTTTGATGTGTGACGAACATCGGCTCAGCCAAGATATTGACTTTCTGACTAATAGTGATGGTTATCGACAATTACGCAGATCGATCGCAGATCGTGGCTACGACCTCTTGTTCGAGTCTACAAATCGACTCCAATTTCCCCGATCGATTCAAGCAGATGGTTATGGTGTGAGATTTCCAATTGAGGTCGATAATAACACGATTAAATTTGAAATTATTGTTGAAAGTCGCATCGAAATAGCCGAGGCCAATTATCCTGAATGGTCACCAGTGCCTTGCTTATCGATAGTAGATTGTTGGGCTGAGAAACTGCTGGCAAATGCAGATCGATGGGCTGATGAAGGTACTCGATCGAGAGATATAATCGATCTGAGTGCATTAAGATTGAAATCATCATTATTAAGTGTAGGCATAGATAAGGCAGAAACAGCTTACCAAGTAAGACCTGCACTTCTCAAAGCACTGGCAAGATTTCAAATAAATAGCGATTGGCGCGATCGATGTTATCGGTCTTTGGCGATCGATCGACGCGATCGAATTATCGATGGGATCGATCTTCTGGCTGATGAGCTGGAATTGCCAGCTACCATCCGCACTTTTAGCGAAATGCCCGCAACCGAATGACCTTGCACCGACTAGTTAACAATTGTTATCTTAGATGTAAAGAACTGTAACGCAAATCAGTTGCACTAAGCATCGACTATGACAACAGCAGTAGCAACAGACGATCTGACGCAAATTATGCCAGGTGGCGACGATCCGAGCCGATTCGACCCGATCGAGGCTTGGTATCCGGTATATTATGTCGAGGATCTGGATAAATCTCAGCCGACACCATTTACCTTACTCGATCGTGATTTAGTCATCTGGTGGGACACACATGCCAAGGAATGGCGCGCATTTGACGATAAGTGTCCCCACCGATTGGCGAGACTATCCGAAGGGCGGATCGCTGAAGATGGCTTATTAGAGTGTCCCTATCATGGCTGGGCATTTACTGGAGCTGGTACTTGCGATCGAATTCCGCAACAATTGCCTGACGCTCAAGCTGAAACATCTCGCCGTGCTTGCATTAAGTCGTTACCAACTGCTATACGACAGGGATTACTCTTCATTTATCCTGGCACGCACGAGAAGGCCGCAAATACGCCCGTTCCGACGATTCCGGTGCCCATGTCCGCGACGGGTGTGCCACAGGATGGCTGGGTGATGCTCAATACTTTCCGCGATTTACCGTATGACGCGCTGACTTTACTAGAAAATGTTCTCGATCCGAGTCATTTACCTTACACCATCACGGTAGTGTCGGCAAGCGATCGAATGCTAGTTCAGTAGAATTAGAAGTCCTCACTTCCGATAAAGCTGGCTTTACAGGTACCTGGGCAGATGGCCCCCGCAAGGGCACATTGGGCAGACAGAACACGACGTTTATCGCGCCGTGTTTGATGTGGCACGAACTCACCTCGAAGCAATTAGGCGAGACAATTACGGTCGTTTATGCAACGCCTACACGCAAAGGTGAATGTCGATTGTTTGCGAGATTTCCGTTTAAATTTGCTAGTAAACTGCCAGCATTTTTTATCGGTGCTACGCCCAAATGGTATTCGCACATTAATAATAATGCAATCTTAGAAGACGACCAAATTTTTCTCCACTATCAAGAACGCTACCTCGCACAAAGTGGTGGGAGTGAGGATTTCAGTCAAGTATTTTATTTACCGACTAAAGCCGATCGATTTGTATTTGAATACCGTCAATGGGTAAATCAACTTCAATCCGATCCCTTCCCTGGACAGCCTTTTTATCCACCATTAGCAACCGAAAAATTACTCGATCGATATCATTCGCATACCGAGAATTGTCATAGCTGTCATGCTGCTTGGGAAAATATCCAGGTTGCCCGCCAAGCGATCGCAATTATTTCACTAATAGCTTGGGCTGTTAGTTCGATCGTCGCATTAAGAGGTGGTGCGAATTCGTTACTTATCGCCCAGATCTCGATCGGTATAGTTGTCTTTGGAACTATATTTTGGTATGGATTAAGTCGTCTGCAAGTTAAGTTAGAACGAGGTGAGCGGACTCCAGCGAGAAATCGATAAAACGATCCTGCTCTAAGCTAAGTTCGGCATAAGAGTACCCTGGAGACTGAAGTCTCGGCTCATAATGCAAAGTCCGGTTGTTGCCGCTCGCGGCAAAAGCCTGCCTTCGCCGACTAGTTTATTAGTCCGCGAAGGCGGACTTTGTACCACTAGCACCGATTTCAATCGAGGGCGGTGCTAGAACGGAGCAAATATCTTTAACCCGTACTCACGTTACTCTAAATTTTCAAAAACATGTAGATATCAAAAAACGACCTTGCATTAATCAATGTGGGGTCGTTCGATTTAGATATTTATTGGATTTGATAGAAATCGATTATTCAACCTGAACTGCATTTACGTCAACTGTATTGTCAGCCACTGGTTCTGTTGCTTTATCGGTGCGAACGCTTTTTTCTTCTAATTTAGCTTTAACAATTTGCGACACTTCAGCTATCAATAACGAGATGACAATACCGTCATCGATCCAACCAACTACCGGGAAAATATCGGGTGAAATATCTAACGGACTGACGAGATAAACGATCGAGCCAGCTACGACCCACCAACGATACTTGGGATTCTGTAACAAACCGCGATACCAGTTGTAAATCGATTGGATAGAGAAGGTCTTCATATCGGTTTCCTTAAGCTATTTCTGAGCTATTTCTATCATCTCAGATTCCCTAAGATTTGATAGGTGTGGAAAACTCACATTCATAGTAGCGTCGTCCACACCTGTCTGGGGATGAAGTTTTTTCCATCCTTAACTTCCTACTAACGATCGAATCGATCGATATTCTCACATCTTGCACCAGTTTCAATATACTGTTGCTTAGTGTAGATCCAGGGTACCCACAAGGGGCACCCCTACAGGTTAATTGTGTAGGGGTGCCCCTTGTGGGTACCCTAAGATCTACGCTTTTTCCAGTCCTTGTTTATTGGTAAAAGCTGTGAATATTATTAGTATTGAGGTAGCGGTGGTTGCAATTGCGCCAGCGCAATCTATTACTGTGCGGCAATGAGTGCGGGAGTTAGTTCTAAAACACTCGCGATTACCAAATCAGCACCTGCTTGGATCAAAGCTGCCGTATATGCGCGGACGCGATCGACATCACCGTGGATATGCGGTGGTAGTACACCAATTGCAATAAACCGACGATCGGGTTTGGATCTCCTAGCTTTGACGACTGTATACATATCAGCAACCGTATCACCGACATACACGATGGGGAGTTCGTGAATATGTTCATGCGTCGCTCTCAACTTTTCTACCGTCATCAATAACCCTTGTGGATCGGGTTTGCCGGGAGCATCCTCCATTGCCACTAAAATTGGGTCTGACAGCCCCAATCGGCGCTCTAATACATAACTTGCCGAGCCTTGGGTCGCACCACTAAAGAAGCCCCACGGCATGTTTGCCGCAGTTAATGTGGCAAAATATTCGGGCGTAGCTAGCAGCGGTTCATCGCAGATATAGCCATTCCAATTCACTGGATCGGTACCACGATATTTAGTCTGAAAATAGGCGACGATCCGACCATAATCTAGCCTGACATCGGTGCGATCTTGCCCCTGCTGCTCGAAATAGCGATAAATCAACTCCTGCGAGGCTTCCCAGTCGTTATTCCAAATTCCTTCACTCTTGAGCGTATCGATGTCTACGGCGGTCGGACGATAGCCACCCTTGGTAAATTCCGCCACTGTATCTGCTAACGCACGGCGATAAGAACCGCCGACATCTCGAATTACTCCATCGATATCAAATATGACGATCGCACTCATCTGGGTCTGCTACTATGCTGGATAATTTAGATGGTACAATTATAGATTGTGTGTCCAAACTAACAAATAAATATGACAGAAGCGACCGAAACCATTATCACCACAGCTAAATTTCTTTTAAAAGTCCTCTGGTTGGATGAAAACGTTGCCTTGGCAGTAGACCAAGTAGTTGGCAAAGGTTTGAGTCCCTTGACCGCTTATTTTTTCTGGCCGCGTAACGATGCGTGGGAACAACTCAAAGCCGAGCTAGAAGCCAAGCACTGGATCGCTGAAGTCGATCGTGTGGGTATCCTCAACCAAGCGACTGAAGTGATCAACTACTGGCAAGAAGAAGGCAAAGGTCGCCCCTTACCCGAAGCTCAGCTCAAGTTTCCTGAAGTTATCTTTACAGGTAGCAATTAATTTCTTAGATTGGGTATTGGGTATTGGTTATTTAGTTGACGATAATTTGCCCGATCGCCCGATCGCCCCCTCTTACACTGATGCCTCAAACTCCCACACCAGAAATTCGTCAAATTATCGAGCGTGTCCTCCAACTTGAAAAAGACCGACTCGATCGCAAAAAAAATTCGCCCATCAACGATGATATCCTGCAAATCATCAAAGAAATCGTCAAGTAGACCGCTGGCCTTATCTAGATCTAGCTTGTCCTAGTATAATAAGTAACATCCTAACTCCTCATTGTTACTCCTCTCCCAGGAGTGGCTAGGGGTGGGTTCCGACACCCACAAGAGATCTACATGAAGCTCACCACGATTCGTTTGTGTAATTTTCGGCAATTTTACGGCGAAACTCCCGAAATCCAGCTCGCTACCGACAAAGATCGCAACACCACGATCGTGCATGGCAATAATGGCGCAGGTAAAACCACGATGCTCAATGCATTTACGTGGGTACTATACGAAAAATTTACCGCTGCTTTTGCTGAATCCCAGCAACTTGTGAATAAACGCGCGATCGCTGAAACTGAAATTGGGAATGCGGTTGATGCGTGGGTAGAAATCGCCTGGGAACACGATGGCAAACGGTATCGTGCCAAACGGATGTGTCGCGCCTACAAACAGCAAACTGAAGTCAATATCGTCAATAACGAATTACTCTATCTCTACATCGGCGATGCCGATGGTAAATGGCTGCACCCCCAACAACCGCCAGACGAAATTATCGGCAGAATATTACCTGCCAGTTTGCATCAATACTTCTTTTTCGATGGCGAACGGATCGAGCAAATCGTCCGTCAGGATAAACGCTTGGAAATCGCCGAAGCTACGAAAATTTTACTCGGGGTGGAAGTTTTAAATCGCGCGATCGATCATCTTGGTAAAGCAAAAAAGACGCTCGAAATCGAACTCAGTCAAATCGGCGATACGACGACAAAAGACTTACTCAAATCGCAACAACAGTCGCAACAAGAAATCGATCGGATCTATCAGCGTCAAACAGAAATCGCCCAAGAAATTGCTAACTTCGATCGCATCAAGCAAGAGATCGGCCAACATTTGCTCGAACTCACCGCTGCCACTGCCATCCAAGCGCAACGTCAAGAATTAGAAAGTACCAAAGCCACCCATCAAACTCAACTCCGTCAGGCTCAGTCAACAATCAAACAGATCGTCTCCACCCAAGCCTATACCGTCTTACTGCCAGCGCTAACTCGCGACTTCCAGCAGCTTGTCGGTGAATTGCGCGATCGTGGCGAACTCAATCAAGGCATCTCACGCGAGTTTCTCAGCCAACTCCTGCTCCATCAAAATTGTCTCTGTGGCACGGAATTAACGCCAAATACTGCCGCATACATCCAAGTCCAAACCTGGCTGTCTCGTGCCAGCATTGCGGTGATGGAAGAGACAACCATGCGGCTGATTACTCAAGTTGAAAGTATCGAAACTAAAGGTAGCGAGTTTTGGCAAGCGATCGATCTTCAGCAACAAACGGCTACCACTGCTAGAGCCGAAATTAGCCAAATAGAAACCAAATTAGACAACCTCGAAGCACAACTCCGTCAAGATACTAATGTTGAAATTAGCAATCTCCAAAAACGGCTCGACGAGATCGAAATCAAAATTCGCGATCTCACACTCGATCGCGGACAAAACAACCAACAGATCGTGCATATCGAAGGTCAAATTCAAGCCTTAGCCAAACAAATTACCAAACAACAAGCTAACCAAGATCGTCAGAATTTAGCGTCGCGGCGACTCCAAGCTACCCGAGAAGCGATCGAAGAATTAATCGCCATCCGCCACCAGCAAGAACAACAATTTCGGCTGGAACTAGAGCAACGCGTCCAACAAATTTTCCAAACGATTTCGGTTACACCTTATTTACCGAAGATTACCGAAAAATACGAATTAATGTTGGTTGAAACTACTAGAGAAGTAGAAACGATCGTCGCCGCATCTACTGGCGAAAATCAGATCCTCAGTCTCTCATTTATCGGTGGGATTATTGACAGAGTGCGGGAATGGAGCGAACAAAAACTATTGGCAGTTCCCCAGAGCAATACCTTCCCGATCGTCATGGATTCGCCATTCGGCAGTCTCGATCGCATTTCCCGCCGCCAGATCGCGCAGATCCTCCCCCAACTAGCCAGTCAACTCATCGTCCTCGTTACCAAAACTCAATGGCGTGACGAAGTAGAAACCGAAATGCAGCCTAAAATCGGCAAGCAATATATCTTAACTTATTATACTTCCAAGCCAGATTGCCCCGAAGATTATCTCGAAATCAAAGGTCGTCGTTACTCACTGATCGAGCGCAGTCCCAATGATTTTGACTATACCGAGATCGTTGAGATAACTTAGATCTGACGGATTTAGGATCGAGCTATTGTTGTGGAAAAGTCAAGATCGCCACAACCCGATTTAACTTTTGATGGTTTGCAGGGAATACTTAGATAAGATCGACGATCGTGTTTGTCGCAGACAAGCTCGTTGTCTCGATCGAAGCGAGTTTTCAACAAATCAGGGGTAACTATGGAATGGTATATTAAGGTACTTAAAAAGTATGCAGTATTTGAGGGTCGTGCGAGTAGACAAGAATATTGGATGTTTTTTCTGTTTCATCTAATTATTTCTGTGGCAATTGGGTTTGTCACTGGGTTTATGAGTGCAGCCACTAAGACCGATCAGACAGTGCTAGGGAACATTTACAGTTTGGCAGTTTTAATTCCAAGTATTGCTGTTAACATTCGAAGAATGCACGATACAGATAGAAATGGTTGGTGGTGTATCGTCCCGATCGTTAGTTTGATTTACGCGATCGAAGCTGGTCAAGTAGGGGCGAATAAATATGGCTCCGATCCCAAAGGACAAAAACACTAATTACTAGCTCTATTAATTTAGCTCGATTCAGCCTCATCGCCAGTCTCTGGAAAGGTGAGGCTGAAATTTAGGTACTTACTAGCTTAAAATCTAAACAGCAGAATAATTATCTAAAGACGATCGAGTTGTGGTTAAAATTGGCATCTTAGGACTGGGAACCGTTGGTACGGGAACAGTTGAAATTTTACTAGATCCCGTCGGGCGACATCACTTACTCAAGTCTGTCGAAATTCACCGCGTCGGGGTGGGATCGATCGATAAACCTCGCGCTGTCGAACTTCCGCCAGAGCTACTCACTACCGATCTCGACTCGATCGTCAGCGATCCCCAAATCGAGATAATCGTCGAAGTCATGGGTGGGATCGAACCCGCACGCAGCTTGATGCTCAAAGCGATCGCGCATGGTAAACATATCGTCACCGCCAACAAAGCAGTTATCGCCAAATACGGTGATGAAATCTTCACGGCTGCCAACCAAGCTGGCGTATATGTGATGCTCGAAGCAGCCGTCGGCGGTGGCATTCCAGTGATCCAACCGCTCAAACAATCCCTTGGGGTCAACCGCATTCAACGAGTGACGGGGATTATTAATGGTACGACTAACTATATCCTCACGCGCATGACCGTCGAAGGTGGTGAATTTGCAGATATTCTCGCCGACGCGCAAAAATTGGGCTACGCGGAGGCAGATCCGACCGCTGACGTGGATGGATTGGATGCTGGGGATAAAATCGCGATTTTGGCATCGCTGGCCTTTGGCGGCAGAATTAGGCGGGAGGATGTGTATTGTGAGGGGATCCGCAAAATCAGTGCGACAGATATCGCCTATGCCGAAAAACTCAATTTTGTCATCAAATTACTCGCGATCGCCGAACGCGTCACCGACGATAAGATCTCAGTACGGGTACATCCCACCTTCGTCCCCAAAGACCGTCCGCTCGCCACTGTCAACGGTGTCTACAATGCGATTTTAGTCGAAGGCGAACCCTTGGGACAAGTGATGTTATTCGGCCCTGGTGCAGGCGCGGGAGCGACAGCTTCGGCAGTAGTTTCCGATATTCTGGCGATCGTCGGTGTCCTCCATAGCAACCCAGTCCGCGAAGATGCCGTCAACTCGCCCAATACCGCGCTCCACCCGTTATTGAGTTGTGCTCATACCCACTATTGTGAAATGGCACCTTTATCGGTGTTGTCGAGTAGTTTCTACGTGCGGTTCTCGTGTGAGGATATTCCGGGCGCGATCGGTAAATTGGGCACTAGGTTTGGCGCTCATGGCGTGAGTCTAGAATCGATCGTCCAAACCGGATTACATGGTGGTCGTGCTGAAATCGTTGTCGTCACTCACGATGTGTCTCAGGGAGATTTTGATGCAGCCCTCACCGAAATTAAAAACCTCGGATCGATCGCTACTATCTCCAGTATCATTCGAGTCCTATAAATTTGGCGGTTTTTTAACCTGGGAAGTCCGATTCAGTAATCGATCGCGAGGGATCTGCAATTGCAAGTAAATAAAATTCACCATGTTGCGATAATTTGTTCTAACTATGAAAGATCGAAAAGTTTTTATGTAGATATTCTCAAATTTCCAATCATTGCCGAAACTTTTAGAAGCGAACGGAATTCCTACAAGTTAGACTTGAGAGTTGGCAAGGATGACGCGATCGAATTGTTTTCATTTCCAGCTCCTCCCCATCGATGGAGTCAGCCAGAAGCCTGTGGATTGAGACATTTAGCTTTTGCAGTCGAACGGATCGAAGACAATGTTAATTATCTAACTTCCATGGGGATTGAGGTCGAACCAATTAGAGTAGATTCGATTACGAGTAGAAAATTTACTTTTTTCCAAGATCCCGACGGTCTACCGCTGGAAATATATGAAATTCAACAGTAGCTATTCAGAAATCAATCCGACGACAAGTAAATATTTGGATTGACCCTTTTAAAATACTCGATATAATATAGATATTTAAGCACCATTCGATCGAATTTGGTTCGACTCTTAAATCTAAACTAAGTCGTGAATATTCAAACACCAGACTGGGTAAAACATGCAGTTTTTTATCTGATTTTCCCCGATCGATTAGCGATCGGGCAGCGATCGCCCCAACGGTTGTTGCAAGATCCGCAGTGGGAAGATTGGGATGCGTCGCCGACATTGGCAGGCTATAAGGGTGGAGACTTATGGGGCGTTATCGACAAGCTCGATTACCTTCAGGATTTGGGGATTAATGCGCTGTGTTTTACACCAATTTTTCAGTCTACTTGCAATCATCGGTATCATACTCACGACTATTATCAAGTCGATCCGATCTTAGGTGGCAATACCGCTTTTTTAGAACTCTTGGCTGCGGCGCATCAGCGCGGGATGAAAGTCGTTTTGGATGGGGTCTTCAATCATGCCAGTCGGGGTTTTTATTTCTTTGGTGATATTTTGGAAAATGGCCCTACTTCCCCGTGGGTAGATTGGTTTAAAATCGATGATTGGCCGCTATCAGCTTATGATGGCAAGTTGCCAGCTAATTATGCAGGTTGGGGTGGTAATCGCGCGCTTCCAGTATTCGCTCACGATAATCCTGATGTCCGCGAGTACATTATGCAGATTGCCGAACACTGGCTGCGGGTGGGAATCGATGGGTGGCGGCTAGATGTGCCGTTTGAAATTCGCAGTGAGGGGTTTTGGCAAGAGTTTCGCGATCGCGTCAAGGCAATCGATCCCGAAGCTTATATCGTGGGGGAAGTGTGGCGCGATGCGCGGCAATGGCTGGACGGGAAGCAGTTTGATGGGGTGATGAATTATCTATTTACCGCACCGACGATCGCGTTCACAACTGGAGATCGGGTGGTATTAGACTACGTGCGCTCGCGCAGTTACGAACCTTATCCGGCATTGTCGGCTCCAGCTTATGCAGCCAAAATTCAACAGTTATTGGATCTCTATCCGTGGGAAATTCAGCTCGCGCAGTTTAATCTCTTAGCCAGTCACGATACTGCAAGACTGATGTCGATCGCGCAACACGATCGAGCGAGTGTAGAGTTGGCAACGTTGCTATTATTTACTTTTCCTGGTGCTGTCAGTATTTATTATGGCGATGAAGTAGGATTGGTAGGCGCGATCGATCCTGACTCGCGGCGCGGTTTTCCAAAGGAAGCTGATTGGGATCGGGAGCTATTGGACTATCATCGTCAGCTGATCGCGTTGCGACATCAGTATCCGGCGTTACGGATCGGTACTTATCGAGTATTAGCAGCAGTAGGGAATGCTTATGTCTTCATGCGGACATTGGCGGATGTAGAGCTACTCGTTGCGGTAAATGTGGGGATGGAGTCGGCAACAGTCAGTCTCGATCTGACGGTATTGGGAGTCAATAATCGGGTGAGTCAATTATTATTTGGCACGGCGGAGATTGTTTGGCAGCAGGAAGATCGGCTCCTGTCGATCGATCTTCCTGCGCGTAGCGGTTGTATCTTAATTTAAGCTTTACCGATCGAGACTAACTTTGTTGCCAACTCTGGCTTAACGTCAGTTCGGGTTAAGGATATTTGCTTCGTTCGAGTCCCGCCGCCGATTGTGTCTTGTCTCGCTTTTTAACGTCAGTTCGGGATAAGGATTGCCGCTCGATGACTCCTCGCTTCGTTTCCAGACCGCCCTCAAATGAATTAGTTGCTCATAGCAAAAGTTCGTTAAAACGAACTAATCAATTCGGCAGTTCTCCTCAGAGAACTTGAGTTATTAGCCCGAACTTCCAGTTCAGGGCGGTGCTTAAGCGGAGCAAATCAATTTTCCTTATCCCGAACTGACGTTTTTTACGTCGGGAAACCCGACGAGCGCGAGCCGCTTTTACGTCGGGAAACCCGACGAGCGCGAGCCGCAAATCGGGGCTAGTATCACAAAGTCCGCCTGTCTTGAAAAAGTGCTCTACTTGGGGAAACCTCAAGTAGAGCACTTTTCGCTGCGCGGACTGATTAACTAGTCCGCGCAGGCGGACTTCGTATCATGAGCCGAGACTTCCAGTCTCCAGGCACCTCTTATCCCGAACTGACGTTGGCTTAATGAAGTTTTGCAAGACTGAGTGTGCAACGTCTGGCCTACTCCATACAATATAAGTAGTGGCATTGGAGAACAGCATATCGAGACCATCTACGGCAACTTACAAGGATTAAAGTCCAACCAACTCAAACAACTGCGGCGACTCTACAGCCAGAGATTACCAGGCGATCGATTGATCACGCCAGAATTTGCTCAAAGACTAGCTGCAATTAGTGCCGAAATCGGCGACCCACTGAGTGCATATATCAATCGGCGCGGTCAAATTATCCGATTGGGAGTGGGGACACCCCGCCAAACCCAAATCCCGCCGCTCGAATTACCCCGTTATGGTGCGGAACGATTGAGTGGGATTCGATGTATTTCTACTCAACTCAAACCCGATATTCCTGGCGAAGCTTCATTAACGGCGATGGCGCTGCAACGGTTGGATGCATTAGTCATCCTCAATATCACTGGTAGCGGCTTTCAAAAACGCGGTGGTGGCGTAACTGGCTATATTCAGGATACCTATCTCGCCCATCTCGTCCCGCATCCAGAAATCAATTGGACGATTTCGCCACCTTTATCGCTGGATGTCCTCAGCGACCAGGATTTTCTCGAACTAGTCGATGGCATCGAGCGTGAGTACGAGCGAGATGTCGCCAATCAGAATGTAGCCGATGAAGTCGATCGAGTATTATTAGTTGGGGTCAAAACTGACTTTGTAACTACGCAACGCTTTACCGATGGACTGGAGGAACTAGTCAGACTGGTAGAAACCGCCGGGGGTGAGGTCCTCGAAACCATCCAGCAAAAACGATCGCGTCCCCACCCCCAAACCGTTGTCGGTGAAGGGAAAATCCAAGAAATCGCGCTATCCGCGCAAAAAGTCGGTGCGAATCTAATCGTCTTTGATTGCAATCTCTCGCCCAGTCAATCGCGAAATCTCGAAACTCAAATCGGTATTCGGGTAGTCGATCGCACTGAGGTAATTTTAGATATTTTTGCCCAACGCGCTCAATCTGGTGCGGGTAAATTACAAGTCGAACTCGCCCAGCTAGAATATATGCTACCCCGACTCACGGGTCGCGGTCGCGCCATGTCCCGTCAGGGTGGTGGGATCGGCACGCGAGGCCCTGGGGAAACCAAACTAGAAACCGAACGCCGGACGATCCAAAAGCGGATCTCCCGGCTCCAGCAAGATGTCAACCAACTGCAAGCGCATCGTTCGCGGTTGCGCCAACAACGCCAGCATCACGATGTGCCATCTGTTGCTGTCGTCGGTTATACTAACGCTGGGAAATCTACCCTGCTAAATATCCTCACCAATTCCGAAGTTTATATCGCCGACCAGTTATTTGCGACGCTCGATCCGACGACTCGCCGCTTTAACGTCCCAGCGAGTAATACTGGTGAATTGCGGCAAATTTTGCTCACCGATACCGTCGGTTTCATCCACGAATTACCACCACCCCTAATGGATGCCTTTCGTGCTACATTAGAGGAAGTAACTGAAGCTGATGCCTTGATTCATTTGATCGACTTATCACACCCAGCTTGGCACAGTCATATTCGATCGGTGATGGGCATTTTGGGTGAGATGCCGATCGCCCCAGGGCCTTCGTTGATCGCATTTAATAAGATCGATCGGGTTGATGATGAGCGGCTCGCTCAAGCTGAGGAAGAATTTCCGAATGCCGTGTTTATCTCCGCCGCAGAGCGCATCAATCTAGACACGCTCCGCCAACGCATCGGACAGCTCATCGCTTATACAGTTCCATCTTAGCGATCGTCGATCGCGATCTAGCATTCGTTGTTTTCGCTCTTTTTAACTACAATAAATAGCAAAATATAGTCTTAGACTACATCTAAGATACATACACCAAAAACTAACTTTTTAGTTACCTTTTTACCTTTAGATCTACGAGTAAAAGAGTTACGCTATTGTCATGTGTACTCGAGCGGATACTAATTGATTTAGTATTCCAGAAGCATACAGGGTGGTTTTATTTGGAGTGTAGGGGTCGGTGAGTAATAAAGTCTAACGCTCGACTCCTTTACTTTTTTCCCACAACCAGTAATTTTTGGAACCTCATACCTCCAACAGATCGCGCTGACGATCGAGATTTAGCAATCGATAAGTAATTCCGTAGCTCGATCGCATTGGCTGAGTATATTGACTGGTAATCGATCCAGCGATCGTGGTTTTTAGAGCGCTACCCTAAAAGCTCGATGATTACTTAGGATTAAAACTCCAATTTCTACCGAAAACATGTTTGCGGTAGAAATTATTTGCATTTTTGCAAGATAGTTGTTACAATTCTTAATAAGAGATAACAAAGAGCTTTAAAATTCAACATTAACAATCGGTTCGGCGATAGCAGAAGTCGCGAGCAACGCAAGTTTTTGTCAGAGTCTAAGGAACGAGTTTTCTCCTCCCAACACAGCTAATTTACCAGCCGATCGAGTTATCTGCTGGTTTTTTCATTTGTAAGAGCGGCAGGGATCCGGTTAATTGCAGCCCACATTCCGCTAGTTCGATTGCCTAAAAAAATAATAAGACCCACAATCCTGTCAGAGCAGCCTTTCTAGCGATTTAGTCTGGTTTTAGCGATCGACAGTACATTCTCAATAGTCTTTGTTATTGATAATACGATCGTTACGATCCGATGGCTTCGTTCTAATTATTTTTCGATCGCTTAGACTAGCGGAATGTGGGTTGCGGTAAATCATACCTAAAATCAGCAACACCTCCAAGCCGCGATCGCGATCGCCATCAGCAAATAAGAGCCAAGTAATATATTACTTGGCTCTTATTATTCAGATCTGTCGGCTCGATGCAAATTTACATCGGCTTAGCCAGTTCTATGCTGGTTTGATATTGAGTTGAATCATAAAATCATTGAAGTCATTATCACCACCACCAAAGAGATCCTCGCAGGCATATTGGTAGTTACCGATCGATCGGATGTGTTCGATCTTGTCAGGATTAGCTTCGGCATACAAGAAATAAGCATTGGGTGCTGAGCCTGCTGCATTAGCGGCATTCTTGGTGAGGAAGTCGGTAGTAGTACCATTGGCGACCAAGAACGGTGCGAGAATTTTACCGCCATCAAACTGGTAGGTGCCACTAGTTTCATTCTTAGCAATGCTCGCTACCGCGCGTTTTAATGCCTCAGCCGCATAGCCAGCATCGCCGGGTTTGAGAGTACCAATTGCGCCATTAGTATCATCGATCGTGTAGAAGCCACCATAATTCATGTAAGCAGCATCAGCAGTCACTTTAGACTCAAAGCTGACTTTACCAGTCTTACCCCGTAAATCGAGATATTTACCGGACAGATTGAGCGGTTTGTCCAATTTTAACTGGACGAGTTCGTCATTATCGATTCCTGGCGGGCGACCGATCGAGAACGGATAGTTGTTGTCGTTAGCAACCAAGATTGTATCTTTGTCGAGAACGAGTAGATTCTCGATCGTCACGAATGGCATCTTGTAAATAGTTTTGCCATCTTTATTGAGGTCGTTCGGATCGGCGATATTCATTAAGTCGGCGATTTCTTCCTTCTGGACGTAGCCTTGAGCGTCCACTTTGGAAAAGTCGATCTTAAAGATCTTCTTGAACGATGCTGGCGGTTGTCCGGTGGAACCATCGCCTTGATATTGGTCGCGCTCGATGACTAGATACTCATTTTCATTGACAACTGCCATGTCGCCGATCGAGTAAACGGGATTCTCCTTGCGGTAGAACTTAAATTTATCCCCAAAAGTTTTGGTTTTAGGATCGAAGTCATATAACCGGAGCGCATCAAGCGGATCGCCAGCTACAGTGCCTTCTAGCAGGGGATGAACGATCGTTTTGGCTGGATTGATGGCCATCCCTTCAAAACCTTTAGAACTACCCAAATTAGGCTGTACGGGCAAACCGACATAAGCATCTCGAACGATTTGGGCACCAGTATTGGGGAAATCGGTGAAGAAGGCATCGACACCGAGATCGATAAATTGCTTGTATTCCTTGCTGGCATCGCCATTATAGTTAGAAGCGAGGAAGAACGCATCATCGCGGATGGTGTAAAGATGCACCTGCAATCCGGCTGTGTGAGCATCAGCAATCAGGGTAGTCGGCGTACCAGTTACCCGATCGGCATCACTGATTTGACCGTCACCATTAAAGTCAGCGATCGTCCCATCGGGGTTTGTTTTGGCAGCAGTTGCGGGGACGATTAAGCGTTTGTCAGGACCGATTCCAGCAGCATATTTAGCTACATCAGTCAAGCCGTTAGGTTTGATGATATCGGCATAGGTACGGATATCACCGCGAACGGTAAAGTCATAGGGTTTGCCAGAGCCGCCAATTAGCTGGACGAGGGGGATATTCAGCTTTGCCGCTGGCAGGATGGTGTTTTTCAATTCCTGTAAGTTACTAACTTCAAAGGATTGAATGAAGACGCGGCTGGGGTCGGTGAAGTTTTTCGCGACTAAAGTATCAACGATCTTTTGACTGAGGTTGATGTTTATTAATGTCCCATCGAGACGTTTGCCTTCAGTTGCAAAGTAGGTGGGATGCTTGGTTTCGGGATAAATACCGACTTTCCGCCCAGTTTCTTTTTCGACCTGTTGGACGAAGTCGATAATTTCATCCAGGGTCAGAACTTTGAGCTTATCTTTGTCGTAAGCAGTGCCACGGAGAGCTGGCAACCGCTCGATCGCATTTAAGGTCTTGATTTCTGCCAAGGTCATATCCTCGGAGAACCAACCACCAACTTTCACCCCATCGATCGTTTTCACGGTCAGCAGCTTGTCAAATTCCGATCGCGTGTAGACATCAGTAGTAGTATTGGTGAAATTGATAACTGGCTTACCGCTAGCATCCTTTTGAATCGTCCCGTCAGGATTTAAGAAGACTGTCGCGAGCGCGTTTTCATGACGCGCGATGAGTTTGCCATCTTTGGTCGCGACGATATCTGGTTCGATAAAGTCCGCGCCTAGTGCTACCGCTTCTTTATAGGAAGCAAGCGTCTCTTCAGGACGCAAACCAGCTGCCCCACGGTGGCCGATGACGATCGGCGCTTTGCCAGTGAGTGTAGTAAACTTTGTCGTTGCCAAGACATCAGGATTGTCAGGGGAGCGCACTACCGAAGCACTAAGTTGGTCGCGAACTTTGGCACCAGTTTCGGGGAAGTCGGTGAAGTAGGCATCCAGACCGAGGTTGATGAATTTCTGGAATTCTAATTCGGGATTGCCAAGGTAATCATAAGCTAGATTCCGCGCTTCGTTGCGGAATGTATAAGCATGAACCTGCAAGCCAGCGGTATGAGCGTCAGCAATCAATGTCGTTGCGGGAAGAGTCACGCGATCGCCATCGTTAATAACACCATCATTATTGAGATCGTCGGGCTTCCCATCATTATTGGCATCAAATGTTCTTGTCGGCACAATCATCGGCTTCCAAGGCCCGATGCCGTCGGCGTAGGTTTTGATTTCTTTCAAACCTGCTGGGGTACGGAGGTCGGCGTAGGTGCGTTTGTCGCCACTAACTACGAAGTCATAAGGCTGAATTTCTTGTAGCGTACCATCGGGATTGACATCATTGGCATCCAGCAATTGCACCAAGGGAATACTAATTCCAGCTTTGGGTAAGATCGTATTTTTCAGTTCCTTCAGGTTGCCGACCTCGAAGGATTGGATGAAGACGCGACTAGGATCGGTGAATTTATTTTTGACTAAGCTGTCAACGAGTTTCTGCCCGAGGTTAAATTCGATCTTCGTACCGTCGAGAGCCTTAGCCTCTTTGGCGTAGAAAGTGGGGTGCTTGGTTTCGGGATAGATGCCAACTTTACGACCAGAAATCTGCTCTTCTTTCTTAACTAAATCGATGATTTCATCAAGCGTAGGGATAGTAAAGATCCCATCATAAATCTTACTGCGATAATCTACCCGCTGAGTCGCTCGGAGCGTCTTGATTTCAGCCAGCGTGAAGTCGTAGGCAAAGAAACCTTCTTCGGCGACACCATCGACTACTACCGTTCGCTTGCGGTTGGCAAATTCGGGACGGTCTTTGACATCGGTGGTACCGATTAAGTTCGGTTCGTGTCGAGCGATGAGGACTCCATCTTTGGTAGCGACTAAATCTGGCTCGATGAAATTAGCTCCAACTTCGATCGCGCGTTTGTAGGATTCGATCGTGTGTTCGGGATATTCGCCACTATCGCCACGATGTCCGATAACTAGGGGTGCTTTACCATTGAGGGTTTTGAGTTTAGTATCGATCGGCGTCGCGATCGGCGGATCCAGCAGTTTACCTTTAGCATCGAAGTGTAATAGGTAAGGGCCAAATTCTTCTCCTACCCAGATACTACCGTCTTTATCGAATACAAAAGATTCGATATCGAAATCTGCACCAGTTAACAAGCGATCGGTTGTATCGTTATTGGTAATCTTGAAAGAGACTTTTTTATCGGGGTCAGATAATTGGAGAAAATCACCAATTTTTGCCGAACCAGTACCGCTGCCAATCCCTTGAAAACTTGGAGTAATCTTGTAAAATCTTAATAAAAAGTCAGCACTATTAGACTTTGCTCCAAAACCATTATCAGGCATAAACCAATATGTGCCTGCTGTATCGGAGAGTTGAACTGCACTAAACCCCTGAACTGGTTGGCTGGGGAAAGGGATCGTTCTACCATTGGTAGTACCAGTGATAAACTTACCAGAAGCTGGTCCAGGCGCAAAAGTATCGGCAGGTATCGAAGCAAAACCTTTTAATTCAACCATGAGGGCATTTTCCTTACAATAAAATAAATAATCCGCTTGAGTAAAAGCAAGCTCCCAATTCAACTACTGCAATTTCCGCTTTACTCATCAAAAATATTTAAGCCAGACGATCTAGATGCTTTACAGTCGCGCGCAAATACTCCGATAGCTGATAAATAATTTTGAAAGAATAATATTGGAATAGAAGTTTGTCAGAATAATACGGGTTGAATAATGTTAGGTAAATTCTACTTTTGTAGCAAAATCTACAGCTAATCGCTTAATTAGCGAATAACTCAATAGCTGCATGTGATTAGTCTTCCATACCAAGGTTAAGACTTGGATATCGAATCGTTAATTTGCAAAAATAATATAGTTGTCATCGGCGATCGCACTCAATAACAAACTGTCATCGCAAGCGCGATGACACGAGCGTTCGTCGTTCAAAACAGCCGCAACTGAGTTGGTAAATTCACAGTAGGATTTGGTGGTAGTGGTGCCAGTGAAATCCCCGCAGTTGTAAAAATTTGATGGAGGTAACGCGCATTAATCGGCGAGCGCGCTTCGATCGGACAATGTACGAACATATATATTTGCGGATCCCGTTCTAACCAGGTCTGAATCTGGCTCGTCCATCCTGCCAGCCACACCTGATTTGCCGATTGGACTGGATGGGACACATAGCGAATGATACTAAATGGTGCCGTCAGGCTCAATGCTAAGGGTACGCATGGTTTCTTGCACTCCACTCTCTCGCCTAATGCTGGATCTGCCTCATAAATCGATCGAGTGTCCAAGATGACTCGTCCGACATGCAATTTAATCAATAGCTCGGTCAATCGCTCTTGCTGCGGCGATTTAAACCAATCTAGATGACGTACTTCGAGCGCGATATCGACATCTTGACGCGGGAGCGCGGTTAAAAATGTCGTCAAGTCGGCTAGATTATCGGGTTTATAATTTGGCGGTAATTGCACGAACATTACGCCCAATCGCTCGCCTAATTCCTGCATTTGCGCGATAAATGCCTGGGCGGGAGCGATCTGTGCTGCTAGCAATCCGTGATGGGTAATTGCTTTGGGAAACTTCAGACAAAATTTAAATCCTGTGGGAGTTTGCGCGATCCAACGCTCGAGCGTCTTTCGATCGGGAATGGCATAAAAAGTCGTATTCCCTTCTACCGCTGGAAAGTAGTTGCTATATAAGCGCAAAAAATCCTTTGCAGGTGTTTTGGGCGGATATACTTCCCCTACCCAACCAGGATAAGACCACACAGCACAACCGATCGCTAACATTTGGTGTTTAGATAGAGAGGCAATAATAGAAATAAGGATCTCGATATTTAATACCGAGATCCTTACTCAAAAGATATAATTTAAAGACGGAGAGGGAGGGATTCGAACCCTCGGTAGGATTACTCCTACAACACATTAGCAGTGTGCCGCTTTCGACCACTCAGCCACCGCTCCACGTCTTAGTGCTAAGCTAACATTCTGTATCTTAACATATAGCTAAGACGAGCGCAATAACTTTCTCATCCTTGGCAGCGCAGCTTGCTAAGAAGATCGCTAATTTTTAATTATCTACAACCGTGACATCTACAACACTCACTCAATTCAGCGCTCATCCACTCGATCGATTCGCGATCGGGTTTGCACCCCTATCGTTAGATGAAGTTTACCAACTGGCTGACGATCCGGCTAATGGGGCAGTAGTCATCATGAGTGGGACAGTCCGCGATCGCACTGAGGGGCAAGCGGTAGCATACCTAGAATATCAGGCATACGAGCCGATGGCGATGCGAGTATTGGCGCAGATCGGTTGGGAGATTCGCCAACAATGGCCGGAGGCAAATCGCGTGGTTATTTACCACCGCGTCGGTAAGCTAAAAATCGGTGAGATTAGCGTATTGGTAGCGGTGGGTTGCCCGCATCGGGGAGAAGCATTTGCCGCTTGCAAGTATGCGATCGATACGCTCAAGCATCAAGCCCCGATTTGGAAAAAAGAGTGGTACGGCGCGGTAGCAGGCAAATTATCTAGCACCTGGGTGAGTATCGGTGCTTGTGAAGAAACCGAGCATTCCTAAGTTGGCAATATCACTTTGTAGTGGAGTTCCGTACGTTAGTTCGTGTCAGGGCGGGCGACCATGGATGTAGATCGGCAACGCTAATCTTATTAACCCCTGTCAGTCCGTTGGTAAATAATGTTTTAAAAAATCTAGTAGTGCGCCAAGAGCTAAAATAGAAATAGGCGATCGTCACGAGGTAAAAGCTAACGGAGATACCTAAACTTTTACCATAAAGCTCGTCTTGGATATTGAGTAAAACTTTCTCAAAGGCGATCGAACTAGCCGTCAGTAAGCCTCCCAGCCAAGTTAACAGCAATACAAATGTGATATTTTGCAGCTTAGCCGTTAGCGAGATTTCGTATCCATTGGCTAATCCATTAATATTTCCTTCAATCGTCGGGGATAAAAAGAGCGGTAAATGGAAATATTTAAACCCGACGATCCGACTGGCCGAGAATTTAAATCCACGGATTTGGCCGCAATAATACTGATGTTTTAGTGAGCTATTAGCAGCTCGATCTGCTGAAAAACGCGGATCGTAAATCGCCGTCGCCAATCGCTCGGAAATCTGCTCAAAATCGAGAGTAGTAAGGATTACACATCGATCGAAAGGAATTTTAATCATTTAAATATTGCTGTTTTCAAGCGATTTCATTAATAACCCTGCAAATAATTTATCGGTAGAGCATGTAACAAATGGAGCAATTAATACTTAATTTATATCCTTATGCTAAACTACTACTACATTTCAGTTTGTAATCAAGCACAATTACTGAGAAACTGGCGCACAAAATTTACGCGCTACCGACCGATTTTAGCTAAAGACCCAAGCCAACGCGATCGGCCAACAGCAGTAAATCCGTTCTCAGATTGCCATCGCTAGCTTTTTTAATCGATCGGAGTTTGAGATCGAGCTTGAGATTAGACCAAAAATTGCTAGAATAGGCTGGCATCAATCTATAAAGAGAGAGGCAACCGAAGTGAGTCATTTACAACAATCAGATCGCTGATATAGTACTTTGAGAGCTGGATCTGGGCACGATCTATTTGTAGTAGTAGTACCAGATTTAATTCGCCCGATCCCTCACTTAGTTCAGTATCCACAATTTAGGATCTTCGATCCCGATTACTATGAGAGGGAGATCGAAAAAATTTGACTCTGTCCGAAGGAATTTTCTATGAGTTCTGCACAATTCCCCAGTTATCAGCCCCCGTCGCATCCAGAAGCGTCCACCAGACCCGCTAAACCAATCAAGCGACCCAAAAGAACAGATCCATCAGATTACCCAACCTTACCCCCGATGCTTCAGCTAACGGGTAATACACCAATTCCGCCCGCTAGCGAACCACTTCAGTATCGCGCGATCGGGTTGGTGATGGGTAAGTATGTACCCTCTGACGAGGAGTTCAATCAGGGAATGATGTTGGCTGACGATGGCACGGTCATCGACGCAGTAATTCTCGGTCGCATTATGAGTCTGATCAAAAATCATCTCGATTTAGAAAAGTCGCATCTGTGGGTTGTCTATCCTCGCATACGGAAGGAAGATAATAAACTGCACGCCCAAATTATGGGTGTTTGGGATCCGCAACTAGTACTCAAGCCGCTATTAGAAGTTGCAGCGGATGAGACCCTCGACGCACCAACCGAACCCCAGACAGTGCCGACGATCGAAACTTCTGGCATTCCTGACACTTATTTCTCGATTCGTGGGGAAGTGATCTATCAGTCCCGCGAGACTAAAGAGATATTTGTCAAAATTCGTCAGGCTCCCAAGAAAAAAACCGAGGAAGAGCGCTATTTTAAAATCCGCTTAATTGGCGATCTTCCCCAAAAACTAGTCGGTAATTTTTGGGATTTTGATGTCGTACGCGTCGATAACGACCTGACGATCCGCAGCGCTCAATTTGTCGCAACCTTGAGAGCCAAGCCGCCACGTAAAGGTGGTGGGAGTAGACCGCCTAGCGATGGCGGTAGTAAGCGACCCTTTAAGAAGACATTTGAAGAAAGCGACACTAGAGTGCCGAACGGCTCGCCATCTTCGTCAGGAATGGCGCGCGGGGATGTAGATAAGCCAAAACCAGCAGCGCCAGTCAAACGTGCGCTGCCACCAAAATTGGATGTTACAGAGCCGTAATTTTAGCGGCTGAGGAGATCGATCGCGTGGAGATCTGCTGACGATCGATCCAAAATCATTCAACAGCAATCTTGTCGGAGTTACGTGAGATATCCATAACGGGATACTGATACATAACTTAAGTTGCTACTTTGAAACGCCTACGATTGAAATCGTGAATACGGTTGTAAAGTCCGCCATCGCTAACTAATATTTCAGTCCGCGATGGCGGACTTTGTAATCCAAGCAGCGGTTTCAAATCTCTAAGCTTAGCGGTAGCAACTTGGATTACATAATCTGTACTCGATCGCGGCGGGAACTGCTGTAAACGAGCGCTACTCTCGATCGCTCAATCGCATCCTGACTGACTCCCCATGCGAAAATAAGCCCTCAGCTTGGGTAAGTGCTTGAATTGCACCACCCACCTTACTTAGTGCGGCTGGGGAATACTGGATCAGACTAGAGTGTTTCATAAATGTCTCTACCCCCAACGCTGATGCATAGCGAGCCGCCCCAGAGGTTGGTAATGTATGATTGGGGCCAGCGAGATAGTCACCAACAGCTTCTGGTGTCGAATCCCCAAGAAATATTGCGCCAGCATGACGGATTTGCTCGACTAACGCCCACGGATCGGTAGTATTAAGTTCGAGGTGTTCGGGAGCGAAGTGGTTAGATAATTCGGTGGCAGTTTTGAGATCTTCAACGACAACGATCAGCCCGTAATGCGCGATCGATTTTTCGGTTAAGAGCTTACGGGGATGATGTTCGAGTTGAGTTTCTACCGCAGCCTGTACGGCGATCGCGAGCGTACTATCTGTCGTAATCAAGATCGCTGCGGCCATCGGATCGTGTTCGGCTTGAGCCAATAAGTCTGCCGCAATGTGGGCGGGATTGGCATAGCGATCGGCGATAATCAAGACTTCAGATGGCCCTGCGAGGGAATCGATCCCCACGGTACCAAAAACGAGCTTTTTGGCGAGGGTGACATAAATATTTCCCGGCCCAGTAATCACATCAACTTTGGGAATGGTCTCGGTACCATAGGCCAATGCCGCGATCGATTGAGCGCCACCCACCCGATAAATCTCTTCAATCCCAGCTACTTGCGCGGCGACGAGCACCGCCGGATTGAGGGCTTTTTCTGTCCCAGGGGGAGTCACCATCACGATCTGCGGTACGCCAGCAACTTTAGCCGGAATGGCATTCATCAGCACCGTACTGGGGTAGCAAGCACGTCCTCCTGGGACATAAATACCCGCCCGATCTACGGGCGTATACCGTTTGCCGAGGACGATATCTTTATCGCCAAATGTCACCCAGGATTTGGGCACGCGCTGACGATGAAATTCGCGAATATTGTCAGCTGCTAGCTCGATCGCACTCAGCAGATCCTTCGAGACCTGTTGATAGGCAGCATCTAGCTCGGCACCACCGACCCGCAATCGATCGACTGTCAGCGTCTGACCGTCAAATTCAGCCGTATAATGTAACAGGGCTTTATCACCCTGGCGTTTGACTGTTTGGACGATTTCGCTTACGGTCGCCTCTTTATGGACGATCGCATCGTCGTTAGTACGGGAACCGATCCGCTGCAACTCTTGTTGCGCCTCGGCGTGCTGAGTGATAATTCGCAGCATGATTAGGGAAATTCCAATGATCGGGAGTGGAGACGATCGAGGTCTGAGGGAAGATCCATCCTTCGCGACCTTATATGTTATAGCTTAGCGCGATTTTTAGAGCGCGGACAAAGTGAATCGCTTTTAATATCGACGTTTGAGGGTCGGGAGTCGAGTATCGACGGCGACCTGGTAACCATTGCTACGCTTTACTGTTATTTCGGATGATTTTAACGTGCGCTATCTGCTGTTTTACAAACCATACGGTGTCCTGAGCCAATTTACAGATGGTGAAGGTAGACAGACGCTCAAAGACTATATTTCGGTTCCCGATGTCTATCCAGTCGGCAGACTCGATTGGGATAGTGAGGGTTTATTGTTGCTAACCGATGATGGTAGATTGCAGCATCGCTTGAGCGATCCACAATACGGACATCCACGTACTTATTGGGTGCAGGTAGAACGGATTCCTGCCGAATTGGCTTTGGCACAGCTGGCTGCGGGGATAAAGATTCAGGATTATCATACTAAACCCGCCCGTGTAAATTTGTTACACATCGCACCAGAACTACCCCCACGCGACCCACCCATCCGCGATCGACAAAATATTCCCACCGCATGGCTGGAATTAACCTTAACTGAAGGCAAAAACCGTCAAGTCCGCAGAATGACAGCCGCTGTCGGGTTTCCCACGTTGAGATTGGTGAGAGTCGCGATCGGTTCGCTCTCTCTTAAGGGACTAGCACTCGGTGAATGGCGAGATTTGACTACTGCTGAGATAAAAACTGTCAAAAAGAGATAGTCATACCTAGTAATTAACGTTCGGTTGTTATCGATCGAAAAATCCCCCGAGTTTGGGGGATTTTTTGTATATATAAGTCGGCAAAGACAAATAATTACAGAACCTTCATTTGAACGATGATATCGTTGTAGTCACGATCTCCGCCACCATACATATCTTCAACCCCAAACTTATTATCACCCAGTAAGCGGAAGTGATCTACTTTATCGGTATTAGCACCAATATAGTTGAAGTAAGTATGAATGTTGCTGTCGGCTTTATTTTGTGGATTCTGTTTGAGGAAATCGGCAAAAGTACCATTAGCAACAATAACAGGGGCTAAAATTTTGCCACCAGCGATAGACAGACTCTTATCAAATTGACTCTTAAATTGACTCTTGAAGATTGCATTCTCAATTGCAGCCTTGGCATAGCCAGGATCGCTTGGTTTGAGTCCATTGGCGAGGGTTCCAGTCTCATCTTCTACTTGATAGAAAGCAATATAGTTATCATACTTAGCATCACCAATAATCCGTAAATCTACAATAGCTTGACCCGTACCACGCAGATCGATGACTTGTTCCTCAGATTTTCCTTGCAGACCAGATCCTTTAGAGGGTGTGAGATTGTCAAGTGGTTGTACGTTTAATACCAAATTGTTGAAGCTGATATTATAACCACCATTATTAGTCGCTACCAATGTAAACGGAGATGTCGTATTAGTAGTTGGTATCGACAGCGAGACATTTGTTGGTTGCTTACCTACTAATAAATCCTTCTTAACTAAATCGATGGTATCATTATCGATTTTTAAAAACCCGAGTCGATCGCCTGGAGTGATATTTAAGAATCGCTCGGAATTACCATCCCATTGTTTATCAAAATCGCTATTACCCAGACTGGAGAAAATCGATTGGGCGCGAGCGATCGCAGCTACTAGATAACCGTTTTCTCCTGGCTTAATCCCGTCGATACTCCCGAGGTCGTCATCGACTACGAATACGCCGATTTCACTACGATCGTTACCCTGCTGGGATGCTTTGGTGAATTTGAGCAAAGTATTTTCCGAACCACCATTAATCATCAATAGATTCTTAATTGGTTCGATTACTGTAGGCTTTTCTGGATCGTTATCGGCAATTGTCACTGTAGCAGTATTTGTACCAGTAACGATATAATCATCGGTTGAGATTGTTAGCGTTACAGCTTCACTTCCTTCATATATTTTGTCATCGATTGGTTTGATATCGATAACAGCTTTACTCACTCCCGCTGCAAAAATGGCTGTCTCAGTTGAACTTTGATAGTCTTTACCATTGGTAGCTTTACCAGAAAGCTTGTAGCGTACTTTCTGCTCTTTAGTTAGATCGCCACCACGGGTAATTACAAATTGTCCGGGGTCGGTATTTGTTTCTGAGGCATTGGCATCGGTGACAGCTAGAGAAACAGGAGTATCATCATTGAGGATGGTACCCGTCGCTGAGCCATTGGTGGAACTTAGCTTCGCATTAACTGCATTGCTAAGATTGACTTTAAAAGTTTCATCTGATTCCTCAATTAGATCGCCAATAATGGGTACGACGATTTGTTTGCTAGTTTCGCCTGGCGCAAAGCTAATGGTCGTCGGATCGACCTTGTTATAGTCGTTGCCAGCGATCGCGGTGCCATCTTCAGTAGCATAATCAACTGTCGTTACGATGCCACTCTCACCGCTCAAGCTAACGGTAAAGGTCGCATTTTTAGTACCACTTTTACCCTCGGTAACGCTAGCGTCGGAAATGCTAATTACTGGAGGTAAATCGTTATCGATCAGCTTTAGTTTGGCAGAGATGGCATTAGGATCGATGATACCCAGGGAGCCGCCTTTTAAAAATACTGCTGAGTCATAAGCTCCATCGCCAACATCCTCGATCGTGATTTCAATGATATTTTTAGAACTGGGAATCAGGTCGCCAGAAAATGTCAGCGTCTTGGTATAACCATCTAAGATCACTTTATCTTTCAGCGGTCCAGTTCCTTGGGGATTGTCAATGTAATCGGGACTCCAAGTGCTGGGAGTTGCTGATGGGGTGAGATTATTGATAGTGGTGGTTTTGCCATCGCTGAGTTTGGCTAGATTGACACCATTCAACGTGAGGGTAAAAGCATCATTGAACTGACTTCCAGAAAAGTCAGTAAATTCTTCAGAACCAAATACATACTGGAAGAAAACCCGATCGGCATTTTCGTCAGTATTAAATTCTATTTTGAGCGTAATCGGATCGTTTCCACCAGTACGATCGTTTTTAGTGCCAAAACTAGTAGTCGTCCCACTGGCGACATTAGCTCCAGAGAGATCGGTGATTTTTCCAGTACTCAGAACGATACCTTTACCCAGGTTAAAGGGGTCGTTATCAAACGTACCGTAAGCTTGCTTATCACCAGTTACGGTTAGTTTGATATTGCTCAATCCTGTAGTGGTACCTAGTAACTGGTTGAGAATTTCAGCATCGGCAAGATTGCTGGCAATTTTGAATGGTTGGGCGGGATTGTAAGTTTCAACGCCAGTGCCATTATTCTTGAGGATCGACAATGTAACGCTTTCAGTACCTTCGTAGATCTTATCGTCGATCGGCAAGATATCGACATATGCGCTAGCTTGTCCAGCGGCAAAGGTGACTTTACCCTCTACTTTTTGATAGTCAACTCCATTCACTGCCGAACCTGACATGACGTAGTTAACTTCTTTTGCCACGCTTACATCGTCAAGACGCGTAATCTCAAATTTTCCGGTTTTCGGCGCTTCTCCCGTTAAAGTTTCCGCCGTACCATTATCGATCGCGGTAATCTTATATAGTGGTGGTTCGGTTGGGGGATTTGGGGTGGTTGGGGGATTTGGAGGTGTTGGGGTTAATGATGCAGTGAGTTTGTAGATATTAGCTTCAAATGCACCAGCACCACTTGCAAAATAGGGTGTACCGTTCACATTGATTATTTTGGATTCCAAAGATGAACCAATGACTCCAGGATACAAATCAAAAGTTGTTAGATTACCAGTTGCAACGTCTAATTCTCGTAGCTCTGCTCCATACTGCTTGTCATTAGCCGAAAAATAAAGTCGGTCGCCGATCACCGTTATTTTTTCTATAAAATTACCTTGATTGGTAGGAGGAATTATATTGGTGATACTGGCAACAGTTCCATCTGATTGGAGCTTCCAAATCTGAGAGTTAGTCCCATCATAAAGTGCAAAACACAAAGTCCCATTGACGTTAATAAAATTAGTCAGGCTGCTTTGTCCTGCTACATTTATAGTTCCAGCTAATACTATTTTACCCGCTTCATCTATTTTCCAAATATCATGACCACTTTTAGTTGTGAAGTAGAGGATATCATTAATAGCAACAAAGTTATTGCTATCTATTGTATAGTATCCTGGGGTGAATTGTGAGTCATTAGCAAGAACGGCTAATCCACTATCAGCATCTATTTTGTATACTTTTTTCCCATCGCTTGTAGTAATAAATAATATATTTCCTGCCTGCTGTAATTCTCCAGGATTATCACCTGTTTTGAGTTGTACTTGTGAGGCATTGTTTGCAATAGGATCGAATTTCCAAACCTTACTAGTGCCCTGAGCATATCCGCTAAAGTATAAATTGTTGCCAACAGATAAAATACGTATGGCAGCACCATTAGAATTGCCATTAAACGTAAGATTAGCTGGCAAGCCATTAGGAGTAACTTTAGATAAAGCACCAGAAAATCGGTCTATTTTCCATAGCTCATTGCTATTATTTGCTATGAAGTAATCACTACCTGCAAGATTGACTATATTTCCACTAGGACCTTTAATACCACTACTAATAATCATGTCGCCTAAGCGAACAGGCACTCCAGTGGTGGGGTCTATTCGGTAGAGTCCTGATTTGTTACCATCGCTAGCAGTAAAATATACTATACCTTTAACATTGGTAATCATGCCAATCTGGGAACCATTAGGAGTTGTATCAATTTCTCCAACGAAGACTGGTTGGTTATTTGCATCTAATTTGTAAAGTTCCGATCCGTTCCCCTTGTATCCATCTCCAACAAAATAAACTGCTCCGTCAACATTAGTAAGTTGTTCCGGATAGTGCAAGACTTTTCCATTTGTCACAACAATAGGAACGAGAGGTGCATTGGTATTAGTAGTATTAGTTGCCATAGATTGATGTCAAGATTGTATTGAGGGATTGGGGTTTAAAACTTGCTAAAGTGAGCGATCGAATCTACTGGAGCGATCGAACTGTTATTTACTATAGATATCTTGCTAACGATCGATCGAGTCTCAGGGGTGAAATATAGTTAATAGGTATAGAGATTCAAATACATTGCTCTGGTGATAGTATTCCCACACTCACATACAGATTTAACGAATTACCACAAGAAAATTCAAATAAATTTGGCATGGTTATTTGCGTATATTTACTTGCGTAGATGCACGCAAGCTTCGTTTCTAGATCTAAATCCCTCAACCCCCTTAAAAAGCTTGCTCAGATCCAGTCAAAGTCCCCCTTAAAAAGGGGGACTTAGGGGATTCAGATCTACGATCGAGTACAAAAAATCTTTTCAGACATCCTTTAAAAAAGAGTACTTAACCCGCGTAGGCGGGTTTTGATTACCTAGTAGCGGTTTCAACCGCCTAGATCTACAACCACAGAGATTTTATGTAAAAATATTGTAGGTATAAGGGTTGAGAGCCGATCGACAACGATGACTACCAGACAATTTTCACCGACTTTACCATTGCTCGAAAATGGCGATCGTTTGCATCGTGCCGAGTTTGAGCGCCGTTATGCGGCAGCCCCCGATGTCAAAAAAGCCGAACTTATTGAAGGAATCGTCTACGTGGCTTCCCCCTTACGCTTTACGCCCCATGCCAAACCTCATGGCAATATGATTACGTGGCTGGGTACCTATCAAGCGGCTGTCCCTACTGTAGAATTGGGTGTCGAGCCAACCGTGCGCCTAGACAATGAGAACGAACCGCAACCGGATATAGTGTTATTTCGGGTCGTTGGTAACGCCAGCATTGATGATGAGGGTTATATCGTCGGCGCGCCGGAGTTGGTGGTGGAGATTTCGGCGAGTACTACGTCCTACGATCTGCATGACAAGAAGCGTGCTTATCAACGCAATGGAGTGAAGGAGTATATCGTATGGCGGACATTCGATCGGGAAGTCGATTGGTTTGTATTGGAAGATGGCAAGTATGTAAAGATGGCACCCGATCGATCTGGCATCCTTTGTAGTCAAGAGTTTCCAGGTTTATGGCTGGATGTGACGCAGCTCTTGGCGGGAAATATGCAGATGGTGTTGCAAACTTTAAATGAAGGGATAAAATCGGCGATCGAATTTTCTGAGAATTTTTAGCAGCAATCCGTCGCTACAAATTTGTCATGCTGTCGATAAAATTTTGCCAGATTTCATTAGGTTGCCAAATCTTGGCTAAATCGGCTCTAGCCGTTTCTTCATCAACTCGATCGAATATCTGGCGATAGAGATACATAAATGCCGAGACGCGCATATTTGCAGCACAGTGAACGAAGATCTTCTTGTCTTCATGTGCATTCATGACATTAGCAAATTCTTGAAAATTATCTAGTGTTGGTGCTTCCCATAAAACTGGAATGTGAATATACTCTAGTCCCAAGTTAGTCGCGATCGCATCTTCATCTGGTAACGCATTTGGAGACTCTTTGAGCGCTAAATTGATGACAGTTTGATAACCAGCATTGGCAATTGCTGAATATTGGCTAATCGTCGGCTGTCCGGCGGTAGCAATTCGCGCTGATAATTGCACGAAATTATAAATATCTTCAAGTTTTTCCACGATCGAGTTACCTCTCGAAACAATAAATCTACACGATCGATCGATTCGATCGTATAAATATTCTAATGAAGGTTTTCAGTATTTAATTGCCTTACCCATTGTCGAAATTTTCTAAGTGCTAAACTAGTCCCTTCCTGACGACTGAGATCGATAAATCGATCGAAGGTAGGAACTATCGGTATTCCTGGGAAAGTGGGACTACTTATGGAGCTAATATATTCACCAGCTTGCAATAAATTGATTTGCAGTTTGCCATTGGCATATAACCACACTTCCGGAACGCCTAAACTAGCATATGCAGATAGCTGAGTTTTAGAAGTAACATCGACCTCGATTGCCAGATCGGGTGGTGGATCTATGCTTAAATCGATCTTAGTTTTACCGATCGTCTGTCGATAGTTTTGGATATAGAAGCAATTATCTGGTTCTATGCCTGCGCTCATATCTTCACGCTTAAAAGTTGTCGAGCCGAAACACTCGCGATCGATCTCTAGTTCTTCCAAGAGAATTTTAACTAAATCGCCAATGAGTTCTTTATTGATTTCATGTTCTGGCGATGGCATTCTAATTTCTAAAGTCTGTTGAAAATAAGCAAGTCGTGTCGACCGTTTGTCGCCTAGTTCGGTCAGAATTGCATTGAATTCCAGCCAATCGATTTCGCTCAAATAAAGTCTTTGATTTGGCGGTATATTGAGTTGTCTGAGGTGTAATGTAACCATTGGTTATGCTCGATATATTGAAGATGCCCACCACATTTAACCTCTACAACACAAACATTCAAAACAATTGTCTCGTTCTTGAGCTGAGAAAATTATTTCGATCGCCCGATTCCATCTTATTTAATGTAAGTTTGGGTTAAGGATTTTCGTTGGCGATAGCCTCTCCTTGGAAAATCGAGGGCTTCTAGCTTCATTTCCGCACCGCCCTCAAATGAATTTGCGGATGCGCGCTCCTCGGGTTTCCCGAGGGTTTAGCGCACCAAGCAGGGGCTAATAGCAAAAGTTCTCTTCAGAGAACTACCTAATTGATTAGTTCGTTGAAACGAACTTTTGCTATTAGCCCGTTGGCGAAGCCTCTCGGAACGAGACACTTATAGTTCAGGGCGGTGCTCGAACGGAGCAAATCAATTTTCCTTATCCCGATCGCAGCTTACTTCCCAAAACCCTTTCCAGCGGTTGTCTTAGCCGTAGTCAAACAGTTGTCCAATTGCTTGCGAATTTTTTCTTCATCTAAATCTTGACCGATAATTACAAACTTGGTTTGGGGTTGACCTTTCCACTCGGTATCATCGATCGAGAACCGTTTGCCACACAGATGGAAGACATGACATTTATCGCTTTCATCGAACCAGAGAAATCCCTTCGCGCGGAAGATATTTACAGTCAATTGATTGTCTAAGAAATACTGAAATTTACGCAGTGCAAATGGTCGATCGTTTACAAAAGATAATGAGGTGAATCCGTCATTATCTAAGTGATGTGAATGGTTGTGATGGTCATGCCCTTCATGCTCGCATTTACCGTGGTCGTGGTCGCAATTTGTATGGTCGTCATGCTGATGTTCCTGAGCATGTAGATCGTGTGAATGGTCGTGATCATGATGATGTTCATCGTGACTATCTGGAGTTTCCAGGTATTTATCGGATTCAAATAAACCGACGCTGAGGATCATCGGTAACGATACTTGTGATTTACTCGTCCGAATGATTCTCGCACCTTCTTTCATCTCGCGAATCCGGACTTCCAGCAAATCTACATCTGCTTCATCGACGAGATCGACTTTATTTAAGAGAATGATATCACCGTAGGTAATCTGACTTTGAGCTGCTTCGCTATTAAATAGATCGAGACTAAAATTCTCGGCATCTACTAACGTAATAATCGAAT
>CBDFFH010000038.1:0-196080 GCA_965246715.1 Chamaesiphon sp. | reverse complement strand
AAGGATTTCCGGTACCAGTTCAACGGCTCAAAACTAAAGAAACTTCCTTAGAAAATACCAAAACCGTTACCAATCCGTTCTTCCTCTATGGTTTAGAGTTTGGTCTAGATCCCCAGATGCGAGCGTTGATTACCCCGATGCTCAAAGCCCAAGCCGAACGCTATCGGCGCACGAATATTTTAACTACTTCGACCACTAATGCGATCGAGTCTAAACCTTATATTCTCCACAGTACCGCGATCGGCAACGGTAGATCGTGGGAAACCCTCAGCGATGACGGTAAATCTTTCCCTGATGCCAGACTAGTTAGCACCGCCGCTGCGATTGCCGCCTACGCCCTCTTCCCCGAAGATCCCTACGCGCTCGAACTCTGGCGGGCAACCCTCGATCTGTACGACCCTTATAACGGCTACTACGAGGGTTTTTATGACAAAACGGGGAAAACGGTCACAACCTATACTAGCAGCACCAACAGCATGATTCTTGAAGCGCTGCTGTTTAAATCGGTCGATCGCAAATCCCTAATTCGTCCTAATCAAAACACGAATTCCCCCTGGTGGCAAGCCGTAGCCGCTGGCACCGGACAAGGTTTACCCCGCCAAGCCAGTCAAACTGCCGAATTTGTAGAAGAACTCGGCAGCAGCTATTGGAAATCAGCTACACCTTCAGTCGCTACCGCTGTTGAGATCTCGTTAATCCCGCCGCCACCACCACCGCCAGAACTCCCAAAACTAGGCGATCCTTTACCCCCTGGCGCACTACCTCCACTCAGTGAAGAGCAACCCTTACCGCCTGGGTATCGGGAACCACCCGACAACCCATCATCAACAGGACAGCAACCACCAATAATCCAGCCCAAACTGGCTCAGCGTAAGCAATCTCTCACCGAATTAGATCGCATTGCTGCTAAGACTGCCTGGAAATATTTCGATCGCAATTTGGTAAAGCAAACGGGTCTGGTCAATTCTGGAGATCGTTATCACTGGACGACTTGGTGGGATCAAGGCAGTGCCGTAATGGGCATCCACGCTGCCAGACAATTGGGATTAATGCCCCCAGACCGTTTCAACCAGTGGGCGCAAACTTTCCTCTCTACTCTAGAGAAAATGCCATTACCTAGCACCAAATTACCGAATAAAGCCTATAGCACTACTACCGCCCAAATGCGGAAGCTCAATGATACTCCCGACCCTCAAGGAATTAGTGGGTGGTCGGGTCTAGATGTCAGTCGGTTCTTGCTAGGATTGCATGTTTTGAGAACTAAGTATCCAGAATATACCGATCGAGTCAATAAAATAGTCGCTCGTTGGGATCTGCAGAAATTAGTCAAAAATGGTCAAATTTATGGAGGTATACCAACCAAAAATGGTGTGATTAATTACTTTCAAGAAGGCAGATTGGGTTACGAACAATATGCGGCTAGAAGCCTGCAATTATGGAATTTACAACCTATTGAAGCATTAGACAAACCACCTATCGAAACAGTTAGAATCGATGGGATTCCCTTACAAGTCGATCGACGAAATCTCAAAAATTCTGGAGCGAGTAACTACCTCACTAACGATCCTTATCTACTATGGGGACTAGAACTCGGCTGGACAGATGCAGTCAAACCGCAAATTCAAAACTTACTAAAAGTTCAAGCACAGCGGTTTCAACGTACTGGCATTCTCACAGCAGTGAATGAAGACTCAATTCAAAGACCGCCCTATTTTCTTTATTACAGCATCTTTGCTAATGGCAAAACTTGGGAAGCAATCACCGATCGCAACAAATCCCATCCACACTTGAAATTTGCTAGTACCAAAGCCGCTTTTGGTTGGAGCTTCCTGATGCCAGAGGATGCTTATGCCCAAAGATTGCGATCGACTTTCCAAAATATTCGCGATCCCGATCGCGGCTATTTTTCAGGATTATATGAAAATCCCAAATTAGGCAAAAATAAAGCTGTCGATCTTAATACCAATGCGGCAATTTTGGAAGGATTGTTGTATCGATCGAGAGGCAATAAACCACTCGTTTTATAATTTGCGCTTTCTGGCTCTTACTCTCCTCCTAAAAGGGGCTGGGGGTGGGTTTCCGAATCGGGAGATTTAAACCTCAATTAATTATTAAAAATCAAACATTATTTAAGCATAAAAACAATGAATGTATCGACGCTCGAGCCTACCCAAAATTTCAAAGGTAACTCTCAATCCCGCCTCAATAAACGGACACTGTGGTTTCGCTACTTAGCCGAAATCAATCTGATTTTTGGAGCGTGGTACTTATATTGGCGGATCTTTCACTCACTAGATTTCCAAGCTCTTTGGCTAGCAATTCCGCTCTTAATTGCCGAAATCTATAGTTATCTCGGTGGAGCCATGTTTACGATCGGATTGTGGCGACCGCTAGAGCGACAAACCAAGTCTTTGCCCTATCTAAATCCACCTCTATCAGTGACAGAATGGCCGACAGTAGACATATTTATCACTTGCTACAACGAACCGCCCGAAATGGTCGAAGAGACTGCTAGAGCCGCCCTATCGATCGATTATCCTACTACCAAATTGCGGGTATATATTCTCGATGATGGCAACTCATTGGAAATGCGTGCTGTAGCTCAGAAACTTTGTTTGGACGACTTACAGTCGGACACACTTAAAGCCGAGGCGCAGCGAATTAAATCAGAGCGGCTAAAACTTCGCGAACGCCTCAAACAAATTCGCGAATTGACAGGCGATACTCAAGCCGCTGAAACTTTTGTGGCGACATTACCAGAACAAAACGATCCAAATACATCCGCCCACTTTTTACAAGTTTATAGCCAAGTGATGACTCTGACTCATGGGGGTTATCAAAATATCCGCGAGCGACTGATTGCTGAAGAACAAGAACTAATTGCAGCAATTAAGCAAAAAGAACTCGAATTTACCGAAATTACTCGCTGTCGATATATCGCTCGTCCCAAACCGAAAGGGCAACCGCATTATGCCAAGGCGGGAAATATCAACTACGCTCTTTTTTCTGGAGAAACTACCGGAAAATTTGTTCTGACTCTCGATGCCGATCATATTCCCAAACCGCAATTTCTCCAGCGAGTTTTACCCTACTTCTACAGCTACAATCTCTCGACTGGCAACTATGATAGCAATCGCATTGCTCTGGTTCAAACGCCTCAAGATTTTTATAATATTCCCCCTGGCGATCCTTACGGACATCGTGCAAATCTCTTTTACGGGCCGATTCAACAAGGAAAAGATGGTTTAAATTCAGCTTTTTATACCGGTACTAATGCCGTTCTTAGACGTGAAGCTCTAGTAAGTGTGGGGTTAAAATATTTCACTCAAGCAGTCGCTCAAAATAAAGATCTCCTCAAGGACTTTACCCTCATTGGTGGGATGTCAAGTAGCAGCATTACTGAAGATATGAATACAGCAATGCGTCTGCATGGAGCTGGCTGGGAGTCCGTCTATCACCACGAACTCCTCGCCGAAGGATTGGCCCCCGACGATCTCGCTTCTACCCTCCAGCAGCGGCTCCGCTGGGCACAGGGGACGATTCAAGTCTTAGTTCAAGAAAATCCCTGGACGAAGCCAGGACTGAGCTTCTGGCAACGGCTTCAGTATTTTCAGACGATGTATAGCTACTTTTCGGGCTTTGCTACGGTAGTTTTGATTGCTTGTCCGATTATTTTCTTCTTTACCGGAATTACGCCAATTCACACCGACGGATCAGATTTTATCATCCATTTTGCGCCTGCATTTATTGTCAATCGACTGACTTTTTTGATGGTGACTTGGGGAATTCCCGCCCGAGAAGTTTGGAGAGCCGAACAATATGCGATCGCCTTATTCCCCTTATTCATTCAAGCAGTATTGAGTGTATTTACCAAGCGATCGATCAAATTCAAAGTCACTCCCAAGGAACGCCAATCGGGGATTTATCTCAATCTAGTAATGCCTCAATTAATTGTCTGTGGCTTGACCATTTTAGGGATACTTTATTGCCTGATTCGCTGGGCAATGGGTACTCTAACTGATGTGCCACTATATGTAGTAAATACTCTATGGGCAATCTACAATCTCTTGCTGTTATCAGTGATTATCCGTGCTGCTGTTTGGCAACCGAAGGAAAGGTAAATGGATCGCTTATCTTCTCTCATCCGACAATTTCCATTTATTCGATTCATCTGGGTGTTACTATTCATCCTCGGTATAAGTTTGACAATCGCCATTCATCCTACCTCTACAGTTGCCAATCCAGCACCGTTAGAAACTAAGTCAATTTCATTAGGTGGTAAATGGAAATTCGCGTCTGGATATCTTCAATCAGACAATGTTTATTTACCGACATTTAATGACCGCCATTGGAAATCGATCCAAGTTCCTGGTAATTGGTTCTTACAAGGGCACGATCTGTCTGGAGTTGCTTGGTATCGCCATCATTTTAGGATCGATCGATCTTTAAAAGGTAAGGTCATTCAACTTGTATTTGAAGGTGTTGACTATACTGGTGATGTCTGGCTCAATGGTCATTATTTAGGATTTCATGAAGGGTATTTTCAACCCTTCCGATTTATTGTCTCTGAAGATCTAAAATACAATGATGATAATATTTTAGTCGTCAAAGTCAATAGTCCCACCGAGGAACCAGAGAAAGTCTGGTCTTTGCACAAACGGCTGATTAAAGGCGTTTTAAACCATCACGACACCCGTCCGGGTGGTGCATGGTCTGTACGCGGACAAGAACAGAATACGGGCGGAATTTGGGCACCTGTATCGCTACAAATATCCGATCGAGTCGCAATTATCCAACAACAAGTTACCCCAGAATTAGATGCTCGTTACCAAAATGGTATTGCTCGTGTCGATTTAACAATCGTTAATCATACTCTCAAATCACAAGCAGTAAAATTAGCACTGCAACTTCGATCGGTAAATTTTCAAGAGCCACCAGATTTATCCGTAATTCAGGAACAGCTCTTAAAACCAGGTATCAATCAGATTGCTATTAATATTCCTAAAACTAACCCGCATTTATGGTGGACGTGGGAACATGGCAAGTCAGACTTATATCAATTAAAAACTGAAATCCTAAGTAAAAACAAATTATTAGATCGATCGAGTACCAAATTTGGCTTTCGCACGATTCGTCTCAATCCCCAATCTCAAGCATGGGAATTAAATGGACGCAGAATGTTCTTACGTGGCACCAATTATATCGCTTCTCAGTGGTTGAGTGAAATGACGCGCTCGAAATACTCGATCGATCTCAAGCTCATGCAGCAAGCAAATGTTAATAGCATCCGCGTTCACGCCCATGTCGAAGCTAAAGAATTTTATAATTTGTGCGACGAAATGGGGCTATTAGTTTGGCAAGATTTCCCCTTACAATGGGGTTATACTGATGCACCAGAATTCGTTAGCGAAGCAACGCGACAGGCTAACGATATGGTAACAAGTTTGTATAACCATCCCGCAATTTTTGTCTGGAGCATTCATAACGAACCGCCGTGGGATGCCACCTGGATGCAGTATAAATATCCCAATTATAACCCCAAGCAAAATCGCGATCTCGATGAGACAATTTACAATAGTTTGCGCTCCCGCGACACCACCCGTCATCTCCATCTCGCCTCAACCGTTAACGAACATCCCTGGTTTGGCTGGTACTCAGGAACATGGCAAGATTATGGCAAACCTACTAAAGAACCATTAATTACTGAATTCGGTGCGCAAGCATTGCCAAATCGGAGTTCATTAGAAAAAATATTTACAGCAGCCGAACTATTCCCCGATACACCAGCCAAACTAGAAAAATGGAAATATCATAATTTTCAGCCTCATGAAACCTTCGATCTTGCTAAGATACCGATGGGCAAAACTATCGAAGAATTTATCGACAATACCCAACAATATCAAGCCAAACTAACTCAATTTGCTGCTGAAGCTTACCGCAGACAACGTTATCAACCAGTGAGTGCGATTTTTCAATTTATGTTTGTCGAAGATTGGCCGTCGATAAATTGGGGTATTGTAGACTATTGGCGACAGACAAAACCAGGATATCAAGCTCTCAAACGTGCTTATCAACCGATTTTGCCGAGTATCGTTTTGACAAAACAACAGTGGAAAGTTGGCGAATCAATTCCAGTAGAATTGTGGCTAATTAACGATCTGTGGAAATCGATTCCTAATTCCTCACTTTCATACACACTAAAACGGGCTGATGCGATCGTCAAACAAGACTCGATCGATATCACGATCGCACCGGATAGTGGTAAGCTCGTCCACAAACTTATACTATCAAGTTTGGCTCCAGGTGATTATCAATTGACAGCGCGAGTCACCACTCCGCAGCGTAAATTATTGGGTGAGAATAGCCTCGTATTGACTATAACCAAGTAGAAATATTGTAAGATGGTGTTTTCGATCGAGATGTCTTCACGCAAGCGATCGAGAGCTTAATTACTAACAGTTTCAATTTTCACCGCCCCCAATTCTAAAATGTTAGAAATTAGCTCTCAAACCTTAGACAGTAAACGATATTCGATCGAAAGCAAATTTAATCTTCTGGCGAGAGTAATAAAAGAGGGATAGTTATACCTTCTAGCTTAATGCCTCCTTCCTTTCTTATCCCGAACTGACGTTATTGTATGTTAATCGATCGATAATTCCCTTGAAATCGATCGCGCCGTTTGAGGCAAAATCGGATAGCATTTTATATAGCCAGACTACACTTTTGAAATTCGATCGATCGTTACTAAGTCTGCTCTGGGAACGGTACCTTTAGCATATATAGCGTAGGGAGAAAAGACGGTCTCAAACGCAAAATGGAGTTGTTCGGTAAGTGGCGGTAATCCAAATAAATTTTCTAGAGAGATCTTACTATGATTGACACGCCGATCCCGATCGAGAGACAGGTAAACAGGATTGATACCTATTGAGTGCATGTAGCAAGCTAGAGATGCCGGAAATGAACTGTTAAACTGATTTTTCCCCCAATACTTTAATTTAGTGAAGTCTCTGTTTGTAAACCATAGCCCAAATAGTCCAGGCTTTAAAAGATTATCGACCATATTTAGTTGAATATTTTCAAAGGGATAGTGATTGTCATCCTCTTTAAATCAATATGGTGGAATAAGTGTTCTATTGTCAATCGCTACTCTGACGATATTGTTCGATAAAGTCTTGGACTTGTTGGCGGTATTCGCGGAGGGTTTCATCGACCCAATTGCGATCGTTTCCATTCACATAAATATGTACCAACGGTTCGCCAGCATCGGGGAGAATCAATACCCAGCGATCGTCTTGATAGTTAATGATTTTCACACCATCTTCGGTATCTAAATACTCTGGTTGGTGAGTTTCGAGGATATGCCGCATCAAGCCACCTTTGGCAGTCCAGGGACAGCGGATCGAGTGCGTCCGGTAATGGACGCGAGGGAGTTCGGCGCGAATGCTACTGAGCGATCGCTCCTGGCGGCTGAGCATTTCGATCAGCTTCGCGATACAGAACATCGCATCGAAGCCAGGGTGAAACTCTGGGAAGATAAAGCCCATTTCACCACTCCCACCAAGGACGACGTTTGGTAACTGCTGACAGGCTTCCATCAGTGCCGTGGGACTAGCTTTGGTGCGTTTGACCTTACCACCATGACGGCGGACGATTTGTTCGATCGCGCTAGATACTTGGACGGGAACGACGACGGTACCGCCGGGATAGGCAGTCAGCACGACTTGTACCATCAGGGCGGTCAGCATATCCCCCCGAATCGGCACCCCTTCCTCATCGACGAGGATCATTTGTTCGCCATGCGCGGAGACTTGTACGCCGAAGGAAGCTTTGAGCGCAACGACGACATGACCGAGTTGATTTAATAATGCCTCGCGCTCGTTGAGCGTCAGGGACATCTGGTTGAGACTGGCATTGAGGACGACGGCATCGCACCCAAATTTGGACAGTAGCAGCGGTAAGATGGCACCAGAGACGGCATAAGCGTAATCGACTACTACCTTAGAACTGGCGTGACGAATGATCTCCAGGTTGAGCTGCTTTTGGAAAGCGGCTTTATAAATATCCATTCCTTGAGAAAAGCGGTTGACATCGCCGATTTCGGGGATGCGGGCGCGGCGTAAATCTTCCTTGAAGTAGGCAGATTCGATTTTTTTCTCTTGGGCGGTGGAGATATTAATCCCTCGATCGTCGAAGAATTCAATTAAAATCGAATCCATGCGATCGGGATGCAACCGCACGTGAATCCCGCCGACCACTGTGACTTCATCCTGGCGTTGGCGGAGGGCATGAATGATTTTCCGCGAGACGGGGATGGCGGTGGCTTCGAGATCTTGAATATTAATGCCCACGGACATCAATCCCGCAATCAACGATCGCGACACCATTCGCGACATATTCCGTTGATCGCGCGAGACGGTTACTTGAGTCCCCTGCTTGAGCGTCGAACCATACGCAGCGCCCAATTTTACGGCAAATTCCGGCGTGATATCGATGTTTGCCAACCCCTGTACGCCGCGCTGGGCAAAGAGATTGCGGTGGGCGATCTGCCCCCAAATCAAGTTGATATTGAGGATCGCGAGGGGTTCGATTTCCTTATTCGGCCACACCCGCACGTTGGGATTGATTTGGGCTTCCTCTCCGACATTACATAGTGCCCCCAAGACGGCTCCTTCTAGCACTTGCGCGCCGCGTCCGATCCTCACCCCGCGCGCCAAGACGCAACCCCGGAGTTGGGCATCCTCGCCCACGATCGAGCCATTCCCGACGATCGGTCGTTTGAGGGTGGCATTTCTGCCGATCGCCACATTATCACCCACGATCGTCTCGGCGGAAATTGTTACCCGCGCGCCGATCTTACAATTCGAGCCGATGACCGCAGGCGCTTCAATTTTAGCTGTCGGATCGATATAAGTATTCGCCCCAATTCTAATCCCCGGACTAGTTTCGGGGAACGGCCAATCGATTTTGACCTTACCGCGCAGCACGTCATATTGCGCCTCGCGATAGATGTCGAGTTGTCCGATATCGCACCAATATCCATCGGCGACATAGCCATACATCGGTACATCGTGGGCGAGCAGTTGAGGAAAGAGATCTTGCGAAAAATCAGCTTCAGTGTCGAGATGTAGGTAGTCGAGGACTTCTGGTTCGAGGATATATATCCCCGTATTGACAGCATCAGAAAAAATTTCACTCGCTGATGGTTTTTCCAGAAAGCGGCGAATGCGATCGTCTTCATCGACGATCACCAGCCCAAAGTCGATAGGATTGGGAATGTGCGCGAGAATAATTGTTGCTTTGGCACCTTTGCGACGGTGGAACTCGATCGCACTAGTCAGATCGATATCGGTGAGACTATCGCCACTAATAACTAGAAATGTGCCCCCCAAAATTTCTTCGACATTTTTGACGCATCCCGCTGTTCCCAATGCACGTTCGGCTTCGATCGCATAGTGAATTTTAACCCCAAAGTCGCTCCCGTCGCCAAAATACTGCTGGATCGCTTCCGGCAAATAATGCAGGGTGATGATAATTTCCGTAATCTGATGGCGCTTGAGCAGATTGATAATATGTTCGGCGATCGGGCGATCGATCGCTGGTACCATCGGTTTGGGCAATTCGCAGGTCAATGGTCTCAACCGCGTTCCCGAACCTCCCGCCATCAATACCGCTCGCAGTTGCATATCTTTCTAGGGGATAGGGGATAGGGGATAGGCTTTAGGGAATAAAGTCCCCTCCTCGGAGGGGTGCCCTTCAGGGCGGGGTGGGTAGATAGACAATCCCCACACTTCCCGATCCCCACTCTAATTTTAATTGTTAATCTATTTCCACAGGCTGGGACTTGGCGATCGCATAGTTTAATATATGGGCGTTCGATCGTTATCATCCCACTCTCGATCGATGATTTCTGTATCCTAGATTGAATAAATTAGCTGATTCGGGAGAGTTAATCACTACATGCAAGAGAAGTATGTAGTCCGATTTAGGCTCGCATTCTGCTGTAGGGGTGCGATCTATTTAGTGCTAGTCTGATTATCAATCTGGAGTCTCGATCGAGATTTAACCGTTCAGGATGCGATCGATTGTCACTAAAATTCTATTTGCCAGATTTTTGCTCGATTAACTTATTAGCAACGGCACACCACTCTTGACGTAAAGCTCGATCGATTGATGTATCTGCTAGCGGCTTATTCACTCGATCGGGATATGTTTGATAAAATACTTTGTCCACCTGTTGACCTGTAATTTTAGATTTAGTCATACGAGTGGGTAAGTCAGTACAATTATTTTTGTCGCTACTGGCTGTTGTTGGGGTATTTGTGGTGGTAGGCTGACTTTGCTCGGTTGGTTGGTTTGTTGTGGCTGGTTTCTTCGCTGTGAGGTTGTCAATTGCACCTTTGGCTAGATTAAATAGTCCAGATCCCACCATAGCTAAAACAAGCAGGATAACGACGATCGTGGCTGTCCGTTTCATGGGCAATCGCAAGCCTGTCCATAATCCAGGTTTAGGATTGGATTCACCACTATTAGAAGATCTTTGGGGCAGGGGTGAGATACCTGCAACATGGACAGTTGGGAGTGTTTTGCTATCCGTCCGATTTAGATTGGGCGATTGAGGCTGGTGGACAGATTTTGTTTCGTCAGGTTCCATTGTTGTATGGGTATTGGGTAAATAAAATCAAGCTGTAGGGGCGGTGCCTCGTGCCCGCCCTGCACCAATGTCGCTCACATAGATAATCTGGGTGCTATGTTCGAGATGGTGAGGGTACCCACAAGGGGCACCCCTACAGATTTTGGTGGGGTGGCGTTAATCCAAAATTTCGTTGAAGGCGATCGAGAGATCGGCTTTGAAATCTTGTACCCGTTGATAGTGAAGGGTGGTCGTTCCCTTGGAGCCTTCATGTAATGCTCGATCGATTACGATGGCTAAAGGTGCGGGTAAATCGGGATTTCGATCGCGAATCGGAATTACATCGCGCTCTAATAACACTTCCCAGCCTTCGCCCTTGCCAAACTTGCGGGGAGACTGATTCGTCAACATATAGTACAAACAAGCTGCCGCTGCCCAGATATCTACTTCTGGTTTAGCCTGTTGAAATTCCAAAACTTGCTTGCGACACATATAAATGCGGCGTACCGCGAAAACCATCGCCGCTCATCGTATGTCCGCTCAATCCTGCCATGTCGAACGCCTTGGCTAAACCAAAATCGCCAATTTTGGCAATTTGACCGAGATTGGAATTGGCAATCATAATGTTACCAGGCTTGAGATCGCGATGAACTAAGCCGACACCTTTGCCAAAACTCCCATCAGCCAATCGCACATAGGGAATCTCAGCATTGTGGGTATATTCCAAGCCATCGAGAATCTGAAAAATCAGCCGTTTGGTTAGGGCTAAATCGAGAATCCCGCCCATTTTGTGAATAAAGGTATGGAGATTTTCCCCCGCACAGTATTCCATTGCATAGTACAAGCAGTTATTCCCAGGATCGAAACCATTGTCAGTCAGGCAGACGACATTGGGATGATTGAGAGCTTTGGCATTATCGATTTCGCGCTCGAACATCTTCACCTTCGCTGGAGTGGCTGCCACCTCTGCCAACATCACCTTAATCGCGATTTGGTTGCCTTTGGCATTTTCAGCGAGAAACACCTGTCCGTAGCCGCCTGCGCCAAGCTCCTTCACTATTTTATAACCGCCGATCGCCTGTTTTTCGCGCTGACTGGCTGGGGTGCGATCTGGAATTTCTAACCAGTTTTTGATAAATGAGATCGCTTTATCCGCGACGATTCGCATCGCTGTGGGTGGTTGGGCGATGGGAGGGGGCGAATAGTCGGGCTGTTCGCCGCTAATGGTAACTTTGATATGGACGTTGCCGATGCCGATGATATTGCCTGAGTACAGATTTTTCTCAACGGGTTTGATATCGGCATTAATGCCTTGGGGCGCAGCTTGTCCGCTTTCCCGCTTGCCGACTAGCACTGCATCGACATAGGTGCCATGTTTACTATTGAAGTCGCGCACGGAAATTTTGGGCGGATCGATATCGAGCAAACAATGGAGGCGGGATACTTGTTCGTAATCTGGATGTGCGGGAAACTGAAGCGAACAATTAGAATCTCGGCCTACCCATAAAATGGTACGAGAATCGAAGTTGTAGGATTTGCCCTTGAGCTTGCCGTCGATGATGGTGAGGGTAATTGTCATAAATGGGGTGTACTAGGATTAATCAAGCATAAATGCCGACAACACGAAAGCCGAAATTATTGCTCTTAACCTTTGCTGACCACCTAGTACGACTTGCCGAACGACAAAACCTTGGTTTGAGATACCATGCACCACCTCGGAGGACACGATCTTGCGTATCATTTTCACTATCCCAAATGCTTCCATCAGTTGGCGCACCTTTATAATTTTCATGCCAGTGATCCTCGCACCATTCCCATATATTTCCGTGCATGTCGTATAGTCCAAAAGGATTGGGAGGAAACGTATCTACGATGGTTGTTTCCTTTCGATATAATCCCTTTGGAGCATTTCCATAGGTATAGTTAGCAGAATAGTTAGCAGTATCAGTAGTGATTGTATTGCCAAAATAAAAAGGGGTAATTGTTCCACCTCTACAAGCATATTCCCAGCAACTTTCACTAGGGAGAGCATACAAATTTTTAGTTTTTACAGATAATTTTCTACAGAATTCTTGAGCTTCTTTCCACTGGACATTTTCAACCGGGCGGTTATCCCCTTTAAATCTAGATGGATTCTCCTCCATAATAGATTGGTATTGGGATTGAGTAATAAGTGTTTGCCCCATATAAAAGTCAGATACAGTTACTTGATGCTGCGGCCTTTCATAATTCTCTGATTCTTGCTCATTTTCAGGTGCCCCCATCATGAAACTACCACCAGGAATGCTAACCATTGTAAGATTTAGCCCATTACCCAAATCTTCTTTTAAGATCTGTGCAGTTCCCAATGGTCTGGCAATAATTTCTCCCCGATTATCAAGTTTTACGGTGGCGAACTCGATTGTTTTCAAGGTAGAAATAATAACATCAGAGCTAACATTAGTTTGAGAAGTGTCTTTAGGATCTTTACTGGAAATTAAATTAGAGGAAACTTTAAATATCGGAGTACTAGATTGACGAAAATTCCTGACAAATGAACCTATTAATCCTGCCCCTGTCAGTCCACCTATTCCACCTAACCATAACAACAACATCCGACGGTTAGGTGCTTTTTTTGATGTAACTACCGGGGACGAATAGACCTGTTTTCTTAATTCTTCTTGTGTTGTTAATATGACTGGTTTTGATACTGGTACTTGCTCATATGATGCAGTAACAACGTTTGCTTGCTTGTACCTCGATCCTAATAATTTACAAAACGCAGTAATATTTTGAGGGCGTTGACTCGGCTCTATTTCCATTCCAGCTTTAATCGCTGCTTGAGTTCTCTCACTTACCCCAGTTTTTGCTAACTCTCCCCACAAATGTTCGTCTAATTGTTTATCCAATCCTTTATCACGAGCATCTTTTCTTTCCTTGGATCTATATAAATACGAACCACCGCCTGGAGCGGCTCCAGTTAGTAGGTGATACAGAGTGACAGCTAGGGCATAAATATCCGTGTAGGCTCCGAATTGACCGCGTTTTTCGTATTGTTCGATGGGTTTGTAGAGTTCGGTACCCAGACAGGGTGAACGCACTTAAATTTCCTACTATTTAAAATCCTCGCAAATCAGTTGCAGATTTGAATTACGAAAAGTATGAAAGCTTTAATGGTAAACAAGTATAGCCAGTTAATTATGTTATATTTATTGGAAATTCAGATCGCGTCAAATGAAGCTAAAGCCAAGGCATAGTATCGCAGAACACTTTGGTGACATAAAAGACATTAGAATTGAACGGGGGAAAAAACACAAACTAATCGATATTATCACGATCTCGATTTGTGCAGTAGTATGTGGAGCAGATGGATGGGAAGACATAGAGCTGTATGGCATCACCAGAAAAAAATGGCTGGAGGAATTTCTAGAATTACCGAATGGGATACCATCTCACGATACATTTGCACGGGTATTTTCACAAATTAATCCTGAAGAATTCAATAAATCTTTCCTGCATTGGATTAAAGGAATAAGTAAAATAACAGCAGGAGAGATAATCGCATTTGATGGAAAACAATCTCGAAATTCAAGAGACGAAAAAAATGGTAAAGGAGTAATTAATACGGTCAGTGCTTGGGCAGCAAGTAATAGATTAGTATTAGGACAAACAAAAGTCGAGAGTAAATCAAATGAAATTACTGCATTGCCTGAGTTGATTAATGCCTTAGATCTAGCTGGATGTATAGTGACAATTGATGCAATGGGATGTCAGCGAGAAATAGTCAAGAAAATTGTCAAAAAAGAAGCAGATTATGTAATTGCTGTCAAAAAGAATCAACCAAGTTTATATGAAAGGGTAGAACAGCTATTCAAACAGGCGATTAAAACTCGTGGTGAAAGTCTGAAAACGCATAGCTTCAGCAGTAGAGAGATGAATAGAGGTAGAGAGGAAACTCGTAATTACCTAATGATATCAGACATTGCAACATCAATAGATCCATTGCTAAAATGGCAAAATCTGACTAGTATTTGCATGGTAGAATCAGTTCGAGTTGTCAATGAAAAAACCAGCGTAGAAGCTCGTTATTTCATCAGTAGCTTAGAAGATAATGTTGAAAAACTAGCAGAAGCAATCAGAGGTCATTGGTCGATAGAAAATTCACTCCATTGGGTACTTGATGTTATTTTCAAAGAAGACATTAGTCGAATTAGAAAAGATAATGCTCCAGCTAATTTTGCTGTTTTAAGACATATAGCAGTTAATATAATGAGTCAGAACAAGAGTCGAAAACTAAGTGTTAGGAAGAAGCGATTTCTTGCGAGCCTTGATGAAGAATATTCGCGCGAACTTCTAGAGGCTATTTTAGCCTAAATTTAACTAACCCCAGAGTATGAATTTGGCTAAATATCTTTAGCCGCACTTTTGCCGGACTAAATTGAGTTAATTTAACCTCGTCTTTGGTTTCGATTTTATTGATATTGTCGTAATTGTAGTTAAGCAATCGAATATCATTAATCGCCTATTTTAGTGGCTCTCGATCGAAATAAATCCTGTTTTGATGCGTTCACCCTGGGTACCCAGACTATTGGATAAATAGATGGTTTCTAGATCGACAAATTCCTTGGCGATGCCAAAGTCAATCAATACCGCTTCGCCCCGATCCTGTCGCAGCATAATATTATGGGGCTTGACATCGCGGTGAAAAAACTTCTGCTGATGGACGCAATCCAGAGCTTGGGCGATTTGATCGATATATAGTAGTGCCTCAGCTTCACCCAGCCGCCCGTTGGTAATGATATAGTCAGCCAAATCTTGCCCAGGGATATATTCCATCACCAAGCCCCACAGATCGCCGATTTGAATCGGTTCGTAGACTTTGACGATGTGGGGATGGTTGAATGTTTTAAGCGTAAATCCCTCTTTGACGAAGTTTTCTTGCTTCTGAGCAAAGTCTGTTTGACTCTGCTGATTGGCGTTGAGGGTTTTGATGACAATCTGCTGTTTTCTAACGGTGTCTTCAGCCAGATAGGTAATCCCAAAACCGCCTTTCCCCAACTGTTTGAGGATCTCGAAGCGATCGTTTTTGATTTTATCCCCTGGTTGCCAGATCTGAATTGCCATTGTTTGTGGTGGGTGTATCTGTTGGTATCGATCGCGTGTTTGTATTATACCCAGCCAGCGAATAATGTTAAACGGTGGGGTTGGATCGATCGGTGCTATGTTTGGGATGGTGAGGGTACCCACAAGGGGCACCCCTACGGGATATGGTGATGTATATTAATCTGTAGGGGCGGTGCCTCGTGCCCGCCCTGCATCGATATCGATTGCACAAATGATGGTCGATCGATCGATGCTATGTTTTAATTGGTGAGGGTACCCACGAGGGGCATCCCTACAGATTCTAGATATGCCCTACGATCCTGATAAACACCATCGCCGCTCGATTCGACTAAAAGGTTTCGATTACAGTCGTTCGGCTGTTTATTTTGTGACTATTTGCGTCCAAAATCGAGAATGTTTATTTGGTACGATCGAGCAACATCAACTGCTATTAAATGATGCTGGAAAGATGGTATCAGAAGAGTGGTTAGCTTTACCAGCCAGGTTTTCATATGTTGTTGTGGATGAATTTATCGTGATGCCAAATTATTTTCATGGCATCATTTATATTTCTCCTGATTCGATCGAGAATCCAGCATTGGGCGAGATAATTGGTGCATTTAAATCGATCGTCACTACTCTTTATATTACTGGTGTCAAAACCCAAAATTGGAAACCTTTCGATCGAAGGTTATGGCAACATAATTATTACGAACATATCGTGAAAAATGAATCCGCATTGCAAAATATCCAACAATATGTTCGGGATAATTCTCTGACTTGGCTGACAGATTCATTAAATCCAGATATCAAATCGATCGAGCTGTAGGGGTGCCCCTTGTGGGTACCCTCAGATCTCGGCGATTACTAGTCTCTATGTATTGGTGCAAGATATGAGGCTAATTTAGATGTCGATCGAGATACAATACCATACCCACCCAAATACATATGTCCTGCCCTAGCGATCGCATAGCTTAATCCAGGGTGCTTGCCGCAGTCATTGTAACTCAAGCTAAAATTAGAGGTAGCGGCTGCATTATCGGAATAGTGTCGCCCCAAGTTGTATAAATTACCATCTTTCACTTGGATTTACAGGATTTATGAACTTCGTCGTCATTGGTTTAGTTGGGGCATATGGATACGGCGTTTGGAAGTTCTCGACCAATTTTAACCGCACGAATTATCAACGCACCCTCCCGACTAAGATTGTATTAGCATTGCTATGGCCTGTTTGCTATGTTGTCAATGGATCGTATCGGCAGAATTTTAATAAGACGTTGAGAGGGGGGAATTAGGGTTTAGGGGCTAGTGGCTAGTGTCTAGTGAATAGTCAATCCAAAATCCAAAATCATGATTGCTGCATCCCAGGCTGAAGAAATTATTTTAAATCTGGTGCGATCGCTAACCGAAACTGAAGTAGTCGAAATCTCGGCAGCGACTGGGCGAATTTTGGCAGACTCGATCGCGAGTCGGTTGGATTTTCCACATTGGGATAATTCGGCGATGGATGGTTATGCGGTGAAGTTTGCGGACGTGCGCTCTAGTAGCTCCAAACATCCCGTCACCCTCGAAGTCGTTGAAGAAATCCCGGCTGGCTATCAGCCACAACGCGAGATCCAATCGGGCGAAGCTGCACGCATCTTTACAGGTGCGATCGTGCCTGCTGGTGCAGATACGATCGTCATTCAAGAAAATACCCAGCGCGTTCAAAAAACTTTTGTCAAAATTCAGATCGCGCCGACAGCCAAAGCCTTTATCCGCAAGCGGGGTGAGTACGCACGGCTTGGCGATCCATTACTAACCGCTGGAACTGTTTTAACTGCGCCTGAAATTGCCATTTTAGCCGCTACCGGATGCCGGGAAGTTACCGTCTACCGTCGCCCACGGATTGCCATCCTGTCTACTGGCGACGAACTAGTCCCGATCGATCGACCCCTCCAACCAGGGCAAATCGTTGATTCCAATCGTTATGCGATCGCATCCTTCATCGAGCAAGCTGGTAGCATCCCAATCTGTATGGGCATCATCCCCGACGATCGCGCAAAATTGACCGCTGCGATGAGTGAGGCGATCTCGTCTGCTGATTTCGTCCTCTCTACAGGTGGCGTGTCTGTCGGCGATTATGACTACGTAGAAGAAATCTTGGCAGAACTAGGCGGCGATATCCAGATCCGTTCTGTTGCTGTCAAACCAGGAAAACCGCTAACAGTTGCCAAATTTACGCGCGACTCTCACCCAGTTATCTATTTCGGACTTCCTGGCAATCCCGTCTCCGCACTCGTGAGCTGCTGGCGATTCGTCCAGCCAGCCATAAATAAACTCGCAGGTTTGCCACAGTCCACTTGGACACCAACTTGGCTGAATGCAATAACCACTCAAGATTTAACCGCCGATGGCAATCGCGAAAGTTATCTGTGGGGCAAAGTCGAGTTAATTCAGGGCGAATATCACTTCACTTTGTCTGGTGGCACTCATAGTTCTGGCAATCTCATCAATCTCGCGGGTACAAATGCTTTAGGTGTCATCACAGTTGGGGTAAATTCGATTAGTGCCGGGAAAAAAGTACGAGTTTTAGTAATCTGAAAATTCCCCTCCTGGGCGGGGTGGGTCAAATCTCCCCGGCTCTCCCGCTAAGATGGGGAAACGAGTTTAAGCCACTCAATCTGCGGTTTAGGTGTTGGTGGTGACCAATTTGATAAGGCTGCTGCTAAATGTTTTTCCCAATTAATTACACTATTTGCTGCCACTCCTAACACTCTTCCCGTCGCCCTGATTCCTAGTCCTTGGCTTCTTGCTTTCATCGCTAGCGCGATCGTTTGAAGTCGCCGCTAGTGAAGCCTAGTCCGCGTAGGCGGACTAACTAGTTTTTAGATTAACCGAGAAGTATTGAAGGTCATCCCACTTACCAGCGTGGCTACACCATTCCGCCTCATCTACGGATTGGGTGGTACTTTGGCTCCGATTCTTCTTCAGAGACGCTACAGGAACGATTTGAGTCGGAGGGCGAGCTTTTCCGTGCCCCGATCGATAATGCAATCTATCGATAGACCGATCTACATCATCCGAAGACTCATCTGTCGTTGGCTACGCCAACCGGAGGTAATCGCCGAATGCCGCCGGACTAGAGTTACTCACTAAACGTTTTATTCTGGCTTAGTAGCCGATCTTGTCCCGCCGATCGATCGGCCACTTTCACCAAGATCTCGGAAGAACCCTCTCCCCTTGACATCTAACAATTTTCCAGTGTCTTTCCTTTGAGCTAGTTAACGATCTATTCCTCTCTTCTCGATCTGCGACCCGACAAGACTGTCCTTTTACCACCGAATGTCATTGTCGTCTAACAATGCGGTAAAGTTGAGTAATTACGATAGTTAAACCTTTAATTTGGGCATAATACTAGTTAAGTGACGATTTATTGTAGTGTATTTCCGAACGCTACAATCTCCAGAATAGATGTTAGCTAAATGTAGTTCGTAGGTCGATCCGTTCGTGCCAGTCAAGCTTAGCACTGAATCTATCCAGCTCAAACTCAAGCTTTAATCGCACTCAAATTATCTGATGACAAACAATTCATCATCTACCTCCCGTCGTTGGCTCAAATTGTTTCTAAAAACTGGTAGCGCGATCGGTTTGGGTTTATTTGTGGTAGTAATAATTGGGATAATCTACGGGCAATGGTGGGCAAAACGCAACCTCGCACCGATTATATCTCAGGAATTAACCAAAAGTCTCAAACGTCCGGTTAAGTTGGGTCAAATTGAAGATATTTGGCTGAATGAGATTAAGATTGGCAATTCAGTTATTCCCGCACATGGTAGCGATCGCAATCATCTTCAGGTACGGCAAGTAATTATTAATTTCGATCCAGTTAAATTAGCGATCGGCCACACCTTGAAAATTGATGTACGAGCGATCGCGCCGAGTATTTATATCGAGCAAGATCGGCAAGGTAAATGGGTGAATTTGCCTAACCTCAAACCAAAACCTCCGAGTGGAATTAAAACAGAAATCGGTAATATTAAGCTCGAAGATGCGCGCATCGCGATCCTCCCATACGATCGAAATTCTCAGCCTGTTACTGTCAGTAAAGCTAACATCGATGCTCATGTCGATAACAGTCAAAAGCGCGTTAATTTTAATGGCAAGGCACAGTTTGAAAACAACGGAATTTTTCAACTTCAAGGAAATAGCTTAATTGCTAATGGCGAGACGCAGGTAGCCTTAACCGGACAAAAATTAGATGCAGCCGCAGCAACTCGGATTGTCAAAATTCCTGAAGTAAAGATCGTTCGGGGTAATGTCGATGGCAATCTCAATTTAGCGATTTTGCCCCAGAAATATCTGCACTTGAATAGTAATTTATTTGTTAATGATGCTAAGCTTCTCGTCAATTATGTACCGCGTAGCTTGGATAATATTAATGGAGCGATTCAAATATCCGATCGAGAAGTTAATCTCAATAATGTCTCAGCTAAATACGATCGGGTGAATGCGATCGCCAGCGGTAGTTTGAATTATAGTACTGGCTATCAAATCAACGTCCAAACCGCACCGAGTCCGCTAACAAACATTTTCAAAAGTATCGATGTACAATCGCCTTTTGCTCTGGCTGGTGACGCAGTTGCCCAGTTACAATTAAGGGGTAAATTGGATCGACCGATTTTAACTGGTAAGTTTCAAAATAGCCAAATTAGTCAAGTCGATCGCGTGCGGGTCGAGCGAGTTAATGGTAATTTTAAATTAGCCGATGGTCGGATTACACTAGATGCGATCGCCCAACCTAAATTAGGTGGCAAAGTAATAACTCAAGGGGAAATTCAGCTTTTAAAAACCCCACAGACGCGATTTGAGATCCGAGGAACCGATTTACCAGTAGATACGCTCGCGCAACTCTATGGTGCCAAAATACCCCCGCAAGTTAAGCTAGGTAATGCTTCGGTAGTGGGAAAGATTGGTGGCGTTGGCGGTAATATTCAGACAAATCTGCAAGTAAATACACCACAATCAACTTATCCAACGATCGCAAATCTCCAGATTACACCTCAAGGAAAAACGATCGTCCGCGATGCAACGATCCAGGCAGCTGGGGGGAAAGTAAATGTCTCGGGAGAGGTAACTACTAATAATTGGCGGCTCAATTTTAAGCCGCAGGATTTAGATACTAATAAGTTGGCTAGGATTGCGGGTGCGACTTTACCAGCTAATTATGCGGGAAAATTAGGGGGGAATATTCAAGCTACAGGATTAAATAGTGCGCTAGATCTGGATCGTATTCAAGCACAAGGTGGATTGAATGTCCGATTAGCTGCGGGACAAATTATTGCCGATCGGGTTACACTCGATCGCGGTAAATGGCAGGCAAATCTTCGTAGTAATGCCCTCGATCTCCAACAGCTAGATTCACAATTACCCAGCGGTATTACAAGCGGTAATTTTAGTCTCAGTGGTAATGGGTTGCAACAGATTACGACACAGAATTTGGTAGCAACAGGACGAGGCCGAGTTAACCTAGCTGGTGGAACGATTCAGTCACAAAATATCGCAATTGCTAATGGTAATTGGCAAGGTATATTTACGACGGATAATCTGCAACTTGCGAAGCTAAATCCGCAAGTTGGTGGCAAACTTAGTGGCGCATTTAAGCTTGCAGGGAAGCTCCAGAAATTCACCCCAGAATCGATATCTGGATCTGGATCTGGTACGCTCGATTTACCGCAGGGTAAAATCGTCAGTAATAACTTTCAGATCGATCGGGGTAAATGGCAAGGCAATCTCCAATCTAGATCCTTAATCCTGGGCGGCTTAGCGCCGCAAATCCCACTCAAATACAAAAACGCGCTTGTCGAGGGAAATGTCGATGTTGCTGGCAATTTAAAGCAGCTTCAACCAGAATATATTAACGTTAGGGGTAACGGTAAATTGAGTCTGGATGGTGGTACGATTTTCGCCAAACAGCTGGAAATTAGTTCGGGCAAGTGGCAAGGTAATTTTGCAGTCGATCGTTTAAAATTAGGCAGTGCTAGCGATCTAACACCTAAAGAATTTAGGGACGATCGACTCAGTGGTAATTTTGCAGTTGCAGGCGAGATCGCCAAATTTAGTCCGTCGCGATTGACAGTAGCAGGCGATGGAGAATTAAACCTCGCTGATGGCAAAATTCGCGCTACAGCCGTAAAATTAGATCGCGGTAATTGGTCTAGCAATCTGGAGATCGCTAACTTTAGATTAGGTAAAGTTAATAATAAATTATCGCCACAGTTACAAGCTAGCAAACTAACTGGCAATTTTAAAGTAGCGGGAAATCTCGTTGGCGTAGCCTCCGCTGTGCGGAATCGCTTAACCGCAACAGCCATCCAGACTAGTGGTAATGGTCGAGTAAAGTTACTTAATGGTGGTGAAATAACAGCGAATAATTTTCAACTTCAGTCTGGTAGATGGCAAAGCAATTTAGCGATTCGTAGGTTAAAATTAGGCGATGTCAATCGTGATTTAGCCGCACCGATTCAGGTTGGATTATTGTCTGGAAACTTTCGTGCTGCTGGTAATCTGCAATCGCCAGAACCACAGAAACTGCAAATTAGTGGCAATGGCAGTATTCAAAATATTCTCGGCGGTAAAATTATTGTAGCTAATCTCGCACTTGACAACGGACAATGGCAAAGTAAAGTTACTGCCGATCGATTGAATCTTGCCGAACTCGCTAAATTTGCCCCAAATAAGAGTCTCGATCCTAATTTATTTGCCGGACGACTCAGCGCCAATTGGCAGATCGATGGCAATCTCCAAAATAATAGTCCAACTAATTTACGCGTACTCGGCGAAACAAAATTAACCAATCTTCAAGCAGGCTCGCTAAAATTCGACCCTAATCTCATCGGTAGTATCCAAGCTAATCCCGGACAAGGGGTAGATTTAAATTTTGCGGGCATAACCGATCGATTGGCATTGTCGCTCGATCGCAATTTCCAAATTCAAAGCTTCAATATCAACCGGAACGATATTCTGGCAAAAGGTAGTGTCAGCAGTACGGGAAATACCTCAGAAAATCGCATTCTCGATGTCGATGTCGAGCGGTTTCCCCTCGCTTTATTCCAAACATTAATTCCGCAAAGTGCTGGCATCCGCCAATATCGATTCGACGGTAATGCGACAGGTAGCCTCGCACTCAATCTAACTAATTATCAGGTCACAGGCAAACAAATTGAAATTACCAAACCCACCTTTGGCGCATTTCAGGGCGATCGGTTGTTAGCCAATTTTCGCTATGCTAACGGACAACTCAATCTCGATAATACCGAGATTCAACGGGGCGATAACAGCTATCTAATCAATGCCAGTGTCAATCCGAGTGCGAAAACGCCTACTTTCCAAGCCAAACTTCAAGTCCCCAAAGGTAACCTCGAAGACGTTCGGAACTTATTGCAGATTTTTAGCTTTGAAGATTTATTGACCCCATTCAATCGGCGGAAATACGGTACTGTAGCCGATCTTTACACCCAAACCGAGAAGATTGCCAACCAACCGCAACCGCTTTACAACGAACTGCGTCGTCTCTCCGAACTGCGCCGCTGGCTCAATCGCGAGCGCGAGCGCCAACAAACAACCACTTCGATTCCCGAACTCCGCAACTTACAAGGCGATTTTAGCGGTGAACTGGCGATCTCCAATAATCCAAAAGCCGGACTCAGTGCTAATTTCAACATCGAAGGTGCAAAATGGCAACTCGAGCGCTATCATCTCGATCGATTCCAAGCGACAGGTAATTGGCGCAACGGACAACTCCAGCTCGAACCCCTGACGGTAGCGATTAAAAATACCCAGATGACCCTAGCTGGAAAATTTGGTGCTGACAATCAAAATGCTAGTATCAACATCCAAAACTTCCCAGCCGATTGGTTTCGCAATGTCATCGACTTACCCGTAGATATTAATGGTGGTGTCAACCTCGCCGCACAAATTAGCGGCAATATCGGCAATCCACATATCAGCGGCAATGTCGCACTCAATAATGCCGAACTCGAACGTATTCCCCTCGAAACTGCTACGGGTAGCTTCAATTATCTAGATGGGCGACTGAACTTTAATAGCAGTGCGTCATTCACGAAAAAGCTTCGCCCTGAAGATCGTGACGATGCGATTAAGATCGCTGGCAGTATTCCCTATCAACTACCCTTTACCCTCAAATCTCCAACTAGTGACGACATCAAAGTCGATATCAGCCTCCAAGATCGCGGCTTACAAATGCTCGATGTGTTCAGTAAAAAACAACTCCATTGGATCGACGGACAAGGCAAAGTTGCCGTGCAAATCGCTGGCAAAATGAAGTCCTCTGGCGAAGTTAAAACCCTCTCTGCCAATGGCATTGCCACGATCTCCAACGGGAAGATTCAAGCTGAAGCCATCCCCGAACCATTAAGAGCTATTAACAGTGAAATTGTCTTTGATTTCGATCGGATCGACGTACGTAAATTGGAGGGTAAGTTCGATCGGGGACAATTGGCGATCTCGGGCATCTTACCGATTACTGATTCGTTCTCGATCGAACCCAGCAAAAAGCTGAGCGTGTTGATGACCGATGTAGCACTCGATCTCAAAGAGAAGTACAAAGGCGATGTCAATGGTAAACTTATCATCTTGGGAACTGCCTTCAACCCCATGCTCTCGGGCGAACTCAAGCTCAGTAACGGCCAGGTCTCCATCCCCGAATCGCCGAATACTACTAACACGATCTTGGGCATCAAACCAACTACCCCGGTGGAAGCTCCTGCTCCCAACTCCCTAGAATTCCGCAATCTCCAATTAATCCTCGGCGACAATCTCCAAATCGTGCGCGCCCCGATCCTCAGTTTTATTGCAACTGGCAAGCTGGACATCGATGGCACCCTGGACAATCCGCGCCCCTTTGGCCAAGTTCAACTCCAAAAAGGATCGGTCAATCTATTCACCACCCAATTTCGCCTTGCTAGCGGCCCCCAGACCGCCGATTTCTTCCCCACCTTAGGCACCGATCCGGTGCTCAACCTCCGACTCTATTCCAAAATTCTCGAAAGTACTTCTAGCCCACTCAGCCAACGCAATTCGATCGCTCGGACAGCAACTAATGGTGAAATCGATCGACCAGCCGACTTTTATACTACCAGCCTGGGTTCCGTCCAAACCGTTCAAGTCGAAGCCCGCATTGCCGGACTAGCTAGCCAACTCACCCAACGGCTAGAACTTACTAGTACCCCCGCCCTCACCCAGCCAGAAATCGTCCTCCTCCTGGGCGGCGGCTTAGTCGAACGCATCGGCTCTGGCGAAAATATCGGCTTGGGAATTGCCAATCTCGCAGGTTCAAATATCCTCAACACGATCCAAGATCGGATCAGCGATGTCTTTAGTCTCAGCGATTTTCGACTCTTCCCCACGATTACGCGAGATTCTAAAAGTAGCAGTAATTCGACCTTTGGTATTGCTGCCGAAGTCGGCACCGAAATTACGCCCCGAGTCTCTGCTTCCGTATTTAAAATCTTAACTAATAGCGAATCACTCTACTACAGTCTCCGATACCGCATCAACGACCAAATCTTATTACGCGGTTCCACCAATCTTTCCGGCGAAAATCGCGCTATTCTCGAATTCGAGCAGAGATTTTAGGCAATGGTGTAATCACTGACGATCGAGCGTCGATCGCGGATTAGTTATTTTTGTCAGAATATTGTAAATAACGGCAAGTACCTAAATACCGATTACTACCGATCGAGTTGCTGACTGGGATACCCCCAGAGAATGCGTTCGTGCTTATAAATTACCATCCCAGGTTTGGCACCTTTGGGCTTGTAGACATTTTTGGGTGTGGTATACACTACCGCAACAGCTTGGCTTTGTCTGGCACGGCTGTAGTAAGCGACAGCATTAGCGGTAAATTGTAAATCTGCTTCCTCTGCTACCGCTCCCGGCGGAATCCTCAGTAAGCCATGACTTCCAGCAATTTCCTGAGCGTGAAACCACAGATCGTAGTCAGTTGCGAGTTTGAAAGTGACTCGATCGTTTTGGCGATTATTGCGGCCGATTAATAATTCAAAGCCGCTAGGAGTCTTGAGGCTGTGTGGTTGAGTTTCGGCTAATTCAGCTTTTGCTACGCGATCGGGTGTTGCTAAATATCCCGTATTGACTAATTCTTCTTTAATTTCGAGTAACGTTTGGAGCAGTTCTTGCATGTCATTTACCCGAGCGTCTTGCACTTGTAGAATACTTGCTTCTACTTGTTCTAAATAGTCGATCTCTGCCTGAACTTCGGCAAGTAATGGGGTGACTGCTAAGATGGCACGTTTTAATTTTTGATGACGCTTATACAGAAATTGAGCGTTTTGGATCGCATTTTTTTCGGGTTCGAGTTTAATTATTACTGGTGATTCTGTCTCAAAATCATTCAGGACGATCGATTTCATCCCTGGTTGCCACTCATGGAGATGCGCCATTAATAAATCAGCATGAGCACGATATTCATCGGCTCCGGTTGACTCTTGCAGTCGAGTGGTAAATGTCTTGGCTTTGACACGCAACTTCGCTAAAATTGTCCCCAATTTTTGGGTGAGTTGATGTCGGAGCTGGTTGAATGTCTCTTGACTGAGAATTTGGGTATAGTAGGTATCGATCGCCTGATTGACCGTAGCGACAGGTACGATCTCCTCCCCCCAGCCCATGACGCTATACCCGTTAGCAGTCAGGCTTGGCTGAAATCGATACCCATCGAGGCGATCGAGTGTTTTGAGCCAAATCTGCCAGCGATCGAATAACTTTTCCCAGTCTGAAGGTGAAAGCGTATCGGTAGTCTGAACCGGGTCTAGTCCAGCATCGGCAATCATTCCATTCATCAAGATCGTACTCAATCCCCGATAACTTCTTACGAGTCTGTGGTTGAGTCGATCGGGAATCAGACTGACTCGCTCGATCCAGCGATCGATTGGTTCTGCCAAACTGGGCATCGGATCGGTTAATGAGGGTGGTATTTCGTAAGGTCTGCCAGTTTCGATCGTTCTTACGCTTGATTGCTTATTGCTAACTTGGTGTGCTGTTGTAATAATTAGATTGTCGCGATCGGTAAGCGTGAGATTGCTGTACTTGCCGATCGGTTCTACATACAAGTGATAGAGCGGATCTTCCCCTGGTCTTCTGGCAAACTTAAGCTGTACTAGTCGTTCCCACGGGTATACGATCGTCATGTCAACCATTGCCAATCCGCCCAATACGGAGCGCAATTGTTGGCTGAGCGTGAAAGTATCTGCGATTCTTGGAGGAGGAGCGGCGATGACGATTCTGGCAGCTTGGGGATGCCAGGAGATGGTAACCCAACCGCGTCTGTCGAGGGTACGTAAGCCAAGCGAGAGCGTATAGCGATCGCGTTGGTATACAGTTTCTACCCGCGATGGAATCCAGTCCTGCTGGAGTTCGCGGACTGCCGCAGTCAATGTTGTAAAGTCAACCTGTTGCACGATCGAATTAATAATTAATAATAAGTTGGAAATATCCCGATCGAAGTCACAAGACTAACGATTTTTCGCTTCTACAATAAGCCTGTTAGGTATTGGGTTAGCTAGCTGTACCGCAACTTTTAATCGGTAACTACCAAAAATGAATATTCAATTTGTTAATGTTGGCTTTGGTAATATAGTTTCAACGCAACGGATCGTAGCGATCGTCAGTCCTGATTCTGCACCGATCAAACGGCACATCAATGAAGCGAAAGAACGCGGACAATCGATCGACGGCACTTATGGTAGGCGGACGCGCGCAGTATTAATTATGGATTCGGGACATATTATATTATCGGCGATCCAGCCGGAAACGATCGCTAGTCGCGTGCAAGGGGATAAGGGATAGGGGATAGTGACTAGTGGCTAGTGGCTAGTAAACGGTTAACAGCCGCAGGAAGTAGGGAGAGGGGCAGGAAGTAAATTATTGAGATGCGGAGATCCTACCCACCCCGACGCGAAGCGGCACCCTTGTCTTGGTGCGCTTTTCGCGTCGGGAAACCCGACGGGCGCGCACCGCTCCAAGGAGGGGAATTTACCAGCCACTTATTCACTATTCACTGTTCACTATTCACTATTCACTATCCCCCATCCCCCATCCCCTAATTTACTCAGCTAACCAAGGAGCGACAGTCGGTGTCCAATCTACTAGTTCTTCAGATTTGAACCAGAGCGCAATTTCACTGTGAGCGGTTTCGACGGCATCAGAACCGTGAATCAGGTTGCGGCCGATGTTGATGCCTAAATCACCGCGAATGGTGCCGGGAGGGGATACTAGTGGGTTGGTAGCACCGATAGTCAGTCGGGATGCCGCGACTACGCCATCACCTTGCCACACCATGGCGACTACTGGCCCAGACGTAATAAAATCTACCAAGCCAGCAAAAAAGGGTCTTTCTTTATGAACTGCATAATGCTGTTCGGCTAGTTCGCGGCTGGGATGTACGAGTTTTAAGCCAACGAGGGTAAAGCCTTTGGTCTCTAAGCGACGAATGATTTCACCAACTAGTCCGCGTTGAACGCCGTCGGGTTTGATTGCGATAAATGTCCGTTCCACCGTGAACTCCTGAAATATACATGGACTTGCCAATCACCGATTATAATTCAATCCGCGTATCGCTGGCACCGACAAAGGTTTTGAGCCATATTGCCTAGCAGTATTACGCGGTTGGGATCGTCTTCGGGCTGGCATTCGCCAATGTTAACCCTTTCAGGTACGCACTACAACGTTATTATTGACGAATAATGCAAATTATTCAGCTCGCTACAACCGCCCAATTCTAATTAAGTCATGACATTTTTTAATTCATGCTCGCCAGTTTGTTCGTTTGGCTCGATTCCCAAAATATCAGCAACTTCCATGATGCGATCGAGTAAATATCGCTCCATGTGTTCTGCGGGTATTGTCGAAGCTATTTCGTTTGGGACATATACACTTACAGAGTTAAATTCATCACATTCAAAAATACAGCCATCTTCAGCGGTAAATTTTCTAGGAATTGGGGTATGCATAATTTTGTCGATCTTGTTGAGTTTTGGCCTGCGTAGTGATTTGCGAGTCGATCTCTCGATCGTCTATCGGCTAGCATGTTCGCTTCACAACTGCTGTGGCGTAGCGATCGTCAATAAAGTCTACTAAAATCTTAACTAAATCGATCGCGATCGTCAATCTATATTTTATCGGTAACAACATCTTGCCACCTAATTATTACCTCTAATACCACAAAGTATTGCTAGTTATCGCTTAGCTCTCAATTAAAATTAAATTTGGTCTCAACAGGACAATGTTTGCTACGCTAATAATTAGAAAACAGGAGTAATCTCCGGTCGATATTATTACTTGTTAACTATCGCAGCGATCGTCATTTAAAAGCTTGCATGTATTAACTTATCAGAGAATTCGCTAGCTCATGAAAATAGCTCAAAAATTTAATCGACTCACTTTTCTAGAGTATGTTGCCATACTCGATCGACACGAGGATTACTCGGACTTTAACGTACTGGGTTTGTTTCGATCGATCTTAGAAAACGACAAGTTAAATTTAGAACAGAAACAAGAAATTAGAGCAGTAGCAATATCAAAATTTCCAAAACAGTTTGAATTTCTGCAACTCAAAGATCCTTACACTTATTTAGAAATCGAAATCTTGGGACGAGCCGAAGTCACAATTGCCGATCGCGCACAACTCTGGAGAGATATCGTTGTTAATCAACAGAAAATCTTAGCCACCAAGAAAATCAAACATCGTAATTTTGGGAATTATTCAAAGCATGATTGTGGGTATGACTGGTGTCCCTATAATGGAATTATGATAAAGCGTGATTCGTTCTTGTCAGAAGGCTCGATGAGATTCTCAACAGACAAGCATATATATTCACCAGAATTGAAAGTTAGTCGGCAGCGAAAATCGAAGCGAGATTTTAGAGATAATATTTCCAAGCTGGATTTAGACTATCGAGATCATAGCTAGGCAGGAAGTTCGGATCTCCCTTCAGGCGTTAAATGGTTACTAAAAAGAGCGGGAGATGGGACTCGAACCCACGACATTCAGCATGGGAAGCTGACGTTCTACCACTGAACTACTCCCGCAGAGTTGTTACAATATATCATGAAACGACACCGATAGTCTACCGAATATCGGTAAATCGGGACACTAGGTCGCCTGATTAGCATCACATCTGGTAATTAGGACGTTTGGCTCGACACTCGCTCGGTAGCCGAGATGGCAATCGATTACTGCTGATGAATAAATCAAATCATTTTTCATTGGCGTTGGCGTTTCTCCAGCGGAGAGGGTACGCCAATGCTACACACCTGGCTCAGCCGCCACTTGGCATGAGCATCGTCGCTCATCGCGGTAGGACAGCGCTAGTCCGCTCCGAGAATACTATTGAAGCTTTTCAAAAAGCGATCGAGCTGGGAATCGAGCAGGTTGAGTTCGATTTACGGATGACCCGAGATGGTCGGGCGATCTGTTATCACGATCCGACGATCGATGGTATTGCAATCGAAGATCTTCCCTATCATGAATTGCTAGCAATTTCTAAAAGCAAAGGTTTTGAAATTCCGTTATTTGAAGATATTCTCAAACTTTGTCGCGATCGCATCGACTTAGATATCGAACTTAAAGAGGAAGGTTACGAAGCGCAAATTGTTGACCTTACCACTCAGTATTTTAGCTATGGGAACTTTGTCATCAAATCATTTAATGATGCTTCTGTCCGCAGGGTCAAAAATCTCGATCCGCAAATTAAAGTTGGGATGTTACTAGGTCGGATTGCCCCAAAACATCCATTGATTAGTATCTTATCGGACTTTTTTCCTGAGTATCGGATCTTTAAAACTGGAGCTGACTTTGTTTCACCTAATTTTAGGTTACTCAAGCTAGGATTTGCCTGGAGAATGAGATTACTAAATCGTGAAATATATGTGTGGACGGTAAATGAAGAATGGCGTTTAGTTAAGTTAATTCGGAATAAATATATATCTGCCATTATTACCGATCGACCAGAATTAGCCTTAAAGATACTTAGTAGCAATAATCGCCAAGAAAGTTAACTAGCTCGTGCGGTGATGAGGCAACCCGACTACTCGAACTCGACGGCCAGTGCTGCGGCGCGCCCCATTGGCGACTGACGTTATTTAAATAGCAAGATGGAGTAGAGCCTACCTCGATTGGTTGACTCTACTCCATCTCATGCGGGATTATTCCATTCTAAGGGCGATTAAACTTGCACCTCGCTTAATGTTTTAGCCATCTCAGCAGCCTTGACCGAAGCGGTACCGGGAACTGGACGCTTCCAGAAACGGTGCTCTTTAATCGCGTCGAGGAAGGAATGCGCGAACGCCTCCATTTTCGAGGGGTCGCGGAGGGTAATGACACCGAGTTCGTCACTGACCTTACCATTGGTCTGGCTCAGATCTATTCCTTTGAGGTCGGATTGGGTCAACAGATCCACACCTTCGCCAGAAGCCGCGATCGGTTTGAAGTGCTTGAAGGCTTCACGTACGAACTCCATGGCTTCGCCATGCGCTTTCAAGGCTTCGACACTTTGCGCGCCGCCAGGGACGTAGATCGCATCGTACATCACCGAGGCAGCAGTCAGGAAGGTCTTATCGACCTCGATTTCTCCACCCTCAGCGTTTTTAATCGTCCCACCGAATTTCGAGACGATCTCGGTCGATACGTGTGCTGCTTCTAACGCACCTTCGATCGAGGCGAGCTGGTCGCCGTTGACACCATCAGCAGCTAAAATCGCGACCTTGCGACCTTTAGCAGTTTTGGTGGTGTGTTCTTGACTCAGTGCTGCCGATTTTTGACCGTGATTTGCTGGCCCTGCTTCAGTCGGTGCGGGCATTCCCAGTCCCATCGCAACACGCTTGGCTAGCTCGGCATCAACCATGTTAAACCGGAGTAGCATCCGCGTCTTAACGCTTTTATCGCCCACTTTACCCAATTCAAAATGCGCGGCTTCGACGAGGCGATCTTTTTCGCCCAGCGAGAGGCTATTCCAGAACAGAGTTGCTTGACTGTAATGATCGGCAAAACTCGGACTGCGTTCGCGAATTTTATGACCTTCAACCCGTTCGGGTACGGTAACAAAGCCACCATCGGCGGGGTCAACTGGAGCGGGTAAATTATCACCTAAAGAATTCGGGCTGTAATTGACGCGGCTGGTCTTGATTTCCGACTGCATCCGACCGTCTTGGTTATTATTGCTAAATGGGCAAACGGGACGGTTGATCGGTAAATGGGTAAAGTTGGGGCTACCTAAGCGATGCAGCTGGGTATCGTGGTATGAAAACAGCCGACCTTGTAAAAGCGGATCGTCGCTAAAGTCGATCCCTGGCACAACATTTGAGGGTTGGAAGGCAACTTGCTCGGTCTCAGCAAAGAAATTGTCGGGATTGCGATCGAGTACCATTTTACCGACTGGGCGGACGGGCACTAATTCTTCAGGAATCAGCTTGGTGGCATCGAGAATATCGAAGTCGAATTTGTGTTCGTCCGCTTCCTCGATGATTTGTACGCCTAACTCATACTCTGGATAGTTACCTTGTTCGATCGAGTCCCACAGCGTGCGTCGCTGGAAGTCAGGGTCTTTACCCGCCAGCTTTTGAGCTTCGTCGAAGACATTGGAATGCACGCCAGCCAACGGTTTCCAGTGGAACTTCACAAAGCGCGATTTACCTTGGGCATCGACCCAGCGGTAAGTATGTACGCCAAAGCCCTGCATCGTGCTAAAGTTACGCGGCAAGGTGCGATCGGACAATAACCACATAATCATGTGCATCGATTCCGGCACTAGGGAAATAAAGTCCCAGAAGCTCGGATGTGCTGTCGAAGCTTGCGGCATCTCGTGGTCGGGTTCGGGTTTTACGGCATGAATGATATCAGGGAACTTAATCGCATCCTGAATGAAGAAGACCGGAATATTATTGCCGACGAAATCGTAGTTACCTTCCTCGGTGTAAAACTTCACCGAAAAACCTCGGACATCTCGCACTGCATCCGCCGAACCCCGCGAACCGCCAACGGTAGAAAACCGTGCGAATACAGGCGTTTTGACACTCGGATCTTGGAGGAATTTAGCTTTAGTAAATTCGGCCATCGACTCGTATGGCTGAAAGTAGCCATGCGCGCCAGAACCCCGCGCGTGAACCACCCGTTCGGGAATGCGTTCGCGATCGAAAGCCGCCGTCTTTTCGAGCAGATGGAAATCTTCCAATAACGTCGGGCCGCGTCCGCCAGCTTTGAGCGAGTTATCGGTATCACTCAGGCGTACTCCGTCATCAGTGGTTAAGTTCTCGCCCGCTGGTTGGCGATAATTCTCTAGGCTACGATCTTTGCTATGTTCGTTGACTGGATGTTGTTCGCTCATGGTAGTCCTATAGTGTGCTATTTCTGGCTGCTGTAACTAGCTCGTAGTGAAGATTTACGCTCTCAGTCAGACAGCAGCCTAGATATCTAAATTTTTTTCTTGCTCCCCTCTCCCAATCTAAGCAAGAAATTTAGAGATTAGTTCTACCGTTAGATAGATATAAACCAAGTCAAAGTTTTTTAGCTAGTTATTTTACAGCTTTAGTAGCGCAACAAGATCGCATCGGATTAAGGACTAGGGGCGGGACTGGTTCTCAAACTAGGGCTAGGACTAACATTACTATTGCTATTATTGCCGTTACTACCACTAGTGCTCGTAGTACCGCTCGTACCACGCGTGCCGTTGCCACTAGTCCCAGTACCGCTACCAGTACTGCCAATACCAGTGCTACGGTTGCGCTTGCCGCTACCGCTCTTAGTGGAAGTGTTATTAACACTTCCACTAGTACTCGTAGTACCACTCGTACCCCGTGTCCCCTTGCCACTGGTACCAGTACCGCTCCCAGTGCTGCCAACATTGCTGGGAGCGGTACTGCTTTCGCTGATGAGGGTGCCGTGGTTAGGAACACTTACAGGCTCCTGAGTACCGTTACTGCCAGTAGCATTTGCGGAATGGGCACCGAGCATCAGTGACACGCCAAACAGTGAAGCTAATAATAAACTTACCTTCTGCATAAATAAATACTTACTTGAGTTTGATTAAATGAGATTGATGATTGGTAGTAACTCTTAGCCAACAAAAAGTGGTGCGAAGTTTATCGATCGAGCGTTCGCGCTTATGGACTAGTGCTTGGACTCACTTTTGGACTCGTAGTTGGGCTGGTGCTCGGACTCATTTTTGGACTGGGGCTAGCGGTACCGCCACTAGTTCCTGTGCCTGTGCCTGTCCCTGTTCCGCCAGTTCCGCTGCCACTTGGCGAACAAGCTCCAAGTGCCAATGACAAGCCAAACAGTGAAACTAACAACAAACTTATCTTTTTCATAAATGCTCCCTCAGGTTCGATTAGATCGCAGCGTGAAAAAACTGGTAAATTTTCAGTTAGCTACTTACATAAACACGATAGATATTGGCAAGCACTCTTCCCTCTGTCGATCGAGCGATCTTCCAAATTACTCACTGTTCATGCACGACCAATCAGCTCTCGAGCCTTGGTAAGAGCTGATTCTAGGTTGGAGCGATGGCGCGATCGCTTGCTTGGAAAACTAGATCGAGGTATGTTAATCGTGAGCTAGTTGCGATGGCAATTTAACCCCGAACTTTGCTTAGATTCTGCCGATCGCAACATTTAACTTCAAGAGTTGAAGGAGCGAATTTAGCTGCAGAGCGATTTTTTAAACCTAATTCTCGATAAAATCTACCTTCTGATAGATATTTAACGCTCAAAGGCAGTCGCACCAACATCTCCTGGTAGATTAATTCCTACCCCGCTCAGTCGATTAAAATAGGGACTGCAAACATTAAAACTTAACTTTAGTGCGCTTATGGCAGATCTTAGTGGTACTTGGTTGGGCACCTATTGGCAAAATAGCCAACCGACGCGCTTTGAAGCATCGTTGGTTCAAAGTGGCAGTAGTTTGAGCGGCAGTATTTTAGATGAGGGCGTGCTAGGTGAGGCGCAACTGGCAGGGGAAAGCGTTGGCAAACAGGTGAAATTTTCCAAGCAGTATGTTTGCTCGCCACAGGACACCATCTACTACACAGGCACGATCGATGATGAGGAAAATTCGCTCCACGGAATGTGGCAGATCGCGGGTACAAGCCAATCTGGAAACTGGGAAGCCAGACGTAGTGGGGATGACTTGATGCAGCAATTACAAAAACGCATCGAGCAGACAATTCCGGTGAGTATGCGTTAGGAAGTCAGCTCACATCTTGCATCAAATCAAAGTTACTGTTTTAGTGGCTAGTGACTAGCGGTGCGCGCTCCGTCTGTGCCTACGGCAGGCTTACACCAACGACATGCCTCGCTTCGCTCGTCTACGGGTTCCCCGAGGGTTTACAAGCGCTCGCCGCCTAAGCGGCGAGCAAGCTTCGAGACAGTGGTTAGTTTTGGTAGTTGTAAGTAAGTTTAAGGAATCGATCGCAATCTTCTAACGATATTAACTACAACTATAATTAAGAAAGAATTAGGTGAAATCGAGTAGCCAAACTTTCTCCGTCGAACGATAAATCTCGATCGATGATTGTTGAGATCGGTTGTCAACCCTGAACACGTCTATACGGGACGGATCTTCGAGCGGACATTTTTTACAGCCATACTCCCAAATAGCTCTCACTCTTAACTAGTTCGATCGGTCACTAATTTGAAAATGGATGCTCGCTGAGCTTGAATGAAACTTATTTAAAATCAAGTATTTATTGTGGGTAAAGCTAACCAATGAAACAGCACAAATATCAAATTATTAATAGCATCAAAGTATCATTAAAAGAGCAATTTTACTGGGTAAAATGTCCGAATGCGACCGATCCAAATCGCACGGGTATTTTACAATCTTATTTAACCGATCGAGCGCCAAAAATTCTCGAAGCGGCACAACCAAAGATCGACAGATTATTGCAATTAAGTCATCCCAATCTCCAATCAGTAATTGATATTTTCGCGACCGAAGATAGCATTCATATCGTTCGAGAAATGGGTGAATGGCAATGTGTTGCCGATCGGGTGCCTTATAGTCCCGTGCGGGCTAAAAGTTTATTACAAGAAATTCTTCCCGTTCTCAATTATCTCCACGATCGCGATATCATTCATGGCAATATTTCTCATGAAACGCTCGTCATCGACGAGCACGAGCGAAATATCCTGACTGACTTTCTAGTAATTGCCGACTTAATTACTGAAGTTGGTGGCGAGACTAACTCTACCCTCCGCTCGCAACTCGAGCTAATTCCTGTCCCCAATCTACCTACCGGGCGAGAGTGGGATCTTTACAGTTTAGGCGTTACGACGATCGCCTTACTAACCGATCGCAATTATGAGCATCTCTACGATCCGAGTACCAAAAAATGGAAGTGGGAAAGTTATGCAGATTGTAGTGAAGAATTGACTAGCGCGATCGATCGGCTATTAGGCCAAGAAAAACAACCTCTAGATTTTACTTTCGATCCCCTCACAGATGCTAGCTATATAAGACAGAAAAAAAAATCAAACTCTGCGCTAAGTGTCATTAAAATTGACAAAATAAATCCCGATCCTTATCGGATAATTATTGGCTTGTTACTATTTGGAATTGTCGGACTGTTGAGCTATGTAAGCTGGGATAAATTGCAGAATAAATCGAGCGCTCCCACTCTCATCACTTCGCAACTGAGATCGTTTCCCCAGAATGGCTCCTTAACTGTCGGATATATCAATCGTGCGTCATCGCGCAATCGCGCTCAAAAGCGAGATTATCCCAAGTTTAAAGAATATCTAGAAAAAGAGTTACGTAAGAAATATGGAGATAATATTAAAGTCGAACTCGACTCAGCGATAACAACCCGTGAAGCTCAAGATAAGATCGCGCAGAAGAAATGGGATCTAGCATTTACGTTTTTAGCTAATAATTCAATAATTGCCGAGGATAATAAATACGAGTTTATCGCGCGGATGGCTGCTGGAGAAGACCCCTATCGAGATGTCTGCTTCTTTGTCAGAAACAATAGCGAAATTAGAAGTAGTAAAGATTTTACTCCGGAGCAAACGATCGCGCTACCTAGTGATGATTCACCGATATTTACGATGCCACTCTACGATCTTTACGGCAAAAGAATTCGAGTCAGTATTGGTAATACCTTGTCAAAAATTCAAGAAAAAGTAAGATCTGGCGAAGCAAATATTGGCGTGGATTTTTGTAAAATCGTCGCTCGAACTCGAGGAATCCGAGCGCTTTCACCCAATCGGGTCATTCCTGTGGGTGGAGTTTTCTTATCGCCGACGATCGCCAGTGCGGCAGATCGGGACTATATCAAAGAAGCGATTGCCAGAGCACCAGATGATATTCAAATCAAGGCTAATTACACTGGCAGTTCGGGGATAAATTATTCCCAATTTCGGCGGATTAACGATCGTACCAATCAATTATTAGAATGCGTCGATTTTACTCGTAATCCGGTTGACTTCTATTGCACTAAACCGCCGCAAACATTGCAAAAATAAAACTTTTCAGACATCCTCTTCCTGGTCAAACCGCTCGAAGATAACTACGGCAATCGGTTTAGCCACAGCATGATGAGATTCCGATCCAGCGAGGAAGGTATGAACGCCAACTCATTTACCACTCTCCAGGGAACCGAACTGGCATATACAGATACCGGAGCGGGCAAGCCGATTCTATTTTTACATGGCTTGTCGTTCGATCGCCAAATGTGGCTGCCAGCGATCGAATATCTCGTGCGACATTATCGATGTATTTCAGTGGATTTACCCGGTCATGGTAATTCTGGCGATCGATCGAACTACGATCTGGAGGAGATCGCCACCGAACTGCACGAGTTAGTCGATCGTTTAGTCCTCCAGCATCTGGTTATCATCGGTCATGCTATCGGTGCAGTCTTAGCCACAGTTTACGCCTCCCGCTATCCAGTCGATCTGGTGGTAAATATCGAGCAGCCGTTATATGTCAGCCCGTTTATTGACTTACTCCAGGGGCTGAAATCCGATCTCGCCAGCGATAAATTTTTAGAAACAGTCAGTCGGCTCGTCCCCAGTCCCGGGATCGATGCCGTGCCCGAGCGCTACCTACAGCTAGTAGTGTCGCGACCCAGACAGGCAGTGATGTTGGGCTATTGGGCGCTACTACTCGATTCAACGCCAGCCGAAATCGAAGCACTCATCTCCGCAAAGCTACATGCGATCGCGGTGCCATACCTGGCCATTCACAGTGCTCCAGTCGCCGATTTTTACAGGGGCTGGCTCTCTGAGCACCTAGAACATCTCGAAATCTTGGTAATTCCCGAAGGCGAGCGGTTTCCGCACCTCACCGACCCAGAAAGTTTTGCAAGTGCAGTCGCACGAGTTGCCAAGTAGGGAGACCGATGGATCGGCAATTCCAAATTTAGATTAAGTCACTGTTACGCTCGGGTAAATCCATCGAGCGAGTGGCAAATGAGTTTAAATTAACATCACAAGTTTGTCTGGGCGAGCTGACTTTCCCCTTGAATGGCCAAAGTCGAGTAAGAAATGCAGCAAGATTGCAGGGGGCGATATCGCGCTAAAAAAAGAGGATAGATTTAGAGCATCGACTAATTTATCGGGTTCAAAATGAATCGATTCAGTTTCTACAAGCTCGCTACCATTATGAGAGTTAACAGTAAAATTCTGTTACAGTTGGCATAGTAGAGGGGAAAGAATCGATCGCAATTTCAATCCGAGCCAGTTTTCAATGAGTCGATATTGGCTGAAGTATCTGCGCTGTCGGCTCTCCCGATAATAACGTGATAATGAAACATCTTAATTCAAGATATCCATTGCCAACTTCTGTCGAACATCAGCAGCTAGATCGGCGATCGCAAGTTGGATTTGTGCTCCAGTTTTCATGTTCTTCAATTGACACATTTGTTGGTTAGCTTCTTCCTCACCGATAATAATGCAGAAAGTAATACCCTGTTTATCGGCTAGTGCAAACTGTTTTTTGAGCGGACGTTTATCGAACGCCGTAACGACTTTGATACCAGCTTGACGGAGTTGTTGGGAAACTTGGAGATAGATAGACATCAGATCTTCTTGGAGATTTAAGACCATTACTTGCGCTGGAGTTGCTGCTAAAGGTTGTAAAACATTTGCTTTGAGCAAGCGATAGATCAGGCGGGTCAAACCGATCGAGATTCCCACTCCTGGCATACTTTCACCTAAAAATGTACCGACTAATTCTTCATATCTACCGCCAGAACAGATACTACCTAAAGCCTCATGGCCGATCAGAGTAGTTTCATAAACCGTACCTGTATAGTAGTCCAAGCCCCGCGCGATCGAGAGGTCGATACAATACTGGCTGGCTGGTACGCCGAGATTTCTGACTCCATTAATTACGGTAGTTAATTCTTGAATACCTAGCTGAAATTGCTCGGCATTGGGTAATTTGGTCGCAAATTCTTGGAGTGAATTGAGGACGCGATCGACATCACCTTTAATATCGATAAAATCGATAACTTGCTGGGCTTGCGCGGAGGATAAACCTTGGGTCGCTAAACCTGCCAATACTTTCTCGACACCAACTTTCTCGAGTGTATCGATGATATTAATGCAAACTTTAATGCGATCGGGTGATACTCCCAAAGAACTAAAGAATCCAGTTAAGACTTTGCGATTGTTGATCCGAATCAGGAATTCACCAATCTGAATTTGGCTGAAAATCTCCGCGATAATCGCTGGCATCTGCGCATCATAAAGCAAGCTTAATTCCTTGCGCCCCACCACGTCGATGTCACACTGGCGAAACTGACGATAGCGTCCATCCTTTGCGCGTTCGCCGCGAAATACTAGATCCATCTGATACCTGGCAAATGGAAACTGGAGATCGTTGAGGTGACGGGCAATATATGCAGCCAATGGAACGGTTTGATCGAATTTGAGCGCTCGTGCTTCCGCACCCGTATCGCCCGCACCCGATCGATCTCGCTCTGCTTGGCGATTGGGGGGCAAAATCGGTTGCAAACCATATACTATATTATCGCCCTGATTTCCCTTCGCCTGAAGGACTTCTAGCCGCTCTACTGCTGGAGTTTCGATTGGGGTGAATCCATAACTTTCATACACCCGTCGAATCGTATCCATGAGGTGCTGTTCCAGCCGTTTTTCCCCAGGTAAAAATTCGGGAAAACCGCTCGGGTTGGTAAAGTTGATTTTTTCGATCGCCATGAAAAGATGATGGGTTGTGTGGAAGTTATTGGTAGGGGTGGGCGGGTTTTGGTCGAGGAGATCGTTGCTGTCGAAGGCTAATACCATAAACCTGCCCCTACAGATCTGACTATCCCCAAATCTCTATCCACTGAATGATAAAGTGTACAGAGGATTCGCAATAAAGTCGAGCGGGAGATTTAGATTCGGTGAAAATTTTAGTGGTTGGGAACGGTGGTCGAGAACATGCGATCGCTTGGTCATTATTGCAATCTCCTCAAGTTACCCAAGTTCTGTGCGTACCTGGCAATGGTGGCACAGCGACGATGGAACGCTGTCAAAATCTCTCTTTTAGAGTAGATGACTTTGGTGGAATTGCCAGATTTGCGGAAGTAAATGGTGTATCGCTAGTGGTCGTCGGCCCTGAATTGCCACTATCTTTAGGCATCGTTGACTATCTCCAAAATCGCGGGATTCCCGTCTTTGGCCCCACTCGATCGGGTGCCCAAATCGAGTCTAGCAAAACCTGGGCCAAAGCGATCATGCTAGATGCTGGCATCCCCACTGCAAAATCGGCAACCTTTACCGAGCTGAAGGCGGCAAGAGCGTATATCGAGCAACAAGGCGCGCCGATTGTTGTCAAAGCCGATGGATTGGCATCGGGAAAAGGTGTCGTAGTCGCTCAAACATTAACAGAAGCGCTCACTGCGGTCGAATTATTATTCGCGCAAGATTACGACACATTAATCATCGAAGAGTACTTGACTGGGCAAGAAGTCTCGGTGCTGGCGCTGACAGATGGCAAAACTATTCGTCCGCTCCTCCCCGCTCAAGATCACAAACGCATCGGCGATGGCGATACCGGAGCCAATACCGGTGGGATGGGTGCTTATGCTCCTGCGCCGCTAGTAACTCCGGCACTGATGGCGAGAATTCAAAATGAGGTCTTGAAACCAACGCTGAATACCCTCGCGCGCAGAGGGATCGATTATCGCGGCGTGTTATATGCTGGTCTGATGATTGCTCCCAATGGAGAGATCAAAGTATTAGAATTTAACTGTCGATTCGGCGATCCTGAGACTCAAGCGATCCTGCCCTTACTCGACACGCCGCTAGTAGACTTACTATTAGCCTGCACCGAACAACGACTTGCTGCGCTACCCCCGATCGAGTGGAAGTCGGCAGTATCGGTTTGTGTGGCGATCGCGGCCCAAGGTTATCCCGGCAATTACGATCGCCATAAAGCTATTTCTGGTCTAGATTTGGCAAACACCGATGGGACGATCGTCTTTCATGCTGGAACTCAATACAAGCAAAACCGCGTCGTTACCGATGGCGGACGGGTGCTGGGTGTAACTAGTATCGCCCCAGATTTTACCACCGCAATCGATCGCGCCTATCAATCAGTACGTCTGATTAATTTTGATGGAATGTACTATCGTCAAGATATCGCGCAACGGGCGTTATAAATTTTTGCGTTAGGTAGGGGTGCCCCTACCTAAAATATTTCTCAATTCAGCTCAACCCCCACTCCTACCATGCAGCGCCGCTCCTTTTTAATTACCCTCAGTAGTCTAGCGATCGGATCTGGATTGAGTGGTTGCCAAGGTCGAGATCGCGCGATCTTGCGGCTAGTCGCCCTCAAAAGCTCGCTACCCTCGCAATCGATTGGGGAGTTTAGCAAATCGATCGTCCCAACGCCGAAAGTGGAGCTAGTGCCAGAGGGACAGTTTGCGGATATTTTTACCCAACTTCAGCAATGGTACAAAACTGGCGAAGCGGAAGCAAAGGGATTGAAGGTGCCACTGATACCGCCAGCCAAAGGTGCAGAGTATATTCCCAATCTCGTAAGTATGAGCGATGCTTGGCTATCTAAAGCAATTACCGAGAAATTAATCCAACCGATCGAGACTAAAAATATCCCAACTTGGAGTAAATTAGATCCTCGCTGGCGCGAACTGGCGCAACGGGACGATCGCGGTAATAATAGCGCTACTGGCAAAGTTTGGGGAGTACCCTATAGTTGGGGCACGACAGTAATTATCTATCGTAAAGATAAGTTAGTCGCCGAAAATATTGCGATTCCTCAAGATTGGGCCGATTTATGGAATCCCCAACTCAATCGACGCATTTCGCTATTAGATCGACCGCGCGAAGTCATCGGTTTGACCTTGAAAAAATTAGGATATTCTTACAATCAAGCCGATCTCAGTCAGGTTAACAAGCTCAAATCCGAACTCGAAAAACTCGATCGCCAAGTCAAGTTCTATAGTGCCGATAATTATTTACAACCGCTGATTCTCGGCGATACTTGGGTGGCGGTAGGCTGGTCATCAGATGTCATCGATTTAGTTCAAAAAAATCCCAATATCGGCGCGATCGTCCCGCGATCGGGTACGGCGATTTCCGCAAATTTGTGGGTACAACCGACGGTAAAAACTACTGCTGCGCGCGGCGATCTGACAAAGTTAACTCAGCAGTGGCTCGATTATTGTCTCCAACTGCGAACCAGCAATCAAATTTCGCTACTTACCAGTGGTACTGCACCATTACTTACTAGTATTAATACTAGTGAAATCCTCCCAGACGTGCGGAATAATCAACTAGTTTTACCAGCTAAAACTATTTTAGATAAATGTGATTTTATCTATCCCTTGTCTGCGACGAGTCGAACCCAATTCGATCGACTGTGGAGCGAAATTCGTAAATAATGAAACTAAATTGTTACCAACTACAGCCAGAACAATCCAAGCCAGAACAACCATCACAACCGCCACAGTCTAAGCCACCACAATCGAGGGCACCACAATCCAATCCCGCACAATCGATCGCGGGTAAATGCAATGCCTGACAATCACAATTTGCTAGATTCGCACAATCCGCACAACAGTCAAATTCATGACCATTACAACTGTTCGGCGATGAGGAATGACTGGATGAATTTCGCAGTCTTCGTTCTTGTTCTTCCCGATCTTCCGCTGACTCCAGTTCTTCTTCAAATCGATCGATCTTCGCCCACGAATCAGATAGTGACATCGCCCGCTTGCGATCGCCAGTCGTGCGCTGTTGTAACCGCCACTGTTTGAGCCGTTCGTTGGCAATTTTACATTCCCCAAACCGCGATCGAACTAAGGGTATCGCTGCGACTAAACCCCGATCGACGATCGTGTGCTTGGTATATTGAGAGCAAGATTCGCCCCGATGCCACACGCGATGGGCGCAGGAAAAGCCTTTGAGTGGAGACAAATATTTTTGATAGCCACTTATCAGCAGTGATGCGGTCGTGCGGGTGAATGTATCTAAGGGTCTAGCTTGCATGGCATCTAAGCGATCGATCTCGACGCTCTAATTATCTGACCTACGATTGTACTGTCGATCGATTGAAACATCGAAATTTACATTTTCAGATAATCCGATCGCTTGACAGCCGATCCCCGCAGCCATCAAAATTCAAGCAGCTACTGAAGAACAAATGGGACAAGTCCAAATCTTTCGGGTCGATAAGCGCAATGATGATGAAGTGTATCGCAATCTGTGAGTTAGCTGCTCTCAATAAATATCAGTGTCATTAACGAACAAATCAACCTCGCTACTTGCTGCGATCGCCTTTTATACTTGCTGTCCCATTCCTACTAATTTACAGCTAGACTTTACTCGAATCGCGCGGTGGGCACCATTAATTGGGGTGTTATTAGGGGGAGTATTAGGCTCGATCGATCTAGGATTGGAGTGGCTGAAAATGCCGATATTAATGCGATCGAGTCTCATTGTCGCACTATGGATCTGGTGGACGGGTGGACTGCATCTCGATGGGGCGATGGATGCTGCTGATGGCTTGGCGGTGCAAGATCCCGATCGACGGTTGACGGTGATGTCGGATAGTGTCACGGGTGCATTTGGGGCGATGGTGGCAGTGGCGATCGTATTGCTCAAGGCTTGCGCGCTGACATCAATTACTGACGATCGAGTCTGGGCGCTGATGCTAGCAGCGGGGTGGAGTCGGTGGGGACAGGTACTCGCGATCGCTTTATATCCCTATCTCAAAGTGCAAGGTAAGGGGGCATTTCATCGGCAAGGGATGAAATTACCACAAGATCTCTTGGTAGGCTTAGTCCCGCTCCTGCTGGTGACTGGTTGCCAAATTTATCTCCAGCCACAAGCTTGGCTAGTATTGGGGTTGAGATCTCTAGCTGGGTGTGGGGTGGCGGTGCTGATGGGATATTATTTCGATCGGAAGTTGGGCGGACATACAGGCGATACTTATGGCGCGATCGTTGAATGGTCGGAAGCATTTATCCTGTGCCTACTCACAGTTCCCTAAAATCTATTCAGCTAAAAACCCGGTTGAAGACGATCTCGATGGCTTGGCTGGTGGTGAGGGTGGCTTGGAAGTAGGTGTCTGTTCCTGTGAATTCGCTATTATCCGCTGAGGTGGTGTCGATGGAACCAGCCTACTCCGTTGGCATCGTCGTCGATGCTGATGGTGGCTTCGGCTAGCCTGCATTATTCATGAAGAATGAAACGTAATGAAATTTGTGATGGATTTAAGGAGAAAATTGCTAATCCAGCTTTTTCTCAGATAATGAGTCAGAGAAATCGGGAAAAAAGACCAAAATAGTCATATTTGCGTCAAAATAAACACACGAATCCTATCAGCACTCAAACATTAGTACGTGTTAACTACTTTGATCGCCTGTAATCACTCCAAAATCTGATTAGTTACCTTAGAAACGTAGGGTGGGCACTGCCCACAGACCATACATAGCCGAAGTAATAAGAACTTAAACTGCTTGATTCGATTACCTACGGTACGCTACGCGAACGATATAATCTCTACAATAATCGATCGCAAAACGTGTAGTAGGCAATCGATATTAGCCACCTCAAATACTTACATTACTAAATCGATAATGGTGTTTGTATGCACTGTCCACAGCACTAACTACGCAACTAACTAAACTATTTTCAATATCTATATATCGCCAACATAGCAATCTCGTTATACTACACAACCGATCGATCTAAATTCGATTAATTTATGAAATTCGATCTCAATCTCGAACGGTTTTTCAGAGATCGTTATTTCACAAGCTTGCCTTAGCTTATCGATATTTTCTGCTGCGAGCAACAGTTTTTTCTACTGATAAGTAACCAGGGTAATAAATACGCTACTTCCTGGGATATAAGCGAGACGATATTCAGCCATGGTGACAATCGATCGCATATAGATAGATTAGGGGGATTACTGTTAAAGGACAACCAATCACCTTGCTCGGAGACGATTGGAGCATAATTTTGGTCATGGATAAGAGCATTTAGCGGCTTGTTTGCTGACACTTAACCTGTTGGCATTCCTATTTCATGCTGTTTTGCATTTAACAGATCGGGTCTCCTGGGTATTTGGTGATAAGTGTTACTTGTATTAAGTCCTGTAACGCTAGCCCCATTCTGCGGTTAGGTACTCTGGATCGAATTAGGTATAACCATATTTCTTAATGAACCAAGTTTTGACAAATTGAGTTAGTACGCAATAGCAAGTCAAGATACCAGCTAACCAGAGGAAATAAACGGCTGGTAACGGGACAAATCCCAAACTAGACGCGATCGGCGAAAATGGTAAATACATGCCAATGCACATCACAGTAGCGGTAATCAGCAGCATGGGTAAAGAAGCTCGACTCTGGAAAAAAGGTACCTTAGCCGTCCGAATAACATGGACGATGAGGGTTTGAGTCATCAGGCTTTCGACAAACCAACCTGTTTGAAATAAAGCTTGATGCTCTATAGCATTCGCTCCAAACACAAACCACATAATGGCATAAGTGGCATAGTCGAAGATAGAACTAATCGGGCCGATGAAGATCATAAACCTGCGAATATTTTCTATCTTCCACTTAGGTGGCTTGACGAGATCTTCTTTGTCCACGTTATCGAAAGGGATACCCGTTTGGGAAAAATCGTAGAGGAGATTATTGATTAAGATCTGAACTGGCTGCATCGGTAAAAATGGTATTAATGCACTCGCACCCAAGACACTAAACATATTACCAAAATTAGAACTAGTACCCATTCTGATATATTTAACTATATTAGAAAAAGTCTGGCGACCGATCGTGACTCCAGACTCTAGGACTAATAAGTTTTTTTCGAGTAAGATGATATCTGCCGATTCTTTGGCAACATCAGCAGCGGTATCGACTGAGATACCGACATCTGCTTCTCGTAAAGCAGCGGCATCATTGATGCCATCGCCCATATAGCCAACAATGTTGCCTGCATTGCGTAATACCTGAATCACCTTAGCTTTTTGGGTAGGTGAGAATTTAGCAAAAATAGTAGTGGTTGCAGCAACTTCGGCTAATTTATCATCTACTAAAGATTCAATATCGCTACCTAATAAAACATTTTGAATGGGTAAACCCACATCTCGACAAATTTTACGAGTAATAATCTCATTATCTCCGGTTAAAATCTTCACTTCGACTCCATTACGCTTGAGTGCTTTGAGGGCTTGAGCGGCGGAATCTTTAGGTGGATCGAGAAATGCAATATTACCTAATAGAATCAGATTACTTTCATCAGCGATCGCGCAGTGGGATTGTTCTAGTGGGATCATTTTATATGCCACTGCAATGACCCGTAAGCCGTCGGAATTGAGTTTTTGTTGTAAATCGGCAACTCTAGTATGAACTGACTCATCCATCGGCAAAATCTTGTCATCAACTTTGAGTTGAGTGCATACTTTGAGGACTTCTTCAACTGCACCTTTGCAAATTAGAACATGGTCTTTTCCCGTTTCGGCGATGATTACCGACATCCGCCGCCGTACAAAGTCGAAGGGAATTTCATCAAATTTGTGATAGTCTTTCTCAATATTCAAATCGGCAATTTCTTGTTTATGCTCTAATACTGCAACATCCAATAAATTTTTCAATCCAGTCTGGTAGAAGCTATTAAGATAGGCATATCTAAGTACATCTAAACTTTCCTTTCCATAGGGATCTAAATGTCTCTGTAAAACGATTTTGTCTTGGGTGAGAGTGCCTGTTTTATCAGTACAGAGAATATTCATCGAGCCAAAATCTTGAATTGCATCGATGTTTTTGACAATCACTTTTTTGTCAGACATTACGATCGCCCCTTTCGCCAAATTTGCGGTGACAATTACAGGCAACATTTCGGGAGCCAAGCCCACCGCTACGGACAAAGCAAAGGTAAATGCTTGCACCCAATTATGTTTGACGATGCCATTAATCAAAAAGACGAGTGGAGCCATAATTAGCATGAACCGTAATAGTAGTGTAGTAACACTATTTACAGCTTTATCAAAACTGGTGCGGACTCGGTTGCCACCGAGCGTTTTTGCTAGAGATGCCAGATAAGTATGACTGCCAGTTTCGGCGACCACAGCGGTGCCAGAACCACTAACTACAGTAGTGCCCATAAAGCAGAGATTGACTAGTTCTAGGGGGTTTTGCTCCTGCTTGTCGGTGAGATCTACGTGTTTTTCGACAGGGAGAGATTCACCTGTAAGAGTAGATTGACCCAGAAATAAATCCTTCGCTACAATCAGTCGAATATCAGCGGGAATCATATCTCCAGCGGAGAGAAACACAATATCCCCTGGTACTAGCAACTTGACTGCAATTTCGGTTCCGGTGATGCCTTGTTGCTCTTTCGAGGTGCTTGCGTTAGTATCGCCTTGGCGACTCACTGCGGCGGTGATACTGACCATTTCCCGCAGCTTTTCGGCAGCTTTATTCGACTGAAATTCTTGGGAAAACCGTAATAGTCCTCCGAAAACTACCATCATAAAAATGATGAAGCCAGCGGTGGCACTTCCTGTTAATAATGAAATTGCCCCTAGAGCAATTAGTAACAGTGAGAGGGGATTGGTGATCGTTCTGAGCAGTTGGATATACCACTTGCTCGGCTTTTCGCGGGCGATTTCATTTAGCCCAGATTTTGCCAATCGCCGCTGGGCTTCGGTTTCAGTTAACCCTTCTAGCGTAGTGTCGAATAATTTCAGAACTCCATCCACATCTTTCTGAGCGATATCGATAAGTGCATTGGATGAATCTACAGAATTGGCATTCTGACTAGAATTATTCATAAAGTAGTTTAATTTATAGTTTTAAATTTTCGTGAATTTTAAAGTTATTAAGTACTGCGATCGATCTTAGGTTACTACTGTGAGGATCTCGTGAGGCAGTTATATATTGAAGTAGTGAATTGCGAATAACAAAGAGCGAGAATAATGACTCAACTCATTCTGGTTCGGCATGGTCTAAGCCTCTGGAACGCACTCAATAAGTTCACGGGATGGGTTGATGTACCCCTGAGCGAACGCGGTCGTGCTGAGGCAACGATCGCTTCTTACAGTGTTCGACCACCTGGCGGGGAGAGTTTGGAGGATACCCAACAGCGAGTGGTTGCTTATTTTAACAGCCGGATTTTGCCCCATCTACTCGCAGGCGATAACGTCTTAATTGCCGCACATGGTAACTCATTGCGATCGATTATCATGATGCTCGACGGGTTGAGTCCAGATGAAGTGACAGCACTAGAACTAGCAACGGGTGTACCGATCGTGTACGAGCTGGATGCTGCTGGAGCGCCGATTGCTGGCGCAGACGGCAAGCCGTTCGGCAAAAAGATTTTGAACGATTGATATCATATTTAGCAGGCTAGAAAAATTGCGATCTAGAAAGTATGTTAAGATAACATTATCCCACCAAATAGTAGGATTAAGTCATGAGCGCGAAAGTGAGCATCACATTAGATGAAGAAATTTTGGAGTTCGTGGATCGATCGAGCCAAAATCGCAGCCAATTTATCAACGAGATCTTGTCCAAAGAAAAAAAGAGACAATTTTTGAAAGAGTTGGAGGATGCCTACACAGAACTAGCAAACGATTCGGAATATCAAGCTGAGATTGAGTTGTGGGATGTCACAGTTGGAGATGGAATAGATGCCTAGTGGCGATCTACGGTACCGGAGAGGAGAGATCTGGTGGGTGAATTTAGATCCGACAGTGGGCAATGAAACAGCTAAAAAACGCCCCTGTATAATCCTTCAGAATGATGTAGGCAACGCAAGATCTGACACAACGATGGTAGCTCCCTTATTGAAAGGCTCAAAAACTTACCCCTTTGTGGTCAATATTGAAGCGACGATCGATAATGGACTAGACGAAAATAGAGGAATTCATCTCGAACAAATGAGGGTTGTTGACAATCGGCGAATCGATAACAAGTTGGGAACTTTAGAGCATAAATACTGGAGCGAAATAGAGAAAGCTGTTTGTATAGTTTTGGGCTTTAATAAAATTTTTGAACCAGTTAGTTGAATGAGTAACATAGAAGTTAAGATGCTTTGGATGAATGTAATGGAATTTTATCGCCCCTACCATCTACGCTTAGAATCACAATCGATGTTTCGGGATCCAAAAGATGAGTTATTACCTGATGAAGTTCATGATGATGCTGAACTATCTAGCCTAATCGGTGAGGCAGCACATCAGTATCTAGTATTTGAGATTTGGTTGGTTAGAAGATTAAACATGATTTTTAATACAGCACAACAATTCATTGCCCAACTGAGTCATAAGTTATAATTCAAATAGTCCGACCCATAAACACCCTCATGACTTACCTCACCATCGCTTTACCAGAAGCAATGAAAGATTACGTCGATCGACAGGTTTCCAGCGGTGTATATAGTACTGCTGATGAGTTTTTAATGGCTTCGATCGAGCAAGAGCAAGAACGTCAAGCCAAACAGAAAGTCAATGCCATGTTACGATCGACTCTCCAAAAAAATAAAACAGTCGAAGCAACCGATGAGTGGTGGGAACAACAGCATCAATATCTAACCGAGCAACTTCCGCCTCAAATATGAACCGCCGCATCTTAATCACCGAGGATGCTAACCTCGATCTTGGGGTGAAATGAGCAGTCGTACAGAAACTTACGTTAAGCCTATTTTTAACACCTCGATCGCCAGGAAGGAAACAGTCTGAGGCGGAGACTTGGGTGTTGTTTGAGTTAATTGCTCATCGCTATGAACGCAAGAGTCTACTCATCACTGCTAATCAGCCTTTCAGTCAGTGGGATTCCATTTTTGTGGATGCGATGATGACTGTTGCCGCTGTCGTTGGCGTAGCCTACCGGAGGTAATCGCCTGGTTCATCATGGCACGATCTTTGAGATTAAGACTGACAGCTATCCCCGTCAGGCTGCTACTGCTCGCTTGAATCAATCTGCTGCTGCCTAATTGCTCTATTTTTTTGCTCTAGTTTCTACGATCTGGACTTATCGTTTCGATCTGAACTTCCTTTTCGCGTCACCTATCCGCCAATTTTCTGTCGCGACACGTCAAATCACTTGACATTTAACACCTTTCAAGCGATTCCATATCAGTAATTTTGCCGCAGGTATGCGGTCGTGGGTCGGCTGCTCCCAAAGCAGTAACTAGCATGATATACTTTAAGTATCATTTGTATTTAACTGATGAAGACTCAAATCGGGCGATGGGGCAACTCATTAGGAATCAGGATTCCTAAATATATTGCAGAAGAATTAGCTCTAACTGTAAACGGTGAGGTTGAGTGTCGGCTCGAAAATGGCGTGATGATGGTTTATCCCATCAACAAGTATGGTAAATACACGCTCGAACAAATAATCGCGGCTGAATTAGAAGAAGATCCCGAAGTTGATTGGGGTCAACCTGTGGGAGACGAGGAATGGTAGATTACATTCCTCGTCGGGGAGATTTTATTAGGATCGATTTCGATCCACAATCCGGACACGAACAGATGGGCAATCGTCCCGCGCTGGTAGTCAGTCAAACTGAGTTCAACCAGTATCGGGGTTTCGCGCTAGTCTGTCCCATCAGCAATACCAAGCGACGCAATCCCTTTTATGTCACTATTCCAGCCGATCTATCCGTTACTGGCATAATCATGACCGACCAATTACGTTCGCTGGACTATCGATCGAGAATGGCGATGTCGCTTGGCACTTGTCCAGAGGATTTACTCACAGAAGTCTTGAATCGAATCTACCCAGTCCTATTTTGATGTGTTCACCCTGCTATCGCGGTCTTTATCGTCGACCTTGACGATGAAACCTTTCAATACTGAATAATTAGGAATTCCGGACATAGTTATTATGCTCCTGAATGTAAACAAGCTCGATCTCCGAGCGGCACTTTGACGATTTTTGGGATTGGATTAGCCCAAACCTAAACTAAAATCAATTTTTCTTGCCCATTCAGGAAAATCAATTAATGGATTGCGATTGCCCTGCTTTTTGAAAATTGCCATATTTCGATGGCGTTCGTGTTCGGTAACGGGATGCTCCTGACTCCATTGCAATAGCATGGTTAGGCGATCGAATTTATACTCCTCGAGTGTATTATTAATTTTGCCGGGATATCGTAGTAAAAAGTATAGTGTAGCCCTGGCAACTTCCCCTTTACCATTACTAGGTTCAAATTTAAAGCGATCTCGCTCGGTTTTACCGCAATTAGTTCTCGTTACTTCTTCAAAATCGGGAAAGTCAAAGTAAGGTGTATTATTGCGAAACGAGTTGCAATTACTTTCACAAGCAAATAAATGATGCAGATCGCCTCGCATCGGTTCGGCTTTACCAAACCAAGATTGAGGTACGACATGTTCGCAGTTATAGAGCATTTGGGCTTCTAATAAATCTAACTCTTCGCGGAAGTCAATTATCTGATTGGAAGCTTCGACGCTCATCAATTCTTGTAGGCGGGCATTCTTTTGGCGATCGATTAGTAAATCTTCCTGAATAATTTCCTCTGGTGTAAATTCTTGGTGGGAATAAATACTCCGGATCTTTAGATTGGGTTGGAGATCGACCCATGGATAAAGTTGGACGCTCGGTTTATAGGAGAGTTTAGTAGTGTGGGTGTTAACGAGCAATTCGCTTAATTTTTTAAATAATTGCTTGGAATCGAGCGAATCGAGCGTTCCAGTTAGAGCGCTGTAGTAATTATTTCGATTTTGCTCGTCAACAACCCGCTCGAAATAAGGAATCGTACCTCGACGCGCTTGCTCTAATATTTGCAATTCTTGTTGTAACTGGGAATCAGCCGCGATCGATTGTTTGAGATCTTCGCCGCGCCCCGTTATGGCTGCTACTGGTGGTGTGACTCCAGTTGCTGGAGCCGACATCCCTACTTGGCCGAGACTGACCGTTACTTGCAAGGGAATCGTCCAAGTAATACTGCGATCTGATGGTGTTGGTGAAGACATAGTTTCAGTTGATTTAGGGTTGAAAAATCCAGTTGTATCGGTAGCTATCTGCTCGTTTCGATCGGGCATGGCAACGAATAATCGATCGCGCAATCGTCCTCGTTCGATCGAGAGGTTCTGTTGCTTGAGATGTTGGGCGATCCGACCGATCCGTACTCCTTCATTCGCCAGCCATTTAATTCGCGATTCGCCCATTTCCGGTTGCCAAATTGTGCCATCGATCGCGAGAATATGGCGGAGATCGTCTCGCTGTGGCACGCCAGAATGGTGCAATCCCACTAATTCCCATTGGTCGTTAAATACCGGGGCACCAGATGAGCCAGGAGCTGTGTCGGTCATGTACTGGAGGAAGTCCGGCAATAAATCGACTACTCGATTTTCGCGCAGGGCTAATTGTTTGGGTTCGCCCGCTGGATGTTGAATAATATTGACATATTCACCGATAATTACTTTGCCCTGTTCTTCAATAATCCGATTCCAGCCAAAGTTAGCTACGGGGGGTCGATCGCTCGGACTCGGTTTGATAGCGAGGATGGTGTAATCTAGTCCTACATCAGTGATGAAAAATGTATCGGGATCTAGTTCGTAGCTCTGAGACTGACGAATTTTACCATCGAGATCGCTTTGATAGTTGAATTCGATTAAACCAAACTGCCCCGCTTGAACTGTAGATAACACATGATTGTTGGTCATCATCAATTCTGGCGAAACCATTGAACCCGTTCCATAACCAACGAGGCGACGACTGCTATTGCGAATGATTACCCGACCGACCGACTGGGCAACCCGCAACGCATATTCGAGATAGTTGACCGGCATCAAATCGTTTTGACCGAAGCTACGTTCTTGGACCAACTGCCGAAACTCTTCATCAGATAGCGCTTCAGATCGAGCGGTAAGAGAGCGTTCGTTTCGATCGATTGTCATTGGTGTCAATGGATGACGCGCGATGCGTTCCAACCGCATCGCTACCCGTTCCGGCGTATCCGCACTGAGGATCCCAGTCTCTTGTAACTTTTGCAAATATCCAGCTCGTTGCTGCTCGCGTTGTTGGTAACGTTCGATCGTTGCTTGAATTATGGAATTGTCGATCTTCATGTATTTACTCGTCCACCGTTAAATTATAAATTAATTCAATAACTCGACAATCTCAAGTCAATTTTTGCCATCGACGGAGCGGGATATAAATTCAGGGAATATTCAGATCGAATCAAAGTTTGTAATGTAAATTACGATCGGCTACTTTCATGGTGTTTGTTGCTATAAGTGGGAAAACAAATAATTTAGCTAAAGAAAAAATGGCGGTTGACATTGCGACCGATCTATCACAGCTCCGGCTTTAAAAGATTTATTAAGTCAAACGATTTTGAGATGCTTCTCGAACACATAATATCAATATAATTCAGAGATATGACTGACGACTACATGATTTGTAATATAAAAACATTCATACGGCAAGACAATGGACTTACAAAGAAAAGGTAGAATGAAAATTTCGTGCGATCCACGACTAGACAAGGATCTCAGAGCAAAGATCGTCGAAAATTTATCCAGTGCGGTGTTCTCCCATCAAGGTAAATATCTGTGGATGGGGACAGATGAATTTACTTCGATCGAGAGATTCACCCAAAGCAAAGATGATAAAAATATTTTTGACAATCATCAGCGGTTTGATTTTAAAAATTTTATCGACGGTTTTGATGAGCTTCAAGGTGAGGTCGATATCGAAGGCTTAGACTATAGCGATGGCTACCTGTGGGCGATCGGCTCGCATAGTAGTAAGCGCAAAAAAGTCAAAGTAAAGCCAGATAAATTTATGGTAAAAAATGAAGAACTGAAAAATATCGAACGGCAGGAAAATCGTTACTTATTAGCTCGAATTGCGATTAATAAGGCTGGGGAAATCGCAAATAGCGGCTCCCATCAAACAGATTGGCTAAAACGAGAGGGAAGTAATAGTTTGCTAACCAAAGCATTGGCAACAGATGAATATCTCGATCTGGGACGCACGATCGATCGACCCGATCGCACATCTCGATCGGGTCAAGAATTTTATTTTTACTTACCTAGTAAAGAGAATGGATTTGACATTGAAGGATTGGCCGTTTGGGGCAATCGCTTGGTAATTGGCTTGCGGGGTCCCGTGCTACGCGAGATGGCGATCCTAATCGAAATTGAAATTGATGACGGTTCGTCACCAGAATTAAATCTCAAAACTATCGGCAACGATCGCCGACAATATAAACGTCATTTTCTCGATCTCAATGGCTTGGGCATCCGAGAATTATGTTGGGATAACAGCCATAACAGTTTACTAATTTTAGCTGGCCCGACAATGGCTTTAGATGGAAGGCATTCATTATTTCGCTTGGATCGTCCATTCGAACTCGTAGATAATAGTCTTTCCAGTCAACAGAATCAGCAATTGACATATCTGGGGGATATTCCGCATCGCGAACAGCAAGATCGAGCAGAAGGATTGACTCTCGATCGCGATGACAAATCCGTATTAGTAGTTTACGATAGTCCAGATAAAGATAGATTAATTTCTGACGATTTTGATGATTTAATCGGAGTCTATGCTGATATTTTTCAGCTGAAATAATCGCTCGGATCGTTCACATCTTGCATCAAAACAAAGTTACTGGTGTTTTAGTGGCTGGCTAGTTTTGGTAGTTGTGAGTAAGTTTTGTGACGATTCGACCGGCTTGGTGGCATGCTTCGCGATCGGTTTTTATGTACTGGTGCAACACCTGAGATCGAATAGCTCGTGTCAATCTGTATTTCGAGCGATCCGCCGCTGGCATGGTGCGATCTCGATTATCGATCGGAGCGCAGCCAATTTGAGGACAAGGGAAGTCTGATAAGATCGAATCAGGGAATATTGTATCTATCATTTGCGATCGCATCCGACCTACTACTGGAAATATCTGCGCCAGCGGCTATATTTACTGGCGCAAATTGTGTTGTGGTGCAGCGTTGTCGAGCAGACAGCACTTATCGATGCCGCCGCGACACCAGCGAAATTAGTCAGCGATTCGTCGCCAGCGAATGACTCGCCATCGGCACCGACGAGCGAGCCGCAAACACTTAAAATCGGTCAAATTACCGCGCTCGTCAATAATGCTAACCCGCAACAGATCGGCGTTAGTGGCGAAATCGACCGACTCAAGCATCGTCCGATCGAAATCGATCGCTGGTTATTACCATTTGACGCGACGCTGAAATTATTGGGGATTCAACAAAAACAATTAATTAATGGCGAATTAGAACTCACCGCTGCATATCTCCAAGTCAGACTAGATCCGCGTCAATTGCGATCGCCTCCGCAACTAGGAAGAGCTATTTCGATTGGTGAGCTACGGAAATTGCCAGGGGTGAAAGTTGAATTTGACGAGGCGGAGATCGATCTCAAATTTAGTTACGATCTGCCCAAAAATCCGCCTAAACCCGTGGCAACACCGCCGAAAGTGAGTTTGGATGGTTTGGCTGCGATCGATCCGCCTACGGCCAGTTTGAGCGCACTTCAGGAACGGATCAACCTCAGCGGCTCGGCAACCGATCGCGTCAATACTCAAGGTGAATTTAAAGCAGTCGGTACGGTTTATGGCTCCAGTTGGTATTTACGCGTCGATCAGCCCAAACTTGCCAATCTGCTAACTTGGGGCTTGAGCGATGCTGTTGTCATCAATCAAAACCCCAGTGCCGACTGGATTGCGGGTTCGCAAGCTCCGTTCTGGCGCAGACAAGGCAATCCGATCGGGAGTTATTGGGGCTTTACAACGATTCAACGCCAAAATTTTACACCGACCAATTCCCTATCGGGTGGCGATATCGTCCCCAACGAACGGTTGCAGTCGAGTCAGTTAGGGCGCACTGTGGTCGGACAAGCGCAGCCTGGGACGGTGGTGCGGCTGGTGCGCGGGTTTGGGACGGTGGTAGTCGCTCAAGTATTAGTGGACAGTTCGGGCGTATTCCGGTTTGAGAATGTGCCTGTAAGTAACGATGGGGGATTTGGGAATAATTATCGCTTGTTTCTCTATCCCAGCGGCCAACTCTCCGCCGATCCACAAATTCGCGATGTGAATTTTACAACAGTACCAGGGCAATTACCTGCGGGTGCTGGCGCGATTATCGGTTCGGTAGGCGCAAATTACAACCGCATCCCCAATGAGTTTGTCGGTAAATTAGATGGCTTACAGGGTGGCGTTGCTTATCGACGGGGAATTAGCGAATCTTTGACTGTCGGCGGCGGGGTAATTGCCGATCCGTTGGCGTTGCGCGGATCGAGTGAAATATTTTGGCAGCCGACGGGCGTGCCGCTCAAGGCTTCTGTTTCCGCCGTTACAGGCGATCGCTGGGATATGGTGAGTAATGTCAATTATCAGCCGACACCCAAATTTAATGCTAATTTTAATAGCGACAAATTTTCTAGTCGAGCCGATCTCAATTGGCAAGTAGCACCGCAATTTACGGCGGTTAGTAATTACGATAGTCTCTCTGGGGTAGCGATCGGCGGTAACTATAATTTCAGCCTTGCACCCAAAAGCTTTAGTACGCTTCAAGGTACGTTAGATAGCAATTCCTTTGTGCGGTGGAGTGCCAGCCACCAACAAAATGAATGGCAACTACGATTGCAGGGTAATGAAATCAGTTTCAATTCCGAGCTTAGTTATCGACTCCCCACACCGATTGGGATTACCCAAAATCTCGTTGCCAATTATCAATCTACCAGGTCGATCGCGCAGACCGAAGCAACGACCCTCAGTCAATTGAGCTGGCGATATCAATCTAGTTTGCTTCAATCCGAGCTGGGCTATGGCTGGAGTGGCTTTGGGCGGGGGGCAAATGCGAGTATCGGGATGACTGTAACCCCTGGGCTACAGTTATTGGGCAGATATCAGGGCATTTCGGCGTTTACCAATCAACAAAGTTTTTCGCTCGAAGTGCAATCGACGCTCGATTTTCAGGGTGGCGTGCGCGTGGCAAATACTCGCGTCGAAGATCTCCGGACTAGCGGCGGGATTTCGCTCCAGCCATTTTTCGATCGCAATGGTAATGGCAAGCTGGACTCGGGGGAGGAGAGTTACTGGCACCCCGAATTAATTACGCTGGATCGAAAAGCCCTCGATCCGAGCCAGACTACTAAATTAACCGATCGGGTGGAAGTTCGCGCTGCACCAGGGAGCTATCGCTTGGATCTGCATACCAGTCACTTACCCGAGCGGTGGCGCAGTTCGATCGATTCGCTCCGTGTCAATGTCGCCTTGGGGAGTTATACCAATATTCCGATTCCCTTAACGCCGATTTTTACAGTCAAAGGGATCGTCGCCGATGCTGGCGGGAAACCACTACCAAATACCGAAGTTACGGCCATTCATCTCGCCGATGCTAAAATTAGTAGATCGACTACGACTAAAGCTGATGGTAGTTATCAGTTCGAGGATTTAGCAATCGGGGCCTATCAAATCTCGGTTTCCGGTCGCTCGCAGCCAGCGGTAATCGCGATCGTGTCTAATTCGCCAGTCATCCAACAACTCAATCTAATTCGATTCGATAACGATAATTTTGGCTCAACATCTCGTTGGCGTAGCGTCTCCTTCAGAGAATCGATCGTCGGCAATAGTCAAGCGGTCTTCATACATTTAGTTTATGGCTTATAAGTAGGTCGGCGCAAATATTTATAATATCAGAAAAGCCTGAAACCTAGATGGTGGGCAATGCCCACCCTACACATTGTTTTATATTTAATTACGCTGAAAGTTCCGATAACCTTATCCAGAGGCACTTTCAGCAACTTTGCCAAATTTTGTTTCTTAGGGGTTCGGGATAAGAGGTGCCTAGAGACTGGACGTCTCGGCTCATGATGCGTAGTCCGCGCAGGCGGACTTTGTGATACTAGCCCCGATTTCAATCGGCGGCGGGACTCGAACGAAGCAAATATCCTTAACCCGAACTGACGTTACTTAGTCAGATTCGCACGCCGATTTGGGTAGACTAACCACAGATGCACTGTGTCACATTCGAGTTTTAGCCGATCTTCATGTCCAGTTTTTGCCCGCAACCTAATTGTCCCCAACCAACCAATGAACCAACTGCGAATTTTTGTATGGGTTGTGGGTCGGAATTGATTTTGGGAGATCGCTATCGGTGTCTGCGACTCATTGGTAGAGGAGGATTTGGGCGGACTTTTTTGGCGCAGGATGAGTATCGAGCAGGTAAGCCGCGCTGTGTTATCAAACAATTTTATCCCCAAGATCGATCGGTGCGCGTCCAGGCGATGGAGTTATTTCACCAAGAATCGCTGCGATTAGCTCAATTGGGCGGACACCCGCAGATTCCATCGCTATATAAACAGTTCGGACAGCAAGAATATGAGTACATCGCTCAAGAATTTATCGATGGCGATAATCTCGCCCAAGAATTAGCCGCTAAAGGACAAAACTTTAACGAATTAGAAATTCGATCGTTACTGGCAGATTTACTACAGGGTGAACGCATCAAAACAGGATTTATTTCGATCGAGAGCCACTAAAATAGGCGATTAATGATATTCGATTGCTTAACTACAATTACGACAATATCAATAAAATCGAAACCAAAGACGAGGTTAAATTAACTCAATTTAGTCCGGCAAAAGTGCGGCTAAAGATATTTAGCCAAATTCATACTCTGGGGTTAGTTAAATTTAGGCTAAAATAGCCTCTAGAAGTTCGCGCGAATATTCTTCATCAAGGCTCGCAAGAAATCGCTTCTTCCTAACACTTAGTTTTCGACTCTTGTTCTGACTCATTATATTAACTGCTATATGTCTTAAAACAGCAAAATTAGCTGGAGCATTATCTTTTCTAATTCGACTAATGTCTTCTTTGAAAATAACATCAAGTACCCAATGGAGTGAATTTTCTATCGACCAATGACCTCTGATTGCTTCTGCTAGTTTTTCAACATTATCTTCTAAGCTACTGATGAAATAACGAGCTTCTACGCTGGTTTTTTCATTGACAACTCGAACTGATTCTACCATGCAAATACTAGTCAGATTTTGCCATTTTAGCAATGGATCTATTGATGTTGCAATGTCTGATATCATTAGGTAATTACGAGTTTCCTCTCTACCTCTATTCATCTCTCTACTGCTGAAGCTATGCGTTTTCAGACTTTCACCACGAGTTTTAATCGCCTGTTTGAATAGCTGTTCTACCCTTTCATATAAACTTGGTTGATTCTTTTTGACAGCAATTACATAATCTGCTTCTTTTTTGACAATTTTCTTGACTATTTCTCGCTGACATCCCATTGCATCAATTGTCACTATACATCCAGCTAGATCTAAGGCATTAATCAACTCAGGCAATGCAGTAATTTCATTTGATTTACTCTCGACTTTTGTTTGTCCTAATACTAATCTATTACTTGCTGCCCAAGCACTGACCGTATTAATTACTCCTTTACCATTTTTTTCGTCTCTTGAATTTCGAGATTGTTTTCCATCAAATGCGATTATCTCTCCTGCTGTTATTTTACTTATTCCTTTAATCCAATGCAGGAAAGATTTATTGAATTCTTCAGGATTAATTTGTGAAAATACCCGTGCAAATGTATCGTGAGATGGTATCCCATTCGGTAATTCTAGAAATTCCTCCAGCCATTTTTTTCTGGTGATGCCATACAGCTCTATGTCTTCCCATCCATCTGCTCCACATACTACTGCACAAATCGAGATCGTGATAATATCGATTAGTTTGTGTTTTTTCCCCCGTTCAATTCTAATGTCTTTTATGTCACCAAAGTGTTCTGCTATACTATGCCTTGGCTTTAGCTTCATTTGACGCGATCTGAATTTCCAATAAATATAACATAATTAACTGGCTATACTTGTTTACCATTAAAGCTTTCATACTTTTCGTAATTCAAATCTGCAACTGATTTGCGAGGATTTTAAATAGTAGGAAATTTAAGTGCGTTCACCCTGCAGATTTACTACCAGTCCTGACTTTCATTCATCGCGCTGAGGTAATTCATCGCGATATCAAACCGGAAAATATCATTCGCCGCCGAAGCGATAATCAGCTCTGTTTGGTCGATTTTGGGGCGGCAAAATACGCAACTGCGACAGCTTTAGCCAAGACCGGAACGACGATTGGTTCTGCGGAATACGTCGCCCCAGAACAAGCGCGGGGCAAGGCGATGTTTGCTAGCGATATTTATAGTTTGGGCGTTACTTGTATCTACTTGCTGACTAGTGTTTCACCATTTGACTTGTTCGACACCGTCAATGGGGAATGGGTTTGGCGACAATATGTCGATCGCAATCTCGTTGGGGACGATTTGGGTCGGATTCTCGATCGCACCATTCAGAACTTGCTCAAAGACCGTTATCAGACGGCAGCAGCAGTCCAGACGGCTTTAACAAAGCCGATGTTAGTAGCAGCATCAACGAGCGTTAATCCTGCTAAAAAAGCAGTCAACAGCGCATTACCAGTCCAACGAGCCGCCCCGATTACGGCCTTAAACTCCACCCAATTCAAAAACTATCCATCGATCGAAATCGCTAGCTACGAGAGCGTTATAGTACGACGGGACGGGCGGATCGAGTCTTACACCGAACATCAAATCCGCTATTTCCGCGAGCCGATCGGTGGTAGCTTCTGGAAAAAACAATATCTGGCGATGGCTTGCATTCCGGGGGGTAACTTTGTGATGGGTGCGTCAACTTCAGAACATAAATTGGCAGCTAACGAACAACCCCAACACCGGGTGGAAATCGAGCCGTTTTGGTTGGGGCGATATCCGATTACGCAAGCACAGTATCAGCTATTGATGGGTCAAAATCCTGCCTATTTTTGCAAAGACGGACATCCGATCGAGACTGTCAATTACTATGAGGCGATCGAGTTTTGCAAAGTATTATCCCAGAAAACTGGCAGAGCCTATCAGCTGCCGAGTGAAGCTGAATGGGAGTATGCTTGTCGCGCTGGAACGACGACACCGTTTCATTATGGTGCGACGATGATGGCAGATCTGGGAAATTGCGACGGTCGCGAGAGTTTTAATCGCGCACCGGAGAGCGAATATCGCCAGGAAACGACTCCGGTGGGCAAGTTTCCGCCGAATGCGTTTGGATTGTACGATCTGCACGGTAATGTCTGGGAATGGTGCAGCGACTACTGGCAAGAAAATTATCAGCACGCGCTTAGTGACGGTCGCCCGCAATTGGCTGGAGATGCTAATTATCGCCCGCTGCGGGGCGGTGCTTGGTCTTGTCCGCCACGCGCTTGTCGGAGTGCTTCACGCTGTTCGATGTCGGCGTTTTATTCCGATCGATCTACTGGATTTCGGGTAGCTTTAGCTTAAACAGATGATTTTTGCTATTGTTGAAGGCGATGAGACTAGGGATTCATGTTTTTGAATCTTTTAATCAAACTAAACAATGTCTGGATTTTTTGAGATGGCGGACAATACTGCCAGATCGGATATAAAATTGCTGGCATAAATAAATGAGATTTAGGATTGAAAAATATATATAGTAATTTAGCTAATCCACTTCCATGCGAGCGTTTTTGTTCGTCATTAAAATCATTTTGCAAAACTATGTTTGGGGCGATCCACGCATCGATATTTGCTAATTGCTTGGCACGCATCAGCAATTCTGAATCAGCATGATAATGAGGACAAAAGCGAGTATTGTATAAGCCAACTCGCTCGAACACCGCTCTGGCGATCAATACGCCGTTACCAGGTAAGGCATCGACCTTAATTAATTCTTGTTTTAAAATACCGTCGGGAATATTAGCTAGATCGATATTATTGTAGGCAATTTTCAAAAATCGATCGGTACCCCAGTCTGAATAAGTACCTAAAGACCACACTTTATCGACCGGGACAAGATAATCGATCCGATTGCCAACGATCGCGAGTTGATGCTGTTGGGCTAGATCGACTAAGCGTTTGATATGATCGGGCGCGATAACGGAATCATCATTGATTGTAAAAATATAATCTACTTGTCGTTCGAGTGCTAATTTCACCCCGGCATTAGTCGCACCTGCCCAAAAATTGCGATCGCTTACCTCTAGCAAAGTGACGCGCGGAAACTTTTCTCGAACTCGATCGGGAGTACCATCGATCGAGCCAGAATCAATGATAATAACTTGTAAATTAGGATAGGTTTGAATCGCCAACGCATCCAAAAATCTTAAGAGCTTAGCTTGACGATTAAATGTTGGCGTTATTACAGCTACACGCGGAAGATCGAGCATCTACAAAATTATAAAGATCTGAACTGTTGCAGTAATCGATACCAGTAAATTTTACGTTTCAGCCGAGACCACAGATCGAGATTAAATTTACTCGATTGAACGAACATATCCGCAGCACGATCGCGAATGATTGCTGGCGGATGAACTAAAGGAAATTGCATCTTACTAACTGGTAAATTAGCAAATTGATTTTGCCTAATCGTATGAGTACCCTCTGGTGTAAACCCAATGTTGGAGATCAGATCCACCTGGGGACTAATACATAAACCGCCAGCTAGCCAGCAAGCAAATGTCCATTGATAGTCCCAAATATGGGACTTATCGCCATGATAAACTCCATCGAAAATTTGCTGCCAATAATCAATCGCCTCGGGAGTGTCAAGCAGACTCTCCAGCCAATCTGTTGCCTGCAAACTCGGCCATTTGGTCAGATCGTAGTCAAAATACTGCCAAGCTCTGCGCCAAGTTGCCCAACCCCAGTGATGGGTATACCGAGAGTAAAAATAGCTAGCTTCGCCACGCTGCTGGCCGAATTGAAAGTTGTTTCCAGAGATATGAAAGATGCGCCGATCGTTTTGATAATGCGCTAATAGCTCGGTGCAGTATGGGAAAAAGGTCGGATCTGGCAAACAGTCATCTTCCAGCACGATCGCGGTTTCTACGCGATCGAAGACCCAATTTAGACCGCTCGCTGGACGCAATCCACATCCTAAATTTCGATCGGCATAGTTTTTAAATACTTCACAGTCCCAATCGACTTCATCAATAATCGCCCTAGTTGCCGCACATCTAGCAATATCGTCAGGACGGCCAACACGCGGTGCATCGGCAATGACAAATAGCTGTTGGGGACGTGCCGCACGAATCGCATCGAACACCTGACGGGTGAATTCTGGACGATTGAAAATAATGAAGGCTACGGGTGTAGGACAGGAAGAATAGTTCACGATTAAATAGCTATATCCATCACACTAATTCTGGATCGGTATTCACGATCTATTTGAGGATCTCTATTTCTATGGGTAAGGATTATTGACTTCGTTATCGATTATATAACGTTCGAGTAGTCTGTGCGATAAATTTATTTTAGATTAGGCGGCTCTCTATACTATTTATTTGTTAGATTTAATCGCCGATTTTAATACTAGTCGATCGACAGATAAATTTACAAATCCGAGTCAATTCGATCTACTAATCTAAGCATTTGCTTCAATCGAAACCACTGTTGCCGGAGCTTCCAAAAATTACTATTTTGCATGAAGATAATTTTTTGACGAGCATCTTCCAACTCCCGCGCGAGGTTATATAGTCCTTCCCGATACTCACCTACTTGTAACTTTCGTAATTCAGACCAAAGCGGATCGTTCGTCAGTAGCTCGCCAGATTCAATTCGATCGAATGTTGATATTAATACTTGAGAAAGCTCCTCAGCCATTTTTGTCCAAGAAAACTTTTGAGCTTGTACTAATCCCTTGCTACTTAATTCAGATCCGATCTCAAGACGTTGAACATCAATCAATGCCATTGTTAATTCATCTGATTCTGTTTCACTGACGTAAATAGCCGCATCCCCAGCTACTTCTGTCAGTGAGGAATTGGCACAAGTAATAACGGGACAACCACATGCCATTGCTTCTAAAATTGGCAACCCAAATCCTTCATATAAAGATGGATATACTAGAGCCGTTGCACCAGAATATGCAGCTACCAACTCCGAATCTGATAACGATAGTACATAAACAGTGGTTCTATCGATCTCCTTAGCTAATTCTGGTTCTAGTGTTGGTACTCCACCAACACAGACTATCGCAAATTTATGTCGATCTGGTAGATTTTTGAAAGCACGGAAAAAATGAACAACATTTTTATGTCCACCATCAGCATAACGATTACCTACTACTAGAAAAAAAGGTCGACCGATCTTATATTTATTCCTAAACTGTTCGACCAGATCTTGAGGCTGAGGATAGAAGTCTTTGCTTATGCCGTTCAGAGTAATTGAAATTCGATCGTCTTTAATACTCGGCATAAATTTCTGCAAATCGCGAGCGGTATTGTTCGAGATACAGATATAGTGAGCCGCATGAAGGATACTCCAATATTTTTCATGTAATGGCATAACTGATAAATCTGTGTTGAATAGTTCTGGTAACATATCGTGAACTAATACAACAGATGGTGTGAACAGTGGAATAGTATGATAAGTAGAAATAAACAAATCTATGTGTTCTCGATCGCATATTTCTTGGATATGTATTGATTCAATTGCGGGATTTTTAAAATCAAATACTGGTGTTTCTTCATAAGTTAGTCCAGGAAATTTAGGCGCAGTTCCACCCCGATCTATAATTAATAAATGTTTTGAAAAGCCGTTGGCTACCCACTCTTTTAGCAGAGATCGCCAAACTCTGGCAATACCAGAGTTTGCAATTTGAAAGAAAACACAATCGATCGCGATTCTAGGTTTGACAAGCATGTTAGATTAGTCTAGTATTATATTACAAAATAGGTAAGCATATATATCTCTCGATCTCAAGTATGAAAGAAATTATTAAAAGATTAATTCGTTCGCTAGGGTATGAAATCAGAGCGATTAAGAATCATTCAGAACATGGCTCGATTAGAGATGTCGATCTTTTCTTATTAGATACACAAGCTAGGGGTTTTTGTCCCCAAGGAATAATTGATGTCGGGGCTAACTATGGTAACTGGAGTAGTATGGCACTGTCTATTTTTCCTGGCATACCTCTATTAGCGATCGAGCCACAAGTTGAAATGATATCGCATCTACAGGCGTTGGTCGATAAAAATCCACAAGTTCGGCTAATTCAAGCAGGTGCAGCTAAAGTTTCGGGAGAACTGGTGCAAACTATTTGGGAGGATTTATCTGGCTCTTCATTTTTACCAACGACTGACGAACGAGATCTAGCTACCGGCAAACAGCGAAAAACTCCAACGATCTCGATCGACGAGTTATTGAGCGAGACTTATCCGCAGTTTCAGCCGGATCTTGTAAAATTAGATATCCAAGGGTTTGAACTTGAAGCTTTAGCTGGAGCAGAAACCCTATTTGGTAAAACTGAAGTGTTTATTATTGAAACATCCCTATTTGCATTCTTCTCCAATCAACCAATCTCTCGTGAAGTAATTAACTTTATGGCAGATCGATCTTACGAACTTTATGATATTACAGAATGTCTGCGAAGACCATTCGATCTAGCATTAGGTCAAGTCGATCTAGCTTTTGTCAAGCGAAATGGGATGTTTCGGAGTAATTTAAAATGGTGACTCAATCTATTTTTTGAGTTAGCTTCAATCCTTTTTTTAACTTAAACCATTGCTCTCGCATTAGCCAAAATTTTGTGGTTTTCATTGATGCGATAGTTTGTTCTGCTGCTACTAATTTTTCGCTAATTTCGCTCAAATTATCTGAATAACCATAAGTCGCAATTTGTAAATCTCGGAAAGATTGCCAAATGGAGTTGGTTGCGGGTAATCGACTGTCTTGGATTTGTTGATAAGTATCAAAAATTGTGGTAGTCAATTTTTCTGTCATCTGTTGGATTGAAAAATTGTGAGTTCGCTCGAAGCCCTGGCGGATTAGCTGCTCGCGTAAACTAGATTGCTGAATTTTTTCTAAAACCTCGACTAACTCTGACAAGTTATTTTTATCTACATATATAGCGGCGTTGCCTAATAGTTTAGCGATCTCGATCTGCCGCTCGACGATCGTCGGACAGCCGCAGAATATTGCCTCTAATACTGTCGTTCCTGCCCCCAGATTCATTTCAACTAATGCTGTTGCGCCACCGTAAGCTAGCTTTAATTCGGAGGGCGGAAGCTGGCACAGCAAGAAAGGATGATCTTCCATTAGTATGGAGATTTCTGGGGAAACAGGTAATGTCCGATTCGCCCAGACAATTGCATATCGATCTCGATTTACAAATTGGGCAAAGGCTCTAAAAAATTCGAGCGTACCTGTTTCGTCGTCTCGATCGTCTCGATCTACTAATAACAGGTATGGCAAGTCTAAATGATATTTTTTTCGGAAATTGTCGATTTCCACTTGTTTACTGGGAATAAACAGTCGCTCGGTATTTAATGGTGTTACGACCATATCTTTAACATTTAAATTGGGAAAGCATCGACTTAATTCTGCAGCTATTTTGTAGCTCATAACTATAAACTTCGACGCATGAGCTATCCTCCAACTTTTAACAGTATCGATATTTTTCAACCAAAAATCATCAGTAATCGTCGCGATAGAATGTGTCATCACAGGGATAGTATCACCTGTAGACAGAAAAATATCGATCTGTTCGCGATCGCAGATCTCCTGAAGTAATATTGCTTCGTGTCCTGGACTTTGAAAATTGACCCTAGGTAGATCGCAATATTTAAATCCATATAATTGAGGTGCTGTTTTTTCACGATCTAGTAGCAATATCTGACCTGCAAAATCCTTATTGCTCCACTCTTGAAAAATCAAATTCCAAATCCGTTGGCTTTCAAAATTCTTCAACTGAAAACAACAGCAATCGACCGCAATTTTTGGTTTGCTAATTGTGAGTGGCTGAGCTGAAAATCCCCCAGTTATAGTCGAAATATCTACGGGATCGATACAATTTTCCAAGGACAATACGATTGGTTCTGGGGCTGAGTCTATTGACGGATATTTATACCAACATAAATTACGCTCTTGTCTAGAAGCGAAATTCCAGTTATAGCCCATAATCCGGTCACGACCAAATATGAGACTCAATCCCCACAGACATACGATCCAATACAAAAGCTTAAAGCGATTGGTCTGTTCTTGTTTGAGTAAATACCACCACCAATCAATTCGCTCTACATGGGGTGGTTTATCATAATAGCCTTCTAGATCGAAGTTCTCATACAGAAATAAATATATATCGGCTAAATAGCCCCGGGCTGGACCATAGTGTTTGATAATCCGATACATTTCATTGATAGTCTCCCGAGAGCCAGTCGATGTTTTATTGGTATCGCTAAAATAGTAACGCGAGACGACGCGATCGGTAACTAATACTCTCACACCAGCTTGCTGTAATTGATTCCACCACACCCAATCAAAGGCATAATTATAGTTTTCATCAAGCGCTCCCACCTGTTGATGGACGGTAGCTCGCCACAAGGTGCTCGGTTGCTCGATGCCGTTGTGATAGGCAATCCGTTGCATCACATCCGCCCGAGGCTTGGTATTAAAAGTCGTGCCATCAGCAAAAATTCGCTTGCATCCTGCTGTAATTACATCGATATCTGGGTTAATTTGAAATAACTTAGCAAAATATAATAATGCTCCAGCAGTTAGCTCATCATCGGCACACAACCATCCCCAAATTTCACCAGTGGTTAACTTAAAACCCTTGTTCAAAGCATTTGCTTGTCCTCGATCGGGTTCGGAAATAATTCGATCGAAGTGCCCCTTGTATGAATTGACGATCTCCATCGTGCCATCATTACTACCACCATCTATTAAAACTAATTCCAAATTAGTATAATGCTGATTGATCAGAGATCGAATCGTTCGTTCGATCGTACTGACAGCGTTATAACATGGGATTACTATACTGATTTTAGGTAACATTTTAATGGCAAATTATACGAAATAAATTTACGTTCTTATATTATTGAGATTTTCTGGATTCATATAAATATCCATAATCCCAGGCAATCATACATAAACACTGTTGAATCGATTGGGAATCTTTAATTCTTACCATAATTCTAGTAAACATAAAAGTAATCCGTTGCCAGCCATCAATACTTGCTACTGAATTACCCAAAACTCGCTCTAACAATACATAACTCCGACCGTGCCCATATAGTAACCGGATCAGATATTGGAATGCAAGTCGCCTGGGATTTATCCGATGGATAAGTTGCAATCTTGGTTGGTAAGCGCACTCCAAATTTAGCTCGTACGCTCCCCTTGTAATCATTGAATCTCCTGCTGATAACAAACTTCGACCTTGACGATCTAGTACCACTGTTTTTGGTAAGTTTGCCAATCGCCGCTGTGACACCTCCAGCACGGATCTCCGAATCACAAATCCCGCACCAGGGGGTTCCCATTCACCCCAATGATTGGCACAGTTGGACAAGACTTCATCACCCAGGTCTTTAATTGCCAGATATGGTAACATTACTTCCATCCACTTCGGATATTTAATATTATCTGGGAGTAGTAGTTTACCCCCAAAACATCCAAGTTGTGGATTGTTTTTCGTTATTTCTAATACTGTTTCTAAATAATTTTTACTTAATTCATTATCATCGTCAACAAACACCAACCATTCATTGGTAGTTGCCTCGATCGCGACACTCCGCGCGTACATCAGCCCTAATTGAGAAGCAACAAGGATATTACATTTAACCCCTACTGCGGTTAATGGTTGAAGATCTTTCACTTCAATTGGAATGTCAGAGGCATTATCAATGACCCAAACCTCATATTTTGATTTGTCCAAAGTCTGGTCGGCTAGAGCCTGAATCACAATAGCAAATAGCTGTCGATCTGGATTGTGCGTACAGATACAAATATCGAGCATGATTTCAACTGTTGATGCGGAAATTTATTAGATTTTATTACTGTAATGCCTAAGTGCGGTCGCTAATTTAGGCCGAGCGATCGGTGACAATCGTTTTGAAGAGTTTTTATTGCGACCAGTCTTTGAAATAAGACATCATGTCTGGATGAATTACATGTGAGATTCGAGCTTCTACTCCTGCAAATTTATCTCGCTGAGCCACAAACATATTTTGTCGATACCATGGCTCGATCTGCACATCATCCCAGATCTTCCACCGCATAGTATCACAACAGGAAAAACCACAACTATTAAATAATTTTTGCCAATAAGTCGGCCATTGGCAATTTACGTGATGTTGCCCAGGCTGACCAGGACAAGCTGCGCTAAAAATAATAAGATCGGTATGATTGGCGATCGCCTCAATTAAAGTATTTGCATTAGAACTATCTAGATGTTCTGCCACTTCTAGGCAAATAACTAAGTCAAATCGACGGTTGAGATGCCAAGGTATTGTTAAATCCTGCTGTTGGAAAAATTTAGGTGGAACGAGTAATCGATCTATTGAAATCGAAATACCATCTATTCCCAATATATCGATAACTCCCAGATCTAACGCTGCTTTTAGCCACGTACCAGCACCGCAACCGACATCGAGAAGACTATTAACTGAAAAATGAGCTAAAATCGCCGCCAACGCAGCTTTAGCGCCTGCTTGACTGTGAATGTTTTTTTGATGGTCATAATCAATGTCGATGTACATAGGTTATGAATAAGACCCCTAGTAAATAGCTAGATACACTCATACGGAACTAATAATACGACAGATTGCGCTATTCTGTGACGATCCAGATGTGGCGATCTCTGATAATTTTGCTATATCTCTACTCTGTCACTACAAAATCACCTCATCACATCTTCTCCTAGTGCTATCCGTCAACTACATTGATTCTCGCCCGATAATAATGTTTTAATCTCGATCGCCTCTTGTAATTTTGCCGTTTGATTCAATCAATTTATACAGGAAATAACCCATCAACTTGTCAGAGTAGGAGGGGAGCAAGTTGGGCGAGTAGGTACGAGCGGTCGAGCGGTGGATCGCAGCGCTCGCGATGTTGACCCGATCGTAGCTGCGATCTTCCCTTGGAGATCGAGTCACAGGTCGAATTTGAATCGATTCCGAACTAAATACTTGTAGAGGTTATTTCATATGGCAGCATCTTACCAAGTTAGATTGTTCAATAAAGCCGAGGGCATCGACCAAACTGTTGCCGTCCCGGAAGATAGCTATATACTGGAAACGGCCGAAGAAGGTGGAATGGAACTACCTTATTCCTGTCGACAGGGCGTTTGCTCGACTTGTACGGCCAAGTTAGTCTCTGGGTCGGTAGACCAGTCTGAGGGTTCTTATTTGAGCGACGACCAAATCGCTCAGGGCTATGTCTTGATTTGTATCTCACATCCTCAAGCTGATTGTGTATTTGAAACACATAAGGAAGAAGAAGTCGTTTGATTTATGACTGAGTCGCTTGGTTGGCCGTAGCGGAGTTCGCGATCGGCCGCCGAACGGTTAAAGTGGAGATGGACTTTGCAATCGGGATCGAGCTAGCTCGATCGCGCTGAGGCTGAAACGATCTGCTAGCTTTAAAAGATGTTTGATTATCACCACCACAGTTAATGGATCGGCTACATTCTGGGCAATCGCCTCGTGCGTATACAATATTATCGATCGCTGCCGCAGTGGTGACGATCGCGCTCAAATTTGGTGCATATCGCCTTACAAACTCGGTCGGTTTGCTCTCAGATGCGATCGAGTCTTGTATCAATTTAGTGGCAGCACTAGTGAATTTTTGGGCGCTAACGGTTGCGGCTAAACCACCCGATGCCAAACATGCCTTCGGATATACCAAAGCTGAGTACTTTTCCAGTGCCTTGGAAGCCGTACTGATTATTGTTGCGGCTGTGACTATTGCAATTACAGCATGGGAGCGACTTTCCCATCCCCAACCGTTAGAACAGATCGGCTTAGGATTGGTAGTTTCGGTACTTGCTACCGTGGTTAATGGGGTGGTCGGTTGGATTTTATTGCGTGCGGGGAAGCGCTTGCGATCGATTACGCTGCGAACGGATGCCCATCATCTATTTTCAGATGTCTGGACTTCAGCGGGGGTAGTAATCGGCATCATGCTCGTTCAAATTACGGGTTGGTTGGCGCTGGATGCGATTGTTTCGATGATTGTGGCAGTGAATATCGTGCGGATCGGGATCGGCTTACTCCGAGAGGCGGGTGCTGAGTTAATGGATGCATCACTACCCACTCACGAGCGCGAGGCGATTGTCTTAGTGTTGCGGGAATATGAATCTTCCGAAATTCAATTTCATGCGCTGAGAACGCGCGTGGCTGGTGCGCGTCGCTTTATTTCCCTTCATATCCTCGTTCCTGGCGCGTGGACTGTGCAGCACGGTCACGATCTCTGTGAAGCAGTCGAGCTGGCGATCGTTGCCGCGCTGCCCCTAAGCCATGTCACCACTCATTTGGAACCTTTAGAAGATCCCACATCTTGGAACGATGGTGAATTAGACCGCCCAGACGTTACAGTTAGCTAATTTTGATGGGCTATCTATAGGTTTATTCACATCTTGCGCCAATACATAAAGACTAGTAAAAGCATAGATTTTAGGGTACTCACAAGGGGCACCCCTACAAAATTAACCTGTAGGGGTGCCCCTTGTGAGTACCCTGGATCTACACCAAGCAATAGTATATTTCAACTAGTGCAAGATATGAGTTTAACAATTCAGTCGCGATCGGTCGTTGTTGCTGCGGTTGCGCTCGATTGCTGGGAATGTGCCGCTACTTACTTTACCGCGCTCGCCAGCGGTCTGAGCGGGAGGATTTGTGGCGGATTGGGTATCCATCCAGTCATTGAAATGGTCGATCGCTAAATAGCCAACACCAAAAAATATCCCAGATACTAAGTCACCGAGCAGACTTAAGGCTAATCCATTGGCTAAGATCCGTTTTTTAAAAGCGACCATTTTCATTATCCATTCCTCGATCGATTTAGAGAAATCCGATTAGCAGCAATTTATCCAAAGATGGCGTTGCGCTGGTGGCAAAGTAGCAGTTCCGTGTCCGTAAAACTGCTACAGCAAGGCTCAGATTGTCAAGGTGTTACCACCGACGATAATAACGATAGTCATACCGATCGCGATAATAATCACGATCGCGGCTCCAGCGGCGATACTGTCTGGCTTCCCACCGTTACCGTTCAACATTTATAAATCTCGTCTCGTCATTAAGAGGTTGATATATATCTACCGAAAAACTGACTATTTAACTCTGGAAGATCGAGTTAATTGCCAGTCATCGACGGCCATAACACTTATATTCAATGCTTGAATCTTTAACTTATCACTATGGTCTAGACTCTTCATCTAGCAAAGGTAACGATCCGCTTCCTGCCCAACTATTACTAAAGTCACGTCCGCACAGGTGACATTTTTCACGATCGAATAATCGATCGATTTCACTAGCCGATCGGCGAATTTTTACTCAGTCAATGTGATTTTGGTATAGTAATCGGTACTAATCGATCGAGATAGGTCGATGACACTTCTCAAGCAATCTAACCGCACTCCAAAATATCGCTATGGGAGTGTTATTTAACTTGGGTAGTCTGGAGCGATACTAGAGAGATACAGCTACTCGATCTACCGATCGGCAGAATTAAATTGATGGAAATAAAGAAATCGTGAGTACGAATAAACAACCTGTGGAAAAATTCCAGCTGCGACTACTGCAGGGAATTTTACCTTGGAATAACTCGACATTGGGGAGCGATATCGCCGCTGGGATCGTGTTGGCAGCATTGGGGATCCCGGAAGTGATGGGCTATACCAAGATCTCCGGAACGCCGATCGCAACAGGATTATATACATTACTGTTACCAGTAGTAGCCTTTGCAATCTTCGGATCTTCGCGGCATCTAGTCGTTGCTGCGGACTCAGCGACGGCAGCGATAATCGCGGCTGGACTGTCCGTGCTGGCGCAAACTGGGAGCGAGCGCTATTTAGCATTAGCCGAAGCAGTCGCCATCGTCACGGCAGGATTGCTGTTATTAGCACGCATCTTCGGGCTAGGTTTTCTAGCCGATTTTTTGTCGCGTACCGTCCTCATCGGCTTTTTAACTGGTGTCGGGATTCAAGTCGCGATCGGGCAATTAGGCGAATTAGTCGGATTGACTGGCGGTGGTAGAGAGCCGCTTTCGCAAATTATTTATATCGGACAGCATCTGGAGCAAATTAATTTATTCACACTCAGCATTTCCGCAGCAGTACTCGCGATTGTCTTCTTCTGTGAGAAATTCTTACCCAAATTTCCAGGTGCGCTGCTGGCGGTAATCGGCGCGATTATTGCCAGTTGGCTGTTTGACTTTGCCAGTCGCGGTGTAACTGTCGTCGGGACTCTACCCAGCGGACTACCAACTTTCGGGTTGCCAAATGTTGCCATGGCCGAAATCCCCCAGGTGCTGGGATTGCCATCTCTTGTTGTATCGTCATCATCGCTCAGAGTGCGGCTACTGCTCGTGCCTATGCTTTTCGGTATAGCGATCGATTTAATGAAAATGTCGATCTCCTGGGGTTAGCAGCAGCAAATGTGGCGGCGGGTTTGACTGGAACCTTTGTCGTCAATGGTAGTCCGACGAAAACAGCAATCGTCGATACGGCTGGCGGACGCAGCCAAGTGTCACAACTGACAACAGCCGCGATCGTGTTAATTGTACTTCTCTTCCTCACCGCACCGATCGGCTACTTGCCAAATGCTACTCTCGCTGCGATCGTGTTCTGGATCGGGCTGAAATTAATCGATCTCAAAGGGCTGCATAGTATCTTTAAAACGCATCGAGAAGAATCTTATCTAGGGGCGATCTCCGCGCTGACAGTCGTATTTGTTGGGGTCAAACAGGGCATCATTGTCTCTGTAATGCTGTCATTGATTTTGCACGTCTATCATAGCTATCGACCCCACTCGGCAGTATTGATTCCTGGGGATCATAGATTTTGGCAACCAGTTCCGGCTATTCCTGGCACTGTCTCCGCACCTGGTTTGATTATTTACCGTTTCAGTCGAGATTTATTTTATGCCAATACCACCTACTTTTCCGAACAAGTCCAGCGCCTAGTTTATGGTGCAGCAGTACCTGTCAAGTTTTTTATTCTTGAGGCACGCGCGATTACCGAAATTGACTACTCTGCATCTGAGACAATTCGCGATGTGGTGAAGGCGCTATCAAGGCAGCAGGTGGTAACGATCGTGTCTGGTTTGGCACCGAATGTAAAATGTCAATTCGATCGCGATGGTCTGACAACTTTAATTGGTAACGATCGCTTTTTCAACCATTTAGAAGAGGCTTTAGCAATCATTCATGGTGAGGATTTCCTGAAATAGATAATCTTAGAAATTCTCCCATGTTAATCGAGATCGAATTCGTGGGTAAACTGAATAATATCAGTAGGCAAATTTGTATTTGTTACAAGCTCAAGTAGTGGATCTTCCAAACTCCTTTTTATGGGAGATTTCGGGAAATTCAGATCTCTGCTGCAGTAACTAAAGATCGCTCGATCTGCACTGATTTATTCATAACCCCGAACAGTTCTAATGAAACTTTTTATTCTTACTACTACCTCGATCGCGGGTATTTTCGCAGTTGCAAATATTACTAATGCTGGCGAACCCGATCGAGTCGATATCAAAACTGTTTATGGGGCAAATAATTCACAGCCTTCTCAAGCAGAGGTTAGAAATATTTCTCAGGCGATTAATGATTACTATCGCAACCGCAATCACAAAGCCAATCCAAACAACGGTATGTCAGCCGATCGAAATAAATATGTGGTTTTTGAGGAAGTAAAAGATATCAGATTAGTAGAATTAAAATTGTCTCCTGTTACCCAATCTAAATTTGCTAAAGTTGAAGTTCATATTCTCGAACGCGGATATAATTATGCATCGAAGCGAGAGGCAGAGCAGATGCGCAATAGCTCGCCTGATGCCTACATAAAATTCGCGACCAATAATAACTCTAGAGATAACTATCTGTGGAAACTCGATCGCGAACGTGTCCTAGAAGGTAAGTTGATTGTCACTCGCGAAGATAATAATACTTGGAGAGTTACTGGTACAGCCATTGCCGCAAAAACAACAAAGTCAATTAAGTAAATTCGATCGTCACGCTAATGTCAGCATAATCGACCATCAAACCTTTGCCAGAAACCGATCGCTATTATCTTATTGCCAGCAAACAAAAACTAATGTTTTTAAAGATTAGAGCGATCGCTCTAGTCTTTGTCATGTAGATTGTCTACGTCAATTATCGGAGTTTTGGGTGGTGTTAATCTCTATCAAACACTCAAGCTGAAAAAAGCTGTTGAAAATACGGGACAAAGCTGAGATGTATATTGCCCAGAAAGCTATTTCATCAGGTAATAAAACATTAAATTCCCAAAATCTACAATAATTCAGCAACGCTCAATTCTTTTCTGGCTAACTTGCAATTACCTGTGGTGCAGCCCCTGCTGAAGCGACAAACTCGGGTAATACTTGATTGAGTTTGCCACTACGATAACCTTCTAAGTCGAGACTTACATAAATAAACCCAAAAGATTGAAATATTGTTACTAATTCTGCTAAATTATTGGTCGCGACAAATTGTTGAATTAAATCCATAGGCAACTCAATTTTGGCAGTATCGCCAGTGGAGCGAACGCGGACATTTTCATAACCCAGCCGCCGCAAATAAATCTCCGCTCTACCAACGCGATTTAACTTAGGAATCGTAATCTCTTCGCCATATGGAAACCGCGAACTCAAACAAGGTTGCGCGGGTTTATTCCACCAAGGTAGCCCGATCGATTTGGCAATTTCACGCACTTCTAATTTCGTAATCCCCAGCTCAGCTAATGGAGACCTAGCACCACGTTCTTTAGCCGCTTGAATCCCCGGACGATAATCTCCCAAGTCGTCAGCATTGACACCATCGACAACGTATGGATAACCAAATTTCATCGCCATCGGCTTGAGTGTATCGTGGAGTTCGCTCTTGCAAAAATAGCAGCGATTCACAGGATTTGATGAATAATTAGGATTGTCCATCTCATAAGTTTCTACGACTTGATGGGCGATCCCGATCGTCGCTGCTTGGATGGTTGCGTCTTCCAATTCTTCGGGTAATAAAGACGGCGATTTTGCTGTCACTGCTAGGGCGCGATCTCCTAAAACATCATAGGCAATCTTAGCAACCAAAGTGCTATCGATGCCACCAGAATAAGCAATCAATGCCCGATCCATTTCGACAAATAAATTGCGAAGTTGCGCTAGTTTGATTTCTACCATTAGATCGGATTAGTCTTGCGTATTGGTAACTATTTTGACTTTCTCCGCAAGCTTGATTCTGCCGCGAGAGAGTATCTTCTTTATATCAAATCCAGTCGATTGCTGCCAACTTTGATAATGCTTGACGATTTCACGAGTCCAGCTCAACTTCCGCTCAGAGCGGACAGATTTCCCTGTCTTGACGTGCTAAACCTCAGCGATCGAAAATATGGCAGCAAGACAATACAGCGCATTAAGCAGAAACTCGAGACAAGCAGCGCGACTCAGCCCGATCGATTCAGCCCGATCGATTTCTAGAATTATCTCCAGAGCGTCGATCGAGATTATTCACTATCAAGATAAATTAGCAGTTTTAGATCTCCCGATTGGCAGATATTTTACACCGAACTACAACAGGAAACTTATATCGATAGATTGATTCGATCGCTAGCGATCTCGCGCAGAATAAGTACTTATATCGCCGAGAACCGCTCTAGTAGGGTTTGGCACCACGTCTAGAGAAATCTTTCCAGTTGGTTTGCGAATTTGTACTTATTTACGATCGCGCTCAACCTAGCATCTTCATCGATCTCCCCAACTTGCTCTTTACCTCACACTTCACCATCCCCATGAAAACGACCACTACCGCATCTACAGATACCGTCCGCAGCTATCTGCGTGAAATCGGGCGCGTACCGTTGCTTACTCACGAGCAAGAAATCGAATATGGTAAACAGGTGCAGCAGTTAGTTTCGCTAATGGATCTCAAACAAGCGCTGACAGTCGAACTCAATCGCGAACCGAATATGAGCGAATGGTCGGCGGCCGCCCGTCTGAGCTTGTTTCAGCTACAAAAAACCATTGCCATCGGTGAAAAGGCAAAACGACAAATGGTTGAAGCGAACCTCCGCTTGGTAGTATCCGTGGCCAAAAAATATACCAAACGGAATATTGACTTTTTGGATTTGATTCAAGAGGGAACGATCGGGATGCAGCGTGGCGTTGATAAATTCGACCCTAGCAAAGGTTATCGTTTTTCTACATATGCATATTGGTGGATTCGCCAAGCAATTACTCGCGCCATCGCTGAAAAAGCTCGGGCGATTCGGCTCCCCATCCACATCACGGAAAAGCTGAACAAGATTAAAAAAGCGCAACGCGCATTAGCTCAAAAACTCGGTCGAACGGCGACGATGACCGAACTAGCCGCAGAACTCCAACTCACGCCCTCACAGGTCAGAGATTATCTAGAATGGGCGCGGCAGCCTTTATCGTTAGATATCCGCTTGGGTGACAGTCAAGACACCGAACTAGGCGATCTCCTTGAAGATCCAGGGATGTCTCCTGATGATTATGTTACTAGTGCGGCATTGCAAGTGGATTTAGCAAAAATGATGTCATTGCTGACTCCCCAACAGCAGCAAGTCCTAACACTGCGTTTTGGGCTGCAAAATACCCAGCCGCGCACCCTCGCCCAGATCGGTACGATGTTAAATATGAGTCGCGAACGGATCCGGCAAATCGAACGAGATGCGATTTCGAAGCTCCGCAAGCGTAAAGGTGATATGAGTTCGTATCTGGCATCTTAAATTTGGCAATATTTATCGTCTGACAAGTCGAAGTATCTGAGTAGATCGAGCAACCGACTGACTGGTGGGGTGAGAGCGACTAAAAGAGTGTGAGCCGCGTCTTAACTTAGAGCAGCTCGAGCTGTCAGTGCAGGTAGAAATTCGATTTTTAACTAAATTCCGCAGATAGCAACGGCAATCGCCGTTGCTATCTGTCGATCGAGCGATTTATTCAGTCCAAATTAGTACTAAAGATTATCTCGATCGATTGATGATACATAGAGTAATTTTCATGATAATTGGTGGTATCGAACCTTAAATCACTTGAGAAAATCTCGATTCGATCGAGTAGTTACCTTTTCCAAGCAGTTCGATTATTGTCTTCATTGTTCGACACAAACATATCATGAAAAAACTACTATTATCATTAGCAATTCTGTCATCTACATTCTTGGCAGTCCGACCAGCACAAGCGCAATTAGGTCAAAACAACGTTGGCGCATCCGTACTTTTTGGTAACGGACAGACATCGGTCGGTATCGATTCTCGCTTCGTCATTTATGATAGCGTCTCTGTGCGTCCGAGCATTTATTTCCCTAACAATACGACAACCTTTGGTGCGGCAATAACCTATGACTTTCCAACTGTAGATGCTGAGAGAAAGTTGACCCCCTTTGGTGGTGTAGGTGTGAGATTTAATAGCGGCGGTAATAACAGTAATACGACTGCTTATCTTACTGCTGGCGCAGATTATAATATCGACAGTCTTTTTGTGTTAAAAGCCAATCTAAATGTGCCGATTAGCAGTAGCGATTCAACAAATGTTGCAGTCGGGGCGGGGATAAGATTTTAATCGATATGTTCAAATCTACAACTCTATTACTTTTTTGGCTGACGCTCTTGCCAGTGCTTCAGCCGACTCGATCGATCGCAGAAATAGCCGAGTCGAATCGCAGTAACAACAATGTAACTCAGCAGTCAGCTCCGAGCGATCTGCCAATCGGACAACGCACTCCAGAGTCGATCGAACGCGAACGGGACCGTGCAAAAGTCCAGCAGCAGACTGCTCTCGAGGAGCAGTTGGAATGGCGACGGCGGTATGGAGATTTGGCACCCAGTCGTCAGCGTTCGGAGCGGTAAGCTCGAGCGACTATTACTGAATTCTCGCTCCACTTAAATCGAGCGAACCCATGTTGATTCAAGTTAACCCGATCGAATTTCAATCCAATCTAATCAGGGGAAACTTAGTATGTTTAAGTATGTAGCAATCGCCGTTGTTTGCTTGACAATGGTGCCAGTTATCCACCCGAGTCAGGCAATTGCCGAGCCGGATAGTAGCGCTGTCAATCGACGCTCAGATTTCACAGCGCAGTCGACAATGCGTCAGAGTCCCGAATCGGCCGAACGCCAACGCTTACGGGAAAAACTTCGGCGGCAGCAGGCGCGGCGGCGGCAGCTCGAATGGCGGCGGCGGTATGGCGATCTGGCTCCCAGTCGTCAGCGTTCGGAGCGGTAGGCTCGATGGCCTTTCGATGTTAAATCGCAACATTTAAGCGTTGACGAAAATCAAATTGGCGACGCTCCCTACTGGAATAAAAAGGTCGATCGAGTAATACTCGATCGACCTTTTAAATATATCTAACACCAATTTATGGAGTCAGATAAGTATATTGTTCGAGACTGCGTTCGTAGTTTTTCAATAATCGTTGAGCTTCATCGATCGTAATGCGTTTGTCTAACAAGGCTTGTTCGGCTTTTTGACGGACGCTTTCGACCATATCTTCGATATCGTATTGGACGTAACCCAATACTTCCTTCATCGTGTCACCCTTAACTACATGTTCGATTTTGTAGCCTTTGGGGGTGAGTTTGATGTGGACGGCATTGGTATCACCGAAGAGATTATGGAGATTGCCCATCGTTTCTTGATAAGCGCCGCCGAGGAATAAACCTAGATAATAAGGTTTGTTGGGTTCGAGGGCGTGGAGTTCGAGGACGTGTTTGACATCCTTGAGGTCGATAAATTGGTCGATTTTACCATCGCTATCGCAAGTAAGATCGGCTAAGATCCCGCGCCGAGTGGGTTCTTCATCCAAGCGATGGATGGGCATGATCGGGAATAATTGATCGATCGCCCAACTATCTGGTGCGGATTGAAATACCGACAGGTTGATATAGTAAATCGATGCCATGATTTGTTCGAGTTCTTCCAAATCTTCGGGCATATATTCCTCGCGCTTAGCGATATCGAGGATTTTTTGGCAGCAAGCCCAGTAAAGTTGTTCGGCACGCGATCGATCGGTCATCGTCAGATAGCCGAGCTTGAACCGACTCAAGGCTTCATCCTTAAATTGGTTGGCATCATAGAAAGCTTCGCGAAAGTTTTCAGGAGTGATACTTTCATAAGTTTCCCAAAGATTTCGCACGATCTGATGCTCGGCATCGGTCTTCGGCTGGGGTAAATCCGTCCGGACTTCACAAGTACTGAGGACATCAAATACCAGCACGGATTGGTGTGAGGCGATCGCGCGTCCGCTTTCACTGATTAAAGTTGGAACGGGGATATTTTTCTCGTTACAAGTCTCACGCACTTCGGCAACGATATCGTTGGCGTAGTTTTGGAGATCGTAATTTTTGGATGCGTGAAAATTGGTTTGCGAACCGTCATAGTCGATGCCCAAGCCGCCACCTACGTCTAGATATTTCATCTTCGCGCCCAGTTGCACGAGTTCGACGTAGATTTTACTCGCTTCGCCGATGGCTTCCTTAATTACCGAAATCGAGGAAATTTGCGAGCCGATGTGGAAGTGGAGGAGCTGGAGAGAGTCTAACATATCGACTTCCTTGAGCCTGTCCACGACCATGATAATTTCGGGAATTGTCAGCCCAAATTTAGCGCGATCGCCACTCGATACACCCCAGCGTCCGGTGCCTTTGGCATTGAGCTTCGCCCGCACGCCGAGATTGGGTTTGATGCCCAGGGATTGAGCCGCAGCGATCGCGATTTCGACTTCTTCGATTTGTTCGAGAACGATAATCGGGGTTTGGTCTAATTTCTGGGCGAGGATCGCGGTTTCGATATATTCGCGATCTTTGTAGCCGTTGCAGATTAACAACGCACCAGGGTTATTTAACATCGCGATCGCGATCGTCAACTCTGGTTTGGAACCCGCTTCTAATCCAAATTGATAAGGTCTACCAAATTTAACCAGATCTTCGACTAAGTGCTTTTGTTGATTACACTTAACGGGAAATACTCCCTTATAAACACCATCATAATTATACCGAGCGATCGCCTTCGCAAAACAGGCATTCAACCGCTCGATTCGGTGCTCTAAGATATCTGAAAAACGAATCAGTAGGGGCAGAGACAGATTGCGCTGTTTGAGGGCGCTAACGAGATCGTAGAGGTCGAGCGAACCACCGCGATCGCCTTGAGGCGCAACAGTAACATGTCCGGCGGCATTAATCGAGAAATAAGGCTCGCCCCAGCCCTCAATCCGGTATTGGCGCTCGCTGTCTTCGATCGTCCAAGGTGCTTTTGGCACTTCGATTTGAGGATGTTGCTTTAGAGCCACGCTGATTTCACCCTGGGGAGCTACAGTATTTTTCAACAATTGATTCAATTCCGCAGCTACGGTTGCATCTGGTAGCTTTAGTTCCATATCTTTTTTACCCACTATATTTAGCCTATCCCCATCATCGAGCGAATTCCCGTATGTAAGTTTAGCGCATTATTTCGGGATTACCCGATCGTTTGTATGCACTTTCTCTATTTTAAGATACCCAGCAGATCGAGGGGAATTTGGGCGATCGAGATCTCCAATCTGGGGGATGGGGGGTAATGCGATCGGGGGAACAGCAGTATTAGCTTGAATTGTCAAGATTGTTTGGAGTGGGCGTTTATGGTGGGAGCGATCGCAACCACACCCTAAAAGCCCATATTCCGGCTCTCCTGGGTTTGTGGTAGAAAATGTATCTTAGGCTACGGTTTTCGGCAGCGATCGGTCTTGAAAGCGTTACTTGTATTAAGTCCTGTAACGCTTTCAAGACCGATCGCTACTGAGACGATAGATCTCAAAATCTCAAGCTACCATAGCAAATCTACATCGTACATCTCGAATATCCCATCTGCGGACACCAATGTCATTCCTTCAGTTTTTGCCTGGGCGATTAATAATCTGTCAAAAGGATCGCGATGATGATATGGTAAATTTTCTAACGACCAAATATGGTTAAGGTCGATCGTTAGAACTTGAAGATTATTTCCTGCTTGTTGGGTTTTTAAAATGTCAGGGAGAGAATCGCTCAGTTCTAGCTTTCCGAGTTGAATTTTAATTTGCATTTCCCAAATACTAGTCAAACTCAAGTACAAGTCATTATCTGGATTCGAGATGACTGCCATGACTCGATCTCTCACTCGATGTGGTGCATCATTGAGCCAGATAAAAACGTTGGTATCTAGCAGTAGCTTCATTACTCGCCTAACCAAAAAGAATCTGGTAAAGGTTCGTCAAAATCTTCACTCATTTTAATTCTGCCCTGATATTGCCCAAATACTCGCTGTTGTTTTGCAGGTAAGGCTGCGGTTAGTTCTTGCCCATTGGCGGAGCCGCTCGAATCGAGCATCGGGATAGAGTTTGTCAACAGTCGCAATGTCATAGCCTCTAGCGAAATCCCTTGCGATCGAGCTTCCTGCAAGAGATACCGTTCTAATTCTGATGGTAGGTCAATGGTTAGTGTCATCAGCCTGTTAAGAAATATACAACACCATTTTAACATCCTCGATCGACTCGACAATCCATCATCAAATGATTCCCAATTTTTTGAGTGTAAGTGGGCCGACAGAGCCATCGGCACTCAAGCCGTACTTGTGTTGAAATTTGATGACAGCATCTTTAGTTTGTTCGCCGAATGTGCCTGTAACTGGCACGGTGAAACCCATTTTAGTTAACGCTGTTTGAATCCGTTCGATCGCAGCTCCGGTATCGCCTTGATGAAAAATCGTCACCGCTCCGAACCCACTAATAGGAGATCGATCCATCCTGGCGGCTGTGAGATCTCCAAAATTTCCGGTAGCGGGAATCTTGTCTTCTGGATGATATTTATTCCAGAGACTCTGAAATGCTTGTACCCCTAGACTACCAACATCATCGCGCCCGCTGCGATCGAAAAAATGGACAGGATCGCCATTGCCCTGCCATTGCCAGCCATGACCGAGCAGATAAGGCTTCCACTCCTGATAATTATTGATATCGATCGCCATGCCATCTTCATGATTGCTATTCCCTGGAATAGCGGCTAATGGGACTAACTTCCGATCGTGGCGGTAGAGTTGAAAGAGAATATATTGCTGGACGACGGTGCGATAAGCCGAATTAATCGTCATTTTCAACTTGGGCTGTTTGGTGGTACCATCCCGCAATGCAGCACGCAGCGACTCTTTAGGGCCAGATTGTAGAAATAAATTGAGATGTGGTTCTTGCGAACTAACTATTCCTGGTAAGCTTTCAAAATTGAGCAAAATCCCAGTTTGGAGATTATTCATCTGGGCGATAATTTGCCGACTCAGCCCACTCACTCGTCCGGTATCGACAACCCGCGATCGCAACATGCTATCGATCGCATCTTTTACTGTAGTCATAGGGGTTTTCGCCAAAAATTGGGAATTAATCTCAAATCTTGCATCATTATGCCCGTTGGTGGAGTCGCTGGGAACGAGAATTATTCCAATCGATCTGTTTTCATCCCGATAGCCACAGTCAGGGTGCGGATATAGGAGTGGTAGATGCACCCTGATGATTCGTCCCCAGCTCCTAGAGTTGGGGCTTTTTATTTTGTAGAGCGACCTAAATCGACTCGAAGATAAAAAAGCTGAGACTATTCGAGCCATCTTCAGGTTGTGTGCTGGCAATCGATTGCCGATCGTTATTGCATACTCAATTACACACCATGCAAGCAAATGAAAACTAATAATTTATCGATTTATTCAATTGCTACAAATTATTTCGATCGCTATCGAGCGATTCAGTTGGACTGCACTCGAACCACCATCCATTCCTCAGTCGTCTTCTAGAATTGCTAGTAACTCTAAAAATACACCATTTGTCCAGCCGAAGCCAATTTCGTTAGAGCTGTAGCCAAAGAGAATTTCGTCCGAAACATTCGCAGAACAGGCGCAGACATCGTATTTTTCCACTAGGGTGCCAGAGCTGGTAAATTCTTGAACGAGCATTGCAATAAATTTCTGCGCCAATCGCGCTGCATCCTCTTTATAACCATATCGGTGCAACCCTTGTACTGCAAATAGCTGCAACGGTGCCCACCCAAACGGTGCATCCCACTGGTTGCCGCTAACATGGGTGCTGGTGAGTAAACCACCTGGCATTTCAAACTTGGCAAGATTTTCGACTACTCGCTGGGCTTGTTCGACTGAGGCAATCCCCGCCCACAGGGGATAGAAGGTGGTGGCAAACTCATACTGACGACGATCTCCAGTACTAAAGTTGTAGTCAAAATATTGACCAGCATCTTCGTCCCACAAAAATCGATCGATCCGTTCGTGACGATCGATCGCCCGATCTCGCCAAGGCTGAGCGGATTCCTCCTGACCGACGATTTCGTAGAGGGTCGCCAGATCTCGCTCCATTTGGTACAGCAAGACATTCAAGCAGACGGGCACATAATGAATGATATCGACACTAAAGGGGCCAAAGCGGTTGGTAATATCAAACCCCGATTCGCGCATCGATCGATCGCCTTGATAAAACAAGTCAGTCAGACAATCTTGCTCTCGATCGTAATACAGGTTGAGATCGTAATCAGTAATATCATGCTGACGGTAATACTCGCGCACCCGATCGTAATGCGTTCTGCCATCCTCGTCCTGCTCAGATACCAGCACTTCTGGCGCGGGGCCATTACCCAAGGCGTAGTAGCGAGATAGCCCAGTGGCAGGGTTTAAATGTGGCGGCACCGTCCAGTAGTAATAGAACCGCTCGACCATCGGTAGCAGCGATCGCACCCAATCTCGATCGTGAGTTTGGGCATATACTGACAAAATCATCAGCGTTAATAATGGTGGCTGAGAGCGCGCCAGTTGATAAGTGCGATTGGCATTGAGAATTGTGCCATAATGCTCGATCTCATAGATTAGTTGTTCGGTCATGCTCCGCGCTAGGTCGATTTCACCATCCCGCAACAGTCCCATCTGGATGAAATAGCTATCCCACCCATACATTTCGTTGAACCTACCACCAGGCACTACATACGCGTGGGGCAGGTAGAGGAGACCGTGTTCTTGGATTTGGTCTACATCCGCAGGTAGGACGCGGAGGTCGATTTGGCTCCATTCTAATGCTGGTAGCACTTGCTGGAGGGATTGTGTGACTCGATCGAAGTCTTCTTGTTGAGAGACGTACACTATCCACCTTTGACCGGGGGTATGTTCGACTTTGATATCTTTGGCTGCTTTGAGAATGTGTTCTTGCGATCGATAGAGGGTTTTCCAGGTACGTTTGATGTATTCTCGTACGGATTGAATTTGGGTAGGAGTGGGGATTGTAGTTGGGAGATCGGTAAGCATCGCGTTCGTTTGTTTGGTGTTAAAAAATAATCTCGCGATCGATAAATTCCTATGGATTTATTGACCGATCGCGATCGCAACTGCAAAATGCTCGAGGGCTGCTCCAACAGAAAGATGGCTGGAGGAAGATTTCAAAGGTTGAGCCGTAATGATGTTCGTCCAATTCGTCGGTGCCGATGGTGGTAGCTGAATGCTTGTATCTTTCCAAATTTCCTGTCCCAAAGGGCGTTCTCCTGGTGATACTAAACCGACGAAAAAACGTGGCGCGATCGCGATCGCCATTTTGCCATCAAACTGCCGTCCAAAGGCGATGACATGCTCTTTAAACTCGCCCATCACTTCAAGCGGGATGTAGTCGCCTTGCTGGAATAAATCTCGATCTTTCTTTCGAGCTTGCAGCAATTGATAGGTGAGAAATAGCTTAATGTTGCCGTCTGTTCGGGTGGTAAATAGTTCATCGATGAGGGCTAGAATATCGCGATCGATCTGCTCCCGAATATAGCTCAGCGAGGTTTTGCGGCGATCGTAATCTACCGGACGACGATTATCAGGATCGACGAGGCTCAAATCCCACAATTCATCGCCCTGATAGAGATCCGGCACCCCTGGCGCGGTATTTTTCAACAGCACTTGTGAGAGGGAATTGAGAATGCCGAACTCGGCGACTTGACTCTGAAATGACTTAAATTCCCGCAAGAAGGGGTTAGTTTCTGGCTCGGCGAGGATGGCATCGATAAAGGCGAGATAACCCTCCTCGTAGTCGCTATCGGGGCGCAGCCAAGCGGTATGTACTTTGGCTTCGCGCACCGATTTAATCGTATAGGCTTTGATGCGATCGATAAAATCATCAAACTCGCTGTCGATAAATGGAAATGCGCCTACTAATGTCTGATAAAGAAAGTATTCATCATTGCAATTTGGCACGGCTTTTCCAGCGATCTTTGGCTTTTTGTCAGCATTCCTATCTGCCCAAACTTTGACGAGATCGATCCATTCTGTGGGCAATTCTGAGAGCACATTCAATCGGGCACGCATATCTTCGCCGCGTTTGGTGTCGTGGGTGGCGGTGGCGTTCATCGAATGCTGCCACTGCACAACTTTGTGTTGATTGAATTCGTGAAATTGCCCTACAGATACCCCGAAGTGACTGGGATTGCCGCCGACTTCATTGAGTGAGAGTAAGCGGTTATAACTATAGAGCAATGTATCTTCAATCCCTTTAGCCATTAACGGCCCAGTCAGTTGCTGCATTCGCATGATAAAATTCAACCGATCGCTCTTTTGAGCTTCGGTCAAATATTCTTCATTTTGGCGAAGTAATAGTTGCTCGATATAGTCCAGCTCTTTAACCTGTTGGGGGACTTTGTGTTTGGACAAAGCGATCGCTTGCTGAATGACAGTCCGATCGGCTTCCGTAACTCGATCGGAGGCAATATAAGTCCGATAAACTGGAAAAAATGCTAACAATTCAGTGAGGGCGCGCTTTAAACCATAAATTGTAAAGTCACCGCCGAGACGTGTTTGCCCCGCAATTCGTTTGAGTCGATCGGCGAGATTACTGACATCGCCAGCCAAATTTGTTTCGATAATCAAGCGTTTTTTATCGGCGGCTAACGTCTCATATTCAGTAAACGATCTAGTAAATGTTGAGTAAAACTGTGTCAACTGCTTCTGGTATTTTGCACCACAAAATAAACCATTCGCATAATTGAGAAATTCATAGCCACTGGTACCTTGGATCGACCAATCCGCAGGCAGATCTTCTGACAGTTCTAAAATTTTTTCGACAGTAATGTATATGTCTCCCACTCGATCGCGCAGTCGTTCTAGATACTGAGCGGGATCGTACAAACCATCGATATGATCGATTCGCAATCCCGTAAATATACTGTCTTCAACTAGTTGAGCAATTAGGGAATGAGTTTTAGTGAAAACTTTTAATTCTTCAACCTTGACCGAAATCAATTCGTTGACGGTGAAAAAGCGTCGATAATTAATCTCTTCTGCGCCCACTTTCCAAAATGAGAGTCGATAAAACTGTTCGCCGAGTAGTTCGTCTAGTAAATTAAAGCTCTCCGGTTTGCCGACTTCGCCATTAAATGCCAGCACGTTAGCATCAAACAACTCTTTAACGATCTCATTTTGGTTATAGAGTTCCCATAATAGAGATTTCACAAAACTAATCCGATCGTAAAACTCCCGACCTTTGGCTTCGCTCGAAACATTTTTCACCAAGTATAAAATTCCGAGCAGCTTGATAAAATCTGGATGGTTTCTGCCAAGCGATCGCGTAATTTGTCCTAAATTATTCTTGATAAACCGATTATACGATTCGAGTCGAACTGGCAATCTTAACCCAAAATAATTGATGCTCAGTCCACCTTCTTCATAAGCCAGTTTAATATCCCCCTGTTCTAGACACTCGGCATAAAAATTGCCGAGCAATGGTGCTAAAACACGAGCGGGAAGAGTTCCCGAAATCGGTGTCCAATCGATGTCAAAATAGTCAAATGATTCCGCATCCGAACCATTCTCTAAGATATCCATCAGCCAGAGATTTTGGCTGTCGTAAGCCATATGATTGGGCACGATATCCTGTAACCAACCCATCTGGCGATCGCGAACTTCTTTGACTAAATCTGCAAATTCTTCAGCGGTACCCAATTCTGGATTCAGTTGAGTAGGATCGACGACATCATAACCGTGGGTACTGCCTGCTCTAGCTTTAAAAATCGGGGAGGCATAGATATCGGAGATGCCTAATTCAGATAGGTAGGCGACGATCGATCGAGCATTGGTAAAGGTATAGTCGTTGTGAAATTGCAGTCGATATGTAGCAGTAGGAATTCTCATAATTCGGCGGTGCTGAATTAGGTTATGGAAGAGGGGGGCATTTACTGTGTTGGATGCACATGTCCAAACTAGCTTCGTTTGAGGTTGACTTACCCCCCAACCCCCCTTATATAGGATTGATAAAGTGCAAAACTGCTCGCTCGCATTGAAATCGCTCGATCTGAAGAACTCAATATTTCCGGCATTAAAGAACCAACACCCAACCATTTATCATCCGCAGAATCAAGGATTTTTTGCCAGTTGCCATCGGGAACATTTGGCGAGAACGAGACATCCTCCTGCCCAAAATTAAGTAGACACAAAATTGCCCCATTATCACACCAGCGATGCAATAGTAAAACTTTCTCTTTAGCTAATCCGATCGCATCGAGATTTTGCTTATTTAATTGTTTGAGCGCCGGAATCGTGCAACGTAATTGAATTAAATGCTGGTACAAACTAAACATCACTTGATGCTTGCCCTGCTGGCAGGTTTCCCAGCGCAAGCGCGATCGATCGAAAGCTTCATCACTTTCGGGATCGATGTAATCCTGGTCTAAATGAAAGTGGGCGAATTCTTCCTTGCGTCCAGCGCGAACGGCAGCAATTAATTCGGGGTCGGTATGACTGACAAAGTAGAGGAAAGGGGCATCTTCAGCATATTCTTCACCCATAAATAATAGGGGAATATTCGGCGCTAAAAATAGAGCCGCAGCGGCAACTTTGAGTGCATCAAATGAAACTAATTGCGTCAATCGATCGCCTAAAATCCGGTTGCCTACTTGATCGTGATTTTGGATGCAAACTACCATTTTATGCCCTGGCAACTCGCTTGAATCGCTACCATGATAACGCTGACGATCGGGTGAGTAGTCCCAAGAGTAGACGAATCCTTGCTTGTAGGCTTTAGCTAGTTGCTCGAAGGTACCATAATCTTTGTAATACCCTGACTGTTCGCCCGTGAGGACAGTATGCACGCAATGGTGAAAAGCATCGTTCCACTGGGCATCCAGCCCGTAACCGCCTTGCGCGGCTGTGCGAGTGAGGCGGACATCGCTGAGGTCGTTTTCAGCAATTAGGTAAAATGGTCTACCTGCACGTTCGGACAGCTCTGCGGTGGTTTCTGCTAGCTCTTGAAGAAAATGTTTGGCATTGAGATCGAAAATGTTGTCGCTGGCATCTAGGCGTAAACCGTCCAGGTGAAAGGTTTCCAGCCAATAAAGGGCATTTTGAATAAAGTAGTTACGTACGCCGTAGCTAGCTGCACTATCAAAATTCAGCGCACTGCCCCACAAACATTTGTATTTATCGATATAGTAGGGGCCAAAATCGCCGATGTAGCAGCCTTCGGGGCCAAAATGGTTGTAAACTACATCCAATAGGATGGCCATGCCTTGCTGGTGACAAGCATCGACCAAGCGCTTGAGGCCATTGACACCTCCATAGGAATCTTGCACAGCAAAGGGGTAAACACCATCGTAGCCCCAGTTGCGGCTGCCAGGAAATTGGGCGATCGGCATTAATTCGATCGTATTTACGCCCAAATCTTTCAAGTAGGGCAAGCGTGAGACGATCGCATCGAAGGTACCGTCAGACGTAAATGTACCCGTATGTAGTTCGTAAATAATCAGATCTTCAAGCGGTAAATTCGACCACTCGCGATCGCTCCAGGCAAACTGAGGATGGTCGATTATCTGCGAAACCCCATGTACCCCTTCAGGTTGAGACTGGGATGCCGGATCGGGACGTTCGAGATCGCCATCGAGCTGATACATATAAGTAGTCCCTGGCACGATTTGCTCTGCGGTGACTTGCCAGTAGCCAAATTCGAGCGGTTGCATCGGCAATACCCGCTTGGTAGGAGCGACAATTTTGACTGCCACCCGTTCGGCACTAGGTGCCCACACTGTAAACTGGCAGCGATCGCTACCTACATACCAAGCACCGACTTTCACGCTCACGCTACCTTTACTGAAATACCCCTCAAATCTAGGCGATCTTTCAACAAATAAAATCTACCCTAAAGAGGATTTTCGATCGCTATCTCAAAAAACATTTTAAAAACAATAATCGGCTATAAGTTTTTATATACATGACTTATAGCCGATTTGCTTGGCAGAGAATAGGGGTTGAGATCTAAATTTCTTTGAGGATACTTCAAGGATCCTTACTAAAAAAGGGCTGAAAGCGAGTCGCAGAGAAGGAGGAGCTAAATTTAGCGCAAAGTATTGACAATCAAAGACAGACAAGCTATATTAGTAAAGCGGTCGAGGGAAACGGCGACACGGAAACGACGGAAGTCGCTCCTAGAGCCAAACTCTTCACCCTGAACCTAGACAACTATATAGTTTGAAAGCCGATTAAACCTCGTTAATTTCGTTAACACGATTATAACAGCTCAACTCAGTTATGGGAAGAGCAGACGAGTAGAGTCTTAAAATAATACAAATCGAGCCAAGTTAGTGGCTCTTCATATATTATGGAGAGTTTGATCCTGGCTCAGGATGAACGCTGGCGGTATGCCTAACACATGCAAGTCGAACGGGTGTCTTCGGACATTAGTGGCGGACGGGTGAGTAACGCGTGAGAATCTGCCTTCAGGATGGGGACAACAGTTGGAAACGACTGCTAATACCCGATATGCAGCGATGTGAAAGATTTATCGCCTGGAGATGAGCTCGCGTCAGATTAGCTAGTTGGTGTGGTAAAGGCGCACCAAGGCGACGATCTGTAGCTGGTCTGAGAGGATGAGCAGCCACACTGGGACTGAGACACGGCCCAGACTCCTACGGGAGGCAGCAGTGGGGAATTTTCCGCAATGGGCGCAAGCCTGACGGAGCAATACCGCGTGAGGGAGGAAGGCTCTTGGGTCGTAAACCTCTTTTCTCAGGGAAGAACACAATGACGGTACCTGAGGAATAAGCATCGGCTAACTCCGTGCCAGCAGCCGCGGTAATACGGAGGATGCAAGCGTTATCCGGAATGATTGGGCGTAAAGCGTCCGTAGGTGGTTTTGTAAGTCTGTGGTTAAAGCGTGGAGCTTAACTCCATCACGGCCATGGAAACTACAAGACTAGAGTGAAGTAGGGGTAGAGGGAATTCCCAGTGTAGCGGTGAAATGCGTAGAGATTGGGAAGAACACCGGTGGCGAAAGCGCTCTACTGGACTTATACTGACACTGAGGGACGAAAGCTAGGGGAGCGAAAGGGATTAGATACCCCTGTAGTCCTAGCCGTAAACGATGGATACTAGGTGTTGCCCGTATCGACCCGGGCAGTGCCGTAGCTAACGCGTTAAGTATCCCGCCTGGGGAGTACGCACGCAAGTGTGAAACTCAAAGGAATTGACGGGGGCCCGCACAAGCGGTGGAGTATGTGGTTTAATTCGATGCAACGCGAAGAACCTTACCAGGGCTTGACATGTCTGGAATCTCGGCGAAAGTTGAGAGTGCCTTCGGGAACCAGAACACAGGTGGTGCATGGCTGTCGTCAGCTCGTGTCGTGAGATGTTGGGTTAAGTCCCGCAACGAGCGCAACCCTCGTTGTTAGTTGCCATCATTCAGTTGGGCACTCTAGCAAGACTGCCGGTGACAAACCGGAGGAAGGTGGGGATGACGTCAAGTCAGCATGCCCCTTACGCCCTGGGCTACACACGTACTACAATGCTATGGACAAAGGGCAGCCAACTGGCGACAGTGCGCTAATCCCATAAACCATGGCTCAGTTCAGATTGCAGGCTGCAACTCGCCTGCATGAAGGCGGAATCGCTAGTAATCGCAGGTCAGCATACTGCGGTGAATCCGTTCCCGGGCCTTGTACACACCGCCCGTCACACCATGGGAGTTGGTCACGCCCGAAGTCGTTACTCTAACCCTTGTGGAAGAGGACGCCGAAGGTAGGGCTGATGACTGGGGTGAAGTCGTAACAAGGTAGCCGTACCGGAAGGTGTGGCTGGATCACCTCCTTTTAGGGAGACCTCACAATATCTCGACCGAAACAATTTGGATTAAGTCAGATATATGTTATCCCAAGGTCGAGCGAGTTATCGAGAGTGGCTTTCAAACTTATATTCTAGTTCAGCTGACCTGGGCTATTAGCTCAGTTGGTTAGAGCGCACCCCTGATAAGGGTGAGGTCTCTGGTTCAAATCCAGAATAGCCCATCTTTTCTTATCAGTTGTAAATTTAGCACCTAACTGAATTCAAACACCAGTAACTGTTAAACAAACTAGGGGGTTTAGCTCAGTTGGTAGAGCGCCTGCTTTGCAAGCAGGATGTCAGCGGTTCGAGTCCGCTAACCTCCATTGGTTTCCACCATCAGCTAAAACCAACACACTCAGCTTCAAACTAGAATCAACCAGCAAACAGCGGAAGTGATTTCAGCACCTACTAACTAAAAAGTAGTCTGCTGGACTTAAAGTCCAGTTCGCACCTTGACAACTGCATAGTAATCAACAAGTCAGGTAGTCGTAATCGCAAGATTACAGACAATCCAAACTAATTTAAACTCATGACAAAGTTGAAGCAACAAAGTGAATAACAAGTTGTTTGAGTAAAGTCATGAAGTGGTCAAGCTACAAAGGGCTTACGGTGGATACCTAGGCATACAGAGGCGATGAAGGACGTAGTTACCGACGAAACGTCTCGGGGAGCTGGCAGCAAGCTTCGATCCGAGAATCTCCGAATGGGGCAACCCTAAATACTGCCACCTGAATCTATAGGGTGGAAAGAGCTAACCCAGTGAATTGAAACATCTTAGTAGCTGGAGGAAGAGAAAGCAATAGCGATTCCCTAAGTAGCGGCGAGCGAAACGGGAACAGCCTAAACCAGAGTGCATGCACTCTGGGGTCGTGGGACAGTAACGTGTATCAGCTAGATTAGACGAAGCATCTGAATAGTGCATCATAGAGGGTGATAATCCCGTAGTCGAAAATCGAATTGAGCTAACTGAATCCCGAGTAGGCCGGAGCACGTGGAATTCCGGTTGAATCAGCGAGGACCATCTCGTAAGGCTAAATACTCCTGTATGACCGATAGTGAACCAGTACCGCGAGGGAAAGGTGAAAAGAACCCCGGAAGGGGAGTGAAATAGAACATGAAACCGTAAGCCTACAAGCAATGGGAGATCGATTTTAACGATTGACCGTGTGCCTGTTGAAGAATGAGCCGGCGACTTATAGGTACTGGCAGGTTAAAGCGAAAAGCTGTAGCCAAAGCGAAAGCGAGTCTGAATAGGGCGAATTATTGTCAGTATTTATAGACCCGAACCCTGGTGATCTAACCATGGTCAGGATGAAGCTTGGGTAACACCAAGTGGAGGTCCGAACCGACTGATGTTGAAAAATCAGCGGATGAATTGTGGTTAGCGGTGAAATGCCAATCGAACTAGGAGCTAGCTGGTTCTCCCCGAAATATGTTGAGGCATAGCGGTAATGATTATAGTCTGGGGGTAAAGCACTATTTCGGTGCGGGCGGAGAAATCTGTACCAAATCGAGATAAACTCTGAATACCAGATGCACACATTGCCAGTCAGACGGTGGGGGATAAGCTTCATCGTCAAGAGGGAAACAGCCCAGACCATCAGCTAAGGTCCCCAAGTTATTGCTAAGTGATTAAGGAGGTGGGGTTGCACAGACAACCAGGAGGTTTGCCTAGAAGCAGCCACCCTTGAAAGAGTGCGTAATAGCTCACTGGTCAAGCGATCCTGCGCCGAAAATGAACGGGGCTAAGCAATACACCGAAGCTATGGACTTATGTTTACATAAGTGGTAGGGGAGCGTTCCATGTTAGGTTGAAGCCGTAGCGGCAAGCAGCGGTGGACGAAATGGAAGTGAGAATGTCGGCTTGAGTAGCGCAAATGTGAGTGAGAATCTCACAGCCCGAAATCCTCAGGATTCCTTCGGCAGGCTCGTCCGCGAAGGGTTAGTCGGGACCTAAGGCGAGGCCGAAAGGCGTAGTCGATGGACAACGGTTTAATATTACCGTACCGTTAATTGTTGGTACAGAGGGACGGAGTGGGTCGTCACCAGCCAGAGATTGGTTGTTCTGGTGCAACTGTTCGAGGTGTTGAGAGTCGGCGAAAACGACTTGAGCTGAGGCAGGAGTCCGGCGAGCTACGGCTCGTTAGTGGATGAGATCGTGCTTCCAAGAAAAGCTCTAACTACCATAAGCAATTAACGCCCGTACCGGAAACCGACACAGGTGGGATGGTTGAGAATACCAAGGGCCGCGAGATAACTCTCTCTAAGGAACTCGGCAAAATAGCCCCGTAACTTCGGGAGAAGGGGTGCCCATAGCAATATGGGTCGCAGTGAAGAGTCCCAGGCGACTGTTTACCAAAAACACAGGTCTCCGCTAACTCGTAAGAGGAAATATGGGGGCTGACGCCTGCCCAGTGCCGGAAGGTTAAGGAAGTCGGTCAGATAGCAATATTGAAGCTGGCGACTGAAGCCCCGGTGAACGGCGGCCGTAACTATAACGGTCCTAAGGTAGCGAAATTCCTTGTCAGGTAAGTTCTGACCCGCACGAAAGGCGTAACGATCTGGGAGCTGTCTCGGAGAGAGACTCGGCGAAATAGGATTGTCTGTGAAGATACGGACTACCTGCACCTGGACAGAAAGACCCTATGAAGCTTTACTATAGCCTGGCATTGTGTTCGGGCTTCGCTTGCGCAGGATAGGTGGGAGACGTTGAAGCAGTCCTTGTGGGGATTGTGGAGTCATCAGTGAGATACCACTCTGGCGAGGCTAGAATTCTAACGGTTGCCCGTTACCCGGGAACCGGACAGTTTCAGGTGGGTAGTTTGACTGGGGCGGTCGCCTCCTAAATTGTAACGGAGGCGCGCAAAGGTTCTCTTAGATTGGTTGGAAATCAATCGTTAAGTGTAAAGGCAGAAGAGAGCTTGACTGCAACACCAACAAGTGGAGCAGGTACGAAAGTAGGCCTTAGTGATCCGACGGTACTGAATGGAAGGGCCGTCGCTCAACGGATAAAAGTTACTCTAGGGATAACAGGCTGATCTCCCCCAAGAGTTCACATCGACGGGGAGGTTTGGCACCTCGATGTCGGCTCATCGCAACCTGGGGCGGAAGTACGTCCCAAGGGTTGGGCTGTTCGCCCATTAAAGCGGTACGTGAGCTGGGTTCAGAACGTCGTGAGACAGTTCGGTCCATATCCGGTGCAGGCGCAAGAGTATTGAGAGGATTCCTCCTTAGTACGAGAGGACCGGGAGGAACGCACCGCTGGTGTACCAGTTATCGTGCCAACGGTAAACGCTGGGTAGCTATGTGCGGAGTGGATAACCGCTGAAAGCATCTAAGTGGGAAGCCCACCTCAAGATGAGTACTCTCACTACAAAAAGTAGGTAAGGTCACGGGCAGAACACCCGTTAATAGGCTCTAGATGGAAGTCCAGTAATGGATGCAGTCGAGGAGTACTAACAGACCGAGGGCTTGACCTCGTAAATCAAGATTTGGATTTGCCATCCCTGACAATAAATATGTTGATTACTCTGCAGTCTTCAAGGTGTGCGTTAAAACCACACCTGCTTGGTGTCTATGGCATAGTGGTTCCACTCCGATCCCTTCCCGAACTCGGTTGTTAAACGCTGTTGCGGCGACGATAGTTGGGGGGTTGCCCCCTGTCAAAATAGCTCGGTGCCAAGCTTAATCTTCAAGCAAAACTCCTTAAGAACTTCTTGAGGAGTTTTGTTTTACTTACACGTGGAGATAGATTATAGATTTTCGAGTGCTAGAATGAATATTTAACAGATACCTAATCGCTAAGTTCGATCGAGTTAATCGAATTATCAAATCGATCGAAGAGAAGAGACAGTGTAATTCATACCAGTAGTTTTTGAGTTTTTTGAGTTTAACGATCGATTATAATTCCATGCCAAAATATTCGTTGGTGATTCCTGTCTATAACGAAGAGAGTACGATTCCGGCATTGTATCAACGGGTGAGTGCGGTAATAGATAAATTAGACGATTTGGCAGAATTAATTTTGATTAATGATGGTAGTCGCGATCGCACGTTAGAGTTATTAAGAGAATTACACGAGCGAGACGAACGGGTCGTTTACCTGAGTCTGTCAAGAAATTTCGGCCATCAAATTGCGGTTACGGCTGGGCTGAATTATGTACGGGGCAAGGTAATTATCGTGATGGATGCGGATCTGCAAGATCCGCCTGAATTAATTCCGCAGATGCTTGTATTATGGCAACAGGGGTATCAAGTTGTTTATGCTCAACGGACGAAAAGAGTCAACGAAAGTTGGTTTAAGCGGCTTTGTGCGTATGCATTTTATCGGATTCTCAAACAGCTAGCCGATGTAGATATTCCTACAGATACTGGTGATTTTTGTTTGATGGATCGACAGGTAGTAGATCTTCTCAACCAGATGCCCGAACGCAATCGGTATATTCGAGGGTTGCGCTCGTGGGTGGGTTTCAAGCAAACTGCACTTAAATTCGATCGAGATTCACGGTTTGCAGGGGATGTTAAATATACGTTTGCGAAAAGTTTTGGATTGGCAATCAATGGGTTAGTTTCGTTCTCGAGTATCCCCCTGCGGTTGTCTACTTATTTAGGACTATTTTCGGCATTAGTCGCACTGATTATGGCTGTGTTGGTATTCTATTGGCGATTTTTTACGCCTCATTCCACACTCACTGGTTTTGCTACCATTGCGATCGCAATTTTCTTTTTAGGTGCCGTGCAATTAATTAGTATCGGGATTTTAGGAGAATATATCGGACGGATCTATGAGGAAGTCAAAGGTAGACCTTTATATACTTTAGCGGAAGTCGGTCGCAAACAAATTCAAGCTAAAAAATACGATCGAATGAGTTAAATTCAAGTCAGAAAATTATCCCTTAATTCCTCGCCACCATTGCCAAAGCTGATGTTTAACTTGGATTGCGGGAGGGTTGGGTGATTGAATTGGAGCTTGAGTCGATGGAAGATTATTTGTGGATAATAAGGCGATCGTTATTTCTCCATCTGTATAATACGGATCGCCCCCGCCATTATATGCCCGAAGAGTCGGATCGACTCCAGCGACTTGGTAGATGCTAATTACTTGATGTACGCTTTCTAAACTGGCGATCGTACTATTTCTTTCGGTGTCGATGTCAGCAGCAATATGATGGGTAATCTTACCTGTGAGATGACTGAATCCACTTTTGAGATCGAATGTTGCCGAACCGACCCAGAGGATTCTACCACTAGCAGGATCGTCGATGCTCGATCGCCAAAACCGAACGTGATGGCGTTGGTTGGCGCTACTACCGACGGGTTGCTCGAACGCTAAATCTTGTCTTCGTCCATAAAAGTATAAATCGCTAACTGGGGCGGTGATATACGGACGCTTGAATAACACACTCTTGGCAATACCGATGCTAGTCTTCAGCGTTAACGGATCTGCTGGATACCAACCTGCTAAGAGCAGGGATCGAACTACTTCCGATTGCGTACCAACTACCCCAATATTCAGTGGATCTCCAGGAATGCCTTCAGCTGTGCGCGTGACTTTGGGCGATGCTGCCAAGTTGGGATTGTGTTCGTAGTGTCGCCATAATGCTGGCAAGATTGTATAAGCCACAACTCCATACACGATCGTTAGCCCATAGACAATTGTAAGGCTACGTTTAATCCACCAACTACGACGGAGAGATCTAGTTTGGCTGGTTAGTTTAGTCACATGTGCTCAAATCGATCGCTAATGCTCGAAGATCGAGTTTTATATAAAAATAACTCAGCGCGAAATTGTTTTATCTACATCTTATTATTAAATAACACCGATCGCGAGATTGGGGAAATAATACTTATTAATAATCGCAAGGCTCGGAGCCTGACAACAATCTTGCGCCGAAAGTTCGGCTCTACCGAACTTGCTATGCTAAGTAGTGGATAAGAATCAAGTTTAATTGACAAAATTGATAATTTTGAGTTATGGAAGCTTGGTGCAGCATAAATGACAGATTTTATTATAGAATAGTAAGATCTTGATTTCTGGCAACAAATAAGCTTGAATTGCATTATGTCATCCAAATCGCAACTAAAAACCATTAATGAAATTCTTAATATCGACGGAATGACCGTCACTGCTTATAAGATCTTAGATGAAATCGGTTATTTTATTTATCTAGAAAATCAGCAATTAAAAGCAGTGTGTCCTCATTGTGGAACTGAAAGTAATAAACTTCATGAGAATCACCAATTAACAGTGAGAGATCTACCATTCGGTGAACATGATGTTTACCTTAAAATTAATCGTCGTCAATTCAAGTGTATGAGTTGTGGTCGAAAATTCAGTGAGGAATTAAATTTCATCAAAAAGAGAAGTCATTTCACCGAGCGAATGAAGCAGAAGATTGTCGAAGAGAGTCTAGCTAGTGATATTAAAAGTGTTGCCAAAAGAAATGGATTAAGTGAGCAAGAAGTGGAGACAATAATCAAAAAAGCTGGGGTAAATCTAGTGCAAAAAAAGCCAGAGAATTTAACCAGACTAGGAATTGATGAAATTGCCTTTGTTAAAGGGCAAAAAAACTATTGTGCGGTGTTAGTAGATCTAGAAAAAAGAGAGTTAATAGCCATCTTACCAAAAAGGACTCAAGAATGTATTGGTGAGTGCTTGAAGTCTTGGGGTTCGGAGGTTTTGAACCAAATTACAGAAGTAAGTATCGATCTATTTTCATCATACAAAAGTCTGGTAAATGAATTGATACCAAATGCTGAAGTGGTTGGAGACAGATTTCATGTAATGAAACAGATAAATGAAGAGTTAGATCGAGAGAGAATTAAAATCAAAAGAGAGGCTGAGAGGGTGAAGAACAAAGATGAAAAGAACAAGAAATTAGCAGCATTAACTCACAGTAAATATGCAATACTCAAAAACGAAGCGGATTTGAATGAATTGCAAAAAGAGAAGTTGAAAGAGATTGGAGACGTTTTTCCAGAATTAGCAGCAATGCACAAAACAAAAGAGTTATTTAGAGATATATTTGAATCAAAAACAGATTGGGGAAATGGGCTAATAAGCTTGTGTGACTGGCTCAAGAATGCTTGTGGGAAATTCCCCAAGAGTTGTGGAACTATTAAAAGATGGATTGGTGAAATAATTGCCTATTTTGATAATAGAACAACTCAAGGAGTCGTCGAAGGAATTAACAATAAACTCAAGCTAATAAAAAGAATGGGATATGGGTTTAGAAATTTTGAGAATTTTCAGATCAGAAGTTTGCTAGCATGGCATTTCAATCCTTGATTTAGCATAGTAAGTTCGGTAGAACCGAAAGTTCATGGTTTAGAAGAAGTTGGGAGCGGTTGTAAATTGTTGCGACTCTGTGGCTGAGCCGATGGACTGGGAGAGACTTCTAGTAATGGGGTGTTAACTTTGAGTCGGTATTTTGGCTCGGATTTAGATCGATCGATGCCACCGAGTTTGGAATTTGAGTTTGGATCGATCGGTACTAATACTGGTTGGCGTACCGCCGGAATTGGGGATGGCATTTTACTGATGTACGTAAGCGACTTGCCGATTGGTTCGATCGTTTGAGCTAATTTAGCCTGTTGTTCCAATTGCTCAGTAGAGGAAACTAATTTACCCAAGCCATTGACTAGATTGCGGAGATTGGATCTAAATTCAGGGCTACCAGTCAGATCGTCGAGGTCGGCGGTAATTTTCTGAGTATTTTGAAATGTCGTTCGTGCGGAATCTAATGTCTGTTGGAGGATTAATAATGTCTTTGGATCGTTGAGAGTTGCCGAAGCATTTTTAAGGTTGAGCGAAGTTTGATTGGCATTGGTTAATACTGCATCTAAATCTTTCGCCAATTTATCGGAATTTACTTTAGATAGCGTTGAGTTGAGCTTAACGATCGAGGGATTGACTGCATTAACAGTTTTTCGTAAATCGAGACTTAGAGCGTTAAAGTTATTTAATGAAGTTGTAAAAGTTTTGCGATTTTCAGCAACCAAACCATTAACAGATGTCGCTAACTTTTTGTACTCGATCGCGGTTTGATTTAATTGAGTGGCAGTTGTATTAAACTTATCCGCCGTATTACCAAATTTATTACTAGTGGTAGATAATGATGTGGTCAGCACATCTGCTTTAACAGACAACTTATTTAAACTCGACTCGACACTTTTGGGCAAGCTCGAAAAATCACTGCTGAGTTTAGTTAAGTTCTTGGACAGCCGCGAAAAATCTTCGGCGGCTGTTCCAGTTTTTGCTAGCGTAGCGTTGAGATTGTTAACAAGTTGGGGATTACTATATAAATCGACCAATTTTGTTGCCCGTCGCAGCAATTCATTAAAACTCGCACCAATTTGTCCATCTACCCGCGCGTTATTACAGAGAATCAATTTGGGGTCGCATTTACTATCCAATGCTTTAGCGATCGCATTAGTATTTAATGCGACTGTATTCCGGGGGATAATTTCTAACACGGGTTCGCCAATCAACCCAGTCTGACTGATTTCGATACTGACATCTTTGGGAATGGTTAGATTGGGATCGTCCATTTGCATCACTACCTCGACACCATTGGCACCAGGTTCGATTTTGGCGATTTTGCCGACCCTAATCCCCCGAAACCGGACGACCCCTCCCGGTTGAATCCCTGGTGCTTCGGCAAATCTAGCGATAATATTGTAAGTCTGACTGCCAGGAGCCAATCCTTTGAGCCACAAAAAAATCCCACCGAATACCGCCAATCCTGCGATTAACAGCAATCCTACCGAACCTTCCCGAACTGCGCGTGATTGCATGTTGATTTACTACTCCTATGGATGTAATCGTGCTGTAGGGATAATGTTCGGCAGTAACAGATTTATGCGTTAATCTCTATGTTACCTCGTTACTATCGTAATTATTCCCGATCGAGGCTAACTTGCGATCGTTTTTAGTATCTTCGCTCTGCATTTCACATACCAAGAATAGTTCGATTCCAAGCAAATTAAATGAGTAGAGCGGTGAAATCCGAGTGGGAATGGCAGCTTCGCGACTTAGTTAAGTGGCTAGCGATCGGCGTTAGCGTCGGCACGCTTACTGGCATGGCATCGGCAGTCCTCCTCGCGGCATTGGAATGGGCCACAGCATGGCGGGAAGCTCATCTGTGGATAATTTGGCTATTACCCCTTGGTGGGCTGCTGAGTGGGCTAATGTACCATTACTGGGGGCGGAGTGTTGAAGCAGGCAATAACTTGCTGCTGGAAGAAATTCACAATCCTCAGGCGACGATTCCACTCCGGATGGCACCGCTAGTACTAGTCGGCACGACGATCGCGCATCTGGTTGGTGGCTCTGCGGGGCGTGAGGGGACGGCATTACAAATGGGTGCGGCACTTGCCGATCGGGTGGCACTGATATTTCGACTCGGGGCTAGAGATCGGCGGATCGTATTGATGGCGGGGATTAGCGGTGGATTTGGCTCGGTCTTTGGTACGCCATTGGCAGGCATGTTGTTTGGATTGGAAGTCTTAGCGTTTGGGAAATTTAGCTACGAGGGATTGTTTGCATGTGCGATCGCGTCAATCGTTGGCGATCGCGTGACGTTAGCTTGGGGTTTACATCACACGGTCTATTTAATTCCAGCAGTACCCCAAATGACGATCTGGGGGCTACTGACAGCGATCGTGGCAGGGGGATTATTTGGACTGACAGCAAGGGTATTTACACAACTAACACATCGGATCGGTAGTTATTTCAAGGCACAAATTAGCTACCCACCCTTCCGTCCAGTTATCGGCGGGTTCTTCGTAGCGCTGGCGATTGCCGCAGTTGGGACGACTAAATATGTCGGTTTGGGGATTCCAACGATCTTGAGTGCCTTTACTACTCAACTACCACCTTGGGACTTCGCCGCCAAAATTGGCTTTACCGCGCTGACGCTCGGGGCGGGATTTAAGGGTGGTGAAGTAACGCCGTTATTTTATATCGGTGCGACATTAGGTAATGCGCTCGCGCCGTTGTTGCCACTGCCCACACCATTACTTGCTGGGATGGGTTTTGTCGGTGTATTTGCAGGTGCGGCGAATACGCCCGTGGCGGCAACGATGATGGCGATCGAGTTATTTGGGGCTGCAGCGGGAAGTTATGCCGCGATTGCCTGCATCATCAGTTATCTCTGCTCGGGACACACGGGGATTTATCGCGCTCAGCGAGTCGGTGCGAGCAAACATACTGCCCTCGCACATCAACAGGGCTTGAGTATTGCCGAAGTCGAAATCGGTAGTATGGCAGCGCCAGTGGAGCCGAGATCGGACTTGTCGTCTGAAACCAACATCGCCCAGCCACCCGATCGAGATTAATGTCGATCCAAATTGAGACAGCAGTTGTCAGCGAGTTAAAATTTAAAGGAGGGGGAGCAAGAACGAGCCACCAGTTGTGGCAACCGCAGTCGCAGTCGCAGTTACTGTTGACTGCTGGAAAAGACGCAGATCGGTCGATAAAGCAACATAAATTAACGTGAGTTCGGGTTAAGGAAAACCGATCTGCTTCGCTCAACCACCGCCCTGAACTAGAAGTTCGGGCTAACAGCAAAAGTTCTCTTCAGAGAACTGCCAAATCAGTTAGTTCGTTAAAACGAACTTTTGCTATGAGCAACTAATTCATTTGAGGGCGGTCTGGAAATGAAGCTAGGAGTCATCGATTACCGATGGTACGCTACACGAACGGAAATCCTTATCCCGAACTCAGGTTAAATTAGCGTAGATAATTATGATGGATCTAAACCCAACCAGCTTAGAAAACTTGCCCGATGCGATCGCGCGGATTCTGATCCAATCTCCAACTCCTCAAGCATTATTTTCCGAATTGATGCCTGCTATAGGTGAATTTTTGCAATGCGATCGCTGTTTTTTGTATCTACGCGATCCGCACACGCGGTGGGGTGGTGTGCCCTTTTGCTGGCGAAAGAATGCAGCGATTCCAGAGATCTATAACGAAACTTGGCAGCTCGAACCAGAGTCGCTAACTAGCGAAGATCCGATGTTTGCAGCGGCGGTGCGAACGGAGCCGTCGATTTTTGTTGAAGACGTGCAGACTGCGAGCGATCGAGTTGTAAATCGGCAGTTTGAAGCCGAAAATTTTGGGCATCGCGCGCTGATTCACGCACATTTGTGCCAAGATCGCCAGCTGTGGGGAGTTTTACAGCCTTGTGTATTCGATCGACCTAGAATCTGGACGCAATTAGAGCGCGAGACGATCGATCGTCTCGTTGTGCAGCTTACGCCGATCGCGGTTCGTTATGCGATCGCCGAAATTAAGCCAACATCGTAACTCAATCGATCGTCAGCGCGACGATCGGCTTTTTGAACTAACTAATCTCATCTTGACAATCGCATTTTTCAGGCGAGTTTTTCCACATGGTTCGTTACTCTGACAATCATTGACCCGAATCCGCTTGTAAATCAGTCTTACTTTTTTATTTAAAAATTCAGTCCGATCGCAGATGGCAAAATCGGCTCCAATGTTATGCTGCTTGCCACTGGCATCGATTAAATCGACATAACACATCAGATCGCCCTGGGTAAATTTCACTACCTTGCCTGTGGTTGGCATATTTCGCCGACTCAGTGCATCAGGATTCGGTCGATCGGGCTTAATTGCGCTACTCGGGATCGCCAGGAATAAGCCCAAGAGGGCGATCCCCAGGATTGGAGTAGCTCTACCAGCAATATCTCTCATGTGTAATCTAACGGTCGCGATCGAATATTTGTTCGGATTTTAGCGCGATCCTCACAAGTTCCTCAAGCTTGTCGGTTAATATCTTGGTCAAATAGTTAAGTTGAAAAGTTGTTCATCTAAAGTTTCCCCCTTTAGGGATCGAAATTCTCAGTTGGATAATGCACCGCTAAGGAAATTAGTCATGATTGAAAATATTAGCTCTCGGACAAACATCAGCGTAGCACTATTGCGAAACAGCCAAGCCCCTGGGACGGAAACTCCACGCCAATGGCATCCCGATCGTCAGCACGCGACCAACATCGTGCCAATTCACACTCAGCCGTGGCGACAGACTGGATCGTGGGAGCCGGAACGTCGAGCGCGAAAAAATAAGTCGCGCGGCAATATCGCCCTAGAACCGCGATCGCGGACTACCGAAGTAGTAAGTCCTCGGCAATGGCTGCTGACAAAAAATCCCCGGTTAGCTAGCTTAGTCACAGTAGCGATCGGCGATCGCTGGATGACGCATGGCGAAGATCTTCAGCAGTTAGTGACGTTTGCTGACGATGCTGATTTTCAATCCCAATGGCAGACGATCGAACGAATTAATAAGCAAATCTTCGCAGATGCGTTGTACCGCGCTCAGGGCATTGAAATCGATGTAGATTCGCTGTTCGATCTCCATCTGCAACCGATCGTCGGTCGTCAGCGGCAATTGTTGAATATTTTGCATATTATTAACCTGTATCAGCAAATCAAGGCACAGCCGGTAATCGATATCGTGCCCCGAACCTTTATTTTTGCCGATGTCAGCGAACCCAAACTGCAAGTTTTGGAACTAGATGAGCCGAACGATGTCAGCCTGCAACCAAATGCTCGCTCGATCTCGATCTTAATTACCGCATTAGCACAGACATTGGCAACAGATCCGGATGTCCGAGGTAAATTGCAGGTAGTTTATCTGCCCCAAACGGCTGGACTAATCGACCAACTGTATTGTGCAGCAGAACTGACCGAACGGATTGCTACCGCTGGAATGGAAGATGTGGATCTAAATCAGCTCAAATTGTCAGTTAACGGGGCGCTGTCGATCTCCAGCATGAGTAAAGCCAACCATCTCCTTCAGCAAACAGTTGGCGCAGATAACTGCTTCTCTTTCGGACTCGCAATCCCCGAAATCGCTATGTTTAGAGAGTATGGCTACGATCCATATAATTACTACAAATATTATCCCGAGATCCGCCAAGCGATCGATTCGCTGATGGCAGGAGCGTTTACCGCCCAAGATCCAGGCATCGCGCGATCGTTGGTCGATCTGCTATTAGATTCAGACGAGCATATGGTCTTGGCCGATTTTATGTTCTATCGTGCCTGTCAATCTCATGTCAGCGCAGTCTATCGTCAAAAAGCACTGTGGACGCGCATGTCGATCCTAAATGTGGCTGGGATCGGCTAATTGCCAGCTTGAGTATTTGCGCCAACCGACTACACTACTAAAGCAAGTTGCTAGTTCCGATCCGCTCGACAAGAGCAGGGGAACAGGAGATGGGAATTCTTAACCTTTACCCTCGGATGAGTGCCAGTAACCCAGCACAAAGATTGTCATATGGGAGAATGTTATCATTTTAGGGCTATCTCGAATTCTTCTAGTGAATAGCCAGCAACAATAGTCGGATGAAAAATCTCACGTCTCCCCATGTATCGCTCGGCTTTGTAACTACCTTGCTGGTGTTAATTCTCAATGCTGGAGTTGCTTATCAAAGCATTAGTACGATTGCTGAAAATAATCGATCGGAGGTTCACTCTAATGACTTGCTGACTGTTTTAGATAATATGCTCGATACGTTGAAGGATCTTCAAATGGGGCAACGTGAGTATTTATTAACAAGTAATCCCCAATATCTAGAATCGCATCGTATCGATCTGAGTAAACTCCGCGAGCGGTTAAAAATACTAGCAGATTTGAATTTCGATCGCCAACGATTAGCTCCCTTCACAACAAGCATCGAAAGTAAACTCAGTGAGATAACAAAAACGATCGATAAACGACAAGTCCGACCACTCGCACTAGATCGACAATTTGCTTTATCCAACCAGGGACAGCAATTAATTAATGAAATTCGGCAGATTGTTGCCGAGCTAGATCGCACGGAACGCTTGAATCTCCGGCGATTGCAAGCAGGCTCGTATCAAAGTTTAGCCGATACCAAAATTGCTTTTGGTATATCTGGTTTATTAGATTTACTACTACTAACAGTGCTCTATATATTGGTAAATCACGACTTAACCAAGCGGCAACAAGCTGAAACTAAACTGCAAGATTACGTAGCAGAATTTGAAGAGTTGTATCATAGCGCTCCCTGCGGTTACCATTCTCTAGATGCTGCCGGAAAGTTCATCCGGATCAATCGTACCGAGTTGCAAATGTTGGGATATACGGAACAAGAACTTGTTGGTAAAAAAAGCTTTGTCGATTTGTTAACCCCAGAGAGTAGTCAGATTTTTCAGGACAATTTTTCAATCTTGAAACAGCAAGGTTGGATTCGCGATCTAGAATTTCAAATATTGCATAAAGATGGACGGATTGTTCCAGTAAGTGCAACAGCGGTTGTGGTTAAGGACAAATTGGGCAATTATCTCATGAGTCGATGGACACCGATCGATATTAGCGATCGACTGCGACTGCGACAACAGGCTAAGCTATCGGCAGAAATCTCTCAAAAAATTCGGCAGTCCTTACAATTAGAAGAAATTTTACAAACTGCTGTCGATGAAGTCCAAAAACTCTTGGCAGTCGATCGCGTATTAATTTTTCGGCTGGCAGCAGATGGTACCGGGAAGGTGTTACAGGAGCGAGTTTTACCGGACTATCCGAGCGCGATGAATAGCAAAATTATCGATCCTTGTTTCGATCGCACTTATCATGCCAAATACCAACAAGGCCGAATTTATACGGTTGCCGACATTACCAGCGCCGGATTTCAACCTTGTTATATCAAATTTCTCCAGCAGTTTGGGGTCAAAGCTAGTTCGATCGTGCCGATTCATCTGCGCGAAGAATTGTGGGGACTGCTGATCGTGCATCAATGTCAATCGCCTCGCCAATGGCAGCCAAACGAATTAGAAATCATGGCACGACTCGCCACACAAATCGGGATCGCTCTCGCTCAAGCGCAATTACTCGAACAAGAGCAACTCCAGCGCCAAGAACTGACCCGATCGAATGCTGAATTAGAACAATTCGCGCATATTGCTTCCCATGACTTGCAAGAGCCGCTCCGGATGGTGATTAGTTATCTTCAACTCTTAGAGCGTCGCTACCAAGATCGGTTGGATGATGATGCTCAAGAATTTATCGGTTACGCTGTAGACGGCGCAGTGAGAATGCAGGCGCTGATTCAAGCATTACTGAGCTATGCCCGCGTTAGCAGCCGCGCACAGCCATTCGAGTTAGTTAATACTAACAGCGTGCTTCAAGATGCCATTTCCAACCTACACGTTGCGATTATCGAGAGTGATGCAAAGATTACGTTCGATCCACTGCCAGAAGTTTGGGGCGATGCAACTCAATTGACCCAATTATTTCAAAATTTGATTGCTAATGCGATTAAATTTCGACGGCGGGAAATCTTCCCACAAATTCACATCAGCGCCCAGAAGTCGGAAGTGGCGACCGTCGAGCAAAGCACCAACTGGCGATCGCCACCTACTGGCGAGCTGATGGCGACATCTGCTTGGTGTTTTCTGGTTGCCGATAATGGGATTGGCATCGAAGCGCAATATCTCGATCGCATTTTTGCAATCTTTCAGCGACTGCATACGCGGATCGATTATCCAGGTACTGGTGTGGGTTTAGCGATCTGCAAAAAAATTGTCGAACGGCATGGTGGTAAAATTTGGGTCGAATCTACCCCAGAGATTGGCGCTTCGGATCCAAACGATCGGGGGTCGGTATTTTCCTTTATAATCCCAGAGGTAGGTAGTAATCCTCCTCAACATGCCGATAAATCGCCGCACTATTGAAATTTTACTCGTAGAAGATAACCCTGGAGACGTTAACCTGACCCGAATCGCGCTGGCAGATCGGCTTCAGGTAGCACACGAGCTACGAGAAATCGATGTCAATTTAAGTGTAGTATCGGATGGGGTCGAAGCGATGAATTTTCTTCACCGTCACGGAGAATATCATCAGGCTGTCCATCCCGATTTGATTTTGTTAGATTGGAATTTACCACGCAAGGATGGTCGCGAAGTGTTAGGTGAGATCAAAGCAGACGAAAAACTACAGCGAATTCCAGTAGTCGTCCTGACTACTTCCCAATCTGAGGAAGACATTCTCAAAGCCTACAACCTCCGCGCTAATTGTTACATTACCAAACCGCTGGATTTTCAACAATTCGTACGGATTATCCAATCGATCGAAGATTTTTGGTTTACGACCGTGCAATTACCCCCAGAATAATGGCCGCACGGAGCGTAGCGCCAAGAAATGGATTACTTTAAATTGGAGCACAGCAGCATGATTACTGTTCTCAATATTTTGCTAGTTGAAGATAATCCTGGCGATATCCGGTTGTTGCAGGAAATCCTCCGGGAAGTTACAACTACTAGGTGTCAAATTACCCCCGCCATGACCTTAGCCGTGGCGCTCGATCTCTTGGCAGCCTGCACTCCGACACCTGTTGGTGCGATCTCCATCCCACCAGCACCTTTTGATGTAATTTTAATCGATCTATCGCTACCGGATAGTCAGGGAATCGCCTCTTTTCTAACGCTCCATCGCCAAGCCGCCAATATTCCGATTATCGTCTTGACGGGCTTAGATGATGAAACGCTAGCACTGTCAGCAATGCAACAAGGAGCGCAAGATTATTTGATCAAGGGACAAGTCGATCGCAATTTATTGTTGCGCTCGATCCGCTATGCGATCGAGCGCGAACGCGCCGAGACCACCCTCCGTCAAACCAAAATCGAATGGGAGCAACGGGCGATCGACCGCACGCGCGACCTCCAACAAATCAACGATCGATTACAACTCGAACTCGCCGAACGTCGCCGCGTTGAAGCAGCATTACAGATTTCCCGATCGCGGTTTGCGGGGATTCTCGAAATTGCCAGCGATGCAATTATTGCAATCGATCGCGATCGCGCGATTACGCTGTTCAATCAAGGTGCTGAAGAGATTTTTGGGTATAGTGCCGCTGAAGCAATCGGGAAATCGCTCGATCTCCTGTTGCCACAACAGCTCGCAGCGATCGAGCGCGTGCCGCTAGGCAAGATCGATCCGGGTCACAATGGCTCCAGCCAGCGGGGAAACCCCCAGCAAGTTGTCGGCATTAGATCTGATGGCAGTGAGTTTCCCGCCGAGGCTTCGATTTCTTATTTGAATCTGGGACAGGAACAGGTATATACTATAATTCTGCGAGATGTTACAGAGCGTCAACAGACGGAGCACAATTTGCGTGATGCCTTACAAAAATTAAATTTCCATTTTGAAAATTCTCCGCTAGCGACAATCGAGTGGGATCGCGAGTTTCGGGTTGCGAGATGGTCGGCGACTGCGGAAAAAATCTTTGGCTGGTCGGCGACTGAAGTTGTCGGCAAGCGCCCCAATGAATGGGAATTTGTCGTCCCTGAAGATGTCGAACGGATCGATCGCATTATGAGTCGGATGATTGCTGGGGTGGAAGAGCAAAATGTCACCATCAATCGCAATTATCGTCAAAATGGCACGATCGTTAACTGTGAATGGTATAACTCGATTTTGCGGGATAATTCCGGCCAAATGGAGTCGGTGTTTTCGTTGGTTTTGGACGTGACCGAACGCCATCAGGTCGAGCGGATGAAAGATGAGTTTATCGCGATCGTCAGTCACGAATTACGAACGCCGCTGACATCGATTTATGGGTCGTTATCGATGTTAGCCAGTGGTTTATTAGATCCGACATCCGATAAGGGTCAGCGACTATTGACAATTGCAGTGGATAGTACCGATCGGTTGATGCGCCTAGTCAATGATATTTTAGATATCGAGCGGATCGAGTCGGGTGCCGTGATGATGGTAAAGGCGATTTGGACGGTGGCGGATCTGATGGAAAAGGCGATCGATGTGGTTCAGCCGTTAGCAGACAAGGCTGGAATCTCCTTGAAAGTTAGCGATGCTGGCGGTCAAGTTTGGGTTGATGCCGATCGCTTAATTCAAACTTTTACCAATCTCCTCAGCAATGCGATTAAATTTTCGCCACCAGGCAGTACTGTTTGGTTTAATTCGACAAAACAAGCGGGAAGGATGCTGTTTCAAGTGCGCGATTGCGGACGTGGCATTCCCCCAGAAAAATTGGAGTTAATCTTCGAGCGGTTCCAGCAGGTGGATGTCTCTGACTCGCGCAACAATGAAGGGACGGGATTGGGATTAGCGATTTGCCGTAGTATCGTTCAGCAGCATGGCGGCCAAATCTGGGCTGAGAGCGAGTTTGGTCGAGGAAGTACTTTTTCGCTGCTATTACCGCGCTCGCCTTCGGCTAGCGACAGTCTGCCCCCAAATCGCAAAGCTGCCAGCGCATCCCCGCTGGACTCCCTCGCTGCTGGAGAGCGCGTCGATTGTCCTCAGGTTGGGGATAAGTAAACCGACAGACTATTGGGATACGCCTAGCCCTTCTAAATAAGCCACGATCGCTTGTAATCCCAAATAATAGCTGTGCGCGCCAAAGCCACTAATCTGACCGATGACAACGGTTGCTAGATAGGAATGGTGCCGAAATTCTTCGCGTTTGTAAATGTTACTTAGATGTACTTCAACAGTGGGAATCTGGACGGCAGAGATCGCATCCCGGATCGCGACACTGGTATGTGTATAAGCTGCTGCATTGATGACAATGCCTTGATGCCGATCGCGGGCATCATGAATGGCATCGACCAATCCACCTTCATAGTTGGATTGGAATGAGTGGATATTTGTGTTGAGGGACTCCCCGAGTTCTACCAATCGAGTGTCGATCTCAGTCAATGTAGAGACACCATAAATCCCCGGTTCGCGTAATCCCAATAAATTGAGATTCGGGCCGTGTAAGACAAGCACACTAAGCTTGCGAGTGCTGAGATCGATGGTCATTTTGACTAATTTGAGTTCCGTCGCCGCTCGTTGACAGGAATGGGAATCAACTCGGGTTCGGGCTGCATTTCAGGGCCAAGCAATACTTCAATCAGTTTGCCAGCCCACTCTTTCAATTTTTCCAGCACCTTTTCGATATAATCCATCAGATAGCTCACTCCAAGGAGACGACGCGTAAGTTATTATGCCCACTAACAGCTTAGGGTTCAGTCAAGTACATCACTCTTTGGGTTTAAGGCACTTACTGTTACCCATTGTAAAGGTAAATCTCATAAAGGTGTGAGTCATGCTGCGGCTAAATCTGTTCTCGATATCGATCGGTTAAACTGACAGAGTGGGTGGTGATGGCGGGTTACAGCTCGATCGCCTCACTCCAACAACTTTATTAAGTAAAGATTAAGATAATATGGGTACGATTCTACGGACTTGGAGCTATCAGTATCAGTGGCTATACGATGGGATCTCGAACGTTGCAGCGATCGCGGTTGGTGGTGCGGCACGATTTCGGCGATTGGCACTGACGGGACTAGAAATCGATCCCCATGCCAAAATTCTCGATCTGTGTTGTGGTAGCGGTCAGGTGACGGGAATCCTGTTGGAGTACTCCGATGACGTGACAGGCTTGGATATTTCGCCATTATCGTTGAGTCGATCGCGGCGCAATGTCCCACAGGCGAAGTATGTCGAAGCGTTAGCCGAAGACATGCCCTTCGCCGATGCCCAATTCGATCTCATTCATACTAGCGCAGCGATGCATGAAATGACTCGATCGCAACTACACCAAATTTTTACTCAAGTATATCGCGTCCTCAAGCCCGGCGGGATATTTACAATGGTAGATTTTCATCGGCCGACCAATCCGTTATACATTCCCGGTTTGACGGTCTTTTTTTGGTTGTTTGAAACAGAATCGGCATGGGAATTAATCGATACCGATTTGGTGCAGATGTTACGCGATGTGGGGTTTGAGATCGACCTCGCGCCCAGTCTCCATGCAGGTGGCAGTCTTCAAGTCATTCAGACTCGAAAATAACTGCTGTGCGTTCAGAGGATGTCGGAAAAGTCCGATCCTTGGTAGCCCAGCGATTAAAATCGCAGCTACATTTGCGAAACCTGCCTACGCAGGTTAAAGAAACTGTTAGTCCGCGAAGGCAGGCTTTTGCCGCTCGCGGCAACAACCGGACTTTGCAACACTAGCGGCGGTTTCAACCGCTGTCCACTTTTTAGACATCCTCTCAGAGTGTCCAGAATGCCCCTAACCTCAGCATCGCTACTGGATCGCGGTTGTAATCGCAGTGAAAATCGATTTGCTAGCAGCAAATATTGCGGTTTTAAAGTCAGATCGAATCCTGATTTATCCCTTTTGATAGAGTATCCGGCAAGATTTTTATAGTTATCATCGAGTTGTATTAAGTAATGCTTAATACTGCGATCTAGATGAAGCTTCTATTTGAGGAAATTATTATGCTAAGTTTGATTCATGGGGCATTTACGCAGATCGGCTCTCTACTTAACAAATTACACGTCAAGCAGTTTTTACCCGCGCTCTTAGTCGGATTTGTGCTGCTAACAACCAACGTCGTTCCGGATCTCGCCAGCAAAGGTGCGATCGATCGGCTAGAGCGCAAAATGGAGCAGGAAAACCCCGATCGACCGAAAACGACAGCAGAATGGCAAAAACAGGCGCGCGAAGTCAAAGGCAAACCGGGCGAACGCCTCAAAAGAATTGGCGAGCAATCGGCAGATGCAGTTAAAGAATTTGGTTCGATGTATCCTGACGTAGCAAAAAATAGTGGGAATGAGTTGAGCGATGAGGTTAATGCTAATAAATAATTTTAGCTAAGGTGCGATCGAGATCGCTAGCTGAAGGCGTTCGGTTGGTTATACCCCAACTCCGATCCTTTTAACCCCTACTTGCCAAGAATCTGACCTACATCAATAACATTATGGAGCGACTACAAGCAGTAATATTTGGAGCGATCGGTACGATCGTCGAAACATCCGACATCCAGCGCCAAGCCTTCAACGCAGCCTTCCGATCGGCAGGACTCGACTGGAACTGGAGTCCCGACACCTATCGGACATTGCTTAAAATCAATGGCGGTCAAAATCGCATCCTGGCATATCGGAATGCCGACCCAGCGCGCACGGCAGTTCCGGAGGCAAAGATTGCGAAGTTGCACAAAGCCAAGACCGATTTTTATGCCGCTATGCTCGACGACACCCAGATCGTTCCGCGTCCGGGTGTTGTCGCGTTGATGGATGCCTGCGCGGACGCGCACATCCGGATGGCATTTTGTACGTCAACTTATCCCGAGAACGTGGCGGCCATCGGTGCGGCATTGGATGGCTTATTATCGCTAGATCGATTTGCGACGATCGTGACAATCGACAAGATCGATCGACCCAAGCCAGCACCAGATGCTTATCTCTACTGCCTCGATCGGTTAAATCTCAAAGCTGATGAAGTTATCGCGCTCGAAGATACTCCCGCCAGCCTCGCCGCCGCCAAAGCTGCTGGGATTATCACGATCGCGACACCTGGTGCGACAACTGCCGACCAGGATTTTAGTGCTGCGGATCTAGTCGTGCCAGACCTGGCGGGGATGACGATCGATCGGTTATCGGGGTTGCTCGAAGCGCGATCGCTCCAATCTAGTTGCTAGCAGAACATCCCCGACTTCTTGGAGAAGTCGGGGATGTTCGATCGACTAATCGCCTAAAGCCTAACAAGCTATTGGCTTGCCATTTCCATCAGGATTTGCTGGGTACTTTGATCTTCATCGCGGGTGCGGGGACGACGTTGAAGATAAGTGCCATCGGGTTGCATATCCCAAGCCTGACGCGTATCGGCTAACATAATGCCGAGAATTTCTTGGAGATCTTTCGAGATGTCACGATCTTCGATCGGGGCAATCACTTCAACTCGCCGATCGAGATTTCTGGTCATCCAATCGGCACTACCGATGAAGATTTTTTCGTCGCCGCCATTATGGAAATAATAAATACGTGAATGCTCTAAAAATCGACCGATGATGCTGATGACGCGGATATTCTCGCTCACGCCAGGTACACCGGGACGCAGGCAGCACATGCCGCGCACGATCAAATCGATCGATACACCAGCTTGAGAGGCGCGATAGAGACTGACGATCGTATGGGAATCTACTAAGGCATTCATTTTAGCGACGATTCTGCCAGTACCCCCCGAGCGCGCGAGATCGATTTCTTGTTGGATCAATCGATCGAAAGATTCGCGCACATTTACAGGTGAAACAATTAATTTGCGATAGGCGCGTTGTTGCGAATAACCAGTCAGATAGTTGAATAAATCTGTCAGATCTGCTCCGAGTTCGGGGCGCGCGCTAAAAATCCCGACATCGGTATATAGTTTGGATGTTTTGGCATTATAGTTACCCGTCCCGATATGAACGTAGCGACGAATTTTTTCATCTTCGCGGCGGATGACTAATACTACTTTAGTGTGTGTTTTGAGACCGACTAAACCATAGACGACATGCACTCCGGCTTGTTCTAATTTCCGCGCTAAGTTAATATTGTTTTGCTCGTCAAATCTTGCTTTGAGTTCGATTAATACCGAGACTTGTTTGCCATTCTCAGCAGCTTTAATTAATGATTTGAGAATAATTGAATCTCCCGTCGTGCGGTACAGGGTCATCTTAATCGCCAAGACCTTAGCATCATTAGCCGCACAGGTAATAAAGCGTTCGACCGTATCGGAAAAAGACTGATAAGGATGATGGACTAATAAATCGCGTTTGGCGATTAAATTGAAGAGGTTACTGCCATCATCAGTTACTTTCAATCGCTTGAAATATGCTGGGACGATCGGTGTCCACGGCGAATCTTTTAATTCAGGTATGGGTAGTGATAAAAAAGACATCAGATCTCCCAAACTCAACATGCCATTGACTTCATAAATATCTTGAGCGGTGACTTCCAATTCCTCCTGGAGCATTTGACGGATCTGACTGGGCATCGTCGCGTCTACTTCGATCCGCACTGTCGATCCACCTTTGCGACGCTTTCGCAAGCCATGTTCGATCGCTAAGAGTAGATCGTCAGCATCATCTTCCGCAACACTAATATCCGCATTACGCGTCACTCTAAAAGTGAAACAATCTTGGATATTCATCCCTGGAAAGAGGGACTCTAAATTGTGCGCGATTAATTGTTCCAAGGGAATTCCCGTCCAAATTTGTGGCGAATTTGCTTCACCTTGCAAGGAATTTTCGCGATCGATCGCTTGCAGTTCGATTGCCGTCGCCGATGGCAAGCTGTTCGGGAGTTCGATAAAACGTGGCAAAACTTTAGGTACCTTGACTCGGGCAAATAGCCCTTCTCCTGTCTCGGGATGTTTGATAACGACAGCTAGATTTAAACTTAGATTGGAAATGTATGGAAATGGATGTCCGGGATCGACAGCTAATGGAGTGAGAACGGGGAAAATTTGCTCTTCAAAATAGGTTTGGAGATAGTTGCGCTGCTCTTGATTGAGATCGAAGTAATCTAATAGATAAATTCCCTGTTTTGTCATTGCCGGACGCAATACTGTCTCAAAATGTTGGTGTTGCTGCGTAACTAACTTTTGGACTCGATCGCTAGCTACTGCTAATTGTTCTTGTGGAGTCCGTCCATCTGGGGTGAGTTTGCTGACTTTGGCCTCGATTTGTTGGCCGATCGCGGCAATTCGTACCATAAAAAATTCATCGAGATTCGAGCTGAAAATTCCCATAAATTTCAGCCGTTCGAGTAGTGGCGTGCGCTCGTCCATCGCTTCGTGCAATACGCGAGCGTTGAATTCCAACCAAGTCAGTTCGCGACTTAGATAATATTGTGGTGCAGACAGATCGATATCTGATGAATTGGAAGCTGTATGTTTAGAAGAAACCATCTTTAATAAATTATGAGTTGTGAATTATAAATTATGAATTGACACCAAATGTCTCTAAAATCATGAATTATCAGTTATAAATTTCGCTTGCTCCCATCTTTATTCACAAATCCTTATTCTCCCCGATCGCTACTGAAACACGTCTGATTCGATGCCCAACCACCATTCCCCAAGCTGCATCATGTCGCGGTGGATATCATCTAGTCGCTCGATATATTCCTCACGCGATAGCTGGGACTTCTGTTCGGCTAGTTTTTGCAATCGTAGCTGTACTAATAACCACGATTTACCCATTCCATCTGTTTGCTCGATGTATTTTGCTAATTCTTCACTATTCATGGCAGTAGGGGTTGAAGTGCGCGGTGTCCGGGATGAGGCATTATCTAGAGAGATTGCCGCGATCGGGCGAATATATCCAATCCTAAATACTCGATCGCCAATATAATTCCTATTAGTTGACTAAGCCACAGAGCGAGTCGCTGTATTGAATCCACTATCCAAAATCCTATGACTTCAGCAGACTCTGCTACTCCAATATTATTACGCACTCCGTTGTACGATCGGGCGATCGCCTTGGGAGCGAGAATGACTACTTTTTCGGGCTGGGAAATGCCAGTCCAGTTTAGCGGACTTACCCCAGAACATGAAGCAATTCGCGATCGGGTGGGGATGTTTGATATCTCCCATATGGGTAAGTTTACCCTGCATGGCGAAGCAGCGATCTCCCAACTCCAAAAGTTAGTTCCGTCCGATTTGAGCCGCCTCCAACCCGGACAAGCTCAGTATACAGTGCTATTAAATCCGCAAGCAGGTATCATCGATGACATTATCGTTTATCAGCAAGGCGCGGGTAATGTCGTCGTTATTGTCAATGCTGGGACGAAGGATAAGGACAAAGAGTGGTTGTTGGCGCATCTAGATCTCGATCGGGTCGAGTTTCAAGATCTCTCCGCAACACAAGCGCTAATCGCCATCCAAGGCCCGGAAACACTCCAGCATCTTCAGCCACTAGTGGATATCGATCTCAGTCAATTGGCAAATTTCGGCCATGCCAATGCGGTTGTTTTTGACAATCCGGCCTTTATCGCTCGCACTGGCTACACTGGTGAAGATGGATTTGAAGTGATGGTACCCGCCGCAATTGCGCCCCAACTTTGGGATGCACTCTGCGCCGCTGGTGTCCTCCCTTGCGGATTGGGGGCGCGCGACACCCTGCGGTTGGAGGCAGCGATGTGTTTGTACGGTCAAGATATTAGCGATACCACAACGCCGTTAGAAGCTGGCTTAGGTTGGGTGGTACATCTAGATACTAAGGGCGATTTTATCGGGCGCGACTTGCTGATCGGTCAAAAAAATCGTGGTGTCACGCGTAAATTAGTCGGGTTGAACATGCAGGGACGATACATCGCTCGGCATGACTATCCGGTAATCATCGACAACCAGCGGGTTGGGATCGTCACTAGCGGTACGATGTCGCCAACGCTCGGACAGGCGATCGCCTTAGCTTATGTCCCAACTGAATTTGCTAAATCAGGGCAAGTAGTCGAAGTCGAAATTCGGGGCAAACTTCACCCAGCTATCGTTGTCAAGAAACCATTTTATCGCTCCGAACGTCGGGCGTAGAAACGTGCGATCTCCGATTGTATTATCTGACGATCGAATGCGATCTGATTTCGACAACCAGAAATTAACCGATCGAAGGCACTACTGACAGCGTGATTTTTGATTTAGTCTAAACTTTAGTACTGGAGCTTGTCCGCGAAGGCAGGCTTTTGTCGCTCGCGGCAACAACCGGACTTTGCTTTACTAGCCACGATTTCAATCGTTGGCGGTACTAGAGCGCAGCAAATATCTTTAACCCGAACTCACGTTAAGAACCAAAAAATATCGAACAAAATTTTCATAATTTCTAAAATGTTACGGCATATTGCTCTTCATCGGCAGGTTCATTATCGAAATAGGGTAAACCATCGCGAATTCTGGCTTCTTCAGAATTGAGTTCGGTAAAATCATAACCACCATCAGTCATTGGATCGAACTCTGGCTCGGTGGCGACTAAATCGAGAATATTTACTAATTGACGCAGAAATTGACGGGGGACGATGCCTACATCTCCGCCAAAACCTTGAGTGACTTTTGCGACTAATAGATTGATAAATTCGGGCGTAACTTTTTTCTTCAATTGTTTGCGCTCGCCACCAGGATACAAGTCTCTGAGTTTGAGTGCAACATCTTTTAATCGTTCGGCATCGAAAGGTGTTAAGACTAATTGGGGTTGGCGAGGATTGGTAAAATTGCCCGTTTTAATTAGTTTCAATCGATCGTGTAAGGGCGATAAACCAGCGACACCGCGATTGGTATCGAAAAATTCTGGCGTACCTGTAAAGATCCAGAATAAACCAGGATAGCGATCGGCTGCATCGCAAATTTGGCGAATGCCATTGAGCGATTTGGCGCGGATATCTTGGCGCATTCGCAACATCGTTTCGGCTTCATCGATGACGATTACCAGCCCTTTGTAGCCTGCTGCTTTGGTAATGGCTAAAATGCCCTGAAGATAGTCCATCGCCTCTTTAGAGCCGATATCGCCCTTAATCCCGGCGATTCTTTTAGAGGCGGCATCGACATTTTCACTCCCCGATAGCCAGGAGAGCAATGCGCTGGCTTGAGGGATATCATTTTGCTGTTTGAGCGCAAAGATCGATCGCAATACCCGTGCCATATCTTCGGGTGCTTTACCCCCAGTCATCGAGGCTAAATCTTGTTCGATCCGCTCTTGGATTAGCGCATCAAAATTTGGCTCGTCGGGATTGGCTCCGCCGTCGATGGTGGCATCTTCGACGCGGGCGATCCATTTATCGATAATAAAGCCTAATGCTCCGCGATCGCACCGATCGGTACCTAATTCTTGGACGACTTTGCGGTAGACATCATCGAATCGATGGAAGTGTAAATCGTTATCCGAAACCACCACGAAACTCGTCGCAAATCCCCGTTCGCGTGCATCTAATAGCGCCAATCGCGCCATAAAAGTTTTACCACAACCATACCCACCACGGAGGAATTTGAAGACACCTTCGTTATTACCAGCTAAGTCGAGTTGGCGTTGGATTTCGGCACGAGATCGATCGATACCAACAGCAAATGCTTCTAGTCCGCGCTCTGGCACTACACCCGATCGCAATCGCTCGAATATATGCTCGATATCTTTGGGGTTAATTGTCATCGGAAATTAGGAATGATGAGTTGATAGTGTGTGATGATTGTAGCTTGATATTCGATCGGCAGAAATTGTTTTTGGGAAGTGGTTGTGATAAATGATGCTTAAAGCGATCGAGATCGATTTAATTGTGTGAGTCTCTCAAGTAGCGATTTCCTTGGGGTGATGATTCTACTCTAATTGTGAATGGTAAATATCGAGTATACTCTTCTAATTTATTGGCAAATTGTCTGACCGATCGCGGATTACCTAGTTTATGATTTACTTCAGCTTCGGCGATCGCGCCGTGTTTTTCGATATGTTGTAAAATCTCTAGATGCGGATTATCAATGAATTGCTGATGCCATTCACCTTGTCCGAGCAGTCCGTCAATACTGCGCGATATCTGCGGTGGTTGTGGTTTGATTTTTTGCATCGCTATTTGGATATCGATCTCGACATCATCCATCTCTTCGAGTTTGGCATAAATCTTCGCCTCGAGTTCGGCTAATTCCGATCGGCGATCGACGAGTTCTAATTGAGTTAATTCTAAGTTACGATTGGTGATGGCGATCTCGTTAATTTTAGCGAGCGATTGAGACTCTAAACTTTCTAGTCTTTCCTGCTGTTCGCGAGATTGTAATTCGAGCGAGTTTAGTTGCGATCGTAAAGCTACGATATCGATCTGATTAGCTTCTTCGATTTTCGATCTCAGCTGAGATTCTAAATTAGCTAATTCAGATTGACGAGTCATCAGTTCCGCCTGAGCTAATTGTAGATCGCGCTCTGTCGACTCAAATTCAGTGTTTTTGACTGATAGTTGGGACTCTAAAGATGCTAGTTGTGTCTGCTTGGCGATCGATGCTGATTCCAGCGAATTTAGCTGCATTCTTAAGTTATCTAGATCGATTTTGCTAGCTTCTGAAATTTTTACTTGCAACTGAGATTCTAAGTTAGCTAGTTCTGCCTGACGCTCGATAATTTCAGCCTGAGTTATTTGTAAATTGCGATCGTTTGATGCAATTTCGGTGGTTTTAGCAAGCACTTGCGATTCTAAATCTGCTAAGATCGACTGTTTCTCACTGTAGGCTAATTCGATCGCGTTTAGTTGCAATCTGAGATTAACGAGTTCGCGATCGTCAAATTCATCGATATGAGTATGAAGCTGAGCTTCTAAATTAGTTAATTCTGCTTGATGCACGGCGATATCTGCGCGAATTACTTGCAAGCTGCGATCGCTGGCGGCAATTTCATTAGTCTTTGCGAGCGATTCAGCTTCAAGATATTCTAATCTTGACTGTTTCTTACTCAGCTCTAATTCTGTGGAGTTGAGCTGAAATTTAATTTCAGATAATTGTCCTTCCAATTCTAATAAAGAAGCACGTTTATCTGATATTTGTAAATCCAACTTTTCGACAATACCGTCTTGCTCTTGAGTATAAATAGTCGTAAGCGCTAATTGTTGCTCTAGCTGAGTATGATAATGACGATCTCGATCGATCCGCTCGGTTAAGTCAACTGCTAAAGTATTTAGTTGGCGTACTCGTGCTTCGATCGATTGACGCTCTGTTGTGGTAAGTTGCAACTGTCGCGCGAGCGTTTCTGATTGTTTTCGCAACCCATGCAATCGCGATATTTCGGATGCGATCTGACGGTGGAGCTGCTGACGGCGTTGACGAGATTTGGTAGCTGTCCCAGCAAATGTGCCAGGAATAGTCGCCAAACCGATCAGTGCAGATTGAGTGAGATTGCGATTGAACGGTAAAACACAAGCAAAGCTGACTCCAAAAGCGATCGAACCGATCGTCAACCAGTTTTTGAGCATAAGATCTTAGGTAATATTGCCGCTTAGTCGATCGTCGATTTGCCGTTCTAGATCGGCTACAGTAGTCGAGTTATCTAAATTTACATCTGCTTGAGCTATTTTATCAGTAAGCGACATTTGACTGGCAATTCGGACCATTGCTGCTGACTCGGAAATGCGATCGCGAGTTACAATCCGGTTTAATTGAGTAGCACGATCGCAACTAACTACCCAAATTTCGGTAACGAGATCGGTCATTTTTGCTTCAAATAATAAGGGAATTGCCAATACTGCGGTAGCCGCTGATGCCAGATGACTGATTTCAGTTTCAAAGCAAGTTCGGACATAGGGATGAATGTAGCGCTCTAGCCAGTTACGTTCGGTAGGATCGCTAAAGACAATTGCTCCCAAGCGCCGCCGATCGAGGGTGCCATCGGGTTGTAAGATATTCGTACCGTAGCGTTGACTAATTGACTGTAAAATTGGCGAACCGACTGCTACAGCCGATCGAGCATAAATGTCCGCATCCCAAATTGGCAAGTTATATCGCGTTTGCAAATAGTTAGTAGCGGTACTTTTTCCCGTACCGATCCCACCAGTGATTCCAATTAGGCGCATAGTCGAACTGCCGGTGGTTTTTAAAATCTAAAATAACAGCAAATTTTATGAACGATCTCCCGATCGAGCGAGATGTCTGGCAATTAATTCAAACATTCGATCGAGGTCGAGATGTTAGGATCTTACCTCAAAAATATGAAAAATTGAGTAAGAGTGCATTTGCATTCTTTAGAGGTACCTGTCATTTATTTTACCAGGATTTACCCGATCGACTCACGACATTTCCAGCACCAGTTGTGTGGATCTGTGGCGATTTACATTTAGAAAATTTCGGTACCTACAAGGGCGATGACCGCCAGATTTATTTTGGGGTTAATGATTTCGATGAAGGCTCACTCGCTCCCTGTAGTTGGGATATCGCGCGCTTACTCACGAGTATTTACTTAGCCGCAGATGCTCTCAATCTCGATCTAGCTGCTGCTGGAAAATTGGCGCGCATCTATCTGAGTAGTTATGTCAATACTTTAGCTCTCGGTAAAATTAGGACGATTACCGAAGCTAATGCCGATGGGATTGTCGAGTCATTACTCAAGGATTTACGTCAGCGCAACCGCCGCAATCTGCTCGACGAACGTACTAAGCTAATTAAAAATCACCGCCAACTAAAATTCGATCTCAACAAGACATTAAAGATTTCTCCACAGCAATTCGATCGAGTGAGCAAATCAATCGAAACATGGGCACATTCTCAACCTAATTCAGATTTTTTTAAAGTATTAGATATCGGATTTCGAGTTGCTGGTACCGGAAGTTTGGGACTCGATCGGTACTTAATTTTAGTCACAGGTAAAGGTTCACCCGATCGTAACTATTTACTCGATTTTAAGCAACAGCCAGTTTCCGCACTGCAACCATATTTGAGCGAACAACCTGTCTGGACAAACCAAGCGATGCGAGTGATGACCGTTCAACAATTAGTTCAGTCGGCACCACCAGCATTAATGGCCGCAATTGAATGCGATCGGAGTAGTTATTTATTAAGGGAGCTGCAACCTACGCAGGATAAAATCACCTTGAAACCTGGTAAATTTGATGTATCCCAATTAGAGCAACTTATCGACACAATGGCCCGAGTTACTGCATCTGCTCATCTTCATGGTAGCGGTAAATTGGGTGCGGCAACTACTGACGCTCTCATCGATTATGGGCATAATTTAACATGGCAACAGGATCTTCTTGGCTATGCCCGCAATTATTCCCGACAAGTACAGCTCGATTACCAGACTTTTTGTAAATCTGAAATTCAGAGTAGCGGCAATTCATGAATTGACTATACCCTAAATTCCCAAATGCTTTTGAAGCTAAGCGGTTTTGGGGTCACAATGCTATTTTCGATCGCATCAACCAAACTCAATGCTGTAGTTATTCTCTATCTGAGTACGGTAATGAATAAAAAATTTAAGATCGATTAATTTTACTTATTATCAAATTTAGAGTAACTTCAGCGCGGACATTGAGTTGTATACTTGACGATAATTAAGCGAACTAACTATTTGTCAATTACTTAGCGTGAAATATTTTAGATTATTAATTGGGATTAGCTCGATCGTCTTAACAGCTTGTACTCATACTCTGCCTAAAGCTTCTACGTCAGAAGCTTCTGCCTCATCGAGTGTTACCCCACTACCGGCACCGATGCCATCATCTGCGAGCGCACCAGCCCCAGCCATTACCGCAACGCCGCCGACAGCATCACCAGCAACAACTGCTACCACCACTGCTCCTGTTGCCCCACTACCACTGCCTAGCGCCCCCGTACAGCTTGGAGACTATCAAGTAATCGACGAACTAAAGCAACCCCAATTCATGGCTCAAAGCCGCGAACTATTTAAATCTACCAAGCTGCCGAACAATAGAGTAAATTTTAATGCCGCCGATTTGCTGGTGGTGCTCAGCAGCACGCGCAAGTACTTTAAAAATAGCTTAGATAACGATGTCGATCTTCAGCGCGAGGGGATTTTAGCTAGCCAAGGCGTAACTATTCCGGATGTTGTCAAAACGTTGGATTTTATGATTTTGACGCTCGAGCAAGATCTTAAAGCGAAAAGATCGATCCGGCTCCAAGATCCAAAGTTTTTAAATACTCATTTTCGGACGATTCAATGGCAAGCATTCGATCCCAAGGCGACAGACGAGAAACGAGTGCGATTGACTAAATATGCCGTATTTACTCATCCTGGCTCGCATCAGCCGACAAAAGAGTATAATCTGGGACTGTATGCACTCAAACCAGGCACGGATGTCGATCGAGTGCGGCTGAAATATACCAAGCAAGATGTCTTAAAAAATATCTACGAACCGAATGGGACTGAATATGGTGCAGTCGAACCTTTAGCTTATCTCGATCGAGCGGGATTGGAATCGGCATTAATGGAAGGAACGGTATTAATTAAATTTACCGATGGGACTTCGACATTTTTTAATGTCGATCGCAATAATAATCTTCCTTATATTAAAGGTCTCGATCCGCTCGCCCAAAAACGCTATTGGTATTTTAAACCTGTCAATGCCATTAAAGGATTCGGTCAGACGATCGAAACTAAGATTTCACTCAAGCCTGGGGTGACTTTTGCTGGCGATGTCCTCAATATCGGTTTGGGTAAAATTGTGGTGACACAGAGCGGTGCGAACTCTGGTAAGCAGCAATTACACATGGGGATTATTGCAGATACGGGTGGGGCTTTTTTACCCAATTTACATCAATTAGACTTTTTGGCTGGGGTATTCGATAGTAAGGAAGATTTTGCGGCTTATACGCGCACATTACCCGAATATACCAAGGCATATATTTTGGTCAAACGCTAAATTCTATATATTTATTGGGCTTTGAGTTTACTAACTTTGAGTTTAAATTCCCCACTGCTAGTTTCCCCAAACCCCTGGACGCGAATAACATAGGTACCAGCATCTTTAATTCTGGTAAATAACAGGGAATTACTACTACCATCGGGGCCATCATCATTTTTGCCGATGTTTTTACCTTCAGGACTTAGGAGGATGATGACAGTATCGAATACTTCAGAACTCAGATCGATCGCTATTTGATCGCCAGCTTGTAATTTGATTGCATAATCTCGTGCAAATCCACCTTCACCAGTCGGAATATCTTTAGCAGATAAGACATCTTTGACTTCTCCAGTCGACGGTAATAGGATGGGCGCGTAGACAGCTTTATTATCTTTAGGTAATAGCGTTGTCCCCACCGTTCGCGGTGCGGCGGAGCTGCTGTTGCAGCAAAGACTGTGAGTCAGTAAGATTGCCAAAACGATCGGGCAGTAATTAGAAATTTTGTGTTTCATTAGGATCTCGATCGATTCTCTAGCCGAGCGATGAATAGTTAACATCGCTCTTATTTAAATTGCGATCTTTAACGAGGATTAGATCTTTGCGGTTGGTATAAAAATGTATATATTAGCAGGCAAATAATTCCTAGGTTGATCGATACATCAGCCCAATTAAAGATCGCGAAATTAATCAACCGTAGATCGATAAAATCAACTACCGAACCAAAAAATAATCGATCGATGCCATTCCCTGCTGCTCCTGCTAGAATAAATCCCAGCCCCAATTGTTCCCAAGTATTGCGAAAAGACTTGAATAGTCCGACTGCGATTAATGCAAGGGTAACAATTAACGACAACCACCGCAGCCAATCCTGTCCCTGAAATAGACTAAAGGCCGCACCAGTGTTGCGGATATAGGTAAAATGCAAAACATTGGGGATGATGGGCAACGTTTGCATCGCCTGGAGATTGCGCACGATCGCTTGCTTACTGAGAATATCGATTGTAATACTGCCGATTGCAGCAATCCATAAGTAATAATTTCTGACTTGCATATCTTAGTTATTAATAAAACATAATCTTGCGCGTGAAATATGCGATCGAAGCAGCCGCGCAAGCCAGCACCAATTGACTGATAAACGGATAAAAAGAATAATTAAGTGTCAGCTCTACTAACTTGAATTCACCTAATTGCTGCCAGTTAATTAATTGATAGATAATTAAATATAAAATGCCAGTGAGATGAATCGTTATTAGACCACAAAAGCAACTCAATCCTAAATTTTCCAATTGTAGCTTCCGGGTAAATGCTAACTGTCCGCAGACCCAAGCTCCAGGGATAAATCCCAGTAAATATCCAAAATTAGGCTGATGAAGATACTCAATGCCACCACCGTCATTAAAAATTTTCAACCACAGCAATCCCAATAATATGTAAGTAAATTGAGTCAATACTCCAGTAGTTCTGCCACCCAAACAACTCACTAGCAGCACCGCACCCACCTGACACTTAAACCCTAATGGGTAAGCAGTAATCCCCCCGCTCAACCATTGCAACGGTGAACTGGTAATATACAATGGCAAAAAATTAGCACCGATCGTCAGAAATAAGCCTACGATCGTCCACATAAAAATGTAGGGGCGAGAAATTACGGTCATAGTGCTTGTGGCTAGTGAATAGTTATTTATATTCTTAGTACCTAGACAATAGTTGACGATCGATCGCCAATAGTCAAGAGCCAGTCCAAATCTCAATTGGGAGTTAGCCCCGTTCCCTTTCCTCTAATCCCCCATTCCGCTCGGATTCGCGCTAGGATGGACAGTAATTTTTGAGTTTTAAATTTCTAATTTACAAATCATGTTTAAGCGTCTGTGGTCACAGTTATTTGCTTTAGTACTAGTGGTTGTCATCGGTTTGGCTGGCTGTTCGGCTAGCCCTGGCGGACTAGTGGGAGATTATCGTCAGGACACCATGGCTGTCCTCAATAGTATGAAAGCTGTATTAGAGTTGCCCGACGACTCCCCAGATAAACCAGCCGCACAGGCTTTAGCTCGTCAAAATATCAATGATTTTGCTTCGCGTTACCGTCAAGACCCTGCATTGACAAAACTTAGCTCCTTTACCAGTATGCGAACCGCCCTCAATTCGTTAGCGGCGCACTACGCCTCCTACCCCAATCGTCCGCTACCAGAAAAGCTTAAGACCAGTCTAGAGCAAAAATTCAAGCAAATCGAAGCTGCCCTCCAACGTGGCGCGTAATCAATTATGAATTACTGCCAATAGCTAACCCAAGTTGCTACCTATCGAATGCCGCCGATTAAAATCGGGGCTAACGTTGCAAAGTCCGGTTGTTGCCGCTCGCGGCAACAACCGGACTTTGCATCACGAGCAGCGGTTTCTAACCGCTGAGATAATAGGTAGCAACTTAGGTTCGCTACTATTCACTATCCATTACCCCCTCGCTCAAACTTTTATCCTCTATTTGGAACATTGGCTCTAAATCGCTAGTCCAAATTGAAAGAGTAGAAGGAGAAGTCGATCTGCGGATCGGCTTCTCCTTTATACTTAGAAGCCGAACTATTCTTATCTGCAATCGCGATCGAGACTATGGATTGTAAGCTACATACAAATCTTCCCGTCCCGCTAGGAGGGAAAAATCAGCACAAGTGGTATCGGGGGTTATTCGTAGGAGCGTTCGCCACCAGTAGCTTCATCGGGTCGGGAGCCTTTGCTCAGACCAAATTAGCCCAAAACATTCCCGCTTCTGATTACTGTCAAATTCCGCCAACCGAAATCATTGCCAAAAACACCCTGCGGCGAGCGGCCCAAAAAGGCGATCGGCAGAGTCAATCTCAGTACAATGAAATAGTCAAAAAGCACATCAGCTACGTTCGAGATTGTCGGCAAAAAAGTTGGTTGAAAAACCAAGCAATTTGGATTAGGCTCTATCCCTGTGATACAAAACCTGGTGCCTTGGAAGAAATATTCGATCGGATGGTCGATAAAGGCTACAACCAAGTTTATGTTGCCACTTTCTATGGCAAGGTCTTATTGCCACGCACTGGTAATAGTACCGCTTGGAACTCAGTACTGAATACGCGGGGAACCGATAAAACCGACCTTCTCGCAGACGCGATTCAAAAAGGGCACGAACGTGGCTTGAAGGTCTACGCGTGGATGTATAGTCTCAATTTTGGGCCAGAGTATGGAGTCACCCCAGATGGACAGTCAGCCGTAGGGATCAACGGTCGCGGCGAGACAACATTGTTTGCTGGAGAAGAAGGCTTTCAAAAAACGGCAGATGGCGAGACGGGTTCTGGTTCCGTTCTATTTATCGATCCTTATAGCGATAAAGCCCGGAATGATTACGACCGGATGTTGCGCGAAGTCGTCCGTCGCCGTCCCGATGGCGTGCTGTTTGATTATATTCGGTTCCCTAGGGGACAGGGCATCCAATCGATCGCCAGTCAGGTCAAAGATTTATGGATTTATAGCGATGAGTCCCGTCAAACGCTCGCCGCTCTGGCTCAAAATAGTAAGGGTACGGCGCTGATCGATCGGTTTCTCAATAAAGGCACTATTACCGTGAACGACCTCAAAGAGGTAGACAAGCTCTACCCCAATGAAGTTTCGCCGCTCTGGCAAGGACGCACCCCGCTGGAAAACGAGGGCACCATGCCATACGAAGATAAATTGCCTTGGATTGAGTGGGATTTGTGGCAGCTCACGCTCGCTCATGCTAGCGATGGAGTTGCTAATTTTCTGCGTCGGGTTGCCGCACCCGTGGAACAACAACAGCTTAAATCTGGTGCGGTATTCTTCCCCGAAGCCAATCAACCAGTCGGTAGAAGAGGCTACGATTCGCGGCTGCAACCTTGGGATCGCTTTGTGACCAATGAATGGCATCCGATGGCTTATGCCACCTGTAATAAGAGCGATTGTATCGTCAATCAAGTCCGCCGCGTGCTAAGTTTTGCGCCAGCGAATACCGAGGTGAAACCCGCGCTAGCTGGCACCTGGGGTAAACCTACGGAGGGTCGTCCGTCTTTAGAGGAGCAAATGAATGGTATTCATCGCAATCTACCGCAGATTCATTCCATCAGTCACTTTGCCTTTTCGTGGCAAGAACCCGAATTTGACTACTATCGCAGTTCTTGTCAATTGAAATAATTAATCCAAGTTGGTACCTATAACCTCAGCGGTTAGAAACCGCTGCTCGCAGCAATAACCGGACTAAGTAACCGTAGCCACGATTTCAATCGTAGGCGTTTCTAGGTAGCAACTTGGGTTAATTAACGGCTTTACTCAAACTTACAAATCATCGTAAATGAGATGCTGTCCGATCGATTGAAATGTTCGCTGCCTGTTGCTTTGACAAATCCCGATCGCTCGTATAACCTCAGAACGGGATTATCCGATCGAACGCTCAGACTTACCGCTGCAAATCGCTCCCGCGCCGATTGTAAAACCCGATCTAATAACTCAGAGCCAATCCCTCGACCGCGATAATCGGGTAACACTGCGAGACCTAATTCGGGGGTTTTATCATTAACGTAACCAAATCCTCGTTCCCCCAGCCACAACCGCAGCCAAGCCGCGCCGATAGGAATTCCCTGCTGGGATGCCACATAACCCCAGTCGCCATTTCTACCCCAATCTGTGGCATAACGCGCTAGATCTGGTTGAGCGCGAACTGATTCGATCGACGGTTGTTGTGCGGCATATCGTAACATTTCCCACACGATCGATTCATCTTCTACCGTCAGTTCTCGAATTTGGTAATCTATTTGCATTGTTAGATCGTGAAAATAACTGTGCTCACACTCGATCGAATCTTACCAAATTGACGATCGAATTTTTCGCTCTCACCGCTCGCGTCCGGTAGCAACTACCGCAACTCCACAAATATTAATTTGCATCTCCCTACTACCACACAGAGAATCTCTGGTTTATCGCAGTTATTAGGATTTGGAGAGGTCAAGGTTGAGAGTTCGAGTAGTTTCTACTCTGATGTCACGATCGAACTCGGTCGCGACTGGATCCAAAAGGAGCAGACATATAAGTCACTCAACGATCGGAAGAGTAAATAATAGCCTCTTTTACCTCTACCAGTAGTGCTTTTATTTCCAAGTCGCGCTCCCGATCTCGTTTCCACCAGAGCTAAGCCAATGCCCCTAAACCCTTGAGCGTCGCTAATTGAGCGGTTGTAATCCATCAGGACTAAAGGCAACTCCAATAATAACGGAGGTATGACCATTCAAAACCTGACAACATGTACTACTATGGATATCCCACAGGCACACGGTATTATCTCCGCCACCACCACCACTGGCTAATAGATCTCGGTGTGGGTGGCAAGCCACAGCCCAGTTGCGAGTGGCATTTTTCCCATCTAAGTGCCGATAGCAAACACCCTGCTCGATATCCCAAATCTTGATATGGGGATCGTAACTGGCGGTAGCTAGAAAACGACCTGAAGGATGAAAAGCCAAGTTAAGAATTTTAAGATTGCCCAGTTCTGTCCGATCGAATTTACAAACTAGTTCCCCAGTGCGATAATTCCACAAACAGATCGTACTATCAACTCCACCGCTAGCCAGAATCTCGGCATATGGTTGAAAAGCAATAGTTAAGATCTGGTGAGAACTCCGTTGCAATGGCGGAGAAAGTCCTTGTAAAGATGAATCATCGATGACATTCCACAACTTAACCAAGCCATCCATGCTGCAACTTGCTAATAGATTACCTTGAGGTGAAAACGCTATTTGCCACGCAGCCATCTTATGAGCGAGAGTCGTATTTAAGCCGCGATCGGTATCGAGATCCCACAGCCGAAGTTGTCGATCGTCACTACTGCTAGCCAATAAATTACAAGTGGGATGAAAAGCTAACGCTCGCACAACTTTAGAAATGCTATGGAGTTTTTTTAGTAGTTTTCCCGTATTCAAATCCCATAGCAACACATCGCCACTGTCGCCACCACAAGCCAATATTTGCCCATCACACCCGATCGATAGCCGCTGAATGGCTGCTGATGCTTACCAAAATTGGATACAAGCACCACTATCTACATCCCAAATTTTAATATATCGATCGAAACTACAACTAATCAGCTTTTGGTTATCGGCGGTAAAAACCAGCCCCATGACAGTACTATTATGTCCTTTGATACTCAACAAGTTTTGTCCGGTACTTACTTGCCAGATGGAAATCCGACCATCATTACAACCATTCGCAACCATTCTACCGTCGGGGCTAATTGCTATTTGATAGATATCGCCGATCGATTCGGCAAATAGTGAAGTAGATAGGTTCGCTTGTGTAAAATTGACTCGATGCAGTCGCAGCTCGCGGAGATCTGCTTGGCGAATACTCATTCCTGACAAATCTAATCCAGTTACATCGGCTTGTAAGTGAGAGAGCAAATTTAGACAATTTCCGGCACCATAATTTGATGCTGAATAGGAGTCAGTAGAGAGTTGTTGCAAAATCTGCTTTAGAGCTAGCTCGATCGCCTGTCTTCCGCCCAAATCTGCTGCCAGCATCATTAGTAATGGCACGATCGCGAGCCGAATTTGACTCTCCCGCACATAATCCTTCGCCGTAACTTTCATCAGTGCATAACGCAGCAATAACTTCGGCTGTCAATCGCGAATTTCTGTTCTTACAGTAGTTAACAGTTTGTCGATCGTGTATTCCATCACCACTGCCTGCTGGGTGAATTTACCACCGTTCTTTTCGATGAGCGATCGACCTTGCAAGTATTCGAGAGATTCCAGTAATTGCGAGATCGAAATGGTGGGAATAATATCTGCTTGTAATTCTCCAACCGACACCCATTCTCGCTCGATCGCCAACCAATATTTGGGAATTGGCTTTGGTACACCGATTAGTTCGGGATTTGGGTTTAATGTGGATGCAGGTGTGATGTCTGCTGGATCGCCAACAGTCGCACTTTCAGCTAATAACATTTCCTCATCTATTCCAACGACGATTCAAAACCAAATCCGTACCGATTTGGCTGCTCAAGAGCAAAAAACTAATGCAGATATTAGAAACTTCAATAATTCAGCAACGCCTGATTTAAAAATTATAGATCGAGCAGTCGATCTCAACGATCGCGTCCGGTAGCAACTACCGCAACTCCACAAACATTAATTTGCATCGCGCTCAAGACATTGGCTGCCGATCGCCCGGTCGCGCCAGTAGTATAGATATCATCGATTAGTAAAACTGTCGAGCCAGGTTTTAGCGCCGAGTTAGGGGCGATCTCGAATGCCCCAGCGACATTTTCCTGTCTGGCTGATTTAGATAAGCCGAATTGAGCGACAGTGGCGCGGGTGCGGTGTAAACTCAGATCTAACCGATCGCCAGTTACCTGACAAAATCTTCGCGCGATCGATTCGGCTTGATTGAAACCTCTGATTGCGAGTTTGTCTGGATGCAGGGGAATCGGGACGACAATTAACTTTTTTGGAGTAACTAGAGCGGATTGTTGCCAACTCTGTGCCAGTAATTCGCCATACAAATCGGCGATCGATGTATGACCGTCGTATTTTAACTTAGAGATCGCTTGCTTGACGCTACCAGTATAATTACCCCATGCAAATAACGGTAGATCTCCCCGCCAATATCGATCTGGTTGGGGGAGTTGACAATCTTGAAGTTGACGGTGGCAATACCGACAGAGGATCTCCGCTGCGGTACGATCGCACAGCGGGCAATTTTGCTTTAAAAATAAGTTTAAAGCCTGTTGGCGCAAGCGCTCGATCGATAGTTGCCAGGGATGAGGCATGGGAGTAACGATCGATTACAGCTGCTGGTGGGTATAAGCATGTTGCTTGACATTATCATCCTTCGTGACGACTCGATCGGCATTAAGCACCCGCTTGCGCTCGGTGGAGTAGTTAAAACTAGTGTAGGTTTCGCCTTGCGCGATATGTGTTTGGGCTACCGGGCGGCGTTTGAAAGTACGGGCAGCGGCGATACAACGGTAGGCAAATTCATTGCCTAATTGACAGTCAGTCGGGAAACTTGCCGGGATTTGGGGTGTATCGCCAGCGATGAGTGCCCCGAGCGTAGTTGCTGCGGCGATTTTGTAAGAAGTCGGAATGCCTTTGATGAGGGCTTCTAGCGCTGACGAAGGGATGGGTTCGATTATTTTGAGTTCGCGCACGCCGTCGTCATCGCGGAAGAAGCAGGTAGCTACACCGACGACTACATAGTCATTAGCGGTTAAATCGGGAGCATCTGCAAGTGTATTAAAAGTTGTCATAAGGAATTTGACTAGTTATGCTAATCGGCAGCGAGATTATTTATCTGTTTAGATCCTACCAATTTAACTAGGCTCGGTAGATCCTCGTTAAACTACTTATTATAGTAATGGAGCAAATTAATTTGTAATTCACGTAACTACCGTTTTAGTTGCAACATTCGGCAAAACCGAGCATTTGCCTGAAATTAGTGCTTCGATCGAGATACCACGCCAATACCGATCCTCATACATGGAAGCTTTTAGCCTGACACCACCAGATTGGACCGAACAAGCAATTCACGCGCAAGAGTTTTGCTGCCCGAGCTGTCGTGCTACCTCTACAGAAGCAACGACTGCTTGGATCAATCGGCGCTCTCCAGTATTGCTCGAAAATCGCCGCCGCAAGTGGCAAGAATTTTATCATTGCCAGTGCGGTAAAGCCTGGTGGGGATGGAGTAACGAGCGTACTCCCAATGAATTTGCAGATCGCGCTTCCCAAAATAACGACGATAGCGATCTCGATTACGATAGCTTTTTTGGTTATTTTTAGTGGCTAGTAGCTCATCGCTAGTCAGGATGATAATTTAATTTATAATTCATAATTTCTTAAATGTATTGGCAAGAAGTTTCTGGTAATTGGGTTTATATTCCGCGCCAGCCGCAAGCAGTGTTACATTTTTTGGGGGGTGCCTTTGTCGCGGCGGCACCACAGATTACCTATCGATTATTGTTAGAAGATCTCGCAAACCAAGGCTATGCGATCGTTGCTACACCGTTTATCAATACTTTCGATCATCGATCGATTGCGAGTGAAGTCTATAATCGGTTTGAAGATACACTAGAGTTGCTCCAAGATCGTCGCTATCTACCACAGCGTCATCTGCCGATTTATGGAGTCGGACATAGTATGGGTTGCAAGCTACATCTACTGATCGGCAGTCTGTACGATGTCAAACGAGCGGGAAATATTTTGATTTCGTTTAATAATTTTGCGGCTCGCGATGCCGTGCCATTTATGGGGCAAATGCCACAAGAATTTAATATGGAGTTTACTCCCAGTCCCCAACAAACACTCGATTCGATCGCCAATTATTATGATGTACCACGCAATTTGATCGTTAAGTTTAAAGATGATACGATCGACCAATCTTATACATTGGGGCAGACATTAACTAAAATTTTCCCAGACACGATTTCGACGCGGATTATTAATGGCAACCATCTTACTCCGTTGGGTCAAAGTTTACGCTGGCAATTCAATCCACAAATTTTCACCCCATTTGATGCGATCGGGCAATGGATCGAACAGGAAATTCAGCGGGATCTTCAGCAACTCAAGCGCGAAATCTTGCGTTGGCTCGATCCCGTAACTGGGTAAGATCGGCTTGCGAGTTGAGATGATTGGCTTGCTAAGAGCCGATCTAAGCCGATCGCGACTCACTGTAAAAATCAGATAATTTTATGGGATAATATACCCGAGTAAATAGCAATCTTGCCTAACTCAGTCACTTTTTTGCTAATTAGTTATAACAATGGGATACAGATGTCAAAAATGCGAGTCGCCAATTTTGGTACTAAGGTTAGGCTACTGTAGTAACTGTCGGGAACCAATTTCTAGTGAAATCTTACCTGATGCTAAAAAGCAAGCCCTAGTCCAATCCGAGCGCGAATATGAACAGATGCGCGATCGCCTCAGACAAGAAAAAGACCGGCAAAGTGGAGAATCTTTGTCGATCGACATTAGCGATCTAGGTGGCGGTTTCGGTTTGTAATTAGCTGAAATCGCAAATGATTTAGAAGTTTTGCTCGGATTGCATAACTAACTAATTTACTTTGTGCACAGAACTCTCTTCTGAAGAATTATTCTTACTGGGAGCGAACATTTGCTCGGAGTTGGCTTCGATTTCAGATTTCAACTCCTCTACTTTAGTGCTAGTAGTAGCCAACTTAGTGTTTGGAGCTTCAATTTCTTGGAAGCTGGGTGTGAGATTTTCTTTAAATTCTTTGCACCTGTCTTGAATCGTGACAACAGCGGTTGGCGATGCCGAGTCCGACTCTTCAGCCCGATCGTGACTTTGTGAGTCTGATTGCTTAGCGTCGCGATCGGTTGAAGTTACGGACGATTCATTAGCTGCGTCTGGCACTTGTCCTGGGGCATCGTTAGCTCGATCCTCGATCCTCATAAAATTTAGCACTCGGATTAGTGTTGATAGTTACTAATGTATCGTAATTAACAAATTAATCTATCCTCTAAAAGAGCCATTTCTAATTATGTCGATCGAGCTACAGAATTCTCCTATATAAATTAGGATCTCTATCGATCGGGAGAGAGAGTTTGGATCGTGCGCTGAAATATGTGACAAATAACAAATATATATTCTCCACTATCTCCCGATCGAGATAAATTTGGATGTAACATAAAACGATCGATTTACTGCGATTGGGCGATCCAGTGGCGCGATATTTAGCAATATAACTGTTAAGTATTCACTCTAACGGAGAAAGTCTCGATGAAATTCAATTTGTTTAGCACGATTAAACGCGCATTAACTACCATAGTTGGTGGTCTGTTAGCCGTTACTTTATTATTTCAAGCAGCTTATTTTAGTTTTGCAGGTAATGCGATCGCGTCCGAGCTGCACAGTTCGTTTTTACTGACAACTAATGCCGCTAAAATGGCCGAGCAGGTTCAAGGGCAACTAGATCTGGAGGAGAAAGGGACGATCGATAAAAAAAATACGCAATTTGGTGCCCAACCTCATGGTACTCAAAAAATCGATCCAGATCGTTCCAGTCAAGATATCGATCGAGTCAAACCAACGGTCGAATATACCACTAAAGACATGTCCAATAAACTGAACGAAACTGAAAAGCTCGGTAAAGGAGCGGGCATAAAAGCTGCAGAAAAAGGTGGTGACTTAGTCGATAACGTCAAAGGTTTCTTTGATAAAAAATAGTCATCTCTGGTTCCACTTTAACTGAGTATGAATTTCCTGCATCGCTGTTATCTTGCTTTGATAGTTGGCATTTTTATAACTGCCAGTTACGGGACTAGATGCAGGAGATCCTTAAATCTTCCGTCCAGCCAACAGATATACATTGAGTTTCAATCTAATTTTGGATTGGTAAAGACTTTGTGCGGAAAATGAAAGCTTGACAATAAGTTTTTATTCACTAATACTTAAATCTGATACTCGATCGAACAAATTTGTTGTAGAGCGAGAAACTAAAAGTATCAAGCTAGTGCCGATCGCTGGGCAATTTCCTGAAGTTGCGGAGCTGTTACCAAACCTAATTTATGACTCAACCAGCATCGCTCCGGCTAGTTTCGCTCTTACCTAGTGCCACCGAAATCATTACCTGTCTGGGTTTGACCGATAGCTTGGTGGGAATTTCCCATGAATGCGACTATCCGCCCGAAATTCAAAATCGGGCGATATGTACCGCAGCACGACTGCATATCGATCGATCGAGTGGTGAAATCGATCGAGAGGTAGATAAACTCCTGCAAACAGCATTGAGTATCTACGAAATTAAACTCGATGTCCTGACGCAATTACAGCCGACGCATATCATCACCCAAGACCAGTGCGATGTTTGTGCGGTGAGTTTCCCGGAAGTGGAAAAAGCGGTTGCTAAATTAACCAATAGTCATCCTCAGATTATCTCGTTACAACCAGATACGATCGCGGATGTTTGGGCCGATATCCAACGGGTAGGCGAGACCTTAAATGTTGACTGGCAACAGGTTGTTGCAGCGCTCAAATCGCGAGTTAGCGACTGTGCGGCCAAATGTCACAATCTCCCGTCGCCACCCCCAAAAGTCGCTTGTATCGAGTGGACGGAACCATTGATGCTAGCCGGAAATTGGATTCCCGAACTAGTCGAGCTGGCTGGTGGCAAACCAATTGGGGGCATTGCCGGACAGCATTCACCCCGAATTAGTTGGGATGAATTAATCGCAGCCAATCCCGATATAATTATTTTCATGCCTTGTGGGTTCGATCTCGATCGCACGCATCAGGAAGTCATGCCACTCACTCAACATCCACAATGGCAGAGTTTAGAGGCGGTGAAACTCGATCGAGTCTACATCACCGATGGTAACGCCTATTTCAACCGTCCCGGCCCCCGATTGGTCGAATCTCTAGAAATTCTTGCCGAAATCATGCATCCACAGGTTTGTAATTGCGGTCATCAAGGTGCTGGTTGGCTGAAACTCGATTGATGATAATTTCAGTAAATATATTCACTCGCTGCCATTATCAGTTCTAAAGTAACCGCGATCGATCTTTCGGCGAGAGCTAAATATCAAAAGAAAGTTTATCTGATTCTCGATCGGGTAAAAAACGTTGAAATTTATCTTTTTCGGTCATTTGAAGTGGAATAAGTAATTTATTATGGTTAAATATTAGCTCTTGCTAATGCGGAATAATGTAAAGCAGTAACACTTGACATTTATCGTAACTTTTAGATGATTAGCAGCGCGCGATCGCGTAGGCTGAAGCGCTAGAAATCGATCGAGCTGCTATTAGAATATCGACGATCGTTATTAACCAGTAAACAACTCACCAGCAATATATACCGATGTAGAGCGAACCGATTCTAAGAGCTTTGCCCACGCCCAGTCATCGATCTGCTCCACACATTCTCGATACTTCTCCGAGCCAACCGGAACCAACGCAGTTACCATCTCCAATGCTACCGCTCTCAATATTTCGGCGATCGCATTCGCACCGACAAGCTCGCCACCTTTAACCAATTTACTTTTCTTGGCGACGACCTGACAAGCCTCCATTATCGACTGCGCTGCTGCTTGTTTTTCGACTAGATCGTTACTAGCTAATTGCGGAAAATACCGCTCGATCGAGTCCCATTCCGGGCGGAGATTGCGAATTAATAACTCCACATTATGCAGATACAATCCCAGATCGATAATCAGATCGGTTGCCTTGGCTTGTCTGGCAAGAAACATCCCCCCAGCTAGTACTAGTTGCGGGCAGGTATAGTTAAAGGCATCGCCGATCTTACCCCAACGTTGATAGAGATCCGCTGTAGTTAATTGCTGATAATTGGGATTTACTTGAAGTAAGAGATCGATCGGGAAATAACTAGCGATCGTATCGAGTTCCAGTCGATCCGTGAGAATTTGGCTGCGGTTGCAGATATATTGTGCTGGGATAGTTATTTTCGCAATTGCCAGACGATCGAGGATTTTTTCACCGTATGTTTGCGCTTCAATCCCGATCGTGAGCGCGGTTAATGGCTTTTCGCTAGTATCGATCCGTTGATAAAGTGCGCCAAATTTATCGCCACCTTGTGTCAGTGTAATGAATGGAATCGAATAATTATGTTTGTCGTCATCAGGTAGGGGAAACTCATCGCCCCACATCGTAAATAACAGCGGCGGACTCCAATATTCATTTTGTAATTCTCTAGCGATCGATTGAATCGCACTCGGACTCCAAGCAGCTTCGGGTAAGTGAGTGGCTACCTCTTTGATGTCTATATCCCAGCAATAAGCCAGCATTTCATCAGCAACCCCAAATGGATAGGGTAAACCCGCCATCTGTCCGATTTGAGTGTTGACATCGATATATAAATCGCGTTTGGGTAGGGCTTTTTTCATGCCGCGATCTTGGATGGCGATGCGATCGAGTAATTCTTTGCGCGCTTGCGATTTGAAGAACCACAGCGGGTATAGCGAGCCGATTGCCGTGGTAACGATCTGGATATAGCGATCGCTATCGAGATAAATAATGCGTTGAATTAATGAATCTCGATCTGCTCCCGTCAGTTCTATTAGTGGTGCTTGGACTCCCACCCACAAATCCCGCACATCCGCCAAGTTTGCTTTCGTGCTAAAGCTCTCCCACCCGCCATTAAACGCGACTAAATCGAGGGCATAGTCGCCCCACTGTTCCAGATAGCGATCGTATTTACTATCTTTTTTCCCACGTCTAGCTTCGGGTTCGATTGTTTTATTGCGATCGATCGCGATCTCTAGGAGTTTATTCAATCGTTGTAGCAGATTATTCGGTGCATCCAAGCCGTAGAAACTGCGACATTGATAGATCGAATTGAGTGGACTTTCGCCTTTATCTACCGATTTGCCACAAAACCAAATCTCCCAGCCTTTCTTGGTAATCCCGATAACTGGTTCGCGAGTCAATTCGCCTGTCGGCTGCGGAAATAGCGCGCCCAATTGCAAATCTGTGACTAGTTGCTCGATCGGATAGCGATGTTCTTTACCCCCGATCTGGCGCAACTTTGCCAATACCACCACCCAGCGGAGGTGATCTGCCAGTAATTTGGGGACTTGCATCGACTGGCGTTGCTTGGTAGTTGCATTCATACTTCTTGAATTCTCTCTGGCGTTGGCGGAGCCTCTCTGAAAGAGAATCGCATCCGATCGTTAGTTCGCGATCTGCAAGGTATTGCGATCTTAACGAATAACTCGATAGGCTCGTCGATTGCTGGGGTAGCGATACCGACAGCAATCGATCGTCATCAGATTTTAGCAGAAAACACACGCTAGTGCGGGACTTCAGCATCTGCAAAGCCATCGCTGATTTCGATCGACACTCACCTTGATTTGGAATCCTTGGTGCTGTCACAACTACTCACTCGCGATCGTCACCAGTTCTAATTTGCGCTGCGATCGGTAACGATCGACTGGAACGAGTCGAGCGCAACTACTCCATCGATAACCGTCTGGGCTAAAAAATTCTCAATTGCGACAGGTACAGATCGATCGCGTACTATTTTTTTAAATAGATTTAACTTATTTTTAATAATATTCCTGCACCCTTGAAGCTCTGCTCGATTCGATTGTTAATAGATCGAACTAAAGTAAGGTCAAGAACTTATGCAGATTGCTAAAATTTCAGCATGATTATAACATTAACTATTTTTTTGTGTAAGATAAAATTTATTACTCGGGTTCCATGTATGTTTATTGCTACGTATTAGTATAGATACCGATCTTTTCACCATAAGTTCGGTCAGATTACTGTTTTAAAGATCGATGATCTGTCGTAATATAAATATATATTTAACTCTTACTATCCGATTATCTACATATTAAAATTTAGCTAGATTAAATTAGTAGGAGGGATTGAGGTTGACTCATTGCTAGAACCGATCGTCATTTCCCAAGTGTAGTCGAGTGGTATCAAGGTTGAGTTGCCTCTAAAAATAGATAGAGTGGTTTAGTTGAAGATGTAGGAGTCGGTTGAATGTCGAAAGTTGACTTTGACTCCTGTGTTTTTTCGATCGCTAGAACGCTCATCTGTAAGTATCTACATTATTAGTTGTGGAGAATACCATGAAAGCACTATTGCTATACCCGCAGTTTCCACAGTCTTTTTGGTCTTACGATCGCTTTATGGAAATTGCCGGATTAAAAGCCGTCTTGCCGCCATTGGGAATTATTACAGTTGCCGCATTACTGCCCCAAGACTGGGAAATTAGATTTTACGATCGGAATGTCAACCTCGAAACAGATGCTGATTGGGCGTGGTGTGACTTAGTAATCCTGTCAGCAATGCTAGTCCAAAAACCAGATTTTCATGCCTTAACTCACAAAGCAGTAAGCTTAGGCAAAAAAGTGGCAGTTGGTGGCCCTTATCCCACTTCAACACCGCAACCTGCGCTCGACTCTGGAGCGCATTATCTAGTTTTAGATGAAGGAGAGTTGACGATCCCCCAATTTTTAGCAGCTCTGAACGATGGCTCAGAAAGCGGAATTTTCCGCTCAGAGGAGAAGCCAGACGTTACCCACAGCCCGATGCCGCGTTTCGATCTGCTCGATCGCAATGCCTATTTAATGATGGCAATCCAGTTTTCACGCGGTTGTCCGTTTAACTGTGAATTTTGCGACATCATCGTCCTTTACGGTCGTAAATCCCGCACGAAAACGCCCCACCAAGCAATCGCCGAGTTGCAAAATTTATACGATCTCGGCTGGCGCGGCTCGCTATTTATCGTCGATGATAACTTTATTGGCAACCAGCGTAATGTCAAACTGTTCCTGCGCGAATTGATTCCATGGATGCAGCAACACGATTATCCATTCACCTTTATCACGGAAGCTTCGGTGAATTTGGCCGAAGATGAGGAACTGTTGCAATTAATGCAGGAAGCTGGTTTTTATGCAGTGTTTCTCGGGATCGAAACACCCGATCGAGATAGCCTGGAAGTAACCCAAAAACTCCAAAATACCCGTCATCCCCTAGCTGAAGCCTGTGGCAAAATCAATCAAGCTGGACTGCTGATCTATGCCGGGTTTATCCTCGGGTTTGATGGCGAACGTGCGGGTGCAGGAGCGCGGATTCAAGCTTTTGTCGAACAAACGAGCATTCCACAACCGATGCTAGGCATCCTGCAAGCGTTACCGAATACTGCTTTATGGCACCGTCTAGAACGGGAGCAGCGGTTGGTAGACGATAGTGAGCTAAATCTGGTGGGCGACCAAAATAACTTGATGAATTTCATCCCCACCCGCTCCATCGATGAAATTGCCCAGGATTATGTCGAGGGATTTTGGACGCTGTACGAACCCAGTAATTATCTCAGACGCTGTTTTCGGCAATGCCTCGCGATTGCTGTGCCCAGACGACGCAAGCAGGCACGGCAATTGTCACTAACCAAGGGGCTAATGCTGCTCTCACGGCTAATTTGGCTTCAGGGCTGGCAGCGGTCGGAAATTCGCTTTCAGTTTTGGCAGCAATTATGGACGATTTTACTCAAAAAGCCAGAGGTGTTCGATCTATATTTGGGTTTGTGTGCTGCTGGCGAACATTTTTGGGAGTACCGCGTGTTAGCTAGAGAACGGATTACTCAGCAGCTAGGTTATGACCCACTGACGGTAATTACCTTACCGCCGCAGGCAGCCCAATCGGCAGTGTCAGCGGAATCCCAGCACCTTGAAAGTAATGAAACTCCGAGCATTCGCTAAAGGAGCGATCGTGCTGGCAATTATCTCAGCCAGCACCGAATCGGATTCCTCAGCGAATCAATTATCGATCGCGAAAATGCGAGTTTAATGTGGCTTGATGTGACGGCGCGGCGCAACCCCGGGATTGACGAGTTTTGCTAAAGTTTCATCAGATAGTTTGTCAAGCTCTGCACTAAATTCTTTGCTAGAGAATTTGTAACCACAACTTTCGGCAATCTCGATACAACCTTGAATTGTCGTTGCAGCTTTGAGTTTTTCGTTCAGATTTTTATCTTGTGCTGTGGCTGCTAAAAATTGGGATACACTAACCTGTGTCATGATAACCTCCCCGCAGATATTAATAGAAATCCTGCATGCTGCTTCCAAGCAAAATAATCATTCAGCGATTTGGCGAACAACTTCGATGTCATCGATTAACTGCTCTAGGAGATCGATATTCGCTCGGAGTTAGACTAGGTTATCCACTTGCCACAGCGGCCGTTTGTCATTACGCTCGCTTGGTAATTGTCACAACTTAGTACTCACTAAATAATTAGTTTATTAGCTCGATCGATGCTGTTCTTGGCTCGACATTGCTTCACAATTTCGATCGCCAGATTGTCTGCCAATAAGTTACAGGCAATGATTTTTTGGATACATCTATTATAACTTACGGATAAATCGGCTCGATCGATTCTATGTTTAAACTTAATTTTTATCGCTGGTGTAAAATCGATCCTGAATGTAATTGCGTAGCATCAGCAGCGATTTGATACTTTGGCCTCGATCGGTACGTTATCCTCATGCGTTCCTCATTTTGTTGTGATTTAATAGGTTACCCCACAAATCTAAGCGACTAAATATCGGACACATCACTGCTAATAGATTAAATAGTTGTTGTATATGTTGTTGATTTTCAAAGCAAATCGAATCAAATTGGATATCCGATCGATATATAGAGAGAATTTAAATGATGCTAACAATCACGACACTCAATCAGAGGATCGCCTTAGATCCTAACGATGCGAATGCTTACTGCGAGCGAGGCACTTACAACTTACAGTTACAAAATCATCAAGCCGCGATGGCCGATCTCGATCGCGCGATCGCCATCGATCCTAAATATGCGATCGCTTACTATCAGCGGAGCATCGTAAAATTCGACTTATTCGATGGCAGTGGAGCTATTGCCGATCTCGATCGGGCAATCGAGATCGATCCTAAGTATGCGATCGCTTACTACTATCGCGGCTGTATCAAATGGGATGTAAATGACCGCAAAAGCAGTATTGCCGATCTCATCGAAGCAGCAGAATTATATGCTCGCCGAGGAAATATTCGTCTATCCAATCGAATTATGAATTATGTAGACGAATTAACAGCACTGGCAGCAAAGACCGAGCGCGGGGACAGCAACAAGTACCGAAAACGTCGCTTGCATTTCTAGCTTCAATCTTCGAAGCGAGCAGCGGTTGCTTGTTGTGAATCGAGCAGTCTGCCATAATTTCTACTAAACGTCTAGAAGATTAGGTGGTATCCCCATCGCAGCGTATTCAGCGAGGAGACAATATGACTGTCCGCAGCCAACCGACTTTAGCTCAGATTGCGATTTATCCGATTAAATCGCTGGACGGCGCGAGCGTCGAGCGCGCCCAGATCTCCGCAGGTGGCGCGTTAGCATTCGATCGACGGTGGGCGATCTTGGATGAGCGAGGGCAAGTTGTCAATGCCAAGCGTACGGCGAAAATTCACCAAATCCGCAGTCGGTTTGACTTCAGCCTGCCGCCGATCGATGGTGTACCGCAACTGTTAGTTACGCTCCAAGCCAATGATAGTGTCAGCCAGACTTTCGATCTCCAGACCGAACTCATCGACTCAGCTAAATGGCTGAGTAGTTTTTTGGGACTTTCTGTCAGCCTCATCGAAAATTCGGTTAGTGGCTTTCCTGACGATCTCGCTGCTTATGGCCCCACAATTATTAGCACGGCAACCTTAGAGACGATTTGCACCTGGTTTCCCGATCTCGATCTCGCCGAAGCTCGGCGGAGATTTAGAACCAATTTAGAACTCAGTGGCGTGCCAGCTTTTTGGGAAGATCGTCTATTCGCTGCATCTGTTGAAGTGGTTGAGTTTCAGCTTGGCGATGTCCGATGTGAGGGCATCAATCCCTGTCAACGCTGTATCGTCCCGACTCGCAATTGGCTGACTGGTGAGACCCGGCCAAAATTTCAACAAATCTTTACGCAGCAACGGAAACAGACGTTACCGATCGAGGTTAATCGATCGAGATTCGACCATTTTTATCGACTAGGTATCAATACTCGTATTCCCTTAAGTGAAGTAGGAAAATTTTTAGACATTGGCGATCTAGTAGTAGTCAATGGCTATTAATAGAGTATTATATTGTGAACTCGATCGACTCAAATTTCATTCTTAGTTGCCAAGTCTCGACACACAATCTACCCCGACATTACTGCATCTATGAGTATAAAAATATCGTTTGGTTTGTTAGCTATTACCGGAGTGCTTCTAAGTACAGAGGTTACATATGCATGGGTTTCACATTCAGGCGATCGAGTTCGAGTAGTAAATAATACACCGAGCAGCCAAGCACCAGCTGGAGATAATCTTGCTAATTCAGAAAATGTAAACTACAACACAGATCGGATCGAGACTTACCGCAATAGTGTTGGTAGCAATGGTGACTCAAACGATACAAATAGCGTAGAGAACTCTAGCACAACTCGAAGGAAAAGCGTGCTCGACAAAGCACATTTAGGCGCAAGAATCGATCGCGATCCTGTCATCGCAGCGCAGAATTCTCAAGAATTAAAGTTTGAGGCGAATAACTCGACTGTTGGCGATTTAGCTCCAGCTAATCCTGAGGTGGCGAACGCACTTACTCAGCAAAAAGATGTTTTTTCTAGCGATGTCGCTGTTTTGGGTGGCCGCACGGAGATTAAGCCGAGTCCGGCAGCAGAACCCGCCGAAGCCTCGGTCGTGATTCTCGTTCCCCCGCCACTGACGCAGTTCATCAAGAAAGTACAACCAGTTGCAACGCTACGACCGGTAACTAAGCTCAGAAAGCTGCCTACTGTGGTAGCAATCCCTACCGTGCAGCCAGGAGCGACACCTCTATCCGTAGCTGATGCAACTGCTGAAATCGATCCCACGGCAACCGTACCGGGTCAAGTAGCGATCTATCCGCTATTGAATCCGGCACCCGTTACTTCCCGCTTTGGATGGCGGACGCATCCCTTGACAGGCACCCGCCGCTTTCACTCAGGCGTAGATATCGGCGCACCGATGGGCGCACCTGTAGTTGCGACTGTATCTGGCACGATCGTCTCTGCTGGTTGGAATGGTGGTTATGGTAAGGCGATCGTCATTCAGCATGGCACCCAACAGACTCTCTACGGCCATCTCTCGGAGATTTCCGTGCAAGCAGGACAATCGATCGACCAAGGTACCGTTATTGGCGCGGTAGGCAGCACTGGTAACTCTACTGGCCCGCACTTACACTTTGAAGAACGGGTATCTACAGATAAGGGTTGGGTCGCAGTCGATCCAGGTGACGAGATTAAATATGCTTTAGATGTGCTCAAACGGTCAGATCCATACGCACGAAAAGATCTACCTGCGGGAATTTAACCGACAGTCCCGATCGAAGGAGTAAATCATGCTACTACTAGTTGGGGCGGATTGCGATCCGCCCCTATTTCCATTGCCCGGATCTTGCTAGAATAGTAGCCTTGCGAACATCTCATCAATTGCTATGACAGTCAAACCAGAATGGTTGCGGGTAAAAGCACCCCAGTGGGAGCGCGTCGGGAATGTCAAAGACATCCTCCGCGACTTGCAGCTCAACACTGTATGCGAAGAAGCTTCTTGTCCCAATATCGGTGAATGTTTTAGTGCGGGAACAGCAACGTTCTTGATCATGGGGCCTGCTTGTACCCGTGCTTGTCCCTACTGTGATATCGATTTTGAGAAAAAACCACAAGCTTTAGATCCGACCGAACCGTTGCGGCTAGCTGAAGCTGTCAAACGGCTCAACCTCAATCACGTGGTGATCACCTCCGTCAATCGCGATGATTTAGCCGATGGCGGTGCGGGTCAATTCGTCCAGTGTATCGAGGCAGTGAGCAGCCTGTCGCCCAAAACAACGATCGAAGTCCTAATTCCCGACCTGTGTGCCAATTGGCAAGCCTTAGAGACGATTTTAGCTGCGGCACCAGAAGTCCTCAATCATAATACGGAGACTGTCCCCAGATTGTATCGCCGCGTGCGACCCCAAGGTGATTATCACCGTTCGCTGGAAGTTTTAGCTCGATCGCGCAAATATACGCCTAATGTCTATACTAAATCCGGCATTATGGTCGGCTTAGGCGAAACCGATGCTGAAGTCCGCCAAACGCTGCGGGATCTGCGATCGGTAGATTGCGATATCATCACGATCGGGCAATATCTCCAACCCACAGCCAAACATTTGGGTGTCGCTGAATTTGTCACTCCAGCTCAGTTTGATGCTTGGCGCAGCTATGGCGAAGAAATTGGCTTCCTGCAAGTAGTCTCAACACCGCTGACTCGTAGCTCCTACCATGCAGAGGAAGTGCGGCAGTTGATGGAGCGATATCCGCGAAAACGATCGATTATCAATTAAATTATCAACTTTACTAGCCGCTAATCTCTATCCCCTAATCCCTATCCCGACTATGAAAGATCGAATCACGATTATTGGCGCTGGTGCTTGGGGTGGGGCGCTAGGAAACTTGACGGAGATTAATGGGTATGTGCCGACGATTTGGTCGCGCACTTGTGGCACAGACTTACCGGAGGTCGTGCGCGATCGGGTGGCGATTATTTCAGCGGTCTCGATGGCGGGAGTCCGTCCAGTTATCGAGCGATTAACCGGATCGCTCGATCCATTGCAAATAATTGTAACTGCCACTAAAGGTTTGGATGCAGCTACCAATTATACTCCCGCGCAACTTTGGCGGAAGGCATTTCCTTATAATCCGATCGTCGTATTATCGGGGCCAAATTTATCATTAGAGATTCAACAGGGATTGCCAGCAGCGACAGTAGTGGCTAGCGATCTCGCCGATGCCGCGACCCAAATTCAAACGATATTTTCATCACCTAAATTTCGAGTTTATACCAACGACGATCCGGTTGGTGTTGAAATTGCCGGAACGGTAAAAAATGTCATCGCGATCGCTGCCGGGACTTGCGATGGTTTGAAACTAGGAAATAATGCTAAATCTGCTCTTCTAACGCGGGGATTGACTGAAATTATTCGGATCGGTATATATTGGGGAGCGAAGACCGAAACATTTTACGGACTATCCGGTCTGGGCGACCTCCTGACTACCTGTAATAGTCCGCTCAGTCGCAATTATCAGGTAGGGTATGGATTGGCACAGGGTAAAATATTGACTGAGATTTTAGCTGATTTATCAGGAACGGCAGAGGGTGTTAATACTACTAAAGTTCTGACTCAGATCGCTATGCAGCATCAGATTTATATGCCGATTACGATCTTAGTCGATCGATTATTGCAGGGCCAGATTACAGCGCCAGAAGCAATGATGGCACTAATGATTCGCGATCGAAAATCAGAGTATTAGAATTATCTCAGTTAGTAAATATTCCTGTCAGCAAGCTATTTTTGAAATATTAAATCGCTTTGAAAAATTAATCTTCGAGCGGACTTGTCGCTCGACAGCATGGATATAAAATAGCTACATTAGCAATATCAAAGGTATACAAAATAACTAATATGCCAGTGTTACTCTTGACATTGTATGGGGTATACTAAAGCCAGTTGACGCAAAAATTGACGATGGCATATCTAAGCAATTATACCGATCGCTACTCAAATTAATTTGTAGTAGGGTAAGTTCTCGCTTTTTGGATGCAGCAGCAACCGATTAAATATGTTAGGTGAAGATTCAAAGTTTCATCCTCAGTCATCGAATCAGCTAGAAAGTAGACTTTAAATATTTTATCAATCAAATCGAAGAAATGACTAAAATTTTGGTTGTCGAAGATAGTCGCTCCGAACTGGACTTGATAACTCTCTATCTTGAAAACAATAGTTATCAAGTTATCTCGGCAAATAATGCAGAAGATGGCATGGAATTAGCTGCTAAGCAACAGCCTGATGTCATTATCACTGATATTACGATGGAAGGCATCAATGGCTTTGAGTTTTGTCGGCTGTTGAAAGTCTATCCCGATACCAAGCAAATTCCCATCATTGCATGTACTGCGCGCGATCGAGATTTAGATCGGTTTTGGGGTCAGAAACAGGGAATCGATGTCTATATTACTAAACCATATTCCCAAGAAGAAATAGTTAATGCCGTCAAATCTGTTGTTAATTAACAGAGTTTTAGTTTAAATTGTCGATCGATGTTAAGGATGGTGGGTCACACCTACTATCCAGATCTTGTCTTGAATATTCAATCGCTACCATGATTAGCAGAGGCGATCGAGTCAGCTATCTCAGTCACAACAAAATCAATCCCATCCGAATACCCATCGCCACCGCCTCGGTTCGGGTTGAGACACCCAACTTCTGGAAGATGGATGAGATATGAAATTTAATGGTATGTTCGGAGATCTGCAAACCTTGAGCGATCGCTTTATTCCCCAGTCCCGAACCGAGTCGCACCAACACTTCAATCTCCCGTGGGGTCAGACTAAATTCTAGACGATCGCTGTCCTGACGATCGGCGAGCGAATGTGAGTCATGCACCAATGAATCGATCGCCTCTGGCGTAAATACGACCAAGCCCAATGCTACCGCCGATACCGCCGCGAGCAATTCTGCTTCGGTACTAGTCTCGGTTAAGATGCCTCTGACCCCAGCGCGTAGGGCAACAACCAGATCCAGTCGATCGAAATCATCGATAATTAAAATTGGGAGCGAGCGCGCTGCTTCCACTTGAATTACTGTCAACTTTTCCCAGACAGATGTGGGAGGTAAATTGCCTAAATCCAGCATGATAACGTCTGGTACCGATCGATCGATTGCTTGCGCCAATTCATCCAAATCGTGAACATTGCTAACTAATGTCATTTCCGGATGAGCCGTTATCATCGCTGATAATCCCGATCTCGCGATCGCGCCAGTCGCTACTACCATGACTCGGATGTTCATTGCCATTCTTGCAATCGATCGAGCCAATTATGAATGGTGGTGGAGATTTGGTCGCGACGACGTTCAAAGTTACCCGCGATCGCGATAATCAGTACCCCAGCAATCAAACCGACGATCCATTTGGTAAATGAATATTCGGTAATTAGAATAATCAGTTGATAACTTGCCGTCAGCATCAAGGTAATCGTGCCCACATACAAAAAGGCGCGGATGCTCAGCGCGATCCCACCTAAAGCAAGCAGCAGGCTAATTCCCGCAGGGATGAAGGGTAGATCTTGATGGATGACTAGAGCGGTTATCGCGATCGCACTACTACCGATCGATCTTGCCAGATGTCGGCTTTGTCGCCGTTCGGTGCGCTGGAAATAGGGATCGAATTGGACACTAAGTAAAAGTGAAATTCCGGCAATCGCGGCAAACCAGAGTGGATCTTGCCAGTGATAAAGACCGAGGACGCGGAACGCTGCCCAATCGACAAACAGCAGACTGACATAAATCCACCCAAACTGGTGTTGACGTTTGGCAACACCAGCATAGAAACTGGCGATAATGAGGAGATTTAAAAGCGAAATCCGATCGGCGACAAATAATACCCGCAGCAATGGTAAAACTACTGCAACCCTTTGCCACGGTCGATCTTGCCACCCCCAACTCGACCACGGCGTGAGTAAAATCCCGATGCAGCCGATACAAGCGGCGAGAATGATAAATTCATCTAAGATGCCCAGACTACTAAAGATCGATCGCGCATAGATGCCCGTACCTAAAATCTCGACAATTCCGACATATACCCACCAATCACCCTGCTGCTTGCGTTCGTCGAGCGGCTGCTTTGCAGCATCGCGTCCTTGGCAGATCGCATAGAGACCCAAGAGGATGCTAGTACTTAGATGGATGAGGCTCAACTGCGGAGCTGGCGACAACGGGATTAATGCTGCGGCAATTTTCCAACCACTCGCCCCGATCCAATGAATGTGTGCGACTGTTTTCGATCGATCCAGGGGTAAATTCAGCCAGGTAGTATGGCCACGTCGCTCCCACCACCAGATCGACAGGCGATAGCCGAGCGCGAGGATGGCAGTAACTAAGCCATAGATCGTCAGGGCATCAGCGATATTTCCCCCTGTGGGTGCTTGCAAGATCTGGTAGGTAACCAGTTCGTAGCAGCCCAGCGCGCTCGTCAAGAAGCCGAAATAAGCGATCCCAGAACTTACCGCTCGCCAGCCTACTAATAGACTGATGATGCCTGTCCCGATCGCTAGTGCGCCGGTATAGGAATTAAAGTAGGGTAGGCGTAAGACCATCCCTAAGAGTGTATAAAACCAGGGGAGAAGGCGGATTGCCGGAAACCACTCCGCCCTGACGGGCACCGGAACCCACCCCGCCCTGGCGGGCACCCCTCCGAGGAGGGGAATAATTAGGAAGAATAAGGGGAAAGCGAGCGCGATATCGACGATCGCGAGTGTTAGTGGATTACCGCCTAGTAGATGGATGAGTTCGGCGATGCCTAGTTGCAGCGTCCAGTTAATCGCCCACAAAGTCCAGGCTTGAGCGAGCGATTTATCTTTATACCATAAGCCGATCGCTAAAATTGCCGCAGAAATTGCAATGCTCGGATGGTGCCATTGCCACGATGAGATATTCCACCAGGGCAGATAGTTAGCGGCATAAATCATTGTCCCGATCGCCACACCAACACTACTCAAACTCAGCGCCCACCCGTCACTCGATCGAGCGTATAACTGGGCTAGATCGTTGTCTCGACGGCGCAATTGTGCAGCAGCCAGCCACAATCCCACACAGACGATCGCACCGATTATCGGCCAAGTCGAGACCGATAGCCACCGTTCTAATAAACAGGAGATCGTACCTAATCCAAAGCCGACGTGAATTACCGTCACAGGTAAGATTCGCAATCGGCGGACATTGAAGAACATCAAGCCGACAGAGATGCCCAAACCCCATAACCGCCAGTTTGGACTAGCGATCGTCAAACCTTGCGCGAGGATGAGACTAGCTACGCTGAAAGTTGCCGCTTCTTCTTGTCGCGCGATCTGCCAGGGCAAACGAGGAATCTCGATCGCCAGAGCGGGCAATCGTCTGTATCCCAGCCAAGTTAAAGCGATGGGGGCTGAAAACCACGCCCAAATCAACGGATCGAGATCGACAGATAAATACAGCAAATAACTAACCGCCGATAGCCCCAGAGCGTAATGCCAAGCGCTGCGATACCACCGATCGCGGACACTACCAGACACAGCCGGTAAGGTTGAAACCAGCCATTCCCCGATCGCCAAACTGACAGCTACCGTTCCCCACATTGCGCTATTCGTCTGCAATTCTGGAAAAATATAGCCTATGCCTAACGCGATCGTTGCCAAGCCATAGAAATGCGTAATGTAAATAAGTGGGGTTCTGACTGCTGTCCGTCGATGGGTCAGATAAATCAATGCCAGCGTGGAAATCGCCAGATTTAGCAACAGCCCCAAGTGATTGGGGAGACTGAGAATGTTTAAGAGGAACCCATAGCCAAAAACTAGAACTTCGGCTGTCTGCGCTAATTTAACTCGATCGATGCGATCGAGCCACTCGGAGATGCCAATCCACAGGCATAAATAGGGCATCCCGATTAGCGTTCCCGCCCAGAGCGCATTTGCTCCAAAGATCGGCAATAAGTACGACCAAAAATCCCACTTGGCAAGCGGAATCAGATCGGGTGCGATGGCAAAACTCAGCCCGTAGGTTTGCAACCCGACGACAAACAGCCAGGTAAGATCGCTATAGTAGCTCCGTCGCTGTAACCGTTGTCCCAACCATAGCAGGACCAGCCCATCCACTGCTAGAGGCTGCCAAGACGAACCCTGCGGTAGGGTGCTGCCCCATTGACTCATTGCCAGGAGCCAGCCCAATAACAGTAGCAAAGCCGCAACTGCGTGATAATTGCGGGCTAACCCCTCCGCCGTCGTGCGACGCTGCGATAAATACTGAGTTCTGGAAACAGTCGCCGTACTAGAGCGAGTTAGTAATGCATCGATCCGATCGATCTTTATCCACTCCTGTAGTCCCCACTGCGCCACCAGCCAACCGATAATCCCGATCGCCAGTCCAAAGTTGTGCGCGGGCAAATGCACGATAAATAACGCCCGTAATAGCAGCATTGCCAGACTATAAATCGCCAGACTTTGCCATTGCTGGCGCTCTCCAAAAATTTGGTGCCGTCGTTGCCACAAGCTCACGCCACCGATCGCGCCTAAATACACCGAAATTGTTGCCCAGGAGGGAATCTGCCAACCCAACTCCAGATAACTCAACCCTAAATAACCGATGGCAATCTGGCTCAACCCCGATTTTTGCTGGCGTTGCTGAAGATCTAAATAGGCAAGTGCCGATAGCGATACTATCGCCAACCCTGCTGTCAGCCATTCCCAGGGATTGTGCCATAACTGGAACGAATCGAGCGCCCAAAAATTCACGGGAATCAGTAACAGCGCGACGATCTGCAACGTATTCGCCGTCAGCGACAACCCCGCCTGTCCCCGCGCCCACAAGCCCACGCCCCAAAACGCGATCGTGTATGCCCAGAGCACTCCATATTGCCCCCAAGCCGGAAACCGTTGCCATTGAGTCGCAGCTAATACACCTGAAGAGAGGATGACTAAAAATACACCCAAAAACAGCAACCACCGCACGCTCAACTCATCTTTAAAGGCAGCCCAAATCGTGCCCAAGACCGAAGGCTGACGACGCTTGGCCGCGATCGGCTCTTCTAGATACCTGCTAACTGTCTGTGGCTGAAGTTCCTCGATAATACTGGGTGCGACGACTGACGGTAATCGGCAAGTTAGAAAAAGTCTAGCTACATCGCGGATCTGGCGATCGTCGATCAGTCCCAACTCCAACCAATTTTCCAATCCAGTCAAGAGGTGAGGATTATCTGGATCTATTTTTAAGTCCAGTGAGAAAGATCGATCGGGTGGTGCGGCCATAGTTGCGCTCTTTTGCCTCAATTTATAGATATATTTATTCGACTATAATCGGCTCAGATCGAGCAGGTGAGAATTTCCCAGCCTACACCAGAGCCACTCTTCCGGAAAATTGCAACTGATTTATTTCGGTATGCCAATCTTACGCCCGATCGACAGCGATCGGCAGCCAAAATAGCCAGTTTGAAAACTGGCTGTGGATCGCGATCTGATAATAGATAAATTGCGATCGAGCGCAATAATCGGTGATTTTTTTAACTGACTTAATTAACCATCGATTTACTAGACCGCTCGTTCGCCGATCGTGACCGATAATTCCACCACATTACCGCCTCGAACTAATTGTGCGGGGATAGTTTGACCGATCCGATCGTGATTGAGGATGCTTCGCACATCACCAGGATCGCCCACCCCGATGCCATCGAGCGTAACCAAAACATCTCCCCACAACATCCCTGCGCGATCGGCAGGACTATTGGGTTCGACATTGACGAGCGTTACCCCATGTGAATTAGCCAAATTAAGTGTGGTGACAAGATTCTGCGGCAAGCGCACGGGTTGCATTCCCACGCCCAAATAACCCCGAACGATCCGCCCCTTCGTCGTCAATTGCTCGACAACGCGATCTACCGTTTCCGCCGGAATTGTCAACGCCGTACCCCGTCGTCCGGAGGTATTCATCCCCACTACCTGCCCCGCCGCATCTACCAGCGCACCCCCCGCAAAGCCAGGATTGAAGGTAATATCCGGACGAATGTACCGATCGATCGTGCCACCGCTCATGCTCTGCCAGCTACCGGTAATGACGCTGATGGTGCCCATTGTCGATCGCACGTCCCCTTCGATGCTCCTTGCCACTCCTAGGACGAGATGGCCAACCTTCAGGGTGGCCGCCGCGCTAATGGTTGCGATGGGAATATCGTTATCTTCTAGCTTAAATACAGCGACATCGGTGCTAGGATCGCGACCTAATAGGGTTACTGGGACGGTACGACCGTTGGGATCGACGATGGAGATGCCATCATAGCTCTGAAGCGACTCATCGGAGGTGACGATGATGCCCTTGCGCCAGTGAATGCCACTCGGTGCAAACCGGCGATCGGTCTTAATTGCTACTACCGCACCGCCAGCATGGGCGACGATCTCGGCTAAATTATTCGATAGTTCTGATAATGAAGACATAAAATTGCTCCGCTCGAACGGCGATCGATTTACTGCTCTTATTGTGCTGAGCGATCTCTACAGTTTGCACCGGAAAAATGGGGAGAAATTATCCTAGACAAATGGCTAGGATCTGAGTCGAGCATCTCATTGGCAATGAAAGCAAGAAGCGAACGGCTAGATCTTAGAGCAACAGGTAGAGTTTTGGGAGTAGCGGCAAACGATCGCCCGCAAACTCTACTGGCAAGGGTGGCGATATTACCGTAAATAGTCGGAATGTGAATATTCAAAATGGTGCATTAATAACGGTTGATAGTAATGGTGCTGGGCGCGGCGGGAATATTACTGCCGATACTGATACGATTAAACCCACATTCCGCAGGTAAATCAGGAAAGGAGATAATATTTGCGGCAAAGAGTATCAAAGAACTGGAGAATCCAATTCGAGAATCCTTGCCGCCTGTTTCATCGATCGTCTTAATTGAAGCTTGCTTTTGACAGCTTCCCATAGAATATAGACTATTCACGGCAAATGCGATGACCAGCATTGCTGTAATAATCCCGATAGCTAGAGTCTTTCGACCACGAATCATCCGATCGATCTATTCTAATTACGTAACCTAAGTTGCTACCTGTAGAATGCCAACGATTGAAATCGTGGCTAATGATGCAAAGTCCGCCTTCGCGGACTAGGATCGTCAGTCCGCGAAGGCGGACTTTGCATTTCGAGGAGCGGTTTCTAACCGCTTTGTTTATAGGTAGCAACTTAGGTTACGTAATTAGAATAGATCGATCGTTGACTCAAGCGGCGCTGGCAATACAGCTTCATCCAGCCGATAATGGTTCTTAGCATTAAGTTTTGGTTACACACACTCCCGAAATCATGAAAATTCGTCGTCGTCCTCCCAGTTCTGCTATCAGCGTCAGCCATCTCGAATATCAAATCGTCGTTCCAGACAATCAACCAGAACATATTTTAGAAGAAATTGTCTGGTACAAAGAACGGGAAGTTGCCCAGATGCGCGAGCGGATGCCCTTGGAGACATTACAAAAACAAGTACCAGAGATGTCACCACCGCTAGACTTTATCGGTGCTCTAAGTCAGGGAAAGACGAATCCTGCGGTTATTGCCGAGGTAAAGAAGGCTTCGCCGAGTAAAGGAGTAATTAGGGCAGATTTTGATGCGGTAGAGATCGCCAAAGCTTATCAGCGTGGTGGTGCAAGTTGTTTGTCGGTATTGACCGATCGCAAGTTTTTTCAGGGTAGCTTTGAAAATCTCCAGAACGTGCGCCAAGCAGTAGATTTACCCTTGCTATGTAAAGAATTTATCATTTACCCTTACCAGATTTATTATGCCCGCGTGCATGGTGCGGATGCGGTGCTATTGATTGCCGCAATTTTGGACGATAAAGATCTTAAGTATTTTCTCAAGATCGTGCGCGGATTAGGGATGACTGCATTGATTGAAGTCCATACGGCGGAGGAGTTCGATCGAGTGTTAGCATTAGAGGGTGTGAATCTAATTGGGATTAATAACCGCAATCTTGCCGATTTTAGTGTAGACTTACAGAACGCCTGTACTCTATTGGCTACGCGCCAACAACAATTATCAGATCGTGGGGTATTAATTGTGAGTGAATCGGGAATACACACTGCTGAAGATCTTAAAATAGTAGCTAATGCTGGTGTTAATGCCGTCCTAATTGGGGAATCATTAGTAAAGCAAGACGATCCCGGCCAAGCGCTCATCGATTTGTTTGCAGCATAATCTACGCTGAAATTTATCCACTCCAATAATCACCGATCCGTTCGGTACAAGGTGACGGCATATTCATGGATCGAATTACACTACCTTCACTCGTCCATTACGAATTGATTCTCCAAGTTCTCGAACGTCAAAGTATGCGATCGGCCGATCGCGATCCGATCGTCCGAGAACGGGTACAACAATTGATCGTTACCCTCCGCAAAGCTTTATCGCAGCATAAACTCTTAGAGGATGTCTGCACCCATCAACAGGTGGAGGTAGAACATGTTTGGGGACTTAATTCGGTGGTCAGAACCGAGGAAGTTGGGGTAAGGGAGTAAAAATAGTAGCTAGTCACTATGCTCTTTCGGACTAACGATCGAAATATAGGGGTCGCCGAGGTATTTCTCCGCCACAGTTTGGAGCTGAACTGGAGTAATCGACTGAATTTCCGTGCTAAATTGCCGATCGAAATCCATACTCAAACCCATTAGCTCATACCAACCATAGGTTTGGGCTAATTGTCCGTTAGTTTGTTTGCCCAAGGCATATTGCCCGAGCAGTTTGTCTTTGGCAGCTTGGAGTTCGCTGACGGGGAGCCGTTCGATGCACAGTCGATCGACTTCCGCTCGCAAACCACTGACAGCGACACGCGTATTGCTAGGGTTAGTGCCCATATATACAGCAAAGTGCGAAGTATCTAATTTAGTCGGGTAAAAAGCCGATACATCGTAGGCTAGTCCTCGCTTCTCCCGCAATTCGACAAATAATCGACTCGACATCCCATTTCCTAAATAGCTATTAATTAGCTTGAGCGGAATGCAATGCGGATCGTGCATGGCTGGGGCGAGATAACCCAACATGACGATCGATTGTTGGGTAGCTTGATGTTCTAATAAATACTGCGGTTGGGAAATAACTGTTGTCGTCGCAAGAGTCGGCAGTTCGCGCTCCGGCTGCGCCCAATCACCAAATACTTGAGTCACTAACTCGATCGCCTCATCAGGGGTAATTCGCCCAGCAAGGCAGATAATTAGTCGATCGGGTCGAATATGAGTTTGATGGTAGTCAACCAAGTCCTGACGGGTAATTTGACTGACTGTATCGCTCGTGCCGAGTGGCGATCGAGCATACGGATGTGCGGCATAGAGAGATTCGCGCAGTTGACGATAGGCGTTATTAAATGGCTGCTCGGTTTGCGATCGAATGGCTTGAAGGGTTAATTTACGTTCGAGTTCGATCTGCGCTTCGGGAAAAGATGGCGTACGCAGAATCTCGCCAGCTAACTTGAATATATCTGGTAAATCCGACTTAACTGTCTTGATACTCAACTGGAGATAATCAGTCGTCACATCTGCACCCAATCCCGCCCCAACTGACTCGATCCGATCGGCTATTTCCAGCGCCGACAACCGCTGCGTTCCCTTTGTCAGTAACGATGTGAGTAGATGAGCCAACCCAGATCGATCTTCACTTTCCCATCTACTCCCTGCTGGCACGAAAAATTTCCCAGAAACGATATCTGCTGCGGGATTGGCGATCGTCAGGACTACGATCCCGTTGGCTGTCTGGGTGCGGTGAATCTGGGGATTAATCATTAGTGAGGAGGATGCAGATCGATCGATACATACGATCCAAGCTACACCATATTTGTCGTTAGGGGATAGGGGACATAGCTCTAGCCAAAGTATCGAGTCGTTCGATCCAACACAAAGCAGTTGTTAGGCATTTGGTCTCGGCTTTTTATTCAGTTGTTTAGAAGAAGCATTTTGCTGAAGTTCTTGAGATTTCTGACTAACTCCTTTAACTAAATTTTCATATCGTTTTACTTCGTGGCGCTCTTTTAAAATAAGTTCAATCGCGCCCTTGACAAGCTCAAAGCTTTCTAAACAATCTTTTTCTGAAAGTTCATGTATTCCCAGACTAAGTATTCCATAAAGATGAGCAGTTTGGACTAGTCTTGAAGGAAGGTAACCTCTAAGGAGATCAAGTTTTTCAGATACTCTTAGCCGATGATATTTAGACTCATCCCAGTTCTCATCTTGTCGGGCAACTTGATGAGCCTCCTCAACTAGGGCTTCAAATATCCTTCTGAGATAAACGAAGGAACCTATTCCAACACCATGAGCATAAAGACCAATTGCGGTACCTAATTCTCTTCTAAATGATCCAGACAACTCTTTATCAAAAGCTTCATCAAGCGATCCAAACTCTAACTCTGCTGCTGAAGGATTCTGACCTATCTTGATGATTTCAGAGGCATCTTTCACAAAAACCGTATTAAAAATCGACCTGCACCCTTGATAGCTGTTTATACCTCCGCGCCCACACACAGCTTCAATAATAATTGTTCCACGGTGTGGAAGTTTTTTCTCCTTCTCGCCATCTGAGGCTAGCTGGCTCTTGATGTGGAAGACACTATGGCATCGACATATAGGACACCAAGCATCTACTGTTCCACCTCCAAGAAAAAAGGCTCTACCGAACTTGCTATGCTAAGTAGTGGATAAGAATCAAGTTTAATTGACAAAATTGATAATTTTGAGTTATGGAAGCTTGGTGCAGCATAAATGACAGATTTTATTATAGAATAGTAAGATCTTGATTTCTGGCAACAAATAAGCTTGAATTGCATTATGTCATCCAAATCGCAACTAAAAACCATTAATGAAATTCTTAATATCGACGGAATGACCGTCACTGCTTATAAGATCTTAGATGAAATCGGTTATTTTATTTATCTAGAAAATCAGCAATTAAAAGCAGTGTGTCCTCATTGTGGAACTGAAAGTAATAAACTTCATGAGAATCACCAATTAACAGTGAGAGATCTACCATTCGGTGAACATGATGTTTACCTTAAAATTAATCGTCGTCAATTCAAGTGTATGAGTTGTGGTCGAAAATTCAGTGAGGAATTAAATTTCATCAAAAAGAGAAGTCATTTCACCGAGCGAATGAAGCAGAAGATTGTCGAAGAGAGTCTAGCTAGTGATATTAAAAGTGTTGCCAAAAGAAATGGATTAAGTGAGCAAGAAGTGGAGACAATAATCAAAAAAGCTGGGGTAAATCTAGTGCAAAAAAAGCCAGAGAATTTAACCAGACTAGGAATTGATGAAATTGCCTTTGTTAAAGGGCAAAAAAACTATTGTGCGGTGTTAGTAGATCTAGAAAAAAGAGAGTTAATAGCCATCTTACCAAAAAGGACTCAAGAATGTATTGGTGAGTGCTTGAAGTCTTGGGGTTCGGAGGTTTTGAACCAAATTACAGAAGTAAGTATCGATCTATTTTCATCATACAAAAGTCTGGTAAATGAATTGATACCAAATGCTGAAGTGGTTGGAGACAGATTTCATGTAATGAAACAGATAAATGAAGAGTTAGATCGAGAGAGAATTAAAATCAAAAGAGAGGCTGAGAGGGTGAAGAACAAAGATGAAAAGAACAAGAAATTAGCAGCATTAACTCACAGTAAATATGCAATACTCAAAAACGAAGCGGATTTGAATGAATTGCAAAAAGAGAAGTTGAAAGAGATTGGAGACGTTTTTCCAGAATTAGCAGCAATGCACAAAACAAAAGAGTTATTTAGAGATATATTTGAATCAAAAACAGATTGGGGAAATGGGCTAATAAGCTTGTGTGACTGGCTCAAGAATGCTTGTGGGAAATTCCCCAAGAGTTGTGGAACTATTAAAAGATGGATTGGTGAAATAATTGCCTATTTTGATAATAGAACAACTCAAGGAGTCGTCGAAGGAATTAACAATAAACTCAAGCTAATAAAAAGAATGGGATATGGGTTTAGAAATTTTGAGAATTTTCAGATCAGAAGTTTGCTAGCATGGCATTTCAATCCTTGATTTAGCATAGTAAGTTCGGTAGAACCAGAAAAAACTTGTTTAGATCCTCTTCTTCTTGTCCCTCCAAATTAAAAGATGTATATAGTTGAGCGTCTACAAACACTTCTTGCTTTTCGATTGGTAGAGATTTTGGTGATTTTGATTCCATAATATTAGGCAATGTTTCGATAATCTTTGCAATCACAGCCTAATGTAGATGAGTATGTCTCGATAGCATTACCGATGAGGGACAACTCTTATTTAGACTGATACTGTCGGCCGAATACCCCCATTTAGGCTAGTTAGATGGACAACTTTCCACCTAATACCGGAAAAATGTTCGATCAACCAGAATTAACATACTTGAATTGGATTAAGCAGTATACCTTTAACCGATCAGACTTTTAAATAAATGAATCCCATCGCTGTTACCGAGCAGGGGATCTGCGGCGCGTTCGGGATGGGGCATCATACCTAAGATATTTTTGGATTTATTGCAAATTCCGGCGATATTATTTAACGAGCCGTTCGGATTGGTGCCAGCGTAGCGAAATAGAACTTGGCCATTGGCTTCGAGATCGGCGAGCGTGTCAGGATCGGCATGATAGCAGCCTTCACCATGTGCGATCGGGAGAGTTATTTCTGTATCGCTAGTATAGCCCTGAGTCCAGGGTAAATCGGTACGTTCGACTTGGATCGGGACGCGATCGCAGATAAAATGCAAGTCTCGATTGCGAACTAGCGCCCCAGGTAACAATCCAGCTTCAGTCAAGATCTGAAACCCATTACAAATACCCAAGACATATTTACCACTCTGGGCATGAGCGACAACTTGTTTCATAATCGGTGAAAATCTGGCGATCGCACCACAGCGCAGGTAATCACCATAACTAAAACCACCTGGAACGACCACTACATCTACATCATGTAGATCGGTTTCTTCATGCCAGATCGTGCGGGTAGGTTGTCCGAGCAAATCGCGGGTGACATATACCACATCGCGATCGCAGTTAGAGCCAGGAAAGATAATAATGCCGAATTTCACAGGAGGATTGGGGGGAGAGTGTGGGAGGGAGGGATTAATTTAGTGATATGCGGAGATCTGAACCACCCCGCCCTGTCGGGCACCCCTGTCTTGGTGCGCTTTTCGCGTCGGGAAACCCGACGGGCGCGCACCGCTCCGAGGAGGGGAATTTACTAGCACTGTTCACTGTTCACTATCCCCTAACTCCACTCGATAATTCTCGATGACGGGATTGGCGAACAGTTTATCGCACATTTCGTCTAGTTGAGTGTGTGCCTGTGCTTCATCGGTGGCGCTGAGATTGACTTCGATGTATTTGCCGATGCGGACGCTTTCGACATCAGTATAGCCCATGTGTTCTAACCCAGACTGGACTGCTGTACCTGCGGGATCGAGGACGGAGGGACGCAGGGTAACATAGATACGGGCGTGATATTTTTGCTTCAACGGGACTCCTCAAGTTTGCGATAATTTATAGGCGGCAGCCCGATCGGGAGATCGACTGTCACGATCTTATACTAGTACCAAGCTTGGCTGTTAGCGATCTTGTGAATCCCAGTCCCAAATCTAGATTGTTGCTGTAGCGCTGTGTGGTGTATGAATGGGCATCATTAGATTATAAAACACGACGCGGCAATGGTAAGAGTAGTTCGGCATTCATTATTCATTCTTTATCAGCCATAATGTTTCGATGAAATCAGATCGCACTCGCAGCCAAGAACGTATTTTACAACTCCTGAAGCAATTCGATCGCGAAATTTCCGCACAAGATATTTATGTCGAACTCCGCACGCGCGATCGAGCTGTGGGACTAGCCACAATCTACCGTGCTCTTGAGAGTCTAAAATTGGAAGGGATAATTCAAGGTCGGACATTACCTACTGGCGAATCATTGTATAGTTGTGTGCAAGCAGATCGACACCATCTGACTTGTTTGCACTGCGGGCAATCGATCCCGATCGATGAGTGCCCAGTAGAACAGTTAGAACGCAGATTGGAGTCACTCCATGGATTTAAAATTTATTACCACACACTGGAATTTTTTGGAGTTTGCATGACTTGTGCGCCGACCGAAGTAACCGATCTTCCCGATGAATGTCAAGTCAGGCACTTACACACGCACAGCCACGATCGATCTAACTAGGGATTTACATGACTTTTGAAAATTTCATGCATTCGATCGGTGTTGCCGATCCTTTTGGGCGCGGATGGTTATCCGTGATCCTCACCTTTATGTTCGCCTGGATCGTGACTTACCTGTTTATTCCCAAGGTACGCACCTTTGCGATCGAAGTGGGGTGGGCGGATCAGCCCAATGCTCGCCGACTCAATAAAGAACCTTTGCCAAATGCTGGCGGATTGGCAATTTATGCAGGTGTAATCGCTGCCACTATTTTAGCTGGCTGTCTGTCACCGATCGTCATTGCCAAAGTTCAGGTGGCGGTGTTGGCAATCTTACTCGGTGGCTCGGTATTAGTCATTGTCGGATTTATCGACGATCAAGTCAAAGATGGCCTACCGCCACTATTTCGCCTCCTAGTACAGGTTTTAGTCGCATTATTATTAGTAGTCTGTCGGATTCAAATTCATATCGTGTATTTCGGCGCACCGATCGACGGGATCTTATCGGTGATTTTTACCGTATTATGGGTCGTCGGGATTACCAATGCCGTAAATTTGATGGATGGGATCGATGGATTGGCTGGTGGCGTGAGCTTTATTACGGCGATGATGCTGCTCGCAACATCCTGTCAATTTGAAACTAGAGCCGCAGCAACACTCATCTCCGCTGGCATCGGTGGGGCGGCATTAGGATTCCTCCGTCACAATTACCATCCGTCACGGATTATTTTGGGAGATGCTGGCGCTTACTTTTTAGGCTATGTATTAGCAGCAACAAGTATTTTGGGTGGTGGCAAAGTGAGCACGATTACTTCCCTCGTACCAACAGTTTTACTCCTACTAGTCCCTGTTGTCGATACCAGCCAAGTGATTATCAAGCGGCTGCTATCAGGAAAAAATCCACTGAGTACTCCAGGCAAAGATCACCTGCATCACCGCCTGTTAGCCCAAGGATTTTCGCAGCGGCATTCAGCAGTTATTTTATGGGCGGTTAACTTAGCTGGCGGTCTGATTGCAATGCGGATGCAGGGCATTCGCCAAACTGCGATCGTTGTAACGGCTGTAGGGATTGCGTCGCTGTTGACGATTACTGTCTGGCAACGGTTGCGGGCAACTGTCGAGCAGCCAGATCGGCCGCCTGTGGAGACAGACAGCGAACCCCTGGAATAAATAATTGTTAAATCGAACGCGATCGCTAACTACGGCACGATTAAATTAGGAGCAAGACAACTGACACTTCAAGACAGTATTGGAGCGATTGCGGGGATTTGTGCGCTAGTCGGATTTATCCCTTACTGGGTAGCGATTTGGCAGGGTAGAACTCGTCCGAATCGGGCGACATGGTGGATTTGGTTGGTGGTGGGGATAATTATTGCTGCCAGCTATCGCTCCGCTGGTGCCAATGCCACAATTTGGGTGCCGCTTAGCTATATCATCGGGCCGTTAGTTACTTCTATCTTCGGGATTAAATTCGGGCAAGGTGGTTGGACTAGATTCGATCGAATTTGTTTGTTAGGCGCTGGGCTAAGTCTGTTGTTATGGGGCATCTGTCGATCTCCCGATCTGGCACTGGCAATAAATATCGGCATAGATTTGTTAGGCGCTCTCCCCACACTCCGGAAATCTTTAATCGATCCGCATGGAGAAGATTTGTTGGCTTGGGTGTTATTTTTTGTGGCAAACACACTCAACGTCCTCGCGATCGATCGCTGGAGCTGGCAAGTGGCGATCTATCCGCTGTACATGTTCTGTATTAATGGGACCATTTGCTGGGTATTATGGCAAGGGCGCAGGAAAAGACGGAAATCGATCTAAAATAGTACAATCGGTTGGGTAATCATCGAGCTATGGCAGATAAAAATCGCGACACATTTATCGGTGGAGTAATCCTGGGAACAGCGATCGGTACTGTTGCTGGATTGCTGGCAGCACCGCGCAAAGGTCGAGATACCCGCAGGCTGCTCAAAAAAACGGCCACAGCAGTCCCTCAAATGGCTGAAGATGTCTCCAGTAGCGTCAAATTTCAAGCAGATCGGCTTTCGGCTGCGGCGAGCGATCGCTGGCAGGATACACTCGATCGACTTGCCAACGCGATCGCGGCGGGAATCGTTGCTAGTCAATCCGTGCGCCCGCATGAGCCAAAACTTCCACCCGATCGCCGATCGAGTGCTGAAGTTGAAGATTCAGAGTGACTAGAGCATAGTTACTCTTGGCGTTTCCCCTTTCCCTACACTCCCACATTTTGTATTCTATCGATCCGCTGTTTCTACTTGGATGCTCGACCCTGATGGTTGCTGTCAGTTTGACAGCACTACTTGTTGCTGCATTTCCAGCAATTCAAGATGTATCGCGAGCGGCGCGCAGTGCCGAAAAATTGTTCGACAGACTCGATCGGGAATTACCCCCGACGCTCGAAGCCATCAGACTGGCAGGATTGGAACTTAGCGATCTGGGTGAAGAAGTAGCTCAAGGGGTACAGAGTGCCTCGATGGTAGTCAAACAAGTCGATCGAGGTATTGTCGAGGCCAAACAACAGGCGGGAAATATTCAGAGCACGACAAAAAGCGTTTGGGTGGGTGTAAAGGCGGCATGGCAAACATGGCGAGATCGTGGCGAATCTGTCGATCGGCAGAAAATTTCATCTATCAATAAATCATCACAGCAAGACAGTTTCTCTGCAGTGGAAGAACACGATTTATACTATCTGCATGAAGCTACATTGGATGAAGAAGATTAGACTGCTTTATCACGAATATAAATTAACTACAACTCGATCGATCGCATTTGGAGCACATACTTATCATCAAGCACAGAATCTGCGATCGCGGCTACGAGTAAATCAGAATATACTATAAGGTATCGAGATTTAGCTACCGCCACAATTCAGCCTTGCGTCACCGCCTGTGAAGTTAACCGCTATGACCACCTCCGCGATATCTAACGACCAACTGCAAGAAATTTTTCCATTTTCACTCGATCGATTTCAACTTCAGGCGGTAGATGCACTCAACCAAGGCAAATCTGTTGTCGTCTGTGCCCCCACAGGCTCCGGTAAAACCCTAATCGGCGAGTACGCGATCCATCGCGCGATCCGACAGCAACGTCGAGTATTTTACACTACCCCGCTCAAAGCCTTATCCAATCAAAAATATCGTGACTTCCGCGCCGAATTTGGCGAAGATAATGTTGGCTTGTTGACTGGTGATATCTCCATCAATCGAGATGCCCCGATCGTGGTAATGACGACTGAAATTTTCCGCAATATGCTTTACGGTACCCGCATCGGCGAAGTTGGCACTTCGATGGTTGGTGTCGAAGCAGTAGTGCTAGATGAATGTCATTACATGAATGACAAACAGCGCGGTACAGTCTGGGAAGAATCGATTATTTACTGTCCGCCGCATATTCAACTCGTCGCGCTCTCCGCCACCGTCGCCAATAGCCAACAACTCACCGACTGGATAAGTGCCGTCCACGGAGCGACCGAACTCATCTATTCCGATTTTCGTCCCGTCCCTTTGGAGTTTCACTTTGTCAACCCCAAAGGGATTTTACCATTATTAGATCTGCATACTGCCAAGCTCAATCCCAAACTAAAATCCAGCCGTCCTTCTGGCAGCCGCAAAAGTGACGATGTGCCGAGTATCGGGTTTGTCGTGAGCAAGCTAGCCGAGCGCGAGATGTTGCCAGCTATTTACTTTATCTTCAGTCGGCGGGGGTGTGATAAGGCGGTTGCTGATATGGCGAGCATGAAGCTAGTCAACGATTTTGAAACTGCCCAGCTTAAGTCCAGAATCGATGAATTTCTCGCCAAAAATCCCGATGCTGCGCGGGCCGGACAAGTAGAGCCACTGTATCGCGGGATCGCCGCTCACCATGCGGGGATTCTGCCCGCCTGGAAAGTATTAGTTGAGGAATTGTTCGCTCAGGGCTTGATTAAAGTCGTCTTTGCTACTGAAACCCTAGCGGCGGGAATTAATATGCCCGCTCGGACGACAGTGATTTCCAGTCTCTCGAAACGCACAGACCAAGGACATCGTCTGCTAACGGCTTCGGAATTCTTACAAATGGCCGGACGTGCCGGACGACGCGGTAAAGACGTGGTGGGCTATGTGGTGACCACTCAGACGAGATTTGAGGGGGCGAAGGAAGCGAGCGATTTTGCTACAGCAGCAGCCGACCCGCTGGTGAGTCAATTTACGCCGACCTATGGGATGGTGCTGAACCTGCTCCAAACTCATAATCTCGAAGAAGCTAGAGAATTAGTCGAACGCAGTTTCGGCCAGTTTACCAAGAGTCTGCATCTCCAACCCCAGCAGCAAAAGATTAACGAGATCCGGCTGGAGTTGCTAAATCTCCAAGAATCTTTGAGTAAGGTCGATGGCGAGGTCTTAGCTGATTATGAAACTTGTCATTCTCAGCTCAAGCTAGACCAAAATCAGCTTAAAAATCTCCAGCTCTATACCGAACAGGTGCAAGCTGGACAGGTGGGTAAACAGTTATCGACAGTTTTGCCAGGGACGATCCTCAGTCTTAAGGGTAAGCACGTTCCGGTAGCTACACCGATATCAGCGGTATTAGTGACTAAAATCGCTGGTTCGGGATATAAACCCGCATTAGTTTGTTTGGGACAGGACAACCGCTGGTATGTCGTGAATCATCAGGATGTTGTTGCCGTTCACAAGCATTGGTCGGATTATACCGGGAGAAACCGCGTGCCGCCGGTGGTTTCGTTGCTACCGCCAGCAGATATGCCCTTAAAACCAGGGCAAGTTCGCAAGGGGATGGATTTAACGGCTGAAATTGCCAGCAGCATTCCCAATGTGGAGTCCCCTTTAACAGCCGAGATGAAAGCGCAACTAGAAACTGTCGCCAAGCTCAAAACCAAGCTAGAAAATCATCCGGTCTGGGAATGGGGCAATCCTGCAACACTGCTCAAACGCTATCGTCGTCAGGCAGTACTCGAACAGGAGATCCACGAACAGCAAGATACACTCCAAACACAATTAGCGCGTCACTGGCAAGAATTTCTCAATCTGATTGAGGTATTGCGTCAAGTTGGCGGATTGCAGGGGATAATTCCGACTCAGATTGGCGAAGCCGCTGCGGCCATTCGCGGCGATAATGAGTTGTGGATTGCGCTAGCGCTGCGATCTGGCTATTTGGATAACTTAGACCCTCATCATCTGGCGGCAATTATTTGTGCGCTAGTGTCGGAAACCCCACGTTCTGACAGTTGGACGAATTACGATCCGGCGGATGAAGTAGTGATGACGTTGAGTGCATTGCGGGGGACACGCAGGCAGTTATTTCAAGTCCAGCGGCGCTATCAGGTGGCTCTACCCGTATGGATGGAGTATGAGTTAGTGGGAATTGTGGAACACTGGGCGTTGGGCGTAACGTGGCCGGAGCTGTGTAGTAACACGAATTTGGATGAGGGCGATATCGTCCGGATGTTACGACGTACGGTGGATCTGTTGTCACAGATTCCGTATGTGCCCCATGCTAGCGATGCAGTGCAAGCAAATGCCCGACGTGCGATTCAGCTAATCGACAGATTCCCGATTAATGAGTCGATCTCGTGAACCGGAACCCCAGCAATTCCAAATTCAAAACCAATTGGAGGTCGCTTCAGTGGTTCGCCCTCATCCCCCAACCCCTACTCCCAAAATTGGGAGCAGGGGTTGGGGGAGCGAGAAGCCAAGTTGCTTGCCCCCTCTCCCAATTCTGGGAGAGGGCTAGCCAATGTCGCACTCCTCAAGAATTTCCGAATTTGGAATTGCTGCCGGAACCCAACAGCTCGCTATTCTCCAGTCATTACGCGTAGCCGGATCGAATTTTCTCCAGAGTCATCGAGTGGAACCTCCACGATTTCGCTAGAGAGCCGCTCGACACAAGCAATCAGCGATCGCAAATTAGGCGTACTCGCACCAGTATCCACATACAAGCGATCGACTAAACTCCCCAACCGCTTCCAAGTCAGGTAAAACTTGGTCATCGTCTGTTCCAATTGCGCCGCTTGCTTGAGCACATCAGCAGCTACAGGCAAACATCCCACGCGCATCGCTTCTTCCAGCGCCATCGGCAGATCGATCTTAGAATCATTTAAAACTTGCACCTGCGCCCCAGCATCGAGATACTTCGACAAACTCTTGGCATTACTCGTTACTAACTTAATATTATCTACATCAGGATTGGCCGCTATTTCCTCCCTAATCGCAACTTGGTGAGCTTCTGGCAGTTTCTCCATTTCTCTGACTAAGGGCGCGATAAACCGTGGTGGCGTAGCTCCTGAGGCAGCTTGCTCCTTGACTTCATCAGGAATTAAATCCGAACTCATCGCCATCCATTCATCGCTGAGTTGGCGGACTTCGCGCCGCGTAATGCGATCGCCGCGTTCGGCAGCATCGGTAACTAATTGCTGGACTTCAGGCGAAGATTTGGCCGTTTCGACAAAGGCGCGTTTGCTAAATTTATTTAGCGCTGAGGGCGAAAGTTCGCCATTTTCTAATAATGTATCGGCACTGTTCGCGAGTTCGATCCAGGCATATGCTTGACTTTTGCTCAATTCCCGATCCTTGAGCCAGTTGAGAAACCCCTGTCCGCGTCCGTCACCGCCTTTTTTTTCCTTATCGCGGACGGCGCGCAAGATCCGCCCCCGCCAAATCTCTGTTTGCAGATCGAATCGATCGCAAATTATCCATGCATCATCGATCCGTTGCTGGAAATCGAAGTCACCTACTGCCTCATCTTCAGGATCTGGTAAATCGAAGTTGAGATCGGCATTAATATCTAGTGCCGCTGAAATTTCTAAGTCAGTAACAGATGCAGATGCAGCCACCATCGATCGTCCTCAAGCTAAATTATTGGATTGAACTAGAAATATCGTAGCCGCGAAACAAACAATTATGCGCTCGCAGTCATCAGTCGGAAAATCATCATAACACTGGGACGATCGACAGCCAAAAAAATTTACGCGAATGGCTGACCGTATATGTTGTCTTGTTTTATACCGCAGATTTTCACGATGATGAGCACTCCTGCTACAACAATCTGGCATGTCTGCCACCGGATTGCAATCCTAGATTTGTCTGAAGAATTATCCGAGCCGATCGGTTACGATCTTGTGAGCAGAAGCGCTGCTTCGATCTCAACCCAGATCGCATTTACCGCATTTTTAGAGATGAAGATATGCATGACGATATAGATAATCAAGTAGATATACCGCTCGATTCGCAACCAGACTTATCCCAACATCCTCAAATTGCACATGAATATTACAATCGCGGCCTAGCTCGCGATCTCGAAGGCGATCGACAAGGCGCACTAGCCGACTACAATTGTACGATCCAACTCGATCCCAATCACGCCAAAGCTTATGTCAATCGCGGTTTACTCCGCGATCGGTTAGGCGATCGTCAAGGTGCTCTCGCTGACTACGATCTGGCGATCCACCTCGACGATCGGAGTACGATTAGTTATTTCAATCGCGGGAATGTCCGCTATCGGCTGGGAGATCGAGAAGGTGCAGTCCAGGATTACGATCGAGCGATCTTACTCGATCGGAGCAACGCGAAGGCTCACTACAATCGCGGTCTCGTCCGCGCCAAATTAGGAGATCGGCAAGGCGCTAGGCGAGATCTCCAAACAGCTGCAAACTTATTTCGCCAGCAAGAGCGCGAGTGGGATTATCAAAGCACCATCGAAAAACTGCAAGAAATCTAAAGGCAGTAGCATTGGGAACTATCGATCGACGGGATATTCGCCAATGACGAGCGACTATCTCAGTTGTTCCACGCGTACTTCATCCTCATTCACCCACGCAATCCGCGCGATCCCACGTCCGCGTGCGATCTGTTGAATTTGTTCGGCTGCCGCATCTTGGAGAAACATTTCAACGCGCACTAATTCGGGAGTCGAGCGTAACTTTTGCCCATAGATCAGTGCCGCTGCCGCCGCCGCTGGAGTAACAGCCACCACCAACCATTCCGGTTTGGGGGTAGTTTGCGGCATGAGCGGATGAGTTTGCAGTACTTGTTGCAAAGCTTCGAGATCGAGCGAGAAGCCAACTCCTGGGCAATTTTGCCCCTGTGGATGATACAACCCTAACAATCGATCGTAACGGCCGCCTTGTCCGAGCACACAGGCACTAGCGTCAGTGACGCACACTGCCTCGAACACAATCCCTGTATAGTAATCGAAGGTTTGGATCAAGCTTAAATCTAGAACTAATGGTAGTGGCCGATCGCTGCTAGCGGCTAATAAACGCACTAAAGCTTGCAGATTGGCAATGGTTGCCTTGCTGTGGGCATCGAGGTCGAGTGTGGCTAACTTTGACAATACCCGCTCGGGATTACCGCGTAAATCTAAGAGTGAGAGTGCTAAATGTTGCTGGCTGGCAGTCAGCGGGAGCTGTTCGAGCGTTACGCGATCGAGATGCGCCAGACAACGGCGAATTTGGGTTTGAAACTCGATCGGAAATTGTGCTAGTAAAGCGCTGCTCAATCCGGCTTCTCCCAAAATTATCTGCCAATTTGGAATTTCTAGACCGCGCAAACAGTCTGCCAAAATCGAGATTGCTTCCGCATCGGCGAGGGTGCCGCTGGCACCCAATAGTTCGATGCCAGCTTGATAAAATTCTTGTTGTCGCCCATGATGCTCGATATCGGCACGGCGAAAAATATTGGCGTTGTAGTATAACCTTTGGGGGTACATGTCCCCCATCCGCGTTACTGCTGCGCGCGCGATCGAAGCCGTCAATTCAGGCCGCAAACCGAGCATCCCGCCTTCTGCATCGGGAATTTGGATCGTCGTATCGCGATCGACAGCCCCTCCTGCGATCAGTGTTTCTAAGCGTTCGATCGTGGAAGTGATAATCCGATGATAACCCCACCGGTGAAATACATCCTGAAGTCCGCGTTCGACCCAGCGTTTTTGTGCCACATCTAACGGTAACAAATCTCGCGTTCCGGATGCATAAAAATTGGCGCGACTATTGAGGTTATCGCCCTGTTCGGGAAGGAACGTGGCAGGATTGCGATCGGTCATGGTTTTTGAATTGGCAACAGGCAACTTTCTAATTTTAGTGGAAGATTGCCTAGTCACTACTAAAATCCGACGTTAATCGATCGATATCAGCGGGAACTCCTCATCAGCGGTTTTTACTGAATGACTCGGTGGCTATGCTAATTTGCTAGAACAAGTTTTGACTCGTTCTAACATTTCTTCTGCACCACTCGGATGGCGATCCCGTTCCGCAAATAATCCACTACTTTTTACCGAAGAACCCCCCAAACATGCCTTCACTCGGCTTTTTAGCGGCTGCGGCTTTACCATTAGCCGCCACTTTATTGGCACCACTGGATGTCCGCTCGAACTCTTGTTTTGCTTGCATCACTTGCGGATTTCGAGGATCGAGTTGCAGCGCTTTATTAATCGAAAGTTTTGCCATCGTAGTCTGCTGTTGGCGTAAATAAGCCAATCCCAGCGAAGCATGAGCGCGAGCATTGTTTGGTTCGGCACTAATTACCTCCCGTAATTCTTGAACTGCTTTAGTCCAATTTTTCTTACTCATATACTCTTCAGCACGTCGGAGTGCGCCTTCGACGGGAGATGGCTTGAATAACTCTGATGAGGTAGTTTCTTTGCTCTTATCAGATAATGTAGCGGTTGAGGCAGTCGGTGGCGTAGAGCGGACAGACTGTAACTGTTTTCGCAACAGATACACCATATTCAGCTCGCTAAGTTGATTGATGACAGCTTCGCTCTCGCTGAGACTAGCATACTGTTGCGCTACGAGTTGGCTTATTAATCGAGTGTATACTCGCTCGAAATCCGCACCGCTTTGATAAAGCTGCTGGCATAAAGGATCGGCGATCTGAATTTTATTACCTTCCTCGATCAGTCTTTTACCCATGAGTTCTAGCATGATCGTCTGCTCCTCGCGCAAAGAAGCGCGAGACAACGCCCCATACGCATGAGTCACTAGCCGCGAAAAGATTTGTACTGCCAATTGTTGCTCTGCCTCGGTTTTCCATTTCCCGCTATCGGGATGTAATAATCTTGCCACAGCTTGATAACGTTCTCTAATATCCGCTTCTTCCGCATTCACTCCGACACCCAAAATAGCGTGTCGATCTGTGAACTCAAATTGAAATAATCCGCGATCTAATTGAAAACTCATATACTTGGGGTTGCAGCAACAGGAATCGGGGTTTTGTACGCAGGAGTCACGATCGGCTTATCGACTCCAGATATTGCCTCACTTTATATACTTCCCATTCCGAACCCAATATTCACGTTTTCACTAAAACAAATTTTAGTGGCTACTCCCTCTTGGCTACTTTAACCACGACCACGGCTCGATCCTAGCGACGTGCAGTAATTCTTGACTCAGTTCGTCATGAAGTCGTCCGTTAGTTGCCAAGATCCGACCCGATCGAATGTCAAACTCACTCCGATCGTAAGCCGTAACTCTACCTCCAGCAGCCTCGACAATCGCCACGCCAGCCGCCAAATCCCACGGTGAGAGTCCCCGCTCCCAATAACCATCCAACCTGCCACAGGCGACATAAGCGAGGTCTACCGAAGCGGCTCCCGCACGGCGCACGCCTTGAGTAATATGCGTGAGATAGCAAAATTCTTGATAGTTATTATCTGCGGTTTCCCGCCGATCGTAAGCAAAACCTGTCACTAAGAGACTTTGTGCTAACTTATCAACCTGGGAAACATGAATCGGCCGATCGTTACAAGTCGCACCCAGTCCGACTGCACCCCGAAACAACTCTCGATGAAACGGGTCATAAATCGCCCCAACCATCGGTATACCATTAATTAATAGCCCGATCGAAGCTGCAGAAAAGGGATATTGATGTGCATAATTGGTCGTACCATCTAAGGGATCGATCGCCCATAAATACTCTGCATCGGTATCTCCATGTTGACCCGATTCTTCCGCCAAAATTGAATGGTCGGGAAAATGCTGCTGTAATACTGCTAAGATTGCCGCTTCAGCTTGCTTATCGGCTTCTGTAACTAAATCGCCCGGACGACCTTTCTCGACGATCGATTCTAATTTCCCCCAGCAAGCTTGCAACACTTCGCCTGCTGCCAAAGCTGCTGCTGTTGCTACGTTCAAATAAGTAGATAAGCGATCTGGATCTGGTTGGGATAAGTTCATTAGCGCGCTCGACAATAGATAAGTATCTGCAACTGTTATTGTACACGAACGATCCGTTGAGCCAGTACCACTGCTCGTCACTAAAAAATCCCCCAGGATGAGTAAGGGATTGCGATCTAATTATATTTTTATAATTATTTTCTAATTATGAGCAACAGTATTAGCCGATACATTACAAACTAAATCGTATTTTCGATCTAGCTGCAATCGCAGTTGATAATGTGGCTGTAACTGCTGATGATAGAGGCTGATACTTTGTTCGATTACCGTGTTGAGGTCTTGATTTGTATACTGCTGAATGACAGCTAGCTGACGAGCATGTTCTTCGTCGAGTTTAATAGTGATTTCCATATAATTATCTCCAATCTTCCCAAGAATAGATTGCTATCATATGCTGGTTTAACCGACCACTCATCTCCCGATCGGGAGAGCAGGAAGTAACGGCAACTTTAGTTAACAATCACTCATCGAAAGAACGTAACACTCAAAGCATTTATCAGCAATTATAATTTAATTGTGAATATTTTAGTTTGTAACAAACTATCTCCATAAACTTTACATTCGTTCGGATTGCTTGCGTACCGCAATCGTCGATCTCCAACCGCACCAACTTGCTAACCAATCGCCAGATGGCAAGTTTTTCGGTAAAATGCAAGGGCAAGCGATCGCGCACTCACTGATTTAACCGTTATGAATCCAGCAGAAACAAAGGAACCCAGCGATAAAATGCTGGAAGCGATGAGACATTTTTCTGAAACTTATGCTAAAAATACCGACACATATTTCTGCGTCGATCTTTCTGTCACTGCTGTAGTGATTAAAGGGCTGGCAAAAAATAAGGAAGAACTGGGTTCCCCATTGTGTCCCTGTCGTCACTATGAGGATAAGGAAGCGGAAGTCAAAGCCGCCTTCTGGAACTGTCCCTGCGTCCCCATGCGCGAACGCAAAGAATGTCACTGTATGTTGTTCCTGACCCCTGAAAATGACTTTGCCGGGAAGATGCAGGATATCTCGATCGAAGAAGTTAAGGCTGTCTGATTGTCTGCTGATTGAGCGAGTGCTGCTAGTCAAACTAGCAGCGCTCGCAGGTATCGGTCATTGCTCCGATACCTGCGAGCGCTGCGTGCCAAGTGCTATCCCATTCGGGTAAACCCAGCGCGGATCGGCTTTACTACTACAAACTATTCAGCATCGAAAGATCGAGTTGGCCTTGTTGAAGTGCCGAGCGTTCGATGGTTTCGATATGTGGTCTCGCACCTACCAGAAATTGCATCGATGCTGGATGCTCATGCCAAGTTATCGCACAGGCACTGAGACTTTTGTTCGTTAACAGGGAAAACCACCCCGCGATAAACCCAGCTTCGAGACTAAAAGAACGATAGGTGGCATCAGCGCCGATCGGATTTGTCCCGGAAATACCAGAGTTGGCCACCGTCACTAACAATAGCCCCTGTTTGGAGAGACTAAAATCGATCGAGGGTCTTCCCAATCCATGTACCGCCCAAGCTTCCTGAACGTGGACGAAAAACTCCGCCGCGATCGTCTCTAAAATTGGTTCGCGATAATATTGATAGATATCCTGCAACACGCGATCGCAAAAACTTTTGCCCCAGTTTTCACCAAAGGTATACAAAGCTAGATAGGATGCTTCGCCAGCCTCCGCTCTGAGCGTATTGGGGATACTCCGCATCAGAACTTCCGGAACGGCCATGAGGCGACTGCCATGACGCGTCCGCAACAGTCCTAAAGCCGGATCGGACTTAATATAGCTTTTATGATTGAAGCAATTGCCAGGAATCGCGATCGGTAACTTGTTCATAATTATTTGGAAAATCGGGAGTCAGGAGTCGGGAGTCGGCAAACAGTAGGGTAGTAAAACGACTCTCGAACTAATTAATTCGGCAGGTAACTATCAACTTAGATTAGCAGTCTAATTAGCAGCAATCATATCCATCGCAACTTTGACATAAGGCTTTAATAAATCTGCCTGTTTAGTTGGAAGTTCGACATAAATCGACTCTAATAGAAACTTGTAGCCTTGATATTCGCTGAATCCCATCGCTTGGATGATATTCTTTTGCCAATAGAGAACACGATCTTTCAGCATTTCCTCATCTTGCAATAGCATTCCCAGGGCATAAGATCTCAGTGCCAAAGTCATATCGCGGTGACAGCGATCGATCCCTAAGTTATTCATTGCTTTGTCCGCATACCCCGTGCTAGTCTGGATCAGTTTTATCGCCCCGGTGACGATCGATTCTTCTTTTTCCTGAGTTGCCAAATATGCTTCCTTGCGCTCCGACCAAGAAGCCATCATATGTTCCAATGCTCTGAGATCTTCTTTATTAGCATAGGAACCATCAGCACGTTCGATTAATTCTTCTAATAGCGTAATCATCTGTCAACTCCATTAATTAATAAATTATTAGCTAGAAAATAACAATTTTAAATATTACTACCAGCCTATTTTTTTGTAAACAGTCCGACTAATTTAGCGAAACATCATGTAGCGAACGATCGAGATTAGTTGCTGAGGGCAATTCCAGTTCTGGTGTCGCAGTGAACTTCCATTCCACTCGATCGAGTAATGCACCAACCGTGATGTATTTTTCTGCTAATACTTGTTGGTGTTCTGTAACGATGCGTCTATGCTCGAGATCGGCACGTTCGGCCCGCTCTAATTCAGCACGCTCGCGCTCGGCCCGCTCGATGGCCACAGGATCGATCGCCATCGGTCTAGCCACTGGTCTTGCTGGTCTAAAGATGACCCGCAGGAGTCGAAATATCGCTCGGATCGCTCGGATCGCGGGATGCTTTTTTAACTTGCGTTGTTGTTGTCTGTTCATCATCCACCTATCTTGTTAGTAATTCTGGTTCGGGAGCGATTTCTTTGTTCTCAAATCGTTGAGCGATTTCAGTAGCACTCGCACCACTAGAAATCCAAAATTCTGTGGCATTAATCCGTTCTTCCGAACCGATTAAAAATCGACAAAAATCATTGCCCATCGAGTAGCATTGAACTTCCGTGCTACACAGTTGCTGCTCGAACGCCTTGCTATAAAATCCCGCGAGTAATCCCGCATAAAGATGACAAACAGGCTTACCCATATAACCCAGCGATTTGGCTACAGCCGAATCAAATAGATCGACAAAGATAAAGCCACTTGCCTGAGAAGTCATATTGGGCGACCACGTACCCCAACCTTGAACGGTATAAGGCCACCACCAAGTCTCCATGGCAAACGCCAAATTGGATGTTGCGAGCGTTAAGTTATAAAATTCCTTAAACCAAGATTCAAACAGTACCGCATCTTGCTTGCCCCAATCGTACCCAATCTGGTACAGCAGCCAGCCAGCAGCTTCACCGACTTCATGTTCTAGTCCTTTTAAGAGCGAGACGATGAAATCTTCGCCTACTAATAAATTGCGTTGGCGGTGATAGTCCTGAATTTTGCCTTGTTGGACATCAAATTTGAAAAATTGGGAACGCGAATAGTGCGCGACATCTCTGGTTGAAGGAATGGCGATCGGCGGCTCTTTAAAAATTTGTCTTTGGATTTTTGTGGTCATCGGTAACTATCTCCTTTTTTTTATTTGTTAGCTGATAATGCTTTGGCAAATTTATCACTCGCCGCTTGCATTTTCTCGATCGCCGAGCGAAGAATCAGCTTACCTTCTTCGACTAAGACCTCACCTGTTAAAGGATGGATTAAGGTTTGGGTGGCTTTCTTGCCGATCGATACTTCCAAGTCACGCTCCGATTCAACAAAGGTGCCCTTGGGCAACTCGATGACGACCCCATTTCCCATGACACGGGTTTGGCAGGCTAGTCGGGCATTTGGGCGACCGAGGTTGGTGTACTGGAGCGTCATCTGTTCCTGATGCGTTGTCGGTGTGAGCGCATCGCTGCCAGATACTACAAAAAAGTGGCACGAAGCACACATGCCCTGTCCGCCACAAATTTGATTGACATTGATGCCATGCTCTCTAAATATGGACAGAATATTCGTATTCTGTTCGGCTTCCACCTGCCGACTATCGATGCTGAGGGTAACTGAAGTCATTGGAGTTGGGGATTCGGGATTGGGGTACGGCTAATAATGGAGATGCTACACCATGAAAATTTTAAGTACGCTTCAGTTCGAGTTGTGAATCGATCCGATCGCCAGCGCTCGCTGCGCTGCTACTCTTCCCATTTCTATCATTCCCAATATTTCAGTCAGAGATGACTAACTCTAGTAAAAGTTCGAGTGTCGATCGTGAAAGTTGAGAATTCTTCAAAATTTCACCAAAATCGACAATAATGCGTTCGCATTCGTTAATGTAGGCACCCACCCATCGCCGCAGACCTCGGATATCTTCGATCGCGCATTGAGATTGCCGGATCGAGTCATCGCAGCTAATAATGCCAAAGTGATCTGCCGACCAGTTTTGGAGTAATGGAAATTCAGCGACGAGCCGAGCGTGGGATTTACGCCAGTAGTGACCTTGTGCTAGCGGCCCAAAATACTTGCTCCCGACTTCATTAATCTCCGTGATTGCCGCGAGGATATTGTGTCCGGCGACATTAGCGATGATTGCACTCGGCAGCGGCTCCACCATCGGCACGATCGAATTTTTCGGTTGCGCTGCTACTGCCCGAATCAGCTCGTCTAATTGCCGCAGATCGTGAGTCACCACCGCTTTTGCACCTTTAGTTAGTGCCAATCGCCGAAAATTCTGAAAATAATCATCGATCGAGCTTTGTCTAGAAAGTAGAACGATCGGCAATTGCGACCAGATTTGATGACATTCATGACAGGTATCGAGGGAATTAAATCGATCCAAAATTCCCAGCAAGAGTATTTCGGGGAGATCCTCTTGAAGCATCGGCACCAGATCGTGATAATTTTTGCAAACCCGAATCGAAGTCTGTAAGTTTTGGTTGACAAACAATGTTACTTGTTTGGCCTTAGCAACATCTGCTTCAGCCAATAAAATGCGAATCGACGACGAGTGCGTTTTGTTAGTATTTAGCTCGTCAAATTTTGGGTACATTGACACATTCACTAGTAATTAATATGGAGCGACCAAAAAACTCTGATTATTTTTAGTCAAAATTTAGATCGGCTTAGTAGTGGCCTAAATCCAGACGATAAAATATGCAGATGTAGATCTAGTGGGATCGATCCCGATCTTGATGTTGCAAACATCGCTCACATCTGATGTGAAGTACAATCTATGTAACGAAACACTTACCTGCATAGTGTTCCCAAATTTTTACCAACGTTAACTCGATCGGGTTTGAGATCGAGCGAGTTGACGTAAATTTGATTTCTTCACTTATCGGCGTTTTTGCTGCTGTCTTAGCAGTCTGAGTCATCGTCGTCAGCCCGATCGATTGTCGATCCACTACAGATACTTTATTTTCGATCGAGGATTAGCTCCACTTGCAATCTGATGTGAGACGATAGAAATTAACTTTAAACCACACTCGAACGGCTTGCCATCTGCGCCAGCAATCGCTAATTATGTCTAGTGTCAAACTCGAACGGATCGGTCGGCGGTTTCCCAGTCCAACTGCACAAAAAGAAAATCGCTTTATCGGGATCGATGATATTACGTTCGAGATTCCCAATGGTGAATTTTGGGTGCTAGTCGGGCCATCGGGATGTGGCAAATCAACTTTGCTGAGGATTATTGCGGGGTTGGAATCGGCGACCAGCGGTAACTTGTATATCGGCGATCGCTTGGTAAACCAAGTCCCTGCTCGGGATCGCGATGTGGCGATGGTATTTCAAAATTATGCGCTTTATCCCCATATGACGGTAGCTGAAAATTTGGGATTTGGCTTGCAGATGCGCGGTGCCGAAAAATCGATCGTCAAGCAGCGAGTGGTGGATGTTGCGAAATTGCTACAACTCGATTTGTTGCTCGATCGCAAGCCCAGTCAGTTATCTGGCGGACAACAGCAACGGGTGGCATTGGGGCGAGCGATCGCGAGATCGCCACAAGTATTCTTATTGGACGAACCACTCTCGAATCTCGATGCTGGATTGCGCGATGCTACGCGCACCGAACTCAAGCAACTGCACCAACAGGTGAAAATTACGACGATTTATGTCACTCACGATCGAGTCGAAGCAATGACACTAGCCGATCGGATCGTCGTGCTCGATCGCGGCTGCATCCAACAAATCGCTACACCTCAAATAATTTATGACCTGCCAGCCAATCAAATGGTGGCAACTTTTATCGGTACGCCACCGATGAATATCATCCCAGCGATTTATCAAGCTGGCAATTGGCACATTGGCGCTAGTCGGCTGTCCTGTCCCACAGCACTAGCCGCCCAATTACAACTCCGAGATGGACGGGGACTAAATCTCGGCATTCGTCCCGAATATCTCGACATCGTCCCCAATTCTGCCCCAGAAGGCTTGGCTGCTACAGTTGTCGTTATCGAACCGCTCGGTCGCGAAACTCAGCTCAAAGCTCGAATTCACGGCACCACGACCGATCTAGATCTACTCGCGCCTGCTGATTGGCAGGGATGCGCTGGCGATCGGTTGATAGTCGGATTGGATCTAGATCGGCTATTTATTTTCGACCCGAGTACGGGAGAGCGATTATTTCCGCGCTCATAATTCGATCGTCTCTCGGATCGCATTTAGGCGTTGCTGAATCCGGGGATGATTTATTTTAAAGCCAAACCCTGAAATCTAGAGTAGGGGCAATTCATACCGCAATTCAGCAACGCCTGAATTTAGTGGTTGATACTGACAAAACCAGCTTTTTCAAGTAAATTTTGTCCTTGTTCTGTTAGTAACAGATGCGCGTAAGCTTCCCCAGCTTTTTGACTATTAGCACCATCCGCTTTATAGATTGCATAGATTTTACGCGTGAGTGGATACTGCTGAGTTTTAATAGTTTCGGGATTAATTTGATTTCGTTGACCTTTTTGGCAAGCACTTGGCGATCGCAAGGGTGCTTTGTATGGTGGGATGAGATTATTACCACTATTCCCGATCGGTAAAGGTTTAGTATCGCAAAAATCGACGATCGTTTCTTTGGCAGAACCGTAGAAAATACCACCTGGATTGGCTTTTGTCTGCTGTAAACCTGCCTGGGGACTAGTGACAGTCCGCACGAAATTAAAATTTATCTTACTATCTTTGCCTAAAACTAAGTCTTGAAAAGTGGAAACTGTACCACCCGCAGATAGATCGCGAGAAAAAGCCACGATCGGTAAATTTGGCCCGCCCACTTGATTCCAATTTGTCACGGTTCCGGTGTAAATATCGCGTAACTGTTGGATTGTCAAGCCGGAAATATTGAGTTGTGGATTGACGACGATCGTTAAGGCATCGTAAGCAACTGGAATTTCTTGGAGCCGATTTTCTTCGATCCGATCGGCATATTTAGACTTTTCTAAAGATACTGAAGACTGTGCGAAGTCCAAATCTCCAGCAATCAACATACAAATGCCCGTATTGGAACCTGGTTTATTCGGACACTTACCATCGGCGATCGATTGGATCTTTGTCGGGTCGGGATCGGTATACACTAATCTAAATTGTGGCAGCGCGCCTTGAATTGCCGCATCTAGGGAGGATTGTGACTGGCGTGTCGTCGCCCAAGTCGTGCTCCCGCCAAACTTAAATTCGCCAGTAGGGACATCTGTAATCCCACTAAAATATTGTCCGGTGGTAGCTGGCGTGCCCGGAAATAGGCGATCCTTAAGAAAATATGCCCCGATCGACAGTAGCCCCAAACCGAGTAACGGCAATAACCAGATGGGGAAACGCCAAGACGACTTTTTAGCCGATAATACCGTTATTTGCTTAGATTGTGGGGATGGCGATTGCTGATTTTGACCCAAGCTACTCTTTTGGGTGGGTAAAGCGGCAATTTCGTGCAAGATCGTAGCCGTCGTAGTCGGACGTTGCTGGGGATCGACTTCCATCAAGCGATCGATTAAGTTTAGTACCTCTGGCGCGACATTTTTCGTCTTGTCACGCCACTCCAGGCGATCGCTATAAGCAGCGTACAGATCGATAGGTTCTTTTGCCGTCAATAAATATACAAAAGTCCGGCCGAGCGAGAAAAAATCCGACTGTGGCGTGACGATACCACGTTCTTGTTCGGCAGCTGCGTAACCGGGGGTATAAATACAGGTAAATTGCCCCTGAGTATTTGCTGACTGTTTGACTGCCCCAAAGTCGATTAAGACTAGCTGACCATCGGGCTGGAGAATGATATTGGAAGGTTTGATATCGCGATGAAAAATCCCCCGACTATGGATTTGTTCGAGGAGTTGGGTTAATTGTCCCAGCCAATTAATTGCCGTCTTTTGGTCGATCGGTCGATCTAAAACTTTAATGTATTCTTCGAGGTCGATCCCCTCAATTTTTTCCATCGACAAGCAGTGGAGTGCTTGTTGCGAGTTGCGCGGATAGTAGAGAAACAAGTCGTAAACTTGGGGAATACCACGAGAATTTAGACTGCTGAGAACTTGGAATTCGCGATCGAATAGTTCGATCGCTTTCGGATTCTCACTTTTGAGCACTTTGAGTACTCTCGGTTCTTGTTGGTCGGTAACTTCGTAAGTATTTGCGAAACCGCCTTTTTTGCTCAATACTTTCACGACCCGATACTTACCTCCCAGCAGCAGTTCGGAACCACAACTTTGGCAGAACAGTAGATTGTCAGAGTTGATTGGCTGATTGCAGCTAGGATTGATACACAGAGTCATATAACTTTAGCGATCGTTAATACAAACCAGTATGTAAAAGTTGAATAAGCTTAGAACTAAGTTGCTACTACTATGTCATCGGAGTCGCAACAAAAAACTCTAAGCTGGATAGCCAGTTGGCTCTGTCGAACACGATTGCTAAGTCGAGGCAGAAATACCTTATTTATATATTAGTCGATGCTATTGATGGAGTGGATCGGGATTTTGACTAAAATTCTGTCATCAAATTTAGTCGAGTTTCTGAATTTGAGCGATCGCCCAACTGGGACAACCTTTTTGGATCGTGGTGACCTTCCGCTCGATCTCCCGACCTTCAGCATTTTTGCGCACTTCAGTTAACGTAATGATATCGCCTTCTTCCAAGTATTTAGCAAGGACATCGATCGCTTTGAGTTTGAGCGATTGTTGCTGCTGCGAAAGCGATTTAGCTGGTGTTGGCTTGGCAGTCGGTACTGGCGTTGGTGCAGTCTCGGGGATCGCATTGGCTGTCACTGTCGGCACCAGGTCTTCGCCACTATTCGCACTGCTAAGCAGTTCACCAATGTTATAAATTCCTTCAATGCGATCGATATCGGCAGTATCTTCGGTATTGAATGTATTTAAATATGACTCCAAATCGAGATCTTCTGCCGATCCTGGTGACTCGACCCGTGCACTAGGATCGAGCACGCGACTAGCTTCAGTTACAGTGCTCGCGCTAACTTGCGGAGTTGACTCGGTTGGCACCAATGGTTTCACTGGATTCGACCCGATCCGATCTAGCCAGACGATATAATCTTCTGGTGCAAAGCTAATCGCACCGATTGCCGTTTGAATCGCAAAATTACCCTGCTTGGGTTGTAAATCTTGCACCGGAAACCAATTACCTTTAGTGAAAATTGGCATGTCGATCGATGAATTTGGCACGTTTAATCGATCGCGTTTATTATGCCACCAAGCTCTCCACAGTTGAATGGTTTCAGTGTAGTGAAGCTGATAACCTTTCGGAACTCGATAGTAATGATATTCGGTAAAATCAGGATGCGATGACTTTTGACGAGTGATGTAACCTCTTGCTAGCAAAATATCGACGATTCGATCGCGATATGGAGATTCGTTCGTAATCAAAACTTTCCGTTGCCATTCATTTGTTTGTTTGGCAATTCCGATCAATTTACCATTAGCATTACTCAACCGAATCGAGGTTTCTGTAAATTCTAATTTTAAGTTTTTACTTGAGATTGAATGCTTTTGACCCTGGGCAAAATATCCAACAATTTCTAGTTCTTGGGTTGTAAGATGGGGATCTCGCTCGGAGAGATAATTTATGTTCGCCATAGGGTCACACCAGCAAAAATTTAGCTATAAAGTTTTTAAATACAAGTAACTTCTGCTATGGCAGAAGCCTCTCCTTGCGGAGAAAAGTGTGCTCCCCTGAAAATCTTCGCTCGTTCGAGTAGCGTACCGGAGGTAATCGAAATTATGCTATCGACGTAACAATTGATACTTGTCTCTAACCGCAATCTTAACTAGTTAGATTTAGGATCCGACAGTGGGTTAGGCAATGTTGAGCATTTTGACCTAGCTAAAACGCGCAACTACTACAACCTAACGATTGCAGCAGCTGAGTTTACTCTAGTTTTTACAAGATGTATGTGCTTTGAGACTGTCCTAATTATTTCATAACGCAATTATGTCACTCTTATCAAAGCACGTTCTCAACCAAATTTTAGCGCTGATTTTATCGACAAACACTTTTTGCCCTCGATCGCTCTTTCTGTCGTAATCTAGATCGCTGCTAGATATCGATTTTACTGGTAAAGTCGCGCTGACGATCGCCCGTTCAACAGATGCCACCCGATTGCACGTGTAAGATTTGCGACGAATCCAACCATTTAGCATCAAAAGCTCCAAGATGAGTAGTGGTAATTAGCGTTTGAAACCGATCTTCGATAACGCTCAAGAGGCGATCCTGACGGGTGAGATCGAGTTCGGCTAAGACATCATCGAGTAGTAATAATGGTGGTTCGCCGACTATTTGTTCGATCAGTTCTAGCTCGGCTAATTTGAGTGCTAATACTAGTGTGCGTTGCTGTCCCTGAGAGCCATAAGCTTTGGCTGGAGTATGATTAATTGTTAATTCGATCTCATCGCGATGCGGCCCGACGAGGGTATTGCCTAAACTTTGTTCCGCAGCATGACGTAACTGCAATCGATCGACAAATGCTAGATAAATTGCTTCTGGAGTATGCTCCATCCCATCAACATTTGGCTTATAAGTAATCTCTAACCGTTCGGTCTCTTTACTGATTTTAGTATGCCACATTTGGGCGATCGGGGCTAAGCGATCGAGAATCCGCGCGCGACGGCGAATTACTTTCGTCCCTGTAGTTATTAATTGATGATTCCACAGGTCTAATTCTGCTGGATCTAACGCGCGGTGCTCGGACTGCTTGAGCAAACTGTTGCGCTGTTTGAGGACTCGCTGGTATTCATGTAAAATATGCGCGTAGATCGGTTCGATTTGAAACAGTAATGAATCGAGCCATTGCCTACGAGTTTCGGGATTGCCGCGTACTAGTTCGAGATCTAAAGATGAAAATCCTACCGCGTTTAATATGCCCAAAAAGTCTAACTGTCGCTTGACATTTTCCTGATTGATATTTGCCGTTCTGCGTCCTTTTTCTCTCAATGTCAGCGCGAGATCGATCGCGCCATACTTTCGCGTCAATTGGGCGGTAATTTTACTCTCGGTTTCTCCTTCCAAAACTAAATCGCGATCTCGTGTTACTCGATGACTGCGGAGGGTAGATAATAATTCTACGGCTTCGAGTAGGTTAGATTTACCTTGAGCGTTATCGCCGAGCAAAATCGTCTTCGGTGCAGAAAAATTAATTTCCCGGTCTCGATAATTCCGAAAGTTACGCAGATGGAGACGATTTAAATACACCTGAAGTTAGGGATAGTGAATAGTGAACAGTGAACAATGAATAGTGAACAGTGAATAGATTTTGTAGGTTGGGTTGAGTGAAGCGAAACCCAACACATACACCAATCGATCGTATGAATATACGGTTTCACGTTTGTTCGACCCAACCTTCAGCTCGCTTCTCGATCCAATCTTCCGCATTCAAAGCGGGTAATACTTAATCAGTAGTCTTTTTATTTAAAAATGCGTGTTCGCGGGCAACGATCGCTGCTTGCGTGTCTTCCGGCCAACCTAATGCACGCAGTTCTAGAGCCACAGTTGGCGGGAATTGCTTGAGCTTCCACATCACGCTTGCTGCTCTCGTCAAGTGCGATTGTAATTGGCGGAAGTTATTGGGATCGCTGTTTTTGGATAAGAAGCTATTAATCGCAGATTCATATTCAGGTCGTCTTACTCCTGACAAGAACAAAAACCGACCAGCATTATCGATCTCACCGCACCTAAGTAATACGCAACCGAACAGCTCATAAAAATCGACATCGTAACGATAAGTGCCACCACTGCCAGCAAGTATTCGCAATGCCGCTACTGAATCGCCAGCATCGAGGAAAGCTCTTGCTCGCTCGACTTTGATTGTCTTAGGCAATCCGCCCCTGTAGTGCCCCACTTACTCAACCTCTTTTTCGATCGTGTCTGTCATCTATATTTTATGCCCGATTCAAAGATTTAAGGATTGACTCCGATCTCAATAAGGGCGGGTTTTGAATTACATCTCTTGCTACGTCACGATCTACCGCATAAAATCCCCACTACGGATGCTTGAATTTGGGAAATTTTTGACATAGCGCAGTAAATAATGGCGAGGGATTACTGGACTGCAATCGATCGCCTTGTTGCCAATTAAAGCGGTTCCAGGCAAAAGGTGCTTCGCGTTCTGCTGCCAACCATAATAATTTCTTCGCTCTAGTCATCGCTACATATAATAACCGTAAATCCTCACCTTGCTTGAGATAATTTGCTAATTCCCAAGCAGCTTGAGATGTCGGTAAATCTTGGTGGTGGAGATGCGCGCGGATTTTGGCACGGGCAACTTCTGCTAACGTATAATCGCCCAAAAATTTTGCGCCTTGTGGTGTCCATAATTGCCCTGGGATACGATCGTGCAAAAAGGGAATAAACACATAATCCCAGTCTAATCCCTTCGATTTGTGCATCGTAATAATCGTCACTTGCCCCGAAGCCGTGTAACGTGACTCCGCACCATCATCGATATTTTCAAAGCCTTCAGTTGTCACGATTTCCTGGAGTACTTCGATCGCCGTATAGATCGAACTGCGTCCGTATGTTTGCAGTGCCAACCGATCAGCTAATTTATCAGCTGTGGCTAATTCTGAAGATTGATAGCCCAAGCGATCGCCCAAATAACTAATCAGTTGAAAATGTGGTAAGGTCAATCGCGATCGCAATAATTCACAGCAAATTTCGCGCGCTCTGGCGATTGCTGGAGTTTGTGGCAGTTCTAGAATACTCGGATAGAGAAACTGTTCGGGTAATACTGCTAGTGCATCGAGATCTTGAGCTTCAATTAGTTTCCGCTCCAATAAAATTTTTAGCGCCGCCTTAAGATACTCAGGAGAATGTGGGCGCGTCATAAACTGGAATAAAGTCAGGATTTCGCGCGGAATTTTTGAAGTTCGATCTCCTTCACCTGCTTCAAAGAGTTTAATCTCTGGATGCGCGCGCTGCCATTGGGCCAACCTGTCGAGTATGAACTTTGCCTGTCGATTTTCCCGCACTAAAATCGCGGCGTTGGCTGTCGGATCGGCCGCAAATAAACCAGTCAATCGCTGCTCGATCGCAATTACAGATGCGTAGACATCACTAGGAGTATGTAGTTCTACTCCCCTCCCTTCTGGCTGTGGATTCGGCTGAGCATCTCCCGCAGAGACAGCCCGAATCGTTTGCAACCAAAACACTGCCTCACTACTATCCTGTCCGATTGCGATTAGTCCCCTTCCAGAAGCGTTACCCGTAGGGTGGGGTAGATCTTTGCTCTGACCGGATTCAGAACTAGATCTGTTGCTAGGAGATTTTAGCCAGCTATTCCCCCACTCCAACACAAAATTTGCCGCAGTCATCACTAGCTGCGTACTACGTCCGGCTTGTTCCATTTTTTCTAACCGCTCGATCTCACCACAAAATTGACAAAATTCGCGAAAATATTTTGGATCGGCAGGGGTAAAGGTCGAATTGATCGCTTGGTTGGGGTCGCCGACGCGAATCAGATTGGGCAAAAGATCGGGTCGATCGGGGATCTCCGCCAATTGGCGTAATAATTTTTCTTGCAATGGACTAGAATCTTGTGCTTCATCCTCAAATACGGCAAAAACCTGTTGCTGCCACAATCGCCGCGCAGTCGGGTCTTGCATCGCCCGTAGCGCCCCAGCAATCATCTCATCATAGTCTAAGTATCCACCGCTCTCCAACAGTTCCTGATAAGCCTGATAGAGTCCAGCGGCGACGCTCAAAATATCGTAAGGATCTGGGTGGATTTTTGCCACCTCCCACAATTCAGCTGGTGACAAGCCGGAGCTTTTGGCCTCGCGCACGGCGGTAAATGCCAAGCTGGGTAGCACTTCCGTCCGCAGCACCGATTGACGGCGCAGTCGTTCGGTTTCCTCACCATCGAAACTTTCCCCTTCCAACAACTTGAGATAACTTTGAGGATGACGGCTTAGCCACAGCTGGACGGTTTGCTCGATCAGTTTGTGGTTGGCTGAGGGCATCACCAAAGTGCGATCTGTCAAATCCAATTTCGATAACTCTGGATGCTTAGTGGCAACACTTAAAGCCAGACTGTGAATCGTGTTGACGCTATAACCGATCGGGGGTAAACCCAGTTCTTGCAGGCACTTTTTAATTTTATCTTTGATATTTGCTGCTGCCGATCGCGTTAGCGTCACGATAACTAACTGATGGCGTTGGTGTAATTTTTCTCTAGCAATAACGATCGCTGCGGCTACTGCCATACTATGCGATTTTCCCGCTCCAGGCACTGCCGATACTGCCAGCGACCCAGATTGCCAATCTGCTAACGTTTGCTGTCCTTGGCGCAATCCTTGCCGCCACTGCGCGATGATTTCGGACTGGGTAGTAGTGAGGTTGTCTGACCGAACTCTGGGTAGCTGCATAGGAAGTGAGATAACAGATTGATGGGGTGTGGGAAACCCCACACCCCATTTATTATCGATAAACTTTGAAACCGATCGCTCGTTGGCGCTGGCGGAGCCTTTGCCAGCGCCAAAGCCCCTTTCAAGAAACTTATCTCTCAAATTGTCCGATCGCGCCGACGTAAATGTCGGCGCAGAGGCTCTGAAGGAGAATCGAGCTGCCAAACTACAAGCGATCGCGACCAGTAGTAGTGCCAGACAAGAGTTTGGAACCCATATTTCCTTCCTCACTTCGGGAGGTTTGGCCACTGTAGTAGTAGTGATTATAGCGGCTTTGTTTGTCGAGATCGACTGCGTTAAGTACCATTCCCAACACTTTGAGCTTGGACTGGGTGAGAATTTCTTGCGCGTATTCGACCGATTCCTTATCAGCGACACCCGGACGCAACACAAATACTAAACCGCCGGCTTGGGTACCCAAGATCGCCGCATCCGCAGCTACTGTCAGTGGTGGTGCATCGATAATTACGAGATCGTAAGTGTTCGACCACTCAGCGATCAACGTACTCATCTGTACGGAGTCGATCAAAACGACCGGATTGGGCGGTACTACCCCAGCAGTTAGCAAGAACAGATTGGGTTGAATTTCGATCGTCGCCGATTTATAGTCGCTTTGACCGCTGAGGACATTACTCAAGCCCTCGTAGTTACCTTGTCGCCAAATCGAGTGCTGAGCGGGTTTCCGCATATCTGCATCTACCAACAGGACGCGCTTACCTAACTCGGCTACTGCCAATGCGAGGTTGGCTGCGATCGTCGATTTTCCTTCCCCTGACTGGGAACTAGAAACTACAACTACCTTCAGGCTATCGTCAGCATTGAGGAACTGAAGATTGGTCTGCAACATCCGGAAGGATTCACCTTCGAGTCCGCTGGTCATCCCAGTTAATACTAGTTGACCGGGTTCTCGATGATTATTTTTACCCGTGAGCTTGGGTAATTGTCGAGACTTCTCAAATACCGGAATTTGACCGAGGATCGGGTAGCCAGGGAGGAGCTGTTTGGCTTCTTCCGATGTCTTGATCCGTTTGTCGGCACTGTCGAGGATAAAGGCAGTCGCTGCACCCAAGAATAGACCTAAGAAACCACCGATCGCAATATTCTGAGCCTTTTTAGGTGCAATCGCCTCTTGCGGATACTCAGCATGGGTTTGAATTCTGGAGTTACCCAGCGTTTGATTTTCCGCGATTTCGATTTCCTGAAGTTTGCTCAAGAGCGTCTTATACTGAGTCCGAGTGGTTTCGACTTCCCGACCCAGCGCATTTTGCTGTTGCTCCAATCTCGGCAGTGCATTCATCCGCTGCCTGTAAGCATCGACCACATAGGTTAGCGCTGTAATCTGCTTTTGTAAACTCGTCCGTTGAGCTTCGCTCTTGGCAAAGTCGGCAATCAGACTGCTTTGAATTCCGGAAGGCTGAAGTTCGACGACTTTACCTTGGAATTTGTTTTCACCAACTAAACTTTGTTTGAAGCGTTTTTGGAGAACTTCAATTAAGGCTTGCCGTTTTTCTTTTAAGTTGAGAATACTGGGGTCGTTGTCGCTAAATCTAGTTTTTTCTGATGCTAGCTTGGATTCAACGTCTTGCAACTCTTTAAGCGATTTTTGTAGTCCTGGCGATTCGCTCACTAGTCCAGACTGAATCGTTGCCTGAGCGTCTCTACCGCCAAACAGCGACTTCAACCCTTCTAATCGCGAGGTTTCAGCGGCCAATTGTGCGGATGCAGAGGTGATCTCTTTGTTGAGAGTGGTGATCGTTTCTACTGCTTTGACAGACTCGGTGGGCAGATCGACAACGTTATAAGCTTCTTTAAATTTCCGTAATTTGCCTTCAGCATCGTTGACCTTACTTTTAACTTCAGGTAGCGATTTATTAACAAATTGTCTGGCTGCTGCGGCTTCCCGTCTTTGATTGCTTTGGTCGTCGCGGATGTATACTTCCATCAACTTCTCAACTACATCTTTAGACAGCTCTGGGCTGGGGTCTTGGAAGCTCACTTCCAAGATATCTGTATTTTTGATGCTGCTAACTTTGAGTTGCTGAACGAATGTTTCCGAGTTTTTGACAAATTTGTCTAGGCGCTTGCGTTCGGGTCTATTCGCATATTTCCCATCGCGCAGTTCTGTCAGCACGCTATTAATCGTCGTCAACGATTTAAGAATTTCTGCTTGGGTATTGATTGGCGTACTGCCAGTCAAACCTTCTAACTCACCGAGTCCCCCACCATTAGATAAGCTGGTCGCACTACTTAACAAGGCACTAGTCTTGTTAGTCTTTTTGAGGATTACTTGTCCTTTTGCTTGGAAGATCTCTGTTTGCTTTAATGTATATGCCACCGCCAATGCAGTTGTGAGGGCAAAGACTAGGGCTGCGGGCACCCAGCGACGTTTGAGTACTAGCCAATATTGTGCAATTTCATCCATATGCTTTCAGCGGGGGACTGTGTATTAGTCCTTCCTATTCTACCACTGTGACTTTGGGTACTAGTATCCGCATTTAAACGTAATTTGGTTATCCTAGATCGACTAATTTAATCGATCGAGAAGCATCGAGGATTGTAATATATTAGTTGCTGTTATTATTAATTGGCCAGATCGTTGGCAGAGCCGCTCTAACAGAGAATCGCCTGACGATCCCGCGTTGTCTGGCGCTCGATCTTGTGAGCGGTCGCGAGCGATTTCATGATTTAGAGTACCGACACGAGCGAAGTTCTTGCCTTGACAAATTCCAGTTGTGACCTATGACCGATACTGTCGATCTCTACTGCGAAGATAAGTCAGTCTCGATCGCTGTTTTGTTAAGAGTCGGAATGTTTGCAATCGTGGCGACTCGATCGAATTACCATTAGCTCGGATGAGATGGTAACTGAAATATAATCTCGCCCCGAGCGCCCGATCCCTACCTCAATTTGACAATTACAATCCATGAACGATAAGTATGCACGTTGGTATTTGGGTGGTGTTATCTGCTTGTTTGTTAGTGGTACGTTAGCAGCTAAATCAGTTTTTTTAGTCGATAACGAACTCGAAAGTAAAACCGAATCCAGGATCGAGCATTGGCAGCTAGATTGGCAATCTCTGCGTAAATATGCGGATCGACTTAAAAAAATTACTACTGAGTAGAGCTGGCCACCAGATCGCCCGACCCGTTGGCGGAGCCTTTCTGCGCGGGCAGACGCTTCGCGTTGGCGAAGCCTTGCCTTTGGCATTACGGAACGAGAATCGCCAGCTAGATCGGCTGATGGTAACCAGATTTTCAATATATTTTGATATTGACTTTAACTAATTCATAATTCAACCCAGCGCTGTGGGATTAATGAAGAAATGAACGATCGGTTGTTAGATATTGATTTTAGTAAACTTATCAGTGCATCGCTATTGCGGTTGCGGCTGAGGGCACCTTTTTTTGGGACGCTAGCGATGTTTGCGCGATTTATTGCCAGTCCAACAATTCCGACAGCAGCTACCGATGGGCGCGATATCTTTTTCAACCCGCAGTTTCTCAGCTCTTTACCCAGTCAGCAGCAAGATGGTGCGCTCTTACACGAACTGCTACATGCCGCACTATTGCACCCATTGCGACTGCGCGAGCGACAGCCAGAATTATGGAATATCGCTGCCGATATCGTCGTCAATGGCACGATCTTGCAGCAGGGATTTGAATTACCACCGGGCGGATTGCGCGACGAGCAGTTGGAGCATCTGAGTGTCGAAGAAGTCTATGAATTATTGCAATTGCCTGGTGCAAATCGGTTTGAGTTAACAGAGCGAGATCTGCTCGCGGCGCACGCAGATAGCGATCCTAGCACCCACGCAACCGTCTCTAGCGATCGCGAGATCCGTACCCACTGGCAACAAGCACTCCAACAGGCAAGCGCGATCGCTAGTGGTTCCGCAACAGCTAAGTTAACTGGCAGTATCGCTCGCGAATTAGACTCGATCTTCAATCCCCAACTAGACTGGAAAGCTTACCTCTGGCGATATCTCGCTCAGACTCCTACCGATTTCCAGGGTTTCGATCGGCGGTTTGTCGGACGCGGACTCTATCTCGAAGGCTTGCACAGTGAATCGGTGCGCGTCCAGATCGCGATCGATACTAGCGGTTCGGTGCGCTTGCAACAACTTCAGCTATTTGTCAGTGAAGTGCGGGCGATTTTAGCCGCTTATCCACAGCTCGAATGTATTTTAGATTATGTCGATACCGCGATCCACGCATCCCACATCCTAACCGCTGATTCGATCTTACCGACTCCTGAAGGTGGCGGTGGTACCTCATTCGTGCCATTTTTCGATCGAGTGAACGAGAGCTGGGACGGACATACCCAGACAGTTTGCATCTATTTAACTGATGGCTATGGGGAATTCCCTGCATGTGCGCCATCAGTGCCAACGCTGTGGGTGGTGCCGCCAGGAGGACTAGATCTAGCTCTGTTCCCATTTGGGGAAGCAGTGCGGTTAATCGATCCTAGCTAAATGACACCGACGGCCAGCAGTCTAGCGATTCGAGTGGGCAGGACAACGGACGGTATTCCCCGCTCGAGTAGCGCTGCGATAATTGCTATATTAGTGTTACGACTGTTTGAATAGAGCCGATCCGATCGGTAGCTACAATGTTTTCGATCGATGCTCGACCGGATCGCATGATGTCGATCGTGGAATTTGCTTAAATAGCTCGAATGAATCAATTACAAATCCCCGAAGATCCAGATAATCTCACGAGTACGATCGATAGTTTTATCGCGATCCAATCAGACCGAAATTATCAACAAGCACGCGATACTTTACGGCAAATTATTGTTGACTTAGATCTGACACAGCGCGAGCGCCACGGGTTGGAAGCAGAAATTGCCGAACTCAGCCGGATGTTGGCAAAACTCGATCGGGCGGTCTTCCAAGTAGCTGTATTTGGGATGGTTGGGCGCGGTAAATCTTCACTTTTAAATGCCTTGATCGGTCGCGAAGCATTTCAAACTGGAGTTTTGCATGGAGTTACGCGCGAAAGCCAGCAGGTGGTCTGGGACATCGATAACTGGCAAGATGCCTTCGATCTCGACAAAGATACCCCAGCGATGTTGCAAGAACGGATCGAATTTATCGATACTCCAGGTATCGATGAAGTTGCTGGGATGGAAAGACAATTACTGGCGACCGAAATTGCCTGCACAGTAGATCTGATCTTATTTATTATTGCTGGTGATATTACCGAACTAGAGTTGCAGACACTTTCGCAACTTCGAGCCGCAGGCAAACCTCTATTACTAGTATTTAATAAGGTCGATCGCTATCCCGAGTGCGATAAACTGGCAATCCATGCCAAAATTCGCGACGAGCGGGTCAAAGAAATCCTCAGTCCGCAGGAGATCGTGATGGTAGCTGCCGCACCAGTATCGATTTGTGCTGCCGTCCGGGAAGATGGCAGTATGGGGGTAAGTTATCATCCCGGAACGCCACAAGTAGCCCAATTGAAAGAACGGATCGTCGAAATCTTGCAGCATGAAGGTAAAGCTTTAGCTGCACTCAATGCCATGCTAGCAGCCGACCGCATCCAAAAGCACCTCATCGATCGCAAAATGGATCGGCGCGATGAAGCCGCCAACGATATTATCTGGCAATCGGTGATGACCAAGGCGATTGCTGTTGCGGTGAATCCGATCGCTGCTGCTGACATTATTGCAGGTGCCGCGATCGATATTGCCATGATTATCCGCTTATCCAAATTTTACGGCATTCCGATGACACGATCGGGTGCGCTGGGACTGCTCAAAAATATGACCATCGGTCTGGGGGGGCTAAGTGTCAGCGAATTTGCTACCAATCTCGGATTGAGTGGGATTAAGTCCGTCCTGGCCATTCTCGCCCCAGCTACAGCCGGAATCAGCATCGCTCCCTATACCGCTGTCGCGCTGACACAAGCAAGTATCGCTGGAGTCTCGGCTTATTTCATCGGACAAGTCACCAAAACCTATCTAGCTAACGGTGCATCTTGGGGCGATAATAGTCCAAAATCAGTCATCGACAGCATTCTCGCTAATATCGACGAACATTCGATCGTCGATCGGATCGAACGCGAACTGAGGAATTTATAGATCGGGGGTTTTATTTGTGACCAGTGGGGAACTAGTTGCCCACGTTCGAGCCGCTATTAAATTCATAATTCATCACCCATCATTCATAATTTTAGAGATGCCTGTTTTCGAGCAATCAATTCAGATTAAAGCAAGTGCGACAGCAGTGGATCGATGTATCACTGATTTAGAATTAATGCGACGGTGGCTCAACCCGATGTTAAAGTGCGAACCGATCGGCGAATGGCGGACTAGTGTTGGGAGTGCTAGTAGATTTATCATTCAGATCCCATTATTTCAGCCAACACTAAAAAATGTTGTGTTAGTTAGAGAACCCGGCACGATTGTCTGGGGATTCGATGGCTTTTTCAAAGGTCGAGATCGCTGGGAATGTCAGCCTAACGAACGGGGTACTCGCTTACTCAACACCTTTGAATTCACGATTCCCAATCGGACGATTGCGTGGGGATTCGATCGCTTTGCGGCTAATTGGACTAAGGCAGATATGGAAGCTCAACTCCGCCGCTTAAAAAGAGTAGCAGAAGAATTGCATCAAAGTTTTGGTGACTGATGGATTGGCGATTAACGAGTTAAAGATTGTAAAAAAAATAGCGACGAAACGTCAACATTGCCAAAGTGAATCGCACCCGCAACATTCCAAGTTTCTAGAGATTTAACCAACCAAGGTACACCCTTGCAGCGTGAAGATTCATAATGGTCGAATAGCATCGACAATCTACTCTCAACTAATGGCTTGGCTTTTTGACAGATCAACACGATTTTAAGCAGCAATCCAGTAGTAAATACCGCGCCTAAATTGCTAATCATATCGATAAAGACAAAATGCTGAGGTTTTTGGGGACTCTCTACAACTAAGTGATTGAGAATATGCGTGCAAGTTCTGAGCAGACTGATTTCATCGAGTCGTTGATTATTGCGATCGGGTAAAATACTATCGATAGTTTTGTACAAGCGAGTATTAAAACTCCGCTGACCGTAACTAGTATCTATTCCAGAGATTATGTACTCATAAAGATCGCTCTTAAAGCTAGAAATCGTCGGTTGTAATTGAATTCGTGAAACTAGCCCGCGCGACAGATCTTGATAAGTTAGATCGCCTTCAGCTTTACCCGCAAATTGACCGAAGGCCAGCCCCAATTCGCGCGTAGATAATAATGTAGGATTTACAACAGGCGCGAGATCGTTAGCAGCATCTCTACCAAGCTGAGCCTTGATTCGCGCTCTTCTAACTTGATAAGTAAGATACTGCGATAAACTTTGCTCTTGCTGTTTGCGGAGATTGTGTTGTACCCGCTTAATCGTTTCGATATTTTCTGCGGTACGTTCCTCTGAAACTAACGAGTGTTCGTATAAATAAGGATAACGTGTAATTAAGTTACCCAAAGGTCGATCGTCGATCGCTGGTTTAGCATTTGTCGTGGCATTAAGCACGATATTCAAACGTTTGAGCTTCTGATAATCGTCACTTTGGATATAAAGTTGCAGCAGTTGGCGCAGCCGACGTACCATTCGCGAGTAAGTCATCCGCACATCTTTGAGATTATCCAACATCTCGATCAAATGAGCGATCGGTTCTTGTCCCGATGGTTGCATTTGCCAGTGATTGACCAGAATATAACAACAGCGGTTGATAATCAATGGGAAATTTTGCTCGGCAGTTTTATCAAATGCCAAAGACTCGATCGTCGACCAAATTCGATTATCACCATAACCGACACCATCAAGAAATAAACTCCAGAATCGCTCTAATACGCGAGTTGGCTCCTCGCATCTGACAACGTATAAAAAATGTTCGTAAATAATTTGTTCGATCCCACTACCGATTTTTTTTCCGACTGCAAACATATGTTTAACTCCAGCTCCATTTACAAATAGTTACAGCAAGTGATTGACGATAGCGATCCTTGCTGGCAGAGCATACATTCCAGTGAGTAACATGAGTTTTAAGTTAGGGGAAATAGGGGAGGTATTGACAACTTCTCTCCGATTATATGAACCGATCGAGCTGACGAGTGTGAGATCGATCGCTCTTAACCTACCCACTTTTCGATCGAGATCTGTCACCCGATCGCAAATTTACGCTTTATGTCGGTACCGATCGATGATAATTTAACGTGATGAAGAGGCAAAGTGCGTGAAATGGCTCAAGTGCAATTAAATACCATCCGACTCGGTAATAACGGACATCCCCTAGTGATGCTCCACGGTTGGGGGCAAAATCTCCAAT
>CBDFFH010000037.1:0-167254 GCA_965246715.1 Chamaesiphon sp. | reverse complement strand
AAATAATGCTGATATATATAGGTTTGAATTAAGTCACTCGCCGCAATTTCTCGTCCGGAAATCCTTTTTGCAAGCGCATCGGCGGCATATTCCCGATCTCGTACCAACACAAATGAATGCGCTTTAATTAATGGCTCATACCAGCGAAAAAACCATTGTAATATAAAAAAATTATTATCAAAGGTGAGTCGTTCCCACATCTGACGCACGCGCAAAATCCAACCGACAAATAGATTGTCGTTACCTGCTAAATGTCCCAATTCGTGAGCTAATGTCGCTTTAAATTGTTCGGGACTGAGCGACTGCATTAAGGGCAATCCAAGTAACAGATAGTTGCGATACCAGCCCAACCAACCTAGTCGGGGGGTTTGATAGACAGCCGCATTGTGGTCGTAGGTGATGATGACGTGATGAATTTTTTGGCGCATTCAATCGATCGCGCAATTCATCGATCGAGGTAAATAATTCGGGAAATTCTGCCCGCTGGATTTCTAAATCTTTGCTAATCGGTTGATGTTCTACCCAGAAAATGGCAGTCGCCACCAATCCAAACAGCATCCACCATAAATTAGGCTCGATTGAAATCGGGCGCTGCTGACTCATCTCCATCAGCCAACGCACCAGCCATAAACTACTAAATAAAGCCAAGCAAATCAGCCAAAGATATCCATAACCGATCGCGGCGATTGCTGCTACTCGCAGTTGATAATTGCTTGGTGTCTGTTGACGAACCGATCGTTCTAATTGACGCACTAACAGATCGAATTTAGCCTGTTGTTCTAACTCCATCACACCGCCGAAAATTTCAAAACTCAAAATTCACAACTTCCAGCAATTCAGCTTGGAGTTTAAATTTCAAATTTATGTGGATGAAAGTAGTATTCCCAGGCTATTCTCGATCGAGATACGTAAATCCACGGATCTTCTAATTAGGAAGATCCGTGGATATATCGGGATATTCTGTGGAAAATATGATTGCGATCGACGACTTTTTATGCAGGTCGAGATCGATCGTCGTGTTAACCATTACCTGGATCTAAAAAGTCGGGGTAATTCATGAATTACCCCGACTTTTAGAATCGATATTTATCATTCAGGGGCTACTTGCTCCCGTATTGGGAACAAGTTATAATTTATCAATGAGAATCATCGCCCGCAGTACTTTGAGAGAATTTTGGGGGATTCATGCAGAGGCGGAATCAGCCTTGAGAGCCTGGATTGATGATGTCACTCAGGCTGATTGGCAAAGTCCCGCAGATATTAAGAGCATTTATGCAAATGCCAGCATCATTGCGAGTAATCGGGCGATATTTAATATTAAGGGTAATAAATACCGCCTCATCGTTCACGTTCGTTATGACATCAGCATTATCTTCATTCGATTTATCGGTACTCATCGCGAGTATGACGATATAGATGCAGCAACTATTTGAGGTGAATATGTACGATTTACAACCAATAAGAGATCGGGAAACTCATCGAGCGGCTTTGACTGAAATAGAGCGGTTATTCGATGTACCTGCGGGAACGCCAGAATTCGACAGGTTAGAAATTTTAGTGACGTTGGTGGAGGAATACGAACGCAAACATGAGCCGATTTTACCGCCAGAGCCGATCGAGGCGATTCTTTATTATATGGAAAGTCGCGGATTGACGAGACAGGATTTAGAACCTGCGATCGGTAGTCGCGCTCGTGTTGCCGAAATTCTCAACCGTAAGCGTCCATTGACATTGGAGATGATTAGAAGGCTCCACGAGCAGCTAGGAATTCCAGCACAGACGCTGATTCAGCCTTACGCATTAGCATGATGTCTATTTTGACTCATGGCATGAAGGCTCTCATCATCGCCAAATAATTGGCTGGGACTATTCGTTAGCTAAAAATCTTGTAGCCAAAGGACAAGGTTTTATTCCTAAGTAAATACTTGGTGCGATCGCAGTTTTAGCAGTGATAGAAACTCAGCCAACTCCACTAACCCCTCAGCCTCTAGCCGCTCATTTTCAGAAAGTTGCGTACCTGCATCTTGTCGATCGAGTAAAAATTGTAAGCGATCGTGAACTGCTGGCGGAAGTTTAAATTGAGCCAATCCGATCGGAATTTCGACAACCTGCACCATATAACAAACAAAATAAAGTTTTAACCCTCACCATCAATTATAGTAATTCGAAATATCAATCGAATCGATCGTAGTTCTGAAATACGACATACTTAACTAATATTTATCCCCTGTTGCTCAGACTCAAGGTTTTTCACCCAATCGATCGCGGTATGACAATCCACCTCTGTCTGGAGATTGGCATTAGGGGTGAGATCTTCGTTAGCATAAAAGTCCGAACCAACTTGGATCGATGTCCACTGAGCAAAAATTTGTGGTGATGAACAATAAACTAAAATCCGCCGATCTGATGCCGGGTAGCTATGGATTGCCGATGATTGGCGAACTAATTAATTTTCTCACCAAGCGCGAAGAATTTTATTGGCAAAAGCATCAAGATAATGGCAATATTTTCAAAACATCATCGCTCATATTTGGCAAAACAGCTTGTTTGGTGGGGCCAGAGGCGAATCGACTGGTATTCAAAGATGAAGCCGATCGACTATCATCTCGGTTGGGCAATAAATTATTAGAACCGATCTCGCCGGATAGCGTGTTACTAAAAGATGGCGAAGCGCACCGCACGAATCGGAAGCTGATTTTGCCTGTATTTCATCAGCAAGCGATCGCATCTTACTTTGATACGATTCAGTCAGTTGTCACTGATGCGATGGCCGATTGGGGCGAACGTGGCACGATCGATCTGAGTGCGGAACTACACAAGCTGACGCTGACTGTCGTGGTGAAGATTTTTTTAGGTAGTGAAAGTACGGCAGAAGTCCAGCAAGTCAGCCAGTGGTTCAATACCTTAGTTGATAGTGTCTCCGGCATTATCCGTTGGGATATTCCCCTGACTAGTTACGGTCGCGGACAAGCCGCGCGCCGCAGGATTGCTGACTATATTCGCCAAGTTATCGCCGACAGAGCAGCACGGGGAGATTTAGATCGATCGACGGATGTACTCAGTTTGCTAGTAAATACGGTGGATGAAGATGGCAATAAATTCACCGAAACACAGGTAATCGACCAAGCGATCGCTTTTCTATTTGCCGGACACGATACCACATCGACCCTAATGAGTTGGTTGTTATTTGAATTGGGCAATTGTCCCGCATGGCGACAAAGATTGCGCGACGAACAGCAGCAAGTGATGGGCAACGAACCGATTTCGATGGCTCATCTCCGGCAACTGCCTAACATGACCAATGTTATTAAAGAAGGCGAACGCCTCTATCCACCAGCTTTTCTGATCGCTCGCGTGGCATTAGCCGATATCGAATATGCTGGTTATTTGATTCCCGCTGGTTGGTTTATCTTTATTTCCCCGATGTTGACTCATCGCTTACCAGAAATTTATCAAAATCCTGATGCCTTCGATCCCGACAGGTTTGCACCGCCGCGCGAGGAAGATAAAAAACAACCTTATTCATTAATTGGTTTTGGTGGTGGCGCGCATACCTGTATCGGTGTGGAACTCGCCCAAATGGAGATGAAAATTATTCTCTCCACACTGCTGCAAAAATACGATTGGACGGTAACGCCGACAACTGCAGAAATTGCCCCAGTGCGCCGCCCATTTACGATGCAGAAAAAGTTAAAAGCAACATTCGTGCCGCTAAATCCCCTCCCAGGAGGGGTGCCCAACGGGCGGGGTGGGTAGATCTTCGCTGCTCACAAGTCAGCTTCGATCGAGTTTCCCGATCGAATTAAGCGATACTTGATAGCCGAGATTGGAGTAATAGATGTTTATTGGTGCGATCGAAGATGGTGACCCACCCCACCCTCCGGGCACCCCTCCGAGGAGGGGATTTGTAGCCATCACCACAAAAATAGGCTTTAGCATTCATGCTAAAGCCTAGAGAAACCTAATTATTCTTCAATAACTTCGCGAATACGGCGCTCTAACCGATCGAGATCCAGTCCGCCCTCATCGCGCGAGAACCGCCGTACTGACTTGTTTACTTGCTGTAAGTCATTGAGCAAATCATTGAGAATTTCTTGCTGCTGACGTGATTGAGTCACTTCACGCGGCTCTTGAACTAAATCTCGGACGATCGAGTTTTCGGCCCGCGATGCTACAATCGGATCGACCTGTCCCTCTAATTGCACGAATGTCCGCCGACCAGGGCCGCGATCTTCTTCGATCGGCACTACAGCCGTAACTTGGTCGGAGCGCACGTACTTCCCAAATCCCAGATGTACCAGCACTGACGATTGAATTCTCATTCACTTTCTCTTTACTCTAATACTCTTATTATCGCTCGATCGAAAGGCGCTGTAAATTAATACCCAAGCGGTTTATACGGCATTTTGAGTGCTGTTATCTGGGCTGGTATTTTAGGCAAAAAATAGTAATAAAATACTATTAAAGAGCTAATCGAAATTAGCAAGGGTAGTACTACTGTCACGCTGGGATCGATCGATAATTCCATCTCGATCGATCCCAGTGTAACCAGTTCCTGGCATCAAACCCAACCACGGATCGCTGCTCGGGGTGAGAAATAACCGATCGTAGACCCGCGTATTTAAACTTTCCACATCTGTGGGTGCAAATCTAGATCCCATCAGCCACGAGTGGATTTGACTGTGCAAGAGGTATTCATTGCGGATACTATCGATCGCGATGAGCTTTTGAAATTTATCGATGAGTTCGACCATCGGATCGTTGTTATTGCCTTTATTAAGGCTTGCTAACTGGGGTTGTTTGCGACGAATGAGTTCTAGACTATTTGCGGCTAAAGTCGCATCTTCTTGGTGCAATTTACCCAGCTTTGTCCACAATGGATCGTCAGTAGCTTGTTTGAGCAGATCGTTCCGTTGTGCAAAAGCGCGACTGAGTGAAATAATCGGTGATTCGACCGCCGATTTTGAAACTGCGATCGGTGCGGCTTCAGCTGCGGTAGGCGGATCGCTCAACGATGCTATCGATTTTGGTAAGGGGATATTTATCCCCAATTTATCGAGATCTTGTTTCCAGTTAGCTTGGAGACTAGTAAGCTGGGTTTGATGATATCGCTCGATCGCATTTTGCTGTTGTGCTGGAGCTAGCTGATGATATTTAGTAACAAAATCTGCCCCTTGAGTCAGCTGAATTTTGAAAGCTTGTGGCGCATATAATCCTGGCAGCCCGTCGATCGGTCTACCCTCTTTGTCCAGGATATAATGAATGCTATTTCCGGTAATTGTCTGCTGGATTTTGCGTCCATCGCCGAAGTCGATCGTTATTTTGGGGACGGGGCGGACAGATTGCCAGTGGAGGATATATTTATCGCGCAATAACTTGGCGATTTCAGGATGCGAGTAAAGCGTAATTCTAAAAAAGCGACTATTCGCACAACTTAAGTCTTCATCCAGATTTCCCAATAATCGTAGAGATAAAATTGGTTTCCCGCTAGCTCGGGCGGCTTGCTTGGCGCGATCGAAATCGGTATGCCAATACAAGCGGGAAGCGTAGCAATCTCGTTGTTTGCAAATGCGATCGAGTTGTTGATTTAATTCTTGCCAGCGCGGAGCATCTACTGTGCTTTGCAATTGTGCCAGTTCGACCCCATGGGTTTTTAAAAACCGATCGATGCCGACATATCCTTGCGATCGATATCCAGCGATTTCTGAGCTAGCAGTTGTCTCTTTCGCACTAACTGGAGATCCCAGGAGCGCGATCGATCCCAATCCGATCGCCACGATAACACTAGCTCTAATCTTCAACATAATAACCTCGATCGCTTTTTTGCAGACTACACTAGCCACGATCGCGATTCCGGAAAAGTTGGGAGTTGCGATCGCGGCGCGATCGATTTCCACTAAATTAACCTAAGTTGCTACCTAACCTCAGTTCGGGATAAGGAAAATTGATTTGCTCCGCTCTAGCACCGCCCTGAACTGGAAGTATATCCTTCGGATAGGCTTTGCCAACGGGCTAATAGCTCAAGTTCTCTGAAGAGAACTACCAAATTTCTTAGTTCGTTAAAACGAACTTTTGCTATGAGCAACTAATTTATTTGAGGGCGGTGCAGAAACGAAGCTAGCAATCATCGATCGGTAATCCTTATCCCGAACTCACGTTACCTACTGATTACCTGCGACTAAAGTCGCTGCTAATATTGCAAAGTCCGCCTTCGCGGACTAAGAAATTCAGTCCGCGAAGGCGGACTTTGCACTCCGAGCGGCGGTTTCTAACCGCTGGGTTTATAGGTAGCAACTTGGGTTAAACTACACTGTCGAATCGATCGATTCAAAATCTGCAAATTCAAAACCTGGAACCACCACACATGCAACCAAAGCATAACCCGCATCCCCAGCTAACGGTTGTGCCTTCTGCCACCATTGCGGCGGTACCACAGCTTGAAAACAATTATCGCGACCTAAATAGATCTTCGGTGGTTCTGGCTTAATATCGGCGGCAATACTCAATTCCAGTGGATCGCCAGCTTGATGAAACCAGAGTTCGGGAGATTTGACGCGGTGCCAGATCGAACTATGCCCAGTGGGTAACAGAAATAAAATGGCCGTACCTGCCGATCGATTGCCATCATAACCATCCGGTAGCACAGACTGTGGCAAAATCAGATTCGATCGCCATGTCTCGCGATAGAAGCCACCTTCAGGATGCGCTTGTAGTTCGAGCTTGGCAATGAGATCTTTCACTGCTGGAGAAGGTACGGGAAGCTGTTGGTTCATAGATTTACCCCAATTATTGCTAGATCTGACGACTTAACTCGCCCACCAACCATCAGGGACTAGAATACCACCCCATTGGGAAATGCGATTTTCCACAGGAGCGTCTGCACCAACGGCACTTAGCAGATAAACCCAAGCTGAAATACTCGGCATCCCTGCGGGGGTAAAAGTCGTAATTAATTCGCGCGTGTAGTCATTTTCGGCTGGGTGTCTGGCAGGATGGTAATTTTCGAGTTTGTCTAAATTCGTTAAGATCGCAGCATCGGGAAAAGTTAGCACGAACCCATGCACTTGACTAGTCCCAGCGATCGCCCCTGGATATCCCCATGCGGAGAAATGATATAACTCACCCAGAATATACGCTCGGTGGCTACTAATGACGTTATCACCACAATAGCCATCGAAATTACATTCCCCAGGTTTCAGCGTACCGTAAACAAAAACATTTAGATTCTGGATTTTGGATCGATCGTCTTCATCGCGCCCCACTCTTCCCACACTCCCCACTGTGCCACAATATTGAAACCCCTATTTTAAATCCTAACTAATCAGGAGCGATCGTATGGACGCTAAATATACCCCCAGTAACATCGAGTCCAAATGGCAGCAAACCTGGACAAATCAAGAATTATATAAAACCGATACCACTAGCGACAAGCCCAAATTTTATGCCCTGTCGATGTTTCCCTATCCATCGGGCAATCTGCACATGGGACACGTCCGCAACTATGTAATCACCGATGCGATCGCCAGATTCAAGCGAATGCAGGGGCATCGGGTGTTGCATCCAATGGGTTGGGATGCTTTTGGACTACCTGCGGAAAATGCCGCGATCGAACGGAATTTACATCCAGCAAAATGGACGTATGAAAATATCGATCGCATGCGCGGACAGTTGAAACAATTGGGACTATCGATCGATTGGGATCGGGAAGTTGCTACTTGTTCGCCAGATTATTATCAATGGACGCAGTGGATTTTCTTGCAGTTTTTCCAAGCTGGATTGGCTTACCAACGGGAAGCAGCAGTAAATTGGGATCCGATCGACCAAACGGTGTTAGCTAACGAGCAAGTAGACGCACAGGGTCGCTCCTGGCGATCTGGAGCGATCGTTGAGAAGAAACTATTGCGTCAGTGGTTTTTAAAAATTACCGATTATGCCGATCGATTAGTCGCAGACTTAGAACAATTAACTGGCTGGCCGGAAAAGGTTAAAACTATGCAAGCCAACTGGATCGGTCGATCGGTGGGGGCGTATTTAGAGTTTCCAATTGTCGGTACGACTGAAAAAATTGCCGTATTTACGACTCGTCCTGATACCGTCTATGGCGTTTCTTACGTCGTCCTCGCGCCCGAACATCCATTAGTCGAGCGTGTCACTACTCCCGATCGATCTGCCGCTGTGACAGCATTTATCGCCACAGTGAGCAGTGAAAGCGAGATCGATCGAACTGCCGACGACAAGCCCAAACGCGGCGTACCGACTGGCGGCGCTGTCACCAATCCGTTTACAGGTAAACAAGTCCCGATTTGGATTGCCGATTACGTGTTATACGAGTATGGAACTGGCGCTGTCATGGGTGTACCCGCACATGACGATCGTGACTTCAAATTTGCCACGCAGTATCAATTACCCATTACCACGGTCATCCTCAACCCCAAAGCCGACCCATCTATAAGCTCGAAGGGTGCCTATACAGAAGCGGGGGTGATGACCGATTCTGGTAAGTTTACAGGGATGGATTCTAGTTCCGGCAAACAGGCAATCATCGGCTACGCCGAAGAGCAAGGCTATGGGAAAGCCAAAATCCAATATCGGTTGCGCGATTGGTTGATTTCTCGCCAACGTTACTGGGGTGCGCCGATTCCGATTATTCATTGTCCCGACTGCGGTGCGGTAGCAGTCCCCGATGCCGATTTACCAGTCCAGTTGCCCGAAGATGTGGAATTCACAGGTAAAGGTGGTAATCCCCTGGCGCAATTAGCCTCCTGGGTAAAGGTCCCCTGTCCCAGTTGTGGCAAGCCTGCGAAACGGGAAACCGATACGATGGATACCTTCATCGATTCCTCCTGGTATTTCCTCCGCTATACCGATGCCAAAAATCCTGACAAAATCTTCGATACCAGCAGAGTCAACGACTGGATGCCAGTAGATCAATACGTCGGCGGAGTCGAACATGCGATCTTGCATCTATTATATTCTCGCTTCTTTACCAAAGTATTAAGCGACCGACCCGACAGCGATAATCCTGGCAGCAACCTATTGAAATTTGCCGAACCATTTAAACGGTTATTAACCCAAGGGATGGTGCAGGGTTTAACATATGTCAACCCAAACAAAGAAGGGAAAGATAAATGGGTACCATTCGCTGCTGTTAATGCCGAAAATCCTGTAGATCCGACAACTGGCGAACCGCTGGAACTGATCTACGCTACCATGTCCAAATCCAAAGGTAATGGGATCGCGCCTGAAGACGTAATTAATAAATACGGGGTCGATATCGCGCGGATGTTTATCCTCTTTAAAGCACCACCAGAAAAAGATCTCGAGTGGGATGAAGCCGATGTCGAAGGACAAGCACGCTTTCTAAATCGGGTCTGGCGATTGGTTTATGACTATGTAAACAATCCAACTGCGGCAACAGTAGATCTAAGTAACTTACCTGCGGCGACAACTAAAAGCGAGAAAGATTTACGCAAAGCAATTCATACAGCAATTAAAGAAATCACCGAAGATCTAGATGGTGATTATCAATTTAATACCGCTATTTCTGAATTGATGAAATTAAGTAATGCGATGAATGATGCCGACTGCAAAAATTCACCCATCTATGCCGAAAGTATCATCACCCTGATCTTATTACTATCGCCCTTCTCCCCGCACATGTCCGAGGAATTGTGGCAACTAACCGGACATACTGGTTCCGTTCACACGCAAGCATGGCAAAAATACGAGCCTGATGCTTTAGTCGCCGATGAAATTACTCTAGTAATTCAGGTGATGGGCAAAACGCGGGGGACGATCGAAGTTCCGGCGACAGCGGATAAGCAAGAGTTAGAAAAATACGCTCGTGAATCTGATGTCGCTCAGAAATTTATTGCTGACAAAGAGGTGAAGAAGGTAATCGTGGTGCCAGGAAAATTAGTTAATTTTGTCATTGGCTAGTTGAGAGCCAGGGTATCCATATTTACTCCTAACGGCTCTCCAGCAGTTAAAAGGTGATAATTTAAACTTATCTTTCTCAAGACTGTTACTTAGCAGGGGGTTTAGGCTGTTCCTAGTAATAAGGAGATCGTTTTACCCCAATCTGCATCTTATTAAATCCTCATTCCTAAGTAGGTCGGCGCAAATATTTATAACATCAGAAAAGCCTGAAACATAGGTGGTGGGCAATGCCCACCCTACTGGGACGACCAGACTAAAAATGTGGGCATTTAGAGTTCTGAAACTACAATTAGCATACTTCCTAAGATCTTTTTACACACATTTTTAGTCTGGTCAAGCCACTACTGGATTTAGACAACCTTTACATCTGGGAACCATTCAGATATAGTTCGGATAGCTTAGCAACTTATTTACATATTTCAGCCATTTGACTATTGCCATTCACCCAAATCGCTAAATTTTGAAGCTCGATCGAGTAAAATATACCGATAAGTTTGTGAATTTCTTGGGTCGATCGGCTAGAAATTTCGAGAATTTGGGCATTCTAGATTAGAATCTCCCTCGATCGTGTTGCCCCGCTTAAACCTCGTAAAGTTAAAATTATGAATCTTAAACCCACGACCAGGCTTAGCCTGTCCCTATTTTCACTGGCGATCGTCGCCACTGCGATCTCACCCGAACGCGCTGCTGCAACTACCGGACTGAACTTCAATACTCCGGTTCAAACAAATGACATCACCAATGTGGATAACCACGGTCCCGGCTATAGTGGCACTATCATCGATTACCTTAACGTTGCAACAGGGATTGATGCTAGGTTTACTGCTACGGTTAGTGGCGATGGCTACACGTTTAATGGGCATATTCCCACCTATACTAGTGCAGGCAACTCCAGCGGTGATGCGGCATTTGACTATCAAATCGCAACTAACCTCACTAATAACGGCGTTGGTATTGGTACATTGAGCTACAAGCTTGACTTTTTTGTACATGGTACGAACTTTACCACTGCTGCTACTCCGTTTGATTTTAATTTGTTAGTCTATGACATCGATGGGGATGCAGCTCAAAACGAAGCTCTCCGAGTTGCCAAAGGTGTCGGGACTAGTGGACTGAACAGTTATCAAATTGGTGATACTGGTGCCACATCGTTATTGGCGACAGAAAATACTAACGACTATCTTTTTTCTGGGCGGAATCAAAACGTAGCTGAGACTGAGGTGAAAGGGGATGTGCTTTTAAGCTTTCTGAGCACTAACTCGGTCACATTACAATTTGAGGCAAATACTACATCGTCAAATGATGGCGCAAATACCGTGTTTGCAGCGATCGACGGTGACTCGACCCAGAAAGTAGTAGGAACTTTCAACCCTCCCGTGACTGCCAAAAAATTGCCCGAACCATTTACCATTATCGGTACCATCATTGGTGGTACGGCAGCATACCGGCTGAAAAAGAAACTCAAAGCGGCAAATCAAGCCTAGTAATAGCTCACATCATCAATCGACCAGACGAGTCTGACACTTTTTAGACTTGCCTGGTAATTTTTTGTGTAGACGATGATAAGCTGATGAATGTTTTACTCTTAGCTCGATCGCTCCGCCGATCGTGAGTAAAATTTCCCCTCGCCAACCACTACCAAGCACTACCAAATGAACTCTTTTTCGGGATTATTTCGCATTTCTGGTTATGCGTTTTTATTACTATCATTATTCGATGCTATTAGCACGTTTATTCCGCCTCAATTTACCGATCGGAGTTGGCAGTTTCAGACTGCTGGCATCTTTGTAGAACATTCGATCGCGCCGATCTTAGGTTTTATTTTAGTTTTTTATGACAATCTAAATGGGCGGAAAGAAAAAGAGCTGCCGCTGCTGAGAGTATTATCGTGGCTGTCGCTATTGACTGGAATATTTTATCTAGTGCTAATTTTCGCCTTATTTATTACACCATTTGCACTCGATGTCGTCACTCAAGAACGAATTGACATGCAATTCAAGCCAAAGATCGCTAAGTTACAGCAGATCCAAACACAAGCGACCAAAGCATCAACCGCTGAAGTAGAAGCGATCATGAAAAGTAGTAAGGCAGTGAAAACTACCGATCCTCAAGCTTTTCGGTCGGAGGTGTTACAAAATATGGCAACAGCCGAAAAAAAATTAAAACAGCAATCCGAACTTACTAAAGATGCCCAAAGATTGTCTCTACTGAAAAGTGCGATCAAATGGGGATTGGGTGCCCTAGTATCGGCTGTGGTCTTCATTCGGATTTGGGCAGCAACTGACTGGGCGAGAGACCACTGAGTTGGGGGTGACGCAGTAAGCTAGCGTGACAAGAAGCGCGCGATCGCTATTCAATTCGGTTGGAGCTAGAGCTTCGTTCGAGAAGTAGTAGTTATCTGGTAGCAAAAAGATTGCGATCGATCTGTATTGAAAACACCAGAGCGCAAAAGATATTCGTGAAAATTCATGTTTTTATATCAAGCGATCGAATCGGGTAGATTCGATCGCTTATTGTTGGATTTTTACATGCCGATCGGTAGATTTATCAGTGAATTTACTGACTCATCGTCGATCTGTACTCAGAGGGTGTCTGAAAAGTCTTATTGGCTCCGATCGTAGGTTGTCAATCCCCCTAAATCCCCCTTAAAAAGGGGGACTTTGACTCTTACGCCCCCTTTTTAAGGGGGTTGGGGGGATTAAATCCACGCTTTTCAGACACCCTCACAAGCCTCGATCGATATTTAGATGTTAGTGGATACATCTCGATCGAATTTAATCGTGAATTTACTTAGTAGATTAATGCGATCTCTTTGTTATTAAAAAACCTTTACATCTGAAAAAACTCAGGATATGCTATAGATGGCTGATGGTAAGTTATGTTTTTTCAGCCATTTTACCGTTGTATTTTACCAAGTTGCTAGAATTTTAATTTTCGATCGAGTAGAAAATACCGTGAAATATGTGAGTTTCGTGGATCGCTCGGCTGAATTTTTGCAAGATTTGGGCATACTTTAGACAAGATATTCCCGATCGTGTTGCTCCACTTAAACCTCGCCCCTTAAAATCATGAATCTCAAATCCACGACCAGGCTCGGTCTGTCACTATTTTCACTCGCGATCGCTACCGCAGCGATCCAACCCGATCGAGCTAGTGCCGCCACTACCAACCTGAGCTTCACAACCATTCAAGAACCTTTAAATATCACCGTTCCCGAAGCTGCAACCAATAGCAATCCAATCCATTATCTTAATGTTGCTAGTGGAATTGATGCCGTGGTCACTGCCAATGTTACTGGAGCCAATTACTCTTTTTTAGGACACATTCCAAGTTACAAAACTACGGGCACCGCCACCTCATCCACCAATGATGCGGCATTCATCTACCAAATCGCAGCAAATCAAGCTGGTTTCGGAGTCATGACTTACAAGTTCGACTTTTATCAGACTGATGGCATCACTCACAACTTTACAACCCCTTTTACGATCGCAGATTTTAACTTCTTAGTCTATGATGTAGACGGAGAAACTGGTACAGGTGGACGCACTGGAATCGTCCAAACCGAATACCTGCGGGTTGCCAAAGCTACTGGTACTAGTGGGCTGAACAGTTATCAAATTGGTAACTCAGGTGCATCATCGTTAACTGCTACAGAGAATCCAAACGACTATCTCTTTAGCGGACGGAGTATTAACGTAGGGGAGACCAGCGTGAATGGGGATGTCCTCCTAAATTTCACCAATACAAGCTCGGTAACATTACAATTCGAGACAAACACTCTACAATCTATTGCTAGTGCCAATCAAACGTTTAGTGGCATCGACGGTGACTCGAGCCAAACAGTAGCAGGAACTTTTTCCCCAGCAGTGACAGCCAAAAAACTTCCCGAACCATTTACCATTATCGGTACCATCCTTGGTGGTACCGCTGCTTTCCGCATGAGAAAGAAACTCAAAGCTGCTAGCAAAATGTAGTCTTGAGACGACATATTTGCCTGTAACCCGATCGATCTTGAGGATGTGCTGCGATCCTAAAACTCGATCGGTTTTTTGGGTATCTATGCTGTTGAGACAATGAGAGGGTGTCTGATAAGTACAATCGACAGGGGGCGTATTTTAGACTTTTCAGACACCCTCTGAGGCGCTACCGTGTATACACATCTCTGGTTAGAAGCGAAATTGGTGTGAATCCCCCTAAATCCCCCTTAAAAAGGGGGACTTTGACCAGATCTGAGCAAGCTTTTTAAGGGGGTTTGGGGGATTTAGATCTAGAAACGAAGTCCAGCCGACTTGTGTATACACGGTAGCTATGGGACGACAGGCTCGATCGCTTTATGAAGATAAGTTAATATAGAAATGGATAATGCGTAATATTCTTTAATAATGCTGACCGAACATTCCGAGTCGTCAGAACTAAATCCTCACCCACTGCTGACAAAAATATTTTTTGGACACCAGCCAACCCCAGAACTACTAGCGATCCTACTCGTTTATGCAGTGCAGGGTATTTTAGGTATTTCACGGTTAGCAGTAAGTTTTTTCCTCAAAGACGATCTAGGACTATCTCCAGCCGAAGTAGCAGCATTGACGGGGATAGCCGCCTTACCGTGGATCGTTAAGCCGATCTTTGGGTTTATTTCGGATGGCTTGCCGATTTTTGGCTATCGACGGCGACCTTACCTGATGTTATCTGGTTTACTCGGTGTGGGTGCCTGGTTATCCTTGGCAAATCTGGTGCATACAGCCGCTGCTGCGACATTGGCGATCGCGATTAGTTCGCTTTCGGTCGCATTTAGCGATGCGATCGTCGATGCACTGGTAGTAGAACGCGCTCGGAGCGAATCGATCGAAAAGTCTGGCTCGCTGCAATCATTGTGTTGGGGTGCTTCGGCGTTAGGCGGATTGCTCACTGCCTATTTTGGTGGATTGCTATTAGAGCACTTCACGACGCGGACTGTGTTTGCAGTTACCGCCGCTTTCCCATTATTAGTCTCGATCGCCGCATTATGGATCGTCGAATTACCGATCGGACATGCCGATGAAGCAGTCGCTACCGAGACGATTCGATCGCAGATGCAGCAATTATGGCAGGCGCTGACCCAAAAAGTCATCTGGATGCCGACATTATTTCTGTTCCTCTGGCAATGCACGCCGACGGCTGATTCGGCGTTTTTCTACTTTAGTACCAATGAGCTAGGCTTTACGCCAGAATTTTTAGGGCGAGTGCGACTGGTGACAGCGCTGGCATCGTTGCTCGGGGTGTGGTTATTTCAGCGCTTTTTAAAAACCATCCCGTTCCGGCAAATCTTCTTGTGGACGACGATATTTTCTTCGCTATTGGGTTTGACGACACTATTATTAGTAACGCATACCAATCGGACATTGGGGATCGACGACCGTTGGTTCGCGCTCGGCGATAGTTTGGTGCTGACGGTGATGGGACAATTAACTTTTATGCCAGTACTGGTATTGGCTGCCAGATTGTGTCCGCCAGGGATCGAAGCAACGCTGTTTGCCTTACTGATGTCGGTGCTAAATTTATCGGGATTGGTATCTAAAGAAGGTGGTGCGCTACTGACTCATCTGTTGGGCGTAACCGATCGGAATTTTGATAATTTGTGGTTGCTGGTCTTAATTACTAATGTGGGTGGTGTGTTACCGTTGATATTTATCAACTTACTACCCGATCGAGATCCGCAAGCAATAGCACAAGTCGAGCGTTTGCTACCATCAGCCAGCGCGATCGAGCATCAACTCACGAATATTACTGGCGATCGCGCTTTTATCCCCGAAATTTTACCAGAATTAATCGAAACAAAGTCAGAATAATCCCCGCACATCCTATGCAAACTCAAGCAACTGCTGCAACTACTCCGTCCGAGCTGCCATACGATCTCGCTCAATGGCGACAAGGCTATCGATCTCAACCGCAAGAATATGATTATCAAATAACCGAAATCGATGGCGAAATTCCCGCAGCGCTAACCGGGACATTATTTAGAAATGGCCCTGGCTTGCTAGAACTCGGGGACAAATCCGTGCGTCATCCATTCGATGGCGATGGGATGATCTGTCGCATTACCTTTCAAAATGGCCAAGCTCACTTTCGCAATCGCTTCGTTGAAACCGAGGCATATTTAGCCGAAAAAGCTGCAAATAAATTTCTCTATCGCGGTGTATTTGGTACCCAAAAAGCTGGTGGGTGGTCGAGTAATGCCTTCGATCTGACGTTAAAAAATATTGCCAATACGCAAGTAGTTTATTGGGGTGGTAAATTACTCGCCTTGTGGGAAGCCGCCGAACCCCATCGCTTAGATCCCAAAACTTTAGCTACATTAGGCATCGAATACTTCAATAACACCCTCAAACCGGGCGATGCTTTTGCCGCACATCCACTATTCGACCCGATTAAGGACAGAATGGTGAACTTTGCGTTAAAAACCGGCAAATTCGATCTCACGGGATTGTTAACTGCGATTACTATTTACGAGTTAGATCGAGATGGCAAAGTAGTCGAGGAACATGTGCATACAATTCCTGGATTTGCGTTCATCCATGATTTTGCGATTACGTCTAATTATTGTATCTTCTTCCAAAATCCGGTAGGATTCAATCCTGTTCCATTTTTATTGGGATTAAAAGGTGCGGCTGAATGTGTCAAGTTCCAACCCGAAAAATCGACGAAGATTATCATCATTCCTCGCGATCCTCACAGTGGCGAAGCAGTCCAAACGATCGAAACTAAATCGGGCTTTGTATTCCACCATGCGAATGCCTTCGAGCGCGATGGCAAGATAACGATCGATTCGATTTGTTATGCCTCTTTCCCCGAAGTCGAACCCGACAAAGATTTCCGCGATACTAATTTTAATAAACTCGATCCGGGACAATTGTGGCGATTCGAGCTAGATCTCAAAAATCATCGCGTCGAGCGTCAACTTATCGAACCGCGTTGTTGTGAATTCCCCACGATTCACCCCGCAAATGTCGGACAACCCTATCGTTATGTCTATATCGGGGCTGCCCAAACGGCAGTGGGAAATGCGCCATTACAAAGCATCCTGAAGCTGGATCTCGAAACTGGCTCCCGCCAATTGTGGACGGCTGCACCAACGGGATATGTCGGCGAACCCATCTTCGTACCCCGTCCGGATGGCACTCAGGAGGATGATGGTTGGCTGCTGGTGACGATCTATGATGGGGCGCGCGAGCGATCGGCGGTAGTAGTGTTAGATGCCACAGATTTGACCACAGGCCCGATTGCCACCCTCCATCTGACCCATCATCTTCCCTATGGTTTACATGGCAGTTGGACTGACGAAGTGTTCGTTGACAAACTTACTTGAGTAACACGCTCGAAATTTCACACTATGCTAGTTGCTAGTGCTAGCATATTCCCGTCTCGGATCTGCTGTCGCTGGGATGCCTGTGGCACGCAGATCTAGATCGAGTTTTAGTAGTTCGTCGAGTGGTAAAAATGCGGGAGCGCCCAAACTACATGCTGGCCAATCTCCATCGACGGTAACGTGGAGTTGATGGCAACTGCCATGAATACGTCCTTCTGGATTGAAGAACCGACAGTTACTACAGGTGGAAGTAAGACAAGTGCTGGTTTTCATCAGATTGACTCCAGTGTATAGATGTCGATCGATCTAGATAAGATCGATCGACAAAAAATTTGAGATCGCCGCGTGGCTGAGGAAGTTAGCGAACGTGAGTTCGGGCTAAAGAGGTCCACGGCGTTGCTGAATACAGGTATGATTCAACAAATGTGCAATAGCTAGAATCATCGGTAGGGGCAATTCATGAATTGCCCCTACCGATGGTTTCATACATCAATTCAGCACCGCCCAGGGCGGTGCTTGAACGGAGCAAATCAATTTTCCTTATCCCAAACTCACGTTAGCGAGATTTTTCTAGCCAAATTGACCGTGTAGCGGTCTCTCGATCGATTGCCGGAGATAATAGTCTGAGGATTGGTTTAACTCGCGATCGATCGTGACCTGTAATGGTTTACAGCGTTTTATCCGGACTTGAATACCTTCTGTGGCTTCGCTTTCCAAATCCTCGACATAACCAGATTTGTGCGCCTTTGCCTCTGTTGCGGATGCAAATGGGCCAAAATAATAGGTGCAATTGGGACGCTCCGTGACGATTTCTATCCACCAAGCCAGTCCGAAAAATTGGAGTGCGTCGAGCAAGATCTCTTGAATATTCATCAGCTTAAATTCCTTTGATAACATAAAATCCGATCGTCAAAATGACTCAATTACTGTCATAAATTTAGATAGTTAGACTTACCCAACATCCCGAACGTGTTGGATGATAGATTTCGGATGTAACAGTCAATTGACGAATACTGGATCGCCCACTCATCGTCGAACTCTTAAGCAAAAACTTGAGATCGAGTCAGGTAAGCGCGATCGTTCTGCTGTTTTAATTATCCCAAACATAGAGGATGAGTGCTGCCCACCCTGGACATTTTTGAGACGATCGTGGATGAGTATTTATACCGTTCATCGATATTATTGTTAACTCTAAAAACGTTGGGATGAGGCACCGAGCGCACTTAGCTACGCGGGTTTTTCCACTGGCTCGAATACTTAAATATTTAAGTACAATTTTTAGGGTTTATTAGCGCTACTTTTCTCACCGGACGGAATAAAGATTCGCTATTTATAATTAGTTTACCCAAATTCGAACATAATTATCGCTAACTGCCGATCGTCTGAGTCATGGCGGTGAAGGTGATGGTTGCCAGCTCTGAGCGCGATAGTTGCACTATCCTAACCGATCGGCTCTCAGCAGCGGATCTACTTATTTACAGATATCCGCCGCTGCTCGATGCGCCGCGATCGAAATTTAAGTAGTTTAATGTAACAATAATAAACCTTGGTAAATCGATCCGCTCTGCCTTTATTAAACCAAAACAACATGAGGAAATCATGAGGATTTAGCTAAATTGAATAAATTAATTCCCAAGATCGAAACCAGCGATACTAAACCTAAGCCCGCTCTTTCACTCGATTAAAGTAATTTAGACAATGGATGAAATCGCCCATTTGAAAGTTGTTTTAGTGCCGATTTTCAAATGGGTGCCAAGCAACTTTACGCGGCAGCGCGCGGTGTCAATTGTTGAATGACTAATACCGAGCACGGAGCATGGTGCAATACATAGTTACTAACACTACTCATGAATAATTCAGGCAAACCGCTATAACCGCGTCTACCCACGATAATTAGGTCTACAGCTAGGGTATTAGCGACTTCACAGATCGATCGCGCCGGATCGCCGATTTGCTGATTGATTTCTGCTTTAATATTAGCTTCAATAGTTCTAGCAGCTAAACTTTGGAGGAATTCTAGATTATGTTTGCGCTCTTGCTCTTGACGTTCGAGATAGAGTTTAATCGTTGCCTCGGTGACAGCAATTGCCTCACTCCCTGGATACAGTGGTGGATTGAGATAGCCACTACCATAATCTGGGACGATCGTCGATAACAGCACCAGCGTAGCATCATTACATCGAGCCAGTTCTAATGCTTTGGCAAAAACATCTTCACTAGCTGGCGAGCGATCTACAGCTACCAAAATCTTGTTGAAAGCAGCCATCGGAGTACCTCATCATAGAAAATAACTCGAACCAAAATCTCGGAGGCGCGACTTTCCCACGATCCTTTGACTAGAGAAAACAATTATGGCAGTTAAACTCTACGATTTATAGGTGCAAATGTAATATTCGCGATCTTAGCTCGCCATCCAATTGAGACACTGCTGCATTTGCGATCGCATGGTGGGGACATCGGCATGATATCTTCGCCCATGTCCAGGTAAGACCCATTCAAAATCATAGCTAGCTAATTTGTGCATGGATTTCACCTGTTCCGCCCAGGAATACCAACAAAAGTCTCGAAACGCACCGAGATGTCCGAGTTGACGGCTGAAGGCGAGGTGGTCGCCTGTGAATAAGAACTGATGTTTGTAGAGTAAAACTGTATGTCCTTTACTATGTCCGGGAACGGGAATAATTAAAACATCAGGGGTAAGTTCGATCGGATCTGTACCCTGAAGTTGACGCTCGATTGATTTAGTATCGCTGGTAATATCATCTCGATGGAGGATGCGATCGCAACCAAAATGCTCGTGAAATTTCTGATGGTCGGCGACATCATCTCGATGTGTAAGATAGAGGTATTTTAATCCGCCCATTGCAGCGATCTGTTTGACCAATGGTGGCGTAAATCGCGGCGAATCGATCAAAATATTCCCATCTGGATGTCGAATCAAATAACTTGCCGCACCATAAGATTTTTCGGAATGATAACCGCAATGGTAGACATTCTCCGCTACTAAAATTGGCACTGAGGCTTGAGCTTGTTTGATATCGTCAGGTTTATCGATCGTGCCGATCGATCCCGTCGGACAGGATAATAATGCTTGGAGCGCTTGCAATCTCTCTGGTGCGTTCTCCGGTTGATGATATACCGCCGACATCTCCCCCGCACTCTCGAATACTGTAGGAGCCATCCACCGACAAGTATCGCAATCGATACAAGATCGATCGACATAAAAGTCCCCGTCGATATTTTCCGATCGTCGCTGAGTTAGGTGTGCCATAATTTCCCGCCTAATTGGGGATCTTTATTTTAACTGCGATTACCGATAAAGAGTACGAGCCTCCACGCAAAACGCTCGATCGATAAATTAATGACTACTCAACCATTCTAAAATTGCTGGATTGACAACTTCTGGATGCTCATCGTGGGGACAGTGCCCAGCATTGGGAATCGAGACTACTCGAATCGGTTTCCCGGCTGCGGCGAGTTCTTGATAAACTTTGGCACCCTTAATCGGTGTCCATGGATCGTTTTCGCCCCACAATACCAACAGTGGTTTGGTAACTTCAGGTAATAAAGACTCTGGAGTAGGGCCTGCTGGAGCGGTCAAGATCGAAGCAAAAACCTGCTGTGCGCCTGGATCGCAAGCGGGTTGATAAATAATATCGATCAGTTCGTCGGTGACGGCTTCACGACGGGTATACACTTGATACAGACTATTGCGAATGCTAGACTTCTTCCGCACGCGATCGAACATAAATTTACCTAGTGCTGGCGATGCCACAATATTCGTAAATATCCCCATCACGCCGCGCAGTAGAAAGTTCAGCTCATCGGGACGATGATTCAAGCCACCAGCGCAATTAATCAACACGCCACCCGCAGCTATTTCCGGATGATGTGCTACCAACATCAGACTCAGCAATGCCCCGATCGAGTTACCAACAAATACTGTCGGCACATTAATATACTCGTGCCAGAAATCGACAACTAATTCTTCCCACAGTTCCATACTGTAGTCGATCGGCGCTTTATCCGAACCACCAAATCCCAACAGATCGATCGCATATACCTGATAGCCACCCTCAGCTAATCCGGGGATATTTTTGCGCCAATGATCGATCGATGCACCAAAGCCATGAATCAAGCATAACGGCTGACCTTCACCGGTAACGCTATATTTAATCTGATGTCCCCGCCAGTTCCAGGTTAATTTCTCGGTAATGCGGCTGGGGGTAATGGCTGGAGTTGCGGTCATGTGTGTTGCAGGATGAGTTTGCCGATACTTTCCGATCTTAGCGAACATTCATGGGTAAGGAAAGTACGGTAATTTATAATTGAATTAGCGATGCTCTTGCGCCATGGACAACACCAGCGACTCTCTGTGGAATCTCGCTCCTTGAGGAAAAATTCGATAACCATCGTCACTGCAAAGTGGATTCACACCAACTCCGCCAAAATCTTAGTAACTTCGCCCTGATGATGGCGGCGATTATCATCGTACCGAGTGAGCGTATTCAAATCCGCATGACGGCTTAATTTCTGCACCCGTCGCGTATCCCCATTCGTCGCATCCAAAGCCGCTGTAATCGCACTGTGACGCACGCGGTGCGGACTCATCACTTTATATATCCCTGCTGCTTCACTCGTATCCCTGACGAGATTATAGATCGCATTCCCACTCAAACGGTGTCCCCGCGTAGCCCGATCGAGCGTACAAAATAACGGATCGGTACTCTTACATTTCCCCCGCAGTTCGAGCCAAGCTCGAATTGCCTGCACCGATCGATCGCTCAGATCGATCGGTTGACGTTGCACTTTACCTTTACCAATAATCCACAATTTACACCCGATCGGGTCGAAATCTTTCACATTCGCCTGACACAATTCCGCCCGCCGTAGCGCGTTATCCCACAATAATCTCAGGATCGCATAATCCCGCACGCCCTTGATCGTCTCGCGATCGCAGATCCCGAGCGTCAACTGATATTCCGTCGGATTCACCCCCGAAGTATCTCGATAGGTTTCTCCCCGCACCCCCTCCACATCTGCCAAATCGTACTGACATTCCCCCACCTTCCGCGCATAACTGACGAGACTTTTAATCGCCGCCAGTCGGGTATTAATCGTCGATGGAGCCAATCCCCGATCGGTCAAAATTCGGCGGTATTTTAATACTAGCGTCATCGCTTGATAGCGATCGAGCTGCAAAAATTCGCCTACTAATTGTGGTGTCGGCGAAGCATTCGCCACCTGCATGAAAAAGTCTACCAATGCCTTAGTATATGTCCGCCGCGTGTTGGGCGAACGTCTGTCGGCAATGAGTTCTTGGAGTAAATCCCGTTGAGCGATGTCGCGCAGGGATAATGGAGCTGCCGCAATAGTGGAGAGTAAAGTCAAGGTAACTATCGATCGTTCACAACCAGACTGACAACTATCCTAACCGAACCGTGTACTGCTATGACACCGATCGACTCTCAAATTTTTAACTGCATTAAAATACATTAATAGCATAATTGAGTAATGTTCGCTCCGAAGGTTTTCTTTTTATAATATCTTTAGTCTAGTTTAGCAGGATTAAATTCAAATCTTTGATTTTCACTAAAATTATTTATCTGAGTTTTAGTAAACAGCGAATTAATGAATTTAAAATCGCTCGATAACTTCAATTTTAAATATAATTTATCTAAGTGTTGTAAAAATGACAAGAGCACGTAGCCCAAAGCAATTAAACATTAAAATTCCCAACCAAGAATTAAATATTCTCAATGGTTTCTCCCAGCATTGTGAACGGACTAAGACTGATATCATTCGAGAATTCATCCGTTCGTTAGAGACAGAATCATTATGAACAAAAACATATAATCATCATTAGGTCAGCCGCTTGTTTTCATTGGGACGGCTGTTGTGGGCGTGAAGATAAATAGATACATCCATGCTTGGAAGCATTGGGAGAAACAAATTTACTGTTCTCCCCTCTATTTATTTTGCGCTCTCTTGTCAGATTTTAGCGAATCTTCATCGGTATCTCAAAGCTGCTATCAATCGATTTATCGATTGATAGCAGCTTTGAGTTTTTTATAAAGATTAATCCGAAAAAACAGAACTGCGATCGCGATAATGACTAGAACGACGATCGAATGCTTCCGATGGAATAAGTGTGCTGAATTACAGCCTTAATATTTAAGGAAAATATCTATGAGTATATAGCCTATATACATAGTTCCCCTTCTGGACTCATTTCAACCACATAAATGGGAAGAAGTCATATTTATGTGGTTGAATCCTCACTTTCGATTGCCTCTGCCTCTGTTCGAGCGATCTCCTTTTCCCACTGTTCGTCGACACCAACGATCTCATTTTTTGTGTTTTATCACCATCAATAATTAATAAGTATTTTTCTTTTGTATGCACACTGTGTTTTTATAAAAACATGTCTATCTTTTAATTATATTTATGAAATTTAAATATATTTAATTAAAACAAGATCGTTGTTATGGTTTGTCAAAATCAAAGGCGGATCGTTCGATCGCTTAATCGAAAGCTCCCTAGAACTCCGATCGATTCGATCTCGCGAGACGGGTGAAGACATGTGAGGAATCGCCCAAACCGCCATCCTACTTGGGTAATCTCGCCCCGCTAGTGCGGAGTTTGTTCGAGCTGGCGCAGCAGAGGAACTCAATCGCGATCGATTTCCAACAAGCCGCAACAGCCGCCCTTGAAATACCTGGATTTAGCGATGAGGCGATCGAATCTGCATAATAAGAACTCCACGATCGGTTTAAAAGCTGCTCTCCTGAGTTCTTCGAGCAACTAGTCATCGAACGGCCGCTATTCGCCTTCAACCAATCTTTTTGGAATTTTTGCTCGTATCTAACAAATCAACATTCAATCGACATGCATACATATGTGTTATTTGAATACGGTTATTTATTGCAAATACGGTTATTTATTGCCAATAAATGATGTTTTTGTTGCTCAGCCATCTCTTCCTCCTTCACAAAAAGATTTTATCCCACAAATACAATCGATCGGTGGTTGTGCCGATCGCATACAGACCTCGATCTCGCGATCGATTGTAAATTGCTCTGTAAATGCCCTGCAAGAGGAGATTAACTTGAATATCTATCGAGTGCAGAACAAGCTTGCTAGATGCCAATATACTACCGCTAGAGACTAGATCTGAGTAACATATCCTAATCGACACCGTTGCTATCCGCTGGTATCTATGGCCATAGATACCAGCGGATAGTTCTAAAGCTCACTTTAAACGTCTCGCCAACGCCGCAACATTACCGATGCTTGCCTCTGACCGACACTCTAGCAGCCATATTCTCAGCCCGTAATTTTAGTCAAAGTCTACGATCGAGAAGTGGGCTATTCCGAAGATAGATCGGCACCGGATCGAACCTGGAAAACATTGTCGCAACTAACGCCCCTAACGAAATTACTACCAATAAAATTACCGCCGAAATCGATCCAACTCGAGCAGAAAAGCGAGCGCTCAAACTCCGAAATCACTACTCGAACAAGCCAACAAAATCGCGATCGCTAGGGGTATAACCGTTCGCGAATATCTCACCGAGCTGATGGATGGTGACGAAGAATCTGACGAGGAGATTGGATCGATATCGTCGAATCGAAGCTCCCCAAATTCTCGACGATATCGATCTGGGATTTACCTCTAGAGCCGGCAAGAATTCTAGAGTCTTTTGCACTGCAAATGAAGCAATTATCGATAGTTTATTCGCTCAATTATTGAAATTTTTTAATCGAAATTCACAGATGACAATTTGAGCTAATACGATTGCCACTTAAAAATGTGCGGACTGCGATTAGAGAGCGAGCCACAGGGGGGATAGAGCAAGGATGTGAAAAGACACATTATCACATTCTTGCTGCTTCAAAGCTTGTTTGAGAAAGCTTTACAGCCTAAAGTAGGAAAACAGCACTTCCCCAATCTCAGCCAACCGATCTCGATCGTGCAAAGGCGATCGATAATACTTACTCGATTACTTTTTCATTCGTAATTGCAAAGCACTCTAAGTAAAATCACTTACTTAATAACACTTAGAATGTTAGTTATTAAGGCAGATAGCCCGATCGAGTTATCCGAACTATTAGATGGGTATTCTATTCTGCTAATTTGAGGCTAGACTCGTTCGGATAATAATTTGTGGAGCGAAACAATCGAGATTTAAAAAGATATCAGATATCAGATATCGATTGGGATGAAGGCATCAGGGATTCTGGAATACCAAGACTGAGGTAGATTGGCGAGGTTCGAGCGCAATCGACAAACTTGGAAGAAAACATCTTGCTTTTGTAAAAACACTGAGTCAGATAAAAATTCGACACTTATCACTTCACTTATGTTCACGGCGAGAGATTCTCGACGTGGAAAGCGCGTGGGGGATAGTGAAGGTACCTATAAGTGTAACTATAGGTACCTTCCACTATCCCCACTAGAGTCAGGCAGGGTTCGATTGAGAACCGAGTTGATGTTGCACCCAGTAGATTGCGTGCGTAATTACGACCACTCTTTGTTGGTAATCTGCTGTGTCAATCGCGGTTCACGAGCTAGCTATGTCAATGAAAATGTTTTATCCCTCCCTTTCTATCTACACCTCCAGCAATGTCCGATCGATCGAGCCTCAACTGGCGATCGAAGAAAGCGTCGTCGGTCAGTTGTGCTGGTGCGTGCACGGACGATCGATAAGCACAAAAAATTGGTGTATTTCCAAAATAATTTCATATACGTATTATAAATAGCTATTTAAACAGAAAATAACGTAGCTAATTATTGAAAATATGTTTAGAATACATTAACGTATATGCAATATTAATATACTTATTAAAATTACCCAAGAAGCAAAGTTAAATTTGGAGAGCGAGGATTAAGATGACAACAAGAGAACGAACGAATTGTTGATGTGGAGATATAAACGTGAGGATAGGTATTCTATCGCTAGCCACTAATTGACAGATCTGGATTCTGCTGGAGAACAAGGGAGTATTTTTGTTGCAAACAGCAACTCAAAACTAGAAATAATTTATACAATAAGAGAAATAACTACCTATAGGTGCGGAGCGCGATTGAGATGCCAACTACCACCGACGAGCAACAGATCAAACCGAGCGTCGAGATCGATTGTGATGAATTGATTGGAGTGTTTACCAACTTCCTGCAATTTGATGTGGCGAATGGGGAATGCGAGTGGAGATACGATCGTGACTTACTGGCATCAGGTGAAGCAATATTTAGAGTGGTGTCGGAGTAGCTCGATCGACCCTCGTGCGGCGACGCGCGAGACAATTAAAATTTATCGATGGTGGTTGTCTGAGCAACGGGGATATAAACCTAAGACGATCGCGATTAAATTAACCGCTGTCAGTCGGTTGTATGATGCGGCGATGGAATATGGGTTGATGGGGAGTAATCCAGCATGGGGGATCAAACCACCGACTCAATCGATCGATCCGGCGGCGCGGATTACTTATTTAGAACAGGGCGAAGCTACGACGCTGTTGCAATCGATTAGTAACAATCTCCCATTGAAAACCTTGCGAGATAAGTTGTTACTCGGCGTGATGACACTCGAAGGAACGCGCACCGTGGAGATGCATCGCCTGAATGTGGGCGATGTCGTGCGTCAGGGACAGCGGGTAGGATTGAAGGTGAGTAGCAAGCGGCATACACGCGTGGTACCATTGACTCCCCAATTAGGTCAGATCTTAGAAGAGTATTTGAGCGTGAGGCGGGAGAGGGATTTGACTGTATGGTGGATAGTCCACTATCGATCAATCTCAGTCATTGTGGACGGGGGGAGCGGTTATCGCGACGGGGGATTCGGCAGGTGGTGGATAAATATCTTCAGGCGACGAATCTCAAATATATGGAGGGGCGGACGCTATCGACGCATAGTTTGCGGCATACGGCGGGGACATTGGCACTGCGGAATGGGGCTTCGTTGAGACAGGTGCAAGATTTACTCGGTCATGCCGATCCGCGTACTACGGCGATTTACGCTCATGTGGGCGATCGCTGGGATAATAATCCAGCTTTGAAATTGGGGATCGATCTACTTTAGGGATGGATATTAGAACTTCTTTTCAAACAGGTTCTTAGCCCCCTGAACTTCTACTAAAATAAAACGTTTGTATTAGTAAATATAAGATTTAGGAATATTTAGGAGTATTGGCAGACATAAAAGCTCTATTTTTCATTGAAATATATCCACCAATACAGATTAACTGGTGTCATTATTCAACGAGATTTTTGATAACTTGTCGATCGACCTCCTCTCACTACCTATACGTTCGACTAACGATATTTTCGATAAAGCGCACAAGAGCCACTTGTATTATTGCTGGACATACAAAGTGCTTGCCCATTATTTTGGATAGAAAATTGTGCAATCTCTTTTTGATTTGATTCATTATAATTAGTAATAGCCGTGGGATTTATTATCTGCCCAGCACACACTTTCTGCCTATTAAAAGATCTGGTCTGATGGAAAAATGTCAGCGTGTTTCCGTAGACAGCAAAAGTGCCTCTTACAACCGCCGTGTCAGTTAGCTGACAATTAGATCCAGATGCCTGAGGTGATGCAAAATTTGTTTGAATAACGAAGTAGCTACCGTTGGGATTTAAGTGAAGTTCTTCTGTTGTTGTTGGATAATTACCATATTGTGTGTGTGTGGTAATTTTCCAAATACCAATAAGTGAAGATGGGGCAGAATAATATGCTACCGCACGTTCGGAAGAGTTGTATATCGTCGTTGTCGCAATTACGGTAGCCACCGCGATCGTTGTCCGTTTCATCAACTTGGATAAGTTAAGCTTGAAAATATTCACGATCGACTCCTATTCAATCTAGATTGTTGTAATATTTAGTTATCATTAGAACCGCTATTTATGATAGCGAACCACTAGCCGAGATATAACCAGTGTCCGATATTTCGGCTATTGAAAAGGTCGATTTGATATCTAGATCGACGATCGGATCGGTGGATTAAGCAATTGTCACACCACCATCTAAATAACTCTTAAAGGCATTAAAATAAAGATCGACAAAGCCATCCTGTAGACTAGCAGTACCGTACTTCGCCCCATCGACACCCCAAGGATTGCGAACTACTATGTGCTGCTGCCCGATCGAATCTACATAGGCATTAGTTACCGCATAAGCATGACTACCTACAATATAATCGTTAGTGCTACCACTACTCCGAAATGTTTCGATCGCATGACCGCCAGCTAGTGATGATTGTAGCAATGAGAAAGTTAGTGAATCTCCACTGTAAGTTTTAGGTTTTATCCCTGTTACAAAATCAAGTGGATTTTTAGGTAAATCTCCATTACCAATTTTATTGTATCCAGCTAGACCGTAACCCTCGAACCATTGAGCGTAAGCACGTTCTACTAATGCCGACCAAATGACATTATTGCTATCGTTTGGGTTCCAACCAGTTTTTGAATGAGCACCAAAAATCCCACCTTGGAAAGTAGCGACTCGACGATCGACTGTCACGTATTCCGCTGCGTTGTTATTAGTATCATTATGAAATTTGACACTATAAGTATTGTCATGGTTATCGATAATCATGTTATCGATCGTCTTACTGATGCTATGAGTGGCATCGTTGCTTTGAGGTGCGAATGTCGCGCCTAATGCAGATAAGAACGCACAATCACCCATATAATAACCTTGATTGATATCAGCAATCTGTGCGTGTCCGGTAGCTCCAAATAAGCTACCTTGAATTGGAGTGTAAGCCAACTCATAGCTAGTATGAGTCAATTCATGACTAAAACTTGCCGTTGGCGGTACCGTACCTAAAAACCACTTACCCACTAAGGAGTCAAAAGTGGTTGCATTCATATTTAGTGTGGTACTTTGCGCTACCTTAGTCCCTAAATATTTGACATCTTCACTAATTTTAAATGGAGTATTTGAGACGCTAGTTAATGTTTTGAGATCGGCTAGTTCGTTACTATCGACGGTAGCTTTTTGCTCGACCCGCTCGAAAATATTGAGAAAATCATTTCGACTCAGACTACCATCCGCACCCAGATTTCGAGCGAGATTGCAAATTTGGGAATCTTTTAGATTTAGACTATACCAATCGCTGGTGCTGACTAATGCTGCGGGTGTTGTGCTACCATTGCTGGGTGTAGTTGGTGCTGCTGGATAGAGTGAGGCATTCAACATCCCAATCGTATTGTCGATCGACTTTTGCAGACTATCGAAGATGGATGCACTCGATCCTGCCATGTAACTAGCTGAGGAATTTAGAGGCGTGTAATCGCTCGACTTTTGCTGCGACCATTTAGATAAAACATTTTGTTCTTGGGTATCAGCATAGGCAAATAGATTATTACTGTTGTGTGAATTATTAGAATCGGCACTCAGAACTGAAATACCTAAACCTCGGAAATGAGCATCGCTGGTAGTTTCTGTGGCTGGACTAAAATCAAAAATATCCCGACTCATATTCTTATCTCCTGATTTTGGTGGATGACTAGCAACTGTCTCTGATTACCTATTCGTTCGACTTTTGAGTTTTATGCACGATCGGTCTAAAATTGCTTGAATTTGTTTGCTAGCAGCAGGTGTGAGTTTTTGTGTACCAAAAAGCGATTCTCTTTCAGAGAGGTTTCGCTAACGGATTCGATCTTTTATCCCTACTCAGATCTGATCGCCATCGATCGAAAATAGATGATGAATGAAAGCTAGCTAAGGTGATGAGGGTTGTTTAAACTCTGCGAGGTTTTCAAGTGTCTCGAACCAGTCGATCGATCGCATCAAATATTACCTTAAGCTGTTCGACATTTAAACCACTCTTTTGGCACTCCAGACCTGTTGCCGTAAGCGATTCAGTCAAAAAAATTAGATGTAGAACAGCTTACACTGCAAATGGCCGTTCGCTGCGAGTGCCAATCCCAAAATTGCTTTATGAAAATGTTAAAAGGGGCTTTCAGGTAACAATCGATACCGATCGAGATTTTCAAGGTAGGTTCTCAGCTTTAAAGCTGTAGACTAGTAAATTTCTCGCACAGCGATCGATTATGAAAACTAAATCCCCTAGTCATTGTGAGTAGAGAATTATGTCTATTGAATAATTTATTATCCAATAGATGTTTTATTATATTGAGCTGGATCCATCTTAAAAAATAATCACTCAAAAATCCAAAGATAACTTCTAGAAGTTGTAACCAGCGTTAATCCCAAATCTAAAATCTCCACTGTCAGAGAAGGAATCCACATATCTGCTACTCGGAGTAGGAACAGAGTATGAGCCACTGGCAGAAACATTATATATGATATTCAAGCCAACAGTAAAGTTCTGAGAAATTTTATAGTCAGCACCTGCAACTAGACCAATATTAGTTAAATTGGAATTGGCACCCTGTCTCGAATCAGAAGCAAACAAAATTCTAGGACCAGCATAACCAGAAATTTGGCTATTGGGAAATGCAAAGTCATAGGTTATTCCTAATCCGTAAGCAGTTCCAGAAAAATTATATGTGGTGTCTCCAACCAAGAAAGTTCTACCAACAACTTCTTTATGACCATAGCCAAATAAAATTATTGGTCGGATAGAAAAGTTTTTATAAACATTGACTTTGCCCTGAATTCCAAATGACGTGCTACCACCACCAAGTTCAATCGCTGGACCGAATGAGTATTTGTCAGGGGTGATGTCCTGTGCATTGACATTTGCCGCTGTTACTGTCATGAAAATAGCAGTTAACCAAATTAAACTTGTGCGATACATAGTTGTGCGATGCCTATCTAAATTAAATAATTTTAGCCATCTCGATCTAAATATCTTTTACATAAGTAATCGTGTAAAAGATATTTTGTTAATAGTCACATGTCATGATGTTGACTAGCAACTGTCTCTAAATACCTATACGTTCGACTTTTGAATTCTATTCACGAGCATTTCAAAATTGCTCTAATCTAGCTGCTAATAACAGATATGAGGTTTTGGATCTCACCAAAGAGCGATTCTCTCTCCCTTCGGGAGGCTACGCCAACGGATTCGATCTTCTATACCTACTCAGATCCGCTCGCGATCGAGCGGTAAGAGATAATGAATGAAATCTAGCTTTGGTGACGATCGATCGCTTGAGATACGCTGAGCTTACAGAGCGAAGCCGCTAATAATGCTAAAAGCTATAACCTACATTAACCCCGATATTAAAGCTGCCTCCACCTGAGAGTGGGAAAGTACCATTGAGTGGACTATTAGCTACATAGCCCTTAGCTGTGTATGAACCACTTCTGGAGAAGTCATATGTAGCATTCAATCCAGCACTAAGCTTGTCAGAAATTGCATAATCGACACCTGCGATGAGTCCAATGTTAGTTTGATTAGCATTAACATTGACAGACTCCACATCGCCAGATGCGGAAACAAATAAAACTCTGGGTCCAACATAGCCAGAAATCTTGCTATTGGTAAATGTAAAGTCATAGGTTACAGCTAGTCCATAAGCAGTTCCAGAGGGGACTAAGTTGGTGATAGTAGTAGAGGTACTTTTTCCGGCTGCTGAACCAAGGCTGCCTGGAGCACTACAAAACTGTATATTCTGATTAGCACACTGTGACAGTTGGTAGAGAGCAATTGCATCATTAGATAGTCCTGATGTTGGTGTAAAAGTTTGACTCACCGGAAAACTCACCCCTGGTTGATAACCAAATAAAATTATCGGTCGGACAGAGAAGTTTGGGATGACATTGACTTTGCCCTGAATCCCAAACGAAGTGCCATTACCACTAAACTCAATTGCTGGGCCTACTGAGTATTTTTTAGGGGTAATGTCCTGTGCATTGACATTAATAGCCGCTGTTGCCGCTATGAAAATAGCGGTCAACGAAATTAAAGTTTTGCAATCCATAGTTGTGCGATGCCTATCTAAATTCAATAATGTTAGCCAGCTCGATCGGTCTAAATGTCTTTTGCACAAGTAATTGCATAAAAGACATTTAGACCGATCGTCACCTGTCATAATGTTGTCGATCGACTGTCTCTAATTACCTATACGTTCGACTTTGGAGTTCTATTCACGATCGGTTTAAAATCGATCGGATCTATCTGCTAGTAGAAGGTGTGAGTTTTCACGTCTTGTCAAAGAGCGATTCTCTTTCAGAGAGGCTACGCCAACGAATTTAAGCTTCTATGCCTACTACTAAGAAATATAGCCAGTAGGCAGTGCTCACTGGCTAGAAGCTAATTATTTAGCGATCGCTCTTTGCTATGTCTAAAACCTCAATCCAGCTCCAAGACCAACGCTACCATCAGTACCAAATTTTCCCATTAAACCCACATTGTTCTGAGTAATCTCTTTTGACTGAGCTGGTTTAATGATTGTAGCAATAGCAATTAAGGTAGCGATCGCGATCGGTATTTTTTTCATTATTTTGCTTTATGTATGATAATAAATAATGTTCTATTTGCGACCGTTTTGAAATTACTCAGCTATAACTTATCGCAACAGATCTGATATTTTAGATCTTGCCAAAGTGCGATCGATCGTGCAAATTCTGTACCGTCGTAAAATCTAAGCAGTTTTAAGATTTAGATTGACAACTACATCATTAAAATCACGATCGCCACCACCATAGATATCTTCGACACCAAAAGTATTGTTACCTGTGATTATGTTGACGATCGACTGTCTCTAATTACCTATACGTTCAACTTTGGAGTTTTATTCACGATCGGTTTAAAATCGATCGAATCTATTTATTGACAACAGGTCTGAGGTTTTGGTTATTGCTAAAAAGCGATCGGATTTGAGCTTCTATACCTGCTGCTCAGATCCGATCGCTATAAAGTGGTAATGAATGATACCTGAAACCTAGCTGGTGGGCAGCGGCTCCCGCACGCCTCTGTTTCCCGACGGTTTAGGGAGACAAGACAGTGCCCACCCTACTAAGGTTACATTTTGGTGTGTTGGACTATTGTGGCTGGGATGACAAGCAGTTACTAAGATAAGCATTTAATACATAGCCTTCTCCGGATTCAGTGAAAACCTTCCTCCATCGACCTGAACTTCCTCTCCCAACTTGAACTCGTGTTCCATTACTCAAGCTACCAATGATTCTGCCATTAGGTGTTGCGCGTATGTTCAGCGGTGTACCAGTAGGATCGCTAACAGTACATACAGTAATGAGCGAGGATATAGCAAATTGCGTGTTATTTTGTCTGAAATCTGCGCTTGCCCCAAGTTGGGTACTTGCTACAAATGCTGCGCTTAGTAGTGCAACCGATAAAATATTTTTCATTGTCACCTGTGATTATGTTGACGATTGATTGTCTCTAATTACCTATCCGTTTTACTTTCGAGTTTTATTCACAAGCCTTTTAAAATTGCTCGGATCTGTCTACTAGCAGTAGGTGTGAGGTTTTGTGTCTTGCCAAAAAGCGATTCTCTTTCAGAGAGGCTACGCCAACGGACTGAAGCTTCTATATCTACCTACAGCGATCGATAATTATTTGTTTATCCTCGTCTAGGAGCCAAGAGACGCTAGGTAGGCTTAATTGATTTGGCTGAATCCTAAATGTGGCTAAACTGTTATGATGCTTCGATTGGAGGCTGCTATACTTTCAGCCAGAGCACAAGGCGATCTTCATTAGCCGCAACGAAGCAGTTGGCATCAACATATCGTCAGATTTTCTACCTATCTCTGCCACTCCCATGATTAAGCACCTCCCCTTTCTTACCACTGCTGTGCTGCTATTTCCCAGTAGCGTTTGTGCTCAAACCTATCAACCATCCAACCGATTACCCGTCGCCGATAGTAGCCTCGGTACCCAAGTATCGGGGAATGGCAATAACTTCAACATTACAGGTGGTGTAACTAAGGGACAGACAATATTTCATAGCTTCACCGATTTCTCAGTGCCGACAAAGGGATCGGCAAATTTTGTCAATCCAGTTGGCAATCGCGACATCATCACCCGCGTGACGGGAACTGCCTTCTCGGATATCAATGGCACGCTCAATTCCAACGGTGCCAATTTCTTCCTCATCAATCCCAACGGCATCGTCTTTGGCACCAATGCCCGGTTAAATGTGGGTAAAGCATTTGTGGCAAGTACTGCCAATAGTCTCGATTTAGTCGATGCTGGCGGACGCACCATAACCTTTGGTACCAATCGCAATGGCGATGCACCGTTATTAAGCGTTGCGCCGAATGTATTGTTTGATGTTTCTCGCTTGAATTTCAGTGGGGGCAATGGTGCGATTAGTAACTTTGGGACGTTGCAAACACCTAACAACAGCCAATATATTGGTTTAATCGGCGGGAATATCACCTTTGACGGTAGTGCTGGTGGCGGGACGATCTCTGCGCCTGGGGGACGAGTCGATCTTGGCGGAGTGAGTGTTGCTGGTAGCGTCACGATCGATAATAATGGGTTGGTATTTAGCAGTGCTAGTATCGATCGCAGTAATGTCGTATTAACTGATGGTGCTTCAATTACCGTTCGTGCCACAAGTAATCTCGATCCTGTGAGTACATTTTTCAATAATTCCTCCTCGAATGGTAGCAGCATTAATATCAGTGCTAACAATCTCGCGCTCTTCAATGCAGGTGCTAATTCAAGTACTCTACCTGCGGGTTTAGATGCAGGTTTGGCAACAAATTCGGGAGTACAAACTAGAGCTGCTGGCAATATTAATATCGATGCAACGGGTAAAGTTAGCCTAAATAATTCATTAATTAAAAATAGTTTGCGCTCTAGATCTGAGGGTAAAATTGGCAACATTAACATTCAGGCTGGTGCTTTAGATGTTGTCAATAACTCTCAAATCGCGATCGGGATTGCATCATCAGGTAAAGGTGATGGCGGAGATATTAATATTAAAACTACTGGCGATATCAAAGTATCTGGTTCCGACTCACCATCGACTAATCCCACTCTATCTTTTATCAGCAGCGATACTTATGGACAGGGAGACGCGGGCAAGGTTAGTATCGATACCCAGGGTAAGCTATCTGTTAGTAATGGCGGCATAATTTCTAGTAATATCTATTCAACAGGAATAGGAAATAGTAAGGGCATCAAGATTGTGGCGCGGGAATTAGAGCTAGCTAATAATAGTTTTATTTCCACGGATACATTTCCAAGTGCTCGCGCTAATGCAGGTGATATCAATATTAAAACTACTGGAAATATTCAAATATCTGGATCTGATTCATCGTCGATAGCTCCCACCAGATTGCAGAATAGTGGTATTAGTAGCAATACTTCGGGGCAGGGCGATTCTGGTAAAATTACGATCGATACTCAAGGTAAATTGTCTCTCTTTAATTTCGGGACTATAAGTAGCCAGATCGCCTCAACTGGAGTAGGGAATAGCAAAGGTATTACGATCGATGCGCGAGAATTAAGTTTATCTAATATTGGGTTGATTGTAGCGGGTACATTATCAACTACTCGTGGGAATGGGGGCGATATTCAGATTCAAACGACTGGTGATATTAATCTTTCTGGATTACCTAGTTCCGATCCATCGGCTAATTACAGCGCCTCAATAATCAGTAGTGATACTTTTGGACAGGGCGATGCAGGTAAAATTAAGATCGCTACTCAGGGTAAGCTGTCTGTTAGTAATGGCGGTGGCATTTTTAGTACGATCGGCAGTTCGGGAGTAGGAAATAGTCGCGGAATCTCGATCGACGCAGGGGCGATCGACCTAACTAACCAGGGTGCTATTGCAAGTGGCATCCAAAAGGATAGTGCTGCACCTGGTAATGGTCGAGCAGGAGATATCGATCTGCATGTCAAAGGTGCAATTGAAGCTAGCAACTTGTCCTATATCTTAGCTTCTAGCTTTGGTACGGGACAAACTGGGAATATCTCGATCGCCAGCGATAAATTGCTACTAAATAATAGTACCGTGCAAACAACGGGGGAATCTGTTAGTGGGGGGAATATTACCATTTCAAATAGTGACAAACTGTTAATGCGAAATAATAGCTCCATCGATACTCAATCTACTAGTCGTCAGAATAATAATGGTGGCAATATCACGATCCGTAGTCCCTTAATTATTGCCCTGCCTGGAAATAATGATATTACTGCTAATGCTAATGGCGGTAACGGTGGTAATGTCAATATCGTCAGTCAAGGTCTATTTAACATCCAATATCGTCCCACCGGACGAGCATCGGGATCGACTAATGATATTACCGCTAGTTCCACCTTCGGACAGAATGGAACGGTGAATATCAACACTCCAGGTATCGATCCGGGCAAAGACAGTACCGAACTCCCCAAGGCAACGATCGATGCTAGCAGTCAAATTTCCCAAGTATGTAGTGCTAACAATCGCCAGAATAAATTAATTGTCACCGGACGCGGTGGCATTCCCCCCAATGCTAACGATCCGCTGATTAGTGAGGCTTGGCAAGATCCCCGCGCCACCGATATTCAACCTGCGATCGCTAGCGCGACCGTCGCTCGCCCGAAGATCGCATCTCCAGCGGTGAGTTGGGTCTTTGATGGCAAAGGGAAAGTCACCCTAATTGCTGCGGAAACAGCGGGACAATCGATCGGGACGCGGGTTGTTTGCCCCGATCGCGTGGGGAAATAGCTACAATTTGGCATAGAAATATTTAAGAATAACCATAATCTCCTCATCCTGCTATTCGACCATCATGCGCCCCCGCGATCGCCTTATCGACCAATTCTCAACATTTGCGCTGCTAGACGACGATCGATTTCGGCGATGGAGCAGCGAGCCGAAATTGGAACGGAGTATGCAACAGCAGATAACTAATGCTTCGCAGCCGACTACGGACGATCGAGTGTGGGCGATGTGCTGGTATCGCCAGTTAGAAAAACACTCCTTGGCGCAATCGCACCTGACGGCTTATTTGCAAGAGGTATGCTACTGGATGGCGATCGACATGACACGGAAATTGCAATCGCCACAATATACCCTGGCAGATTATTTTCAGATTGCCAATAGTGAAATTCCCCGCGTCTTCAAAAGTTTCAATCTCGATCGCAACACCAATTTCAAGAGTTATGCCAAATTAGTGCTCTCCAGTGCGCTCAAAGATCTGCTCAGACGAAGACATGCAGCAGGTGGCTGTAGCGATTGGTCGTTATTGCGAAAGGTAAGTAAAAAAATAGTTGATGAAGTACTCTTACAGCAGGGAATTGTAGGACTACAAGCCGAGCGGTATCGATTTGCGTGGTTTTGTTTTACAACAGTATATATTCCCGCCGATCGCAACTCACAGGCATTGCCACCTCCCGATCCGAGCGTCTGGAGTCAAATCGCCGAACTATATAATACTAAACGCCAACACCAATTAGTCTCTCCAGGCGAAGTTCTGACGATCGAGCAGATGGAACTGCAAATGACTGAGCTGGCGAAATGGATGCGAGCGTATCTGTATCCACCGATCGATTCGCTCAATCGGCGCAAACTCGAACCTGGCACTGGCGAAATTCAAGACGATCTGACCGATGCTGATGGTGAATCCTTGCTCGATCTAGCGATCGAGCGTGAAGAAGTCGATCGGCGATCGAGTCAGCAATCCGAACTCGAAGCCATCCTCACTCAATCCTTGACAAGTCTCACCTCCGAACATCTTGAAGTTCTAAAACTTTTTTACCGAGACGGCTTATCGCAACAAGAGCTGGCAGTTCATTTCCAAACGAGTCAATCGACTATTTCTCGCCGCATTAGGACAGCAGAAGCACAATTACTAGCAGCATTACTCGTCTGGATCGAATCAAAGCTGAATAAATTACCAGATCCAAACGAATTAAAAGATATCAGTGTAAATCTCCGATCGTGGCTGATAGATAAGTTGTAGGGTATAGATTTTAGGGTACGGTTTGAAGAAAATTCAGGCGCGAACACCACTACGATACTTTACTCGCTACCGCTCATTCTTCTACTTTTACCCCACCCCCGTTAGCCCAGACCCCCGAAATTATGTTCTCAGCAGTTGCCGAATCCACGGATTGGATCTTAGAAATCGTACCCGAAAAGCTCGATGCTATTTGGCAGCAGAGTCGATCCTATCCCCACGTGTGGGAAAAATGGAATGCTTATCTCAATCAACTATGCCTGGAGACAATCTTGCCGTGGCTGAAGACCGAATATTTACCTACTGCTACCACCTGGGTTGAGGCAGTTGTGATGCCGATGTTTTGGGATGTAGTGAATGGAGCGGTAATTACAGTCGGGACGACACGGATCGCCATAATTCCGACTGAAGCAATCGATCGATCGGAGCTAGAAGTGCCTCAAGAATGGATCGATATTCCCAGTTGGGCGGCAGATTACTACCTGGGGGTGCAAGTAGATAGCGAGGAGCAAAAAATCGACATCTACGGGTATGCGACGCATCAACAACTCAAAACTCAAGGTTGCTACGATCGTCAGGATCGGACCTATTGCTTGGGAACAGAGGATCTCAATCCCGATCTGAATCTATTGTGGCTGACTTACGATCGGTATCCAGTCACCGCAACTAGAGCGGCGATCGCCCCGATTCCACCACTGGCAGCCGATCGAGTTACCCCATTAATCTCGCGGTTGGGCGATCCGGCGGAACTGCTCCCCCGCTTGGCAGTCCCCTTTGAACTGTGGGCGGCGATCGTCGAAGATCCCGAACTGCATCAACAACTCTATCGACAACGGCAGACGGGGCAGATCGCTCCCGTTGTCACGCGCTTGAGCGATTGGCTCCACGATCGCATCGATACGGTGTGGCAAGCGCTGGAGTTAGTGCTCTCACCATCACAAATCGCGATCGCCGTTCGCAGTGATGTGCTTGCGGTGCCAGTTGCTAGCGATCTTTACCGTGCCAAGGTTTATTCATTAGCTACCGGACAAATTGCTTTGGCGATCGGGATTGCGCCGATTGGCGATCGTGAAAGTCGGGTTAGTTTGCAAATTCATCCCGTCGGTGGCGCGAAGCAATTACCAGGCTCGACTCAGTTGCGATTATTAACCGCCGATGGGGATGAAATCGGTCGAGCTAGCGCGACGGAAACCGAAACTATCGAATTCCAATTTCGGGCGAACGCGGGCGAAACATTTCAGGTGGAGATCGCCTGTGGTGGAGAAACTCGGACGGAGCGATTCGAGCTATGAGTAAGCGGGCAATGCTAACTTTTACTGGATCGCTGTCACAAGGTTTTCAGATCCTGCTGGAAATTAGCGAGGGCAATACGGCAGTTTTTACGGAAGCTAGAGGTGCATTACCCGCAGCCGATGAGTTAGTCAAACTATTGGCGCAATGGCACCAGGACTACGATCGGAGTTTACGGTTAGCGCGGATCGTCTTAGAGCGGATTTCCGTAACGACGGGGACATTAGCGCAAGTCGAGCATTGTAAAAAAGTCGAAGCACAACTAAAGTTGGCTTTACAAGAGTGGCTGGGAGCGCGCGAGTTTCAACCGATCGATAAGAAGTTACGCGAAACGATCCGTCCCCAAGAAGCTGTCGAAATTTTGTTGCGAACTACCGATCGACAATTGCACCATCTCCCTTGGCATTGTTGGGATTTTATCGAGCGTTATTCTCACGCCGAGTTAGTCGTCAGCAGTCCATCAGCACCGATCGGCTCACCCACTCGCCCGACAAATCGGGTGAGAATTTTGGCGGTTTTGGGATGTCGGCAAGGCATCGATACCGCAACCGATCGATTGGCAATCTCCACACTGCCGAATGTAGATTTGGTGTTGCTGGAGGAACCGACTAGAGAACAGCTTAACAGCCATCTGCGGGAGCGAGCCTGGGAGATCTTATTCTTTGCCGGACACAGCAAAACCGAGGGCGATCGAGGGCGAATTTATCTCAATGCTAATGAGAGTTTGACCTTGCAAGAATTGTGTCATGGATTTACAGCGGCGATCGCCAATGGATTACAATTGGCAATCTTTAATTCCTGCGATGGTTTGGGACTGGCTGATGAGCTAGGACGATTGCATCTTCCCCAATCGATCGTTATGCGTCTCCCCGTACCCGATCGCGTAGCGCAAGCATTTCTCAAGCAATTGCTTGGAGCTTTTGTCGCTGGCGAACCGCTACATCTTGCCGTTCGTCAAGCGCGGGAGAGTTTGCAGGGCTTAGAAGGCGAATTTCCCGCCGCTAGTTGGTTGCCGATCGTCTTTCAGAACCCAGCAATTCCCACACTAACTTGGCAAGGCTTACAAGGACAGCCAGAAATCGCGCCGCAACCCCAGCCGATCGTCCCCACTCGACCTCCCAAATTTTGGGAGCGCGTCAGACTGGCATCCGGTGTCAGCCTCGCGGTGACTGGATGTGTCATCGGCTGCCGCTATTTAGGGATGCTCCAACCTTGGGAACTGAGTACTTTCGATCTCTTGATGCGATCGCGTCCGACCGAAAAGCCCGATCCGCGCATGGCGATCGTCACGGTCACTGAAGCCGATCTTCAGACCCAGACTTACGAACGCGAACCGCGACGGGGTTCATTATCCGATCGCTCTTTAAGCAAATTATTAACTAAATTAACCCCCGCACGTCCGATTGCTATTGGTTTGGATATCTATCGCGACTATCCCGCCAGTAAGAACGAATCTGACCTCACCAAGCAGTTAAAAACTAGCGATCGGCTGGTGGGTATTTGCCAAGTCAGCTCGGCTGAAGCCGGAGATCCAGGAGTGGCACCGCCACCAGAGCTAGCCACAGATAATGTTGGTTTTAGCGATGTGCTCCTCGATCCCGATCGGATCGTCCGCCGTCATTATCTAGCCCTCGATCCGGCTCCCGCCTCGCCATGTAAGACGCACTATGCCTTAAGCGTCCAATTAGCATTGCGTTACCTCGCCACCAAAGGCATCAAGCTAGAATACCTACCCAATGATACTTGGCAGCTCGGTAAACTAACATTCGCACCGCTAGAAGCTCACAGCGGCGGATATCAGCAGAGCGATCTACTCGGACACCAGATTTTGTTAAATTATCGAGCGACCCCAAATCCGATCGACATTGCCCCCAGAGTGACTTTACAACAGGTATTGAGCGGACAGATCGGCGCGGATACCTTCAAAGATCGGATCGTCCTGATCGGTACGACCGCACCGAGTTTTCACGATGCTTTATTAGTACCCTATACGAGCGATCGCGGGGAAATTCAGTCGATACCAGGGGTGGTTGTCCAAGCGCAAATGGTCAGTCAGTTACTAGCTGCGGCGATCGATGGACGACCGCTCATCCGCAGTTTACCATTCTGGGCAGATCTCCTGGCGATCTGGGGGTTGGCTGTGGGTGCTGGATTACTAGCGATCGCGGTGCGTCGTCCGTTATATTTGGGTACGATCGGGATTGGGTCGATCGCGATCTGGTCGGGGGCTTGTCTATGCTTATTACAGTCAGGATACTGGGCACCATTCATACCAGCGACGATCGCGATCGTTGGTACTGGCAGCATGACTAAATTAATCGATCGGAGCATGACTAATGAGACTTAAAATCGCGCGGAGATTGATGTGGGGATTGGGCGGGTTGTCGCTCTGCCCGATTTTTTGGCAACTTAAGCTACTTTCCGCGATCGCGGCACCGATTAAACTCAAGCTCCCACCCCCACCCCCACGCGGGATTACAGGTCATCGATCCGCCGCCGCCAGCCGCGATCCCGCCTGTCCCGTCGTCGCTCGACCGTTGACAGCACTAGTTCCTGCCACACGCGACTCGCAAGGCGATCGCGTGTGGGGATTGACAGGGATGGCACATCCGACATTGTTGTTTTACGTGCCCTATGCCAAAAATGCGATCGTGGATATGTCCTTTACGCTTCAGGATGACTCAAATCCAGCAGATACAAAAATAATCTATCAGAATCTAAAGATCGCATCCACCCAAACTCCAGGTATACTCCAGATTGTTTTGCCCAAATCGATCGAGCCATTAGCAACTAATAAATCCTATCACTGGTTTTTGACCCTAAACATGACTTGCACGTTCGGTCAACGGCCATTTTTTGTCGATGGTTGGGTGCAACGGGTAGATATGCAGCCCGATTTGAGCCAAGAGATCGAACACTCGACCCCTATTAAACGAGTTGCCCTCTATGCGGAAAATGGCTTGTGGTACGATGCGATCGCCACCTTAGCCACCTTACATTTCGCCAAACCCCAAGATCCCGAACTATCTCAAAATTGGCAGGATTTGCTCGACGCGATCGGTTTGAAATTCTTAGCCGATCGAGTTTAATTCAAGATCTAAGCACCAGTCCAAAACCCGAACTGACGTTAATTAAATAAAATACAGTTCTTATGTTAAAGTCGATTTCCAAATTCAAGCTTTTATCTTCACTCTTAACTTCGACAGGCATAATTGGTGTTTGTGAGATCGTGACACTATTGATTGTAGGTAATCCAGCAATTGGATTTGCAGCCCCAATTCCCCAGCTAACAACCCCAGGCGATCTCGCCCAAGCCACACCGACCCTACCGCGTCCCGATTTCCAAAGACCCGCACCGCAACCAGTCGAACCACCCAAACCGCAACTTCCACCCTCACAAGAAATTCTCCCGAACACGCCTCCTCAAACTCTCCCCAGTCAACCGAGCGTACCGAGCAATTTACCAGAATCGATCGTTATCACAAGCTTTAAAGTTAATGGGAGCAGCGTCTTTACTCCTGCCGATCTCGATCGAATCACCGGACAATATACCAATAAACCCCTCGACTTTACCCAACTGCTCCAAGTTGCCAGCGAGATTACCCAGTTATATGTCAAGAATGGCTACATCAATTCTGGGGCATATATTCCTGGCAATCAATCTATTGATGTTCGTGAGGGAACGATCGAGATTCAAGTCATTGAAGGTAGGGTCGAAGATATCGTCGTTACTGGCACTAGGCGACTAGATCCCAACTATATCAAGAGTCGAATCGCACTAGGTACGGGTAAAGTTCTCAAAATCGATCGACTGATCGATAGTTTGCGACTCCTGCAACTCGATCCCCTGATTAAAAGTATCAGCACGGAACTAGTGAGCGGACAACAACCAGGCACTAGCATCGTCCAGCTCAAAGTCATCGAAAATCCTAATTGGCAAACAGGCGTAAATATCGCCAATAATCGCTCTCCTAGTGTCGGTGAAATTCAAGCCCAAGTCGCACTATCTCAGAATAATCTTACGGGTTTGGGCGATCCGATCGCTGTTGCCTATGGTAAAAGTGAGGGGAGTAATATCTTCGATCTCAACTATACGTTGCCACTCAATCCTCATAATGGTACCCTCCGCTTTCAATATAGCAACTTCAATAGTCGGGTCATCGAACCACCATTCGATCGGTTGGATATCAACAGTATGGGTCAAGATTTTGGATTGACTTATCGCCAACCGATCTTGCAAACACCATCCCAAGAATTTGCGCTCGGAGCGACGCTAGCTCGGCGGGAGATAAATACTGGCTATCTGTTCTCCGTCATCGGCGAACGAATCGCTTACCCTACTCCTGGTGCGGATGCTAATGGCTTGACGCGGGTGACAACAGCCCGCTTTTTCCAAGACTACACCATCAGAGATACCCAACAAGTCTTCGCCGTTCGATCGCAATTAAGCCTGGGGGTAAATGCCCTCGGTGCTACCATCAATTCCAGTTCGCCAGACAGTCAATTTTTGGCTTGGCGCGGACAGGCTCAATATGTCCGCGCGCTGGCTCCCAATAGTATATTTCTGGTGAAGTTAGATAGTCAAATAGCCGATCGACCCCTCCTTGCGCTCGAACAAATTGGTTTGGGGGGACAAGATACCGTGCGCGGCTACCGCCAAGATTTATTACTGGCAGATAATGGGATCGTCGCTAGCGCAGAGGTGAGACTACCGATTTTTACCCCGCCACAGAGCAAGCAAATATTGCAATTAGTACCTTTCCTCGACTTTGGGCTGGGCTGGAATCAACCTAATAATCCCAGTCCCAGTCCCAACCCCAGCACCATTGCTTCCGGTGGCGTAGGACTGCGCTATCAAAGTGGTGACAATTTCACTGCCAGACTAGATTATGGTATTCCCTTCACCTCGATCGATACTGTCAAACGCACTGGGCAAGAGCGCGGATTTTACTTCGGGCTTAGTTACGATCGGTCATTTTAACTATAGATCGTCGTAATTACTAAGCTAATGAATCATTCTAAAATATATCTATCGATCTTCTTAATAAGTGGCTTAGCAATTTTACCAGTAGCCGATCGGGTCTTATCCATTCCAACATCAACTACTGTCAATAAAACTGTAGACTCTAATAATTCTCTCCTCAAAGCCGCTCAAAACTTAAATCAAAGTGGGGCAGCATTTTTAGCCGCAGGTAATCCCGATCTTGCCTTGACAAATTGGCAACAAGCGCATCAACTTTATATCCAAATTAAAGACACTCAGGGAATCATCGGTACTAAAATCAATCAAGCTCAAGCACTCCAATCGCTAGGGTTTTATCGTCAAGCACTATCGACTCTCCAAGAAGTTAATACCACCCTTCAAAACCAGCCAGATTCAGATCTCAAACTGCGGGGACTAATCGAATTAGGTAACTCCCTCCGCGCCCTAAGAATCCTAGATAAAAGACGAATAGAGAACGATCGAGTAACTTTAGGTGCTAAAGAAATACTAATTCAAGCCCTAAATACGGCTACAAAGCTTCAAGATCGAGCCGCGATCGATCGCATCAATTTAGGCTTAGGTGATACACTCAGCTTAATTGGTGGGAACGAACAACAACAAGCCGCGATCGAGATCTATCAAAAGATCGCTCCAGATGCTGCACCATTAATTCGAGTACAGGCTCAGATTAATGTGTATCGATCGACCCCAGTTACCAGTGTACCGAACACATTAAAATTTTTACAATCTAATCGTCAGATTTTAGAGGCAATTGCGCCCAGCCGTAGTACGGTTTATACTTATATCAAGTTAGCAGAAACCATTAAGAACAAAAATAATAGCACTCTCGATCGAGAATTATTACTACCAGTTGCGCGGTTATTAACTACTGCGATCGATCGAGCTAGAAGCATCAAAGATCCGCGCAGCGAAGCTCAAGCGATCGGGTCTTTGGGTAGCTTATACGCCATGACTGGGCAAAGTCAAGAAGCAAAAAAATTAACTCAACAAGCTTTAACGATTGCTGAAAATTTACCAGCCCCCGATCTTGCCTATCGACTCGATTGGCAATTGGGTAAAATCATCGCTGCTAGCAATCCTAAAGATCGAGATCTGGAAACTGCAATTTCTGCTTATCGCCAAGCGATTAATCATCTCAAATTATTACGCAACGATCTCAATGCGATCGATACCGATCTCCAATTTTCATTCCGCGATAGCGTCGAACCTGTCTATCGAGAATACGTCAACCTCTTACTCAAAGATGGTAAGACAATCTCTGAAGAAAATCTGGCAAATGCTCGCGATACGATCGAATCCTTACAAGTTGCCGAATTAGAAAATTTTCTCCGCCAGGATTGCTTAGATACGTATACCGTTCGATTAGATAAGATCGATCGAACTGCTGCGGTAATTTATCCAATTATTTTACCCGATCGAGTAGCAACGATCGCTTCTATTCCCGGACAACCATTACGATACTATAGTCAAAAAATATCTACAGCAACAGTTGAAAATACGATTACTGAACTCCAACGTAAAATCCAAGATCCCAACTTTAATTCCCAGCAAGAGAAAGCGTTCAAACAACAGTCTAAACAAATCTACGACTTCCTAGTAGCTCCCGTCACAGGAGATCTGACTAAAGCTAATACTAAAACTTTAGTCTTCGTTTTGGATGGATCCTTCCGAAATATTCCGATGTCAGTATTGTACGATGGGAAAAAATATCTAGTCGAAAGTTATAATATAGCCCTGACTCCAGGATTACAACTAGTTCCACCCCGAGAGTCCACAGATCGAATTCGACCTCAAGTACTGTTGGGTGGTATTTCAGAAAGTAATCAAGATTTTTCGGCATTACCAAATGCCAAATCCGAAATCGAATCGATCGGTCGGTTGGTGCCTCATCAAACACTGCTCAACGAAAGATTTAATAATCAACTCGTATCGAATAATTTAGTTGCTAGTAATGCCCCGATCGTCCATTTTGCAACTCACGGACAATTTAGTTCTACAGCTGAAGACACATATATTCTCACTTGGAACGATCGATTGAATCTCGATCGGTTTAGTAATCTGCTCAAAGATCGTGGGACTAGATCGGGAAATGCGATCGAGCTATTAGTATTGAGTGCTTGCCAGACAGCTAGAGGCGATCGCCGCGCTACACTAGGGCTAGCTGGTATAGCGATTAGGGCGCGAGCTAAAAGTACGATCGCTTCTTTGTGGTCGGTTAATGATGAAGCAACTGAAGAGTTAATGGTTAGTCTTTACCAAAATCTAGTCATTAAAAATTTAAATAAGGGTGAATCCTTGCGACAGGCGCAACAAACTTTGCTCCGCAATCCTAAATATCATTCTCCTTACTACTGGGCACCATTTGTTTTAATTGGTAACTGGCAGTAGATTTCGGACAGTAATTAGGGCTTTTAGTAGCCCTATCTTATCTACCCTCGGAAAGTGGGGCTTCTCTACTTCGATTGCCGCTCTTCGAGAGCCTTCATGACAATTCTGACCACCAAATTACTAATCGATCGATCGATCCTCTTCCTCAGAACTTGTTTGAAAAGAAGGTTGTAGAGTAAAAGGGTCGAGCAAAGACCCAAAAATGATAAGACTAGCATACGATACAGACCTCACAGATGAAAACAGCCAGTGGGGGTGAGGACATTGGATTTGACGGTGGTAAGAAGGTCAAGGGACGTAACCGAACCATCCTGGTCGATCTGATGGGTCTGCTGCTGGGTGTCTGTGTTCATAGTGCTGGACGCTCTGACCATGCAGGGATGATTTTACTAGCCACGTTTTGGGCTTGGTTGTGGCAGTGCCTAAAAGTGATTTGGATCGACAGCACTTTTGCAGGATCGGAATTTGTGGCGAAGCTCGAGCAATAGTTTGGCTGGAAGTTAGAACATCATTTGCTCGGAGTACAAAAGTACCATTTAATACAAGTTAAATAAATTTAACACCTTGTATTTAAGAGATCGCTTGTAGCAACAGGAAGGGGGGAAATCCTGTAGTCAAATTTGAAATCTATAAAACTGGGGTCAAACTTACTAAACAAGCAATGGTAGAGGTGGAAAATCAAATTCAACGATTAACTTGTTTAGAAGTACAAGGTGAGCAACTGAATCTTGGTAAATGGTTTGTTGATATTTTCTACACCCCAGAATCAAAGCTGGAATTATTTTTTACTTGTAAGTCCCTTACATTCTGACCTAACAATACGATAGGAGCTACAGGCTTTGATGTGGCCAGCTTTAAGTATCTAATGTGGCCAACTTTACCTTCAAGTCACAAATAACACTTCTGGCTAGCGATCGGATGTTCTGCAAGGCTAATGGGACAGGTTTTCGATCGCATCATCATCTAGGACAGCTTACTCAAAAGACAGATATTTAACATCTTCATCAATCTTTGATTCCCCCTGGGAGCGGTTGTGCCAGAGATTTCAACATAAACTCCATCAGATTATCGACTACACGCGATCGGTCGATCGGCGATACTAAACGGTTAACTTTACAAACAGCACAGCAAAAAGTCAATCAGGCACAGGCAAATTTAAAACGGATTCAAGCTTCTGGGAAACAACAAATCACCGAAGCCAAGGCTAATTTAAGCCGAATCGAACGATCGGGACAACAACAAATAAATGAAGCAAAGGCTAATTTACGTAAGATCGAAACGTCGATGCAGCAACAGATTAAAGAAAGTCAATTTACTTTAAATAAAATTGCTGAGGTGCGTTCAGTCGATGTGATGGCTGCCGAAACCGATGTCAAAAGTGCGATCGCCTCCCAACAACGCGCCGAGCAAAATTTAGCCCAAGCTTATATTAAGTCACCGCAAGACGGTCAAATTTATCAAATTTATGCGCGTCCTGGGGAAGTAGTAGGGACGAATGGGATTGCAGATATTGGGAGAACCGAACGCATGTATGGAGTGGTCGAAGTTTATCAAAGTGATGTTAATAAAGTTCGCGTCGGACAGATAGCAAAAATCACTAGCAGTTCTATCCCTAGCGAAGTAAAAGGAACGGTAGAACGAGTCGGCATTCAAGTCAAACGTCAAAATACAATTAATGCCGATCCGACTAGTAATATTGACGATCGCATCGTCGAAGTTCATGTGGCTTTAGATCCAGAATCGAGCCAGAAAGCATCTAAATTTACCAATTTACAAATTCAAGCAGTAATTTCACTGGATTCTCAGTAAGCGAGAATTAATGAAAAACAACTATTTATTATAGTAAGTCTAATGCTAAATCTCATCCAAGTAATTAGACGCAGAACGCCATGAGGATGGCTGCAACTTACCCATCATAAAAGCCGATTTGCAGCCGCGATCGCGGGTGTGGCTTTTGCCGATATTTCGATCTTATTACAGTTAGGTTTTCAAGGTGCTTTATTTAATGGTGCAACGCGATTGCATTTGATGTTAAATGCCGATGTAATTATTTTTAGTCCCCAAGCATTAAATTTTACAGCAATGTCTACATTTCCACGTCGCCGACTATATCAGGCGATGGATGTCACGGGAGTAGAGTCAGCAGATGCCATGTATGTCAGCCCGATAACTTGGAAAAATCCCCAAACCCGTGAAAAGAAAAGTTTATTAATCATTGGCTTTAATCTCGATCGACCGGCATTTAATTTCACAGAAGTTAATAAACAATTAGATAGAATTAAACAACCAGATACATTACTATTTGACTCAAAAGATAGAGGTACCTATGACAAAGTTATCGCTGATGTAAAAGCTGGTAAAACTGTAACTACCGAGATCGAACGCCGCACGATATCTGTTGAGGGATTATTTCAACTTGGTTCTTCTTTTGGTGCTGACGGTCATATGATGACTAGTCAGGATAATTATCTCAGGTTGTTACCCCGCCAATCCCAAACTAATGTTAATGTAGGTTTATTAAAAGTAAAACCAGGTTACGATCCAAAACAAGTAGCGGCTACCTTGACAGCCTATTTATCAAAATCGGAATCAAACCACCAAATAATTTCAAAGCGGGGTACTAACCTTTACTACTTGTTTCGGAAAGAGTATACTAGTACTATCATCAGACGCGATCGGGAGATCGCCCTCTATGTTCTCTCAGGCGACTGAGGTGCCGTCGTCGATCGCCTCGGTTTACGACCTATGGGGATATACCATTGGTGAGGGCGGGTTTTAATCTGGTTGGGTTCTGGTTGGGTGAGGAAAGGGTAAAGGGGGAAAGATTATGTGTGGTAGATTTTCTCTATCGAGTTCGGTAGCAGAGATTGCGGCGGTGTTTGGAGTAGAGAGCGACGACTTGCCACCGCGTTATAATATTGCGCCCTCTCAGTCGGTGGCGGCAATTGTGCGGTTGCCAGATACTTCTAAGCCCCAATTACAGATGTTGCAGTGGGGATTGATTCCAGCTTGGGCTAAAGATCCGAAGATCGGTTACAAGCTAATTAACGCTAGAGCCGAGACTGTGAGTGAAAAACCATCCTTTCGCTCCGCCTTTCGGCAACGGCGGTGTTTGATTCCAACTACTGGTTTCTATGAGTGGCAACAGGTGGCAGGGAGCCGCCAGAAACAGCCTTATTTTATCGGTTTGCAGGACGAGCGACTGTTTGCGTTTGCGGGTTTGTACGAACGGTGGGAAAGTCCTGGTGGGGATATTTTGGAAACATGTACCATTATTACGACCGCTGCTAACGATTTAGTCGAACCAATTCACGATCGAATGCCTGTGATTCTCGATCGCAACGACTACAATCTGTGGCTCGACCCCAGCTTTGGTGAAATCGGTAGTTTGCAAACTTTACTCAAACCCTATCCAGCAGTAGAGATGAAGATCTATCCTGTCAGCAGTCTGGTGAATAGTCCTAAAAACGATAGCGCTGAGTGCAGACAGCCGATCGATTAGTTGCAATAATGAATAGGCTGGATATGGCAACCAGTTTATCGGCCGATCCAACCTCTTAAGTAGGTAAGGACAATTAAATATAAAATAGTCAAAGCTACATTAAAGTCATGGATTGGGTTGCCAACAAAGCGGCGACTACTCTAGCACTAACAGGTCGATTAACTGTTGTGGTACAAGATCATGGCTCTTTACATAATAGTAAAATTGTCCGTCAACAATTTACCAGATCGCAGGAGCAAGGGCTATCAATCTTCTTTTTACCCCCTTACTGTTCAGAAATGAATCCAATTGAGGGTCAATGGCATCAACTCAAAAATCATGAGTTGACTGGACGAATATTTGATAATCAGTATGACTTGGCTGTCGCCGTGATGGATGGAATGAAGGCTCGTGGCGATCGACATAACTACACTCTCAATCGTTTTATATTTAATTCCACTTAGCTACTTAGTAGCAACATAACCCGCTAAAGATTTCTGACGAAAAATCTCGATCGTCCACAGTATTCTCGGAGCAAGAGGCTAGTTCCTCATCCATAAATCGTAAATTGACAAGACAATTTCCACAACAATCAAAATAACAATGTACCATTCCACGCGGTGACTGCTGTTGCGCTGTAAAATCCCCAGGGCAGTTTCTACGGTTTTAGAAATCAGTGCTAGCTTTTGCTCTAAAGCCACCAATCGCTCGCGTAGTTCGTATTCATCTTCAAGTCGCAAGTACAAGCGACCTAATTCTGGGCGATCCCAGGTCGCATCTGGCCTTTCGCCTACTTCAACAATGCCGAGCATTTTTTGCTGGATGAGCAACATGCCACCAATGTAGCTAAGTAATTCTTTCTCCTTGGGCGGGCGGAGGTTTTTCCCTTGAATGGCAGTAGTGAATGGTTTGATGCTTTCAAATAGGCGCGATATTTCCTGTTCGTAATAGTCTAGTACGACACTTTTGCCCAACGCTTCTGCAACAATTTGTAAGCGTTCCGCACTGCATTCTTGCAACCAGAGAATTTCACTTTCCAATCGCTCATTCACATTCGGGCGAAATGCGATCGCCAGAACTTCCGATGCTGTAGCTTTGAGGGGGTCGCGAATATGGGACGCGAGCGTTTTTAGCAGTTTGCGTTCTTCCTCGATACTGAGGTTGAATGTCACGATCGCACCGTAGCGAAGGAGTACAGCGAAACCCGTGGCCCCCGCACGAACGATTAATGGATTGGTTGCTAACGGCTTGATGCTTTCAAGCGATTTGAGCGCGAGTCGCTCTCCGACAATGCTGGCACGAGCTGAAATAGACTCTTGTGAAGACCAATCGAGGCTAACGGAAGGGAGCGGGCTTTGTGGCTCGAAATTTGGGGAAGTAAGATCGGATGGAGAAAACATAAAAATTCTCGTGAAGCAAAGGTTATGCAGGTTAAACGCATCAAAACTTGATATGAGGCGATCGAATTCAATAATACATACAACTTAAGCAGTATTTATGAACTAAATACATTTACGACGAATTCAATTAGAACTGATGTATAGTATAAGGCAATATTTATTTAATTTAATGCAATATAAAGTAGTCGATCGAAGGAATAACTTAAATCGTCGATATATTATAGAAGTAATTTGATTTCAACCAATAGTTCGTAAATTATAAAATACCTTCTAAAATTTCAGCCAAGTATTTGTCATCTATACCTGCTAGAAATCTCTTGCTTTTCACACTTAATTTCCGACTTTTATTTTGACTAATTAAGTTAATAGCTATGTGCCGTAATACTGCAAAATTAGCTGGCGCATTATCTTTCCTAATTCGACTATAATCTTCTCTTAAAGAAACATCAAGTACCCAATGAAGTGAATTTTCTATCCCCCAATGACCTCTAATTGCTCCGGCGACTCTCTTGGCATTATTAGCTAAACTACTAATAAAATAACGAGTCTCTATGGTGGTTTTATCCCCAATAGTTCTTACTGATTCAACCATCGCAATACTAGTCAATTTCATCCAGTTATGGGATGAATCTATTCGATCGGCAACATCTGATATCATTAAATAATTACGGATTTCTTCCCTACCCCCATTAATCTCCTTAGTCCTGAAATCACTCAGATTGAAACCTGCGCCACCAGTTGCAATAGCCTGTTTAAATAGCCTTTCTACTTGGTCGTATAAACTTGGTTGATTCTTTTTCACAGCAATTACATAATCTGCATCTTTTTCAACAATTTTTTTTACTATTTCTCTTTGACATCCCATTGCATCAATGGTAACTATACATCCGGCTAAATCTAGAACTTTAATTAATTCAGGAAGTGCTGTGATTTCATTAGATTTGCCCTCAACCATTTTCTGTCCTAATACTAATCTATTAGTTACAGCCCATGCACTAACAGTATTTAGTACACCTTGTCCATTAGTATTATCTCCTGAATTTCGAGATTGTTTGCCGTCAAGTGCAATTATTTCTCCTGCTGTTATTTTAGATATTCCTTTAACCCAACTCAGGAAACTTTTTTGAAATTCTTCAGGATTAATTCGTGAAAATACCCTTCCAAATGTATCATGTGATGGAATACCATGCGGCAACTCTAAAAATTTACCTAGCCATTCCTTCTTCGCCAAACCATAAATTTCTATATCTATCCATGTATCAGCTCCAGATACTACAGCACAAATGGTAATGGTGATGATATCAATTAATTTATGCTTTTTCCCGCGCTCTGTCCTGTAGTCTTCTACACTCTCGAAGTGTTCTATAATACTATATTTTGGCTTCAGCTTCATTTTAGTTAAATTAAATTTGTTAAATTCTAACATAGTTAATTAGCTCTAACTATTACCTAGCAGTAATTACAAGATTTCTAGATGCTATTTATTCATTCGATCGTCAAAGTTTTTAGTAATAACAAATTTAAGTGCGTTTAACCTGAAAGGTTATGCGATTGCCCTACTAATCAATCTGTCATTCGCTCGAGCTTGTCCAATAATTCTAGACCTCTAGTTACAGTTCCTCTTCCTACAATTAATGTTAGTATTTCTTTCAGTTGTTTACAAGAGGTAAAAAGTTATATCGAACAAACTGATTTCTTGGTTTAGCGATCTACCCTTGCATTACACACCTGGCGATCGCGATCTGTTAGACGACAATGACATTGGGTTCTTCCGAGCTTTTGGTGAAACTGGACGATTCTCCAGGGGAGAGGTTTCACCAACGAGCGAATTCTAGAAAAGAGATTATGCTGTGAGTAAGATGACCACACAATTTCTCCAATGCCTACTCCCTGGTTTCAACCTGCTGCGGTTGGAACACGAGGAAATCGACACAGACCAGCATCACCTCACTTTGAATGTATCCTCAACCCAAACATTAGTCCACTGCCCGTTGTGTGCTAATCCAACTACACGTATCCATAGCCGTTACGAACGAACGCTCTTAGACTTGCCCTGTGTCAACTACAGTTTGACCTTAGTAATGCAAGTGTGTAAGTTCTTTTGTGATAATTCAGACTGCATTCGGCGGGTGTTCACAGAGCGGATACCTGAAGTGACCGTACCTTGGGCAAGAAAGACAGGGAGATTAAGCGATCGGCTACAGAAGATTGGATTAGCATGATTGTGGCGCAGCAGGTGCTCGGCTGTGTCATCAAATCGGGATTGTGACTTGTGGAAGTACGCTCTTGAATCACCTCAAAAAGCTATCATTGCCTAAATTTGCAGTACCCAGAATTCTGGGAGTTGATGATTTTGCTTTTTGTAAAGGTCAGCGATACGGCACAATCTTAGTCGATTTAGAACTCAATCAACCGATTGCCCTTCTTGCAGACCGGAAAGCAGATATTTTCGATCGTTGGTTGATGAAGGCTCTTAAAAGTTCGCTCAAACCCTTTGTGCAGTTTGCTGAGGGCCTGTTTGTGGACTACGCTGCGGTTAGAGCCAGTTTCACCAAAAGCTCGGAAGAACCTGACATTGGCGGGTGAAATGACAGTCTTGTCGGGTCGCAGATCGAGAAGAGAGAAATAGATCGTTAGCTAGCCAAAAAGAAAGACACTAGAAAATCTCCCAGCAAAGAGAAAAAATCTAGTGTCAACAAAAGCTATCCATTTATACCAAACAAGAGCGTATATGAACGCAAGAGAAATTGGCTTAACGCAAGCCAACGCAGCGTATATCGCTGAAATATCCGAGCGCACCAGTGCCCTCAACGACAGCCCTGAGTCCTCACCAGCACCTGATGCTCCACCTCAAACAGCTCCGATTGACTCACATGCTCGCGCACTGGGAATCTATCGAACACCAAGCTATGCAGCGGATGCAATCGCGCTGAGGTCTCCTCAGCGTGCGTTGCACCAAGCAGAGGCAATGGTCTTATGCCAAATTCTTACTGGCATTATGCGAACAAGAGACACAACGCCGCAACGATCTGCGGCTACAACGAGCACTGGTCGAGGCTCAACTTCCCAGCGCAAAAAGTTTTTCCAACTTTGATTTTACCCATTGTCCTAACTTCAATCCTGCACCACTGATGCAGTTGGCTGAAGATACTACTTGGCTGGAGCGAGCTGGAAATTGTCTGATGTTTGGGCCATCTGGGGTGGGGAAAACTCATCTGGCTGCTGGTTTGACTCGTCGAATGGTGGAGTTGGGTAAGCGGGCTAAGTTCTTTGCTGCTAATGCTTTAGTTCAAGAGTTGCAGCACGCGAAACTGCAATTACAACTTCCAGCTTTACTCAGGAAGCTAGATCGTTTTGATTTGCTGGTGCTTGACGATCTGGGCTATGTCAAGAAGTCTGAGGCGGAAACTTCGGTGCTGTTTGAGTTAATTGCTCATCGCTATGAGCGCAAAAGTTTGCTCATCACTGCTAATCAGCCTTATCGATATTCTGACAGTATTCTCTTTCCCATTGAGTTAAAGCTGCAATTATAACAGGATCGGCTGTTTCTTTGAAAAAATTGGCAATGAATTCATCTAGTGCAGAATACTGAAAAGATCCTTGAGGAATTTTATTGAGTTCAGTTACTATCGATCGAAGATCATCCACATTTCGATCGACTCTCACAGACCAGTGCAATAGTGTGTTTTGATAAGCTTGCTGAATCTGCCCGCACTCAATTTCATTTGATTGTAAAATCTCGATCGAACTAATGGATCGTTTAAATCCTGATTTTCTAGCTGAATATTTTCCTCGATCGATCGATACAGTGGACAATTTATCATATTTGAAGATGGACGGGTAATCGATGCCGATCTCAGTGAAGATACTTTGTTAGATCGGATATCCGAAACTGACTTTTTTAAGGATAGAGAAGGAATTCTCTGTACTTTCGTTCCTAATCGAGAAGTTAATGCCTAGTTTTTCCTATATTGAAATTGGTGATAAACCCGCAATCCCAGCTACTATAATTTATTTTGTTAATTTTGAAGAGCCTGAAAGAACGGCTGCTAATGATTGTGGAATATTAGACACCGGATCTGATGTAACTGTCGTGTCGATGTCACTGGTATCGAGCATTAAAGCAAGATCTATTAGAACAGAGCCTTCCACCTTCAAACTGCTGGGGGAAGTAGTTGTTGGAGTTCCCTTCTTTCTGAAATTGAGTTTCGATAATAGTACCTTTGTTAAAAATAAAGTATTCGCGGTTCCAGATCGGATTCTTAACGGTGAAGCAATTATAGGCAGGAATGTTCTTAACCGTCACGTAATTACTTTTGATGGTTTAAATAAGATTTTTACAATTGCTTGAAGGAATATACTTGCAGCTAAATTACTACATAAATTGCTCGAATCGATCGGGAACCATAATAATTATATGATTGTGGATCGAACGATCGAGTGAAGATCGCTCGTTTAGCCAAATCCTCAGTTCACCTAAATTTATGCGAAATCTGTTGATTGTTGAATCTGCTGGCAAAATCAAAAAGCTTAGGAGTATCCTCGGCTCCGACTGGGATGTCAAGGCATCGACATGCCAAGGCAGCGCTTCGCTATCGGGCATATTCGCCAACTCGCTAACGATGGGGATGGTGCATTATGTCCCACGATAAAGATAACGTACCGACAAAAGTTGCCAAACAGCGCAGTTCCAAAGACGCTCAGGAAGCCCATGAAGCAGTCAGACCGACAGATATCACCAAAGCCTCAAGCGAACTCAAACAGCAGCTTTCAAGAGACTTTATGATATGACTTTTCCTTCTCACCAACAAGCTTTTGCAAGTCCATGAGAAGCAGCATCAAGGGCGGACAGAGTAACAGGGTCGGAAAGCAGTACCACTCTCAATACGGTTCGGTTAGCCACCGATTAAAATCGGGGCTAATGATGCAAAGTCCGCCTACGCGGACTAAAACTCAACCAAATATTCCTTTAACCGAACCGTATTGGTACCACTCTTAGATGGTCAAATTCACCCATTTTTCTCGGATCGAGCGGCTCAAAGAGCCTCGATCGAGGCACTGCGATATTTTACCAAATTTGTTCGGGTTTGCTAGCAGTTAATCTGGTAGCGAAAGGCATCGATCGATGCTAAAACTTTTCGATCGCTTTTTAGAAAAAGGCAAATATCTATTTAATTTTCCAGGAAGATAGACAAGTTAATATAAATCGCTACAATCTTTTGCTGAAATGCTTTTCAGCTCTTATTTATGACGGGACAGCAATTATGGAATGTGGACAAATATCTATGGAATGTACAATTATTAAGATCGAGCATATAACCAAAAGTAAAATGCTACCTCTCTAACAAAATACTATTTCGGAAACAATGGGAGCAAATTATGATAGTTACTCAAGCTCAAATCATCGAACTAGAAGAGCGACTCAGACAAGCAATGCTGCATTCTGATGTTGCCGAACTAGATGATTTAATCGCACCCGAACTGCTGTTTACAAATCATCTGGGACAAATTTTTAGTAAACAGGAAGATCTTGATGCTCACCGTTCTGGGAAATTTAAGTTTACCGAAATTACACCATCAGATCGACAGATTCAACTCAAGGGTGGGTTTGCAGTTGTTTCTGTTTTGATGCACATATTAGGCAGTTATGAAGGTATTCCAGTCGAACAAAATATTCGATTTACCCGTGTTTGGGCGATCTCTGCTAGTGGCTCGATCCAAATTATCGCAGGTCACACTAGTGAAATTCCGCCACGCTGATATTAAAATGAGGTGATATGCCAAAATCGACGATCGAGTATTGGAACCCATTACATCAAGCAAATAAAACCCTGTGGAAATCGAGCGCAGGGCTTGAAGAAATGGTAGAAGAACTGACTCTGAGCATCGATGTTGAAACTGGTGAATACACCCGCTTAACTCGGTTTTATCCTGGTACCGATACGACTAGTTTCGGTGCGAAAAGTCACGACTATCCTGAAGAGATTTTGATTATCAGCGGTCGTCTTTACGATCTAGCCTTTGATATGTGGCTAGAAACCGGACATTATGCCAGTAGACCACCTGGAGAGATTCACGGGCCATTCACAACCGATATTGGTTGTGTAGTGTTGGAGATATCTTTTCCAGATCGAGTCCGTGAATAGTGAGAGTCGTGAGTGTTTTTTAGCAACACTTCTGTGCGACCGATCTGTTGTTAAAACTCGCTCGATTATTATCATTAACCTTTGCTTATTGAGAATTAATCAAGAAGAAATTGCTACGATCCCTGTTGCCTCGTTTTAATTGTTTTTTGCTTACCTGAACTAGCGGAATGTGGGTTCAATAGAGGCAGTTCATAAATTGTGCCGATGCTGTTAGATCCGAGCCAATAATTATACATGACAGATCAATCGATAAGATAAAAATAGGCAAATTATCCAAGAAAAGCGCACGATCTAAAACGACCGACCGCCAGTCTGGTTGGACTTTTTGATATGCAGGAATCCAGACTTCGGAGATCGTATGTAAGTAGCTAAGTGGAATTAAATATAAAACGATCGAGAGTGTAGTTATGTCGATCGCCACGAGCCTTCATTCCATCCATCACGACGACAGCCAAGTCATACTGATTATCAAATATTCGTCCAGTCAACTCATGATTTTTGAGTTGATGCCATTGACCCTCAATTGGATTCATTTCTGAACAGTAAGGGGGTAAAAAGAAGATTGATAGCCCTTGCTCCTGCGATCTGGTAAATTGTTGGCGGACAATTTTACTATTATGTAAAGAGCCATGATCTTGTACCATAACAGTTAATCGACCTGTTAATGCTAGAGTAGTCGCCGCTTTGTTGGCAACCCAATCCATGACTTTAATGTAGCTTTGACTATTAAAGCCGCCTTGTGCCAATGCATATTCAAACTGTTCTCCTGGCTGCCATAGTCCGAGAATGCTAATCCGCTTACCATCGGATTTGAGCGGTTGTTCAAGTCGTTTTGGCAATCTCGGCTGTGCTGCGCCCTTGAGCATTCAATTGCAAGATATGAGCACGTTCTCTGACCCGTTGTGGGACTGTTTGAGCTTGGCGCAGTTCTCTGAGTGTTCGATTTTCTCCTGTTAAGATAATCCTTACCTGGGCTGGCATAGCTTCACATCTTGTATTAAGAATACTATTTTATATTTAATTGTCCTTACCTACTTATAATCAACGCGATCGCTAACAACAAAATTGAGATATCAAAGGTGAAGTGTTGAATATTAAGCATTTGTTCGACCAGTTGAAGTTGATGGTTCGATCGGGAATGGAAACTTTTCGGGGTCGGGTCATTGAGATAATTCAATAATTTTAAAGACTCAACCGAGTGTAGCTATGTTTGACACCGACAGGGAAAAAGTCGGGATCGCCCATTGGTTTGAGAGTTATCTGCGGCTGTTGATATTCAGTCGGGACATAGTTGGCAAACTCGCTATTTAGCCGCCGTAACTGTTCCAAGATCGATCGGGAGATTCTCTGAGCATTGTCACGATCTGGCTCGACCCCAAGAGCCAATTCCACCAGAACTGACAAGAATCGATGGCCATCCTCATCTTCAATTATTTGCATCACAAACTTGCCAGTCACCCAATCTTGGATCGCGGGTTGTTCTAAACCAACCGCAATATTTTCAGGGTAGAGGTTCGCACCAAAGTAAGAAATTGCAAATTGAGATCGACCAAACACATACACAAAGGGCAAGGCATGGACACCTCGATCTGTTTCTAGCACTGCCAACGGGTCAAAACCCCAGTCTTGGAGGAACTGGAGCATCGTTGCATAGCTAATAATGCCCCCAGTGTCGGCGATATGATAGCGAATCAGTGGCACCCCATTATCGCCAGAAAATAATAGCGTACCCTCATGAACTTCAAAAAAGCGGCTGGTCGGATCGTACTGCACCAGCGTCGGGAGGCGGGATTCGCCAAACAATTGCCGAGCGGCATCTGGATGAGTAGCTAGAAACCGCCGAATACAAATCGATAACGGGGTTTCATGCCCCAACACCCCCGCATCAGCAGTCCCAAATAAAGATGCCGAATCATAGCAATAATCGATCGAACCGAGCCGTTGTCCCACTAACGATCGCCATTCTTCGCTAAAAACTTCCCCCGCCATCACCAATTTGATGGCGTAATCCGACCATCGCACGCCTTGTTGAATGCCAGTATCCACCACATCTTTCAAAAAAGGTGGATAGCCCAGCAATACTATTTGCTCAAACTGCCCACCCAATGCCTGCACGACGCGGAGAATTTCGGTCTTATTGTTTCCTGGCGTAATTACCGCGATCTGATACCCCTTAGTCGCCAACCACCGACAACAAGCGGCGGTATACATACCCCCCACCCAAGTCCCCAAAGCAAAGCAAATCACCGCTAAAGTGGAACGCCGATCGGCTTGAAAGCTTTCGCGAAAGATATACTCAAATCTGGTGGCAATCTCTAACTCATCGCTAATCTGGCGCGGCCAGCAGGTGGGTTCGCCAGTAGAGCCAGAAGATACCGCCAGCATGTCGCAAGTCGATAAATTACCAGCCCGACAAATTTCGGCGAGCGGATATTGCTTGATGTAATTGGCTTTAGTGACCAACGGTAACTGTTGAAATGCCGCGAGCGTCTGAATCGAGGCGGGATCGATGCCTTGCACTTGCAGGAACTGTCGATAAGCTGGTACCGAATCGACGACAGTATGAAACAGCTCTAGTACGTGCGCCTCTAAATCAGTGGCGATCGATCGCTGTAGCTTCACTTCTAAAGGTTCGGACAAAAAAGTTTGGAGCTTGGCGAGCAACGGTATCGATTTCATGGCAAAAGTCTTAAAATTAGGTTGAGAATTTATTGGCTTAGAATTGCAGATTTAGTCTCAATCTACGAAGTACTAAAATGAGATTCAAATTCATCCAGGAACTCATGAGGAATTGGCGGTTCTAGCAATCGATCGCCATCCCCAGAAAACCAGAATGCTGCCGATCCCAAACCACAGTGAGGGAATTTCTCGTAAAGCGATCGATGCAAATAACACTGCAAACATTGGTTCTAGTAGCAATATTGACGTTGCCAGGACGAGCGGTAACTTTTGAGCTGCCACTGTGTAACAAAAAAATGGCAAAGCCGTAGAAAAGATTCCTAACCCTAACAATACAAGGATTTCCTGTCTATCGATACTAGTTTCTAGCGATAGATTAGTGAATAAAATCGTACACAACAGAAATAAAACACCGCCCAGCAAACAAGTCATAAATACAATATTTATCGATTTGGGCGCAATGCCTCGATTGGCAAAAGTATCAAATAAAACCGTGTAAAGTGTGACCATAGCAGCCGCGCCTAACGCTAACAGGTAGCCTAATATTGTTTGCCAAGAGATGGCTCGATCGCCAGATAACTGAGGCAGTAGAATAATAATTACTCCAGTTGTTGCTATTAAAATACCCCAGCCCTCACCTCGTTTAATATCTAAGCGCATGACATATTTGTAGGCAATAATAAACAAGGGTGAAGTCGTAAATAATAATGTAACTTCACCCACAGGAGCCATCTGAAATGCAGTAGTGCCCAGAAAGGAAGAGCCGATCGCCAGCGAACTCAGCCACCAGATCGGCGCAATGCGAAGGGATCGAGTAAAATCGGCTCGGATACTTGGCGTTAGTAAAACGATCGGTAACATCACCGCCGTAGCGACGAGAAAGCGACTTGAAAGGACGGCAAAAGCAGACCATCCGGGCAGCCAACGGACGAAGATGCCTACCATTCCCCAAGTAGCCGCAGCGAATAGTGCTGCTATTAAGCCAATGCTGTTAGGTTTGAGTTGAGTTATCTGCTTCATTTTCCTAAAATTTGAAACTGTTGAGGAACGGATTGAGTTAAAATCGAACCATCACGATCGAGAGCCTGGACGCGCCAAGTCAATGACTTATTTGTCTTCTGTTTGAGCCAAGGCGGTGCGGTATAAGTAGTGCGTTCTGCTGATAATAAAGCTGATAAAATTACGCGATCTTTATCCTTGATTTCTAACTTATAACCTCGCGCAGTACTAATCCCCTGCCAGCTAAATCGAAGAGTTTGCCCGATCGTAATTTGACTATTAGCTAAGGGTTCGATCGGGGTAAGTTTATCTGAATTAGCAGTCATAAAATAACGGAATACAGGCATCGGAAAACCAGCAACTCCACCACTATTAACTATCCCCGTACCGATACTAGAATCGCCTTCTTTATCGTCGGTTGCTTCGATCCGTAATAAAATCTGATAAGCACCAGTCGAGCCTTTAGGAAATTTCGTCGGATCGGGGCCAGGTAACAAGACTTGCCCAGTTGGCTGCAAGAATACATCGAACCGTTCTAATTGGGTATAACGTCGTTGCAAACCCCGTTCTTCAAGCGGCAAACTTGCCTCTGTTAATAAATCTCGCCCAGTTGGGGGCGGATCGCCAGGTAATACTACTTCCCATCTACCTTTTAATCTACCCGTACCGTTGTAGCTAATTTGGGCACCAAACGGAGGTAAAGTCGATCCGGTAAAAACCGCAGGTGCGGGTTTATCGCCAGTAACTAGTTTGACACTGGTAATACTAAAGGGTACTCGCGCCCCACCACTAGATAACCGACAGGTGACGGCGACAAATTCATCAGGGCCGCCGTTATTACTCCGCCAGCGGCGCACGTAGAAGAAATCGGAATTATTACCCCGCGCCGCATCTTGATAGGCTTTACGCGCCACTGAAGCAGGAATAGTCATAATATCGGTATAGTTATTTTGACCACTCGATCGACCGATATTATACCTGCGGGGTAATCTCCCAAATACAGTACCAGAAACACACGATCGATCGGCATTAATTTCGCCACACCAAAATGCTTCGACGGGGGTTTGGTTATTTAATCCAAAATAGGTGAGAAATACCGTAGTCGTGCCGAAACTTTTGACATTTACCCCTCTGGGACTAACATCGGCAGCTTGAGCGGGTTGCGTGCAAAATAAGGTTAAACCTAGAGCTAAAATTGTGAGGGAGTTGGTCAGGATTTGGTTAGTTTTCATAGTTTAGGGGATAGGGGATAGTGTTTAAAAACTTAGACTCATGCCTGTGCTGATCGTATTGATTGTTGAATCGGTGTTGATATTGCCGATCGAACTACTATTAAGATTCGATTGATTGCTGTAACGGAGGAAGACGCTACCAGGATTTTCGCGACCGAAAGTATTAGTTTTAAAATTCCAAGTTAGGAGTAAATCTAGAGCATTCGATCGAGTCAAAGATTCGCCGATCGAATCAGAGTCATTATTAAAATTGTAATTAATGGCTAATGTGACATCGGGGACGAATTCCCAACTTACCCCAAAGGTCGGACTTTGGGTAAACCGCGTAATTTGGCGTTCGATATTTTGGGCATTGGTAAAGTTATAGCCTAAGTTAAATCTTAGTTGTTGACTGGGTTGCCAACCGACTGAGAATTGATGACTGATATTATGAAAGTCAGCCTGTTCGCGTCCCTGTTGGCGATTGTCCTGAAAAGTATTACTAAATTTATAATCGAATGATAATGCGTCAGAAAATTTCCATCCCAGTCCAATTTCTTGAGTATTATTAATTTGACTGGGGATTTTGGATGGGTCTGCAAAATCTCCATTCGCAGCAGCTACAATCGAACCATTCTGAGCGGTTTGTTGATAACTGTAGGAAATCGTGGGTAGTAATGAGCTGTTGTTCTGTAAAACTGACTGCAACGGTACATTTAAGCTAATAGTATCGCTATTATTTCTAGTCTTTAAAAGATTGGGAAGATTAGCAATATTATCTTCAGAGTTAGTATGCTGAAATTGAATATTAGCACCCGCGATCGTGGCATTGATGTCATACTGAGCTTGCAACCTGTCGGCATTGACAGTTGCGCCGAGCGTCCCAAATTGAGGATCTGTCTGTTCCAGTTTGATATTGGCAGAGAGAGATAAATTGCGCTTATCATCTAGTTTGACATCCTTGAGAATGTCGTAGCTAGTTTCGGCATACCAAGCATTTTTAGTTACGGGTTGGAGGGCTACCGCATTGGTACCGTCTGTGAGTTGCGGATCGTTAGTTCCTCCCGCCGTAAAGGTACTGCGGGCAAAGCCCGCATCGGCTTTCCAGCGTCCGTTATCGTTAGCAGCGGTGACTCGGATGCCGATCCCATCGCTGGCTTCGGCATCGACGACTTCACCGACATTGAAATTGGCGATGGGTAAACGAGAACCATTCATCACGGTAGTTTCTAATCGCACGCCGCCAGCGGCATTATTCGCTACTTGGATGCCGAGGGTAGCTCCAGTGAGATTGTTTTTATCCTCTCCTGTCCCCAAAATATTATCGAAACCGACGATCGCGGTGGTGCTGAGATGTCCGATACTGAGATCGGCGAAATTATTAAGTTTGAGATTAGCTGTTACTCCCCGCGTACAGACATTACTGACGAGTAAGGGATTGTTGCCAAAGCAAACATTACCGATTGCCACCTTATTATCGCCATTGGTAAAATCGATCGAGTAGGCACTAAGATCGATAAGGGAGGCGCGTTCTTGGAGTTCGTTAAAGCGGAGGGCTTCCGGTTTGAAGGTGGTTCCGACGAGGTTAACTTTACCTTGTAATTTGCCCGTACCGATGGGATACAGGGCGGATAGTTCGCCAGTGAAGGCGGCATCTAGGAATGTGGGGCGCGGCGAAACACCCGCATCGGGGCTGCGGGATTCGGCTAGTTGAGATTTGATGTTGACATTGAGTTTGGTGTTGAACCCAATGGGGGTTTCGGGGGGTATAGTTGCGGGTGTCGATCCTGCTGGCGAGGGTGTAGTCGTAGTTGGAGATTTAGAATCGCTCGGATTGGTAGGAACCGAGTCAGGTTTAGATGATGGTTCAGGGCTGGGTAATGGTGCTGGGGTTGCCGTGGGGGATTTACCAGATTCGGTTGTGGCTGCTTGGCTTTGGCTGGGTGCGATTTTAACAGAGAAAGTCGCGATCGATTCCCAGCGATCGGGTGTGGTGGTGCGATAAACTGTAAGTGTTTGCTCCCCGATCGGTAGAGGTAAAAGAGTAGATTCGTATACTAATTCTTGTCCTTCTCGTTGGATTTGAGAAGTGATATCGAGATCGCCTAGAAATACAGCAATTTCTGTTTGAGCTGGCAATCGATCGACTTTTACGCGCAATATTTCCCCTGACTTGAGGGTAATAACTGATGGCGTTGAGGTTGAATTATTAATTGGTTTAGGCGGTAGTTGTGCGAAGGTGGGTAGCTCGCATAGTGCGATCGAGCAGCACAAAACTACCGTACCCTGAATCCAGCGGTACATAATAGTTGCATTCCTTTATTTATATTTGTTTGAATTCGAGGGGTTTAAATTGATAGCGTTGGCGGCGTTGCCCCGATCGGTTCCGATCCATATTTCTAGAATATCTGTCCCCATCTGGTTTGACAGCCAGAAAAGATCGGAGAAGATCTTCTATTGACGATCGGAAAAGATCGGAAATGTCGATCGTAATTGTTAGATTATTCCGATTAAAAAAAGTAATTAGTAAGCGAGTAAAATAATTTCAGTCGTTGAGCTAGTAACTGAGAACTTTGGTTAAGCTATAATTGTTGTAATATTCTCGATCGGACGATCGATTTGGATGAGTATATGTCTGGTTCATCTGGCTCCAGTAGCGATCCGTTAAATTCTATAAGTGTTAACGGCGATCGCAATCAGTCGATCGATCGGAACTATGGCAACGCTTTCGGCAATGTTGAGGGCAATGTTTACCTGAGCCAGCAACCCAAATTTTTATCACTGCACCAGTTACCATTAGATATTGACTTTACTGGGCGCGAAACCGATATCCAAACTATCCGCCAACTATCGATCGATGGAACATCAGTAGCAATATCGGGAATGGCAGGTGTCGGCAAATCTGCCCTAGCAATTCATGTGGCGCAGCAGTTGGCTGAATCCGACTTTCCAGACGTGCAGTTGTATGTGGATTTGCGGGGAGCCGATGGGGATGGTTTAGATCCAGCCGAAGTCTTAGCAGGGTTCCTGCGGGCGTTTGGATTGGACGAGTCGAGTATTCCTCGCGATTTACAGGAACGTTCCCGCCTCTATCGCTCTCAATTGGCTGGCAAAAGATCGATCGTGTTGTTGGATAATGCCCAAGATGAGGCTCAGGTGCGTCCTTTATTGCCAGGAAATGGTTGTGCGGTCATTATTACCAGTCGGCGAGTGCTGGGGGCATTAGCGGCACAGAGTATTCTCCTGAAAGTTTTGAGTGCGGATGACGCAAGAAATTTGCTGGCAAAATCGATTGGGATGACGCGACTGGAAGCCGAAGCCCAAGCAGCGGCAGAGATTTTACGACTCTGTGATGGATTGCCGCTGGCGATTCTGATTGCAGGTGGTACGTTGAAATCGAAACGCCATTGGAGCTTGGCAGAATATAGTCAGAAATTAAGCGATGAAAGAGAGCGATTGGAACGATTGCAGTTAAGCGATTTGTCGGTAAGGGCGAGTTTTGAATTGAGCTATCGGGAGTTATCAGTAGCAGATGGGTTGCTGTTTGGGAAGTTGGGGATACTGGTAGGAAAAGATTTTGGGGAAGATTTGGCGGCGGTGGTGCATGATTCGGATCGTCCGGTAATCGATAGCATCGAGCGGTTAATCGATGCTCAGTTATTGGAGGCTAATCTCGATCGGCGTTATCGTTTTCATGACTTACTGCGGTTATTTGCACGGGAGAAGTTGGCAGAATCTATTTCTTTGGAGCAGCAGGAAGAGATTAGACAAAAAATCGTTGATTGGGGTTGTCAACAATCTAAGATGATGGACACTTATTTACGTCCAGTCGAACGTCATCAGATGGTGCAGCAATGGGTCGATAGTAATGAGGTTAGCACTGATTTTGATGAACAGTATTTATTCCTATGTGCGCTCGGTTGGTTTGAGCAAGAGCGACAGCAGTTATTGAGTGCAATCTATTGGGCAAAAAATGCAGAACGCTGGGATGTAGTTGTATTTTTTGTGACCAACTTATTGATTTTCTGCAAAGATAGGTCTTATTGGTATGATTACGAACAGATCTGCTTGGTAGCTATGTTAGCCGCAGAAAAAGTAGGAGATAGTCATAGTGAGGGCATAACCCTAAATAACCTAGGGATTTTATATCGTTCTCAGTGTCAATGGAGTGAGGCAATTGACTGTTATCAGCAATCTTTAAGTATCCTTCGAGAGTGTGGAGATCTGGATAGGGTAGGTGCAGTTCTTAATAACTTGGGCGTTGTTTATAGATCTTTATGTCAATGGGATAAGGCGATTGATTATTTGCAGCAAGGTTTGATAATTAATCAGAAAATTGGCAATTGGCATGGCGAATCTTTGTCCCTCAATAATCTGGGTGGTGTATACCTTTTTCAGAGTCAATGGGACAGAGCAATTGGTTATTATCAGAAAAGTTTAACCATCTCACAGGATTTTAGCGATCTGGGAGCTGAAGCTTCAGCTCTCGATCAATTGGGTGCAGTATTTGAAGCCCAAAGCCAGTGGGACAAAGCAACCGATTCTTGTCATAAAAGTTTAGCCATTTATAGACAATTGGGTTATTGGCATAATGTGAGTGGATCTCTTATTAATTTAGGTAATACATACCAATCTCAAAATAGATGGGATGAAGCAAAACAATGTTATGAAGAAAGTCTAATTATTAGTCAAGAATTGAAAGATAGACAGAGGGAAGGTCAATCTCTTGTCGCTTTGGGAATGGTGTTCAATAACCAGAATCAATGGGGTAGAGCCTTTGAGTGCTATAAACAAAGCTTAATTATCTTTCGAGCATTTAGCGATAGATATGGTGAAAGTAAAACATTGGCAAATTTTGCCACATTGTACCGTTCTCAGAGTCTATGGGACGAGTCGATTGAATATTACCAGCAAAGTTTGACTATTGACAGAGAAATAGGTAATAAACAAGGAGAAGGTCAATCATTGAATAATTTAGGAATGGTTTATGACTATCAATCTCGATGGGATGACGCTATCGAACTTTATCACCAAGGCTTAGAAATTTTCAGGGAATTAGGAGATCGCAATGGGGAAGGTATGTGCCTTAATAATTTAGGTGTTGTTTACGGTTCTCAGCATCAATGGAATAAGGCGATTAAATATTTTCGGCAAAGTTTAACCATCAAACAGGAATTGGGAAATAAATATGGAGAGACTCAAACATTGGGCAAACTAGGTTTTCTTCACGAACAGCAAGGTCAACTGGATACAGCGATCTCTCTTTGGCAGGAATCATTAATCAAATTACCAAAAGGTGTAGCAGAATACAAGGAGACAGAAGTATGGTTAGAAAATGCTCAAAATCAACAAAAATTCAGATCGGCTAAAGTATCTATCATGTCAATAATAATTTTTGGAATTAGCTCATTTTTTTTGCTTTTAACCCTCATATCTAGATAAAAATTGTAAGCCCTGCTCGAATTATCGCTAAGATATAGACAACAATTAATATAGAGAAATAATATCACGCAAAATAACTATCAAAAGACGTTTAATAATTCTTGTTGCGATGATATTGTAACCATTAAAATAATACAATATTCCATATTTTACTTCCCACCAAATTCCACCCGTTACCCCAAGAGAAAAAACATGATTTCCCCTCAACTTATTGCCACCCTCGATAAACTCCCCCCAGATATCCAAACAGAAATCCTCAACTACGCCGAATACCTTGCCACTAAATACACCCAAACCTCACCCCCAGCCACCCCACCCCAAAAATATCGCCAAGCTGGAACCATGAAAGGGATGTTTGTCATGGCTGATGACTTCGATGCGCCCTTAGAAGATCTCCAAGATTAACTGCCCATCACCTTCAAAGATTTGGAAATATACCTCGCCCTACCCCTCCATCACCGCGATCCCTTTGACAGGATTCTCATTGCCCAAGCTATGAACCATTCTCTATCCTTCATCAGCCAAGACACCCAAATGGATGCTTATCCCATTCAAAGACTTTGGGGATAGGACAGATCTCCACCCACTAAAATATCAGAAAGCCAACATTATCGAGGAGAAGATCGAATGGATATTGCTACATTGACAGCTTTTATCACACCATTTTTGCCCTATCTTACCCAACTGGGTAAAAAAGCTACGGACAAAGCAGTAGAAAGTGCGGTGGGCAAATTTGGTGAAGCTGGCTGGAAAAAAGCCCAAGATATCTGGGCGAAACTCAGTCCCAAAGTCGAAGCCAAACCAGCCCTTTTAGAAGCTGTCACCGATGCGATCGATCGTCCAGATGATGCCGATTATCAAGCCGCATTAAAAGTGCAATTGAAAAAATCGATCGATGAAGATCCAGAATTAGCTGATGCGATCGCGCAAATTTTAGCAGCAGAAATAGAAGGTATGTCTGGCACGCAAATTGTCCAGAATGTGGTGGGGAATCTAAATCAAGTCATTGGGCAAAACTATGGTAATGCCATTGGTAATGTCCAGGGCAACGTAACATTGTAAATTTTAGCAACTTTTCAAAGAACTAATGCTGAATCAGAAATTGTGCGAGATCGGGTGGAAATGGGTGCTTGTGTACGAGCTGTCCGATCGCTAAATATTCTAGTTCGGCGGGGGTCGAGATCCGTCCCAGTACATCATTGCGATGGGGCTGACGACTAAACCGAGCGACAACATCGCGCTGGCGGCGAGCTTGAGCGGCGGAAAATTCTAGCAACGATCTATACTCTGGTAGGGACTCATCCACTAAAGCATCTGCTAGTTGGACTGACAGTTCTAAGTGTTGGATCTGCTCGGCATGACCCAGCGGCAGAAAGAAGAAAGTTTTCTCCCAAGGGGTTTCCAGCGCGGTATAGTGACCGAGTTCGATGCCTGAGATTGTCAGGGCGCGGGCTGTTTCATCCTGGGCAAATGCTCGATCGGTACCCCGATAGATCGTCCGCGAAAACTGGTCGAGAATCAGAATCAGCGCGAGTCGAGATCGCGGCTCCCGTTTCCAATCATCGAGTTCGCCTGCGATCGCGCGTTCTAATAGGGGTGAAAAACGTGCGACGATCTCGGCATCGCCACCGCCACGAAACCACCAATCGAACTGCCGCACTCGTGCTGTGCGATCGCCATCTGGTAGGCTGGGGAACCAAAAGTTTAAAACGTCTTCAACTGCTGTAGTTTTCATATCATGCCTCGATTATTTGGGCTAAGTTTGAATTGGTAGGTCTTCAGGGTTAAGATTTTTTCAGTGTTGCGATAGCGAAGCGCTGCCTTGGCAGGTCGAACATCATTACTCGACACGATTCGGCTGGCTTTTTGAGTGTTGATGGTTAAAGATTCAACTCCATGAATACAACCCAGTTCCGCAATTTCTCAGGCAATTCGTAATACGGCTCGATGACTCTGAAGCCTAAGCTATGATAGAGAGCCTTTGCCTCGTATTGTCGGAAGCCAGTGGTTAGGCGCATGGATTGATATCCGATCGCACGGGCACGATCGATCGATGCTTGTGCCAATGCTCTGCCAACACCTTTGCCGCGTAGATGCGTGTAGACAAACATTTTCTTCATTTCGCAGGTATGAGGATCGATTTCCTGCACTGCCACACAGCCAGCCGGAAGATCTTCATGGAGCGCAAGCAGGAGCGTTCCATGTGGCGGGGCATACTTGCCCGGTAGAGAGGCGAGTTCTTCCTCAAACGCAGGTGCATCAAAGTACTCATCGATGAGTTTTATATCCTCTACATAGCGGTGGCGGTGCCAGACAATCAAGGAGCGCATCAAGGTACGCACTCGATCCAGTTGCTCTGTGGTTGTGGGAACCGCTATAAATATCTTTGGTTTCTCCAGTGGTTCGTATATTTGCATGGCGATTCTACCAATTTACAACTAGAGGTAATTCAGTCCGAAAATCCACCCGATTTCCCTGGATCTCTCGATCGAACCCAAGCTCCACGCAATATTCTCGCCCTACTCGCAGCCTGAGTCGATCGGTATCGATGGCTGCTTGCAATGCTGGTGACGGACGATCTGCCGCAGGACTGACCAGTTCTACGCGAGTTATTTCCTGCCAACCAATAGGGTGTTCTAGCGGCTGTGCCTTTTCGGTAGAAGATCGATCGGGACGTTGACCGAATGGAGTCTGGAACAGCATCGGCTCGGTTAGCACGTCGCTATTCGTACCAACCGCGATACTTAATGGTTCGGGCAAATAAGGTGGACGATATGCCCAACTAGGAAATGCAATGCTGTCACCATCGGGTGTCGTCGAACGCAGACAGACTCCAAATGGACACACCCCACTCTGCCGATTTACCCATCGCTCCCACAGATGAGTCGGGCGAATTAGCGCCGATCTTGCCTCCTCAGCATCGCAAACCCATAGAAATTCCAACATCGCGTTACGGAAAAAGAAACAGCGATTGGCCGTGCCTTGCCCAGGATGGGTGTTCGATCTCCCCTCCACTAAACCGAGCGATACTAGAAGATCGGCTTCTGGAGCACCAATGTCCGTACAGATAAATAGATGGTCGAATTCAAAGGCCATTGTATTAAAGTCGATCGAGGATAGGTGTTACTCAGCTTCTCAAATTTAATCTGTTCGAGTTACTGGCGATCGAACATCATTTGAGCCAGTCGCCCATAGTGTTCGAGATAAAATTCTGGCGAATTGGCGATCGATCTCACCGATTCCCGCTGGGCTACTGCGGCTTGCCACTCCTGAAGTCGATCTAGTCCAGATGGCAACCCAAAGCCTCGGAAATGCTCCAGCACGGCTAATTGCTCGAACCAAGGGTAAAAAGTCAAATCGACCAGACTCAGCCCCGTCCCCAGCCAGTAGGGCGTACTAGCGGGATGTTTACCCAAACCCTCATGCTCCATAAACAGTAAATGCTCGGTCAGTTCGGTTAATAACGCCGTTGGGTGTGAATCGCGACCGTGCAGCAGCTTTCCGGTAGTAGCAAACAAGCGGGTATCGGCAAAATTAATCCAAATGCGCGCCTGTGCCCGCTGGATCGGCTCTGTGGGTAACAGTGGCGGATCGGGAAAGGTTTCCTCTAGATATTCATTAACGATCGCAGACTCCCAGACGCAGTTATCGCCATGTTTGAGGACGGGCACTTTGCCGTAAGGAGAAATTTCGAGGAAGTTAGCAGGCTTATTTTGGGGGTCGATTTCAATCGACTCAAAGGGAACACCTTTTTCTAGCAAGGTTAACCGCACTCGGTGGGCAAAAGGACAGAGAATTGCACTATAAAGTTGAATTTGAGACATCATAAAATTCCTCGATCGTTTGGATAGAAGTTACTCAGAGATAGGGGCAATTATTACCATTACCTCTGGCAACTAGATCGCCCAAACTCTTTTGGATGATGATATTTCATGCTGCTGTCGGTTGTTGTGCCGCCGCTGCTTGTGCTGCTGCAACCAGAGATTCTGGTGACATAAATGCGAGATATCGATCGACAATTTCTGGTGGTAACAACTCGATTAGCAATTGATTTTCTACCCAGAATTCAATTACATCAAAGTAATTATCACCGCGACGACAATGCACCATCCGCCAACATTCACGCTCGGCAATCGATTGAATAAAATCGATGTTAACTGGGACAGAAATAGCCGTATGATTGGCGATGTAAATCGATGCGGTTGGATTTGGCAGCAGTTGACATGCTTCATCAGCCGCATTGCCAGGGACTAAAGCAGTACCGAACGGATGAACTTCAACCATCGTGCCTTGGGGATCGAAAGCCAGCGCGACGTAGCTGCCAGAATGCCCAGGAAAGGGAACCGATTGTCCTTGCAATAGTTCTGCGAGCACTTGGCTAACGTGCAGGGGGTTGTGTGCGGCGATTGAAATATGATGAATCATTAGATAACTCCATTAAATTATTTCGATCGGTTATGCAGCCATTTCTGGTTGCGGAATTAAGCCGAGCTGTTGCATCATTGTCAGATCGTCCCGAACGACCCAATGTTCGGCTACTTTACCGTCCCGTACCCGCAGGATGTGAATCTGTCGCTGGCAAATCGACTTACCAGTAGGTGGCATATCCAGAAAGCCTGGAAACAGCCCTTGATGAGTGGCAGTAAGGGTACAGCGCATCACGACCTTATCTCCTTCGGCAACGAGATCTTCGATCGCGTGATGATGGTCGGGGAATGCTTGAGTGATGGTGTGAATGAATTGCTTCATCGACTCAGGATTTCGCGATGCCACAGGGGTGGGATCGTGATTGGTAAACTCTGGATGGACTAATTCATCGATCGCATCGACATTGCGCTGATTGAAAACTTCTTCGTAAAAACGTCGGACGATCTCTTTATTTGCGGTGGTAGACATCTTAAAATTCTCCTGGATAAGTTTATGAAACTGGAGCAAATTCGATAGGCTGACTTAGAATTCGATCGATCGCTTCTGGTTGCATAGTTTGTAGATATTGGGGCGCGAATTCTGGTGAGAAAAACTCAAACAAAAAGCGATTCTCGACCCAAAATTCAACTGCACTGAAGGGGATGCCATCTCCCTGTCTGCGGGTGAGGACGCGCCAGCCCTCCCTCTGTCCGATCTGTTCGATCTGCTGATGGTCGATCGGAACAGAGATGGCGACATGAGCAGAAACAAAATCGGTAGGTGTAGTTTGGCTTACCTTAGCTGCTTCGACATCGGCACCTGGCACCCAAATATCACCCGATTTAAACACCACAATGTGAGTGCCATAGTTATCAAAAGGCATCACGAGATAACTACCTGGAATGAGAAATTTATATACTTTTCCCTTCCAGATTTTTGCAAGCACGCCAGCCACCCGCAATGGATCGCGAGCATCGATCGACATATGATGAATCATAAGATAACTCCATTACTAATTTGATTAAACTGTTATTGGTTCGAGCGATCGACCTAATAATTGCTCGATCGATTCTAGTTTCATAATTTCTAGATATTGAGGCGTGAATTCCGGTGGCAGAAATTCAAATAGAATCCGATTCTCGACCCAAAACTCAACTAGACTGAATCGAGCATCTCCCTGTTTGCGAGTTAATACTCTCCACCCTTCCTGTTGCCCGATCTGCTCTATCTGCTGCTGACTAGTAGAAACTGAAACAGCAGCATGGATAGCCACCAAATTGGTGGGAGTAGCTTGAATTACCTTCACTGGATCGGCATCAGTACTCGGACTCAATACATTTCCTTCTTTAAACACCACAATATGAGTGCCATAGTCGTCGAAAGGTATAACGATATAACTATAACTATCGGAAACTAGGAATTTATATGCCTTCCCATTTAAGATTTTTGCTAAGACACTAGCTACTCGCAATGGATCGCGAGCATCAATTGAAATATGATGAATCATGAGATTAACTCCGTTAGATAAGTCGGATCTTAAAAAGCTGCACAAGATAAATTGTCGGCGCGGAGTACCGATTGTTGTCGAAAAGCCGTGATATAAGCTTTGCGAATTTGTTCGATCTGCTGGCTACTAGTTGCTGTAATTGGGTAGAGTAAGATTAACAACTTCGATCGCTCTTGGAGGATGGCACCACGAGCATCTTTGAATTGACCTTGCCCAGACATTACGGTGAAGCCGTCGGGAAATCTGGGCGTAACTTCGCGATCGAGAAACCGTTGAAATTCAGTATTATTTACTTCCGTTCCATTCGGTTTACGCAATCCAAAGAATAGTTCAGTGCGGGTGACAGGTTTAGCTGCTGGAATATTGCTACAGAGCTGCTGAGGATTTTTAGTTGTAGATTGTTGTTCGATCTCATCTGTGCTGGAATGATTTTGAGTCACAGATAAGGTGGAAATCCCGTTGGCGTAGCCTCTCAGAATGAGAATCGTCAACACTCCCGCACAAATTAAACTCTGAGCGATATAGTTGCTCCATTCAATTTTTCTCATCACTGACGATTGTTTTGGGTAGTATTGCCTGAATCGTTGACGTAGCCTCTCTGCAAGAGAATCGATGCCAAAAACTGCTCGATCTGTTGAGAAGATCTCAGATGATAGACATCCTTAATGCTTTTAGCAGTCGCGATATACTCGCGATATTTGGGAGTCAAATATTTATCGCACAACCACAAATTACGATAACTAGTTATCGAACTCTTCAAGATCGGGCTATTTTCTGGCCAGCCTGCTGGTGGATTAAAGCCACCTGTTAACATTCTTTTAGTTACCCACCAAAAATGTAAATACAGTGGCAAATCGACAAATACCAAACTATCTGCTGCATCCAGTCTCGGCCAGAGTGTCTCCATACAACCAAAGCCATCAATAATCCAGCGATCGGTAGCCAGAATTTGGGCATGAATGCGCTGATATTCTGCGGCAGGAACGGCAACACCTTTCGATTGATATTGGATTTTATCCAAGACGTGTAATGGTAAGCCGATAATTTCTGATAATTTCTGGCTTAAAGTTGATTTCCCACCACCAGCATTGCCAAATACTGCAATTTTTTTCATACTTACTCTTCTCCGTATGTCAGACGATAAAAACAGAGTGGTCTGGATTAGGGTAGCGATCGCGGATCTTTGCAATAATTGATTGATAGAGATCTAATCGTTGGCGTAGCCTCTGGAGCAAGAGAATCGGCTCAACTATCCACGCGCATCGACAGTAACTTGGTAATTGACTTTGTTAGCGTTAAATTGTGCGCTCTCAATGACTATAATATAATTCCCTGGGGCTAGATTCTTGCGGGTAAATGAGTGAGAAAAAGAACCCGAACTTTTAGCAATTACTTGACCTGATGCGCTAAGTAATGACAAATTGGTTCGTCCACCATTAGGTGCCACGCCTTCAGCCGTTATATGTAGGTTAGAGCGACCAGTGAGCAGAAATTTTCGGAAATCTTTTAGATCGTCGGTGGCGGTAACATCGCCTTTAATCTTCCGAGATCCCCCGTTATCTACATTCCCCTCGAAATCTGCGTCTCGGCTGCTATTATCGAAATCCGGTGTTGCCAAGGCGGGTGCAGCCAATCCAGTGCAAGTTAATAAGCTAAGTAATGTGAGGTTGAGACAAGATTTGAAGAAATTCATAACGATCGTTCCTGTTGTAATTGTGAGTTAGATAAGGAGGAAGGTGTTAACCTGCTCCATGTCTTTTAGAATAAGCTCCCACAAATAGTTTGACAGCCAGAAAAGATCGGGGAAAGTCTGCTGTTGACGATCGGAAAAGATCGGATCTACGATCGTAAATGTTAGGCAATCTGCATTGGTGCTCGATCTCAGCGACAAGACAAATCCATTTTTTGGTTCGGGAACGGGCGATTCGTTCGCGTAGCGGATGAAATCGCGCTGTAGGCGAAGACGTGTCGTTAGACGGTTCCCGCCTAGCGGCACGTCTCGCTTCGTATGCCTACGGCAGGCTTCGCCAACGCCTACAGCGTGCGTTTCACCAAGCAGCATTCGCATTGCGGAATCGTCATTCCAAAAGTGCTAAACCAGGATTTAAAAGCTTCGATACAATCAAGTAGTGGAGTTTTTTACAGGAGATTTAATATTCGTCAGCTTTTTTTAAACTGCTTGCAGAATATAGAACGTATAACCATCGGAGTCGCTAAATCGTTCAAACATTCGCATCTCTGCTTCAGTTTCATCAATAACCGATCGAGTAATTGGAGTGATTTCGATCTGCTGCATCCGCTCGCGCAGGGGTTCGTAATAATTGACCCACCAAGCCTGACTCGGCAGTCGATGGGTTGAAAGGACTCTAAAGCCAGACCGATTTGCCCGATTCCCCAGAGGGGACGCTGCGCGAACGATATTCTCAGCCTCAGTCCCCATCATGGGATAGGCATTTTGCCAATATGCGATCGCCGGATCTGGCGGACGATCGATAAACCAACTTAGCTCAGATATAACGGCAATACCGCTCTGAGCAAGCAGCGGTCGCCAGAGTTTAAGACCGTTATTGATAAATTCAATTACCAGATAACTAGTAAATACTGATTAACTTTTGCCAAGAGAACCCGACTCGCAATTTAGCAATCGATCGAGAATTGCAATTTTTTGGGTATTCTTGCTATTCCGAAGTTGCTGTTCGATCGCAATATTAATTAGCTCTATTTTCAGTCGGGCTAGATAGGTAGATTTTAGTTCATTTTCCGTAACAGATGGCTCGAGCCGATCGTAGTTATCCATATAGCTTTTACGCAGATTGAAATTAAGCTGTTTAGCCAAAGATTGCACCACAAACCGTTGTTCGGGGCGGGCGGTGGCTAGCAATGTGGAGAGCGACCGATCGTCGAGCAGCTTCGCGGCGGCGGCCTCTGAAAGCTGAGATTGCAGCCAGGATTCGGAGGTGGAGATCGGTAAATCGGCAGCTTGTTCGTCAACTTTAGCAAAAGCATGGGCTTCAAGATAGGATACCCGCCCATCTTGGTTATAGTCAGCAGAGGCTACGCGCTGCCCGATGCGATTGGTGCCGCTCAAACCAGCAAAGAAGCTCGAACTATAGTCTCGATAGTCGGCTTCATTGACTTCAGCAGTACAGCCCACCGAGGGTAAATACTTAGTGGTAGCAAAAAAACCACAGCGATGTCGATCGACAATTTTAGCTTGCGGATCGCCATTTTCATAGACGATCGAGTTAGCAAACGCACCTGCATAACATTGCACCATCACAGTGACGACGGGCTTTGTGGGCGGCAACCGATCCAAAAATGTCGCAAACTCCCGCACACTAAAGCTTTGCTCGTTCCATAGCATCATCGTGTTGTTATCTTCGTCTTCTCGGTTGCGGGAACCGTGCCCGGTAAAGTAAAAAAACAGTGGGCGGCGATCTGAGCCGGATGCGTTGGCGATCTGCTGGAGCGATTGCTCTAAATTGTCAACTGTCGCCGCAGCTTGGAGATAGGGGATATTGGGTGCTTTGAATCGTTCTGAGCGATCTGCGTCTACATAGCGTACCGTCTCGCTTCCATCGTTACCATTGGCAAATAAAATTGTCGCTTGGCTGGGATCGAACCCCAATGTCTTCAGCGTGCGTTGAAAATAAAGCACATTTTTTTCGATCGCAATTTCGTTATAAGATGGTGCGCCACCACCGCCCAAAACTAAAAAATCGGGTACGGTTGCCGATTTCTGGCTGGTAAGATTTTGACTAGCATTACTTGTCGATCCCAATGGCGAAGAAGACTGAAGATTTGCACCATTGGGTGACGGCTGAGTGGCAATAGCTACTGTTATTAAACCGCCGATCGACACGAGCGGTAAAATCGATAAAAAACGCATCATCTTTAGCCATCACAAATTAGTTCCTATTATACGCAGCATGTTAGAAAAGATCGCTCAGTAGTTTCCACATAAAATCCCTGAAATTTAGAATAGGGGAAATTGTCAATTAAGCAGCGATCGATATCACACTCCAAATTGCCACCACTAAGTTCTCTTGCTCTAGGGGAGAATATCGAGAATACGATCGAGATTTATGCGCCAAACATTTGTTCTAGAAACTCATCATTAATCAAACCTCAGTGTTCTGCGACACTGCGCAGAATAGCATTTAAAGTACCAACTTTGAGCGGATAGTGTGCGGGGACTGTGATGTGGTGCTGTCCATTCGATTGAGTGGTTAAACGAATGTGATGGCCAGTTAAGAAGATTATTTCTGTTGTTGACACGATCGCACTTGAGAGTATTTATGGTGTGGTGAATGTACATCGATCGATTATTTCGATCGAAAGATCGCTTCCAGATCTCTATAACCGCTGACTACTTTGACAATCGAAATATTTTCACCTTCGATGGTGTAGAAGACAATATAATTTTTAACAATAAAACCACGCAAATTTGGTTTGAGTATGTCATAGTTTTTGCCACTTAGTGGGAATTTGGCAACGCGGACGCATTGTTTTCTAATGTCATCAAATAAATTACTGGCGGCATCAGGGTTATCAATAGCAATATCGTCGCAAATCGAGTCTAAATCTTGAATTGCAGCTTTGGTAAAAGAGTAAGTACCCACTATTTTAGTTCTCTATAGCTGTCGATTCTAGTTCTCAAATTTGCGAAAACTGTTTCGCCATCGACAGTATCACCCGTTCTTACTTGCTCTAATCCGATCTCGATCTCCAATCGCAGTCGATCTAGTTGGGCTTGCTGAAGCTCGGTCAAAATTAGCTCTGAGGCGGGATCGTTACTAGAATGAAGCGAATTAGCTAAATAAGTAATTAACTCGATTCTTTCGTCTCGATCGAGTTGAGTTGCTTGTTGGATTAATGATTCTAGCTGAGAAGTCATAATTGTTAGATTGGGTCGATCCTAGCTCTATCGTCCATTGTAGCGAATGTTTGCGTGTCCTAACGATTCTCCGAGGTGAGAGGCTACGCCAACGCACCTATTCCTCGGTAAATCGTTGTCGTTAGTCTCTCCACTCGTTCTCCAGCTTCGATATTCTGCTGGGCAAAATAGCTAGAAATGTCGTTAAGATCCCGAAGTGCTTTTGGTGATAGGATGCACTGGTTCATGCTCGATCTGTCTGGTCGCGATCGATTCGTTGGCGCAGCCTCTCGTTCTGAGAATCACGAAGTTGAGTCATTGCCACATCGAGCGGAATTCCCTCACCGCGATCGATCTCTGCTTGAGCTTCATCTATTTTGGCTCTAGTATCTTCTACCCAGTTGTCGTATTCCTGGTACTGGGATGATAGTAGTTGCAAGGCTTTTTCTAAGACTTCTTCTTCAGATCCAAACCGCCCCAGGGCGATCTGTTGTTGGATAAACTGCTGTTGTTCTGGTTTGAGCGCGATCGACATCGTGACTTTTCTCGCTATTTATCCCTAATTTTAGTCGATCGAAATTACCTCTAACCATCAGTAAATCGATCGATCGCTGCCAGAATCGCTGAGGATAGGTGTTCACGATCTGGGCTGAGGGCACCTTTGAATGCGGGTGGTGGTGAATGTCGCCGCACGATTGCCACACGATTGAAATCGTCGCTAGTGCTGCGAAGTCTGCCTCCGCAGACTAGAACTCTTAACCCGCGCAGGCGGGTTTTGCAGCACCAGCAGCGGTTTCAACCGCTGAACTACCAGAACGACTAGTTCACACCCCACTCACTTTCCATTTCTGCTAAGTCTCCCTTCGCGCCGAGTTTGGTGTAAAGAGTATGGGAGATTGCGTAATGCTCTTGTGCTGTTGGTTCGTCACCTTTGGCACGGTACAACAGTGCCAAGCTCCAATTAAGTCCAGCAATACCTTCAGGCATCCGCAGTTCTTCCATCATGGAAAGTGCCTGCTTCATCCATGTTTTCGCAGGATCGAGATTACCCCGCTCCCGTTCGACAACACCCAACGAACGCCAAATAGCTGCCATCCCCGCTCGATCGCCTAATTCGGTTCTAACTGCTAGACATTGGTTGTAAAGAGCTTCAGCCTTGTCATAATCTCCCCGCTTGCTGGCGATGTATCCTAGTACGCCCCAAGAAGTTGCCATCCCCGCTCGATCGCCTAATTCGGTTCTAACTGCTAGACATTGGTTGTAAAGAGCTTCAGCCTTGTCATAATCGCCCCGATTGCGGGCGATATCTCCTAGTACGCCCAAGAAGTTGCCATCCCCGCTCGATCGCCTAATTCGGTTCTAACTGTTAGAGATTGGTGGTAGAGAGCTTCAGCCTTGTCGTAATCGCCCCGATTGCGGGCGATATCTCCTAGTACGCCCCAAGAAGTTGCCATCCCCGCTCGATCGCCTAATTCGGTTCTAACTGCTAGACATTGGTTGTAAAGAGCTTCAGCCTTGTCATAATCTCCCCGCTTGCTGGCGATATCTCCTAGTACGCCCCAAGAAGTTGCCATCCCCGCTCGATCGCCTAATTCGGTTCTAACTGCTAGACATTGGTTGTAAAGAGCTTCAGCCTTGTCATAATCGCCCCGATTGCGGGCGATGTATCCTAGTACGCCCCAAGAAGTTGCCATCCCCGCTCGATCGCCTAATTCGGTTCTAACTGTTAGAGATTGGTGGTAGAGAGCTTCAGCCTTGTCGTAATCGCCCCGATTGCGGGCGATATCTCCTAGTACGCCCCAAGAAGTTGCCATCCCCGCTCGATCGCCTAATTCGGTTCTAACTGCTAGACATTGGTTGTAAAGAGCTTCAGCCTTGTCATAATCGCCCCGCTTGCTGGCGATATCTCCTAGTACGCCCCAAGAAGTTGCCATCCCCGCTCGATCGCCTAATTCGGTTCTAACTGCTAGACATTGGTTGTAAAGAGCTTCAGCCTTGTCATAATCTCCCCGCTTGCTGGCGATGTATCCTAGTACGCCCCAAGAAGTTGCCATCCCCGCTCGATCGCCTATTTCGGTATAAACTGCGAGAGATTGGTGGTAGAGAGCTTCAGCTTTGTCATAATCGCCCCGATTGCGGGCGATATCTCCTAGTACGCCCCAAGAAGTTGCCATCCCCGCTCGATCGCCTATTTCGGTATAAACTGCGAGAGATTGGTGGTAGAGAGCTTCAGCTTTGTCATAATCGCCCCGATTGCGGGCGATATCTCCTAGTACGCCCCAAGAAGTTGCCATCCCCGCTCGATCGCCTAATTCGGTTCTAACTGCGAGAATGCGCTGCAACCATTCTTCGGTCAAATCCCAATAGCACCACCTACGTAAATTTGGTAGGACACCACTAATAACTATCCCGATGAGATTTTCTCGATCTGTCTCTAATAGCCAGTAGAAATGCAACTCTTCTAAAACGAACCGCATATCTTCAAAACTGCTGAAAATTTCATCTTCAGGCAGATCGAAAGAACCATATAGTCTAGCGGCGTAATGCCACAACAGCTTTAAATCCTCTTTAAACATTTCTCGGAATGTCTCTGCCATCAATGGATGCAAGATATACCGACTTTCACAGATCGACTCATCATATCGATCCTGCAACAGATCGGAATTCACCAAGCCTGTCAATAAATCTTCTGTCGCCGCCTCTGCTTCTGAAGTAAGCTCCATCGTCTCACCATCAGGCTGTAACAATCTGAGGATCGTCAATGCCTCTGCATTCATCCCCATCCGCAATACGCACATCCGCTGTAACAAATCCTGCGCTGGCACTCCTTGTAATTCATACTGTGCCCGCACGATCGGTTTTGCTTCCTTGGTGACTAGATGCTCTTGATTGCGTAACAATCCTGGCTTTTGTTTAGAATAGCTAGCCAATAGTCCGAGAATAAGCACATTCCCACCCACTCTCCCCGCAATCCATTCCAGATCTGCCTGAATATCTCTAGCTCCCAATTCCTTCAGCAGTTTGATACTATCCGCCACCGAGATTCCAGGAATCTTACATTCGCCCACTACCGCAGGATTGAACCCCCTACCCCGTCGATCGTACAGATCCTCTGGAAGTTTCCGACTGGTGATGACAATCTGGGAATTATGCCCGCCATAAGCCAGCTTGTTGAGCAAATCCCCGACATCTGCGGATTTGGATTTGGCACTGTCAAACTCCATCAAAGATTCCAAGTTATCTAAAACCACCAGCCACCGCTGCTGATGTAGCTGCTGCACGATCGACTCGATCTTTTCCGCTGGCGTACCATTGCTATTACTAGCCAGCCCAAACGCCTTAAAAAACTTCCCCACCAAGGATTCAAAGCTATCGCTCTCCTTGACTTGGCGAAACAGCACATTGTCATAGGGGCAAGTTTCTAGCAGCAGCGACTTCGCGGTATCCACCCCACAAGTCGCCATCAGTTTCACCGCCAAGCTCGTCTTGCCGATGCCACCTTGTCCACACAGCACCAGCACCCGACGGTTATTTTCCAATTCGGTATGTAGCTCGATTAAAAGTTCTTCGCGCCCCACCCAATTGGGAATGGGGGAGTTTGCATTCCCAATTAGTCGTCGTTGTTGGGGTTGGGTTGGTGTCGTGGTTGTGAGAGTTGGAATAGGAGGCTCTAATTGCTCTACCGTGGCTTCGATCGATTCAAAGCCACCATTACTTTTTTTCTCTTCCCACTCTCGATCGAATCGATGAATATTTTCTGCTCGATAGATACTCCAAAAAGTGATGTCAAATTTCCAAACACCTCCATTAATGTCCCGCTTGGTGCGCTTATCTACCACTCGACCCAATGCTGGTAGAAGCTCGGAAACAGCTTTGCGAATCTCCTTGTCATACTCATTTTCCTTCTCGTCTTTACCAGCTTTTCGATTCTTAGTACAAATTTCCCACAACCCTGCCTTTTTAGTGTGGAAGAAAAATGTTAGACCATCTTTTTTTTCATCAAAATCTGCTTGACTGAAATGTAACGGCGGCTTATCCGTATCCACATTCACGTAGTCAAACAAAGCCATGAACACTCTACGAGCACGGCTTTTATTCAGATCTCCATGTGTTTTGTTCGGCATTACCTTAAACCAAGATTTTTATTGACAAAGTTTGGAACGTTCTAAGGTACCTTTGGAACTTTTCGGCTACAACCCGTGCGCTGCAAAGGTTTTTAAAAGTACCAAGGGTGAGGTGTGGTACTCAGTATCGCTAGGTGATGATTGATTCACGAACTCAGAAGCAACCGAAACGAAACGCTTTCACAAATAAAACCAGTGAGTGCATTCGATCGAAGTCAATCTGAGCGACCATTCACTCTCACTTAGTGTACCCAAGTAAATTCATATGTCATTTAAACCTATTACAGCCAGATTAGCAGTGTTAGCGTTAATCGCTACTAGTACAGTCGGTTTTACCGCTACCGCGATCGTTTCTCCGATCGCCACTCCCGCCGCTCATGCAGGTTGGATCGATCGTATCCAGCTCACAGGTGCATATGTCAACGTCAATGGAAATCCATACTACCTCGGCGACTACAACCAAACCGGAGGTCCCGTATTCCCAGGTGTTACATGGGAGCTACGTAATAACGGTCAGATTATTGCCAAGGGATACGGGCGGACTCCTCGTGCTGCGCTGTGGTTGATCCAAAAGTTCTTCCAACCCATTCATGCTTCCTAATGTTGCTGTAGGGGCGGTGATTCATTCCGCCCTCTACCATTCTCGCTCCGCACCAACAGGGCACCCACAAGGGGATGCCCCTACAGATTGTTATCACTTAACCACCACTAAATACCATGTTTAACCTCAAACAATTTCTCACTTTAGGATCGATCGCTACCGTACTTGCCACCGCGACTGTCTTCACCCCCACTCAAGCACAAGCCATGACTGGAGAAGAGGCTGTCAAAGTCATTCGAGTCTTCGGCGACTATATGGACAATCTCCAGAAAATCTTCCAACCCACTCCAACCGCACCCCAGTCTGACGATCGCATCCCCAATCCTGGAACGGACGAACCCAAGTCCGAACCAGATACCACCGAATTTGAATCTAACTAATTCATTTGCCCCGCGACAATCGTGGGGCAATTTTTTTACATATTTTCTGCGACGATCGATCTCGATGCGGTCTTTTTATGCCCGATCGATCGTCATCTATTCGATCGAAAACAAGCGAACAGATGACAATTACATCGAAGTAATTGTCGAATTATTCGGACTAGAATAAGACTAGACATTCTGGCAGGGTGTTCGCAAATGACAGCAGATGAAGCCTTAGCATTACTCGATCGACTGCTTCAAGCCCAAAGTCTCCGCGATATTCAAGAGCAGGTGTTTCGTCACGCTTGGGAAGGTCGCACCTACCCCGATATGGCGGAGCAAATCGGCTATGACACTGGCTATATCCGCGATATCGGCTACGAGTTGTGGCGACAATTGACTCAGGTATTGGGCGAACCTGTCACCAAAAATAATTTGCAAGCGGTACTGCGCCGCCAGCGAGATCGTTCGCCTCAATTAGCAGTGCCAGAAGTTACCAACACTTTACCCCCAGATCGAGATTGTTATTGGGGAGAGCAGATCGATGTTTCTAGCGTCATCGGTCGCGAAAATGAACTCCAGCAGTTGAAAAGATGGCTGGATGATACTTCTGAGGTTAATTCCCTTGAGCCACGTTGTCGGCTGATTTCGATCGTGGGGATGGGTGGCATGGGTAAAACATCAATTGCCGCCAAGCTCACTCAAAAGTTAGCAGCCGATCGAATTTTCGATCGGATTATCTGGCAATCCCTCCGTAATGCACCACCGCTAGATAAAATTCTCTTTCAGCTCATTGCCTTTGTCTCTCACCAACAGCAAACCGAACCTGCGGATACTGTGGATGCCCAGATCTCGCAATTGATGGCATATTTACGAAGTACTCGCTGTCTGATTGTCTTCGATAATTTTGAATCTATTCTCGCCGATGGCGGTTATCGCGACGGTTATGCTGGGTATAGCGAACTCCTCCGCCGGATCGCTACCGAACATCATGCTAGTTGCTTAATATTAACGAGTCGGGAAAAGCCCAAAACTTTGATTCATTTGGAAGGGGACTCTGCGGCAGTTCGCACGTTGGATTTACTTGGTTTAAGCGATCGCGAAGTGCAAGCGATCGGTACTGCTAATAGTTGTCATACAGCTGATTCCAGCGATTGGCATCAGTTACAGCAATCTTACTCTGGCAACCCGTTAGCGATCAAAATTGCGGCGACGACAATTCGAGATCTATTCGATGGTAGCGTGAGCGCGTTTTTAGAACAGGGGGTAATTCTCTGTAATGGGATTGAGGCTTTGTTAGGTCAACAATTCGATCGATTGTCCGAGATCGAGCAACAGGTATTGTACTGGTTAGCGATCGGGCGTGAAGCTGTATCGATCGCCGAATTGTTAGCAGAATTTATTCCTAGCGGATTTCGCTCTCAAGTTTTAGCCGCATTACAATCCTTAGCTCGGCAAAGTTTAATCGAAAAAAGTTCTGGATGTTTTACCCTGCAACCCGTGGTGATGGAATATGTCACTGCCATATTTATCGATCGAGTATGTGCAGAAATTACGACTTTAAATGTAGCGATTTTTAATAGCCACGCACTGATTCAGGCTCAGGCTCAAGACTATGTGCGGGAAAGTCAAGTGCGGATGATTTTAGTGCCGCTGGTCGATCGACTTATGGGTAAGTTGCGATCGAAATCAGAGAGTAAGCAGCAACTCGATCGATTATTAGTTAAACTGCGAACTGAATTTGCTGGAACCGACGGCTATGCAGGGGGTAATTTAATTAACTTGTTACGGCACTTGCACATTGACTCGACTGGCTATGATTTTTCCGGTTTGTGCATTCGACAAGCCTATCTACTGGGCATGAATTTACACGATACTAATTTTGCGAACACCGATTGGGTAAACTCAGTCTTTACCGAAACCTTTGGCGGTATTCAGGCAGTCGCTTTTAGTCCAGACGGTTGCTATCTGGCTAGTGGCGATTTCAACGGTGATATTCGGTTGTGGGATGCTCGCACTCATCAACTGCGATCGATCTTGCGCGGCCACACCAATTGGGTACGAGCGGTGACTTTCAGCCCCGATAGTCGAACGCTAGCCAGCGGTGGTTTTGACTGCACCATCCGTCTCTGGGATGTCAATACTGGTGAGTGCTTGCGGACATTTGCCGATCGGACACAGGCAATCCGATCGCTGGCATTCAGTCCCGACGGCAACATCTTAGTCAGTAGCAGTGACGATATTTTAGTCAGCGGTAGCGATAACGGCACCGTGAGACTCTGGGCGGTTAACACTGGTGAGTGCTTGCAGAAATTCGCCGAATCTACCGAAGCAGTCTACTCAGTAGCCTTCAGTCCCGATGGTCAAACCATTGCCAGTGGTGATGCCAATTCAAGTATTCGGCTTTGGAATATCCACAAAGGACAATGCGTTGGAACATGGGAGACTCATCAAGGCAAAGTCTTTTCAGTAGCATTTAGTCCAGATGGTCGAACCATTGCCAGCGGCGGTAATGATGCCACCGTTAAGCTCTACGATGCCAGCACTGGCGAGTGTTTGAGAACTTGTTTGGGACACAGCGATGAATTGAAGTCGGTAATCTTTAGTCAAGATGGCCGAACGCTCATCAGCGGTGGCAAGGATCGCAACATCAAGCTCTGGGATGTGCGGACGGGAAGGTGTTTGAAGACGCTGGTCGGGCATGAGGATTGGATCTGGTCGATCGCTTGTGATGCCACTCATCAGATCGTGGCTAGCGGTAGTGAAGATCGCACGGTTAGACTCTGGAGTCTGACTACTGGCAAGTGTCTGAGAGTTTTCCAGGGCTATGCAAATACGATCTATGCGATGGATTTTGTCCCCCCACCTTTACCAGATATTGCCGCTCCTCAAGCGGTGCTAGCCACTGGATACTTTGGCGGAGCGTTACGACTCTGGAATATCCAGAACGATCGATCTACGAGTTTGAGCGGTCATACTAGTTCCATCAGAACATTAGCCTTCAGTCCAGACGGTCAACTCCTGGCTAGTGGGGGTAGCGGTGACAACCCGATTATCAAACTTTGGCGCGTCAGGGATGGCCAGTGCTGCCACATTTTAGCTGGACATACCGATGGCCTGTGGTCGGTGGCATTTAGCCCCGACAGTCGAATCCTGGCCAGTAGTAGCTCAGACCATACGATTAGACTTTGGAGTACTTTGACGGGTGAGTGTCTCCAGATGTTGGCAGGGCATAAAGATTGGGTCACATCGGTCGCCTTTATTGCCTCACCATCGATGCTGGTGAGTGGGAGTAGAGACCGCACGATGAGAATTTGGGATATCCAGACGGGTGAATGTCTGCGTACTTTGCAGGGGCAGCAGCTAGGGATTATCTCGATCGCGGTGAGTCCTAATGGAGATATTTTAGCTAGTGGTAGTGTCGATCGTACCGTGGCTCTTTGGAATGTTCTTACTGGTGAATGTTTCCAAGTTTTGCCCGGTCATCAAGCGTTCGTTTGGTCTGTGGCTTTGAGCACCGATGGACGATGGTTAGCCAGTGGTAGCTATGACGGTACCGTCTGGCTTTGGGATGTACATAGCGGGAAATGTCTAAGGATCTTGCAGGGTCATACGCATGGTGTTTTTGGAGTGGCTTTTGTGCCACACTACAGCGCGGATTTTGCTAAGCGACAGTTGCTAGCCAGTACTGGCACCGATGCCACCATTAGATTCTGGGATGTCGCTACGGGTGAATGCGTCAAAATCCTTCGATCGCCGCGACCCTATGAAGGGATGAGTATTCGAGGCATCCAGGGATTGACTGCTGCCCAGCAGGAGAATTTAACAGCTTTAGGAGCGATCGTATAGAATCCAATTGAGATCTCCCATTCAAATCTTCGGTAAATAACTACGTTCGGTTGTTACTTATCTACTGTGGCATCAGTACGTACTTTACCATCTGGCATAATTGTTCTATGGAAAATAGCCCCATCCAAAATAGTTTCATCTAATTTCGCACCCTCTAAATTTGCTCCACTTAAATCTGCTCCACTGAGATTTGAACCAGTAAGATCGTGCATTCCTAGATGAGCTGCCCTCAAGTTAGCAGCAGTTAAATCGGTGTAAGTCAAATTTACAGACGTAAAATAAAATCCTTGAAGATTGGCTCCTGCTCCCAGATACTTAGCACCAACAGGAATGGTGTCACTAGGGAATATTGTGCTTGAGTCATAAAAAGCCCCTTCAAAGCGAGTTCCAATCAGAAAACTACCTTCAAGGTCTGCACCACATAGGTTTGCTCCACCGAAGCTTGCATTACTGAGGTCTGCATTTCTTAACTTTGCCCCCCGTAAGTTGGCGCGACAAAAATTTGTCGATCGTAGAATGGCGTAATTCAAGTTTGCCCCTTTAAGATTTACTTGATTCATACCCAAATTGGAGAAATTGGCTCCATGTAGATCTAACCCATGTAAGTCATAGCATGAGAAGACGTGCTTCCTAGTATACTTTTTAGTTTTATCTGGTTCTTCAGCGAATCTTGAAAAGTCTGTCTCTGGCAGTAGTTGAATTGCGGTGGAAAGATATATTTCTGTTGCAAAGTCAATTGGAAAGATGGTTTCAGGACTATAAATAACATCAGTGAAGTTGGCATCTTTCATGGTAGTATTACTGAAGTTTGCTCGTATCAAACTAGCACCACTAAAATTTGCATTAACCAGAATTGCGCTCGTAAAATCCGCACCGTCTAGAAAAGCTCGTGTCAGGTCTGCGTTAGTAAGGTCTACGCTGGTCAGATTAGCTTTCCTTAACGAAGAAAGAACACCAGAAGTACATATTTTTGTTCCTCGCATATTGGCATTCTTTAAATTAGCTCCATCCAAAGAAGCACCCAATAAAGAACTATTTTCTAGGTTGGCATTCTCCAGATTCGCGTGTCTTAGACAAGCCTCCAGTAGATCTGATTGACTCAAATCAGCATTCTGTAGATTAATTCCTGTGAGATCGAGACCTGAAGGAAACTTTATACCAGAAAGTTTGCATCCACTGAGATCGAAATTCCTTAGTTCAGAGAACTTCCAAAGATTCCAGCCATCGTAATCTGCTGAAAAATCTCTTACGCCTGAATTATAGTAATTAACAAATTTTTCTTTCGTTAATATTTGACTATCACATATTGCGTCAAAACAAGGCTCAAAATCTTCTCCTGAAAGATTAATATTTTCCAAGTTAGCTTGACTAATGTTAGCACTGCTCCATCGGCATTCACATATTGAAGCCCCTTCTAAATTTGCACCCTTTAAACTTGCATATTCAAAATCGCTTTCATAAAGTTCAGCACCTGTCAAATCTGCTCCATCAAGAATTGCATAGCGCAAATTTGTCGAGGAAAATCGAGCGCTGGATAATACGGTATTGCTTAAATTAGCTCCATGTAGTTCGGCATCGCGGAAATTAACGCCACTCAGATTTGCATTCCTAAGATCCACGCCCAAGAGGTTAGCTTTACTTAGATCCACTTGAGAAAAATCTCTTTCTCCAGCGTTATAACGTCTTATTAACTCTTCCCTATCCATGTTTTATGCTGAAATCTAGATATTTTTATACGATAATGCTGCACTGTCAACTTCAAAGATAGCTTGGTTAGGCGGGCTAACTATTTATTTATTAGATGGAAACTTTCCTCCTATTCCCTGAGAACAGGGATCGGGGATGATATCCAGAAAAATACAGGGTGAACGCACTTAAATTTCCTACTATTTAAAATCCTCGCAAATCAGTTGCAGATTTGAATTACGAAAAGTATGAAAGCTTTAATGGTAAACAAGTATAGCCAGTTAATTATGTTATATTTATTGGAAATTCAGATCGCGTCAAATGAAGCTAAAGCCAAGGCATAGTATCGCAGAACACTTTGGTGACATAAAAGACATTAGAATTGAACGGGGGAAAAAACACAAACTAATCGATATTATCACGATCTCGATTTGTGCAGTAGTATGTGGAGCAGATGGATGGGAAGACATAGAGCTGTATGGCATCACCAGAAAAAAATGGCTGGAGGAATTTCTAGAATTACCGAATGGGATACCATCTCACGATACATTTGCACGGGTATTTTCACAAATTAATCCTGAAGAATTCAATAAATCTTTCCTGCATTGGATTAAAGGAATAAGTAAAATAACAGCAGGAGAGATAATCGCATTTGATGGAAAACAATCTCGAAATTCAAGAGACGAAAAAAATGGTAAAGGAGTAATTAATACGGTCAGTGCTTGGGCAGCAAGTAATAGATTAGTATTAGGACAAACAAAAGTCGAGAGTAAATCAAATGAAATTACTGCATTGCCTGAGTTGATTAATGCCTTAGATCTAGCTGGATGTATAGTGACAATTGATGCAATGGGATGTCAGCGAGAAATAGTCAAGAAAATTGTCAAAAAAGAAGCAGATTATGTAATTGCTGTCAAAAAGAATCAACCAAGTTTATATGAAAGGGTAGAACAGCTATTCAAACAGGCGATTAAAACTCGTGGTGAAAGTCTGAAAACGCATAGCTTCAGCAGTAGAGAGATGAATAGAGGTAGAGAGGAAACTCGTAATTACCTAATGATATCAGACATTGCAACATCAATAGATCCATTGCTAAAATGGCAAAATCTGACTAGTATTTGCATGGTAGAATCAGTTCGAGTTGTCAATGAAAAAACCAGCGTAGAAGCTCGTTATTTCATCAGTAGCTTAGAAGATAATGTTGAAAAACTAGCAGAAGCAATCAGAGGTCATTGGTCGATAGAAAATTCACTCTATTGGGTACTTGATGTTATTTTCAAAGAAGACATTAGTCGAATTAGAAAAGATAATGCTCCAGCTAATTTTGCTGTTTTAAGACATATAGCAGTTAATATAATGAGTCAGAACAAGAGTCGAAAACTAAGTGTTAGGAAGAAGCGATTTCTTGCGAGCCTTGATGAAGAATATTCGCGCGAACTTCTAGAGGCTATTTTAGCCTAAATTTAACTAACCCCAGAGTATGAATTTGGCTAAATATCTTTAGCCGCACTTTTGCCGGACTAAATTGAGTTAATTTAACCTCGTCTTTGGTTTCGATTTTATTGATATTGTCGTAATTGTAGTTAAGCAATCGAATATCATTAATCGCCTATTTTAGTGGCTCTCGATCAAAATAAATCCTGTTTTGATGCGTTCACCCTGCAGAAAAATATTAGCTCAAAGTCTGATGAATCGTCTAAACTTTCCGAATATCATTTCATAATATAGCGTAATATTGAGATTTTAGCTGGGTTAAAATTAGAGGATGAGATCGTTTATCGCATACTACGGAGAGACATCATGCAAGAATCCACTGTTTACCGCTCCATTGAAAGAGATGCCCGCAAAGAGGAGAAGCAAGCGATCGCCCTCAATCTTCTACGAGGAGGTGTGGATATCACTCTGATTGCATCTTCGACAGAGCTATCGATCGAAGAAGTGCAACAACTTCAGCAACAACTCAACAGCTCCGCATAAAGTTGAAGTCGATCGCGAGCAGGCGATCGTCGTGGGCGTTGTTAGGCAGCTCGATCGAGGCTACAGACGATCGGATAAAGCTCTCCGTTTGGGTCAACTATAAATCGATTCAATTTATTTGCTTGTAGCCGACCAGATTTTCATGCCTGCTCCAGCAAAACCAATGCCGAAAATTACCCCAGATGCGACAAACAATAGATTAAGACCTTGGATAAAATAACCCATGAATCCAACGATCGTCGAAAGTATCCACAAGACCGATATCCAGTGGGGGAGCTTTTTGGCAATCCAAGAGCCAACGGCAAATAAGCTCATCCCTGCTGTAAATATTGATGCGCCGATCGGATACAGATTCACTCCAGATATCGTTCCAGTCCGTATAATTGCAATACCAACGATCGCGAGGATAAATCCCAAAAAACCCCACAATCGAGATTTCTGATGCTGAAAACCATAAATACCCACGATCCCAAATAAGAGGAAAATATCGGTCAGCAGGTAAAGAATGGCGAGAGTTACATTAGGATTACTACTGGGTAAAAACGAATTTATACCGCGTAAGATTCCGGCAACTATCGCGGCGAGTCCGCCTAATCGAATTAGATTTGTACTAGACATTCGATCTCCGGTAATGTGTATTTCATGGAGTCTGTTCTACGGTTAATCCGATTTCTTGTCCGTAAGATAATTCGAGCGTATGACCGTCTGGATCTCGCAAAAAAGCCCAGTATCCAATCGGATATCCAGAATCTTTGGGTTCCTGAAGCAGAACACCTTCCTGTTTTGCCCGATCGCAAAGAGCGTCGATAACTTCTCGACTTTGACATCCAACTCCAAGATGTGCGAGGGGAGACAGAACAGACTGCACCGAACTTGTCTGAATCAGCACAATGACAAAAGGACGAGTGCGGTCGGAGAGCCAGACCACCGCAACACCTGTTTCTGCATCGATGCGACGATGAATTACTTGCATTTGGGCGTAGACATCGTAAAACTGAATACTGCGATCGATATCTGTAACGGGGAGTGCGATGTGAGTTAGTCCAAGGTCGATCGTCATAATTCACCTCACGCTTTACTTATCTGTGATATTTCTTTTTAAACATCAATTTTCTCTGATTCTTTGTTCTTTAACTTCAGTATCGAAAGCACAGCATTCTCAACCAGATCGCCAGCTTCAGATCCAGGTGCGATGAGTTCAAAATGGGATGTGTTTTCGACCGATGCAAAGGTTACATCGTCACCTGTCTTTTTGGCTGCTTCCGCATATTGTTGTCCTAACCACGGCGGGGCAACTTTATCTTGTGCGCCATAAACTAAGATCTGCTTCACTCCTAGAGGCAAAAGATGGGATGGCGATGCTAGTCGATACCGTTCGCGCAGCGTCCCCTTTGGGGAATCGGGCACTTCGGCAGGTGAGCCGCCAATCAGCCTGGTAATGACTGGTTCTGCATTGGCAGAAACGCTTCTAGATCCACTACACCTGCCAGATTAACGACACCTACGACACGCAACGGATCTTCAAACAAAAAGTGACTCTGTTGGGGCAACCGATGCCGAGCGGCTGCCCAAGTTCCCAGATGCCCGCCCGCAGAATGACCGACGATAACCACCCGCTTCAAGTCTAGCGCGTAGAGTTTAGCCAGCACCCGTAAGTAATCGATCGCATTGGCGACATCTTCAAATGTCCCCGTCCATCCACCCCCTGGAATATCGATTTGACGATATTCAATATTCCAGGTAGCGATCCCGTGGTGAGTTAACGCCGAGGCAAGAGCCGCCATGAATCACAACAGCAACGGGGTGACTCCCTGGAGCCTGCGGCAGTCGCAGGTCGCCAAATTGAAAAGGTTCTCTCCCATAATGGATTCGACGATCGGCTGGCGATGGTGGGAGTCGATCGACCTGTTGAGGACTGAGAAATTGAGCTTGTGTCATAGTGTTAATTACTCCGATTGCAATAAAAGGCAACATTTTGAAAATAGTCTTCCGCACAGCCATCCCTCCGAATCTTTGCAACTGATGTTTACTGTGCCGCATGGAAATCGTCAGCAACGCCCAGTGCGAGTGCAGCAGCCTGCTGCAAACCGATCCCGTTCGCCAGCGGATCTGCGTGCCGATGCACGAGTTGCCATCCGATCTCTTCACGACGAAAGACTTGTGTGACCCGCAGCGACCAGTCTTGCTTGGGTAAACCTCCAACCTCGGCACACACACGCTCGATAGTCACGAGTACGGCCAAATCTCTCGTGGCGTAGGTTGCGACTACCTCCTGGTCGAATGTGCCAGACTGAAAGAACCGCCCCAGTGCAACCCGTTGTGACAGATCGAAGCCGTGGGTTGGCTTTCCGCCGAATGGTGACATCAGCGTGTAGTCATTCGCGTGTTCTGTCAGTGCGAGGTATCCATCGATGTCACCGCGCATGAGTGCTGTGTTCGCTGCTGCTGTCTGCTGGGTCAGGTTGGCAATGTCCTCAGAAAGGGATTGGGGATTCATAGGGTTTTCCAAAGGTTGTCGCTATTGGGCGGTAGCTAAGTTTTTCAAAAGCGCACTCAAGCTATTTGGTTCCACTACTGCAAGGTATTCAGGCATCAGATTTGGCGGCAACAGATCCAGCATCATCTGGTTTTAGTTCGGCAACTACTGGCGGATGAGACGTGTGGGTGAAAATGCTCCCAGGCATACCGATCTTGGGTAGATCGAGCGAGTCAAAATGAAGTTGAATGCGATCGAGAATATTAGCGAATTTGATGTGCGAGTTAGATTTCATGATTGAGATATTTCTTGAATAATGTGGGCTGAATTTAACGCAGTCTGCCAAAAGCTATGTCCGTTGCTTGCGCTTGCTGAGATAGCCCGCCCCGCCAACGGTAGGCGATTGCTTCTCCTTGAGAATTAAAGATCGCCCCAATCGTGCCTCGTCCGAGTCCAGTTTCCCCTTGACGACGAGTATCGTTAGCATGAGGTGAAGAGGTAGAATCTATTACCGGAATCAGCATTTCGTCGGCTCGATCGGGGTTAATACGCGGCCTAGAGGCAATAATCATCACATGCCCTGTATTATTGCTGTCGCTTTCGGGCGGACGCAGCCAAGCAACAATATCTCCGGCTTGCAAGCGATCGACTTTAGTGACTTGTTGCCAGTGGGAGGTTTTTGAGGTCGATTTCGCAAGGCGAACGCTACGCGAACGAGCGAAGAGATTGTAAAAGTCCTGTGCTAGCGGACGTTGGGAACTAGGTTTAGAAATCGGGATTTCGGCATAAGCTGCTGGCGCGACTTTCTGCAAGGCATAATCTATAAAGCCGGAACAATCGTAGTTAAAAATTCCCTTGGACTCATTGACATCGGTACGATGTTGATAATGAGAACTTTTCATTGTCGATAGTTCTCTTTGGGCTTCATTTAATAGTAAAGAAGATTCGATCGCGCTAGCAATGGGGCGATTGGTAGAGCCACATCCGATCGTTGTAGCGATAACAGCAATCGCAACAGACTTAATTGTAAATGACATTTTTTTCATGGCTTACAGTTATTGGATTTGGCACTCAAAACTCGGCGGAATGTGGGATTAAGGTTTGCTCAACGGTATTAGGCTAGCAAGCCTAGTTTTTTACCATTGTCACGGGCAAGGCGAATTAAATACTGTTTGGTTTTGTTGCTAATTCCTAACCGTTCGCAGACATAAGAGATGACTTTACTATGCCAAGCGATTGCTTTACTGCGTAAACAATTGAATTCAGACTGACCGATTAATTGACGAGTTTTGACAATAGTAGATGAAAACATAAAAGCCTCCTGGTTCGATCAGGGTGAACGCACTTAAATTTTCTACTATTTAAAATCCTCGCAAATCAGTTGCAGATTTGAATTACGAAAAGTATGAAAGCTTTAATGGTAAGCAAGTATAGCCAGTTAATTATGTTATATTTATTGGAAATTCAGATCGCGTCAAATGAAGCTAAAGCCAAGGCATAGTATAGCAGAACACTTTGGTGACATAAAAGACATTAGAATTGAACGGGGGAAAAAACACAAACTAATCGATATTATCACGATCTCGATTTGTGCAGTAGTATGTGGAGCAGATGGATGGGAAGACATAGAGCTGTATGGCATCACCAGAAAAAAATGGCTGGAGGAATTTCTAGAATTACCGAATGGGATACCATCTCACGATACATTTGCACGGGTATTTTCACAAATTAATCCTGAAGAATTCAATAAATCTTTCCTGCATTGGATTAAAGGAATAAGTAAAATAACAGCAGGAGAGATAATCGCATTTGATGGAAAACAATCTCGAAATTCAAGAGACGAAAAAAATGGTAAAGGAGTAATTAATACGGTCAGTGCTTGGGCAGCAAGTAATAGATTAGTATTAGGACAAACAAAAGTCGAGAGTAAATCAAATGAAATTACTGCATTGCCTGAGTTGATTAATGCCTTAGATCTAGCTGGATGTATAGTGACAATTGATGCAATGGGATGTCAGCGAGAAATAGTCAAGAAAATTGTCAAAAAAGAAGCAGATTATGTAATTGCTGTCAAAAAGAATCAACCAAGTTTATATGAAAGGGTAGAACAGCTATTCAAACAGGCGATTAAAACTTGTGGTGAAAGTCTGAAAACGCATAGCTTCAGCAGTAGAGAGATGAATAGAGGTAGAGAGGAAACTCGTAATTACCTAATGATATCAGACATTGCAACATCAATAGATCCATTGCTAAAATGGCAAAATCTGACTAGTATTTGCATGGTAGAATCAGTTCGAGTTGTCAATGAAAAAACCAGCGTAGAAGCTAGACATTAGTCGAATTAGAAAAGATAATGCTCCAGCTAATTTTGCTGTTTTAAGACATATAGCAGTTAATATAATGAGTCAGAACAAGAGTCGAAAACTAAGTGTTAGGAAGAAGCGATTTCTTGCGAGCCTTGATGAAGAATATTCGCGCGAACTTCTAGAGGCTATTTTAGCCTAAATTTAACTAACCCCAGAGTATGAATTTGGCTAAATATCTTTAGCCGCACTTTTGCCGGACTAAATTGAGTTAATTTAACCTCGTCTTTGGTTTCGATTTTATTGATATTGTCGTAATTGTAGTTAAGCAATCGAATATCATTAATCGCCTATTTTAGTGGCTCTCGATCGAAATAAATCCTGTTTTGATGCGTTCACCCTGCTGGTTCGATTTATCGAGATTGTTACCAAATTAAGAAAGATTGATATCGATCGTAAAGTTCGGCATCCGACCACTTTTCTAAGCAAAAGTGACGATCGGATCTGGCATAGTAGTCAGCGGTATCGGGGTCGGTGGGATTTCACGGGTAAACGATCGTGGGTGCTTTTAGCAGACAATTCATTAAGTCGGTTTCGATATCGGAGAGCGATCTGTTTTTATGTGTATGCGGCATAATTTTTTACTGGTAAAAGATTGGTTAATTTGCTCGAATCGTGAATGGTCACCTGTGAGTTATTGTTTGGGTTGATGGCGGTATCAAATTGCTTCATATCTCCAGAATATCTGTCCCTAGCTAGTTTGACAGCCAGAAAAGATCGGAAAAAATCTGCTGTTGACGATCGAAAAAGATCGGAAAAGTCGAATATATGGCAACTGCTAAGGTTGTTATAAATATCCCCGACTTCTTGCAAGAAGTCGGGGATATAATGTCGAGGTTTAATAATATCTAAACCATCCTGGCAAACGCACATGTTTCCGTGCTAAATATACGAGATCGGTAACTAATCCGTTCCACCCAGCCGCATCCGACGTAACAACGATCGCGCGAGCGGCTCCTCCCGTAATATGATATCCAACTTGCCTTGCATCCCCACCCTCACGAGGCAGGATTTTGCCGCTTGCTTTAAGACTACAGTTTGGGGTTGAATCGTCACGGCATATAACGTCGGTTGGCTCAACTGTGTGACGATCGAATCAGTCACGATTGCGCTGGGCGCAGGCTTCGCCAATGCGGGTTGGGTGGCGATCGTGGTTACCTGCCCTTTTAATGTCCCAAACTCACCAGCAGGGCAAGCTGTAACGCGCATTTGAGCGATTTGATGGGTGGCGATTTGGTTAATCGATTCGGCGGGAACGAGGGCTTGAATGGTGCGATCGGGAGTGACGATCGCGATCGCCTGGGTGGTGCTGCGATGGGGGATGGCGTTCGCGAGGGCGATCGTGCTTCCGAGCAAGGCTACTATACCAAGGCTCCCAAACCGCGCCCAAGGGCTGAGTGGGGGTAGAAGATCGTTTAAATTGGGTAATGTATTGGATGTCATAGAATTGGCCTCTAATTTGATAAATCGGTCAGTTCAGGTTAAGGATATTTGCTCCGCTCCAGTACCGCCATCGACTGGAAACCGCTGTCAAATTGCCTAACCGAACAGTATTGAGACTTCTAGTTTTCAGGCTACTCTTAACCAGAACTCACTTTACGGCACTAACGCCAATTCTGGAGTCAAAAACGATCGATGCAATCCCTCCCGCCGCCGCAATTCCTGCGGCGTACCTTGACTCACCACCTGCCCTTGCTCTAGCATCACCACCCAATCGCAAGCCCCAATTACCTGGGGTCTATGGCTAATAAATACTGTCGTCTGCCCCTGCCGATGTTGTTGCAATCGCTCCAATAACATCGCCTCACTGACAGGATCGAGTGCTGATGTGGATTCATCCAAAATTAAGATCGCTGGATTTGCTAATAATGCTCGTGCGATCGCTAACCGTTGTCGCTGTCCTCCCGATAGATTCGCCCCAAACTCACCCAATACCGTTTGATACTCGTCTGGCAATTGCGAGATAAACTCATCTGCCCCGACAATCTCACAAGCCCGCATGATTCGATCGAGACTCGCATCAGGATAGCTAAAGCGGAAATTATCGACAATCGATCGACTCCAAAAATGCGCCTCCTGGGGCACCAATACCACCTGCTGCCGCAAACAATCTAACGCCAGATCGTGTCGATCGTAAATCCCATACCGAATATTGCCCGACTGCGGTTGGTACAAGCCCGACAACAATTTTGCTAACGTACTTTTGCCGCAACCCGATCGACCGATTAACGCCGTCATCCTACCGCCTGGAATTACCAAATCCAAATCCTCTAACAAATCCATTCGCCCCGAATGATGAAATCGCAATTTTTCACAATAAATATCCGCCGCTGCTGATAGCTCCACCCAAGGCTTGTGGGCATCTTGTGCGTTTTCTGGAGTCGCATCCATCACCTCACCCAAGCGTTGCAAAATCACCTGAGCGCGAATGAATTCATCCACAATCCCGATCGCGGCTAACAAGAACCCAAAGAAATTCCCACTCATGCCGCTATAAGCCAACAACTGCCCCACACTCAACCGCTGATTGATTACCAAATAACTGCCCAACCACAACAGCCCGACACTTACCAAGCTCGATAAAATGCCCGTCACTGTGCCGCTATACAGTTCCAACTTCATCGTCCCCCAGCCCAAATGTGCCAACCGACTGAAATTCCCTTGATATTCCTGCCAAGCCTGTGGGGTTGCCTGGGTGGTTTTGAGTACTTGAACGCCTTGGACGGTTTCGACGAGAAAGCCTTGATTCTCCGTGCCTTGAATAATTAGATCGCGAGTCTTCCGCCGAATCGCTGGTAAGAAGAGAAAATTAACTCCCACCAGCACGGCAAACATCGCTGTCGAGGCAATGGTTAACTCCCAACTATAAAGCAGCATCAACATTAACGAGACTACGGCAATAAAAAACTGACTCGGCAAACCTAATACGATCTGCCCCACCAAGGAATGCACCGCCGACACATCCGCAATCCGGCTGACTACCTCACCACTGCGTCGCCCTTCAAAATAGGACAGCGGCAAATGTAATAGCTTCTGTCCATATTCGAGCACCAACCCCATTTGTAACCGTTGCCCAAAATAGCCAATTAACTGCGCCTGAATCAGATTGATGACACTCCGAATCAGCGTCATCGCCACTACGCCTAAAGCCACCATCAGTAACAATTCCGTATCGCCCCGCACCAATACATCATCCGTCAACAACTGCATCATCAACGGCGAAGCCAATGCCAGTAAACCGATCGCGATGTTTAAACCGATCGCTTGCACTAACAAACCTCGATCGGGCCACACCCGTTTGACAAACTTGCCAAACCCCGTTACCTTATCCTCAATCAGTTGGTAAAATGCCTCTGTCGGCGAGAGTAACAGCATCACCCCATTCGTCCAACCCGACATCAATTCTATTTCGCTGAGATAGCGCAAGCCAATGCTAGGATCGGCGACAATAAATCGATCGCGACGATTTTTGCCGTAGAGAACGACCCAGTGATAGCCTTTCCAATGCACGATCGCAGGCAACGGTGCTTGCGCCAAATTAGCTAAAAGTTGGGGAGAGGCTTTAACATGGCGCACTTGGAAACCGAGGGATTCCGCGCCTCGGCTGAGTCCGAGCAGACTGGTACCGCGCGATCGGGTGCCTGCCAGTTCGCGAACGCGACCGATGCTGAAGTTGCGACCGTGGAATTTAGCAACGGTGGCAAGGCAGGCGGCACCGCAGTCTTCTTCGGATTGTTGGAGAATGAGGGGATGGCGCATGGGAGTGGAGAATGAAGAATGGGGAATAGAAAAAATTGGATTGGTAGGGTTTTGTCCAAGCTAGACAAAACCCTACCATCGAAGACCGATTACCAGAGGGCTAATCACTAGTTACCAATCCGGTAGGTCACTTCATACACTGAACCAGTACCACTAACTTTGCGGGTTCTGGTGCCATTAGCTGAATCAGTAAAACCACCGATAAAATCAGCACCAATAGCACTATTGCCATCTTTTTCAAATAAGCCAACGTTAGCAGTATTGCCACTAAAGGTCACACCAACACCAGCATTCGCTACCCCGCCCGTCCGCATTGAGATGGGATTGCCGAGGCTGAAGTTTTGACCATTGATGGTGAAAAATAGCTCGTCAGAACCATCCGTATCGGCACCAGCCTTAATACAGCGAACGAGCAGAATATCGATCCGCTTGCCGCCTTCGAGCATTTGAGCTTGGTCTGCGGTCAATTCCGTAAACAGAGATTCTGAGAGAACTTTGAGGTTAGATTTTAAGAAAGTCATGATGTTTTTTCCTAGTAAATGATGAGTTGATTTGTGGAGATCGGACAAAATTATGGAGCTACTAACTCATACACTTGTCATTACTCCGTTCGCGTTGGCGATAGCCTGCCGTTAGGCACAGCGTCGGCTTTGCCGAATCGGGTAGAAGATTGCCATAGAAAGGGGAACTTTAAGCCATCTCTGGTTCCCCCTTTTTTTAGAGGATTGCTAGCGTGACGATCGGATGTTAATTACCAACGCGGTAAGTCACTTCGTAGGTAGAGCCACCACCACTAACACGCCGGGTTTGTTGACCACTGCCAGCGGCACTAAAACCGCCCAGAAAGCTACCCCGATCGAACAATTGAACGCTTGCTGTACTATTGAAGTTTGCACTTGCACCAACATTGGCAACACCGTTAGTCTGGATACTTATCGGATTACCAACATTGTTGCCATTGACTGTGAAAGACAGTCGGTCAGAACCATTGCTAGCCTGAACACAGCGAACGAGTAGAATATCGATCCGCTTGCCGCCTTCGAGCATTTGAGCTTGGTCTGCGGTTAATTCTGTAAACAGAGATTCGGAGAGAAGGTTGAGGTTAGATTTAGAGAAAGTCATGATGTTTTTTCCTAGTAAATAATGAGTTAATTTGTGGAGATCGGACAAAATTAGTGAGCTACTAACTCATAAAGCGGATCTTTTTGATTGTTCGATTTTCGTTCCGTTCAGCTTCGCGTCTGCCTTTTTGCTAAGGCAAAGGCTGTGCCTAACGGCAAACGGTTTGGGATTTGTTGAAGTAGCTGCTTACCAAGCAAACTAGTCACTCTTACTTAGAATCTACGCACCAGCTTTAACGTTTTATAATCGTGCGCTGATCGTATATATTCCAGCCCGGTCGATGCGGCTGTGGTGTTGGTGCTGGGGTTGATGGTGGCTGTGGTGTTGATACTACTGGTGGCTTTGGTTTTGGTTCGCCACTACAGATTGGTGCATCGGGCGTTTTATCGCAGTCGGGTTTAGCCTGAGCGGGAGCAAAGGCTCCCAATCCGGTTATTAAGATTAAGCTAGCTGTCGCTGCCAAACTTTTGGCTTGTAAATGCACGATATTTTGCTCCTGTGTCTGTTGTAAGTGAGTGGAATGAATCAAGGGTTTAACCTGTTCCATATCTCCAGAATATTTGCCCCCAGCTAATTTGACAGCCAGAAAAGATCGGAAAAAATCTGCTGTTGACGATCGGAAAAGATCGGATCTCTACATGTAATTGTTAAAAGATTAGGGCTAGAATTAAGCTAGATTCTGGCAGGGTCTTTATAGATGACAGCGGATGAAGCCTTAGCGTTACTCGATACACTGCTCCAAGCACAAAGTCTGCGCGATCTTCAAGAGCGAGTATTTCGCTATACCTGGGAGGGTTGGACTTATCCCCGCATTGCCGAGCAAGTCGGTTACGACACTGGATACATCCGCGATGTCGGCTACGAACTATGGCGACAGTTGAGCCAAGCCTGTGGCGAACCAGTTACTAAAAGTAATTTGCAAGCGGTACTACGCCGCCACCGCGAGCGAATGCCGAAATTAGCGGTGCCAGCAGCTACCCCAGCTTTACCCTCAGATCGAAATTGTTATTGGGGAGAAAAGATCGATGTTTCTACTTTCAGAGGGCGCGAAACCGAACTCCAGCAGTTGGAACGATGGCTGGGTGTAGATTGTGAGGGCAATCGGATCGGGATACCTTGTCGGCTGATCTCGATCATGGGAATGGGGGGAATGGGTAAAACCTCACTAGCTGCTAAACTCACTCAAAAGCTAGCAACCTCAACTCAAGCTTTCGATCGAATTATCTGGCAATCGCTTCGCAATGCGCCACCGCTAGATAAAATTCTCTTTCAACTGATGGCGATTCTCTCTCGTCAACAGCCGACCGAACCTGCGGATACTGTGGATGCTCAGATCTCCCAATTGATGGCATATCTGCGCGCTACGCGCTGTCTGCTCGTTTTTGATAATTTTGAATCAATTCTCGCCCAGCATCCGGCTCACTCGGCGACTAGCCAGCAGCACGGCGGTTATCGGGAGGGTTACGTGGGCTATAGCGAACTGCTCCGCCGGATTGCTACCGAACATCATGCCAGTTGTTTATTAATAACCAGTCGGGAAAAGCCCACTACCTTAATGCCGTTAGAGGGCGAGTTTGGGTCGATCGGGACGCTGGATTTACATGGTTTGGGTGCGATCGAAGTAGCCGCGATTGTCTTGCAGACAGGCTACGCCAACGGGACTACCAATGGCTGTTATACAGCCGATTCCAGCGATTGGCAGCACTTCCAGCAATCTTACTCTGGCAACCCGTTAGCGATTAAAATTGCGGCAACGACAATTCGGGATCTGTTTGACGGTAGTGTGAGTACATTTTTAGCACAGGGGGTAATTCTCTGTGATGGAATCGAGGCTTTATTGAGCCAACAGTTCGATCGATTATCCGATATCGAGCAACAGGTTCTCTACTGGCTGGCGATCGATCGCGAAGCTGTCTCGATTTCTCAATTGGTAGCAGACTTCATTCCCAGCGGCTGGCGATCGCAGGTTTTGGGCGCATTACAATCGTTAGATCGGCAAAGCCTGATTGAAAAAAGTTCTGGATGTTTTACCCTCCAACCCGTGGTAATGGAGTATGTCACCGCCAAATTCATCGATCGAATATGTGAAGAAATTACTAGTTTAGACGTAGAGATTCTCAATAGCCATACGCTGATGCAGGCTCAGACTAGAGATTATATTCGCGAGAGCCAAGGGCGGATGATTTTAGCCCCATTAGTCGATCGACTACTAGGTAAATTGCGATCGAAACTAGAGATTAAAAACCAACTCGTTGGCGGAGCCTGTCTGCAAGACAATCGATTACTGGCGAAATTGCGAGCGGAATTTACCGACACTTGCGGTTATGCAGGTGGTAATTTAATTAACCTTTGCCATCATTTAGCGATTGATTTGAGTGGTTATGATTTTTCCGGTTTGTGCATTTGGCAAGCCTATCTGCTAAATGTGGATTTACACGACATTAATTTTGCCGATACCGATGTGGCAAAGTCAGTCTTCACCGAAACCTTTGGCAGTATTCACTCACTAGCCTTTAGTCCCGATGGCAACTGTCTCGCTTGTGGAGATTTCAACGGCGATATTCGGTTGTGGGAAACGCACACTCACCAACTCCAGTCGATCTTAAAAGGTCATACCAACTGGGTACAAGCGGTTACGTATCATCCCGTTCGTCCGCTGCTAGCTAGCGGCAGTTTTGACTGCACCGTTAAGTTGTGGGATCTCAGTACTGGTGAATGCTTAAAGACGCTCGCCGAACATACCCAGGGGGTCTATTCAGTGGCATTTAGCCCAGATGGCCAGATCTTGGCTAGTGGCAGCGACGATTGCACTCTCAAACTGTGGGATGTCAATAGCGGAGAGTGTTTGACTAGTCTTCAGCATCAATCTAATCCAGCCCACGATCTCAAGTCGGTAGCATTCAGTCCTGACAGTCGCGTTATTGCTAGTGGTGGTGCCGATTGCACGATTCAACTTTGGCACCTTCAAGATGGCAGCAATGGCACCTACTGGCAAACCTTTGCGGGTCATCAAGGCTGGATTTGGTCTGTAGCTTTTAGTCCCGACGGTCGCCTGCTCGCTAGCGGTAGCGATGATACTACAGTCAAACTTTGGGATCTAGCCACTGGGGAATGTTTGCACACTTTTGTCGGGCACACAGATGAATTGCGATCGATCGCCTTTAGTCACGATGGTCGAATGCTCATCAGCAGCAGCAAAGATCGGACGATCGGGGTGTGGGATGTTCGATCTGGGGAGCGCGTCAAGACCCTAATCGGTCATGAGAAGTGGATCTGGGCAATGGCTTTCGACCCCCACAATCAGATCGTTGCCAGCGGCGGTGAAGACCGGACGATCCGACTCTGGAATCTAGCGTCTGGTCATTGTCTCAAAGTTATTCAGGGCTACTCAAATACCCTGTTTTCGATCGCTCTAGTGCCCGCGTCCGCACCAAATCTTGCTAATTCGCCCGTACTGCTGGCTGGTGGGTACTTCGATCGACTCGTGCGACTCTGGCGAATCGACACTGGCGAATTTACCAGCTTTAAAGGTCATACCGATGCGATTAGAGCCATCGCCGTCAGTCCAGATGGCAAATCTTTAGCTGGCGGCGGTGGTAGTGCCGATCCGACGATTAAACTCTGGAGCGTCCAGGATGGTCGATGTGACTGCAACTTATCTGGTCATACCAACGAAGTCTGGTCGGTGGCCTTCAGCGGGGACGGTCGAATGCTTGCCAGTGGCAGTACCGATCGCACGATTAGAATTTGGAGTACCCAGACGGGTGAATGTCTTCAGATTTTGACAGGGCATCTACACTGGGTGATGTCTGTAGTCTTTAGCTCCCAGCTAGATATTCTGGTTAGTGCTGGTTTCGATCGGACGATTAACTTTTGGGATCTTCAGACAGGTGAATGTCTGCGGACTTGGCAGGTGGGGCAATCGATTTGTGCGATCGCGTTTAATCCCAGTGGCGATATTTTAGCCAGCGGGAGTATCGAGCGCGCGGTGGGACTGTGGGACGTAGCTACAGGTGCCTGTTTGCAAACTTTACTCGGTCATACCCACTTTGTTTGGTCGGTGGCTTTTAGTCCAGATGGTCGATTGCTAGCCAGTGGTAGCTTCGATCGCACCATCAGACTTTGGGATTTCCATACGGGTCAATGTCTGCAAGTATTAGAAGGTCATGAAAGTGGGGTATTTTCGGTAGCTTTCATCCCCCAATCTGGCATCGATAGTCCCAATCGGCAGTTGCTAGCCAGTTCTAGTGCTGATGCCACCATTCGGATTTGGGATATCGCTACGGGTGAATGCGTCCAAATCCTGCGATCGCCACGACCTTATGAAGGCATGAATATTGCTGGCATCACAGGCATTACGGATGCACAGAAGGCAACACTGAAGGCTTTAGGCGCAGTCGATTCTCCCGTGCAAAACCGACGATAGCCAGTCCAGTTAAGCCATTTGCAAACGCCCCAAATCTCCATTCCTTCTATCTTTTCTAAGACAAGGGTTTTCTCGGATGTCCCTGATAAAGTAGCCATTGAATCCTGAGATCGGAGATCCATCATCAGGAGCGGCAGGTCGAACTTTCATTACTAAATTTTATTTGCTAGTATCGAAGCTAATACTCAAAAATCGGCAGATAATATGATGACTTCCAATCGTCAAGTTACGCTCTTTCATTTGCCCAACTCTCGATCGACAGGGGCACTTATGCTCTTAAAAGAACTTAATGCCGATTATAAATTGCATGTGCTAAATGTGAAAATAAACGAGCAGCGTGGGGCAGAATATCTGGCAATTAATCCAATGGGTAAAGTACCTGCAATCAAACATGGTGATGAGCTGATTACAGAACAGGTGGCGATCTTTTTATACCTCGCCGAACTCTATCCTGAAGCTAATTTAGCCCCAAAGATCGGCGATCCGCTGCGGGGTTCATATTTGCGATGGATGGTCTATTACGGCACATGTTTCGAGCCAGCAATAGTCGATCGAACGAGCAAACGCGAACCACTGTCGCCACTCGTATCCCCTTATAGTGACTTCGATACGATGTTAAATATTTTGACAGATCGACTTTCCCAAGGAGATTACTTTCTGGGAGATAAATTTACCGCTCTTGATGTCTTGTGGAGTAGAGCATTTACATACGTGACGATGTTTGAGATCGTACCCTTGCTGCCTGTAATTAAGACTTATATCGAGCGCATCAATACTCGTCCAGCAACGATTTGGGTGAAGGAAAAAGATGCCGAACTCATTGCTAACCTAGGCTAATCGGTCATTGTTTTTGATATAGCGATCGCAATTAATATCTTTACTAATTAAAGCAGCATTACGGCAACGAATACCTGGCGTATTGCGATCGAGCCAGCAGATGCAGATATTTCTGAGCGAGTAGTCTGAACACTGTGCGTTCGCTCATTTCGATCGAACCTTTTGAATTAATGACAACAGAATCAGTGTTTCAGGTCTTACCAAAAATGCGATCGCGATCGAAATAGTTCATCAGCACTTAAAATCACAAATGAAATCAAGAGATGGCAATTTTCTTTGAGAGCTGAAACGATTGCAAAATATAGATTTTGTTTAATTAAATCAGGGCTGTAAAAATGAGCAAACGGGCAGTTCGATAACTACTTAACATTCGTTGCCACACTTGTGGCGTGGAAGCGACAACTCATCTACGAGCAGTTCGCAGATCTTTAATCCCTGTGCCAGGATCGATATCGGCTAGTGCTGCTACAAACAGACGATACGCCATTGCCGATCGAACTGGCTCGATTCATCTATGAATATACTTGGCAACTACCGACGGCTGCGGAAATTACCGAGTTATTTGGTGAATACCATTTCGAGCCAACCGAGCGCAATCTCAGGCTAGCAGCGGGGCTTGCTTATCAAGATCTCAAGCTCGCACTGCAACAATCAGGTGAGAGTCCAGAGCCGGAACTAGATCTAGAAACATACCGCAACGCCCGTCTATCTCTGATGGGTGTTAAATACGATCCGCCTCCAGCTTTTAGAGAAATCGCTGGATTGGATGAATTGGTTCTCGCGATCGATAAGCTGAAATTTAGATTCAGTCAACAGGCGATCGATCTTGGGCTACCTTATCCGAAAGGTTGGCTCCTAGTTGGTATTCCAGGAACCGGAAAAACATATTCTGCGCGATCGATTGCTTCCGCCTTGGGCTTCCCGATGTTATCTCTAGAGATCGACAAAATTAAGGTTGGCGGACTCACAGCAATGGCAAAAGTACTAGAAATCGCTCGTGTTTGCGCTCCCTGTATATTTTACATGGACGAGATCGAGAAACTATTCACCAGGGACGATAAGCCCCTCCTCTCCCTAATAAAAATAGTGGAGATACCAGTAAGTCTCCATTTACTAGTTATCTCGATCCTATCGATCGAACAGAAGCATTAGGTAATATCGACGGGTCTCCTGGGTATGATGAAATCTATCATATAACTGGTACGATCGCTCAAATCGAGAAAATTAGCGAGTATCTACATGTAGTTACTTCTGCCGTACCTCAAGCAATTCAAGTGTTACTCGAAGAAGAACGGCAGCAACGCCAGACCGAATCTTCAAAAAGCGATCCTCGACAGGAGCAACTAGTTGAAAAACTCGAACGGCTTGCCGTCTGCGACAGCAATCGAGATCGCCAAACTTATCGCGACTTAACCAAACAAGCAATCGATCGTAGCGGTAGGAATATTAACAATAGACTGTTGAGTTTATGTTGGAGTCTGGGTGGATTCTCGATCGGCATGGTAGTTACGTCATTGCTGGCATATTTTGTAGTCTTTCCTCAACAATTAAGATTAGCCAGAGGTTCTGATGGAGCGATGCTGGAATGGTTGAGTACGTCCGATGGCAAGATTCTTCGTCGAACATTTACCTCTGGCAATAAATCGGTAGAAGAATGTATTCGTAACCGACCCGAAAGTAGAATCAAACTTACTGAGCGAACAAATTATCTTTTCTAAGGATGCAAAGTTTAGCTATTTAGGCGATCGCTTATTAGATATTATCTACAGTGTCAAGCGGGATCTAATTGTTTCACTTCCAGCAAACGATGGCATCGATCTTTGGCTCGATAGCAATAATATCAATGGACTGATGGAGAGCAGATCGTCACCGTTTAAAGTTATAAATTGGTGGTGTAGCTTTGCCTCATATCAACAGCATGTGTTTCACAGGCTTCCTGACTGGCAATTAGATGAGTTGATATGCGATCGCCAAGCTCATGCTCGTGTCTGAGTGCGATCCCGTAAGATTTAATAATTATCTCGAACGTCTACCTCTTAGTATTGATACTCGCGCTCACTGGTGGCAAATTCTCCCCCCATGTCATCGGTAGTTACAAAAAATTGTCTCCTTAGTAGCAAGATTTACTACTAAGTGTAGGCACTTAAAATATAGCTTTTTGTTAAGTCAAGCTTATGAAACATCGATCTGGAAAACTATTTTTACTAGGGTAGATTATCTGGCACTAAAAACAATAGGACAAAAAAATATCCTAGTCAGACTACCAGATATCGATCTTCAAAATTTTAATTATACGGCTTACAATCGATAGGTACGCAGTTGTCTGATTTATCCCCATGCCGATAGATATACAAATGCTAAAGTTGCCGAGCTTTTATCAACTATCTGTCAAATTCAACCTTATTTTTATTATTGAATTTCATGATTTATGGCTCTCCTGAGTATTTGCTAATAAGTGTTGCTTGTATTAAGCTTAGCAATGCTGTCAATACCGATTGAAGCAAAAAATGGTGCTGATGCTCAGCTCGACTGCTTTGGTTTTAGATGCTGCATGAACTGATTTTTGAACGCCATAGACTACTATAGCAATCCTAAATCAGAAGCAACTTCATAGTACAATTATATTTAATGGTCGATCGCAGGAATATAGGCAATGCACAATTTTCTACTAGAGCGAAAAATAAAAGATGAAGAAATAGCGGCACTAGCAGCCTTTATTAAGAGTAATCCAGATGTAAGGGAACTAAAAAGAGGGCTAGCAGTTAAGATGGCAATCCAAGAGGAGCCTTATCAAAAGACAACACAATTACTAGGAGTAAGTAATTTTTGGATAAGTGATTGGAAAAAGAACTTTAAAACGAAGGGGATAGAAGGAATTAGACTGGGATATAAAGGGTCAAAAAAATATTTACCAGACGAACAATCGACAGAAATAGTGGAATGGCTAAGAAGTAGAGAGTATTGGCAGGTGGAAGAACTAATCAACTATTTGGACAACGAATATGGAGTTGGGTACAAATCCAATATTGCTTGACCGCAGCATCAAACCGAATGGGTTCTAGATGTTCCAGTCGGACGATCGCAAACCATTCATCGATCCGACGCGGCGGCCAGAGCTGACCAGCTTGACTCACAGTTAATAAGTGACCGATGGCAGGATGAGGTTGACTCAATGGTACAGGCCCAATCCGACCGCCCGTTTGATTTTAAGTGTCATTAATTCATCATTATCTAGCTGAACATATGTAGTCTTTTTAAGTCGAAGGCAGTAGCCCCAACCTATCTCTAACAGCCAAGTCGCCAAGTGTTTACTACAGAATTCTCTGTCGCCTAACAGCACAAATGAATAGTCTGGTAACAAGCAGGTAATTGGATAAATTACTGATTGTTGGTCATCTAAATTACTAGACCCTAATTTATCTAATAGCTGCCAATTAATTGGAATTGCTCTACCCTGAATTATCCAGCTTACTACTAATAAATTATACTTTCGCCAGCTTGTCCTATCGATTGCTAAAACTATTGCTTCCTTTCTCTTCCAATATCCTGTCATTAATTCTATCCAAATTCCCCACCATATCTTCTCTTTGCACAATCTGGGACTGTTCAAGAATCTCTGTAATGTTTTGAGTCTACTCGCCGCTAAAATTGGTAGCGGTAAATTATTTGCTAGATGTCCTAATGTGGCTTTAGCTAATAATCCTACTATTCTCATCAGGATTTCTATCAGCACCAGCTCCGCTGGATTCAATGCGTTGCGGGTCACCCGCCACGCTGTTAATTTGAACCACTTTTGATATAATTCGGGATACATTAATTTGTTTTATGCTCTCACTTTTTGAGCATATTTTTATTATTATCTCATACTCTTTATACTTCAAGAGTAACTCGCCTTGACATCCCTTCAATGTTCATCTAACTGTGCAAAATCCAGTGTGGGAAAACGTTACAGGGGTGCTTGTCACCCCTTCAGCTTACATTCAGGACATTCGATTGGCTTTGATTCGCTGTTCATTGTTTTTTTCGATCTTACTCTCGATCGCCATATCATACCTCAATTCAGCAACGCCGAATTTTTGATGAGGTTTAAATGAAGACTGCAAGTGGAAATAATGATGACGGTTCATCGCCGAACGATCGGCGATTCGATTTTGACGATAAAAGCGCGCGAACCCAACTCAATCTCGATCTGAAGTATCCGATCCGGGCGACCGATGCAATGTGCAAAATTTGGGATAAATATACAGATGTCGATCCCAAATTTTGGTACCATTATGATAAAAATGAGCAACATCTCAATCCAGAAGCGAAGCATACTTCTGAGGATACTGGTTTTATTTTCCAGTTGGTCTGTAACTTTGTGATTGATTTTGTCTTGTTCCACAACATTGTGGATTACATGATTAAGTTGGGAGTGCCGAACTGTCCAGAGGAAGTAATTCTCGTGATGAGTATTATTTTCCCGATCGCGTTTTTCTTCGGCGAAATTGCTGCCAATAAGTGGATTCGCTCGGCAAAAGGTTCGATGGATCTCCATGATGACGATCGCGGTGCTAAGTTGTGGTTTGTATTCGTCTGCTTCTTTGGGTTGTTATTAGCTTTATTCCCTTCGGCAGCATTTGCATACGTGATGAATGCCGCACTGGAGGAGACTCAGCAATCGCCGTTATTCATCGTAATCATGGCAATTTTGGGAGTGGTGATTCACTTGATGGTGGTGTTTGGCGACCATGTGATTGAGTCGAGAACGCGGATCTGGGCGAGGTTTCGCCACTGGCAGTTACAAGGTGCGCGGCAGGGAACTCATCGTGAGTTGGGCAAGGCAGCACGGCGGGTGGATAGCAACAATAAAAAGCAGGCGATACCAACAGAACTCGCTCCCTCGGTGCAGCAAATTCTCGATTTTGTCAATAATAAAGGCTGGCATCCGATGCACCCATTAGGTCGCCCGCCAGAATATCGGTTTGGTGTATACAGCCGCCGCGATTATCAGGCTCCTGAAGATGACACCGAATCGCCATCCTAACAATTAGCAACTCTTTGAGGTAGGTGGAACTCAGTTCCACCTACTTTTTGCCGATCGCGTGTCAATCCGCTAACTCGATCGATTTCTGCCAAAAAAACCGATCGCCTGACGATTGATACATGGCTTGAAGTAAGTACTGACAAATCTTATTAAGAATCGACTGACTCTAAATCGTCAGGATCTAGAGGGAACACTGAAATATAAGACGCTACAACGGAGGATGGGTAGATGATTCGATGGTTACAGGACTTTGTTTCACAACTAATCGCGGCGAGGGGACTAGGTGCTGGAAGCACGGAAATAGATGAAAGCGAACATAATTTATTTTTCCAAGAATCGATCGGTGCAGTCCGTGATAGTAAGGGTGATGGCAGAATAGTTCATCGATTCTTGAATGCACATCAACATCTATTCGATCCAACTTTTGGGAAGAGCCTTCCTGCTTTAGCAGCCCAGTTTTTGAACGAATCAAAGGGTAAATCCAGGTCGAGCAGAGCATCATTAATCAACAGTCTAGCTGTAGACTTACAGCAATTTCCCAGAGGCGATCGAGCACAAAATCTCGAAATCGCGATCGAGTGTTACCAGCAGACTCTATTCGTCTATACCCATGATGCCTATCCCGAAGATTGGGCAAAGACTCAAGAAAATCTGGCAATTCTCTATACAGAAGAAGGTCAGAACGAGCTGGCAATTCGTTATTACCAACAAGCCTTAGAAATATTTACGCCCGAAGCTTCCCCGATTAATGCGCTCAAAGCCAATTGGGGCTTGGGGAATATTTATTTCACTCAGGGTGAGTGGCAACTGGCCGTTGATATTTATACCCTGGGGATTCAAGCTGCTGAAACCAGTCGAAATTGGGCAACTAACGAAGATGAACGCCAACGCATTATCCGCGAAGCCATCTCGGTCTACGAACAGACCATTCAAGCATATATCAACCTCGGACAAATCGATAAGGCGATTACTACCAGCGAACGCGCTGCTGTTATCGCCCTCGAAGCAAAACAACAAAGCATCCTCCAGCAAATTCGCGAACAAGATGCGATCGCCGCCGGACAACTAGAAGTAATCCCGGTCGAATTTGCCACCATCCAAAGCTTGATTAAAACACCAGCTACCGCCATCCTCACCTTCTACACCACCGATGATGATACCCACATCTTTATCATCACCCAAACAGGATCGCCCCAGCTCTTTACGCTTCCAGGGCAAGGATTCCAGACATTTCAGCAATGGTTGAACCAACAATGGTCGCTCCCCTATCGATTAAGCGATCTCAAGCCACAGTTCGACAAGATGACCCCAGAGCAACAACAAGAATTTGCCCAAGCCAACAACATTGATGAGAAATCACTCACGATCGATTGGCACGATCGGATGAATGACAATCTTGCTGAAATTGCCGCTCGACTGCAATTACCCCAACTCATCGCCCAACTCCCCAACATCACCGAATTAGTCATCGTCCCCCACCTCTCTCTCCACCAAATCTCCTTCGCAGCTCTCCCACTAAATACCCTCCTCGGAGGGGTGCCCGAAGGGTGGGGTGGGTCATTCTTAGGCGACAGATTTACCATTCGCTACGTCCCTAGCTGCCAAATCCTCAAATACTGTACCGATCGACCCTCGATCGAGTCACCTTGCTACGGCACTGTAGCAGATACCGATGGCACCTTACTAGGAGCGATTTATGAAAGCGATCGGATCGCCGAACTCTACCAAATTCTCGATGATTTTCGCCTGCGGGGCAAACAAGCTAGCAAGGCAAATTACCTCGACCTCTTGAGCAAAATTAATAACTTATTATCCAGTCACCATGGCACAGAAGCAACTGCGAGAACTACCTGGCACATAGTTTCGTCTCGACCATCGCCACAACCTCGATCGACATTTAACCGCTTATGCAAAAGCAATTAAAGGCGAACGCAGGGAACTCAAAGCCCGACGCGATCGCGGTGAAATCGACCACGCTACATGCGATCGACATGATGCGCGACTGACTAAAACTTACACTGATACCTTGGCACTCACAGACGCACTCGATCGCCATAGTCAAGCCGATCGACCGTTCGCCGATCCTTACTATTGGGCTGGCTTTACTTGTCAGGGCTTATAACGCAATTAAATTTGCCAAATTAGGGCGATCGATCGATTCCTGTGTCTGGCTCGCTCGTCGTTAGCGATCGAAATCGAAATTGCGCGATCGCGACAATTCCCGCTCTCATCGCTGCGATAGTTGTTGCAGATCGTTCCACTCATCGATATCTAGATCGATCGTGAGATCCAAATAATCCTCCGGTGCCTGAGATTGTCTCTCTGGATATTTTTGGCGATAAAACTCTGCAAGTCTTATCGCCTAACCGATCGATCTTGTTGTACTTGTAGCTATCATTCGCCTAGTGTTGTACGCGCCAAGCTGTCCGCAATTCGCCAGTAGTTGGGATGTAACGATCGAATGCTATTGCCACTCGATCCGATGGCAACCAATCTGGATCGGGTGTCAATCGATCGCCCTTGAGAATAGCTTTGAGGTTAGCAAGATCTCGTGATGAGACATAGCTGATTCATACCGTATTCTCCGCCTCGAAATCGATAAATAGACGCTTTTTCTCGATCGGGTGTAGATAAGTACTCATCAATACCTTGATACTATCATCTCTCCAAACCTACACACAGTCTGGGATATGAAGATCGCAGCATCGGTATAGTAAGAATATTTGGGATGATTTCTAAAGCCCTGCGCGATCGTTCTAAGTTCCTCGATCGTGAAGGGTTTAGGCTTTTTTGGGGTTGGTAACTTTTTCCTCAATTTGTCTAACGATTTATTCCAAGGGTTATAATCACCCAACATATAGAAGTCTTCTTTGTGCGCCCAATCCCACGCCGCTGCAAGGTCAAACAGATACGCTCGGATAGTGCGGCTAGATGCCTGTTCCGACCATGCGGCGATGACATTGGCAGCGATATCTGGGGTAACTTTCCTCGCTATTTTGTCCCCTAAGAATTGGGTCAATTTAGATGAAATACCTTTGAACCGCACATTTGAACTGTGTGATAGCTCAAAATCCTCCATTCGAGCAGCGGCATACTTGGCGAACAGTTCGCTCGCAGTAATATCGATATTCTGCTTCGTTGTCTTGCCCTTCTGGGTGTAGGGAGTGGGATCGAAGTGACCAGATAAAATAATATCCTTCTCGATCGATGCCATCACTATCTCAGCATTTTTCCAACCGACGGGGTTGTTATGGTTGTTCAGAGTCTTATGGTATTTCTTGCCTTCAAATCTCCAGCGGATAATCAGGCTCTTTCCTCTTTGTTCGATGTGCATATAAAAACGTGGGGCGATTTGTGGGGCAACAGACCAGCCAAACCCACCAAAACAGCACCCTATTTTCAGGTATATAGACGCAAAAAATCGGCTGTTAGGATGTGTTTGATTCCTAAAAGCCTTACCAATGCTTACCTTTCCAACCAATGGACGAAACTGGACTCGAACCAGCGACCTCATCGATGTCAACGAAGAGAGAATAGATTCACAAGCCTTATCATGCAAGGCTTACAGCCATTTAAAATAACTACATAGGCTATTTTATGGGCTTGTCTTACTTTTAGACCGTTTTAACTGGTTTGTCAAGTCTATTCAAACAGAGATCTCTAACCTAAATACCAAGACAATAAACTTTTTGAGTATGAAAAAAATGTCTATCCAATTCAAACCGATCGCTTGGTTGGATTTGTTCCGCTGCTTCCCGATCTCGAAGATCCTAAAGATCGATTACCATCGGTAAATTTAGACTGCCAGTATCAGTCCTAGACAACTGTTCGATCCTACGAGAGGATAGGAGGTAGTATAATCAAAGGAGCTAAAAGTTAATCCAGAGCAGTCTTTGGAGGCATTGCAATATGATGACCGATCGAGAAATCATTCAAGCGATTAGCCAGAGGCTAGGCTGCGCCAACGAGAGTCTCCCCATTGAAGATCGGGACAGTCTACTCGAACGACTCCACCAACAACAAATCGAGCAACAACAGAATGAAATTGCGGATAATGGCGATTCTCTTTCAGAGAGGCTACGCCAACGAGTTCGTCACGCCACAAAACTGAGCACAGCTCAAAGCTCTAGAAATATCGAAGATTTAAAATCAGATCTAGAAGACGCTCAAGCGGAAGATATCTTTCGTGCTGTCGATCGTGATGGCAATCCTTTCATCTATACCGTCCGAGACTTATTTTGGAGTCAGGATGCTTATGATTACCTCAAAGAACAAGAAAAATCCTTCGAGGTTCATCTTCCCGAATTAATCGATCGATACAGTGGACAATTTATCGTATTTGAAGATGGACGGGTAATCGATGCCGATCTCAGTGAAGATACTTTGTTAGACCGGATATCTGAAACTGACTTTTTTAAGGATAGAGAAGGAATTCTCTGTACTTTCGTTCCTAATCGAGAAGTTAATGCCTAGTTTTTCCTATATTGAGATTGGTGATAAACCCGCAATCCCAGCTACTATAATTTATTTTGTTAATTTTGAAGAGCCTGAAAAAACGGCCTCTAATGATTGTGGAATATTGGATACCGGATCTGATGTAACTGTCGTGTCAAGGTCACTGGTATCGAGCATTAAAGCAAGATCTATTAAAATAGAACCTTCTATATTTAAACTGCTGGGGGAAGTAGTTGCTGGAGTTCCCTTCTTTCTGAAATTGAGCTTTGATAATAGTAGCTTTATTAAAACTAAAGTGTTCGCGGTTCCAGATCGGATTCTTAACGGTGAAGCAATTATAGGTAGGAATGTTCTTAACCGTCACGTAATTACTTTTGATGGTTTAAATAAGATTTTTACAATTGCTTGAAGGAAGAGGCTTGTAGCTAAATCAATACACAAGTCGATCGTCATTCGATCTCTTCCAGGCATCTATCTAGTTCCTTTGAGTGAAGATCGATCGGGTAGCCGAATCCTCAGTTCACCTAAATTTATGCGAAATCTGCTAATTGTTGAATCTGCTGGCAAAATCAAAAAGCTTAGGAGTATCCTCGGCTCCGACTGGGATGTTAAAGCATCGATCGGACATATTCGCCAACTCGCCAACGATGGAGACGGTTCTCTTGGTTTTGATTTAGGTTCGGAGACAATCGATTGTCGCTATATCCCCCGCGACGAGAGAGCCAAACAAACGATCGCGGGGCTAATCGCCGCAGCCAAGCAAGCGGATCGAGTCTTCATCGCCTCAGATCCAGATCGAGAAGGTGAGGTCATCGGCTGGCATATCGCCCAAGTACTGAAGCTCAAACAGCCCCAGCGCGTCGTCTATCAAGAGATTACCGAATCCGCAGTTAAGAAAGCGATTGCTTCTCCTCGCTCCCTAGACATGGCTCTAGTCGAAGCAGGTAGGTGTCGCGATTGTCTGGACAAGCTCGTTGGCTACAAAGGATCGCCGCTGATCTGGCGACTCAATAACGGAGCCAAAAGCGTCGGACGGGTGCAATCAGCCACCCTGCACCTAGTCTGCCAACGAGAACGAGAAATTCAAACTTTCAAACCGCAAGATTATTGGTCTGTATTTGTAGATTATGCCGAAGGATTCAGAGCCTTCTACAACGGCACTGCTCAAGCTGTCTCACCAGCAGCAGAGGAAGAAACTAGCGACGATGCTGGAGTGACAGAAAAAGTCGCCGAATCGACGCGCGTACTGAGTAAGGCTGAAGCTGACAGGTTAGTGGAGATCGGCAAAGCTAACGCCCATCAAGTTAAATCGATCGAAGGTAAACTTGCTCCCAAAAAGCCCCCCGCCCCATTCATCACATCGTCGCTCCAACAAGCTGCTGGAGCGCGGCTGAAGTTCAGTCCCGAACATACAATGTCGGTCGCTCAGAAGCTTTATGAAGCAGGGTTAATCACCTATATGCGGACTGATTCAGTCGAACTCAGTCAGGATTTCTGTAAAGCTGCACGAGAATGGCTGTTGTCCCACGATAAAGACAATGTGCCCGCTAAAGTCTCTAAACAAAGGAGTTCCAAAGACGCTCAGGAAGCTCATGAAGCGGTCAGACCGACGGACATCACCAAAGCCTCAAGCGAACTCAAACAGCAGCTTTCAGAAGATGAATTCGCGCTGTACTTGATGATTTGGATGAGATCGATCGCCTCTCAGTGTAAGCCCGCACAGATTCGCAAAACCACGATCGTTACTCAGTCTGGGGAGATTCAGTGGCAAGCGAGAGGGCAAATGCTTGAATTTGCTGGCTATGCCAAATATTGGAAAGATATTAGCGGTGATGCCGTCCTACCGAGCTTGCAACCAAAACAACCACTCACCGCTACTAATGTCAGTCACGAACAAAAGCAAACCCAACCACCGCCACGTTACAGCGAACCAAAACTCGTTCAATTGATGGAACGTCGCGGGATCGGTCGTCCTTCTACTTACGCCCCGACGATTGCCACGCTCAAGCAACGTAATTATGTGGAGCTAGTCAAGAGCAAAGTGCAGCCTACGACTGTGGGTTTGCAAGTGGATGATTTTCTCATGCAAGCTTTACCAGAGTTGATTCAATCGGAATTCACCGCTGGAATGGAAGCTCAACTCGATGCAATCTCCAAGGGTCAGCAGGAATGGCAAAGTTACCTGATTGAGTGGAACCGGAGCTATTTTGCGCCAGCTTTAAGTAAGGCTACTAAGAATCTACCAGAGCAGGATTATAGATCGTTTCAAGGTAAGGAACTGGAGAAATCGCGATTCTCTTCCAGAGAGGCTTCGCCAACGAAATGTCCGATTTGTAACAAGCAAATGTCCAAAGTACCGACCAAGAAGGTGAAGAAGGGCTATTTTCTCAAGTGTGAGGATGGATGCAAAGATCCAGAGGGTAAAGGATTGGTAATGTTTTGGTCGGATCGAACGAGTGAATGGCAGATTCCACAGCCTAAGACCGAGCAATCGTCTCCAGCAAAGCTAACCGAATCTCCTTGTCCGGTTTGTCAGAAACCGCTGGAGGAATATAGTTACACGAAGGATGGAAAAGAAAAGTCAATGCTGCGGTGTTCGGATGCGGAAGCTAGAACCAAGCCCAAACACAAGGATGTTGCCTATTTTCAGGGTAAGGAGGGGCAGTGGTGGAGTCCAAAATTGGGTAATCTCGGTGCGAACGCTGCTAAATAAAGCCAGGTAAAAGCACCATAGTTCGATCGCATTGATTAAGATCGAGCATATAACTAAAAGTAAAATGATACCTCTCCAACAAAACACCATTTCGGAAACAATGGGAGCAAATTATGATAGTTACTCAAGCTCAAATCATCGAACTAGAAGAGCGACTCAGACAAGCAATGCTGCATTCTGATGTTGCCGAACTAGATGATTTAATCGCACCCGAACTGCTGTTTACAAATCATCTGGGACAAATTTTTAGTAAACAGGAAGATCTTGATGCTCACCGTTCTGGGAAATTTAAGTTTACCGAAATTACACCATCAGATCGACAGATTCAACTCAAGGGTGGGTTTGCAGTTGTTTCTGTTTTGATGCACATATTAGGCAGTTATGAAGGTATTCCAGTCGAACAAAATATTCGATTTACCCGTGTTTGGGCGATCTCTGCTAGTGGCTCGATCCAAATTATCGCAGGTCACACTAGTGAAATTCCGCCACGCTGATATTAAAATGAGGTGATATGCCAAAATCGACGATCGAGTATTGGAACCCATTACATCAAGTAAATAAAACCCTATGGAAATCGATCGCAGGGCTTGAAGAAATGGTAGAAGAACTGACTCTGAGCATCGATGTTGAAACTGGTGAATACACCCGCTTAACTCGGTTTTATCCTGGTACCGATACGACTAGTTTCGGTGCGAAAAGTCACGACTATCCTGAAGAGATTTTGATTATCAGCGGTCGTCTTTACGATCTAGCCTTTGATATGTGGCTAGAGACGGGACATTATGCCAGTAGACCACCTGGAGAGATTCACGGGCCATTCACAACCGATCTTGGTTGTGTGGTGTTGGAGATATCTTTTCCAGATCGAGTCCAGGAATAGCGAGTGAAAGTTCAGATCGAGCCTTTATTGAGAGGCAATCTTCCAGACATGGTTAAGTTTGGTCGATCGATCGAATGTGTAGGCGTGAATATCGATGTGGTGCCCAGCGATCGAGTGGTAAAAACTACTTCATACATAGCATCTAAAATTTGTCACAATGCTATAATTCTGACATGGATATAATTTGGATAGCTAAATTAGCATGAGTAATCATCCTCTTCTCAAAGTTGAAATTTCTCAACTGAGTATTGCCGAGCGGATTCAACTTGCAGAAGATCTATGGGATAGTATTCTAGATAGACAAGATGAAATCGAATTAGATCGAGCGCAACAGCAAGAACTCGATCGAAGATTGGAACAACATCGGCAAGATCCAAACGCTGGCTCTAGTTGGGAAACTGTCAAGCAGCGATTAGGCACTTCCAAATGAATTACAGGCTGATTGTCCGTCCAGAAGCAGAGTTAGATTTGGAAGATGCTTTTACATGGTATGAGTCACAAGAGACTGGTTTAGGTTCTGAATTTGTACGAGCAATTGATAATTGTATATCCACAATCGGGCGCAATCCTCTTGCCTATCGGCTCATTTATCAACAAGCTCGACGAGTCTTAGTCAGGCGTTTCCCTTATTGTCTTTTTTATATTGTTGAAGAAGATACTGTATTTGTGATTGCTTGTTTTCACAGCAAACGAAATCCCAAAGATTGGCAAGATCGACTATCGTAATTGTCTAATGATAGGGATTACAAGTCTTTTGACCTTATCACGCCTTCCGATCGAGGCACCAAAAAATCTAGATCTTCTTTCTTCTACCGATCGAATTAAAGTTGCGATCGAGCCTTTATTGAGGGGCGATCTTCCAGACATGGTTAGACGAGATATGATTAAGTTTGGTCGATCGATCGAATGTGTATGTATGAATATCGATGTGATATCGATTGAACGTTCCGCTTCACCCGCCGCCAGTAACTTTTGGTGCTACCCGACAATATTGATACGGTCGGTGTGCAAGCGGGTTGTTAGACAGACGGCGGAGTTGCACTATACCGTTCAACTATCGCATCGATACTTTCCGTGTATTACCCTAAAACAGCGTGATATCCAGAAAGTTTCTGGATATCACGCCAAATTGAAATATTACCTGGAAATAAAATTGTGACGATCGCGTTGCAGGGCTGGCTGATCTTGGTTTAGGCGTTAGTACCTGCCAAGTCCATACCTGGTAGAAAACCTGCCATATATTTTTCTACCCCTTTCGGGTCGGCTAATAGTTGTGCGGAAACCTGAGCAGCCTGTTCGCCAGGATAAACATCTTCCAGAGCGTCAATTACAGCTTCTAATGCAGCTTGAGCCACCTCCGCAGGCGCGACCTTCGGATCGGGCCATGATTTTGCCAGATCGGTATCGACAGTTCCTGGCATCACCCCGACAACCAATGTTTTTTGGGCGGCTAGCTCGGCGCGGACACACTGGGTCATCGAAATGGCTGCGGCTTTGGATGCACTATAGGAGCCGCTAAACGGCAAATTGACTTTGCCGAGTAGGGACAAAATATTGACAATCGCACCGCCACCCTGCTGTTTGAGAATCGGCGCAAAGGCGCGACACATGGCTGCCATGCCAAAATAGTTCACGTCCATTTCCGCTTTAGCTGCTTCGAGATCTGGGGCGGCAATAATGCCGTGATTCAAAGAAGTACCTGCATTGTTAATTAGGAGGGTGACATCCGAACATTGAGCGGCTGCTGCTTTCACCGATTCGGGATTTGTGACATCTAATTCGATCGGGATAATCCGCACCGGATCGAGGGCAACTAGAGTCTGTAGTTTACTAATGGTTCGAGCGCAGACATAAATCTTGGACGCTTGCAACTGGATCAGTTGTTCGACAAAGTGAGACCCGATGCCACCGTTGGCTCCAGTGACGAGTGCAATTGCATTTCTGATTTCCATAATTAAACTCTCTGATTAGAATTAGGTTTACGTCGATCGAATTAGTGTTTGGGATCGAGTTGAGATTGTTAACTACATGCGTTCTGGTAAAAGGCTAATGCATCCTAACCGATGAGACGTAGATAATGGTGTATCCAAATTTCATATTTTTGTCTGTTTGGGTTTTGGTTTCTTGGGTTTCGGCGCGGGAAGTTCAGTTGCAGTTATTTGAATCAGGTTTGAGAGCCACTCGCGATCGTCAAGCCGATCGTCAATCAAAAAATATGGTTTTGCACCTGGGTATGGAGGTGCTTCCACGACTGTATCAATCGTAGATCGTCCAGCCGCAGTCGGTTTTATAAATAGTTGATTGTCGCAAATCAACGCGACAACTTTTCCATCGTAGTAGATTGCATATTCGCCAAACATTTTCTTGAATGATACTTGTCCCGTTTCATTAATGAGATCGCAGACATATTCAACAAAGTTCGAGTCTGATGCCATATATTCTCCTATGTCTTGTTGAGACTTGGTGTTCGATCGAGATGTCGGTAATAATGCCAGAGCAGATGCGCTGCGGCTCCCCGATTGGGCTGGAGCGGTTCCATCAAGGAAATAAGTTCTTTGGCAGTCGGTCGATCGCTGAGGTTCTTTAATTTCTGATAGCTAACTTGAATTGCTAAATCTGCTGCTGGCAATGTATCGAGTCGCTCTAGACAGAATAGCAAGAATATTTCCACCGTCCATTTACCGATTCCTTTAATTTGCAATAATTGCTCGGCGATCTCTCGATCGGTTAGTTCAGTAAAAGATTCAATTGAGAGTTTTTCCTCTAAAATTGCGATCGCTAGTTCTTGGCAACAAGCGACTTTAGCACGACTCAATCCCACCGAGCGCAATTCTGCTTCCGACCGATCGATAATATTTGTCGGTGAAATTTCCCCCAAGGCATTAAGTCTAAAAAAGATTTGCATCTGCGGCTTTAGTAGAAAGCTGTTGTCCAACAATAATTCGCACCAATGAAGCAAATGTGGGTGCCGAACTTCTCACTGTCAATTTGCCAGCCACAGCTTCAATTTTCTGAAATTCTGCATCGACTAAATAGATCTGCTCGATCGCCTTTCTCAACTGTAGATCGGGTTTAACTAGGTCTGCCATTTAACTGCTTCTCGATTGCATCACACGCCATCTTAATACCATTCTTTGCTTGGATAATACCGCTAATTTCGATCGCTTTGGTTGCATAACTGGGATGATTTAATAACTGATTCAATTTCTTGGCAACTCGCGACGCTGTATATTTCGATCGCGGAATCGTCCGCGATGTGCCCAACCGTTTGACTCGTGCGGCATTATCTGGTTGGTCGTGACTGTAAGGCATAATTAAGGTCGGACGACCAGCAAGTAAAGCTTGAGCTGTCGTACCAATCCCGCCTTGATGAACGATCGCACATGCACGAGGGAAAATCTGAGAATAGGGAGCATAATCGATCGCTAAAATATCTGCTGGCAAATCCTCCGGCACAGAATTCTGACCCATTAATAAAACAGCACGACGGTTTAACTGTTTTGCTGCTTGGATACTTTCCTGATAAAAGTTACCAGCATCCATCACAGCCGCCGATCCCAATGTAAAGACAATCGGTGGCTCACCTGCGGCTAAAAACTGCTGTAGTTCTGGCGTGAGATCTGCGCCCTCCTGGGTGCCATCGTAAAAGGTGAAGCCTGCAACTATCGTATTTGTTGCCCAGTCAGGCTGGGGCTGTCCCAACACCGAGGAAAACAAGGCAATCACCAGATAAGGTGAAAATCGATGCTCTAAAAAAGGATTGTAGTCGATCGGCGATAAACCAAGTTCGTGACGAAGTTGACGAATCGGATCTGCCCAGGAATTACTCACCAGCTTGGCGAAATTGAGAATCCCCCGATTCACGATCGGTCCTAATTGGTATAATTTAGCCAGCGCAGGAAAAGGGGCTAAAACTGGCGGGTCATAAGCCGAGAAAAAAGACATCGGCACCATTGCACTCGAAGCCCACCGCATTCCGAGTTTCTCTGCTACCAGCGGTGTTGCCACGACACTTTCCCCTGAAAAGATAAAATCTGCTCCTTGGGCAACACTCAACAAGTCCGCATACATTTCTCCTAAGCTGGGATTTACCCACTGTCGCACCATGTATTCTTGACCCGTTTTGAGATCCATCATCCTTGCCATTTCCTGCGGATCGTTCATTGCTGTGAAATTGGGGCGCATGGGGTGAAACTCAAACCCCAAGGCTTCGAGCTTGGATTGATAGACTTGGTGGGTTACAAATACAACATCATGACCGCGTTTTCGCAATTCTAACGCGATCGCGATCGGCGGATGCAGATCGCCCAGTGTTCCCAACGTAGTAACAATAATTCGACTCATTTCTGACCTTTAGATCGATAGTATTTTGACAGAATTGAGATTGATTGAAAAAAGAACAAAGAGTATTTAAGAATTAGCCAATTTACGATAAAATTTCTTCATGTAGATCGTAATTTTCTCTCTAAGTAGACGATCGGAGCTTTTTAAGTCAGTCATTTGATTAGTGCGTTTCACTAAAGTTCTTGATCATCCGAATGACCGGAAGAAAGCTTTTATTGGGAAGCGCGATCTCAAATTTCTCAATTAAATGATAACCGAAACTTTGATATAGCGGTTCGCCAGCTAACGTAGCAACAATCTCAATAGTTTTAAATCCATCATCTAATGCTGCTCCTTCACAACGTCTCATAATTTGGCTACCGATTCCTCTTCGTGCCCATGATGGATGCACAAAGAACGCCCGAATCTTGGCCGCATCGACATAGGGATCGAGCAACCGATCTTCTTCAATGTTCTTGCCCCGATCTCCGCCATAAAGTGTTTTGCGCTTACTCCATCCACCACAACCAACAATCTGGTTTTCGCTTTCGGCAATGAAATAGGTATCATCCTGAATCAGTTGGCTATCGACACCAAAGACAGTTCCTAAAGCTCCTTCAATTTGCGCTGGAGTGTAATAGCTTGCCTGAAGCGATCTAGCAGATGCTGGAATCAGCTTGGCTAAAGCAGGGATATCTTCTAGGCAAGCTAATCGAAGCTCAATTACGTCTGTCGCTTTGGGCATCGAACTTCTCCATAAATACGCCCGCCTTCGGCTCCTCAAATCCGAATTTGCGATACAGTTCGTGTGCATCGCGCGTACCGAGCAGCCAACGCCGGATCGGGTACAGATCTGGGTGGCTCGTGACAACTTCAATCAGCCACGTACCCAGTCCCCTACCTCGGTGCGACTCCAACACAAACACGTCAGCAAGAAATGCCAACACGACGTAATCGGTTAGCACGCGCGCAAATCCGACCTGTTCCTCACCGTGATAAAGACCGAACGGGAGCGATTGCTCGATCGACTGAGCCACGCGTTCGCGCGAGCGTCCCTGTGCCCAGTAAGAGCCGACGAGAAAGCCATGAATGAGATCGAGGTCGAGTCGGTCTCGATCGGTACTAATTGTATAATTACCGCGCGTCCATTCACCGATCTTGCTCATTTCTAGTAATATTTGCTCGGCATTCAAGTTAAGTCAGAGAATAATATCCTCTGTAGATCTTAATCGATCGATTGGCAACCAGCCACGGATCGCCACGCAGAATCGGATTATCAGTTTTCCCAATCATCGTAGAGCTTTGCAGCGTAGCTCATCACCTCTTCATTCGGTAATTTTATTTTAGCAGGTTGGTGAGGATAGCGCGTTTCAATTGCTGTTGTATCCTGCTCGACCACTATATCGATCGCTTTCAACATCGATCGCCGGAATAGCGGTTTCATCCCGGCAAACTTGAATTTACCAAAGATTAACTCGTAAATTTTAGTGCGATCGTTTTGCTGCGGATATTGCACCACAACTTGAGCAAATGGCCCCACTCCCGATTCAGCATAGAGAATCAACACTGAAGGGAAAAAATACTCAACCGTACTCTTGAGAACTTTCGGCAGGGTTAACAAAACTGGATTGCTCAAAAGCTCTCCAATAGAGTTATTCGCTCTCGTACTCTCCTGTTTTACCTGATACCAATAGCCATCTTTATCAAATTCAGTCATCTGATTTTGGACGATCTGAAATAACTCCCGATGGGTGCCATTTTGATGGTTGAAATCGGAATTAATCAGCCAAGTACTCAAAAAATCCGATCGAATCGTCTTTTCGCCTGCAATCCCCACAAAATCATATTCCGCCGCAATTTTCGCAACGACATCGGGAATCGGCACTCGCGGCTCACAATCGCCATACGTCCAAATACAATCGCCAACTACCTTGAGTTCGAGCGGTTGTGCGATTGGCTGTGAATCTCGCTTACCTTCTCGGTGCAGTCTACCTTCGCCGTCAAACTCCAGCGCATGAAACGGGCAGGTAATCGTATTCCGCTCTTGACAAATCCACCCATTAGAGAGCGGAGCCTGCATGTGCGGACAAACATTGTCTAAGCCAAAGATTTCGCCCCGTGTATTTTGCCACAACACATAATCCCGATCGTTCAAAGTTACCTTGTAAGGTCGATCGATCCCTAACATCGATCGATGAGCAATCAGCCACGGCGCACCTGCTAAAACGGGAACCATCGATCGAACCTCCACAACTGACTATATATTCAGTCAGTATATCTAGGAGAAACCTGGATTGTCAACTACCGACCAAATTTTCAGTTAAACTTAATCTTGCTCGGATATTAGGCCAACGTGTGAGTTCTTCAGATTCTTCAAAGCGCAGATCGAATAAACCCCGCCAAACCCGCGATGCCGAGACAACTCAGGCACAAATTCTGGATGCAGCCGAAGAAGAGTTTGCCCGCTATGGGTTAGCTGGTGCCAAGATTGATGCGATCGCGGCGCGAATTGGCGTGGTTAAAGCGATGATTTATTACTACTTTGAGAGCAAAGAAGGACTTTATCAGGCGGTGATGCAACGAATTGGTAGCGAATTAGAGGCATCTTTTCAACAACTATCTTCGGAATCTTTACCCACAGAAGCAGCGATTAAAGCATCGATTCGATCGGGGATTACTTACGGCGCAATGTATCCACATCGAGGGATGTTGTGGTTTTATGAAGCGATTCAAAATCAGGGGCAATATGGGGCATCTAGTGGTTGGCAACAGAGTTTTTGGAGTATGACGACAATTTTAGAACGCGGTATGGCTGAAGGAGTGGTGCGATCGATCGATCCATTTCTTACTACTATTAATATCCTGGGCGTTTGTACGTTTTATTTCAACGCTCATGAGAATATCAAGTATCTCGATCCGACACGGCAACTTTTAAGTGCGGAAGCGATCGAGCTACAGATTCAAGCTGCGACCGATCTAATTTGGGCTGGAATTAAAGCTTGATGTAGCAACAGACTTTAATGCTGAATTCCAATCAATCGATCGATCTAACGCCACAGTCAATCTGCTCTAACAGATTTATTTTACTGTGCTATTTACAATTTTTTAGATCTTCAATATTTGCCGCTACAATCTTTTCCAAATTGCGCGTAATTTTCTCAATGTCCCAATCCCACCAAGCAACTTCAAGCAATGCTTGGATCGTTCGATCGTCAAAGCGTTGGCGGATACACTTGGCTGGATTACCGCCAACAATCGTATAGGGTGAAATATCGCCTACAACAACTGACTTTGCGGCAACGATCGCTCCGTCTCCCATCTGCACCCCTGGCATAATCATGGCATCATAGCCAATCCACACATCATTGCCGATTTCCGTATCGCCTTTGTAGGGCAGTTCTCCAGTTTGAGGGGTGACTTTTTCCCAACCGTTGCCGAAAATTTGAAACGGATAAGTCGAAAACCCGTCCAACTTGTGATTGGCACCATTCATGATGAACTTTACGCCTCTTGCCAAAGCGCAAAACTTTCCGATGATTAAGCGATCGCCAATGAACGGGAAATGGTACAAAACGTTCCGCTCGAAGTTTTCTGAATCTTCTGGATCGTCGTAATACGTGTAATCTCCAACAATGATATTAGGATTCGACACCGTGTTCTGAATAAAGCAGATTTGCGGAAACCCCTTCATTGGATGCTTGTCTTTCGGATCTGCTCCGTACAAAATCGTTGGCTCCCAGCTTCCAAAAATAGATTATCTTTGCGTTTTATTCTAATTAAAGGTTTACTAAGATACCACTAAAATAGGTCGATCGTGGGAAACTTCGCCTGTGCTTCTAGGCAGTCCCAGAGATAAATTGCTAAACCAAGATCTCCTGTCCAGAGCGGATAGCGCAACTGCCCATAGAGTTGCTGCGACAGGCGGTACTGTTCGATGGCGTGCATTGCAAAGACTCTAGCGCGATCGAGCCACATCTGTTTCCCAGTGCGGATAAAGAGCTTGAGAAAGGCATAGCCATTGCCTCCCGTACCATGACACAAATTCGATCCCTTCTTCAATGGACCTGCTTGCCAAGTCAGTTCTCCACCCTGCTCCAAAATGAGATCGAATCGCTCATCGATCCCTTGCGGTAGCATTGCCAAAGCCGTGACTATTCCAGGTGCGCCATGACAGTACTGGACTAGATTTGGAGTTTGACTAGGATTTGCTGCGTCATAAACTGCTGCCCAGTTTGCGCCGTCATCCCCCGTCACTGCGGTCTGAACCACAGTCATCATCGCTTTGGTTGAGATGTCTTGAAATTCCTCATCGGTCAATAAGGATCGTCCGACCAGCAATGGCGTTAAGTTGCTGGCAAAACCATGTATGGGTCCCAGCCATTGCTGCTGGCTACCGTACAAATCGATCGTCCACAAATACCCAGCTTCACCAACGGGTTGCCACTCGTGGAGCAGTAAACCTGCTTGGAATTTGAAGACCTCTTGCCATCTTGATTCCTGCGTCCACTGATACATAAAGTAAGCAGCTAGCATCGAGCCTGCGATGCCCCACATCAGCTCTCGAATGGGCTGGGAGTCGTTCTTGTGAATCGAGTCCCAGATTTGGGTAGCTTTGTCTGCTGAGGGAGATAACTTATATTGCAGTAGCAGCAGTGGCAGTTCTCCAAATAGATAAGACGACTGCTCTGGATAGGGACTGACCTGGGGATAATGCTGCCGATTTTGGGCGAGTGTTACATCGAGATGAGTGGCTACATCAAAAGTTGAGTCAACTGCACCGACGGTTTGCAGATAATCGATCGCCCATAGCACTCCAGCTTTACCAAAGTACAGGTCGCTACCAAACTCTCCATCGTCCATCGGGTGTCCGGGCAGCAACGGCGCAGTTTGCAGTTGAGCGATAGTTTCATGGACGATCGCGGTAATTGCTTGTTGAGCCGTATTGCGATTCCAGTCTAGCTGTAAGAGTGGATAGTGTCTGGTTGGATCGAACAGTTTCATCTTTATTGCCTCATAAGATCGAGATCGCCTGTTGTTTGTGCGTCGTTATCAGCTACTTGTTAAAGCTGAATTTTAGTTTGATAGATCGATGAGTTCATGCCAATGCCTTTGAGCTACACCCAAGTAAACAATCTTCCGGTCCAACGGCACAGGTCAGCAGCAGACAACCTCGAACTCAAAACCAGAGGCTTGTGGCTGTCCGCTGCACCGCAGTGTTGGGCTGCATGGCAATTAGCGAAAAGACTCAATAGCCTGCTGGATGTTGAGTCTTTTCTAGGTTTTGTAGGGTGGGCAGTGCCAACCGCACAGGTTTGAAACAATACTAACTTTAAATCTAACCATCGCCTTCAAATCGCTGCTCGGATAGTTGGCGATCGCACAGTTGACTCTAACTGTGGCTAAATCGTATCGATCGAATTTTAGCAATTAAAGATTAGTTTTGTGTCGACCGACGCTGCCTGAAACCTAGTTGGTGGTCAATGCCCACTCTACCCTGTTTGCCCTAGCAGCTTCTTAGGGGATTTTGCATAATGTTTCAATATATTGAAAAATTCAGTAAATCCACCTTAAATAGGATGATAGGCAGAAACATTCTGCTTTTATATAGGGAATATGCTGAATTTTTCAGTCTATCTACCCAAATTTGGGTGAATAGGCGGAAACTTTCCGCCTAATAATAGTTAGCTGGCTTGAATTCATCGGTAGGGGCAGTAGTATGAAGATCATCTGTGGGTATTTCAAGATCGTAGTTAGCAGAAGAAAAACGGGATAAGGTCATGAGTTTATTCTGTCTAGTGCATGGCTCAACTCAGAATGCTTCCTGTTGGGATTTGCTCATTCCTGAACTGGAGGAGTTGGGACATCAAACTGTAAGAATGAATCTGCCAACTGATCGACGCAATGCCAGTGGAATGGAATACGCAGAAATTATCACTCAGTCAATTGACCAAGCCGATGATGCGATCGTCGTGGGTCATTCAGCAAGTGGTGCGTTTTTACCGTTGGTTGCACACCTAAAACCCGTTCGCCATCTAATTTATCTGGCGGCTGTTATTCCTAAGCTGGGAGCCAGTATCTTTGGTCAGTTCAGGAGTACCGATCCCGATATGTTCCAACCTGAATGGATTGAGATCGGACAAGCCGGAAAAGACCCTTCTCAAGATGTTGAACTTGCCATGCAGTTTTTGTTTCACGACTGCTCTGATGAAGTTGCAGAATGGGCATTGAATACCCGAATCTTGATGTATGCAGAAGCCGCAATGAATGAAACGTTTCCATTGAACGAGTTTCCGCACGTGAGTTCGTCTTACGTTGCTTGCTCGAAAGACAGAACCATTAATTCAAGTTGGAGTCGTCGCGCCTTTGGCGAGCGTTTTGGAGTAGAGGTCGTTGAGTTACCGGGTGGGCACTGCCCGTATTTGTCTCGTCCAGCGCATCTAGCATCTATACTCAGCGAGTTGGCGACAGCCAGCTAACAACCCGATTGGAGCGGACAGTTGAGAGTCTTTTCGTTGAGCGCTATGGTCGATCTGCTGCCGCTCAACCGGAACGTTATGCGGCTCAGTCCGTTGGTGAGGGTGGTAGTTACAAGTTCTCGGTGGGTCAATTAGAGTTAAATTGGCGTTAGGCTCGGTCGTTGTTGAGGCAAATCTCGGATGGTGAACCAACTTGAATTAAACGACTACAAGCAAGGGGTGGCGGATTCTTACGATCGCAGAAGTCAAACCTATGACAATAGCGAATGGCACGTTCAAATTTGTCGTCGTCTGCTTGAATATTCACAGGTTGTTGCTGGACAAACAGTTTTAGATATTGGCACAGGCACAGGTCATCTCGCGATTGCGGCGGCTCAAATCGTCGGTGAGCAGGGGCAGGTGATTGGAATCGATATTTCTGCCGGAATGCTAGATCGAGCACAGAGCAAAGTTAACGCATTGGGACTCGGTAATGTGGAGTTCCAACTTGCAGATGCTGAGGCTCTCGATTATCCAGTCAATCATTTCGACCATATTTTGTGTGCAAACACATTTCCTTGGATGGAAGATAAAGAAGCGACCTTACGGCTGTGGCATCGACTTCTCAAGCCTGGTGGTCGAATCGGGATTCATACTCCTGCTGATACAGCGTATATTGGGGCTGTTGTCTTACGAAAAGTGTTTGCAAAGTATGGCGTTTCACTAGAAGCTAGTAATCGGATCGGCTCCGTTGAGCAGTGCCAAGCTTTATCGATCGATGCTGGTTTTGAGGCAGTTGAAATCAAAACAGAGCAACACGGCAGCTACACGAACCTAGAGAGAGCAAAAGCAACTTGGGAGGGGGTTGTTGTGCAGCCTTCATCTACCTCTCTCAAGGTATTAGGCAATGGGTTGTCGCAACTCTCATCAGCACAGTTGGCGCAAGCCAAAGCAGAATTTGATGCAGAACTAGAATCTCTCCAAACTGAGGAGGGAATCTGGGACGATCTCACGACTTTGTATATATTGGGTCGTAAAGCTGGAAATAAAAGTAGTCGTCGATCGCCGTATAACAATCCCAATGCACCTGAACAAAGTCAAGTGATTGGTGAGTAGTGACACTTATAGAAATCCCAATGGTTGAGATCGGACCAATTCAACAGCATCAGATCGAACAAGCCAAGCAGGTCGTTACCGCCGTATGTCTGGACATTTGGCAGGATATTCTGAATGAAGAAGATGTGAAGCGTTATGATTCGATGTCTGATATCGAGCAGGTGCGATTTCACTATTTTGACAACGGTGGGATGTTCTTGGTGCTAGTGGACAACGAGCAGGTTGTTGGTACTGGGGGAATCCGAAAACTCGATGACGAAATTTGCGAACTTAAACGGATGTGGTTGCTCAAGGTGTATCGAGGACAGGGCTGGGGCTGGAAAATGGCTCAAATGCTCTTCGATTTTGCAAGACAGGTCGGTTATCGAAAAGTGAGGCTTGACCTGGCAAATGAGGAGCAGCAACCCCAAGCACTCAAACTTTACAGAAGGCTTGGTTTCTCCCCGATTGAGAGGTATAACGATAGTCCGTGCAATATTTTTATGGAGAAGTTTTTAGAGTCTGTGCAAGATTAGCAGCCAAGCAGCCCAACACTGCGTTGAAGCCGATAGCACAAAGATCTCGGTGTTGAGTTTAGAGTGCTCTGCTACCGCTCAACTGTGCCGTTATCACGATCGACCATTTATTACAATTCCTCAAACCACGAGCGATTATCGAAATAGAGGAAAAATGACTTTTGAAGTCAGAAGAGTAGTCGTTGCGAAATCGCGCGGCTATCGATCGTCATAAAAACTTGTTTTTGTCTAAGCTAATTTTCGATCTCGATGCCTGACCTTGATGCTAAATCATCGCCAATAGTGTTGTTCTAGCCACCAACGAATTTTGGATTCAGAGCCAAAAGTTGCCGAATCTTGAGTTCTGGGATCGTAAGCCTCATAGTACACATTCCCATTTCACTCGCATCTTTGTGTCGTCTGGGGTTCGCTTGTCTGCTGGATGTATTGCCAAATCTGCTGTTGAAGATATTGGTAGCCGGATTTTAGTCGGGTAAATTTCATCATTGTGACCTAGTGTGTGAGGACAATCTGCGATTGATTAATTTCATTATCACAAATCGGATCTAGACCGAACAGATGCAGTTATCATCAATTGCAATCGGTACAATTTTAATTTTAACAACTGTTATGGTCGTAATTTGGGACCACTGGTAGAGCGGTTAAATGTCAACGATATCGATAGCGACCCACAATCCTAAACGCATAATACGGCAAGAACACGCGAATTCAATAGCTAAAAACTTATCTAAATTTAGCTTTGAAATGTAATTCTACAACCTACAGCGAAGATATCACCATTGATTTATCGCCAAATCTCTTCAAAGATAGACGCATCGACCGATTGAAAGCGAGCTTCACAATAGAATGACTGTCTTTTTTCCAACCCAATCCAGTGTAGATATTCAAGACGGTTCATCTTCAATAATGCTAAGGGGAGCATCAGTGCTACGGATATTTAGCCCCACCTTCCACAGCAACATCGCCAGCAAACCGCCCTCTAAAACTAACGGTGGTAACGAACCGCCCCAAATTGCCAAACCTAACGCGATCGCGATCGCCCACACCGTAGTCCAAGAGAAGTTGCGGCGGCAGGTGAATAGCAAAATCATCAAAATCGCTGCTGTATACAGTGCCACCCCCCCGCACAGCGTCCATCTTGCGCCAATTGGGAGGACATCATGAGTCGCTGATTCAATCGTTTGCTCGGTACCGACTGCCACTAGAGCTAGCCCCATCAAAATCGGTAAATGCCCGTAGTTATATATGTACAGAGCCAATCCCCCGCACTACCACCGCATTTTCCAAAAAGGCAAAATAAAGCCACCACAGACACGCCGCGATCGCAAATCCACCCACAGCCGCGATCGTCTGTAACAGATCCCAGTGACCGCTGGCCATTTTACCCGCCACCGATACCACTAATTCGCCCAACACAATCAGCGTAAATAACCCAAACCGTTCGGGCAGATGCGAAGGATGCACGGGGGTTCTAGCCAGCATTCTCGATCCCAAGATCGGCACCACGAGTTCGATGGTCATCGCCAGTGCCCACAGCACGAAGCGGCTCGACGCTGGTGCAGCGATCGATCCCAACCATAACGCCGTGCTGGGCACATAAGAACCCAGATAGAGCCGGACGCTGGTATGAGCGATGGGGACATAACCAGCGGCTCGAATATATAGTGCAAGGACGATCGATCTAATCGTGACATAGGCAATCGTAAACCCAGTCGCACCGTCGCCAAAGGCATTATGCACGTTCGCTGCTAAAAAAATGACAGCGAGCATTCCACCCAACATTAACAGCCGATACACCACATCATCGGTGTCATAGCGATCGACATAAAATGTATAGATCGTCCACGCCCACCAACAGGGTACAAATAACGCCGCAAACTGGAGAAATCCCATCCATGAAAGATGAGCTGACAACGTGTGGCTCAATTTTGAGATGACGACCACAAACACCAGATCGAAGAATAATTCGATCCAACTGGCATGACGCAACTGTTCTTCATCACTACTGCTGCGGAGGCTAGGAGTTCGCCACCGCCGACTGGATGATTCGTTAGCTTTGGTGAGTAAATTCGCCATATTTGCTCCTTCATGCCCCTAATTAATGTCCGCATTCTCTTGAAAACAAGCGTAGCCTCAACGTTCGGCTCTACTATTGCCGAGTTTCACCCAACATGAGAGCCGCGATCGCGGCACTAGTAACTGCTAAGCCCGCCGCAATCCACATTACCCAGCGGAAACCATCGACAAATGCCAGCGCGATCGCCGACCGCAGTGCGGCACTCGCACTCGTACTCAAGCCTGGAGGCACTGCTGCCGCCGCTAAGTTGATGCGCTGGGTATCGAGAAATTGTCGGGCTGGTACGGACAGATCGAGTGAGATAATGCTGCGATCTAAGCTGGCGTTGAAAATATTGGCGACGACAATGCCCAAAACAGCGATCGCCACCAAACCAGCAATGCGGGAAACTGCATTATTAATTCCCGAAGCTGCGCCTGCATAACGCACTTCCACAGCCGCCATTACAGTGGTGGTCAGCGGTGCCACACAGATTGCCATCCCCAATCCCAGCACGATGACTGCCGGAAAAAATGTCGTCCAATAGCTGCCGCCGATGCTCGGTACACTCATCAAACCCAGTCCCACCGCCGCAATCGTCGGGCCGACAACGAGCGGTTTTCTGGCACCATAGCGATCGACCAACCCACCAGACCACCGCGACAGCAAAAACATCAAAATTGGAAATGGTACTAGTGCTGCACCCGCCGCTGTCGGCGAGTAGTGCTGCACTTGAATTAAATTAAATGGCAGAAAAAACAACGCTCCCGCCAACGCAGCATAGATCGCCGCTAACGGCACGTTAATAAAAAATAGCCAGTGCCAAGAAGCATGTTCGATTAACCAGCCGCCCAATACTGGTCCGATCGCGGAGGTCATCGCTGTAAAGCCAGACCAAATCCCAATCGCCCTACCGCGTCGCTCTGCTGGAAATGTCGCGCTGATAATCGCCAAACTGCCAGGGATGAGTAAAGCACCGCCGATACCTTGTACCGATCGCGCCCAAATTAGTTGCTGCACATTGGGCGATAATCCACACCAGACAGATGCTAGGGTGAATAAACTTACCCCGATCGTAAAGATCCGCCGCCGTCCAAACCGTTGGCGTAGCCTACCGGAGGTAATCGCCTAAAGCACCGCCAACGAGAATTAAGGCAGCGACAAACAGCGCGTAGGACTCGACCACCCACTGGACATCGGTAGCCGTTGCGCCTAGTTCGGTTTGGAAAGTGGGCAGGGCAACATTGACGATCGTGCTATCAATCGATGCCATACTAGAGCCGAGAATGGTCGCGACCAAGACCCATACCTGGGCACTGGGAGCGCAAGGAGTCACACAAGGTTGAGAGCGAATCGCACCTTCATCGCAAGGCTGTTTGATGATGTTAGTCATTAGACAAAGGTTTTATCGACATAGCACCATTGCCAATCCTCACCTGGCTCGATCGATCTCACAATGGGATGCTCGGTAGTATGAAAATGTTTGGTGGCATGTTTATTCTTGGACGAATCACAACAAGCGACATGTCCGCAAGTCAGGCACTCGCGCAGATGTACCCAAGTGTCGCCCATTGCGAGACATTCTTCACAGCCGTTGGTGCTGCTGGGTGTGACTTGACGAATTTGGTCGAGATGGGTGCAAGGTGTATTCATCATAAGTTGCTCCAAATAAATTAAGTAGATCGGCAATCGCACTGGAGAGTGAGTATTTTTTAGTACAGATTCCAAGCCGACATCGCGATCCGATGAGAAATGTCAAGTGGCGATGGCCAACTCGATAGCCACTACAAAGCAGAGTAAATTTGCGATCTCGCACTCGTTGGCGGAGCCTCTCTGTTCGCGTAGCGTCCGGTTGGCGTAGCCTCTCGCAGAGAAGGGAAAGAGAATCGCCATGCCATACTTCAAATTATAACTAGCCACCTATCGATCGGCTGTGAGGATCGGTCGGAAGACAGCTTGCGCCCATTGCTTGAATGCCGTTGTAGTGGTTGTCTCAGCGGTGCGAGGTTCGGCATCATAGATCCCCTCAGCGACTTCGGCAAACAGATCCACTAGACTCTGTGCAAAAGCCGGACTACAGCCATTCGTCAGCATCGATCGGTAATAAGCTTCCGCAGAAATAGGTTGAAAGCGCACGGGTTTAGCGAGCACTTCACTCAAAATCGTCGCTACTCGATCGAGTGATAGATCCTCTGCGCCATGCACCCCAACGCCACTTTGTCCCGACCAATCTAGATCGAATAACCACTTGAGAGCCACAGCAGCGATATCTTGAGTACATACCATTGGGATCGGCAAGTCAGCAGGAAAGGGATAGAAAAATAATCCCTGTTGGGAAATTGGTTTCAATTGCCATAAAAAGTTCTCCATGAAGTTGCCACATCGTAAATATTTGATGTTGGCACCAGTCAGATCGAGCAGTTCTTCCATTGCATGAAGTGCCGAAATTGCACCTGCATTTTGAGCGTGTCCTTTGCCACCGCTGGATATTGCTACTATGCGCGGTAATGATTCTGTTCGCTCGATCGCAGTACAAAGAGCTTGAGTAAAATTTAAGTAATATTCCAAAACATTCTCCTGAGTATGGCTTTAGGGAATACACCAGAATAGTGATTCTACACCGTTAAGTGCTGGCGATAGCACATTGGGATCGGCGATAGATCCTTGGATTATCTCGATTTGATTTGCTACATCGGGGTCGATTTTGTCAGGATGACGAGCGATAACCCGCACAGATCGACCTGCATTTACGAGCGATCTCAAGACATGGCGACCGATATTTCCAGTTGGCGTTGTAATTAGAATAATCATTTTTTTGTTAATTTAACCTAATTCTCCGACCAAATCCCGTCAATTTTATAGTTACCTATCTCAATTAAAATCCCATCTAAGTCACGCACATACGCCACAGTTTGCCCCCAAGGTTTAACTTCAGGATCGATATATTTAGTAGCTCCTGCTTCGAGCGCGATTGCCAAAGCTGCGTTCACATTCTCAGTCAAAAAACACACTTCAATTCCTACTGGTAAGGTCGATCGGCTAGTTTCTTGAAATCCTTCAGGAAAGTTATTTTTTACGGCACTTATTGCGGCAATGTGTAGAGATTTCCCCTCTGATTCCAACTCAGCAAACAATCCACTGTCATCGGCGAATACTTGCTTGAAGCCAAATGCTCGCTCGTAAAATGTCACAGTCTGCGATACCTCTTTGACAAATAGAGTGATATGTGAAAATTTCATGGCTGCTACCGATTTGAGAACGTTTGTACGATATCACGATCGATGATGGATGTAGAATAGCTAAAAGTCCGCATTTCATAACCGATCGTCCAGAAGTAATGTTAATTCCTGACGCACTTACCGATGCGCTCCAGACGCTCCGACTACAAAACACTCACTCTGGCTATTTCAAGTTCACATCGCCGTGGGGCGTGAGAATTCCCAACGATAACGATCGAGAAGTGGCGTATCACATTGTGATGAAGGGGGAATGCTGGCTGCTGATGGATGGTACAGCCATTCACTTAACAAGTGGCGATCTAGTCATCTTGCTCGAACGAGTCGAACATATTATTTGCGATCGAGTATCTAGTCCAGTAGCTAATCTCGACGAGGTGATTAGGATCGAGCCAAATCAGGGCTATAACCAGATTTCTTATGGTGGCGATGGCATTGCCGCAGAGCTGGTGTCTGGATGTTTCGAGCTATTGGGCGACCGCGATCGCAATCCGCTCCTCTTGGCACTACCACCGCTAATCCATATCAAAAATGAGCGGTCGTTGTTGGTGCCTTGGCTGGAGCAGACATTACAATTTATCGCCGCTGAAATTGCGATCGGGCAACTTGGTTGTCAAACAGTCGTGGCGCGGCTGATGGATGTATTATTCATTCAAGCCGTTCGCGCCTATGTGAATGGATTAGCTCACGAACAAGGTAACTGGCTATCAGCATTAGTCGATCGAGAAATTGGCACTGCTTTATCCCTAATTCATCGCACTCCCGAATATCCTTGGACGGTTGCAGATTTAGCCGACAAGATTCCGATGTCTCGCTCGGCATTTGCCGCGCGATTTACCCAGTTAGTCGGACAGCCACCACTGCAATATTTAACCAACTGGCGGATGGTTAAAGGTGCGGGTTTATTGCGGGATAGTCAGTTAGGACTGCGAGAGATCGGACTGCAAGTCGGTTATGAATCGGAAGTATCTTTTAGTAGAGCCTTTAAACGCTGGGCGGGTATTGCTCCTAGTTTTTATCGACAGCAGCAATCTGTATCCTAAATCTCCCGCTCGTTTTTGCTCGTGGGTATTGCCACGAGCAAACATAGACGGAGATCGATTCCCTAGCTAACTAGCGTTGAGACAAGGCTCCAACTCCAATAAAATAAGCAGAAGCCACCGCACCTAATAGATACAACAACCAAGTCAGGAAAAACCCCATAGTACGATCGCTCGATCGTCCGCATCAATCCTTGATTTAAAAAGATCGAACTTTTAATGAATATCTATCAAGGATCGATCGAATTGCAATCGATAACCTGCTTTCAGGCGATGCCAATACGCGATCGATTGCAATTCGATCGATAAACTATTAGCAATCTTTACGGCTGGATTACTTCGATCTAGCCGTTTCCTTGAAAAAGGATGACAGGAGCTGTGTCAGTCGTTCGGGTTGTTCTTCAGGTATCAAATGACCGCAACGTTCGATCGTTATGCCTCGGATATCTTGGCACAAGGGCTGCATAGTCTGTAACAATCGATCGCCAGCACCGCTTTCGCCACCAATTGCCAGAACAGGCATCAATAGGAGAGTTTTAGCACTTTGCCGATTGTGTTCCGCATCTTGCACGAATGTTCGATAGTGGGAAAACCCACCCCGCATTCCGCCTGGAGCTGCGTAGCAGCGCACATACTCGGCAATATCTCGATCGCTTAAAGTTTGAGGATTATAGGGATCTCGCCTGTAAGCAATGGCACTCAGGTACAGTTCTTCACGACCCTGCGTTAACGCTTCGGGAAGATCGTCTACCATGTGAAACCAATGGTGCCATAAAAAACCATTCGCCCTAGCATCTTCTAAACCAAAACCTGGTAAGAGGACATCCAAGATCGCTAATTGCCGCACTCCATCTGGATAAGCTTTTGCATAGGCGTAGGCAACCATGCCGCCGATATCGTGTCCGACTAGGCAAATGCGATCGTAGCCCAAAGCCTGGACTAGTTGGTAGATATCCTCTGCCACATTTCGCTTGTCATAGCCCGATTGCGGCTTTTCGGAGTCGCCGATGCCTCTGAGGTCTGGGGCAATAATGGTATATTGACTTGCTAATAAAGGCATGACTTTGCGCCACGCATACCAAGTTTGCGGCCAGCCATGTAGTAACACGAGCGGTTCGCCTTGTCCACCCATTACATAGTGCAGTCGAACCCCATTAACTTGAATCCGATGATGACTAAATATACTGTCAAAGTTTTGCTCGTTCATCCTGTCGATCTAATGTCCTTACTAGTTTTGTCAGATTCTCGTCGGTGCAACTGCCTCAATACCATAATTTTTTAAGTAACCAAGACGAAAAGATCCACATTAAGAGCGATAAGTCAGGTAAAAAGGGTTGATATATCCATAAACAGTCGGACAGAGGTAACTAATCCTGCATCATTTTTCTCGGTAATCGCTACAGCCGGAATTGTTACAGATTTATTGTCTTTGCGCTTAAATGTATTGAATGCTTCTAAAACAAAGTTTCGATCGTCACCATAGATATTTTGCAAATTGTGTTCGTCACTATCGATCGTTGCCCAGAATGCTGCTAAGCTTTCTACAATATTTTTCTTGCCTTTAACGATCGGATTATTGCAAAATTGCATTTCACAATCTTCTGCCAAGAATGTGGCATAAGCATTAATATCGGCTCTACCGAACTTGCTATGCTAAGTAGTGGATAAGAATCAAGTTTAATTGACAAAATTGATAATTTTGAGTTATGGAAGCTTGGTGCAGCATAAATGACAGATTTTATTATAGAATAGTAAGATCTTGATTTCTGGCAACAAATAAGCTTGAATTGCATTATGTCATCCAAATCGCAACTAAAAACCATTAATGAAATTCTTAATATCGACGGAATGACCGTCACTGCTTATAAGATCTTAGATGAAATCGGTTATTTTATTTATCTAGAAAATCAGCAATTAAAAGCAGTGTGTCCTCATTGTGGAACTGAAAGTAATAAACTTCATGAGAATCACCAATTAACAGTGAGAGATCTACCATTCGGTGAACATGATGTTTACCTTAAAATTAATCGTCGTCAATTCAAGTGTATGAGTTGTGGTCGAAAATTCAGTGAGGAATTAAATTTCATCAAAAAGAGAAGTCATTTCACCGAGCGAATGAAGCAGAAGATTGTCGAAGAGAGTCTAGCTAGTGATATTAAAAGTGTTGCCAAAAGAAATGGATTAAGTGAGCAAGAAGTGGAGACAATAATCAAAAAAGCTGGGGTAAATCTAGTGCAAAAAAAGCCAGAGAATTTAACCAGACTAGGAATTGATGAAATTGCCTTTGTTAAAGGGCAAAAAAACTATTGTGCGGTGTTAGTAGATCTAGAAAAAAGAGAGTTAATAGCCATCTTACCAAAAAGGACTCAAGAATGTATTGGTGAGTGCTTGAAGTCTTGGGGTTCGGAGGTTTTGAACCAAATTACAGAAGTAAGTATCGATCTATTTTCATCATACAAAAGTCTGGTAAATGAATTGATACCAAATGCTGAAGTGGTTGGAGACAGATTTCATGTAATGAAACAGATAAATGAAGAGTTAGATCGAGAGAGAATTAAAATCAAAAGAGAGGCTGAGAGGGTGAAGAACAAAGATGAAAAGAACAAGAAATTAGCAGCATTAACTCACAGTAAATATGCAATACTCAAAAACGAAGCGGATTTGAATGAATTGCAAAAAGAGAAGTTGAAAGAGATTGGAGACGTTTTTCCAGAATTAGCAGCAATGCACAAAACAAAAGAGTTATTTAGAGATATATTTGAATCAAAAACAGATTGGGGAAATGGGCTAATAAGCTTGTGTGACTGGCTCAAGAATGCTTGTGGGAAATTCCCCAAGAGTTGTGGAACTATTAAAAGATGGATTGGTGAAATAATTGCCTATTTTGATAATAGAACAACTCAAGGAGTCGTCGAAGGAATTAACAATAAACTCAAGCTAATAAAAAGAATGGGATATGGGTTTAGAAATTTTGAGAATTTTCAGATCAGAAGTTTGCTAGCATGGCATTTCAATCCTTGATTTAGCATAGTAAGTTCGGTAGAACCTTAATATCGAGGTTATCCATTGCATTTAAGTACGTAAGATACCACTCATATGAACTATGGCTGAGTTGATTGACTTTGAGTTCGTCGGTTTTCATGAGAATATCCTCTTTAAATTACAAAAAATTGAAGTTCGATCGCTAGTTAAGTTGGGAAGCCTTCCAGGAGGCGTAGTAGGTTTCAATTTCATCAATGATTCCCGTGTGGCGAGGACTCCAACCCAAAATTCGTGCGGCTTTGCGGGAAGTGATGAATTCGTTTTGGTCGAACCAGGTACTGGCTAAATCATCCTCTTGCTGTAGTCCAAATTCGATTGCACCGCTATAGTTGGCGGCTTTCAAACAAGCCTGCATCACTTCCAAACAAGTTGGACGCTGCTCGTCGGCAATGCAGAAAATCTCACCATCGATCGCGGCTCCACTTTCTGCCACCCGCACGTAAGCTTCTGCTAAATCATGAATATGTACCCAGCTCCAACCTTTCTCGCGATCGCCGCGATATACCGCCCTACCCTGTCCCATCGCAAACCATTGACTGCTAATACTCGATCGACCGTCGATACCATACATAAAACCTGGACGTAGAACAACCTTCCGACAATGTGGGATTGGCATGGCAAACATCTTTTGCTCCATATCCATGCGAAATGCCAGCTTGTGTTCGGGGTTTGCTGGAGTCGTCTCATCCATGACCCGTTCGGGACGTTTGCCATAGATCGAGCAGCCTGTTGTATAGATGAACAGCCGATTCCGTGGAGAAGTTTCCGCTGCTTGCTGCAATGTCTCAAACAGTTTTAAGTCAGTTCCTTGCGGATCTTCAAAATCCATCATGGTATGGATGAGAACATCAGTTTGTTCGAGCAAGTGGTGATAAGTTTGTGGTTGTTTGACATCGCCAACTGCTATTTGAACCTCGTGCCGTTGCAGCTCTTGAGCGCGGGGTTGGCCAACGTCGCGGACTAATCCATACACCTGATGACCTGCTTGGCGAAGGGCGATCGCCGCATGAAATCCGGCATATCCAGTTGCACCTGTAATTAAAATTTTCATCTTTTTCTACCTAAAGGTACAATAATGCTGTTAAAGACTAGCTCTAACTCTCATAACTACTAGCATATTGAGATTTATCGATGATGTCTTTGACAAATCTTGCGAATATTTTGCTAAATCTTGCGGTTTGCAGTTGTCGAAAGGTTCGATCGGAGCTAAAGCTTTTTTCGATACTGAGTGGGAGTAATACCAGTATGCTTGCGAAAGAAGTTAGTAAATTGTGCTTGAGTAGAAAAACCTAAATAATTACTAACTTCAACAATCGAGAGATTGAGTTGAGTTAATAATCGCTTTGCCAAGTCAATTCGCTGTTGCATCACATACTGCCACAATGGGATTCCCATTGTTTGTTTAAACATCCGCGCAAAGTGAAATTGACTCAGACCAACGCTTGTCGCGATCGCTGCCAAGGACAAATCTTCACTTAAGTGAGCGTGAACATAATCGATCGCTTGCTGAGTTTGTGGATGAGAAGAACACCCAATAGTTTCTAGCGGTCGTGCTTTTGTTGAATAACAATAGACTAAATGAGCCGCAAGCGCATTACTCAGTGATTCTGCATAAATACGACTGCCAGGTTAAACGCATCAAAACTTGATATGAGGCGATCGAATTCAATAATACATACAACTTAAGCAGTATTTATGAACTAAATACATTTACGACGAATTCAATTAGAACTGATGTATAGTATAAGGCAATATTTATTTAATTTAATGCAATATAAAGTAGTCGATCGAAGGAATAACTTAAATCGTCGATATATTATAGAAGTAATTTGATTTCAACCAATAGTTCGTAAATTATAAAATACCTTCTAAAATTTCAGCCAAGTATTTGTCATCTATACCTGCTAGAAATCTCTTGCTTTTCACACTTAATTTCCGACTTTTATTTTGACTAATTAAGTTAATAGCTATGTGCCGTAATACTGCAAAATTAGCTGGCGCATTATCTTTCCTAATTCGACTATAATCTTCTCTTAAAGAAACATCAAGTACCCAATGAAGTGAATTTTCTATCCCCCAATGACCTCTAATTGCTCCGGCGACTCTCTTGGCATTATTAGCTAAACTACTAATAAAATAACGAGTCTCTATGGTGGTTTTATCCCCAATAGTTCTTACTGATTCAACCATCGCAATACTAGTCAATTTCATCCAGTTATGGGATGAATCTATTCGATCGGCAACATCTGATATCATTAAATAATTACGGATTTCTTCCCTACCCCCATTAATCTCCTTAGTCCTGAAATCACTCAGATTGAAACCTGCGCCACCAGTTGCAATAGCCTGTTTAAATAGCCTTTCTACTTGGTCGTATAAACTTGGTTGATTCTTTTTCACAGCAATTACATAATCTGCATCTTTTTCAACAATTTTTTTTACTATTTCTCTTTGACATCCCATTGCATCAATGGTAACTATACATCCGGCTAAATCTAGAACTTTAATTAATTCAGGAAGTGCTGTGATTTCATTAGATTTGCCCTCAACCATTTTCTGTCCTAATACTAATCTATTAGTTACAGCCCATGCACTAACAGTATTTAGTACACCTTGTCCATTAGTATTATCTCCTGAATTTCGAGATTGTTTGCCGTCAAGTGCAATTATTTCTCCTGCTGTTATTTTAGATATTCCTTTAACCCAACTCAGGAAACTTTTTTGAAATTCTTCAGGATTAATTCGTGAAAATACCCTTCCAAATGTATCATGTGATGGAATACCATGCGGCAACTCTAAAAATTTACCTAGCCATTCCTTCTTCGCCAAACCATAAATTTCTATATCTATCCATGTATCAGCTCCAGATACTACAGCACAAATGGTAATGGTGATGATATCAATTAATTTATGCTTTTTCCCGCGCTCTGTCCTGTAGTCTTCTACACTCTCGAAGTGTTCTATAATACTATATTTTGGCTTCAGCTTCATTTTAGTTAAATTAAATTTGTTAAATTCTAACATAGTTAATTAGCTCTAACTATTACCTAGCAGTAATTACAAGATTTCTAGATGCTATTTATTCATTCGATCGTCAAAGTTTTTAGTAATAACAAATTTAAGTGCGTTTAACCTGATACGACTGCCAATCGGGTCGGTTTCTAAAGCTATTTTTAGCGATCGCCCAAGCTGATAAATTAGCGGATCTGATTTAGCGAAATGAGGCAAAATTTCGATTCGATCGGGGTCGATAACTTCAGGATCTAATTGCTTTAAAAAGGTTGGCTCAAAACCGATCAAGAGTAGATCTTGTTCTCCTGTCGATCGAATCCAGTGGCGTGTATTTGCAGGTACGATACAAACATCCCCAGCAATAATCGATTCATGGCGAAATTGCCCATCTAACCTTCGTTCTGACTGCACTACTCCCTGAGTTTGAATCGCAATTACATGTTGGGTTGGATAATGCTCTGGTGTTTCGTGAGCTGAAGAGTGATGAGCTTCTAAGTAGATTCCATTCAACTGGATTTTGCTGCTAAATTCAACCTGAGCGGCTGGAACCGTCTGCAAAATCACAGACTCTTGGCTGTGGTCGATCGCGATTGCATGGTTTTGTGTCATCGGCAAATCGCACCTTCAACATCGAACGCGTCTACTTCTGGGCGATCTCGCACTGCTGTAGACAATTATTGCAACTCTTAACTCATTTTAGCCCGTTTTGGTACAGTGAAATTGTTTGTATGTTCTCCAAGACCTGAAGCTTGTGCTGTTATTCTAAATTGAGGTTTTCTTGCCAAGTTTCAGCTATTTTTTGCCTCGGATTGATTCTATTAATCTATGACTATCACCATTTCTTGATAAGCACGTAACATAAAGTTCGAGACGGGTATGAGTGGTTGTCCTAGCTCTAGGTGCAGACTGGGATAGTGTCGCGTTAATTCCTCCAACACGAGGCGGATTTCGAGTTTGGCTAAGGATGCGCCGATACAGTAGTGAATGCCATGTCCAAAGCTGAGGTGACTGCTAGCATTTTCACGTCTGAAGTTCAGCCGATCGGGATTAGGGAATTGAGCCGGATCGTGATTGCCCGCTAGGTAAGCAATCCAGACAGTGGAGTCTTTGGGAATCGTCACTTCGCCCAATACGGCATCGCGGCTGGTACGACGGAATAGCCCGATCGCCGAACCACCATGCCGGATTAACTCATCTACAGCAGTAGCGATGCGATCGGGGTGCTGGCATAACTCCTCCCACAGTTCGCGCTGACTCAGGAGACTATACAGCGTGTTGCCAATCAAGGCGGCGGTGGTTTCATGCCCTGCAAACACCAAGCCAACTGTCAGTCCCGCAATTTCTTCATCACTCAGGGGATCTTCGTCACTTTGTCGCGCCTCGATCGCGGAACTGATTAAGTTATCAGCGGGATTAGTGGCGTAGTATTTGACTCGATCGAGCATATAAGTATAATACTCGACGACACTTTGCCCGATCGCCCGCTGTTCTTCTGCACTCCAACCAGGATTCTGTAGCTTGACAAAATCGGTACTCCAGCGTTTGATGTCTGGCGCATCCGCATCGGCGATCCCCATCAGACGGCAGATCGTCAGTAATGGCAGCCTGTCGCAGAAAGTTTTGATAACTTCAGCCCGCTTATTTGTCCGCAGCTCGGCAAGTAATTCGTGGATTAGCTCGCGAATTTGTGGTTCTAGGATCGCAACTTGACGGGGCGTGAACGCTCGCTGGAAATTGTTGCGTAATCGCGTATGAGCGGGAGGATCGTTATCGATGAGCGAATAACGATACACCGGATGTTCCAATCCACCCATCACCTTGAGTGCTTCTGGCGAGACTAACGCTGGAGCGGAGAATGCTCCACCAGAGGTGAATGTATTGGTATCTTGCATAACTGCCTTGAGGTCATCATAGCGAGTCACCACCCACATATTCATGACTGGGCTGAAGAACACAGGCTGCTCCTGCTGCGCTGCCATAAATGCTGATTGGGGGGCAAGGTTAAAGTGGGGCGTAAAGGGGTTGAATTGCTCCGGCGATCGCATGTGCGCGACTGGACACTTCAATGCTTCAATATTCTCGACAGACATAGCCAACTCCTAAATTTATACGATAGTTTGAAAATTTTAGACCTGTTAGAACCTGTAAATTCGACTCAGAGCTAAGAAAGTTCTTTGAATTCTAGGTTGTAGAGTTGAGATGATATTAGATCGCTTCAGCTAATTCATACGTTCGTTTGATATTAAACCATATGTTTGCACAAATGACCAGAACTTGCTAACCAAGAAGTAGCAACGCCTCGTTAGGCGGCTTTACGTGCTGATACAGCCGATGGCGCAAAGCTGCCAAAAGATACGGCTTTAAGCACTAAATCTCGAACCGGATTGTTGTAAAGCTGTACGTTTACCAGACCGCGAAGCTCGAAGTGTTTTGCATACTCAGCTTGGTTGACGATATCGGATAAAACGATCGTGCCATTAGGTTTGAGCACCCTCACAATTTCATCTAGGGCTGTTTGGCGATCGGCTGCTGCTTCCAAATTATGAACCGTCCAGTTGGAAACGATCGCATCAAAGTAGTTTTCGGGGAAAGGCAACTGACGCATATCGGCTGTTTTGACCTCAATCCGCTCTGCGACCCCTTCAATTGCCGCGTTGGATAAAGTAGCATCAGCATTGTTATTCGCTTGGTCTTGCTCTTGCCATAGGTCGATACCGATCGCTTTGCCAGAAGTTAGCCGCTTTGCCGCTCCGACTAGCATCAACCCCCGTCCGCAACCAACATCAAGCACTAACTCGTCACCCGACCACTGGATTAGATTGAGAAGGTTTTCGCTGTCTTTTAGCTTTGCTACTTTACTGTAATAAATCATAAAACAGCCCATCCCCAGCAGGTAAGTAGCGGCAATGCCAGATAGTACAGCGATAATAATTTTTAGAGTTTGCCCAGCTATTGATGAGAGCAAAGCCAAAAGGAAGACTGCTAGCGCGACTGCACCAGCAATAAAAAAGAAGCGAACTAGCCCTGGTGCATCGATGCCATATTGAGGGCGTTGGGTAAGGTTGCTCATAACAATGATTTAACTCGTGCGCTCGACTTGGTTCGATCCAATTAAAACATACGTTTGAATAAATTTCCAAGTGCGGAGCTGAAATAGCTGGTAAGCTGGATTTAGCTGCTGATTAGCCCGTGATTGACTACCATCGCTCGAACTCGTACTGACATAGGAAATGCCCACTTCAACGACCGATACTAAAGAACAAATCATTAACGTCGCCGAGCGGCTGTTTGCGGAGCACGGCTTTGCTGGGACGACATTACGAAATGTCGTGAGTGAGGCGGGGGTCAACTTGGCAGCGGTTCACTACCACTTCGGTTCCAAGGAAGAGTTGTATCGAGCCGTGGTTGCAAGATTTGCTCGTCCGATCGTCGATCGAGAATTAGCACTGCTAGAAGAACTTAAAGCAGCCCATGAATTACCTTCGGTGGAAGCGATCTTGACGGCAATGCTCGAACCCAACCTGGAAATCTTATCCCAAGATCGAGATATCCTGCTGATTAGAGCAAAATTTATGGGGCGTTGTCGCACGGAGCCAGAGCCGATTCAGAGTATCGCGAATCAGGAATTTGTGGTAGCAATGGCGGCGTATTTAGATGTATTGCAGCGGGTTTTGCCCGAACAATCGCGATCGCAACTCAGTTGGAAGTTCGATCTGGTCATTGCCGCGTTAATTCGGGTGCTGACTGAAGCTGGAAAACCTTATGGATTACTCAAAAGCAATAGCCCTGAAGATATTCAAGAGACCACTCAACAACTCGTGCGGTTTCTAAGTCCAGGGATGCGATCGTGATGAATAGCCAAGTCCCCGCAGCAGGTGTACCGTAAGTTTATGGGCTAACTCATCCGGTTCGATATTTTCGTTTCTAACGATCGATTGGTTGTAAACCGACCAATTAACCGTACCAATAATGCTATCGATCGCGAGCTGAATGTCTAAAACATCAGCATTAAGAAATATCCCTTGAGCAATTCCCGATCGTAAAATCGATTCCAAAATATTTCGGTACGTTTGTCTAGTTTCTAGTAGCTGTGCGGTTGCCGCCGTATCGCCATAACCGATCTGCATGAAAAAAAGCTTAATTAGTCCTAGATGAGCTTGAAAGTAACGCAATGTCAGGATTAACACCAAGTATAATGCGGCAACCGGATCGGCGGAATATTCGACTTCCCGCTCGATTTGGCGATGCAGAATCCCTAAATGATGAACCATAATAGCCGTCAATAATTCTTGCTTATTTTTGAAGTGTCGATAGAATAGCCCGACGGACACGCCTGCGGTTTTGGCAACCAGTTGAGGTTGCGCGAGATCGTACCCATTGCACAGTAAAGTTTCCCCAGCTTCAAGCAGTGCGGCATATCTGCCTTCAATATCGTAACGAGATTGTAGGGCGTTCGATCGCTTTTCCATGTCGGAGAGGTTTATGCTAAACTTCAGGAGTGAATAATATTCACTCGCGTTCGTTATCTTAGCATGAGGTTAAAAATATGCCAGTACAGACATTCATTCAAACTAGTGCGGAGCAATGGCTAAACATGGATCGATTTCCTGGCACGCAGTTTTTACCCTTGGCGGAACCCGTCGCAGAGGGTTCGATTCACTTACTGAAATTGAAATCAGGAACGATTATCCCCGTTCACGCGCATCCTTGTGACGAGTATGTATACGTGTTGAGTGGAGTTGTCGAAACTAATGGAACGACCTGTTCTCAAGGGACATTCTGGATTACCCCCGCTCACACTCAGCAAGGATCTCATATCGCCATTACAGATGTTGAAATCATGACAATTCGGCTGGGGAAAATGGGTATGTTTGAATCTGCTGATGCTACATAATTAAGGAATGGGTCATTGCTGGATACAGGTATGATGTACGCTGATGAGATCGATAAAATTTAGAGTAGGGGTAATGTCTTGTCTCGTATAATCCGGGAGCGGTGCAGTGCATCTCTCTGTGCCAGAGAGATGGGCGGGTGTCCCGATTCGTGACAAGTTAAGAAAAACCGAGGGTTGTCAAGGGGAGAAAGAAAAAATGTCAAACTGTTACTAGCAAAGAGTTAGAACCAAATTTGACACATGCCTAAAAAGCGGACAACAAATCGCGACCACGCCAAGCGACAACAACGTCCGATGATGGAAGAGGAGGTGATAGCAGCACAATTAGAACAGCTAGTCACGCCAGCAGTACTAGCACAAGAAAAGTACTATCGCCAACTCGGAATGAGGGATAGAATACTGAATCTGCCGCTGATGGTAGCAGCAGTGCTGACACTAATTTGGCGAGACGTAGCTGGAGTCAGAGAACTCAGCAGAATACTCGCCAGAGAAGGATTTCTCTGGTGCGAACCAACACAAGTCAGCCAACAAGCATTATCACAGAGATTTTTGACATTTCCCGCTGAAATATTTGAGCGAATATTTAGAGAATTACTGCCAGAATTCGAGCGAAAATGGCACAGTCGCAACAAAAGACAACTACCCTCCAGTATTCAATTTGCCCGAACTAAATTTGCTAGAGTTTGGGCTAGTGACGGTTCAACATTAGAAGCAATCTTCAAGAAATTAGAAAGTCTGACAGATGTGCCAAAAAATCAATTAGCTGGAAAAATAGGAGTAGTCATCGATCTAGTAACCCGACTACCAGTAGAAATTTGGTTTGAGTCGAATGCCAAAGCTAGTGACATGAAGTTTGAGGCAGATATCCTAAAGCTAGTCAAGCCCCAGACATTAATTTTACTAGATCGAGGATTTTGTCATTATCTGTTTTGGCAACAACTAATCGAAAGGAATGTTCATGTAATTACCCGCCTAAACAACAAAGCATCATTTACCGTCGAGAGCGCATTCACGAATAGTTACAGCATCCGCGACCGAATAGTAACAATGGGTGCTGGTAATAAAACAACTCCATGTATCACGATGAGATTAGTGGAAATCAAAATGGGTAAAGCTTGGTACTCTTATCTAACTAGCGTGCTTGACCCATTAATTTTACCACCCTACGTAGTTGCCGATTTGTATGGTAGAAGATGGCGAATAGAAGAGGCATTTAATATTGTCAAACGATTGTTAGGATTGAGTTATATCTGGACAGGCTCACTTAATGGTATTAAGTTGCAACTCTGGGGGACTTGGCTATTTTATATTGTATTAGTCGATCTTGGCGATGCGATTGCTGATGAGCTATCTCTTCCTTTTGACCGCATTTCTTTAGAGATGATTTATCGTGGTCTTTACCATTTTTATGTTGCCCATCACAAAGGTTTAGCTACCGACCCCATTAAATATTTTGCAGCTCCTGAAAATAGAGATTTAGGTATTATTAAATCTATCCGAAAGCCATTCAAGAAATTAATGATTGACCCCTTTCCCGACCAAGCGAGCAGGGAAGGCTCATTCTTTTTTGAGCCTTCCGCTCAACCCGGCTTGACAACTGCGCTCGCTCCTTAACTTGTCACGAATCGGGTGTCCCGCCCGTGCAACTGCACCAAGAGAGGAAACCTCCCTGCTGCAAGCCGCTTCATGAATTGCCCCTACTCTAAGATTCATCCTCATACAGCACCGCCAAGTTGGGTGGGTATTACTCCTAGTTTTTACCAACAGCAGCAATCTGTCTGATAGTTCGATCGTTTTTGTCGTCAGTACCGCTGTCGAGATGAGTGTAAAATCTACTCCACATAAATTAAGTCGATCGATTAATCGGCAATCGCACCTGAAAGCGCGTATTCCCTGGCTCCGATGAGAAGCCGAGCTTGCCCTGATGTTGCCCGATGATAATTCGCCGCGCGATGTCCAGCCCCAATCCCGTTCCTTTCCCAACTTCTTTGGTGGTAAAAAACTGGTCGAAGATGCGCGGTTGGACATCGGGTGGAATACCTGCACCATCATCGGCAATTTCGACTAAGACATATTCACCGTCAACTTATGTCCGAATCCATAGATGCCCTTTACCATTGGTGGCATCGATCGCATTGTCGATTAAATTCGTCCAAACTTGATTGAGTTGGGGTGCGTAGGCAGATATTTTGGGCACATTGCCATACTGCTTTTCTACTACCATACCGTATTTGAGTTTGTGCTTGAGAATGATGAGCGTGTTCTCAATCCCATCATGAATATCGATGTCTTGGAGGGGAGATCGATCTAAATAAGAGTAATTTTTCATCGCCGTAATTAGCTCGGAAATCCGCGTCGATCCGAGCTTAATATCTTCTAATAGCTTGATGCTAGTCAGGGTTGTTTCCAGCCAAGTCAAGACACACTCCAGACAATCAGGAGTAATCTGAGCGGTCACTTCATCTAGCTGCGTCACATCCAAACCCGCAGTCACCAACATCGGAGCCAGCTTCCAAGCGTTTGCGACCTCATGAGCGTCTAACCAATCAGCAATCTCATCTTCGGCTTCACTTTGCGCGATCGGATCGAGTTGCGAAGTCTTGAGGGCGGCGGTATTAGCCTTATTATACAAATCATCTAAAAAAGCAATTTGGTCGGCTGTAAGCAGTTGTTGGTGCAGTCTGAGTGCTAAAGAGGGCAGGGTTTGTAAGGCTGATTCGAGGTTATTTACATTGCTGCGAACGGCAGCGGCGGGGTTATTTAACTCGTGAGCGAGTCCGGCGGATAAGGTGCCTAAAGAAATTAGTTTTGCTTGCTGCTGAGTGACGGTTTCGTGGATTTGCGATCGCTCGACGGCAATCTTGAGAATGCGCCGCATCACACCAGGGCACAGTTCCAGCATTTTCCAAAAGTCGTCGGGAGACAGCTTGTATAGCCGCACGTCTGTGAGTGCCCGTCCGCTAGTCGGATACGGCTGCTCTAGCAACAAAATCAGCTCGGCAAATACTTCTCCCACACCTAGTGTCACTGCTGGCACGACTTCTCCGCCAACGTTGCGCGTCCACTCGATTTGTCCGGCGAGAATGATGTAGAAACCATCGGGCGGATCGCCCTGTTGGGCAATTTGTGTACCGCGATCGATCGCGACTTCGCGGCCTAGTCCAGCGATACACTGCAACTGCTCGTCATTCAGGTTAGAAAACAGTGGCACTCGACGGAAGGTGTCAATTTGCTGCATATTATTAAGCTAGATCCCATCGGGAGCAAGCAGTTTACGGGCAAGATAATTTCGCTTTACATTAATACTAAAAGGCTTTCTGGTTCGATAACTCCAAATTGAGCGATCGTGTCAAAATTTCCTCTCAAAATCTGCACGATCTTTGAAGTGGGACTATTACCAATTCGCAGATAAATAAACTTGGGTAGATGACCGTAAAGTAAACTACGCTGATGGAAATCTGCATCCTTAGAAACAATCGCCAAATCATTCAGCTTTGCATATTTCCAAATAATTCCATCATCAGTATTTGTTAGCCCTAATGTTTTGACATATGCTGACTCAGGATACAAATCGGTAATTCTAAAAACAATTCGATCTGAAAGGTTTTCATCGAGTAATAACTTCACAACGAGCCTACAAATAACTTGCGCTCCCGATCTGCTGCAAAAGCAAGACAAGCTTTGATATCTGCTAGATTGAGTTCGGAAAAATCTTCGAGAATTTCGGCTTCAGTCATGCCACCTGCCAGATCTTCTAAAATGTCATAGACAGTGATTCGCATTCCCCGAATACAAGGTTTGCCACTACGTTTTCCAGGCTCGATTGTAGTAATACTTGGGTAGTCCATACAACAATAAGAGATCGGAGCATTTGCCTAAATTATATCGATAAATTCTGTTTGTCGCTCAGATGATATATTTATGGCTGGAGATTTTCTGCGATACTCGCCTAGCCGAGCAGACACGCGCGATCGCGATTTCGCTTTCCAGTACCGCTACCGATCGAGGTAGTTATGCCACAAAAGCAACCGAGCGTAACCCTAGTAACTGGAGTTGTCATGCAGATCTGCGACAAAGTATCTTGTGCAGGGATGCGATCTGGCAAAGTGCGAGATTATATATAGGTTAGATCGCAAATGTAGAGATTACTGCCTTTATTCATGCAATACCTGGGATAACTTCTGAATCCCCTGCTCTATATGAATTTCATCTAACTGGGCATAGCCGAAAATAAACTCTCCCGTTTTGGGAGCCGTCAAATAGTAGCCACGAGCACTAATCAAGCCAACACCGACGATCGCCGCCTTTTCGATCGCAACTTCATCAGGTAAAGTTGTCTCGATTTTTACCATCAAATGAATACCAGCATTCTCACCAAGAATCGTGACTCGCGAACCAAAATGATATTTTAGGGCGTTGACGAGTATTTGACGACGGCGATCGTAGAGATGGCGCATTCGTCGAATATGTCGTTCAAAATGTCCTTCTGTAATGCAATCAGCGAGAGCGTACTGTTCTAAAGTTGGAGATTGCCGATCGCACAACCACTTAGCTCGACTCACAACAGGTATCCAGGCGTGCGGTACAACCAAATAGCCGATTCGTAAGGAGGGGAAGAGGATTTTGGAAAATGTGCCCACGTAGATGACTGTGTTATGTCGATCGAGTCCTTGCAATGCGGGAATGGGTCGATCTCCATATCGATATTCACTGTCATAATCATCCTCTAAAATAAGCGTTCCCGTTTGCTGCGCCCACTGAAGCAGCGTCAATCGGCGGGATAACGATAATGTTACTCCCGTCGGAAATTGATGGGATGGTGTGACATAGAGCAATTTGAACGGCTGGCGGTACTGACTTAGAGCTTCTACATCTAACCCTTCGAGATCGACATTCACGGCTTGAAGTTTGGCTCCTTGTCCTTGAAAACAATAACGTGCGCCCAAATAGCCTGGATCTTCTACAGCCACCCAGTCGCCTGGATCGATCGTCAGTCGGGCAATTAAATCTAGAGCTTGCTGGGAACCGTTGACAATGATGACTTGTGCCGCGCTGCATTGCACCGCACGGGAGCGACCCAAATAGTCCGCGATCGCCGCTCTGAGTGGCAAATATCCAGCCGGATCGGGACTGTAGTTCAAGAGTGCAGGAGAATTATGGCAGTGCCGCGAGAGTAACCGCCGCCATAACTCGATCGGGAATCGTTCCGCCGCCGGAGAACCAAATCCAAAACTAATTTCAGCTTCCGGTTCGGGGATTTCCAGTCGATCGACTGCTAAAAGATCGCTGCCAAATCGCGACAGCGTTGTTAGTTCGGGCGAATCAGATCCAGATCGAGCGATTAATTCGGGTTGAAGATACTCATCGGGCAATCGAGCGCAAACAAACGTTCCCGATCCACAACGAGCCTCAAAATATCCCTCGCTCACCAGTTGCTCGTAGCTTTGGGTAACAGTCGCCCGCGATATTTCCAGTGACTTTGCCAAAACACGGGATGGCGGTAATTTTTGGTTTGGTTTGAGCCGTTTCTGCAACACGGCATGGCGTAGTTCCTCCGCTAGCTGCTGATATAGAGGCATCGCAGACGTGCGATCGAGGGTAATGACTAAATCCATCTGGTTTCTAATTGGACTGGTATTAAAAACACGAATTGGCTATTGAGTCAGACCAATTTACCAGTTATCTTAACCCAATAGCCACCATTCAAACCAGGAGAATCGCCCGTGTCGAATCCAGAAACGCTACAAGCCACCGATCGCAGCAAAGTTAAGAGTCGCCCTCGATTGGGACACCACGATCGCCAGATTGTTAATCAAATATTGGATGAATCGCTAGTAGTTCACGTTGGATTTGTCGTCGAGGGTCAACCTTTCGTCATTCCGATGGGCTATGGGCGAGATGGCGATCGCCTTTACATCCACGGCTCTACGGCTAGCCGAATGCTCAAAAGTTTGGAGCAAGGCGTTGAGATGTGTCTATCGGCAACGCTGTTGGATGGGATTGTAATTGCGCGATCGCTCTTCCACCACGAAATGAATTATCGATCGGTAGTGCTATTTGGTCGTGCCACTTTGGTTGAGAGTGAAGACGAAAAAATGCACGCTTTAAAGGTGCTCTCAGAACAGATTATTCCAGGACGATGGGAGCAAGCCCGCACCCCAACGCCCCAAGAAGTCAAAGGAACAACTGTACTGGCGTTCCCGATTGAAGAAGGATCTGCTAAGATCCGCAGCGGCGAACCTCATGACAATGCCGAAGATTACGCGCTACCTATCTGGGCTGGACAATTACCCCTTAAATTAACGGCGGGTTTGCCCATTGCCGATCCCAAACTTGCTGCCGATATTGTAGCACCTGAGAACTTAACCAACTATCACCGAGGAGCGTAACAAGATGAAGTTTTTGGTAATTAAACACGTTGTCGTAGAAGGATTAGGAGTCTTTGAACAGTTTTGTCATGATGCTGGTATTGCGATCGATACGGTCGAACTCGAACAAGGCGATGTCTTCCCAAACTTAGAAAACTACGCGGCACTATGGGTCATGGGTGGACCGATGAACGTAAGCGACGATGCAGAATTTCCCTGGTTGGTCGAGGAAAAAGCCCTCATCCAAAAAGCTGTTCGAGAGCTAAATTTACCCTATATGGGTGTTTGCTTGGGCGCACAACTGCTAGCTGATGCTTTGGGTGGAGAAGTCAAACCAATGTCAGCCCCTGAAGTCGGTCTTCTGACCGTTACAATGACCTCCGATGGATTGAATCATCCACTCACGGCAGGATTGCCCGCAACGCTTAATGTGCTCCAATGGCACGGACAAGAAGTAAAACAGCTACCAGCAGGATCGACACTACTTGCGTCATCCGCTCATTGCCAAGTTCAAGCTTATGCAGTCGGAGATTGTGCATTTGGGCTGCAATTCCATAGTGAAGTGACTGATGTAACAGTAGAGGCTTGGGTGCAAATTCCTGCCTATCGAGCAGATTTAGAAGTGACGTTGGGTGCGACTGGTGCTGACGATTTGAAACAGTCAGTTAGTCAACACCTCACAGTGATGGACCATGAAGCTAAAATTGTGTTTGATAATTTTCTGAAAATCGTGGAAGGTCGAGTTCATGCAATTGCAGCAAGTTATCCAGCGATGCCAACAGACGATCGAGCGCGATAAGCTGCCGAGTTTTGCCTCAGTAAGTCGATCGAGAACTACTAGAGCTGTAAAATAGAAGGGCGATCGATGAGGCAATCTAGCGTGAAAGAGTACCATACAGATATCATCGTCAATGCTCCAGTCGATCGAGTCTGGAGCGTACTAACTGATTTCTCTGCCTATCCAGATTGGAATCCCTTAGTGGGCTGGTTACAAGGCGACATCCGCACCGATGGGAAAATTCATATGTTTATCAAGCCCTTAAAGCGTGCCTTTAATGCCACATTGAAGCGAGTAACACCGCTAGAAGAACTCACCTGGGTTGGCATTCAATTTGCACCCTGGTTTCTCGCTGGAGAACACTACTATCGCCTAGAAAAATTGAGCGATCGCTCAACCCGACTCTGGCACGGCGAAACATTTAGCGGTGTCGGTAGTGCCTTCATTAGCCAATCGACACTGAACGAAATGCTAGCTGCATTCAAATTGCACGATACGATCCTTAAGGAGCGAGTGGAAAATGAGTAACATCCTCATCTATGGTGCCACAGGCTATATGGGGAAACTCTGTACCAAAGAGCTACTAGGTGCCGGAATGCGCCCAATTTTAGCGGGACGGAGCGATCGAGTGCGTGACATGGCACAAGGATTAGGTTGTCAAGCTGCGGTATTCGATCTCACCGATCGAGCAGAGATCCTCCGCCATCTCGATGGGGTAAAGTTAGTTATTAATCTAGCCGCTCCGTTTTCGTACACTCAAACACCGCTAATTCAGGCTTGTTTGGAGCTGGGATGTCACTACATTGACATTGCGGGGGAAGTTAAGGAAATGCAGTCGGTATTTGCCTTTAGCGATCGCGCGAGAGACGCAGGAATTATGTTGATGCCGGGAGCGGGTTTTGGTGTGGTACCGACTGATATTGCCGCACGCTTGGCACGGGATTTACTCCCCGACGCATCCCATCTGACGATTCTATACGCTGCTGAAGGCGGTGCTTCGCGCGGTACGCTCAAGACGGTATTACAGGATATCGATCGAGCGGGTCTCCGACGGGTCGATCGACAGTTGGTACCAGCAAATCCGGCTGAATCTCAGGCAAACTTCACGGTTGCGGGTAAGACATTTACCGCAGTATTCAACCCTTGGCGGGCGGATCTATTTACGGCGGGGATCTCTACAGGTATTGACAATATCGACACCTATGCTGTTTTTCCTGGTTTTGTCGTGCAGATGATGCGGGGCAAACTGCTGTGGCTGCGGAATTTTCTCTTGAATCGGGCGATCGGCTTTTTGCCAGAAGGCCCTTCGGCGAAGCAGTTACAGCAAGGACATACCTATGTGATGGCGATCGTCAGTAATGGCACGATCCAAAAATCGGTGGCATTTAAAGGCCCTGAAGCTTATTTATTTACGGCACTTTGTGTGCGAGAAATTACGATCGAGATCTTGAATGGTAACTACGCCAGTGGATTTCAAACCCCTGCTTATTTCGGTAAGGAACTGCTCGATCGAATTGGTGCGATCGACTGGGATTGAATACCCAACTTTTAACATCCTGATTTCTACTCGTTTTGCGGTCTAACGTTCCGGTTGATCGGCAACCAACCCACTTAAACGATTGACGAAGAGGCTTTGCACGTCCGCTCCAACCGGGTTGTTCTTCCGCGTTATCCGACCTCAGCAGTTTAGCTGTCTTTGCGGGCAACATGAACAGAAGAAAGAAACGAGAGTTGTACGCTATCTCCAAATTTTTCTAGCTTCTCCCGCAATCCTGCAAAAAGTAACTCTTTCGCTTGTGGCTCCAGTCTCCGCAAGGTACTTAAAAGATTGAGATAATCATCAATGCTATAGGTGACTTCACTCGCAGTTTGCTCAACGACCAACTCCTTAAAACAACAGGAGTCTAAAATCTCTTGCCCAAACCCCCTCAAAATCTCTGCTTGAATCTTCGCACCTTCATATCGGACAAATGAGGGAGCATAAGCTTGATACACTTCCTCAATCGCTTGGTAAACTTCATAGTTTGGTTCAGGGGTCAGATTCCATAGCAGGATGAGAAACCCATCGTCGCGTAATGCCGCCGCTGCCTTGGTATATCGAATCTCTGGCGGTATCCAGTGAAAAGCATTAGCAGATAGAACGGCATTGAACTGTTTTGCTTCCAGTTCCCAGTCCTCAAATGAGGTGTTGTGAATTCCAACGTTTGGATATGGCTTACAGTTGTGTTGTGCCAAATGACAAAAATCCTGGTTTGGCTCAAGACACGTCATTGAAAAACCAGATCGAGCAAAAGCCACCGTCGCATTCCCTGGTCCACAACCGACCTCAAGAATCGTTGTATCTGAGGAAAGTTGCGCTAAAACGACAGACCGATCGATTAGTTCCTTCGGGTATTGTGGTCTGGCATTGTAATAAACATCAGCAACAGGAGAATACCAATTCCTTCGCTGTTCCAAATCTATAGAAGCTCTGGCATTTATTTCTTGTCTAGAGTCTTGCATAAGCTTGTTTTATCAGCTTTTGAGTCAAACTTTAATGTAGAACCAGGAATCTGCTCGAAATTTTGCTCTCACTGACAACTTCAAAACATTTTAGCCTTGAACATCGACAGATGCCTTTCAAAGCAATGCCATCACCCGAAATGCAAGCAGCACAACTATTATTATATGGAAATTTTCCACATATCTACCCGAATTGACAGGATAGACAGAAATTTTCTACATATCATTTCAGAGGACGGAATAGGCTGAAACTTTCTCCATATCATTCCCGATCGGCCATCATTCGACGGCTATGGCAAACCAATCAGACCCCGATCGGCAGAATTGCCACTTTCATAGGCTTGCACCCTGAGCCGCAGATCTCGTCTGGGATCGATCGCCCAACTTTTAACAGCCCAAAACTTTCTTTAAACAGTTTTTTGCCAAATCGACAAACGCACTAACCGTTGGCGAGAGATCCTTATAGGATGGATATAGCGCATTGATATCGACTTGATGAACGTGCCATTCTGGTAAAACTGGTTCGAGTCGATCCTGGGCGATCGCATCTTGGGCGACAAATTGGGGCAAAACGGCAATGCCTTGGTGCGCGATCGCCGCATCTAATAAGATGTCTGCATCATTACAAACCAATCGCGGCAAAATCGCAATTTCAGTCCGATCTAACCCATGTGTAAGTGTCCGATTTTTCACCACACTAGTGCCCAAATCCAGTAGGATATGACGGTGAAGTTCGCTGGGGGTTTGAGGAATCCCATGCTTTGCCAAATAGCTAGAACTGGCAAAAAGGCTGGCGTTTACTTGCCCTAAGCGAGTCATGATGAGCGAACTATCTGGTAAACTACCCACCCGCAGAGCTAGATCGAAGCCCTCTTCAATGAGATCGATCCGGCGATTTGATAGTTCGACTTGGCATCGAACATCGGGGTATGTGGCTAAAAATTCTGCCACAATCGCGCCTAAAAAAGCTTGTCCGAGCATGTAGGGCGAGGTAATGCGGAGCAGCCCCGATGGTTGCGATCGATAGCTTTCGACGATGCCATTGGCGGCTTCCAATTCTTGCATAATCTGACGACAGCGATCGTAGTAACGCCGACCGATTTCCGTGAGGTTCATGCGGCGGGTCGATCGTTGTAGAAGTCGTGTACTGAGGCGGTTTTCGAGTCGTGAGAGCGATCGGCTCACCGTAGATTTTGGCAGCATCAGGCTCTCTGCTGCTGCGGTAAAACTCCCCTTCTCTACTACCTTCGTAAAGATGAGAATGTCATTAAGATCGTCCATTACACCTCGATCGGTTACTGAAAATTGTTGCTCTATTGGAACAATCTGTTTCTAAAAACTAGCTTACTCTTTCTAAAACAACAATGTAGAGTAAACATATCAACAAAGAACAAACCCTACTGGAGGTCAGAGCAATGACGAAATTAACTGGAAAAGTAGCGATTACCTACGGTAGGCTACGCCAACGTCACAGCTTCATCGCGAGGCATTGGGCGGGCGGTGGCTTTGCGTTTGAGTCGAGATGGTGCAGCCGTCGCAGTCAACTATATTGCTTCTCCCGACAAAGCTCAAGCTGTAGTGCAAGAGATTGAATCGCAGGACGGACGGGCGATCGCAATTCAAGGCAGTGTCGCGAACAAAGCGGACGTACTGCGCTTATTTGATGAAACAGAACAGAAATTAGGCGCGATCGACATTGTGGTGAATGTTGCAGGAGTATCGGTATTTAAGCCCCACACCGAATTAAATGACGAAGACTTTGAGAAAGTATTTTCAGTTAACGCCAAAGGTGCAATGTATATGTTGCAAGCAGCCGCCAATCGCGTCAAAGATGGCGGTCGCATCGTGCAATTTTCGACTGGCGGGACAATGATGCCCATTCCCGCTGGTGGCATTTATGCCGCGAGTAAGGCAGCAGGCGAACGTTTTGCCTTTGCCCTGTCCAAAGAAATTGGCCATCGTCAGGTGACGGTGAATGTGGTTTCCCCAGGTGTCACAAATACTGACGGACTGATTATGCCTCAAGCAGCGATCGATGGACTGATTCAACAAACACCACTGGGACGATTGGGAGAACCTGGTGATGTCGCCGATGTCGTGGCATTTTTAGTCAGTGATGATGCTCATTGGCTGACAGGACAAAATATCCAAGCTAATGGTGGCATTCTATAGATCCCCTTGGCAGCAATCTAACTTAGCAGGTACAAAAAAATGATCGATCTATATACAGCGAATACACCGAACGGGCAAAAGGCATCGATTATGCTAGAAGAAATCGGTCTACCCTATCAGCTTTTCCCCGTCAACATCAGCAAAGGAGAGCAGCATACAGAGGCTTTCCTGAGGATTAATCCCAATGGCAAAATCCCTGCTATTATCGATCGCGATAACGATCGGCGAGTCTTTGAGTCTGGGGCAATCTTGGTCTACCTGGCGGAAAAATCTGGGAAACTCTTGTCCGTTGAAGCTAAAAATCGTGCTGAGGCTTTCTCTTGGACATTTTGGCAAGTCGGTGGACTCGGCCCTGCGATCGGTCAATGGGGACATTTCTCCCAATCGGCAGCGGAAAAGCTACCCTACGCGATTAATCGGTATTTAGATGAAAGTATACGTCTATTGAATGTCCTCGATCGCCATTTACAAGATAAAACATTTATCGCTGGTGACTACTCAATCGCCGATATCGCAAATTATCCTTGGGTGTCGGGTGGGCTGAACTTTATCCGTAACGCCCATGCCAATCGGGTCGAAAACTTGACTGCACTCGATCGCTGGGTGAAAGTAGTTGGCGATCGTCCTGCTGTGGCAAAAGGGCTAGAGGTATTAAAGTCACCATAATCGATCGCGTTCAACAGAAATTAATTTAGGTCAGTCTCATGGCATCGAAAACATTACCCGTTATTTTTGTTGGCCATGGAGCCTCAGTCTACACCACGAATCCACAAGATCCCACCCACCAACGTTTGCAGGAAATTGGCGTGATGTTGCAACAGCTCCAACCTCGCGCGATCGTCTGTGTATCAGCCCATTTCGTTGCGCCAACATTTTCAGTTACAGCTACTCAATCGCCCACCACGATTCACGACCATCCAGTTCAGGCTTTATACGCCGATCGATATCCAGCTCAAGGTGCTCCAGAACTTGCTGACAAAATTGTCAAACGCCTAATTAACGCAGGTTTTGACAATGGGATCGATCGCAATCGTGGTTTAGATCGTGGGGCTTGGATTCCGCTCTCACTGATGTTTCCCCAGCCCCAAATCCCGATTTTGCAGGTTTCATTGCAACAAGGTTTCAATCCACTGTTGCATTTTAAATTAGGTCAAACTCTACAAACCTTGCGGGATGATGGCGTACTAATTATTTGTAGCGGCGGAGTTACGCATAATCAGGCAGAATTCCGCCGAGGATATTTGACTGGAGCGGATTCAAATGTGTCTACAACATGGAGTCAAGCTTTCGATAAATGGGTGACAGATATCTTAATCGATCGAACTGGGCAAGAAAAAATAGCCGCTCTACTAGATTTTCAAGCCCATGAATTTTATGCTCTCGCTCACCCCACGATCGAGCATTTTCTACCACTAATTGTGGCAATGGGAGCGGCAGAGCGAGAGTCGATCGACGACAGTAAGGTCATCAAATTGCATTCAGGGTTTCAACATAGTCTGTCTACTTCTGCTTTTTGGTTTGAATAACCTCTGGTACGTCGATTGAGATCGTTTGGGTTGGGAGTTCGATCTTGAAATGGTGGCGAAGTTAAAGGGTTAAATTCAGTTTCCACTCGACCTCAGCGCGACAGCGATTAGCACACAGGCAAACGATATGACTGCTGCCCAGCAGCGACCAACGTCCAAGCGTTCCCACCGATCGACGATCGATTTCCAGTCATCTGGTAGAGCCTCTAACTGCCAATCGAGCACCGCCTGGTTGATGGGTACAGTTCCGAGAAAGGCGATCGCCGCCCACACCAGTAGCAACAGCAAACCCGCACAACGGAAGCCAAAGCCAGGGCTAGCTCCAGCCAGAGCGATCGCTATCATACTGGACACAGCAGTGGGGACAAAGATCGCCGGGACGAGTACGCGTAATTTGCGGATGAGTGACTGACGAAGTTGTGTCTGCGGCTGGTCATCTAGTTTGGCGAGCGATGTGCGAACGCCATAACAGATCGCCAGTTCTTCGCCAGCGAACAAGCCAGCGAGAAACAGATTTGCAAATTCGATCGTGAGTTGGAGCATTCTAACTGCTGTTCGAGACGTTAACGATCGATGGTGGGAATCTAGCCCAGTAGCAGACCTATTGCCCTGACTTTTCTCAATCGATTTTTTCTAAAAACATTGCCTGAATCGGTACGGCTAAAGTAAGTTCGTAGGATTCTACAACCTTTTTGACATAAGGCATTTGGAAGTGAATATCCAAAGCGGCTTGGCTTTCCCAAATTTCGTAGAGGACAAAAATGGCAGGATTTTTGGGATCGGTCAGCAGATCGAAGGTGATACAACCTGATTCCTCCCTAGTCGGTGGCAGCAGACTCAGTAAGTCCTGGCGCATTTGCGCTTCCATGCCTAGTTTAGCTTCGATCGTGGCGATAATTATCAGTGACATTTGGTTCCCCTTTGGTACGTTGTTCTTCTAAAAAAACCGCTTCGGCGATTAAAACGATCCATCAACGATCTGGCCCGGAGTCCTTGTACCGTGGTAGCTCATCTAGCAGATCGAACCAAGGAATTTGACTCTGAGTCCAGATATGATACGCGGGTGGTGATAGTGCCGGATCGCCTTGTTTGGCAATTTGCGTGCCGCGATCGATCGCGATTTCGCTGCCCAGTCCGGCGATGCACTGCAACTGCTCGTCATTCAGGTTAGAAAACAGTGACATTCGACTGAAGGTGTCAATTTGCATGGGGGCGATGGGGAGTTTTCAAGAACTAGAATTACTGACACAATATTGTCGAGCGGGTAGCATTCCTATTCTTCCAGTTTTACATAAACCTCTGTTGGGTGAGCTGTGGCAAAGGAGATGTCCCATTCCCGAAATCCTAAACTTCGATATAACCCAGCAGCTACTTCATTTTCTTTGCGATAACTGGTGGCAATTATTTCTACATCAAGACACAATTTGAGACGACGAATTATTTCAGTCATCGCGGCTCGTCCATAACCTTGACGCTGATACTGACGATCGATCGTCAACCGCATGATGAATCCGACTCCCGCGACAATCTCATACATCAGAAAGCCAATTACAGGCACCTCAGGCTGTTCGTAGCCACATGCCGCCACATCATAAATCGCCAAGGGAAACAGATTTGAATCGACGTAAGCTTCGGCTAGTGACTGTGCGGGTGTGGCAACTAGACTTAGCTGCGAATCATGCACCTGAAGACTCAGACACGATCGCAGATTGTCGCGAGTAATTTTGCGTAAGTGAACCTTTACCATCAGTTTGCTTGTCTACAATTTCCCAGCTATGCTATTCATCGCTCATCTTAGATGTCCTCTTTAGCATAATCGATCGATTCAACATAAATTGGTATCACAACAAAGGAGCTACCAACAAATGTTTAGTCATGAGAAAACGCTGATGACGTTGATACCCCTTTTTGTGATAGAGACGTTGGGCATCTGGATTTTCAAAATCTACCTCCAAATGCAGTGCTCGAACTCCCAACTCTTGGCAGGCATCCTCAGCAAATGCCAGCGTCTGAGTGCCAATCCCTTGCCCGCGATACTGGGGGCGGAGATAAAGCTCGTCAATAAAGGCATCTCGTCCCCGATACTCTAAGCTGTATCCTAACGTCAAAATAATGTAGCCGATCGCCTCATCTGCTTGCTGAATGAACCACGCTCGACCAAAAGAAGCATCAGCCAAGAAATGCTTGAGAACCTCGCGATCGATACTTTCATCAAATGGCAAGTTTTCATTGAGGTGAAATTCTCGAACGAACTCCAACAGAGTAGCAAGATCGGCGATCGCCGCAACTCGATAGTTTATGCTCACAATACAGCTCCTAAAATCGACCGAACAATCCATCTAACGATCTGGCCCAGAGTCCTTGTACCGTGGTAGCTCATCTAGCGGATCGAACCAAGGAATTTGGCTCAGAGTCCAGATATGGTAAGCGGGTGGTAGTAGTGCCGGATCGTCGAGACTGGCAATGGTAACATCAACTGTCGTTGCGCCTTCGATCTGGCGAAAAGCAATTTGGGTGCCACAACTGCCACAAAATTCCCGTTGATATTGGGGGGTAGATCGATAAACCGAAGGTATACCTTGTGTATAAATAAATGCCTGAACCGAAAAAGTTGCCCATGCCAAAACCGGAGCACCTGCCGATCGCTGGCAGATCCGGCAATGGCAATAGCCACTATCGATCGGTTTATCATTAACCTGATACCGTAATGCTCCACAAAGGCAGCCACCTAAATTACTCACTATGCCCTCCCGATCGGTTGACTGTTGCTCTGGATAAGGATCGACAAGTCAGCGGTTAAAATCGCTGCTAGTGCTGCAAAACCCGTCTGCGCGGGTTAGGAATCATAGTTCGCGTAGGCGGACTTTGGATTGTTAGCCCCGATTTCAATCGAGGGCGGTGTTAAAGCGGCGCAAATATCCTCAACCCAACTGATTTGCTACTCTGGTACTGCCATCCCGCGCTGAACGGCTGGACGTTGTTCCAACATTTGACTCCACCGCAGGACATTTGGATATTCATCGAGCGCGAACCCCGCTAAAACTTCGCTACCTTTGAGGAATTCATAGCCTTTAACCCAGGGGAAAATGGCAATATCCGCGATCGAGTAGTCGCCACAGATAAACTCCCGATTTGTTAACTGCTTTTCCAACACAGCCGTGAGCCGTTGGACTTCCTTTTTGTAGCGATCGATCGGATAGGGGAGTTTTTCTGGGGCAGAGCGGACAAAGTGACTCAACTGCCCAAACATCGGCCCGAAGCCGCCCATCTGCCACATCAGCCACTGCAACACATCAAACCGTGCTGATAGCTCAGTAGGGAGTAGTTTACCAGTCTTCTCGGCGAGGTAAATGAGAATAGCACCCGACTCGAAGACACTAATTCCGGTTTCCCGATCGACGATCGCCGGAATTTTACCGTTGGGATTGAGTGCCAAAAACTCTTCGCTAAACTGTTCGCCCTTACCGATATCGATTTTATGAGTGTTGTAAGCGATGCCAACTTCTTCCAACATAATCGAAATTTTGCGTCCGTTGGGTGTGCCGTAGGTATAAAGGTCGATCGTCATTGTCAATCTCCGTTGTAATTGGTTAATGATATGAACTACCGAAAAATAAGTCGTCAGCGATGCTTGAAGGATTTAAGACCCGACCTTTTGCCGATCGTAGCCAAGTGTTTAGATTGGAGAACAAAGCTCAATTAACGATCCTTCTTTCGCCCGAACATACGCCACCACTTGACCCCAAGGCTTTGTCCTAGGTTCGGCGATCGCAACTGCACCAGCAGCAACTGCCTTGGTATAAGCTGCTTCGACATGATCGGTGACAAATGCCAATTCAACGCCAAAAGGCACAGCCTGGGGATCGGTTTTTTGATAGTGTCCGCCCAGATTCATTTGACCCATTTCATGTGCGGCAAAAGCTAGCACTGTTTCGCCTGTATTTAATTCACCATACTCGCCTGATTCAACTAAAAGACGCGTCTCAAAGCCGAATGCGTCTTTGTAAAAGCCTAATGTCTCCGCTACTGACGAGACATAGATAATCGTGTAGCCAAATTTCATATTTTTGCCCTTTGGGATTTTAGTTGCTTGGGTTTCGGGACAGGTAGCTCAGATGCGGTTAATTTTCCGCTATCCGCTTCATATAAATAGCCTTGCTATCCCCATCCGCATAGAAGTCTGGGATGCGACCGACCTCTTTATATCCATACTTGCGATAAAACGCACGAGTCCCATCGTACTTTGGCAGAGAACTGGTTTCGATAATCAACAATCGACCGCCACCCGCACGGGCATGTGCCTCTACGAACCGCAGCAGCTCGCCACCGATGCCCTGTCCCTGGCGTTCTGGTGCGACGGCAATCATCCACAGATCCCATGTGCGGTTGGACATGGCGTTCGGGCCAAAATATACCACTCCAATCGGCAAGCCACTAGGGTCGTCCGACCAAATCTCGACTCGATGGTCGGCAGGACAATTATCCAATACTTCCTGGAGGAAATCGACCTCGGTAGGCAGAAACATCCCCGCTGCGATCGCTAGGTCGAGCAACGCCGGAGTGTCGGACGGGATAGCAGGGCGAATTGTGGACGGAACTTCGGCA